>NZ_CAKKMV010000009.1 GCF_918697865.1 Massilia sp. Bi118 | reverse complement strand
GATGTATTACTCACCCGTTCGCCACTCGCCGCCAGGTTGCCCCGCGCTGCCGTTCGACTTGCATGTGTAAAGCATGCCGCCAGCGTTCAATCTGAGCCAGGATCAAACTCTTCAGTTTAATCTCTGTTTGTTGGCATTGCTGCCACCTTGATTTCTCAAGGGTCGCTCACTCAAAATACTGACCGTCACTCATTGCTGAGCAACGTTATACTTTTTGTGAACATTTGATAATTTAAGCATTCAGCAGCTACTTACGCAGCTGCTGGCACTTCATCAAACGCCCACACTTATCGACTGTTGATTGTTAAAGATCGTATTCGGTACTGCCTTGCTGCATTCTGCGAATCGTTTTGTTCGTCAGCAGCAGAGAAGTGAGATTATGCAGTGTTTCGCTTAACTCGTCAAATCCTTTTTTGTGTCGTATCGTTCAGACACAGCTCGATGAAACTGCCGTAAAGCTTTGAATCGGCAATCGTTTTCAACGAGGGAGCGAATCATATCAAAGCCGCCATGACCCCGCAAGGCCTGCACGCGCAAATGAAACCCAACGCGTACAATGCACCCTTTGCCGTCCAGCCGATCCGCACCGCCATGACCATCCTGCTCTCCACCCTCAACGCCCGCTATGCCCACGCTTCGCTGGGCTTGCGCTACCTGCTGGCCAATATGGGCGAACTGCAGGCGCAAACGGCGCTGATGGAATTCGTCATCGGCGCGAAGACGACCGAGGTGGTAGAGCGCCTGCTGGCAAAGCAGCCGCGCATCGTCGGTTTCGGTGTCTATATATGGAACGTCGAAGAGACGACCCGGGTTGTCGCCATGCTCAAGCGCGTCGCGCCCGAGGTGACGGTGGTGCTGGGCGGTCCCGAAGTCTCGTACGAGACCGACAAGCAGGAGATCGTCCGCCTGGCCGACTACACCGTCACCGGCTGGGGCGACGTCAGCTTCCCCAAGCTGTGCGGCGAAATCCTGCACGGCCCCAAGCCACTCATGAAAGTTCACGCCGGCGTCCAGCCACCCATGGCCGACATCGTCCTGCCTTACTCTCTATATAGTAACGAGGACATCGCGCACCGCACCCTGTATGTGGAAGCCTCGCGCGGCTGTCCCTTCAAATGTGAGTTCTGCCTGTCCTCGCTGGACAAGACGGCCTGGCCCTTCAATCTCGATACCTTCCTGGCCGAGATGGAAGGCTTGTACCAGCGCGGCGCCCGCCTGTTCAAGTTTGTCGACCGCACCTTCAACCTGAACGTCAAGACCAGCCAGCGCATCATGCAGTTCTTCCTCGATAAGCTGGCTTTGAGCCCGGACGACCCCGTGTATGCCCACTTCGAACTGGTCCCCGACCACCTGCCGGAAGGGCTGAAGGCGACCATCGCCCAGTTCCCGCCGGGCGCGCTGCAGTTCGAGATCGGCATCCAGAGCTTCAATCCCGAGGTGCAGGCCCTGGTGAGCCGGCGCCAGGACAATGCCAAGGCCGCGGACAACATCCGCTGGCTGCACGAGCACTCGCACGCCCACCTGCACGTCGACCTGATCGCCGGCCTGCCGGGCGAAGACGTGGCCAGCTTCGCGCGCGGCTTCGACCACCTGGTGTCGCTCGGCCCGCACGAGATCCAGTTCGGCATCCTGAAGCGCCTGCGCGGCACCCCGATCATCCGCCACACCGAGCCTTTCGGGATGGTGTTCGATCCCTATCCGCCTTACACCGTGCTGGCCACCGACCGCATCGACTTCGCCACCATGCAGCGCCTGGTGCGCTTTGCCCGCTACTGGGACCTGGTCGCCAACTCGGGCCGCTTCGCCCACACCGTCAATATGCTGCTGGGTGAGACACCCTTCGCGAATTTCATGGCTTTCAGCGACTGGATGTACACCCGCACGGACGCCACCCACCGCATCGCCCTCGAGCGCCTGGCGAAACTGGTGCAGGAGTGGCTGCAGCTGCAGGGCATGGGCGAGGATGCGGCAAAGGCGCTGCTGGCCAGCGACTATGCCGGCAATGTCGACAAGCCGGCGGCCAAGCCAAAAGAGAAGGCAGCCGCTCCCGAGCGCCAGGTCCGCCACCTGGCCGCGTAAAGAGCACGCTGCGGCACGCCACTGCCGCGCGTGTGGCAGCCGCTGCAAATCTCTTTTACACTGCCATAATGCGGATTGAAAATGCGCCAACATTAACTATCGAACACCCCAACGCCGGCGAGTCGGTGGTGGCGCGCGGCGTATGGCAGGTGCATGCGCTGGCAAAGCGCGGTGCGCTCAAGAGCATCAACAAGACCCTGACCGGGCTGGCCGACAAATCCTCCCTGGCCTGGGACCTGTCGGCAATCGACAGCCTCGATCACATCGGCGCCCAGATGTTCTGGAGTGCCTGGGGCAAGAAGCGTCCCGGCCAACTGACCCTCGATCCGAAGCAGGAAGAGCTGTTCGCGCGCCTCGAACAGGCCAGCGACATCGAGCTGCCGCGCGTGCGCACCAGTCCTTTCAACTGGATCATCAGGCTGGGCTCGGGCGTGCTGTCCTTCTTCGAGCACATGAAGGCCGTGGTGATCCTGATCGGCCAGGTGGTCCAGGACGTCGGCCGCTTCATCCGCCATCCGATGGCGGGCCCGTGGCGCGAGATCTCCGCCAACATTTATCACTCCGGCTTCCAGGCGCTGGGCATCACCGCGCTGGTCGGCTTCCTGATCGGGATCGTGCTGTCCTACCTGTCGGCGCAGCAGCTGCGCATGTTCGGCGGCGACATCTACCTGGTCAACATCCTCGGCATGTCCATCATCCGCGAACTGGGGCCGCTGCTGGCGGCGATCCTGGTGGCGGGCCGCTCCGGCTCCTCGATCACCGCGCAGCTGGGGGTGATGCGGGTGACCGAGGAACTCGATGCGATGCTGGTGATGGGCATCTCGCACGGCTTCCGCCTGATCATGCCGAAGGTGCTCGCGCTGGCGATCGCGATGCCCTTGCTGGTGATCTGGACCGACGCCATGGCCCTGCTGGGCGGGATGATCGCGGCCAAGGTCGAACTGCACCTGGCGATGCGCTACTTCATCCAGAAACTGCCGTCGGCGGTGCCGATCGTGAATTACATGATCGGTTTGGGCAAGGGTATCGTGTTCGGCATGCTGATCGCCTTGACCGCCTGCCATTTCGGCCTGCGCATCAAGCCGAACACCGAAAGCCTGGGCCGCCTGACCACGACCTCGGTGGTCACCGCGATCACCGTCGTCATCATGGCCAATGCCGTGTTCGCGATCGTCTTTTCCAGCGTGGGGTTCAACTGATGGCCAACACGATCACCGAACCGCTGAACCTGAAACCGGACGAAAAAGTCGGACCGCCGGTGGTCCAGATCCGCAACCTGTGGACCCGCTTCGGCCGCACCGTGGTGCACCAGGACCTGAACCTCGACATCTACGCCGGCGAGATCCTGTCCATCGTCGGCGGTTCGGGCACCGGCAAGACCGTGCTGCTGCGCCAGATGCTGGGCCTCGAGCATCCGTCGAGCGGCTCGGTGACGGTGTTCGGCGAAGACGTCAGCAACGCCAGCCCGGAACAGCTGCAGCGCATGCGCAACCACTGGGGCATGCTGTTCCAGCAGGGCGCCCTGTACTCGGCGCTGACGGTGTTCGACAACATCGCCCTGCCGCTGCGCGAGCTGCGCGCCTTGCCCGAGGACGTGATCCGCGACGCCGTGCTGCTGAAGATGAACATGGTGGGCCTGGGTCCGGGCGACGCCAACAAGATGCCGTCCGACCTGTCGGGCGGGATGATCAAGCGCGCCGCGCTGGCGCGCGCCCTTGCGCTCGAACCCCAGCTATTGTTCCTGGACGAGCCCACCGCCGGCCTGGACCCCGACCTGTCGGATACCTTCGTGGAGTTGATCCAGACCCTGCACAACGAGCTGCACCTGACCGTGGTGATGGTCACGCACGACCTGGACACGCTGTTCGCGCTGTCCTCGCGCATCGCGGTGCTGGCCGAGAAGCACGTGCTGGCGGTCGGCCCCGCGTGCGACGTGCTGCGCGTGGAGCATCCATTCATCAAACAATTTTTCCTCGGCCCGCGCGGCCAGCGTGCGCTGGAAGTGCTGGAAGAACGCTACGCAGGAAAGGAATCGGAAGACTGACATGGAAAACAGATCGTATGCCCTGATGACGGGCTTCTTCACGGTCGCGCTGCTGGTGGCGGCCGTCCTGATCGGCCTTTGGCTCAACCGCGACAGCACCAAGATGCGTCCGTACGAGATCGTCACCACCCAGACCATCCCCGGCCTGAACCCGCAAGCCGCGGTGCGCTACCGCGGCCTGGAGGTCGGGCGCGTCGACGACATCGTGTTCGACCCGCGCGTGACGGGCCAGATCCTGATCAAGCTGTCGATCGCGGAAGGCGCCCCGGTCACCACCACCACCTTCGCCTCGCTCGGCTACCAGGGCGTGACCGGCATCGCCTTCATCCAGCTCGACGACGACCGCACCGGCTCGCCGCTGCTGGCCAGCGACAAGGGCCACGTGGCGCGTATCCCGCTGCGCCCCGGCCTGCTGGACCAGCTGGAAAAGCGCGGCCTGTCCATCCTCGAGAAGACCGAGCAGATCACAAATAGCCTCAACAAGATCGTCAGCGAGGAAAACGCCGAGAAGATCACGAGCGCCGTCGACAACATCAGCAAGGCGGCCCAGGCCTACGGCGAGATCCCGAAACAGCTGCAGCCCACCCTGGCGCGCATGCCCGAGCTGACCGCCAAGCTGGATCGCACCATGACCTCGGTGAACGAGCTGTCGACCAGCGCTACCACCGCGGTGCGTAATTACGACCGCCTGGCCACCAGCCTGCAGGCGCCGGGCGGTCCGATCGACCGCGCCGCCGGCGCCATCGCCTCGCTCGAAGGCGTGACCTCCGACCTCGAGATGCGCACCCTCCCGCACCTGACCGACATGACCGACGAGGCCCGCATCTCGCTGCGCGCCGTGCGCCGCACCGTGACCAATATCGGCGACCGCCCGCAGAGCATCCTGTTCGGCGCGGCCAAGGCCCAACCCGGCCCCGGCGAGCCCGGCTTCGTCCCTCCGACCAAATGAATGAGGAAACCGTGACCCTACTTAGTGCAGACCTGCTCAAGCACCGCCTCATCGCCGTCCTGGCCGCCGCCACCCTGCTGCTCACCGGCTGCGCCTCGCAGAAGGGCGAGCCCACCACCCAGTTCGACTTCGGCCCGGCCATGCCCGCGCAGGCCGCCGCCCAGGCTTCCCCGGCCGCCGCACCCATCGGCGCGATCGTCGTCACCGACCTCACCGGCTCGAGCGCCCTCGACAGCGAGCGCATGTTCTACCGCCTGAGCTATGCCGATGCCTTGCAGGCGCGTACCTATGCCAACAGCCGCTGGACCGCCAACCCGCTGCAGATGATGACCCAGCGCCTGAAGACCCGGATCTCCCAGTCCGGTGCCAAGGTGCTGTCGGAAACCGATGCATCGAACGGCATTCCCATCCTGCGCGTCGACGTCGACGAATTCATCCACAACTTCACCGGCGTGGCGCAGAGCGAAGGCCAGGTTGCGCTGCGCGCTTCGGTGTTCCAGGGCCATACGCTGGTCGACCAGCGCAGCTTCGCCCGCACCACCCAGGCCACCAGCGCCGATGCGGCAGGTGGCGCGCGTGCGCTGGCGGCCAGCACCGACGCCATCGCCGCCGACATCGTGGCCTGGCTGGGCACCCTGAACATCAATCGCCGATGACCCTGACGGAAGACGAGGCGAGGCCGCGCGCATCCCCGGTGGCGCGCGCCGCCCTGCTGGCCTACCTGCTGCTGATCGTGTATGCGAGCTGGTTCCCGTTCTCTGGCTGGCGCAGCAGCGGGCTGTCGCCCTTCGCCTTCCTGAACCTGCAGCCGCAGCGCTACTGGACCGGCTTCGACGTGATGGTCAACGTGGTCGGCTACATGCCGCTCGGCGTGCTGTTCGTGCTCGCGCTGCACCCGCTGGTGCGCGGCGTGTGGGCGGCGCTGGTGGCTGGCATGTGCGGCGTGCTGGTGTCGGGCACCATGGAGGTGGTGCAGAACTACCTGCCGACGCGCGTGCCCTCCAACCTCGACCTGGTGACGAATGCCGGCGGCTGCCTGGCCGGCGCGGTGCTCGGGCTCCTGTTCGCGCCGCTGCTGCTGAACCAGAGCCGCCTGCAGCGCCTGCGCCAGCGCTGGTTTGCCGCGCATGCGAGCCAGGGCCTGGTGCTGGTGGCGCTATGGCCGCTGGCCCAGGTCTATCCACAAGGTTACCTGTTCGGCAATGGCCAGATCCTGCCGCTGCTGTCGGAGTGGCTGTCCGAATGGCTCGACACCGACATCGACCTGGTCACCCTGATCCGCGGCAGCGCCGGCATGACGGTCGAGCAGTACTGGCTGTCCGAGATCGTGATCACGGCCTGCGGCATGACCGGCGCCGCCCTGACCCTGCTGTGCCTGGCCCGCCGCACCGCGCCCCGCCTGGGGCTGATGCTGGCCCTGGTGTTCGCGGGCGTGCTGGTGAAGACCCTGGCCAGTTCTCTGTTCTTCTCGCCGGATAACGCCCTCACCTGGGTCACGCCCGGCGCCCAGGGCGGCTTCCTGATCGGCCTGATCATGCTGGCCGGCCTGGCCTTCGCGCCCCAGGTGGCGCAGCGCCGCCTGGCGGTGGTGACGCTGGTGCTGGCGCTGATTGTCGTGAACACGATCCCGGCGAATCCGTATTTCGTCGCCACCCTGCAGGCCTGGCAGCAGGGTAAATTCCTGAACTTCAATGGCGCGGCCCAGTTCATGGGCATGGCCTGGCCCTTCTTTGCCCTCTGGTTCCTGCTGCTGCCCTCGCACCGCCTGAACCGCCAGTGATAAGGGCGTATCATTAGAGAAAATGCGCGGACAGGCGCAGACCCTATCGAGACCGACATGAGCGACGAAAAACCCTTTTACGAACACCACGTGTTCTTCTGCATGAACGTGCGCGAAGGCGAAGGCTGCCGCCCCAGCTGCGGCAAGCACGGCGCCGAGACCGCCCAGAAGCACGCCAAGAAGCGCATCAAGGAACTCGGCCTGAACGGCCAGGGCAAGGTGCGCATCAACCAGTCCGGCTGCCTGGACCGCTGCGAAGAAGGCCCGGTGGTCGTGGTCTACCCGCAGGGCACCTGGTACACCTACGTGGACACCTCGGACATCGACGAGATCATCGACCGCCACCTGCTCAAGGGCGAAGTGGTCGAGCGTTTGAAAATCTGATCTTCTTTAGTACGTAATGAACAAGCATTCGCAAAAGTTTTACCTGACCGGCCACGCCGGCAAGATGGAGTGCCAGCTGGACGAGCCGGAAGGTCCTCCGCGCGGCATCGCCCTGGTCGCCCACCCGCACCCGCTGTACGGCGGCACCATGGACAACAAGGTCGCGCAGACGCTGGCGCGCGCCTTCGTCGGCCTGGGCTACGTGACGGCCCGCTTCAACTTCCGCGGCGTCGGCGAATCCGAGGGCACGTATGACGACGGCCGCGGCGAAGTCGACGACATGCAGGTGATGTATGAGCACATGGTCGAACAATATCCCGGCCTGCCGCTCGCGCTGACCGGCTTCTCCTTCGGCACCTTCGTCCAGGCCCAGCTGCAGCAGCGCCTGGAAGCCCAGGGCCGCCCGGCCGAGCGCCTGGTGCTGGTCGGGACCGCCGCCGGCAAATGGCCGATGCCGACGGTCCCCGCGGACACCATCCTGATCCACGGCGAACTTGACGATACGATCACATTGCAGCAGGTGTTCGACTGGGCGCGCCCGCTCGACATCCCGGTGACGGTGATCCCGGGCGCCGACCATTTCTTCCACCGCAAGCTCGTTCACATTAAAAATCTTGTCGCGCAAATGTGGCGGCGTGACATTTGAGGCGATCACTGGCCTATAATGGTCTGTCTTTTTTCTAGGCAATGCTTACGGGCATTGCCTTTGCGTCATCGTCCCTCTGATTTCCTCTTGCCTCCCATGAAAAAGCTAATCGCCGCCCTGGCCGCCAGTGCCCTCCTCATCTCGGCCGCCCATGCGCAACAAGTGCCGGCCCCGCAAATCGCCGCCCGTTCCTGGACCCTGCTGGATGTAACCAGCGGCCAGATCATCGCTTCGCAGGATGCGGACACCCGCATCGAGCCGGCTTCGCTCACCAAGGTCATGACCGCCTACGTGGTCTTCGGCGCCATCCGCGACAAGAAGATCACGCTGGACCAGAAGGTCAACGTGTCGGTGCACGCCTGGAAGGTCGACGGCAGCAGCTCGAAGATGTTCATCGACCCGGCCACCCCGGTCTCGATCAACGACCTGCTGTACGGCCTGATGGTCCAGTCGGGTAACGACGCCGCGGTGGCGCTGGCCGAAGCCGTGGCCGGCGACGAAGGCACCTTCGCGCACCTGATGAACGAACAGGCCCAGCGCATGGGCATGAAGAACACCAAGTTCGCCAATCCGCACGGCCTGCCCAGCCCGGACAACTACTCGACCGCGCGCGACCTGTCGATCCTGGCCTCGCACGTGATCAAGGACTTCCCCGAGTTTTACAAGATCGACTCGGTCAAGGAATTCACCTATAACAAGATCAAGCAGCAGAACCGCAACCGCCTGCTGTGGCTCGATCCGACCGTCGACGGCATGAAGACCGGCCACACCGAAGCCTCGGGCTATTCGATGATCGCCTCGGCCCACCGCCCGAACGGCACGTCCGGCGAGCGCCGCCTGATCTCGGTGCTGTCCGGCGCCAACTCGGACGGCGCCCGCACCGCCGAAAGCCAGAAGCTGCTGAACTGGGGCTTCCAGAACTTCGACACCGTCAGGCTGTACAAGAAGGGCCAGGCGATCGCCACCCCGGAAGTGTGGAAGGGCTCGAAGTCGACCGTGAAGATCGGCTTCCCGAACGACGTGCTGGTGACCGTGCCGAAGGGCGTGGCGCAGAAGATGAAGCCCGTCCTCGAACGCAAGGACCCGCTGGTCGCCCCACTGGCCCTGAACGGCCGCGTCGGCACCCTGAAGATGATGGTCGACGGGAAGCCGCTGCTGGCGCTGCCGGTGGTGTCGCTGGAAGAGGTGTCGGAAGCGTCGATGTTCGGACGTGCTTGGGATTCGATGCGCTTGTGGATGAAGTAATCGCGTCGTAGGGTGGGCACCCCGTGCCCACCATGCGCCGGCAACATGCAACATTTGGTGGGCACAGGGGTGCCCACCCTACGTTTACAAAGGACGACTCGCCATGACCCAAGCCCTCCCCCGCGACCTGCACTGCCCCCGCATCGCCACCCGCGCGAACGGACTCGAACTGTCCCGCATCGTCGCCGGCATGTGGCGCATGGTCGAGTGGAACATGACGGTCGGGCAGCGCATCGCCCTGATCGAGCAGTGCATCGCGATGGGCGTGACCTCCTTCGACCATGCCGACATCTACGGCAATTACGGCGTCGAAGGCCAGTTCGGCGAAGCCCTGCGCGCCCAGCCTTCGCTGCGCGACCGGATCCAGTTAATCAGCAAGTGCGGCATCAAGCTGCTGTCGAATAAACGCCCGGAGCACGCGATCCAGCACTACGACACCACCGCCGCGCACATCGTCGCGTCCGCGGAGGAATCGCTGCGCCAGCTGCATACCGACCGCCTCGACCTGCTGCTGATCCACCGTCCCGATCCGCTGATGGACTTCGACGAGATCGCCGAAGCCTTCACGCGCCTGAAGCAGGCCGGCAAGGTGCTGCATGTGGGCGTGTCGAACTTCAGCCGCCACCAGTTCGAGGCGCTGAACCGCCGCGTCGAACTGGCGACGAACCAGGTCGAGTTCTCGCCGCTGCACGTGGCGCCGATGTTCGACGAGACCTTCGACGGCCTGCAGGACCTGAAAGTGGCGCCGATGATCTGGTCGCCGCTGGCCGGCGGCCGCCTGTTCACCTCGAACGAGGCCAATGCCGAGAACCTGCGCCTGGTGGTCAAGGAGATCGCCGACCGCCTGCACCAGCCTTTCGCCAGCGTGATCTTCGCCTGGATCATGCAGCTGCCCTCGAATCCGATCCCGCTGACCGGCAGCGGCCGCATCGAAGCCATCGCCGTGGCGGTGGCCGGCACGAGCTTCAGGCTGTCGCGCACCGACTGGTTCGCGATCCTGCGCGCGGCGCGCGGCCACGAAGTCGCATGACGATCCCTATCGTCGAGGGCCGCGCCCTCAGCGCGCAGCAGAAGAAGGACCTGCTGAACCGCCTGGCGCGGGTCGAAGGCCAGCTGCGCGGCATCCAGAAGCTGGTGGCGCTGGCCGACGCGCCCGCCGACTGCGACGCCGTGGCCCAGCAGATGGCGGCGGCGAGAAAAGCGCTCGACCGGTCATTCGTGCAGCTGCTGACGGCGAGTATCGTCAACCAGACCGGGAATGCGGCGGATCTGGAGGAGGCGAAAAAAAGCGCCGCTCATCTGGCGGCGCTGTTGGATAAATTTGCGTAATCAATCCTCGTAAACCTTCGGCGGCGCGATTCCGCGCCACCCGCCCTGCCACGCGATATTCAGCAGCAGCGTCGCGCTGATATACAGCACGAAGAACAGCGCGAAGAAGCGCGTCTGCAGCAGCACCAGCAGCAGCACGCACACGCCCAGCGCCACGAACACCGCTTTCGATTTCGGCTGCTTCGAGCTCGGGAAGCGGATCGTCGACACCATCAGCGCGCCCACCGCCACCATCAGCAGCATCACCAGGAAGGCGCGGGCCATGTCGGTGGCGGCCACCGGGTCGGGCCAGGCCACCACCACCGATGCCACGCAGGCCGCGCCGGCGGTGATCGGCATGCCAACGAAGTAGCGCGGGTCGGTCCGGCCCACCATCACATTGAAGCGCGCCAGGCGCAGCGCGCCGCAAGCCACGAACACGAAGCAGGCCAGACCGCCCATGCGCACCAGGGTCGGATGCTCTAGCCCCATCTGCGCGAAGCCGTAGCAGTACAGCAGCAGGCCGGGGGCGCAGCCGAAGTTCATCACGTCGGCGATCGAATCGAGCTGCACGCCGAAGTCAGACTGGGTGTTGGTGGCGCGCGCGACAAAGCCGTCGAGCGCGTCGAAGACGCCGGCCAGCACCAGCAGGATGGCCGCCAGGCGGTAGTCGTCCGGGTTGCCCACCGGGGCGTTGTCGACCGAGATGACGATGCTGCCGAAGCCGCAGGCGATCGACAGCAGGGTCACGAAACTGGGCAGGGCGAACTTGGCGCGCGCGAGGCGCTGCTGGCGGCTAGGCTTCAAATTGACGACTCGATAAAAGGAAAGAATGGCTTATTTTACATGCACTTAGGGGGGCGCATGGATCGCGGAATTAGCCTAGAATGGGAGCTCTTTGACCCCGGTATTGACGGAAGTTGGGAGTATGACATGATGAGCAAAACGCATCCTGCGAAGAGCATGATCGCCGCCTTCATCGCCGCCCTGGCGCTGGCAGCCTGCGGCGGCGGCTCGGACAGCGGCAGCGCGAGCGGCGCGAATGGCGCTACCGGCTCGACCGGCGGGTCCACCGGATTCTCGGGGCAGGACGCCTCGGCGCCGGTCCTGACCAATAACGTCGCCACCGACGGTTTCAACTGGATCAACTACCGCCGCGCCCAGGCCGGCGTCGGCGCGCTGGCGCGCAACAGCCAGCTCGACCGTTCGTCGCAGGCCCACTCGGACTACCAGCGCCTGAACAACCTGGTCACCCACGACGAGCAATCCAACCGGGCCGGCTACACCGGCGCCACGGTGGAAGCCCGTGTGCAGGCCGCCGGCTATACGCTGGTGCCCAACTACGCCTCGGGCGAGATCATCGCCGCCACCACCAACAACACCGGCTTCTACATGGCCGAGGAACTGGTCACGGCGATCTACCACCGCTTCGTGATGTTCGAGCCGCTGTTCAAGGACATGGGCACCGGCGCGGCCACCGCCACCGCCAGCTACATTTACTTCACCACGAATCTGGGCGCCACCCGCGGCTACAGCCCGGGCCTGCCCAGCCACTCCATCGTGTCCTGGCCCTTCAACGGCCAGACCGGGGTGCAGCGCAACTTCTCCAGCGACTTCGAAGAGCCGGATCCGGTCCCTGACACCAACGAGGTCGGCTACCCGATCAGCGTGCACGCGAACCTGACCGAGCCGATCGCCGTGACGAGCTTCACGGTGCGCGTGCGCGGCGCCGCCAACAGCCTGGCGACGCGCCTGCTGGTGAAGGGCCAGGATCCCAACACGACCATGGCCTCGGTGGCGGCGATCGTTCCGCTGGCCCCGCTGGCGGCCAACACCACCTACGACGTGAGCTTCAACGGTACCGTAGGCGGCGCGGCGGTCAGCAAGACCTGGTCGTTCACGACCAAATGAGCGAGTCCGCCGACCAGCCAACGGCTTCCGCGCCCCTTCTTCCCGCCATCAACCGCGCCGATGGCATCGCCCGCCTGATGGGCGATGCCGCCCTCTTCGCGCGCGTGCTGGCGCGCTTCCGCAAGGACTACCGGCACGCGACCGAGCGCATCCGCGAGACCCTGGCCGCCGGCGACATCGAGGTGGCGCAGCGCCAGGCGCATACGCTCAAGGGCGCGGCCGGGATGATCGAGGCGGTGCCGCTGCGCGAGGCGGCGCAGGCGCTGGAACAGGCGCTGCGCCGCGGCGACGGCCATCTGGCGCCGCGCCTGGCGCGGCTGGAGCATGCGCTGGAACGGGTGCTGCTCGAACTGGACACGGACGAAGACATCGCGCCGGCGGCGCCCGTGCAGCAGATAGACGGCCGCGGCGCGGTCACGGCGCAGCTGCGCGCCCTGCTCGAGGACGGCAACGGCGACGCGGTCGACCTGGTGCAGGACGCCGCCGCGAGCTTGACGAGGGAATTGGGTGAGGAACGCTACCGCAGGATCGCGGCAGCGATCGAGGTCTTCGACTTCGAAGGCGCGCTGGCCTGGCTCAGCGCGTGAATTCGGCTTCTTCGTCGAAGGCGTCGGAACAGGATTTGCCGCAGAACCGGCGCACGCTGTCCAGGGGTTTGTCGCAGTACCAACACGCGCCTTTCGGCGGCAGGCTGAGACGCGTTGGCACCGGCGTGGCGCCGGTCTTGATCGTCGCGGCGACGAGCGGCTCGACGGCCAGCCCCTTCTCCGGAAAACTTTCCTGTATCGTTTCCAAGATCACCCCCTTACCGGCTGCGCTTCAGTAACGCAAAGATTACTTTAGTGGAACACCGTGTGCATGAGAAAGCGCAAGCGCGGCTTGTCCGTTGCATGCTGATGCGCACCGAAGTCGACTCAAGTTTGCGCCGATTGCGTTACCTCCGCAATGGCGAGCCTGCGACAGTCCTGGTGACGCAACAATTACGGCACTCCACGATTCATCGAAGCGAACGATGCCGGACTTCTAGCTGCGAGAAATAATAGCAGTATTAACAACAGCTGCTTGGGGCCGTTCAATCGTGCGCGTGGCGTGCTTGCGTCAGCGCTGGGGTTCGACGGTGACGACCAGTGCGCCGGGGATGGTATCGAGGCGGGTCGGCACGAACTGCGCGCCCGCATAGCGCAGGTCTTCCGGGCGGAAGCTGTAGATCGCGACGTCGCGCACCAGCTGGTTCATGAGGACATCCGCCGCGCGTCCGAGGTCCCTGGCGCGGGCGCCCTCCATGCCCTGGATGTCGAAGCGGTCGACGTGGGCGTCGGCCATGAACACGCCGCTGCGCGCGGCGTCCACGTACAGGTGACCGGACAGGGTCATGACGCCGGCCCAGGACTGCCGCAGGAAAGGCGGCGACACCGACACGTCCATCGTCAGCGCCACGCGGTCGCTCTCCGGCAGGATCGCCAGCTGCGGGCGGGTGAGCTGGACGTCGAACAGTTCGAGCAGGCGATTCCGCAACGGGAAGCGGCGCTCCAGGCCCGCCTGCAGTCTGGATTGCGAGATCTCGACGCGGCGCGGGCCGGTGAGGCTTGCGCAGGAAGCCAGCATGGCGCCGGCTGCCGCTACCGCCATCGTCACGCCGAAACGCCGCCGTGTGATCCCCTTTTCCATGCCCGCCTCGCCCGTGAACTGTTCAGTAAATTATAAGCCCATTCCACCGGAGGCTTCGATACGCTGCCCGGTGATCCACGCGCTGCCCTCGGCCAGCAGGCTGGCGGCGGCGCCGCCGATATCGTCCGCCAGGCCGGTGCGTCCCAGCGCGGTCTGCGATACGACCCAGGCGTTGATGGCGGCATCGTCGCGCACGCGGCCGCCGCCGAAATCGGTGGCGATGGCGCCCGGCGCCAGCGTGTTCACCGAGATCCTACGGTCCGCCAATTCGCGCGCCAGGTAGCGGGTCAGCACCTCGACGCCGCCCTTGGCCGCGGCATAGGCGCCGGCGCCGGCCACCGTGAAGCGGGTCAGGCCACTGGAGATGTTCAGGATACGCCCGCCGTCATTGAGGCGCGGCGCCAGCGCCTGGGTCAGGAACAGGGCCGATTTCAGGTGGATCGCGATCATGCCGTCGAACTGCTCTTCGCTCAGCGCCATCAGCGGCACGTGCAGGCCGCTGCCGGCGTTGTTGACCAGGATGTCGAAGCGCTCGCGGCCCCATGCGGCCAGGGTGGCATCGACCTGGGCGGCGAAGCCGGCGAAGGCGCGGCTGTCGGCGACGTCCAGTTTGAAAGCAGCTGCCTTGCGTCCCAGCGCTTCGATCTCGGCGACGGTGTCCCGCGCCGCCGCTTCGTTCTGCTGGTACGTGAGGATGATATCGGCGCCGTCGCGCGCCAGGTGCAGGGCCATGCTGCGGCCCAGGCCGCGGCTGCCGCCGGTGATGATCGCGATGCGGTTCGTGGTGGTATTCATGTCAGGCTCCTTTCGTAAGAGGAGTCCAGTGTATTCTTCCACTGTGCTGCAATAAACAGCCTGAAATCGAATTGACTTTGCAGGATTTACGAAGAATTATGGCTGCATGAACGAACTCGATACGATCCAGGTCTTCCTGAAAGTGGCCGAACTCGAAAGCTTCAGCGGCGCCGCGCGCCAGCTCGGGCTGCCGAATGCAACGGTGTCCGCAGCCGTGCGCCAGCTCGAGCAGCAGCTGGGCACGCGCCTGCTGCAACGGACCACGCGCCGGGTCCAGATGACGCAGGAGGGTGAGGCCTTCCACGCGCGCAGCCGCGAAGTGCTGGATGAAGTCGAGGCCCTGCGCGGCATGTTCCGCGGCGGCGCCGATGTCCTGAGCGGCCGGCTGCGGGTCGACATGTCGGTGGCGCTGGCCAGCGAACTGGTGCTGCCGCGCCTGGGCGAATTCATGGCCAGGCACCCGCAGCTGGCAATCGACCTCGGCACCGCCGACCGCCGCGTCGACCTGATCCGCGAGGGGTATGACTGCGTACTGCGGGCAGGCGTGCTGCTTGATTCGTCCCTGGTCGCGCGGCCGCTGGGCAGCTACAAACTGGTCAACTGCGCCAGCCCGGCCTACCTGGCGCAGTATGGCACGCCGCTTCGATTGGAAGACCTCGTGCGGCACCGCCTGATTCACTACGACGCCCAGCTGGGCGGCAGCACCGCAGCCTGGGAATGGTTCGACGGCGAGCATACCCACTACGCGCCGGTGGGCAGCATGCTGACGGTGAACGGCACCGCTTCGTATAAAGCCGCCTGCCTGGCCGGCCTGGGCATCATCCAGGTGCCGGGCGCCGGCCTGCGCGAGCTGATCGAGGCCGGCAAGCTGGTCGAGGTGCTGCCGGATTACCGGCCGGCGCCGATGCCGGTGGCCTTCGTGTATCCGACGCGGCGCCATGTGCCGGCGCGCGCGGTGGCCTTCATGGACTGGGTGGCGGGCTTGCTGAAGCCTTACCTGGACTGATCACTTACCGATACAGAAGCGGCTGAAAATCACCCCCAGCAGATCGTCCGGCGTGAACTGCCCGGTAATGCTGGACAGCTGGTCCTGCGCCAGCCGCAGCTCTTCCGCGAACAGGTCCAGCGACTGGTCGTCCTGCGCCGCATGCAGGCCCGCCATGTCGAGGTGCTCGCGCGCCGCGCGCAGGGCGATCAGGTGGCGTTCGCGCGCCAGGTAGAGCGACTCGCCGGTCTGCTGCCAGCCGGCGATGCGCAGCAGTTCCGCGCGCAGCAGCTCGATGCCGATCTTCTCGTGCGCCGACAGGTAGATGTGGGCTGCATCCGCGCTCTCGTCCCTTGATGCCTTGTGGCCCGACAGGTCGATCTTGTTCCAGATGCGGACCACCGGCACGCCGGCCGGAAAGGCAGCGACGATATCTTCGTCGGCCCTGGCCGGGCCCAGGTTCGCGTCCAGCAGGTGCAGGATCACGTCGGCCTTGCCGACTTCGCCCCAGGTGCGCTCGATGCCGATGCGCTCGACCACGTCGATACCCTCGTCCAGCGCGCGGATGCCGGCGGTGTCGATGATGTTCAGCGGGATGCCCTCGACCTGGATGGTCTCGCTGACCTTGTCGCGCGTCGTGCCGGCGATCGGCGTGACGATGGCGACGTCGGCGCCGGCCAGCGCGTTCAGCAGCGAGGACTTGCCGACGTTCGGCTGGCCCACCAGCACCACGTTCAGGCCCTCGCGCAGCAGCGCGCCTTGGGCCGCCTGGCGGAACACGTGGTCCAGCGCCTCGACGATGCCGGCCAGCTGGCCGCGCGCATTCGATTTTTCGAGGAAGTCGATCTCCTCTTCCGGGAAGTCGAGCGTGGCTTCGACCAGCATGCGCAGGTTGATGGTTTTATCGACCAGCTCATGCACGACCTTCGAGAAGGCTCCCGACAGTGATGCGGAGGCCGACTTGGCGGCGGCTTCCGTGGAGGCGTCGATCAGGTCGGCTACGGCCTCGGCCTGGGCCAGGTCCAGCTTGTCGTTCAGGAAGGCGCGGCGGGTGAATTCGCCCGGCTCGGCCAGGCGCAGGCCAAAGTCCGTTCCCGCTTCCAGCACGCGCGCCAGCAGCATGCGCAGCACCACCGGGCCGCCGTGGCCCTGCAGTTCCAGCACGTCTTCGCCGGTGTAAGAGTGCGGGCCCTTGAACCAGAGGGCCAGGCCTTCGTCGATGACGGTGCCATTTGCGTCCTTGAACGGGAGGTAGGTGGCGTGGCGCGGGGCCAGCTTCTGGCCCGGGAACAGGGCATCGATCAGCGACGCCAGCGATTTGCCGGACGCGCGCACGACGCCGATGCCGCCGCGGCCGGGGGCGGTGGCGATGGCGGCGATGGGGGAGGTGTCTAGTTTCATGGACGGAGATTGTAAACGTCATTCCCGCGCAGGCGGGAATCCAAGTTCGTGGCGAACCACCAAACTTGGGTCCCCGCCTGCGCGGGGACGACTGTCTTGGGGCTAACGAATAAAAAAAACCCGCGCAACGCACGGGCTTCTTGTCATCACAGCGAAAACTGCTTACTTCGCCGGCGCATACTTCTTGGTGATCACATACTGCTGCGCCATCGAGATCAGGTTGTTCACCACCCAGTACAGCACCAGGCCGGATGGGAAGAAGATGAAGATGACCGAGAACGCGATCGGCATGAACATCATCATCTTGGCCTGCATCGGATCGGCCGGCTGCGGGTTCAGGCGGGTGGTCACGATCATCGAGATGGCGTAGATGATCGGCAGGACGTAGAACGGGTCCGGCGCGGTCAGGTCGTGAATCCACAGGATCCACGGGGCGCCGCGCATTTCGACCGCAGCCTGCAGGGTCCAGTACAGCGCCAGGAACACCGGCATCTGGATCAGGATCGGCAGGCAGCCGCCCAGCGGGTTGATCTTCTCGGTCTTGTACAGCTCCATGGTGGCCTGCTGCATCTTGACCGGGTCGGCTTTATAACGCTCGCGGATCGCCTGCATCTTCGGCGTCACGGTCTTCATCTTGGCCATGCTGCGGTAGCCGGCTGCGGACAGCGGGAAGAACAGCAGCTTGATCAGGATGGTGAAGGCGACGATGGTCCAGCCCCAGTTACCGATCATCTGGTGCAGCTGGTCCATGGTCCAGAAAATCGGCTTGGCGATGATGGTCGCCCAGCCGTAGTCGCGCACCAGTTCCAGGCCAGGGGTGACCTTCTCCAGGATCTTCTCTTCCTGCGGGCCCGAATACAGGCGGGCTTCGTTCGACACGGTGGCGCCCGGCGCCACGGTCCCCAGCGGCATCACGGTGCCGATGGCGAACAGGTTGTTACCCAGGCTCTTGGTGTAGATATCGCGCTGCATCTTGTCGGCCGGGATGAAAGCCGAGACGAAGAAGTGCTGCGAGATCGCGATCCAGCCGTCGGTGGCCTTGTTCGTGTGCTCGGCGCTGCCCTTGGCGATCTTGTCGAAGGTCAGCTTCTGGTACTTGTCCTGCGAGGTGTACAGGGTCGGACCGGTGTAGCTGCTGTTGAAGTAGGTGTCGCCTTCCGGCTTGCTGCCGTCGTGCTGCAGCTGCAGGTACAGCGACGGTGCCACCGGCACGGTGCCGATGTTGGTCACGTCATGGCGCACGCCGATCACGTAGTCGCCCTGGTGGAAGGTGAAGGTCTTGGTCAGGCGCACGCCGCCCTGCTCCGCTTCGAGCACCAGCTGGATCTGGTTACCGTTGGTGACCAGCGGCTTTGCCACGAACGGGGTGTTGTGGTTCGGCAGAGGACCGGCCGGGCCGCCGGTCAGGCCGGTCTGCGGCAGGTAGAGGCGGCCCTTGGCAGGATCAGTGTGGAACAGCAGCTGGTTCTTGGTGTTGTCGACCTTGTCGCGGTACTTCAACAGTTCCAGGCGGCGGATCACGCCGCCGGCGGTGTCGATGTCGGCCTTGTAGACGTCGGTCGTGATGGTGATGATTTTGGTCTGGATCGGGGCCGGTGCCGCGGCAGTGCCGTCGGCCGGTGCGGCGCCGGGCACGGAGGCCGGCGTGGCCGCCGGGGTCGGCATGTCGTTCACCTTCGGCTGCGCAGCCGGAGCGGTTGCGACCTTGGCCGGCTGCTGCGGCGAGAACATCGACTGTTTTCCGTTGGCCACCATCCAGTCGTTCCAGAGGACGACCAGCGAGACGGCGAACACGATCCACAGGATGGTACGTTTATTGATTTCCATTGGGTCCTATTCAGGAATGGTTGCAACCGCAAGCGGTTGTTGGGGGTGGCACAGGGTCGTTGCCGCCGGCGTTCCACGGATGGCAGCGGCAGACGCGGCGCAAGGCCAGCCAGCCGCCGCGCGCGGCGCCATGCAGCCGCACCGCTTCGATCGCGTAGTTGGAACAGCTCGGATAGAAACGGCAGCTCGGCCCGAACATCGGGGACACCAGCAACTGGTAAGCGCGCAGCAGCCAGACGAGCAGCCTGTTCATGATGGCTGCTGTCCTGGCTGGTCCGGCACATCGGGAGCCGCAGCGGGTGGCGCGGCAACGGGCGCCGGCTTGCGCGGCCGCGGCGCCTGCGACGCGAACAGGCGCGCCAGCTCGGCGTGCAGCAGCGTCTTCAGGGCCTTGTTCGTGGCTGGTCCGCTCTTGGTATTGACCGGACGAGACAAACGCACGATGCAATCGAGCGCTGGCATCGCCGTGGTGCGGAACAGTTCGCGCGTGATGCGCTTGATGGTATTGCGCGTGACCGCGCGCGGCGCGAAACGCTTGGCCGCGACGACGCCCAGCCGCGCATGCGGCAGGGTAGTCGGTCGGGTATAGAGCACGAAATGCGCGGTTTTTTGTGCAGGGCGCAAACGAAAAACGGATGAAAACTCATCCGTTTTTACGATGCGCCGAACGCGCGCGAAGTCGTGCGAACCTTCGCCTGACATTGCTTAGGCGCGGTCGAAAGGCCTGTCGTGGCTTAGACAGCCAGACGCTTGCGGCCCTTGGCGCGGCGTGCGTTCAGGACTTGACGGCCACCACGGGTAGCCATACGTGCGCGGAAGCCGTGCGTGCGCTTGCGACGGACGACGGAAGGTTGGTAAGTACGTTTCATGGTGGTCTCGCTTAAAGCAAAAAGAATGCAAAATCGGAGCCGGCCTCTTGGGAACCCCGCAAACCTGCTGCGCGTTGCATTTTTGAACTGTGATGCTCGCTGTACTGTCGTACAGCTGCGCTTCTCGTTCAAAACTGCCGCCGCTCGCAACGGTTTTCGGCGCTCCCAGAGCCAGCCATACGCCAATGACATTTCGCAGTTGTTAAGCCAGCGTCACGCCTCAGCAAAGCTTGTCGCCCATGTGCTGAGTGCCTGAGTTGGCAATGCGTGTGGGCGGGGAACCCTGAATTAGACAGCATTTTCGGCCGAGCTGTCAAGGAAGCTGTTGCGCTGCAGCGCCGCCGCCATGCCAGCCTGGCATGGTTGCTCATGTGCATCACGCTGTTGAGATTCGGTGGAAAAAACCCGCTCCGCCTGTGGATAACTTTCGAGAAGACAGTTAAAATAGAGTGTTACGCTTTAACTTGGTCGATGTATGGAAAACTTTTGGCAGGCCTGTTCCACGCAGCTGGAACTCGAGCTGACGCCGCAGCAATATACCGCGTGGATCAAACCACTGGTCGCCCTCGACTATGAGGACGGCAAGCTGCGCATCGCGGCGCCCAACCGCTTCAAGCTCGACTGGGTAAAGTCGCAGTTCGCGAACCGCATCACCGCCCTCGCCTCCGATTTCTGGGAGCGCCCGGTGGAGGTGCAGTTCGTGCTCGACTCGAGGAATCTGCCGAAGAAGCCAGACGCGGTGAGCAATCGCCAGCCGACCACCTCGACCGCCGAAATGGCGGCGGGCGCGATGGGCATCAATGCCGCCGCCGACAACACCGTGCCGGCCACGCCGGTCGTCACGCCGGACAACGTCATCGCCAACAACCCGCGCCGTGAGCAGAGCCGCGTGAATCCCGAACTGACCTTCGAGAACTTCGTGACCGGTAAGGCCAACCAGCTGGCGCGCGCCGCCGCGATCCAGGTGGCGAACAACCCGGGCGTCTCGTACAACCCGCTGTTCTTCTACGGCGGCGTCGGCCTCGGTAAGACCCACCTGATCCATGCGATCGGCAACCAGGTGATGAAGGACCAGCCGGGCGCGCGCATCCGCTACATCCACGCCGAGCAGTACGTGCGCGACGTGGTGACCGCGTATCAGCGTAAAGGTTTCGACGACTTCAAGCATTACTACCACTCGCTGGACATGCTGCTGATTGACGATATCCAGTTCTTCGGCGGCAAGAGCCGCACGCAGGAAGAGTTCTTCTATGCCTTCGAAGCCCTGATCGCTGCCAAGAAGCAGATCATCATCACTTCGGATACCTATCCGAAAGAGATCACCGGCATGGACGATCGCCTGATCTCGCGTTTCGATTCCGGCCTGACGGTGGCGATCGAGCCGCCCGAGCTGGAAATGCGCGTGGCGATCCTGATGAAGAAGGCGGAATCGGAAGGCGTGGTGCTGAACGACGACGTCGCCTTCTTCGTGGCCAAGCACCTGCGCTCCAACGTGCGCGAGCTGGAAGGCGCGCTGCGCAAGATCCTGGCTTACTCCCGTTTCCATGGCAAGGAAATCACCATCGACGTGGTGAAGGAAGCGCTGAAGGACCTGCTGTCGGTGCAGAACCGCCAGATCTCCGTGGAAAACATCCAGAAGACGGTGGCGGACTTCTTCAACATCAAGGTCGCGGACATGTATTCGAAACGCCGTCCGGCCAACATCGCCCGTCCGCGCCAGATCGCGATGTACCTGGCGAAAGAGCTGACGCAGAAGAGCCTGCCGGAAATCGGCGAGCTGTTCGGCGGCCGCGACCACACGACGGTGCTGCATGCGGTACGCAAGATCGCCGCGGACCGCCAGAAAAACGCCGAGTGCAACCACGAGTTGCACGTCCTGGAACAGACACTGAAAGGCTGAGGTTTTTCTGGTGATTTCTGGCAAAATATTGCACAGACAACATTTTTTACCTTATAAAAACTGAGGGATATTTATGCAACTGGTCAAAACCACCCGAGACACGCTTCTCCGGCCACTGCAGATCGTGAGTGGTATTGTCGAGCGTCGGCACACCATGCCGATTCTGGCCAATATCCTCATCCGCAAGAACGGCGAAAGCGTCTCTTTCCTGTCGACCGACACCGAGGTGCAAATCACGACCCTGGCCAATATCGGTTCGGGTCCTGAAGAAACCGGCACCACCGTGGCGGCCCGCAAGCTGCTCGATATCCTGCGCGCCCTGCCGGAATCGGGCGACGTCACCATGACCCTGCTGAACAAGCGCCTGACCGTCCAGAGCGGCAAGTCGCGCTTTGCGCTGCAGACCCTGGCGGCCGAGGAATTCCCGACCGTCTCGGTGGCCGACAGCTACAACGCCTCCGTCACCCTGCCGCAAAAGACGCTGAAGCACCTGTTCAATATGGTGCACTTCGCGATGGCCCAGCAGGACATCCGCTACTACCTGAACGGCCTGCTGCTGGTGCTGGACGGTAACAAGGTGATCGCGGTCGCGACCGACGGCCACCGCCTGGCCTTTGCCCAGGTGGATACCGAGCAAACCTTCGAGCGCCAGGAAGTCATCATCCCGCGCAAGACCATCATCGAACTGCAGCGCCTGCTGGAAGAAAGCGACGAGACCGTCCGCCTGGACATCGCCGCCTCGCAGGTGAAACTGACCTTCGCCGACATCGAACTGGTGTCGAAGCTGGTCGAGGGCAAGTTCCCTGACTACACCCGCGTGATCCCGAAGGGCTACAAGAACGACTTCACGATCAGCCGCGACGAACTGCTGCGCTCGCTGCAGCGCGCCGCGATCATGACCAGCGACAAGTTCAAGGGCGTGCGCTGCCTGATCGCCCCGGGCTCGATGAAGATCAGCTCGACCAATGCCGACCAGGAAGAGGCGGTGGAAGAACTGGAAATCGACTACGGCGGCGATGCGATCGACATCGGTTTCAACGTCACCTATCTGCTGGACGTGCTGAACAACCTGAAGTGCGACCAGGTGAATATCTCGCTGGGCGATTCGAATTCGTCGGCGCTGATTTCGATTCCTGAAAATGGCGACTTCAAGTATGTCGTCATGCCGATGCGTATTTAAAAAGCGCTGAATCGCCCATATATGGTCTTGTTGGGCGAAACCGCGGATCATGAGTCCGCGGTCTGATTTACCCGTTATTTGAGAAAGCTGTCATGTCCGAGAACACTCAAGCAATTTTGGAATCCTCTTCTGCCAAGGCGGACGAGTACGGCGCCTCGTCGATTCAGATCCTCGAAGGCCTGGAGGCCGTGCGAAAGCGTCCGGGCATGTACATCGGCGACACCTCGGACGGCACCGGCCTGCACCACCTGGTGTTCGAAGTGCTGGACAACTCCATCGACGAAGCCCTGGCCGGCTATTGCACCGAGATCCACGTCACGATCCACTCCGACAACTCGATCTCGATCACCGACAACGGCCGCGGCATCCCGACCGGTGTCAAGATGGACGACAAGCACGAGCCGAAGCGCTCGGCGACCGAGATCGCCCTGACGGAACTGCACGCCGGCGGCAAGTTCAACCAGAACTCGTATAAAGTTTCCGGCGGCCTGCACGGCGTGGGCGTGTCCTGCGTGAACGCACTGTCGAAGCTGCTGCGCGTGACCGTGCGCCAAAAAGGCAAGGTGCACCAGCTGGAATTCTCGCGCGGCGTGCCGATGGACCGCATCATCGAAGTCGTCGACGGCGTCGAAGTCTCGCCGATGAAGATCCTCGGCGACACCGACAAACGCGGCACCGAAGTCCACTTCTGGGCCGACGAGGAAATCTTCACCCACGTCGAGTTCCACTACGAGATCCTGAGCAAGCGTATCCGCGAACTCTCCTTCCTGAACAACGGCGTCAACATCAAGCTGACCGACCAGCGCAACGGCAAGGAAGAAATTTTCGCGTTCGAAGGCGGCACCCGAGGTTTCGTCGAGTACATCAACAAGGCCAAGAGCGTCCTGCACCCGACCGTGTTCCAGGCCACCGGCGACCGCCAGTCGGACCAGGGCACCAACATCTCGGTGGACGTGTCGATGCAATGGAACGATTCGTACAACGAGCAGGTGCTGTGCTTCACCAACAACATCCCGCAGCGCGACGGCGGCACCCACCTGACCGGCCTGCGCGCGGCGATGACGCGCGTGATCAACAAGTACATCGACGAAAACGAATTCGCCAAGAAGGCCAAGGTCGAAATCTCGGGCGACGACATGCGCGAGGGCCTGACCTGCGTGCTGTCCGTCAAAGTGCCGGAGCCGAAGTTCTCGTCGCAGACCAAGGACAAGCTCGTGTCGTCGGAAGTGCGCGGCCCGGTCGAAGAGATCGTGGCGAAAACGCTCACCGACTTCCTGAACGAAAAGCCGAACGACGCCAAGATCATCTGCGGCAAAATCGTCGAAGCAGCACGCGCCCGTGAAGCGGCCCGTAAAGCCCGCGACCTGACCCGCCGCAAGGGCGTGATGGACGGGCTGGGCTTATCGTCCAAACTGGCCGACTGCCAGGAACGCGACCCGGCGCTGGCCGAGCTGTATATCGTCGAGGGTGACTCCGCAGGCGGTTCCGCCAAACAGGGCCGTGACCGCAAGTTCCAGGCCATCCTGCCGCTGCGCGGCAAGGTGCTGAACGTGGAAAAGGCGCGCTTCGAGAAGATGCTGTCGTCGGAGCAGATCACGACCCTGATCGCGACCCTCGGCACCTCGATCGGCCCGGACGAGTTCAACGTCGACAAGCTGCGCTACCACCGCATCATCATCATGACCGACGCGGACGTCGACGGCGCCCACATCCGCACCCTGCTGCTGACGCTGTTCTACCGCCAGATGCCGCAGCTGGTCGAACGTGGCCACATCTACATTGCCCAGCCGCCGCTGTACAAGGTCAAGGCCGGCCGCGACGAGCGCTACCTGAAGGACGACGTCGAAGAAGCCAGCTACATGATGCGCGTGGCGCTGAACACCGCCGCCCTGATCCCGCAGGACGGCGCGGCGCCGATCGTCGACGGCGACCTGGGCAACCTGGTCGAGAAGTACAACCGCGCCAACGCCATCATGATGCGACTGACACGCGTGATCGACCGCGCCGCCCTGTCCGCCATCATGACCGGCGTGACGCTGGACCTGAGCAGCCAGGAAGCCGCCGAGAAATCGGCCCAGGCCATGATGGATGCCATCAAGGATCCAAGCGTGAAGGTTGGCGTGCGCTCCGACGACCTGTCGGACAAGCACGCGCTGCGCATCGAGCGCATCCACCACGGCAACGTGCAGGTGACCTCGATCGACGCGGACTTCGTGGCCAGCGCCGACTACGCCACCTTGGCCAGCTCGGCCGCCACCTTCCAGGGCCTGATGGGCGAAGGCGCCATCATCCGCCGCGGCGAAGGCGAGAAGATGAAGGAATGCGCCGTGCGCGACTTCCAGCAGGCCATGGAATGGCTGCGCGAGGAAGCGGAACGTGGCGTTTCGAAGCAGCGTTATAAAGGTCTGGGTGAGATGAATCCCGAGCAGCTGTGGGAAACCACGATGGATCCTACCGTTCGCCGCCTGCTCAAGGTGCAGATCGAGGATGCGATTGCTGCGGACCAGATCTTTACGACCTTGATGGGCGATGAGGTCGAGCCGCGTCGTAACTTTATTGAGTCGAATGCGCTGCAGGCGGGGAATATTGACGTTTGATCCCTGCTTGATCGTCGCTTGATGCGAGAAGCCAGCCTTTCGGGGCTGGCTTTTTTATTTCGCGCGCACCCGGCGCGTTTGCGCTTTCTTTTTTTTCGGCGCCGGTGCAGGTGCGGGCGTTTCGACAATGTCGGCCGTGTCGGTACCGATGTCGAACTGGTTCAGGATCTGCATGATTGTTGAATTGGCCGCGTATTTCCGCTTCAGCTGAACCAATTCTTTTCCAGTCGTAGCGCATGATCCGTGCGGTTCGCAGCCTGCACGGAGGTCGATGAGGCGCTGGACGTCGCGCGGCAGGTAGTCCTGGCCCGATACGGAGAACGGCAACAGCATCGCAAAGCAGATGAGGAATCGTTTCACGATGGATGCTCCCTTGGCTGGCGAAGCGATTATTGAAATACGAAATCGACGTGGCAATGTTGAGGAAGAACAGGACAAAAAACCCACGCTTTCTTTGTTTTATATCAATAGCTGCTCTCTGCTGTGATAGGCTATTCTGATGTTTCCGACAGCCAGCACCGGGCGCCTTCATGGCCTTTTCATCCAGACCGATCAGCGGCGCATGAGCACCGCCTTGCTGGTCGCCGTGCTGCTGCACGCCATACTGCTCAGTATCACTTTCGGCGGCCAGACCTTCGGCTTGCCCGGCTTCAAGCTGCCCTGGAAACAAAAGCGGCTCGGCGCCGATGAGCTCCAGGTCATGCTCGCGCCCTTGCCAAGGCCGCCGGCCAAAGAAGCCAATCCCGTGCTCGCCTCCGAGGACGTCTCGACGATAGGCAGCACGGTGTCAGCCGTGTCGATTTCCCCCATTGCAACGCCAGCGCCCATGCCCAAGCCGGCGGCGGCCGCGGCGCCGGCATCCGCCGTCGAGCCCGTCGTGACCGCGAACAGGCAAGCTGTCGCATCGCTACCGATCGCCCCCGTGGCGCAACGGTCCCCGCCTCACCTCGATGACACGCCAACTCAAAGCACGACGCGCGATGTCGCCCAGCCCGCGCTCGAACAGGCGACGAATGACCGCGTGGCGCTCGACCAGGCGGGCGTCGAACGGGAAAAGCAACTCGCGGAAAACCTGAAGCAGGCCGAGTTGATGGCCGCCGCGCAGCGTGAAGCAGCACGCCAGGAGCTGCTTCGCGCAGAGGCTGCGCGCGCCGAGCAAGCCGCAAAGGACGAGGCTGCCCGACTGGCCGCCGCGAAGCAGGAACAGGAAAAAGCCGAGCTCCTTCGACAGGAAGCTGCGCGCAACGAAGCCATCCAGCGGGAACAGGCAAAGCAGGCGCAGCTGGAATTGCAGCGCCAGGAACGGCTCCGCCAGGAGGCTGTGCGGGAAGAACAGGCTAAACAGGCGCAACTGGAAGCGCAACGCCAGGAAGCAGCGCGTCAGGAGCAGGCCAGGCAAGCCGAGAAGGCACGCCAGGCGACAGAAAAGCAGGAGCAGGAGCGCACCGCCGACGCTGCACGTCAGGAAGCGGCAAGACTGGAGCAGGCCAAGAAGGATCAAGTCCTGCGCGACAAGGCCAAGTACGAAGCCGAGCGAGAGGAACGCCTCAAAGCCATCGGCAGGCAACTGAATCTGGAAGCGGCCCAACGCGATGCGGCATCCCGCGCGCCCCTCCCCTCGGCGAGCGCCCTGCGCCGCGGCTGGTTATTTGGCCGCGCCGATCCGAATGGCGATCTCGTTCTCTACGCGGAGACGATGAGCCGGAAGATCGAAAAGAACATGACTTTCGAGATGATCCGCGAGCTCGTCAAGCAGCCGCACAATCGCCCGACGGTGACGGTCGCGGTGCGGGCCGACGGCACTGTCGAGAAAGTGAGCTTCGTGACCTCGAGCGGCGTTCCCGCCATCGATGAAGCGATACGAAAAATCATCGCCAGCCAGGCGCCCTTTGGCGCTTTTCCGCCGTCGCTGGCGCGCCAGTACGACGTGATCGAAATCCGCCGCACCTGGATATTCGACGTTGCTGTCCGGCTGGAATAAAACATCCGCTCGGATTAACGAGATGCCCTCAGCTTTGCCACTGCCCGGCTTTGCATGCGCGGCTGGCTGAGCGTAAAACCCGTCAGCATCCGTCCCAGCGGCGTTTCCACCCAACGGTAAAAGGCTGCCCCGGCCGCCAGGCTGGCAAGCCACGCAATCACCATTCCGAAGGCCTGCTCGTGCGGCTGCTCCGACACGAAGCGGCTAAAGGCGGCATTCACGACCAGACAAACGGGAAAGTGGACGAGAAATACCGAAAACGAGATCGCCGCCAGGCGATTCACCAGTGTCCAGGCCTGGCTGCGGTAGTCCGCAAGCTTGATACGGCCGAACAGGAACAATACGCAAGCCACGACCAGCGCCACCGCGATCCGGCTACGGAATTCAAGGTTCAGTGCAATCAGGGTCGGCAGCACCGTTATCGCCAGCAGCAGCGCGACTTCACCGGGCTTGCGCGCCGGATCGCTCGCCCACCAGGCCAGCATGCCGAGTCCATAACTGCCGAAGAAATACGGCGCCCATACGTCCCAATCGGCGTCGCGATTGAAGTAGAACAGCGAAACGCCGACGCATAGCGCGACCAGCACCGGCATCAGCCAAGCTTGGCGCTGCTGTCCCGCAAAACTGCCGGCGCCCCATAGCAGCAAAGTCGTCAGCGCATACAGCTGAAAATCGATTGCGACATACCAGGCGCCGGCGGACAAGGCTTCGTAACCGAGTACGTCATGCATCAGCAGCAGATGCGCGCTCAATTGGGACAAGGTCGGCGGCGCCGAAATCGAATCGTGGGTCATCCATCCTCTCGCCACGGCGGAGGCGCCGATTGCCAGCAGCATCGCCGCCATGAAAGGCAGCGCCAACCTGATATAGCGGCGCCAGATCGTCGCGCCGGGATGGGCGATTGTTGGATGGGCCTGCGGAGAAAGGGATTTCGCGGCCAGGAAGCCGCCGACGACGAGGAATACCTGCACGGCGATGCGGCCGTATTCGTCGAGCCAGTCGATCAGCGCCGGCATCAGGGGACGCGCCTCGTCCGCCATTGGTCCATAGAAGGCCAGGTGGTGCAGGACGATCAGCTGTGCGGCGCCCGCCTTGAGCAGATTAATCAGGCCAAATTGTGTCGATCCCTTCTTTACCGTCATCAGCAATATCCTCAACAATGCGTTGCCCGACTCTCATCGAGCAACGCATTGCCGTCGATATTGCCGAACGGGCGCATGATAAAGGACGCTCAGCCTTTATGCCCACCCGTTACATTCAGTAACTTCCGTCAATACATATTCATTTCCTGCGATTTCCGCCGTTCTGTTGAGAGAAGCGCTCAGCCCCGCTTCAAGGACAGCACCATCCCCCGCTTGCTCAACACCTGCACCACCAGCGCCGCTCCCGCCGCCAGGCAGAACGCCAGCGCAATCGGCTGCCCGCGCAGCATCAGCGACAGCACCACGCAGAAGGTCGCGAATGCGTAATACCCCCGCGCCATGCCGAGCAGGATGTTGACCGCATAGGCGCGTCCCGAGGCTGCATGCGAGAAACCGACGATGATCGTGCCCATCACCGGGAACATCGCGAAGAAGCCGCTCAGGCGCGGGCCGATGCCGGCGGCAGCCCAGGTCACCACAAAACATAGCACCGCGCCGGCCAGCATCCGCAGCGGCAGGTCGTTCGGCTGCACAGCGCTACGTTCGGCAGCGCCGGACAGGCGCGGGAACAACCGCGGCGCCAGCGCCAGCACGCACAGGACCAGCAGGAAACCCGGCAGCAGCGGCAGTTCGACCAGCTGCAGGCCCGCCACCGCCGCGGCATACGCAGCCAGCGCCGTGCACAGAGAGCCAGACACGCCGAAGCGCCCCGAAGCCCAGGCATACGCAATGCAGAACACCAGCACCGCAATCACGGCGATCAGGGTGTGCGCGGCAGCCGTCGCCACGAAGCCCGGTCCCTGCTCGATCGCCATCGTCAGCAGGATCGGTCCGGCGACGATGGGCAGCGCGGAAAACCAGCCGGCCGCATTCGGTCCCCAGCGGCGGCCGATCAGGGTCACGAGGTAGATCAGGGAAGGAACGAGGCACAGCTTCAGCAGGAGGACGGTGGTCAAGGCGGGGCTCGGGATCATGTATAGTCGAGCCGACAATTATCCCACGCTGCTGTGCCCATGACTTACCGACTCGCCATCTTCGACTTCGACGGCACCCTGGCCGATTCCTTCCCCTTCTTCCTCAGCGTCTTCAACACCATCGCCGACCGCCATGGCTTCAGGCGCATCGACACGGCCAGGGCCGGCGAGCTGCGGCACTACGGCGTGCGGCAGATGATGGAGCACGTCGGCATGCCGGCCTGGAAGCTGCCGGCGGCCTCCCGTACTTTCATGGCGATGATGAAGGAGAACGCCGGCGCGATATCTCTCTTCGACGGCATCGCCGATGCCTTGCGCTTCCTGCATGCGCAGGGGGTGCTGGTGACGGTGGTGTCCTCGAACTCCGAGCACAACGTGCGCACAGTGCTGGGACCGGAGCTGGCGGCGCTGGTGGCGCAGTTCGACTGCGGCATGTCGATCTTCGGCAAGACCAGCCGCATCCGGGCGGTGCTGAAGCGCTGCGGCGTAGCGCCGCGGGATGCCATCTATATTGGCGACCAGGGGACGGATGCGGAGGCTTCGCGCAAGGCGGGGGTGGACTTCGGGGCGGTGCATTGGGGGTATGCCACCATCGAGGCGCTGCGGCAGCACGGCTGCGCCGATGAATTCACCACGCCGCAGGATCTACACCGTATCGCGTAGGGTGGGCGCCACGTGCCCACCTACTTGAACGAAAATACTTCGCATGCTAAACTTTCGTACTCAAAAGGTATCTACGCGAACTAAAACATGCGCCTATCGGACCAGACCCTCAGCAGTCTCACCGCCGCCCTCACCCTCTCCTCGCGCGTCTACCGCGCCGCCGCCGACAAGGTCGCGGCCGACTATGGCCTGTCGCAGGCGACCGGCCTGCCGGTGCTGGTCATCAGCCGCTTCGGCGAGAACGGCGTGCGTCCGGGCGTGCTGGCCGAGACGCTCAGCCTGGAGCCTTCGTCGCTGGTGCGCGTGGTCGATCATCTGCTCGAATCCGGCCTGCTCGAGCGCCATGAGGACCCGAACGACCGCCGCGCCAAGATCCTGCGCCTGACCGCGGAAGGCCAGAAGACGGCCGACCTGATGGATTCCGCGCTGCGTCCCTTCCGCCGCAAGCTGTTCGGCGCCTTCGACCCAAGCGACGTCGAAGCCTGCCTGCGCGTGCTGGCCGGCCTGCCGGACGTGATTGCGAGCATGGCCAGCGAATGAAGTTGGCCAGCAAGACGGAGATCCTGTTCTCCGTGAAGTCGTTCGCGGCAGCGATGCTTGCGGTGTACATCTCGATGCGCATCGGACTGCCGCGCCCTTTCTGGGCGATGATGACCGCCTATATCGTCAGCGCGCCCTTCGCCGGTCCGACCCGCTCCAAAGGGTTCTACCGTGCGGGCGGCACGCTGCTGGGCGCCATCGCCGTCACCTTCCTGGTGCCGCGGCTGGCGAATTCGCCCGAGCTGCTGTCGCTCGCGCTGGCGCTGTGGATCGGCGGCTGCCTGTACTTCTCGCTGCTCGACCGCACCCCGCGCTCCTACCTGCTGATGCTGGCCGGGTACACGGCCGGCCTGATCGCCTTCCCCGCGGTCGGCGAACCCGGCGCCATCTTCGACATCGCCCTCGCCCGGGTGGAGGAGATCACGCTCGGCATGACCTGCGCCACCGTGATCCACAGCCTGGTGCTGCCCCAGCCTTTCGGCCCGGTGCTGCTGGCGCGCCTCGACCATGCGGTGCAGGACGCCCAGCACTGGATCCGCGATGCGCTGAATCCGGCCGGCGACACCCGCTCGGCCTCGGACCGCCGCAAGCTGGCCGGCGACATCACCGAGCTGCGCGTGATGAGCACCCACCTGCCCTTCGACACCTCGCATCTGCGCTGGACCGGGACGGCCGTCAACGCCCTGCAGGAACGCCTGGCGCAGTTCGTGCCGGTGGTGTCCGGCATCGAAGACCGCCTGACCGCCCTGCGCGAGATGGGCGCGGCCGAATCCTCGGAACGCTGGCACACCCTGCTGCATGACGTGACGGCACTGGTCGATACGCCAAAGGACACCGCGCTCGATGCCCCCGGCCGCGAACTGCATGCCCGCATCGACGCGCTGGCACCCAGGGCCAGCCGCGCGCTTGGCTGGAGCGGCCTGATCGAACTGAACCTGGCCGCGCGCCTGCACCGCCTGGTCGACCTGTGCGTCGAGACCCGCACCCTGCGCCAGCACATCGACGCCGGCGTGCACGGCAAGCTGCCGGAAGCGGTGCGCCGCCTGCCCGGCGTGCCGCCGAGCGCCCTGCACCAGGACCGCGGCATGGCCCTGCTGTCGGCCTTTGCCGCCGTCGTCGCCACGCTGGCCTGCTGCGCCTTCTGGATCATGACCGGCTGGCCCTCGGGCGCCGCGGCGCCGATGATGGCGGCGGTGCTGTGCTGCTTCTTCTCGACCCAGGACGACCCGGTCCCCTTCATCAAGGGCTTCCTGGTTTATACGGTTTATTCGATTCCGGTGTCGGCCCTGTACCTGCTTGGCATCCTGCCTGCCGTGCACGGCTTCGAGATGCTGGTACTGGTATGCGCACCGACCTTCCTGCTGATGGGCGTGTGGATTGCGCGCCCCTCCACGTTCGGACGCGCCATGCCCTTCCTGTTCGGCCTGTGCGGCACGCTGGCCCTGATCGATACGCATACGGCGGACGTCGTCTCGTTCACCAACGGCATGCTGTCGCAGATCCTGGGCCTGGTGGCGGCCGCGGTGGCGACTGGCGTGCTGCGCACCGTCGGCGCCGGCTGGACCGCGCGCCGCCTGCTGAAGGCCGGCTGGAGCGAGCTGGCGCGCCTCGGCAGTGGCGAACGCGTGACCTCGCTGGCCGAATTCTCGGCGCGCATGGTCGACCGCGTCGGCCTGCTGACGCCGCGCCTTGCACTGGCGGGCGCGCAGCAGGACCTGCAGGCGGCCGACGCGCTGCGCGACCTGCGCATCGGCCTGAACATGACCATCCTGCAGGACGTGCGCGGCCAGCTGGGCCGCGGCGAGGCCGCGGTCAAGCCGCTGATGGCGCAACTGTCGCGTCACTTCGCGTTGCGTCCAGGCCTCGACCAGGACTGCGAATCGCGCCTGCTCGGCACCCTCGACAACGCCCTGCGCGCCATTTGCGCCGGCGCCCGCGACGCCTCCCAGCTTGAAGCCCTGGCCGCGCTCACCGGCATGCGCCGCGACCTGTTCCCGCAAGCCGCCCCTTTCAGTATGGAGATCCGATGATCGGCGAAGTCAGCATCTACGGCCTCTACCTTCCTCCGCTCCTGCTGCTCACGCTGGCGGCGCTGGTGGTGTCGAGGCTGCTCAACCTGGTCCTGGCACGGACCAGTTTCTACCGCCTGGTGTGGCACCCGGCGCTGTTCGATTTTTCCCTGTTCGTCATCGTGCTCGGCGCGCTGACCTACTTCACACGCAACTGGTCCTGAACATGGCTATGAAAATTTCGTTCCCGGCAGTCGGCCGGATGGGTATCACATTGGCCTTCGCCGCCGGCGCGGTCTATGCGGGCTGGCAGATGTGGCGCCACTACGAGGTCGAGCCCTGGACCCGCGACGGCCGCGTCAAGGCCTATGTGGTGCAGGTGGCGCCGGACGTCACCGGCCAGGTCACCAAGGTCTACGTGCACGACAACGAGCATGTGGCTGCCGGTGCGCCGCTGTTCGAGATCGACCGTGCGCGCTTCGAACTGGCCCTGCGCCAGGCCGAGGCCCAGGTGATCGCTGCCAGGGCCGCGCTGGCCCAGGCGCAGCGCGAGAACAAGCGTAACACCCAGCTCGACGACCTCGTCTCGCAGGAGACCCGCGAGCAGGGCCAGACCCGCAGCGACCAGGCGCGCGCTGCGCTGGCCCAGGCCGAAGTCAACCGCGACACCGCGAAGCTGAACCTGGAGCGCTCGCACGTGGTGTCGGCGGTGGACGGCATCGTCACCAACCTCGACCTGCGCGAAGGCGCCTACGCCACCGCGGCCCGCCCGGTGATGGCGCTGGTCGACCGCAGCACCTTCTATGTCGAAGGCTATTTCGAAGAGACCAAGCTGCCCGGCATCCAGGTCGGCGACAAGGTCGAAGTGACCCTGATGGGCACGCGCCAACCGATCGCCGGCCACGTCGAGAGCTTCGCGGAAGGCATCGCCGACCGCGACCGCTCTACCGGCGCCAACATGCTGCCGAACGTGAACCCGACCTTCAACTGGGTCCGCCTGGCGCAGCGCATCCCGGTGCGCATTGCCCTCGACCCGCTGCCGGCCAGCGTGCGCCTGGTGGCTGGCCAGACTGCGACCGTGAAGGTGCTGCCCGGCGCGCCCTCAGTTGCACCCGCGGCTGCACCCGCTGCAGCTCCCGCCGCCGCACCCAAGGCAGTCGCCGCCGCGACGAACACGAAGAAACGATCATGAGCCTCACGTATAGAACCCTTACGCTGACGGTGCTGGCAAGCGCGCTGGCCGCCTGCACGACCGTCGGCCCCGACTACCATGTGCCCAAGGAGGCCGTGGTCAAGCGCGACGCCGCGAATGCGAAATTCATGGGCGCGGCCGAGCAGCCTTATCAATCCGAGCCGCTGCCCGCCGACTGGTGGCGCCTGTACCAGGACCCGGTGCTCGACAAGCTGGTGGCGAAAGCCTTCGCCGCCAACGCCGACCTGCGCGTGGCCGCCGCCAACCTGTCGCGCACGCACGCGGTGCTGGAAGAAGTCGAAGAGAAGAAGCGTCCGGAAGTCGAGATGGCGGCAGCGCCGCTGTATGGCCGCATCGCCGGCGCCTCGATCGGCCTGCCGGAGCAGCTGCCGCGAACCGGCATCTACGATGGCGACATCAAGGTGGCCTACCAGCTCGACATGTTCGGCCGCATCCGCCGCGCCATCGAAGCCGCCGAGGCCGACCTGGATGCCGCGCAGGCCGCCGCCGACGTCGCCCACGTGATGGTCGCCGCCGACACCACCCGCGCCTACGCGGAAGCCTGCTCGGCCGGCTACCAGCTGAAGGTGGCCCAGCAGTCGGTGGACCTGCAGCAGAAGTTCGTCAAGCTGACCGGCGAGCGCGTGCAGCGCGGCCGCGGCATCGCCATCGACAACAGCCGCGCCCAGGCCCAGCTCGACCAGTTGCGCGCCAACCTGCCGCCGCTGATGGCGCGCCAGCGCACCGCCCTGTACCGCCTGGCGGTGCTGACCGGCGAAGTGCCGAGCGCCTTCCCGGCCGAGGTGGCAAAGTGCACGACCCCGCCGCGCGTGGCCAGCGCGATCCCGGTCGGCGACGGCGCCGCCCTGCTGCGCCGCCGCCCGGACGTGCGCCAGGCCGAGCGCCTGCTGGCCGGCGCCACCGCGCGCATCGGCGTCGCCACCGCGGAGCTGTACCCGAACATCACGCTGGGCGCCTCCTTCGGCGGCGTCGGCTTCATGGACCAGTTTGGCGATGCGAACACCTGGAAGTTCACGCTCGGCCCGCTGATCTCCTGGAACCTGCCTTCGACCAGCTCGGCGCGCGTGCACATCGCCCAGGCCAAGGCGGGGACCGAAGGTGCGCTGGCACGCTTCGATTCGGTGGTGCTGAATGCGCTGCGCGAAACGGAATCGGCGCTGACGGTGTATGCGCGTGAACTCGACCGCAATGCGATGCTGCGCGCGGCGCGCGACCAGAGTGCGCTGGCTTCCCGCCAGACCGGCAAGCTGTACCAGTTCGGGCGTACCGATTTCCTGGCGGCGCTGGATGCGGATCGTACGCTGGCGACGGCGGAGAATATGCTGGCGGCGTCGGATGCGCAGTTGGCGGCGGATCAGGTGCAGCTTTTCCTGGCTTTAGGCGGCGGGTGGGAGAATACCCACGCGAAGCATGGTGAAGAGAAGGCCGAGCACGGGGCGGTTGCGCACCAGGCGGCGAATACTCACCACTAACGCTCGTCGTTCCCGCGAAGGCGGGAACCCAAGTTCGTCGCGGACTGGCGGCGTTTGCTTTGGCTACTCACGCAAACTTGGATTCCCGCCTGCGCGGGAATGACGTGCAAAGGGTGCGGGCTCGCGGCGGCTAGAGCAGCTTATCCAGCGTCACCGGCAAATCCCTTACCCGCTTCCCAGTCGCGTGAAACACCGCATTCGCAATCGCCGCCCCGACCCCGGTAATCCCGATCTCGCCTATCCCCTTCGCCCCCAGCGGATTCACATGTGGATCGTCCTCATCGACGATCTGCACATCGATCCCCTGCACATCCGCATTGACCGGCACGTGGTACTCGGCCAGGTTGCCGTTCACCGCGCGACCGTTGCGTTTGTCGATGACGGTTTCCTCGAGCAGCGCCAGCCCGATGCCCCAGACGATGCCGCCCATCAGCTGGCTGTAGCCCGTCTTCTCGTTCATCAGCTTGCCCACCCCATAGACGCCGACCACGCGCGGTACGCGGATCTCGCCCAGGTCCTCATCGACGGTGACCTCGACGAACACGGCGCCGAAGGCGTGCATCGAGTACTTCTTCTTTTCGTCGCCGGGTTCGGCCTTGGCCGTGACCTCGACCGGCGCGCCGTGGCGGGCGACGATGGCGGCCATGGCTTCGCGCCGCGCCGGTTTCGCCAGCAGATACAGCTCGCCATTCTCGAAGCCGATCTGCTCGGCGGTGCTGCCGAACAACGGCGATGCCTGGTCAGCCAAGGCGATGCCGATCAGCTTCAGCCGCAGCGCATGGCCGGCCGCCTGCACCGCCGGGCCGACGCTGGCCACGGTGGTCGAGCCGCCGGACACCGGCGCTTCCGGCATCTGCGAATCGCCGAGTTCGAAGCGCACCTGCTCCACCTTCAGGCCGATCGAATGCGCCGCAATCTGGGTCATCACGGTATAGGTGCCGGTGCCCAGGTCCTGGGTGGCGGAACGGAACAGCGCCGTGCCGTCCGCGTTCAGGGTGGCCGAGCACTCACCCGCAGAACGGTTGGTGGGATAAGTGGCGGTCGCCATGCCCCAGCCCACCAGCTTGTTCCCCTGCTTCATGGAGCGTGGCTGCGGTTTGCGGTCTTTCCAGCCGAAGCGCTCGGCGCCGATCTCGTAGCACTGGCGCAGCGACTTGCTCGACCACGGCAAGTCCTTGCCCGGGTCCTTCTCCGTGTAGTTCTTCAGGCGCAGCGCCAGCGGGTCCATGTTCAGTTCATACGCCAGTTCATCCATCGCCGATTCGAGCGCGAAGGAGCCGCTGGCCTCGCCGGGCGCGCGCATGAAGGTCGGTGTGCCCAGGTTCATGCTGGCCAGGCGGTGCGTGGTCTCCTGGTTCGGGCTCTCGTACATCATGCGCGAGACGATGCCGCAGGGTTCGATCCAGTCTTCGATGGTCGAGGTGTAGGCGATGGTGTCGTGGCTGGACGCCAGCAGGCGCCCGTCCTCCATCGCGCCCAGCCGGTAGCGCTGTTCGGTGTTGGGCCGCTGGCCCACCGGGCCGAACATCTGGCTGCGGTCCAGTGACAGCTTGACCGGGCGTCCCAGCATCCTGGCCGCCATCGCCGTCAGCGGACCGTGCGACCAGATCGAGCCCTTCGAGCCGAAGCCGCCGCCGGTGTAGGGGCAGATCGCGGTCACGTTCTCGGGCGGGATGCCGAAGATCGCGGCGACGATGCGCTGCACGCCCTTCATGTACTGGGTCGATTCGTGGATGGTGAGTTTATCGCCATCCCACTCTGCGATGGTGGCGTGGGTCTCGAGCGGATTGTGGTTCTCGATCGGCGTCGTATAGGTTTCGTCGATGCGTACGCTGGATGCCAGCAGGCCGTCGGCCAGGTCGCCGCGCCTGGTGTCCGTCTCTTCGGTCAGCACCTTTTCGGGCGCGTGGAGCTTCTGCCTGGCCTGCTCGAAGTCGAGCACCGCTTCCTTGCGCTCGTACTCGATCGTCAAGCGGGCCGCGGCCTCGCGCGCGTGCTCGAAGGTGTCGGCCACGACCACCGCGATCGGCTGGTTGTTGTAATAGACCTCGTCTTCCTGCAGCAGCGTGAGGCGGCGGCCGATGGGCGGCTGCAGCTTGCCGTCCCTGGTGTCCTTCGGCAGGCGCATGGCGTTCTGCGGGGTCATCACCAGCAGCAGGCCGGGCACTTCGCGCGCCGCGCTGTCGTCGATGCGGACTACTCGGCCGCTGGGAATCGTGCTGGTGACCAGCACAGCATGGGTCAAGCCCTCGATCTGGTGCTCGGCCGTGTAGTGGGCCGCGCCGCTGACCTTGGCCCAGGCGTCGGTACGGTTGATGGGTGCGCCGATGCCGTTCATGCCTGACCTCCCGATTTGCGGATCACGGTTTGCAGCGCACGCACGACCGCACGCTGCGCCAGTTCGACCTTGAAGGCATTGCCCGGATAAGGCCTGGCGCCGCTCACTACGGCTTCGCCTGCGCGCGCCAGCAGCTCTGCGCTGACCGCCTGGCCGCGCAGCAGCGTCTCCGCCTCGGCCGCGCGCCAGGGTTTATGGGCCACGCCGCCGAGCGCGATGCGCACGTCGCGGATGTTCCCGTTTTCGAGGTCGACGGCGGCCGCCACCGACACCAGCGCGAACGCGTAGCTGGCGCGGTCGCGCACCTTCAGATAATGCGAGTGCCGCGCGAAGGGCATCGGCGGCAGCTCGACCGCCACGATCAGCTCTCCGGGCCGGATCACGGTGTCGATTTCCGGATGGTCTTCCGGCAGGCGATGAAAGTCGACCAGCGGCACCTGGCGTTCGCCGTCCGGTCCCTGCAGATGCACCACCGCGTCGAGCGCGGCCAGCGCCACCGCCATGTCCGAGGGATGGGTCGCGATGCAGTGTTCGCTGGTGCCGAGGATGGCGTGGATGCGCTGGTGGCCGTCGAGGGCGTCACAGCCCGAGCCCGGATCGCGCTTGTTACAGTGGCTGAAGGCCGGGTCGGTGAAGTAATAGCAGCGGGTGCGCTGCAGCAGGTTGCCGCCGACCGTCGCCATGTTCCGCAGCTGGGTAGTGGCGCCATTCAGCAGGGCCTCGGACAGCATGCGGTAGCGCTGGCGCACCAGCGGGTCGGTGCCGACCGCGGTATTGCTCGCCATCGCGCCGATGCGCAGCCCGCCGCCGGGCAGCTCCTCGATGCGGGAGAGCGAAAGGCGGCTCACGTCGACCAGGCGCACCGGCTTCTCGATGCCGCTCTTGTACAGGTCCAGCAGATTGGTGCCGCCGCCGATGAATTTCGCGCCGGGTTCGCGCGCCAGCTCGATCGCGTGGTTCACGTCGCGGGCGCGGTCGTAGAAGATCGATTGCATAAGCTCCCTTTCTCAGGCCTGGCGCAGCACGACGCTGTGGATCGCCTTGACGATGTTCGGGTAGGCGCCGCAACGGCACAGGTTGCCGCTCATGCGCTCGCGGATCTCGTCCTCGCTGAGGGAGGCCGGCTCCAGCTGCTCGCCCTCGGTGACGGCGCTGGCCTGGCGCTGCTTGATCTCGTCGAGCAGGGCCACCGCCGAACAGACCTGGCCCGGCGTGCAGTAGCCGCATTGAAAACCGTCGCAGTCCATGAAGGCCTGCTGCATCGGGTGCGGCTGGTCTTGCCGGCCGAGACCCTCCACCGTCGTGATCTCGCGGCCGTCGTGCATCACCGCCAGGGTCAGGCAGGAATTGATGCGCTGGCCGTCCACCAGCACGGTGCAGGCGCCGCACTGGCCGCGGTCGCAGCCCTTCTTGGTGCCGGTCAGGTGCAGCACTTCGCGCAACGCATCGAGCAGGGAGACGCGCGGTTCGATCGTCAGCTGGTGCTCGGCGCCGTTGATGCGCAACGTGAGCGGCTGCGGCGGCGCATAGGAAGCCTGGGGCGCGGCCATCTGCCCGCCCAGGCGCTGTTCATCTTGTGGCATGGTTTCGCTCGCTTTCCAAAAATCGCCGGAACTTCCGTCGATAAATGATGGCGGAAATCGCAAAACCACGGAGCGCGCATCGATATCGTTCCGTCAAGAAATCAATCGCTCAGGACGAGTTGTTTTATACTTCGGCCATGACCAAACGCGCCCTTTCGCTCCTGCTCCCGCTGCTGCTGGCCGGCTGCGTCAACGAAACCGCCAGCTATGCCATCGACGGCAGCGATCACGCCCTGACCGTGATCGTCACGCAGGATTATTTCTGGAGCAAGCAGGCCGGCCTGCGCCTGATCGCGTCGCGGCTGCCGGATTGCCAGCGCCAGTTCGACCTCGGCAAGACCCCGATGGCCGACCTGAACATCGAGTTGTTCTCGACCGGCGAGGACAGTTTCCTGCTGCGCTCCGGCGACGATATGTGGCAGGTCGAGACCCAGAATTGCACCAAGCTGCCTTCAGTATCCGAGAATGTGCAGGCCCAGCCGATCGGCGTGTTCCATCTGGACGGCTCGAAGAAACTGGTGTTCGAACCCGCGGAAGGCGCGGTCGCGTCCTCGCAATAGGTTCTTAGGGGCGCAGCCAGCCGCGCGCGATCGGACCCGCCAGCAGGCGCCGGTACAGCGCGCCCAGCGAGACGGTGAGCGCCCCGCACAGCGACTCCAGCAGGCGCGCATGGAACAGCCAGGTAACGCCCAGCGCCATGACCAGCGCGCCCAGCATGTCCATTGGCCAATGCACCCCAAGGAAGACACGCGCCCACGCGACGACGAAGGCCAGCGGCAGTATCGAGCGGCCGAAGCGCTTCGCCGCCGGCACGCTGGAGGTCGCCAGCACCAGCGCCACGGTGAACATGATGGTGCCATGGTCGCTCGGGAAGGAACTGTCCGGCGCATGGTGCAGGAAGCTGTGGCCGACGCCGGCGGCGAAGGGACGCGCGTGGTACCACAGCAGGCCGATCACCAGATTGAGCCCCAGCGCGCAGCCGGTCGCGGCCAGCGCTTTCACCGCCGCCGCGCGCTGGGCGCCGGCCCCGCTCATCCACAGGCCGGTCAAGCCGATCGGCACCAGCAAGACCAGCCATTCGGCACAGAACAGGGCCAGCTCCAGACGCCAGCCCTGCAGACCGGCGTTGGCGTTGAGCATGGCAAACCACAGCTGATTGATGTTCTCTAGCATGATGAAGCGACATTTGATGACTTGTTTCGACTTTATCAGCTCAGCCGTGGGAACTTAAACACGACTTCTCAACTTAAGGCTCGGTTAACCTAACTCGCTGTCGAGATGGGCCATCTGTGCCGGGTTATAGCGTTGGCCGGCAGCCGCATCGGGCGGCACGACGGCTTCCAGCGACGCCAGATCTTCCGGCCGCAGCTCGACTGAGAGGGCGCCCAACGCTTCCTGCAAGCGGTCGCGGCGGCGCGCGCCGACCAGCGGCACGATGTCGGCGCCCTGCGCGGCCACCCAGGCGATCGCCAGTTGCGCCACGCTCGCGCCCCGCTCCTGCGCCAGCGTACGCAGGCGCTCGACCAGGGCCAGGTTGGCGTCCAGGTTCTGGCCCTGGAAGCGCGGGCTCGCCATGCCACGGAAATCTTTTTCTCCCTGCCTGTCCTTCGACCAATGTCCACTGATCAGGCCGCGCGACAGCACGCCATAGGCCGTGATGCCGATGCCGAGCTCGCGCGCCACCGGCAGGATCGCGCGTTCGATGCCGCGCGAGATCATCGAGTACTCGATCTGCAGGTCGCTGATCGGATGCACGCTGCTGGCGCGGCGCAGGGTGTCGGCGCCGACCTCGGACAGGCCGATGTGGCGCACATAGCCGGCCTTGACCAGGTCGGCGATGGCGCCCACGGTGTCTTCGATCGGTACGACAGGATCCAGGCGCGCGGGACGGTAGATGTCGATGTAGTCGGTGCCCAGGCGCTTGAGGCTGTAGGCAAGAAAATTGCGCACCGCCTGCGGCCGGCAGTCGTAGCCGCTCCAGGCGCCGTCCGGGCCGCGCAGGGCGCCGAACTTGACGCTGATCTGCACGCTATCGCGCGGGCGGCCGCCGAGGGCCTCGCGGATCAGCATCTCGTTGTGGCCCATGCCGTAGAAGTCGCCGGTGTCCAGCAGGGTGATGCCGGCGTCGAGGGCCGCGTGGATGGTGGCGATGCTTTCGGCACGGTCGGCCGGTCCGTACAGATCCGACATGCCCATGCAGCCCAGGCCGAGGCGCGACGTACCCGGACCGGCCCGGCCCAATTGCGTGCTTTCCATATTGTCTTTCAGCGTTGTCCGGTCAGCTGGCGCAGCCGCGCGATCTCGGCGCTGCGGCCGAGGCGGTCGAGAGCGCTCTCGAGCAGGGTGCGGTCGCCATCGCGCAGCATAGTCCATTGCGTAAAATATTCGTGCACGGTACGCCAGGGAGGGAATTCGGGCGGCATGCTGCGCCAGGCGCTGCCTGTATGCAGGAAGTACAGGACCGCGCAGAAGACATCGTACAGGTCGTGCTTGCGCGGCCTCGTCTTGCGACGCGCCGCTTCCAGCATCTCACGGACGGAATCGAACTGCTCGCGCGTTACATCGCTTGGGAAGGTTGGCCTGTTCATGTCGTTCGCCTCAAAGTCAATTGGAGACGCGTGATCCGGAACGGTTCCCGACCAGGACATGATGGCTTCGTGGTTCCGACCTGTTTGGCCGGGTAGCGAGCTCCGTAAATACAGTGTAGCAGTGATTCAGAACACTGCTCGGTTTTTACGCGCTCGCGGCGGGGAACGGGCGGCGCGTGGCCGCCCGGGAGACTCAGTCTCTTGCCAAGGAGAGGAACTCGGTGCGCAGCCCCAGGTTCGGCTGCAGTTCGCCCAGCATGGCCGAGGTGATGGTTTCCTCGCCCGGCGTGCGGATGCCGCGGCTTTCCATGCACATGTGGCGGCACTTGATGACCACGCCGACCGCCTTCGGTTCCAGCACTTCCATCAGCGTGTTGGCGATCTGGACCGTCAGACGCTCCTGCACCTGCAGGCGCTTGGCGAACACGTCGACCAGGCGGGTCAGCTTCGACAGGCCGACGATTTTGCCATTCGGCAAATATCCGACGGTAGCCTTGCCGAAGAACGGGGCCAGGTGGTGTTCGCAATGGCTGTAGACAGGGATGCCGCGCACCACGATCAGCTCGTTGTACTCCTCGGCGCCATCTTCGAAGGCCTTGAGGATCTCGACCGGGTCCTGCTCGTAGCCGGAAGTCCAGTGCTTCCAGGCTTTGGCGACGCGCGCCGGGGTCTCGTGCAGGCCGGGACGGTTGGGATCTTCGCCGAGGCTGGCCAGCAGGCGACGCCAGTCGTTTTCGGTGAAGACTTCTTTGTCAGACATGGTTAACCCTAAAATTGAAGACTGCCGAGAGTATATAGAAAATGCTGACGATCCACAGGTTGCAGGCCATTTCTTTGACTAAATCGGAGGCAGCTGTGGCGCCGTTGCGCTAGCGTGGTTGACGTCCTTTTCACTGCTAGGAGAACCGCCATGCTCGGCAGCACTGTCCTGGAAGTCGCCATCGGCCTGAGCTTTTGCTACGGCACGGTAGCCCTGATCGTCACAACCCTGCAGGAAGCGCTGGCGTCGCTGTTCCGCCTGCGCGCCAACACCCTGCTGGCCGGCATCAAGAGCATGCTCAACGACCCGCGCTTCGATGGCCTGGCGCGCGCCGTGTACGCCCATCCGCTGGTCAACCCGCACACGGACGGCACCGCGATGGACGAGCGCTCGCTGCGCTCGAAACCATCCTACATCGAACCGGCGCATTTTGCGATTGCCCTGGTGGACAGCCTGTGGAAGGTCCCGGGCGACCTGGTCCAGCTGCGCAGCGCCATCGAAACGATTCCCGATCCGCAAGTGCGGACGGCGATGCTGAGCATGCTCAGCCGCGCGCGCGACCTGCAGCAGTTCCAGGACATGCTGGCCGGCTGGTTCGACAATGCGATGGCGCGCATGTCGGGCACCTATAAACGCAACCAGATGCTGATCTCGCTGCTGATCGCGCTGTTGCTGTCCATCCTGTTCAATATCGACAGCATCCACCTGTTCCGCACCCTGTGGCAGCAGCCGGGCCTGGCCGCCCACATCAAAGAGGTGCCGGCCGCGCTCGACCCGGCCGTGATCGACGCCCTGATGGCCCTGCCCATCGGCTGGACCAGATTCCCGCCGGTCCTGAACGCCGACTTCGCGCTGCAGGTGGCGGGCTGGTTCATCACCGCCACCACAGCGCTGTTCGGCGCGCCCTTCTGGTTCGACCTGATGCAACGGGTGGTGCGCATGCGCGCGACCGGCGCCAAGCCGGAAGAGGTGCCGGTGGCGATGCGGATCGAAGGTAAAGTGGCGGCGACGCCGGTGCCGCTGCCCTGAGCCTACTCACGTCGTCCCCGCGCAGGCGGGGACCCAAGTTAACGTCCTGCCGGCCGGTGCGCGTCGACCAGCACGCTCGATACCGAGACGTGCGGCACGCGCTCCGGCCACTCATCGTCCGGGCCGAACCAGCGCGCCTCCAGGATCTCCTTGGGATCGGTGCGGATCTCGCCCTCCAGATAATCCGCCGTGAAGGCGATCATCAGCGAATGCGGGAAGGGCCATGACTGGCTGCCGAAATAGCGCAGGTTGTGCACGCGCAGGCCGACTTCCTCGAACACCTCGCGGTGCACCGCCTCCTCGATCGACTCGCCGGCCTCCAGGAAACCGGCCAGCGGCACGAAGCGCTTCACCGCGCCCAGCGTATGCATGGCCAGCAGCACCGAATCCCCCTTGCGGATCAACACCATCATCGCCGGCGAGATGCGCGGATAGGCCATGTGGCCGCAGTTCGTGCACTTGAAACAGCGCTCGCCGCTCATGCGCGCGGTACCGCTGCCGCAGGCGCCGCAGAAGCGGTGCGTGCGCGCCCATTCGGCCACCTGGGCCGCGCGCCCGGCCACGCCCAGCACCGCCTCGTCGAACTCCCCGAACAGCGAACGCAGGCCGCGCCAGGCATAGCCCGCAGGCGCCCGGGCTTCATCCTCGACCCAGCCGGCCTGGCAATAGCGGCCGTCCAGCAGGCCGACCGGCTGCAGCGCTTGCGGATCGAGTCCGAGGCCGGTCACCGCCGCCTGGTCGGGCAGCGCCAGGTCGGCTTCGCGCACCAGCAGGCGGCCGCCGTGGAAGATGAAGGACAGTGCGTCATCCGCTTGCTGCGGGTCCTGCAGGGGCGTGAACGAGGCGGGCGTCTGGAGCATGGCGGTATCCGTTATCGAGTTATCCCGATGATACCGCGACACGCAAAGTTCCGATGAGCGCAGAACTATTCGCAAGCTATTGAGCTTTAAGCCTTCAACGCTTCACGATCTACATCGACGAATTCATCCGTTCTTCTAGACTTACGCAAAGCTAACGGTCGTTAACTTCGCCGCTGGATTCCTGCTTCGCCGGGGCTGGTTTCGCCAGATGCTCGCGCACCGGGCCAGAGCCGTCCCCTCCACAGGCTGTCGCGGTCGAACTGACCGCCAAATTCTTCAGGTTGACAGCCGCGTTGAGGTCACGGTCGTGCTCTTCGCCGCAGCCCGGACAACGCCACCGGCGTACGCCCAGCGGTAGTGTCTCCAGCCGGTATTCACAGCACGAGCAAGTCTTGCTGCTCGGGTACCACCGGTCGGCAACGACTATCTTGGCGCCACGCCAGGCGGCCTTATATTCGAGCTGGTGGCGCAGCGCATGAAAGCCCATGTCGGCGATGGCGCGCGCCAGGTGGCGATTGCCCAGCATGCCCTTGACGTTCAGGTCTTCGATGCCGATCGTGTGAAAGCGCCGCGTGATGCTCGAGCTTAGCTGGTGCAGGCTGTCGCGGCGCATGTCACCGATCCTCGCGTGCAGCTTCGCCAGCTGCGCTTTCGCCTTTGCCCGGTTGCGCGAGCCTTTGACCTTGCGAGATAGCGCGCGCGACAGGCGGCGCAGCCGGTCCAGCAGGGAGCGCAAGGCTTTCGGTCCCGTCCACGTTTCGCCGGTCGATAGGGTAGCCAGCCTCGATACCCCGAGATCCACGCCCACCGCGCCTTGGGTTTCGGCTTGCGGCAAAATTGGATCGGCAGTGTCGACAGTGATGCTGGCATGCCATCGTCCGGCCCTGCGCGAGACGGTGGCCGAGACGATGCGGCCGGAAAAACGTAATTGCTCACGCATCTTCACCCACCCGAGCTTCGGGATGTGAATGCGCTTGCCTTCGACGCAGAACTGGTCGTTGGTCAAACTAAAGCGGTCGTCACGACCTTTCTTGCGAAACTTTGGATAACGCGCGCGATGGGCGAAAAAATTTTTGAAGGCCTCACCCAGCTGGATGATCGCCATCTGCGGTGCATTCTTCGTCACCTCGAGCATCCACGGAAACGCTTCGCGCTTGATGGCGTTGAGGTGGCGCCGCAACGACAGCTGCGATGGGGGCGGTTGCGACGGGTCGGCCTGGTGCGCCGCATACTGGCGCTGCCACTCGGCCAGCGCCCAGTTATAGGCAAAGCGGGCGGTGCCTGCCGTCCGCGCCAGGTAGGTCGCCTGTACATTGTTCGGATCGAGCGCGATCTTATGGGCGGTCAGCATCGTCTTTCCTGCACGGTCTGGCAAACGGCGCCGAGCCGGCAGCGGAGCGTCGGCATGTGGCCCTATTGGTGAGCACCGCCTCACTTGATGGGCAGGACATAGGGCGCATCGACAGAGCGCGCGGTGACGGTAGTCGGCAGCTCCATGTGGTAGGCGCCCGAAGGCAGGATGGCGCAGCCGCCGTAGCGGGCCATCACGCGCTGCTGGGCCAGCACGTCCTCGCCGCAATGCTGTTCCGGCAGCTCGCGCCAGAAATCGTAGCCGCCGGCGGCGCGCAGGCAGGCGGTGTCGAACAGCACGCAGCCGCCGACCCAGGCAACTTTATATGTGCGGGTGGCGTCCACGCCGACGCCGAGCCGCGACTGCAGATGGAACAGGTTGGCGGCGCTGTGCAGGTGGTGCCGCGCCCAGGAACTCGCGCCGGGGCGCACGGTTTCGGGCGTCACCGGCCCTTCCCAGAACTCGATGCTTTCCTGGGCCGGCCGCTCCTGCCCAAGATGACTGAGGCCGTGCAGTGCGCTGCCGACGAAGCCGCAGCCTTCGGCCTCGATCACCGCATGCAGGCGCCTGACCAGGTCGGGCTCGAGGATGACGTCGTCGTCGACGAACAGGCAATAGTGGGCCTGCACCTGTTCGAGCAGGAAGGCGCGCTGCTGGGCCATGCCGCGGCGCGGCAGGTTGCGCCAGGTCTCGACCTGCCGCCCGGTGGCGCGCAGGTAACGCAGCACGGCCTGCACCTCGCCGCGCGCGTAGGCGCCTTCTCCGCCGGACTGGTCGGCGATGACGATGCGCAGCGATGGCCAGGTCTGGAAGCCCAGCGCCGACAGCGTTACCGCCAGCGCCGCCGGCCGGTTACAGGTGGGCACCAGCACGTCGATCTGCTGATGCGAGGGTGCATGCGTGGCTTCGCTCATGGTGCCTGCCCGTACAGGTAGGGATTCAGGCTCGGATCGTTGTACATCTTGAACTGGCGGTAGACCTTGAAGAAGGCGCGCCCCGCCCGTGCTTCGAGCAGCAGATTGTCGAGGCAGGACGTCAGGTCCTGCCGCTGGGCCACGAGGCGCTCGAGCTTGCAGGCGCAGGCGTGCATGTGGTCGGCGCCCGCTTCGTGGCGCTGGGCCTGGACGCGCATGTGGTGGATCTTCAGTGCCAGGATCGACAGGCGGTCGATCATCGCGCCTGCGGTTTCGCTCGACAGGCGCGCGCCGGGTTCGGGGCTCACGCGGCCGAGTTCGCCCAGCAGGCGCTCGTCGAGGGCTTCGACGGCGTCGTTGCGCTTCTGGTTGTAGCGGTCGATCAGGCGCTTGCTGGCCGCGATCTCCGTCGGCGGCACGTCGAGCCGGCGCGCGCGGTCTTCCTCGCGCCACAGCAGCCCGTTGTAGCGATGGTTGGCGGCGATCCAGGTCCAGGCGCCGGACTGTGGTTCGTCAAAGATCGGCCAGTCCGGATTGCGCACTGCCCGGTCGTGGAAGGCCACGACCGCCGCCGCGTCGATTTTGCTGTGCATGAAAACTCCAGCGCTGTAAAGGTAGAGACAGCGTTTGGAGTTTTCAGGACGGCCGAGGTTCGTGCCGCGGCGCAGGGATTTGGGGCGGCGCAAACTGCGCCGTGAGGGCAAAGCCGGCTCAGGCCGACTTCCACTCTCCTGTCAGTCGTGGCGCCATGGAGCCGGCAGCTGGTCTGGCGGCTTGCCGGAGCGCCTTGTCGCTGCCCAGGCGGAACACGCTGACCAGTTCAGCCAGACCGGTGGCGCGGTCCTGCAGCGACTGGGCGGCCCCGGCCGCCTCCTCCACCATGGCCGCGTTGTGCTGCGTCACCTGGTCCATCTGGCTGATCGCGTCATGGATCTGCTCGATACCGAGTTTCTGCTCCTGGCTGGCCGCCGTGATCTCGCTCATGATGCCGGCGACGCGGCGGATGCTGTCTACCACCTCGTGCATGGTAGCGCCGGCCTGGTCGACCAGCTGGCTGCCGCTGTCGACCTTCTGGACCGAGTCGGTGATCAGTTCCTTGATCTCCTTGGCCGCCGCCGCCGAGCGCTGTGCCAGCGAACGGACTTCGCCGGCCACCACGGCAAAGCCGCGGCCCTGCTCGCCGGCGCGCGCCGCTTCCACGGCCGCGTTCAAGGCAAGGATATTGGTCTGGAAGGCGATACCGTCGATCACGGCAATAATGTCGACGATCTTGCGCGCCGAGGCGTCGATCGCGCCCATGGTCTGGACCACTTCGGCGACCGCCCTGCCGCCCTTGACCGCCACTTCCGAGGCGGTCGCTGCCAGCACGTTGGCTTGCTGCGCATTCTCCGCGTTCTGCTTGACGGTGGAGCTCAGCTCTTCGACCGACGCCGCGGTTTCCTCGAGCGTGCTGGCCTGCTGCTCGGTACGGGAGGACAGGTCCATGTTGCCGGCCGTGATCTGGGTCGAGGCCTCGGCAATGGTATCGGTGCCGGCGCGTACTTCGCCGACGATCTTCGCCAGGCCCAGGTTCATGTCGCGCAGCGCCCTCAGCAGCTGGCCGAATTCATTCTCCGAGGTCGAGCGGATCTCGGTGCTCAGGTCGCCCTGGGCCACCCGGCGGGCAATGGCGACAGCTTCCTGCAGCGGCCTGCCGATGCTGCGGCGGAGGAACACGGCGGCGGCGATGCCGGCAAGGCAACCGGCCAGCATGGCGCAAGCCATCATGATGGCGCGCGACCGCGCTTCCGCATGGGCCAGTTCGGTATTGGCGACGCTGCGCTTGTTCAGGAAGCCCTGCAGCGCATCGTAGGCAGGCTGGGCTTTCTTGTAGGTCGGGTTGACTTCCTTGATCAGGATCCGCTCGGCCTCGTCCCACTGCTCGGCTTCGATGGCCCTGGCGGCGGCGCTCACCTGCTTGATCGCGAGGTCGCTGCTTTGTTCGTACCACTGACGCACCAGTTCTTTCACTTCAGCGGTATGCAGCGAGGCGTTGAAGTTGTCGCGGGCCTGTTCGAGCGCCTGGGTGTTTTCGACGATCGCCTTGAAATGCACGGACAGCGGATGGTCGTGCATCTTTGCGTAGTCGGTGGTCGGATTATGCTGGAGCGCCTGCAGCAGCTGGCTACGGTTGGTTTCCATACGCAGCATGAGCTTGGTGATCATGTCCAACTGGCGTGCGTCGTGCAGGACACTTTCTTCAAGTACGGCAACGGCTTGCTGCGTTGAATAATAACCCAGTCCGCCGACTGCGAGCATCATGACGATGAGCAGGGCGACAGCGGACGTGATGACGTGTCTGATACTAAGATGTCTCATTGCTTGCTTGTTCCGAATAATGCGTCGCGAAGATAGGAAGAGCGGGCGACGTCGCTCATGCGCAGCAGGTATGATTCCCAAGGCATCAATACGGCTGAGAGGCGGTATTCTCTACCAAATTGCGCAGTTTTTCCTTGTGGAAACAATGCAGATCGTCCAGATTTGATGACGATTTGTCGATGGATGGCCTATTTCGTGGACAAACTTTCAAGCTTGCTAGGCCGATATACGTTCAATGCACGCGTGTTCTTCAACGGCGACTTTTGCGAAACGAACGAATTCGTGGAAGACAGGCAGACTGGCCATTTGCATCTGGTCCGCAAAGGGCCCGTGGTGTTCGTTCACGACGAACAAGAGGCCATCCGTATCGATGAGCCGAGCATGGTTTTTTATCCGAGGGGCATGCGGCACATGCTGGAAGTGCCTCCCGGGGCAAGGGCCAGCCTGCTGTGCGCCACGATCACCTTCGACAAAGGTGGTGCCAATCCGCTGGCGGGGGCACTGCCGGACTGCATCCGGATTCCGCTCAGCGACATGCAGCCGATGCGGCATACGCTGGAACTGCTGTTTACCGAAGCGGCCCAGTCGGGACAAGGCCACCAGTTGATCCTGGACCGCCTGTGCGACGTTCTGATGACACAGGTGCTCCGCCATGAATTCGAGGCCGGGCGCCTGAACAGCGGCTTGCTGGCCGGCCTGGCGGATCCGAAACTGGCGGCAGTGCTGGCGGCCATGCATGCACGGCCTCAGGAATCCTGGCAATTGCCATCGCTCGCCGCGCTGGCCGGCATGTCGCGCGCCAGTTTCAGCGAACATTTCAGGCGCGTGATGGGGATACCGCCGGTCGAGTACCTGGCGCACTGGCGCGTCGCACTGGCTTGTAAACTGTTGCGCAAAGGCTTGTCGGTCAAGGCTGTCAGCGGCCAGGTCGGCTATACCAGCGCGGCGGCGTTCACGCGCGCCTTTACCGAACACCTCGGGATATCGCCCAGCCTGTGGATACGGGACGAAAAAAAGGGCGGCGCCTCGCGGCAACCGCCCTGACAAAGGCAAACCGGGAATTACTTCAGCATGCGTGCGCGGCTTGCCACGAAGGCGATCAGCGCTGCCAGGCCGCCGACGTAGGCGATGGCGATCTGCATGCCGCAGCCCTGGGCGATGGCGCCGATTACCGGCGGGCCCATCAGGCTGCCGCTGTAGGCCATGCTGGCCACGCCGGCCAGTGCTGCCGGGCCCTGGCCGCCGGCGGCGCTGAACACGAAGGGGAACACCAGCGACAGGCCGAGGCCGGCGACAGCGAAGCCGAACAGGGCGAAGTAGGCGTCCGGCGACAGCACGGCGAAGAACAGGCCGGCGGCGCCCAGCATCGAGCCGCTGGTGACCAGGGGACGCGCGCCGTAGCGTGCCTTCAGCTTGTCGCCGACCAGGCGCGACAGCAGCATCATGACCGAGAAACAGGACAGGGCCAGCGGCGCCAGGCCGTCCGACGCGCCGAAGTGCTCTTTCAGGAACACGCCGCTCCAGTCGGCGATGCTGCCTTCGGCCATCGAGCCCAGAAAGCCCAGGGTGCCCAGCACCAGCAGCTGGCCGCGCGGCAGCGAGAACTTCTTCTTTTCGACGGCTGCCGGGGCGTCGTCGGCGTCCAGCATGGTGTAGGCGTAGTACAGGACGAAGGCCAGCGGACCGGCCAGCATCAGGAAATGGGTGACCGGCATGATGTGCAGGCTGGCCATCAGGCTGCCCAGGGTCGCCCCCACCAGGCCGCCGGCGCAACCGAGGCCGTGCAGTTTCGACAGTTCCGACTTGCCGGTCGCCTTTTCACGGGCGGTCGCGGCCGAGTTGATGGCGACGTCGAAGGTGCTGGCAGTGATGCCCAGGCTCAGCACAGCCATCATCAGCAGCGGCACGGTCGGGGCCGCGCCGATGGCGATCAGCACGCACAGCAGGGCCATGCCCGAAAACAGCAGGGTCTTGCGCGCGCCCAGCGAGGCCATCATGCGCGAGGAGATCGGGTAGGACAGGACGGCACCCAGGCCGCCCATCAGCAGCACCATCGACAGCGCCGAGTGCGACACGTGCACGCGCGCGGCCATCGCCGGAATACGGCCGGCCCACGAACCCATGATCACGCCGAACACGGTGAACAGGATAGGCAGTGCATATTGCTGTGCCTGTGCGAACGACAGGGTGCGTGCAATGGTGCGGGCAGTGCTGTTGGTGCGAGAAGGAGTTGGCATTTGCAGTGTTGTGTTCTTGGGGTTCAAAGCAAAACGCCAACCATAAGTAGTTGGCGTGCGGAAACTGATGGAATCGAATTCTACGCGTATCGCCGTAGTTTTGCTTTGCCGTCCGGAAAAAAATTTCTTTCAGTTTGTAAGCGCCGGGCTAAGCGTTGCGCGATATAGACAGAATGAAGGAATTGATAAGAAAAATTTCTTCTTGAACTGAGAAATAAGGTGTATTTAGCGACCGAATACGTGAAAAAGACGCGTGATAACAGCCATACGCAAAACCAATATCACGTCAAAGACATGCTGTTTGGATCACATTTTTGACTGGAAATCAAAAATTGAACAGCCAACCCAAGCGTCGAAAAGCCAAACCAAACTGGTTCGATATCGGCGCTTTCGACCGGTAGGTGAAACGTCGGCATTTTGTAACTGAATGCAACGCGGAATGTTTATTAGCGTTGCAAATGCATACCGACTGACTTCTCTCAACGCCTACCGAGATCTTGTCGCTTCGCCATCTGGCAAGCCAGACAGCTGCCTATGATGTTTTTTTATAACATGTAAAAACGTCATTCCTCGTTGCCTTGCGGCAGCGATCTTGCCCAAGCTTGTCCTGCCTATTGGAGATCATTCTCATGAAGCACACGCATATCCTGACAGCCCTGTTCCTGTCCTGCGCCGCCATCTCGGCCGTCGCGGCCGCCCCCTGCTGTACCTATGGCGACGCCGGTCGCATGACCGGCGGCGGTTCCATCATCTGTACCGGGCCGGCCTACCGCTACACCTTCGGCTACGAGCTGCACTGCGCGCGCGAAGGCCAGCCGATTTCCGGCCCCAACAACCTGGAAGTGAACTTTAACACCGGCGATCACTTTCACCTGACCAATCTCACCCGCGGCTTTTGCACCGGTCCCGATGCCAGCACGCCGAACGCGCCTTTCAACACTTACTATGGCACCGGCACCGGCACGCTGAACGGCCAGCCCGCCGAGATCTGGTTCAACCTCCTCGACCGCGGCGAGCCCGGTGCGGGCGTCGACATTGCCGCCTTCACGATCCAGACCGCCTCCGGCAACCTCCTGCAATGCAGTAACACGCTGGAGGGTGGCAACAACCAGGCGCACAGGGCGACCGGCAACAAGCCTTGACCTTGACTGCGGATTTTTCTACTGTGCTTGAGGTCTACAGCGACACTCAATCACAGGAGATCAGTCATGGCCTATGTCGATGGTTTTGTGGTTCCGGTTCAACGCGCCAAGCTCGAGGCGTATCAGGAGATGTCGAGAAAGTGCGGCGCGATCTGGCGCGAGTTCGGCGCCCAGGAATTTCGCGAATGCGTCGGCGACGACGTCAAACCCGGCAAGCTGACCTCGTTTCCGCAGAGCGTGATGCTGGAAGAAGGCGAAGTGGTGGTGTTCTCGTGGATCGTTTACGAATCGCGGGCCAAGCGCGACGAGGTCAACGACAAGGTGATGAAGGATCCGCGCATGGACGAGTACATGAAGCCTGAAAACATGCCTTTCGACGGCAAGCGCATGATCTACGGCGGCTTCGAGATGCTGGTGGATCTGTAAAGAAAAAGCCCGCCGGCTTTGCTGCCGGCGGGCTTTCGTTTACCTGGTACTACCGAAATCTCAGAACGGAATGTCGTCATCCATATCCGAGAAGTTCGGCGCCGGTTTCGGCTGCGGACGGGCGGCCGGTGCCGGCGGGGCCTGGCGCGGGGCCGGACGGCTCGGCGGCGCGTCGTAGCTGTCGCCACCACCGCCATAGCTGTCGCCACCGCTATAACCGCCGGCGTCGCCACCCATACCCTGGCGGCCGCCCAGCATCTGCATGTTCTCGGCGATGATGTCGGTGGCGTAACGCTCGATGCCGTCCTTATCGGTGTACTTGCGGGTCTGCAGGCGGCCTTCGACGTAGACCGACGAGCCCTTCTTCAGGTACTGGCCGACGATTTCGGCCAGGCGGCCGAAGAAGGAAATGCGGTGCCACTCGGTCAGCTCTTTCTGCTCGCCGCTGTTGCGGTCCTTGGATTTGTACGAGGTTGCCACCGCGATGTTGGCGATTGCGTCGCCGCTGGGCATGTAGCGAATTTCCGGATCGCGGCCGAGGTTGCCGACGATGATGACCTTGTTAACTGATGCCATGGTAAAACTCCTTGGTATATCCCTGACTCTGCGTAATGTCTAAGCGCCAGGGAACTGGTTGAAATCGTCCGCTATTATGCTGTCGGACTGCATCTTTTTCCACAACTTTCGAAGGGCAGCGGACACCGTGCTACAGCACCCTCTCAGACAGCGAAGATGGGGGCGAAGTGCCTGATTTGGAAGAGATTTTCATCAATATTTGTCGAGCTAACATGGCGTAGCAAATCCGCATCGCGCCAAAAAATTTTCGCTTTCTGGTGAGTCTGCCATTGAATTCCCCCGGCCCTCGACCACATACGGAACTTGGCGTCGTAACGGCCTGCATGTCAGCCAGATAACGCAGCCACAGTTAATTCACGGCTTGTATACCACTGTGAATAAAAACAGGTAAACTAGTGAGTTCTCCTCGTTCGGCCCACAAACTTCGAAAGCCAGCAAAAACCTGATGGAAGAAATCCGAATCCGCGGCGCCCGCACGCACAATCTCAAGAACATCAATCTCGACCTGCCGCGCAACAAGCTGATCGTGATCACCGGCCTGTCGGGCTCCGGTAAGTCCTCGCTCGCCTTCGATACCCTGTATGCCGAAGGCCAGCGCCGCTATGTCGAATCGCTGTCGGCCTACGCGCGCCAGTTCCTGCAGCTGATGGAAAAGCCGGACGTCGACCTGATCGAAGGCCTGTCTCCGGCCATCTCGATCGAGCAGAAAGCGACTTCGCACAATCCGCGTTCGACCGTCGGCACCGTCACCGAGATCCACGACTACCTGCGCCTGCTGTACGCGCGCGTCGGCACGCCCTACTGCCCGGACCACTCGCACGAGCCGCTGACTGCGCAGACCGTCTCGCAGATGGTCGACGCCGTGCTGGCCATGAAGGAAGGCACCAAGCTGATGATCCTGGCGCCCGTGGTGGCGAACCGCAAGGGCGAGCACAGCGACCTGTTCGCCTCGATGCAGGCGCAGGGCTTCGTGCGCTTCCGCGTCCAAAGCGGCACCGGCGATGCGAAGATCCATGACGTCGACGACCTGCCGAAGCTGAAGAAGACGGAAAAGCACACGATCGACGTGGTGATCGACCGTATCAAGGTCACGCCCGAGATCAAGCAGCGCCTGGCCGAGAGCTTCGAAACCGCGCTGCGCCTGGCCGACGGCCGCGCCGTGGCCTACGAGATGGACACCGCCAAGGAACACATCTACTCGAACAAGTTCGCCTGCAATGTCTGCGGCTATTCGCTGCAGGAGCTGGAGCCGCGCCTGTTCTCCTTCAATAACCCGATGGGCGCCTGCCAGGAATGCGATGGCCTGGGCCACATCGAGTTCTTCGATCCGAAGCGCATCGTCGCCTTCCCCAACCTGTCGCTGGCCTCCGGCGCCGTGAAGGGCTGGGACCGCCGCAACCAGTTCTACTTCCAGATGCTGAGCAGCCTGGCGCAGCACTTCGAATTCGACCTCGACAAGCCCTTCGAGCAGCTGCCGAAAGCCGCCCAGGACGTCGTCCTGTTCGGCTCCGGCAAGAACACCGTGCCCTTCGCCTACGTAAACGAGCGTGGCCGCACCGTGATCCGCGAGCACACCTTCGAAGGCGTGGTGAACAACCTGCAGCGCCGCTACCGCGAGACCGATTCGATGGCGGTGAAGGAGGAGCTGGCCAAGTTCATCAACGAGAAGGAATGCCCGACCTGCGGCGGCGCGCGCCTGCGCACCGAAGCTCGCTACGTCAAGATCGGTAACGGCGAACAGCAGCGCGCCATCTACGAGGTCGCCAGGACCCCGCTGCGCGACTGCCTGACTTACTTCGACAGCCTGCAGCTGACCGGCGCCAAGAAGGACATCGCCGAGCGCGTGATCAAGGAGATCGTGGCGCGCCTGAAATTCCTGAATGACGTCGGCCTCGATTACCTGTCGCTGGACCGCAGCGCCGATACCCTGTCGGGCGGCGAAGCGCAGCGCATCCGCCTGGCCTCGCAGATCGGCTCCGGCCTGACCGGCGTGATGTACGTGCTGGACGAGCCCTCGATCGGCCTGCACCAGCGCGACAACGACCGCCTGATCGCGACCCTGAAGCACCTGCGCGACATCGGCAACAGCGTGCTGGTGGTCGAGCACGACGAAGACGCGATCCGTACCGCCGACTACATCGTCGACATGGGTCCGGGCGCCGGCGTGCATGGCGGCGCCGTGATCGCCGAAGGCTCGATCAAGGACATCATGAAGAACAAGGAGTCCCTGACCGCGGCTTACCTGAGCGGCCGCAAGAAGATCGAGGTGCCGAAGAAGCGCACCAAGGCCGATCCAGAGCGCATGCTGCACATCAGCGGCGCCACCGGCAACAACCTGAAGGACGTGACCCTGGAACTGCCGGTGGGCCTGATGACCTGCGTGACCGGCGTGTCCGGCTCCGGTAAATCGACGCTGATCAACGACACCCTGTTCCCGGCCCTGTCGCGCCACCTGTACGGCTCGCAGACCGAGCCGGCGCCGCACACCGCGATCCACGGCCTCGAGCACTTCGACAAGGTGATCTCGGTCGACCAGGCGCCGATCGGCCGCACCCCGCGTTCGAACCCGGCGACCTACACCGGCGTGTTCACTCCGATCCGCGACCTGTTCGCGACGGTGCCGACCGCGAAGGAACGCGGTTACTCGGCCGGCCGCTTCTCGTTCAACGTCAAGGGCGGCCGCTGCGAAGCCTGCCAGGGCGACGGCGTGATCAAGGTCGAGATGCACTTCCTGCCGGACGTCTACGTGCCTTGCGACGTCTGCCACGGCAAGCGCTACAACCGCGAGACGCTGGAAGTCGAGTACAAGGGCAAGAACATCACCGAAGTGCTGGACATGACGGTCGAAGATGCGCACGACTTCTTCAAGGCGGTGCCGGTCATCGCCCGCAAGCTGCACACCCTGCTGGACGTGGGCCTCGGCTACATCAAGCTGGGCCAGAGCGCGACCACGCTGTCGGGCGGCGAGGCGCAGCGCGTGAAACTGTCGCTGGAACTGTCCAAGCGCGACACCGGACGCACGCTGTACATCCTTGACGAGCCGACCACCGGCCTGCATTTCGCCGACATCGACCTGCTGCTGAAGGTGATCCACCGCCTGCGCGACCAGGGCAACACGCTCGCCATCATCGAGCACAACCTGGACGTCATCAAGACCGCGGACTGGATCGTCGACCTCGGTCCGGAAGGCGGCGCGGGCGGCGGCATGATTGTCGCCTCGGGCACGCCGGAAGACGTGGCCAAGGACAAGGCCAGCGTGACCGGCAAGTACCTGAAGCCGCTGCTGAAGCAGTAAACTTCCCCGTCGTCCCCGCGCAGGCGGGGACCCAAGTTGCAAGCGATATCGCAATGCATGCAGAACTTGGGTCCCCGCCTGCGCGGGGACGACGAGTTATCTCGCGAGCTGGTAGCCCTCATCCAGCCAGCCCGTCACCCCGCCGATCATCAGTTTCACCGGCCGCCTCAGCCTGGCCAGGCGCAATGCGCCACGGTGCGCGCCATTGCAGTGCGGCCCGGCGCAGTAGACCACGAACAGCGTCTCCGGCGGATATTCCTTCAGCTTCGCCTCGACGATCTTCCCCTGCGGCAGATTCAGGGCGCCGGGCACATGGCCTTGCGCGTACAAGCCTGGGCCGCGCACGTCGAGCAGCACGAAGTCCTGCTGGCCGCTGCGCATCGCCGCGTGCACGTCGGCGCAATCGGTCTCGTATTCGAAGGCGCTGCCGAAGTGGAGCGCTGCCTTGTCGCTGCACGCCGCGGGTACGTTTGCTACTACCGAAGCCATTGCCATCTCCTTGATGAAAAGAGCTTGCAGTGTGCCCGCCGGCCGTCAAACCCGGCAGTGGCCGCGGCGACAGAAGCTGGTAACATTTGGACATGCCCCACCATGTCGCCATCCTCGCCTACGACCGCCTGTGCACCTTCGAATTCGGCTGCGCGGTCGAGCTGTTCGCGCTGGAGCGCCCGGAGCTGCAGGTAGCCTGGTACAGCCATGCGGTGTGCGCCGTCGAAGCCGGTCCGCTGCGCGCCGCCGGCGGCCTGGCGCTGCAGGCGCCGCACGGGCTCGATGCGATGGATACCGCCGACACCATCGTCATCCCCGGCTGGCGCGATGCAGACGAAGCGCCGCCGTCCGCCCTGCTGGATGCACTCAGGCGCGCCCACGCCCGCGGCGCGCGCCTGTGCTCGATCTGCTCCGGCGCCTTCGTGCTGGCGCATGCCGGCCTGCTCGACGGCCGCAGGGCCACCACGCACTGGCGCTACTTCGACAAGCTGGCCTCGCACTTCCCCGCCATCGCGATCGAGCAGGACGTGCTGTATGTCGAGGATGGGAACATCATTACTTCGGCCGGCTCGGCGGCAGGCCTGGACATGCTGCTGCACCTGGTGCGCAGCGACTTCGGCGCCGACATCGCGAACAAGGTCGCGCAGCGCCTGGTCCTGCCTGCTCATCGCGACGGCGACCAGGCGCAATTGGTGGCGCGTCCGCTGCCGCAGTCGCAGCTCGATCCGATCGCCCGCACCATGGACTGGGCGCGTGAAAACCTGCGCGCCGGGCATACGCTGGCCTCGATGGCGGATCAGGCGAAGATGGGCGTGCGCACCTTCCAGCGCCGCTTCAAGGACCGCACCGGCGCCAGCCCGCTGGACTGGCTGGTGCGCGAGCGCGTGATGCTGGCCGCGCAGCTGCTGGAGACGCGGCCCGGGCTGGCCATCGAGGCGGTCGCCGACCTGGCGGGCCTCGGCTCACCCGAATCCCTGCGCCGCCACTTCCGCAGCCACGGCCTGCCCTCGCCGGCGCGCTACCGCAAGCATCGTCAACTCACGCAAGCATCCATGCCATGATCGACTTCCTGTTAGCTTCGGTCCACCACCTGATCGTGTTCGGCATCGCCTCGGTGCTGGCGGCGGAAATCGCGCTGATGCGTCCCGCGGCCATGTCGCCGCACACGGTACGGCTGTTGGGACGCTTCGATGCGGTGTATGGCGGCCTGGCGATGGCGATCCTGGTGGTCGGTTTCGCGCGCGTCTGGTTCGGCGCCAAAGGACCGGATTTCTACCTGCACAATCCGGTATTCTGGGCGAAGATAGGCGCCTTCCTGGTGGTCGGGCTGGTGTCGATCCGCCCTACCCTGCGCATGCTGGCGTGGCAAAAGCGCCTGAAGCTCGATGCCGCCTTCATGCCGCCGGCGCAGGAGATCGCCGCGCTGCGCCGCCAGCTGCTGCTCGAGATCCACGTGTTTGCGCTGATCCCGGTGCTGGCAGCCGCGATGGCGCGCGGTATAGGGTACTAAGCGGCTTTTAGAACGCTTAGTCCGCCGAATACAGCGGCAGGTGCATCTTCACCGGCCGCACATCCATCCTGATCCGGTAGATCGAATAGGCATCCTCGCGGTTGGTGGCGTATTCCCTGGTATCGGGCACGCGGGTAAAAGTGAATTCGAAGCCGCGTTCCGGCGTACGGCTAGCAGGGCCTTCGAAGGCGATACCGACTGCGCGCTGCTGGTCGCTGTCGGTCAGCTTCTCGAGCAGGTTGACCACCGAGGTATTCCCCAGGATGTCGGTGGTGAAGATCGATTCGCGGTGTTCGCGGTCGATGTTTTTCAGAGCTTCCTTGTCCGGCCCCGGCGAATACGCGCGGTTGACCAGGTTGAAGCGGTCGCCGCTGTCCAGGTAGCTGATGCGCGCATTCGACACATTGAAATTCGGCTGCGCCTTGTCGACCGTGGCGCCGGCCAGGTCGAGCACCAGCGCGCCGCGGTAGCCGATGATGCTCACGTCGCGCGAGGGTCCCACCACGGCGGCGGTGTTCTCGTCGATGCCCAGTCCCAGCGTATAACCCTTGGCCAGCATCACCGGCAGCATGCGGGCGAAACGGCCGCGGATCAGGAAGTGCTGGTCGATGAAGACGTCCTCGCCGACGAAGCCCAGTCCAGGCGCGACGTCCTTGCCATCCGTGATACCGTGCTTCAGCAAGGGCAGCACTTCCAGCGGCGGATCGTAGAACATGGTGCTGCTCATGATGGCGGCGCCGGCGCTGGTGCCGGCGATCACGCCGCCGCGCCGGTACATCGCCCACAGCGCATCCAGCACCGCCGTGTTGCTGCCGTCCGCGCGGCGCAAGGAGCCGGTGATACGGGCCTGGTCGCCGCCGGTGAAGAAGGCGCCGCCGGCTTCGCGCACTGCCTTGGCCGTCGCCGGATCGTCGGCGGCTTTCAGGGCATCGGTGCCGGCCAGGCGCGGCGCGATCGGCACCACGAAGGCTTGCGCACCGTAGCGCTTCAAGACGTCCGCGGTAAGCTGGGCTTCCCGTGCCGGCGTGCCGGCGGCGGTCGGGAACACGGCAATGCGCGCTCCCTTGCCGCCGGCCAGCTCGACGATCTTCTGCCACACCTCGACGTTGTTGGCGCGCAGGCCACCGCCGATGATGACCAGCGAACCTTTCGGCCGGTCCGGCGCTCCGGTCTCAGCCGGCGCCGCGAAAGCGCTTGCGCCGCCAAGCACCAGCGCCAGCGCCAAGCCCCATCTCTTCAGCATACGCACCCCATCACTTGAACGAGTAGTTCGCGCTCACGAAAGCGCTGCGGCCGCGCGGGTCGGTGTAGCTCGGATCGTAGCCGGCCAGGAAGAACCAGGCCTGGTTCGAGAACGGCGGGTCCTTGTCGAGCAGGTTCAGGACGCCGGCGCGCAGCTTGAGGTTCTTGCCGATCGCCCAGCTGCCGGTCAGGTCCCACAGCGAGTAATGCTTCACGTGGTTCGGCGCCAGCAGGGCGTCGGTGAACGGGTCATAGGTCGTGTTCTGGTCGGTGTAGCTTGTCGAGTACTGGTTCGCCAGCGTCAGCGTGACCGGGCCGTTGTCCCATTCGAAGTTGATGCGGTGGCGCCACTTCTGGATCACCTGGTCGTTCAGGAACACACCCAGGTTGCTGCGATAGGGCTCGTTCGGGCCGAACTGGCGGTCGTACTTCAGGATCCAGGTGCCGGACAGGTTGATGCCGAAGCGTCCCCAGGCGCCGCGCTCGGTGCGCCAGTCGGCGCCGATGTCGATGCCCGAGGTCTTCAGGCGGCCCTGGTTTTCCTTCATCAGGAGGATGTTCTCGATGAAGCCGTCCTCGTCGCGCGTGATGTACTTGCCGTTGTAGGCGGCCGGGTTCTCGATGATGACCTGTTCGCCCAGGGTGCTGATCACGTCCTTCTTCTCGATGTTCCAGTAATCGAGCGAGAGGCTGGTGCGCTTGACCGGCTCGAGCACCACGCCCAGCGTGAACTGGCGCGACTTCTCCGGCTTCAGGTTCGGGTTCGAGCGGCGCTCCACGCCCCACTGGTCGGTGCAAGTGTCGATACTGCCTTCCTGCTGCACGCACTGCGGATCGGTCAGGATGCCGGCGGTGGTGCCGAAGATGGTCGGGCGCTTCAGGTCCGACAGCGAAGGCGCGCGGAAGCCGGTGCCGATCGAGCTGCGCAGCAGCAGCGCCGGGGACGGCTGCCAGCGCAGGCCGATCTTCGGATTGGTGGTGTTGCCCACTTCGCTGTAGTGGTCGAAGCGCACCGCGAACTGCATCTCCAGCTCTTTGGTGAAGGGCGCCACCACTTCGGCGAACACCGACGCCACCTTGCGGGTGTCGTCGGCGGTTTCGACCTCGAGCAGCTCGCCAGCTGGAATGGTGCTGTCACGGTCGCCGGCGATGTTGTTCGAATTGAGCAGGTCCGAGGGATTGAACACCTGGTGCTCGTGGCGCAGTTCGCCGCCGATGGCAAGGGCCAGATCGCCGCCGGCCAGTGCGCTCAGGGCGCGCGACATCTTGCCGTCCAGGGAGGTCGATACACCCTTGGCCTTGCGCGCCTCGTCGTTGATCTTGATGCTGTTGATCAGGTCGATGCCGGCCTTGGACGAGGGCGCGAAGGGATTGATGGTCCCGTTGCGCACGGCGGCGTCGAACTGGTCGTACAGCACATAGCCGTTTACGTACTTGTCGACGGCGCGGTTCTCGGCGCGCGACAGGGCCGCGTCGTAGTCCCAGCCGTTCAGCGTGCCGGTGGCGCCCAGCACCAGGCGCTGGCCGGTGCTCTTCACCTCGTTGCTGCGGTTGCCGGCTTCGCTCATGCGGTAGCGGATGCCGCTGAAGGTGTCCGGCAGGCCGGCGCCCGTCAGCGCATTGCGGTAGGCGGTCGGCAGGATGCTGACCGGCAGGTTGCGGATGCGGACCGGGTTCGGCGACAGCACATATTTGGTGTTGGTCTCGGTCTGCACCAGTTCCGCGAACAGCTGGTTTTCCGGATTCAGCTGGAAGGTCGCGCGGCCGATGAAGCCGACCTTGCGCGAGTCCGGATAGATCTCGGTGTCTTCCATGTAGTCGTAGCTGCAGCCTGCCACGCCGCCCGGACCCTTGGCCGCGTACACGGTGGCGGGCGGATTGCAGCCCGGCGCGCTCGGGTTGACCCGGCTGACGGTGCTGCCGGCCGGCAGCAGGCCGGCGGCGATCAGGGCGGCGCGCTGAGCGCCCGAGATGTCGACGTTGGCCGGGAAGGTGTTGCTGGACATCTGGGCCGGCAGCGTGGTTGCCAGCTCGCGCTCCTTGATGAAGCTGCGCTGGCCCGAGCGCAGGCGGTCGAGCTGCTGCACGTCGAGCACGCCGAACACGTTGAAGCGGTCGGTATCCAGGTTGCCGTAGCCGGCGCTGATGCTGGCGGTCTTCTTGCCGGCGCCGCCGTGCTGGGTACCGGCCAGCGAGCCGGAGAGGTCGATGCCGGTGTAGTCCTTGCGGGTGATGAAGTTGATCACGCCGCCGATCGCGTCGGTGCCGTAGATGGCCGAGGCGCCGTCCTTCAGCACCTCGACGCGCTGGATCGCGCCGGCCGGGATGTTGTTCAGGTCGACGCTGGCGTTGTCGCCGGGAGACGCGAAGTTGGCCAGGCGGCGGCCGTTCAGCAGCACCAGCGTGGACGAAGCCCCGATGCCGCGCATGTTGGCCGCGTTGAGGCCGCGCTGGCCCGAGGTGCCGTCCGTGATGCTGGGGCCGTCCGTGATGGGCGCGGTGTTGGCGCTGATGTTCTTGACCAGTTCCGCGGCGGTGGTGGCGCCCATCTTCTCGATGTCCTCGCGGGTGATCATCTGCACCGGCAGGGCCGTCTCGCTGTCGATGCGCTTGATCGAGGAGCCGGTGATCTCCACGCGGTGCAGCTTCTGCCCGTCTTCCTGCGCCTGCGCCCAGGCCTGCTGCGCGATCAGGGCCAGTGCGGCGGCGACGCTCGACGCCAAAATACGTTGTTTCATGCTTTTCTCCCTTTGGGTTTTTTCTGCATGCTGCCGGTACGAATCTGGTGTTCGCCAACCAGGTAGGCGGCAATCGCCTCGGTATGGCGGGCCGCCTTGGCCACATTGGCTTTGTTGGACGTCATCAGCGACACGGCCAGCGCTTCGATCACGGCCAGGGTGCTGCTGCCGCTGCTGGGCAGCACCGGGTGCGCGCTGTGCGCATACAGGACGTGATGCCCCAGCTCGGCGAGTGGCGAGGCGGGCGAATCGGTGATGGAGACGACGGTGGCACCGTGGTCGCGCGCGAAGCGGGTCAGCGGCACGACCGCCAGCGTGTAGCGCGGCAGCGAAATCGCGACCAGCACGTCCTTGCTGGTGATGTTGGCCAGGTGGCTGGCCGCCACTTCGGTGCCGCCGCTGGCGGCCACTTCGACCACGTGCTGGCAGAAGGGCTGCAAATGCATGGCGAGTGTGCCGGCCAAAAACGAGGACAGGCCGAATCCCATCACGTACACGGTGCGGGCCTTGGTGAAGACCGCGCCGATGCGGTCGAGCTGGGCGCCGTCCAGCGCGCGGCTGGCGGCGGTGATGCCCGCCTCTGCATAACTCAGGCTTTCGAGTGCCGGCGACGCTGCCGCGGCCTTGCGGGCGATGGTGCTGCGCAGCTTTTCGACCGGCTGCAGCACTGACTGCAGGGTCTCCGCCACCGCGCCGCGCATCGCCGCATAGTTCTTGAAACCGAGATCGCGGGCAAAGCGGCTGATGGTGGCCGTCGAGACTTCGCAGGCTTCGGCCAGCTCCTCGATCCCCAGCGCCGTCACCCGCACCTGTTTGCGCAACAGGTAGTCGGCGATCGCGCGGTTCGAGGCCGACCCTTCCGCCAGTACCCGCAGCAGGCTCCGGCCGAGCGAAGACTCGGCAAAACCAATGTCAGGCGAAGCGCTGGACGGAACGTTTGGCGTCATCGAAGTTGGATGTCAATGAATAAACATTTCAAAATGTAAACCACATGTATTCACGAACTCAACATGTTTTTGAAAAAAATCCATCATCGATTTACCTTGTGTAAAAATTCATACATAATCGGCCGGGCACGCCGAACCGGCCAGGAGACCCGCATATGCATGCATACGAACACGCGCTCGCGACCGAGCCAGGCGTCGCTTCCTACCAGCTCACTTCCTGGCACTACGGCAGCGCCGGCAGCGGCAAGAAGGCTTATATCCAGGCCGCCTTGCATGCGGACGAGGTGCCGGCGATGCTGGTGGCGCACTTCCTGCGGCGTGAACTGGAGCGGCTGGATGCGGAGGGCCGCGTGCACGGCGAGATCGTGCTGGTGCCGGCCGCGAACCCCATCGGCCTGTCCCAGGTCATGCAGGGCATGCCCTTCGGCCGCTTCGACTTCGGCAGCGGCCTGAATTTCAACCGTGCCTTCCGCCACGTGGCCGAGGAATTGAAGGCCAGCCTGGCCGGGCGGCTGGGGGCGGATGCGGCGGCCAACGTCGCCATGATCCGCAGCGAGGCGCGCGCCGCCGTCAAACGCTGGGAACCGCTCGACCCGACCGCCGTCCTCAAGAAAACCCTGCTGGGCATGGCGATCGACGCCGACATCGTGCTCGACCTGCACTGCGATAACGAAGCCCTGCTTCACGTGTACACCGGCACCGCGCTGGCCGGCCAGGTAAAGCCGCTGGCGGCGCTGCTCGGCGCGCGCGCCCTGCTGCTGTCGAACGCGTCCGGCGGCGAACCCTTCGACGAAGCCTGCAGCCGCCTGTGGTGGGACCTCGCCGCCCACTTCGGCCCGCAGACGCCGATTCCGCCGGCCTGCGCCGCCATCACGGTGGAGCTGCGCGGCGAGATGGACGTGCGCTACGACGTCGCCGAACAGGATGCGCAGGCGCTGCTGCACTACCTGGCGCGCGAAGGCCTGCTCGATATTCCCTTGCTGTCCCTGCCCGCACCCTTGTGCGAAGCGACGCCTTTGGAGGGCGTCGAACCGCTGCATGCACCGCAGTCGGGCGTGCTGGTGTTCCTGAAGCAGCTCGGCGAGCAGGTCGCGGCGGGCGAGGCCGTCGCCGACATCGTCAACCCTGTCACCGGCGTTACCGCCAGCGTGCGCGCCAGCCGCGGCGGCCTGCTGTTCGCCTCTACCTCTCATCGCCATCTGCTGCGCGGCATGCACATCTGTAAAATCGCGGGCGATACGCCCTTCCGTTCCGGTTCCCTGTTGAGTCAATAAGAAAGCAAAGAGCATGCGCCTGCGAATGCCCAATACCTTCGTGCTGCTGTTTACTATCCTCGCGCTGATCGCGCTGGCGACCTGGTTCGTCCCCGGCGGGAAGTACGAGACCCACCTCGTCAACGGCAAGCAGCTGGTCGACCCGAACACCTTCCATTACGTGGCGAGTAGCCCGCAGGGACTGGTGGCGCTGATGAAGGCGCCCATCAAAGGCTTCGTCGAGGCGGCGCAGATCATCGGCTTCGTGCTGATCGTCGGCGGCGCCTTCGCGGTGGTGCAGAAGACCGAGGCAATCGACACCGCGATTCGCTCGATCGCCCGCGCGCATGAACACTCGGCGCTGGTGCGCGCGACCATCATCCCCGTGTTCGTGACCCTGTTCTCATTGGGCGGCGCCACCTTCGGCATGAACGAGGAGGTGATTCCCTTCATCCTGATCTTCGTGCCGCTGGCGCTGGCGCTGGGCTACGACACCATCACCGGCGTATCGATTCCCTTCCTCGGCTCGCAGGTCGGCTTCGGCGCCGCCTTCCTGAACCCTTTCAATGTCGGCATCGCCCAGGGCATCGCCGGCGTGCCGGTGTTCTCGGGGATGGGTTATCGCCTGATCGTGTGGGCCGCGGCGACCCTGGTCACAATCGCCTTCCTGATGTGGTACGCCGCGCGTGTCAAACGCAATCCGGCGCTGAGCCCGACCTTCGTGCTGGACCAGGCCAGGCGCCAGGAACATCCGGCCGTCATGACGTCCACGGAACACATGACGGGCCGCCACGTCGCGGTGCTGGCGATCTTCGCGCTTTCGCTCGGCACGATGGTGATCGGCGTGGTGAAGTACGACTGGTTCATCGACGAGATCGCGGCCCTGTTCCTGACGATGGCGATCGTGGTCGGCATGGTCGGCCGCCTCGGTCCCGACAGCTGGGTGGCGTCCTTCATGCAGGGCGCGAAAGACCTGGCGCCGACGGCGCTGGTGATCGCGATCGCACGCGCGACCATGATCCTCGCGCGCGACGCCCACATCATCGACACCATCCTGCACGGCCTGATGCCGCTGGTGCAGTCCAGCCACCCGGTGTTCGCGGCGCAGAAGATGTACCTGATCCAGTCGGTGATCAACTTCTTCATCCACTCGGGCACCGGCCAGGCCGCGCTGACCATGCCGATCATGGCGCCGCTGGCCGACCTGGTGGGCGTGACGCGCCAGACCGCGATCCTGGCGTTCCAGCTCGGCGAGCTGTCCACGCCGATGATTCCGACCTCGGGCATCACGGTGGGCGTGCTGGCGCTGGCGCGCGTGCCCTGGCTGACCTGGGCCAAGTGGATGGTGCCGCTGCAGCTGATTTATCTGGTACTGGCTTTGCTGCTCCTGGTGCCGCCCTGCTTGATGCAGTGGAGTTGAACTAGTTACGCCAGGCCCAGAACGCGCCCATCATCATGTTCGCCGGGTATTCCTTGCCGTTGTAGCGCATGCGGTAGCGGAAAGCGTCGCGTTTGGTTTTCTTGCCGTCTTCGTAGCGGGGGATGGCCGTTACCAGCAAGTCCGCGTAGCCATTCGTGGACGTCTTGCCGACGCTGAGGGTCAGGGCGTAATACACGACGGGTGCGGGATCCGGGCTGCAGCTGGTCGATTCCTGGTCGTCGAAGTTCCATGCCTTGGTCGTCATGCCCTTCATGACCGGGCTGATCCTGCTGCCTTCCATGACATACAGGCTGCGCTCCGGTCCCCCGCCGCCCTGCGCACAGTGCGGGCTGTAGTCGCTACCGATATCGACGCCGAAAGCGCGTACGTCCGGTGCCAGGTCGTAGGCGGCCGTGTCGATGCCCAGATTGCCCTCTTCCAGCCGGGTGGTGGCGTCCACTTCGATGAGGGAACGGTAGGCGCTGACGACCTTGCCCTTCCTTTCGTCAATCGCCACGATGACCAGGTTTTTCTGTTCATCGCTCTTGCCGTCATAGGCGAAGGCGCCGAGCATCAAGCCCTGCTTGCCGGGCCAGCGCTTGCAGGCGGCGGCGACGACTTCGCCGCCGTCGTTGGCGAAGCTGAAGTCCTCGATCTTCAAATAGGCGCCAACCTGCTCGAGCGCTTTCGCGCTGCAGGTTTGTGCTTGCGCGGCCCGGACTTCGCCGCCTGCCGACACCAGCAACCCGATCGCGGCTGCGCCTATCCACCGTTCAATTTGCATGCACGCTCCCTTGGATGCGCCGTCGCATAATTCTTCAATGAAACATTCTAATGAAAAAAGGGACAGGCGCAATGCCTGTCCCCTTTTCCGTTTTTGCGCGGCCGGTTTGCGTGAACCTGGCCGTCGTCTCCCCGCTAAAACTCTCGGACTTTATGCGCCCAAACGCTGCTCCAGCTGCTGCTTGGTCGCCACCAGTTCCTGCGGCAGGCGGTAGGCCAGCTTGTCGAACAGTTCGCTGTGCAGCTTCAGTTCTTCGCGCCAGGCGTCCTTGTCGATCGAGGTGATCTGCTGGAACTGCTGCTCGGTGAAGTCGATGCCGGTCCAGTTCAGGTCGCCGTATGCGGGCGAGGTGCCGAACATGTGCTCGACGCCGCCCTGGCTACCCTCGGTGCGCTCCAGGATCCACTTCAGCACGCGCATATTGTCGCCGTAGCCCGGCCACACGAATTTGCCCTGCTCGTCGGTACGGAACCAGTTGACGCAGAAGATCTTCGGCTGCGCGGATACTTTCCTGCCCAGGTCCAGCCAGTGCTGGAAGTAGTCGCTCATGTTGTAGCCGATGAAGGGCAGCATCGCGTAGGGGTCGCGACGCACGATGCCCATCTGGCCGGCGGCGGCGGCGGTGGTTTCCGAGCCCATGGTGGCGGCCATGTAGACGCCTTCGGTCCAGTTGCGGGCTTCGGTCACCAGCGGCACGGTGGTCGAGCGGCGGCCGCCGAAGATGAAGGCCGAGATCGGCACGCCGGCCGGATCGTCCCAGGCCGGGTCGATGACCGGGTTCTGGGTCGCGGCCACGGTGAAGCGCGCGTTCGGGTGCGCCGCCTTGGTGCCCGAGGCCGGGGTCCAGTCCTTGCCCTGCCAGTCGATCAGGTGCGCCGGCGCCTCTTTCGTCATGCCTTCCCACCAGACGTCGCCGTCATCGGTCAGCGCGACGTTGGTGAAGATGACGTTCTCGCGCAGCGAGGCCATGCAGTTGGGGTTGGTCTTGTCGTTGGTGCCCGGGGCCACGCCGAAGTAGCCGGCTTCCGGGTTGATCGCGACCAGCTTGCCGTCCGCGCCCGGCTTGATCCAGGCGATGTCGTCGCCGATGGTGGTGACCTTCCAGCCTTCGAAGCCGGCGGGCGGGATCAGCATCGCGAAGTTGGTCTTGCCGCAGGCCGAGGGGAAGGCGGCGGCCACGTATTTTTTCTCACCCTTGGGCGATTCGACGCCCAGGATCAGCATGTGCTCGGCCAGCCAGCCGGTGCCGCCCTGCTGGGCTTCCTGGTAGCCCATGTTGGAGGCGATGCGCAGCGCGAAGCACTTCTTGCCCAGCAGCGCGTTGCCGCCGTAGCCCGAGCCGAAGGACCAGATCTCGCGGGTTTCCGGATAGTGGACGATATACTTGGTGGCGTTGCACGGCCAGCGCACGTCCTGCTGGCCGGCCTGCAGCGGCATGCCGACGCTGTGCACGCAAGGCACGAACTCGCCCTGCTCGCCCAGCACGTCGTACACGGCCTTGCCCATGCGGGTCATGATGCGCATGTTGACGGCCACGTAGGGCGAGTCGGACAGTTCGACGCCGATGTGGGCGATCGGCGAACCCAGCGGGCCCATCGAGAACGGCACCACATACATGGTGCGGCCGGCCATGCAGCCGTCGAACAGGCCGTTCAGGGTCTGGCGCATCTCTTGCGGGTCGGTCCAGTTGTTGGTCGGGCCGGCCTGCTCTTTCGTTGCCGAGCAGATGAAGGTGCGGTCTTCCACGCGGGCCACGTCGCTCGGGTCCGAGCAGGCCAGGTAGGAATTCGGGCGCTTCTCGGGGTTCAGGCGCTTCATCGTGCCGGCTTCGACCATCAGGGCGCACAGGCGGTCGTACTCTTCCTGCGAGCCGTCGCACCAGTAGATGGCGTCGGGCTTGGTCAGGGCTGCGATATCGGCCACCCAATGGATGAGTTTGTCGTGCTTGATGTAAGCTGGGACCTTCAGTGCGGCGACGCCGCCCATGACGGGCTGGTTCATGAGTACCTCCAATGCCAATTAAGAATTCTTTGGCCTCGAAAAGCCGGCTTCGCGTCGCAGAGCCGCGGCTGGCAACGGTTGTTCGAGGTTCCGTCCTGGTGTCACATGTCCCGGTACCGGGCCCGCGCTCAAGAATCCATTTGGCAATGGTTCGGCGCCGGAGTAACGTATTGCTGCGGTGTCAAAAGATGTCAATCAGACATCGTCTGCCTTTATTTCTGGTCGATTCTACACCTGAAAAAATGCGTTTCAAATGCTTTCACAACAAAAATGTAGGAAATTTGGTTGACTAATGTAGTAGGTTATTCCTCATCTTTTGATTCCGCGTTATTTCATTACTTACCCGTACGAAATTTACGAAAACTCTTATGAAAATAGCCATCCTTGACGATTTCCAGGACGCCGTGCGTCAGCTGGATTGCTTTCAATTGTTGGACGGCCATGAGGTCAAAGTGTTCACGAATTCGACCCGTGGACTGGGCCAGCTGGCGATCCGCCTGGCGCAGTTCGACGCGCTGGTCCTGATCCGCGAACGCACTGCCTTTCCGCGCGCCCTGCTGGCCAAGCTGCCGAACCTGAAGCTGATTTCGCAGACCGGCAAGCTGGCCGGCCACGTCGACGTCGCTGCCGCGACCGAGCACGGCGTGGCGATCGCGGAAGGCATCGGTTCGCCGGTGGCGCCCGCCGAGCTGACCTGGGCGCTGATCATGGCGGCCAGCCGCAAGATCGTTCCCTATGCCAACAACCTGAAGCAGGGCTTGTGGCAGACGGCCTCGATCAATCCGGAACTGAACGGCCTGGGCCGCACGCTGAAGGGCCGTACCCTGGCGATCTGGGGCTACGGCAAGATCGGCCGCATGGTGGCCGGCTATGGCAAGGCTTTCGGGATGCAGATCATGGTGTGGGGCAGCGAAGCCAGCCGCGCGGCGGCGGTGGCCGACGGCTATCAGGCGGCGCCCTCGCGCGAAGCCTTCTTCGAACAGGCCGACGTGCTGAGCCTGCACTTGCGCCTGAACGATGCGACGCGCGGCATCGTCACCGCGGATGACCTGGCGCGGATGCAGCGCGATGCGCTGTTCGTGAATACCAGCCGGGCCGAGCTGCTGGCAGAGAATGCCCTGGAAGAAGCTCTGCAGCGCGGGCGCCCGGGATATGCAGCGCTGGATGTGTTCACCAGCGAGCCGCTGCCGGCGGAATCTCCCTTACTGAAGATCCCGACCGTGCTGGCGACGCCCCACCTGGGCTATGTGGAGAAGGACAGCTACGAGCTGTACTTCCGGGTGGCCTTCGAGAACGTCGTCAATTTTGCGAAGGGTCAGCCGACCAACATTCTGAATCCGGACGCGTTGGCGATTTGAACGGTGCTTCCGCGTGGGCTCGAGGTGCCCACGCGTTCAACGAAGTTCCGGCTCGCCCGTGAAATTGGGCTTCGCAGCCGGCATGACATGCCGGCGCGTCCACAGTCCAGCCCAGCCCGGCGGCCATTCAATGACGGGGCCGGCATACGCGGGCAGGCCGGCGCGCACCGGCACCACAGGCACCGGCGGCATCTCGACCAGGGCGCTGCCCTTGGGCTGCGGGGCCATGTCGAAACTGTACATGTAGCCCGGCAGCAAAGCATCGCAGACGCCGGCGAACCAGGCGGTGTGGTCTTCGTCACGGCCGAGCGCGCGCGCCAGGCCTTCGGGATCGAACCTGGCCAGCGCGTGGATCAGCTCGTCCGTGCTGGCGCCGGGGGCGTCTCCCCATCCCATCACCGGGTTGCCGTTGTAGTCGGCGCCCGAGCCGTACCAGCCCTCACGCCAGGGCCGCTGCATCCAGTCGCGCTGGCCGGTGAACAGATGCCAGCGCCAGTGCAGGCCGGAAGGTTTCGGCCAGGAATGCAGGTAGAGCTTTTCGTAGCCGGCCTTGTGCAACTCGCGCACCATCGCCATCAGGCGGGCGTGGGGCATGCGGTCCGGCGGCGAGCGGCGGAATAAAATGGCTTCGCCATCGGCGTGCTGCACTTCGTCGGTGGAAAGGTTGAGGTCGAGGGTACGCGGTTCGTTGCCGAAGCGCGCGGAGATCCATCCAGTCAGGAGATTGACGTGGACGATGACGCCATAACCGCGATGGCGATGAAAGATGACAGTGCCTGGAGCGACGGGTTTCATGTGATCAGTGTACTCATCCGATCCGGACGATTCTAGCGCAGTCACATACGGATACACTACGGTTTGCGGCTATCATTAGCCACCTTATTTTTCTGCGTTTCCAAACCATCATCATGACTTTACGGATCATCGCCACCGGCGGCACCTTCGACAAACACTACAATGAACTCAATGGCGTGCTGGGCTTTTCTGACAGCCATTTGCCTGAGGTTATCAAGCGTTCCCGCATCACGGTGCCGGCCGCGCTCGAGGTCGTTTCCCTGCTCGATTCGCTCGACATGCAGGACGCCGACCGCCAGAAGGTCCTGGCCGCCTGCCAGGCCGCCAGCGAGAAGGCGATCGTGATCGTGCACGGCACCGACACCATGCGCGAAACCGCCGAGGTGCTGGGCGCGGCCGCCGGCACGAGCGATAAAACCATCGTCTTTACCGGCGCCATGATCCCCTACGAAATCGCGAACTCGGATGCGCTGTTCAACTTCGGCTTCGCCTGCGGCGTCGCCCAGACCCTGCCGCCGGGCGTCTACGTGGCCATGAACGGCACGATTTTCAGCTGGGATAACGTGACCAAGAACCGTGCGGCCGGCGTGTTCCAGGCGCGCTGACACGGCAGCATTGCTGGACGGCTAACGCGCGCTGCGCCTTGGCCGCCATTTGTACAATGCTCCTTCCATCACGCAGGAGGAGCAAGCAATGAGCGAGCAGCGCCCGACCCTGACCACGCGCCAGGGTCATCCCGTCCGCGACAACCAGTCCCTGCGCTCGGTTGGCGAGCGCGGCCCGGCCACACTGGAAAACTACCAGTTCATCGAGAAGATCACCCACTTCGACCGCGAGCGCATTCCCGAACGCGTGGTGCACGCGCGCGGCACCGGCGCCCACGGCTATTTCGAAGCCTACGGCAAGATCGGCGATGAGCCCGCCAGCAAGTTCACCCGCGCCCGCGTCCTCAACGAGGTCGGCGTGCAGACACCCGTCTTCGTTCGCTTCTCAACCGTGATCGGCGGCAAGGAATCGCCGGAGACGGCACGCGACCCGCGCGGCTTCGCGGTCAAGCTGAAAACCCTGGACGGCAACTGGGACCTGGTCGGGAACAACCTCAAAGTGTTTTTCATCCGCGACGCGATCAAGTTCCCGGACATGATCCACGCCTTCAAACCCGACCCGGTCACCAACCAGCAGGAGCCGTGGCGCTTCTACGATTTCATTTCGAATCACCCGGAAGCCCTGCACATGGTCACCTGGGTCAAGAGCCCGTGGGGCATCCCGGCCAACTACCGCGAGATGGAAGGCTCGGGCGTCAACACCTATAAACTGGTGAACGACCAGGGCATCGCCCACCTCGTGAAATTCCATTGGCAGCCGAAACAGGGCGTGCGCAATCTGACCTCGCAACAGGCCGCCGAGATCCAGGGCCGCGACACCAGCCACGCCACGCGCGACCTGTATGAGGCCATCGAGCGCGGCGAGTTCCCGGAGTGGGAATTCTGCGTGCAGATCATGTCCGACGGCGAGCATCCGGAACTCGACTTCGATCCGCTGGACGACACCAAGCGCTGGCCGGAAGACCAGTTTCCGCTGCTGCCGCTGGGGCGCATGGTATTGAATAAGAATCCAGACAATGTGTTTGCCGAAACCGAGCAATCGGCCTTCGGCACCGGCGTGCTGGTCGACGGCATCGACTTCTCCGACGACAAGATGCTGCAGGGCCGCACCCTGTCCTACTCGGACACCCAGCGCTACCGCGTCGGCCCCAACTACCTGCAGTTGCCGGTCAACGCGCCGCAAGACGGCGCCCGCGCCCGCACCAACCAGCGCGACGGCCAGATGGCCTTCTACGTCGACGGCGGCGGCGAAGAGAAGCACATCAACTACGAGCCCAGCCTGCTGGGCGGCCTGCAGGAAGCGCCGCAGCCGCAGAAGGACTACCACCAGTATGTGCAGGGCCACATCGGCCGCTACCAGACCACCTCGACCTCGGCGGACTACAGGCAGGCCGGCGACCGCTACCGTACTTTCGAGGACTGGGAGCGCGAGGACCTGGTGAACAACGTCGGCGGCGACCTGAAGAAATGCCCGGAAATCATCCAGCTGCGCATGGTCTGGCACCTGTGGCACTGCGACGAGGACTACGGCCGCCGCGTGGCGCAGGTGGCCGGCATCGACCTGGAAAAAGCCAGGGCCCTGCCGCCGCTGCCGGGCAAGCCGGCGCCGCACGAGGACCGGGAAGGCGCGACCTATACTAGCGGGCAGGAGGAGATGGGTTCGGGTGGGAGGAAGGAGCCGTCGACTTCGGAGGAGGTGGCGGCGAAGTAGTTCGGAAAATAGAGAAACAAAAATTTTGCTGCTGTTAGATCTTTAGAAGCACGAACTTAGCTTCTCTCTGCTTCATTTAGTTATGAAAAACCCCAAAAGTTAATACTCAACTTTTGGGGTTTTTAGTGAAGTCAGCTTTTTGTTAGGCCGTTTCCATTTCCTCAGCAATTACAGCAAGTGCGGCTCTAGATATAAAGCCGCTGCGAGTTTCATGACGACTCTCTGTAAAGTTATCAATCTTTTTTAATACAAAACGTGGAAGAGAAATATTGATTCTCTCTGGCTTGGCATCGATCTTCGATAAGTCGATATCTACCAATGCCCAGATTGCCCCTACAAAATCTTCCTCTTTTGTAAGATCTTCGATCTTGGAGGCCTTCACCTCCAGAGCATCTCCCTGCTCTACCATTGCTTCGAAATGGCTATATACGGCTTCTCTTGCGTTTTTGATTGCTTCGTCAATTGAATCACCAAATGAATAGCATCCCGGAACGTCTGGAATTGTTACGCCATAAACGCTATTCGGATCTTTATGAATCGCGAGCGGCAGTTCCATTTTAGTACCTCATTTTAAAAAATGGCTTAATTTAATGTTGTTAGCCTTAACATCAAAAAAGCACTCGAAGAATCACTGTGAATTCTTCCGCCTCTGGCGCCAACCAGAGGCGGAAGTCGGATTACTTGAGGCCCGCGTCCTTAAGGATGCGGTTTGCTGTCCCAACTGGCAGGTCCTTTTTAGGGTGTGGGACCGTTATAAGGTGCCTGACGCCGGACTTTTGAAAGTGTGGTGGCTGCCGGCTACACGCACCTCCGTCCACCCACTTTCCTCAAGCATCCGAATCAAGGCTGATGAATTCATCAGGACTCTCCCCTTTCGAATAGTTGATGTGTGTAATTATACACACAAATTCCATTCTGTGTGTATTTTTGTGTATTCTCATGTGAAGACAGTTAGCGTAAGCTCAAGAGCTGGCAGGTCAGCTCTAAGCTTTTGCCGTTTGACCATTAAAAAACCCCAAAAGCCGCTACTCAGCTTTTGGGGTTCGATCAAGCGCAGTGTCCAGGTATTTGATACCTTGCACATTGTAATAAATGCCTACGCCTTGGCCTCACCACCCAGCGCCTCAACCAGATCCGCCAGCATCTTGGCCAGCTCACCCGTCATCAGCATGATGTCGTTATCGAAACGCTCGTCATCGCTGTAGGTGATGGTTTCGTTTTCCTTGATCACGTCCAGCGGCTTGATGCCCTTGACGGCCAGCGACTCGGTGAGCACGAAGGACACGCGGCTGTTCCAAGTCATGGCCAGGCGGGTGCACTGCTTGCCGGCGGCGATGTGGCGGCGGATGTCTTCCGGGTCCAGCGAGTGCTTCACGTAGCGCACCGCGGCCTTGCTCTCGCCGGTGGCGCGCAGCTCGGTGTCCTGGTCGATCGTGAAGTTGTACGGCGCTTCGTCCGATTCCAGCCAGCCGGTCATGACGGCCACCGGCGAGCTCTGCACGCGCAGCGATTCCAGCGGCATCTTGTCGACGGCCTTCAGCAGCAGCTTGATGACCTCGTCGGCTTTCGACGGGCTGGCGGCGTCGATCACGAGCCAGCCGTTGACCGGGTCGATCCAGGTCCAGACATTGCTGCGGATCGAGAAGGCGCGCGGCAGCAGCTCGTCGGCCACGCGTTCCTTCAGTTCCTTCATGGCCTTCTTGCCCGGCGGGAAGCCCTGCTGCTCTTCCAGCTCGGCGGCTCTAGCCTTGGCAACCTGGTTGATGACCGAGCCCGGCAGCAGTTTCTTTTCGGTGCCCAGCATCATGAGCATCTGTTTGTTGACTTCGTGGACCAGCTTGCCATTGCCGCGCGGCGAATCCCAGCCCTGGCGCAGCAGTTCATTGCTGCTGGCCGGCGTGAACGCCTGCGACTGCAGCGCCGCTTCCATTTGTTCGGTGCTAAAAGCCCACGGTGCGGGCAGACGGTAGATCTGAAGATTCTTGAACCACATAGTTGCTTTCAGTTATCTCTTTTTTCCAGGGGAACGACATTCTACACGCTGCCGGGCAGCTATTTTCACCCGACAGCGCAGCCTTTTTTAATGTGTTGCGCGTTCGTCAAACAAGCTGAGCTGCTCGACCTGCTCGGTATCGCTCAAGCGCACGCCGACGCCCAGCAGACGCACCGGGCGGCTGGCGCGCAGCCAGCCGGCTTCCATCAGGTGGGCGTAGATCGCCAGGTTCGGCGCGTAGCCCACGCACTCGACCGTGGTCTGCTGGAAGTCGTTGAACTTGAGCTTCACGAACAGCTTGTTGATGAATTTTTCGGCATTGTTGCGCTTGATCCGGCCCTGCAGGTGTTCCATCAGCTCCGGCAGCAGGGCCAGGCAGGCGGGCAGGTCCGGCACGTCGGGCGTATAGGTTTCCTCGGTGCTGATCGATTTCCTTTCGCGCACCGGATTGACCTCGCGGTAGTCGATGCCGCGGCACAGGTCGTGCAGGCGGGCGCCGAAGGAGCCGAAGTGTTCCTGCAGCTTCGCCATGTTCCAGGTCCGCAGGTCGGCGCAGGTTTCCACACCCAGGCTTTTCATCTTGGCCGCCGTGACCTTGCCGACGCCATGCAGCTTTTTCACCGGCAGCGCGGCCACGAAGGCATCGACCTCCTCCGGTCGCACCAGGAACAGGCCGTCCGGCTTGTTCCAGTCGCTGGCAATCTTGGCCACGAACTTGCTCGGCGCCACGCCCGCCGAGGCCGTGATGCCGACGGTCTCGAAGATGCGCCGCCGGATCTCCTGCGCGATCAGGGTTGCGCTGCCCTTGCAGTGCTGGGAATCGGTGACGTCCAGGTAAGCCTCGTCCAGCGACAGCGGCTCGACCAGCTCTGTATAGTCGCGGTAGATGTCCATGATCTGGCGCGAGGCAATCCGGTACTTCTCCATGTTCGGCGGGATCAGGAGCAGCTGCGGGCACAGCTTCATCGCCTGGGCGGTGGCCATCGCCGAATGGATGCCGAAGCGGCGCGCCTCGTAGTTGCAGGTGGCGATCACGCCGCGCTGGTCCGGCCGCCCTCCCACCGCCAGCGGCCGGCCGCGCAGGGACGGGTCATCCCGCATCTCGACGGAAGCGTAGAAACAGTCGCAGTCGCAGTGGATGATCTTGCGGGTGGGATTATTCATACTGTAATTGCATACAGTATAAGTGCTAACAAAAAAGGCGCGCAACTTTCGTTACGCGCCTCTCCTCAGGCCATGCGCCTGCTTACCAGGTGAACTTGAGCGTGTACTTGCCCAACGGACCCGCGTGATAGCGCACGCGCACTACGCGCGCCTGGGTGGTGGTCGCCGTGTTGGTCACCGATACCGCATCGTTCACGCCGGCGCCGTTGGTGCTGACGGCAAGCTGGGTGCCGGCGCTGTTGTAGGCGTACAGGTCATAGTCGCTGGTGCTGCCGCCCTGGGTCAGCGTGGCAGTCAAGGTCTTGCCGGCCGGGACTTGCACGATGTAGTAGTCGATGTCGTTACTGGCCGACATCGTGCCGTTCACCACGGTGCCCGAGGCCGCCACCGGATTGGCGTTCGAGAACCAGTTGTTCGGCTCGACTTCGTTCTGGGTCGTCGGCTGCACCGCGACGGTGGCCGTCACCGCGTTCACGGCCGCAGCCGCGTCGACGATGCCGGCGCCGCAGCCCGAGCAGGCGGCCGGGAAGGCGCGCGCGGTGGCTTTCAGCTTGGCTTCGACTTCGTCCGGCGTCAGGTTCGGGTTCTTCGCCAGCATCAGGGCGGCCACGCCGGCCACGTGCGGGGTCGCCATCGAGGTGCCCATCATGTAGCCGTAGTTGTCGCTGGCCGGGGTGCTGGTGCCGGCATTCCAGGTCGACAGGATGGCCGCGCCGCTGTCGCCGCCCGGCGCCGCGACGTCGACATTCGCGCCGTAGTTCGAGTAGGACGCCTTGCCGCCGCTGCGGCCGACCGCCGCCACCGTGATCACGCCGGCGCAGTTGGCCGGGTTCGCGTTCGAGGCATTGACGTTCGAATTGCCGGCCGCGACCACGACCACGGCGCCGCGCGAGCGGGCGCTGTTGATCGCGTTCTGGGTGGTGGTGTCGCAGGCGCCGCTGCCGCCCAGCGACAGGTTCAGCACGCGCGCCTTGTTCGGGTTGGCCGGGGCGCCGGTGACCGCGCCGCCGGACGCCCAGATCATGGCGTCGGCGATGTCCGAGGTATAGCCGCCGCACTTGCCCAACACGCGCACCGGCACGACCTTGGCGCCCCAGGCGACGCCGGCCACGCCGACGCCGTTGTTGGTTTTCGCGGCGATGGTGCCGGCCACGTGGGTGCCGTGCCAGCTCGAGGCATCGTCCTGGGCCGGCAGGCCGCCGCCGCACTGCCCGGCGGTGGTGCTGTCGCCCGGGTCGCTGGCGTCGCTGTCGCGGCCGTTGCCGTCGGCGGCGATGGCGGCGCTGGTAATGAAGTCATAGCCCGGCAGGATCTGGCCGGACAGGTCCGCGTGCGGACGGTAGCCGGTATCGATCACGGCCACGTTGATGCCGGCGCCGGTCGACTTGTCCCAGGCGGCAGGCAGGTTCAGGCCGCCCTTGGCGTCGTAGTAGTGCCACTGCTGGGTGTACATCGGGTCGTTCGGGGTGAACAGCGGAACCATGATGCGGTCCGGCTCGGCGTATTCGACGTCCGGGTCGCGCGCCATCAGCTCGGCGGCCAGGGTGCGGGCTTCGTCCAGCGACATGGTGCGGCTCAGCTGCAGCACGTTGGCGCCGGTGGCGGTGGCGCGCAGTGCGCGCATGGTGGCGCCAAGCTGCTGGCCGGCGCGGGCTTGCAGGGCCTGGCGCGCGGCCGACATGGCGCGTTCGGGCACGGCGCCCTTGGAATTGTCGACCGCGTCCTTGTACTTGACGATCAGGCGATCGGTCTGGGTAATCACTTTGGTTCGTGCCGCATCCGACGGCGCTGCGTGAGCAGCCAGCGAGCCGAAGGCGACGAGGGCTGCGGCGCAGATTTTCAACACGGGATACATCTTGTGGTGCGTCATGCTTTGCTTCCTCTTCTGGAGTAACCGAACAGAGAAGCCTAACGAAAAGCGGCCCGCTTGGGGCCGCTTTAGGGGTTTTCACCACAGGAAAATTTTTGATAAGTAATTGATTGTTAAAGGAATTTAGTTCCTTAAAGCATTTCCTTTATAGATCAATCAGCTTTCTCGATTTTTCTGTTTGCAGACAATTACCAGGTCAGCTTCAGCGTGTACTTGCCGTTGGTCGAACCGGTGCCGCCGCTGTAGTACACCACGCGCACGTAGGCGTTCACGGCGGTGGTGCCGGTATTGGATGCACTTGCCGAATCGACCGAACCCGCACCGTTGGTGCTGGAGGTCACCTGGCTGCCGGCGCTGTTGTAGATGTACAGGTCGTAGTCCGAGGTCGAGTTCGGGGTCAGGGTCGCGCTCAGGGTCTTGCCAGCCGGGACAGAGACCTTGAAATAGTCCGTGTCGCTGCTGCTCGACATGGTGCCGTTGACCGTGGTGCCGGAAGTCGAGACCGTGTTGCCGGTGGAGATCGTGTTGTTCGACTCGGTTTCCGACATGGTCGTACCGGTGCCGCCACCGCCGCCGGTGCCGGTCGCGGCATCGACCGCTGCCGACGCATCGACGATGCCGGCGCCGCAACCCGAGCACGATGCCGGGAAGGCGCGTGCGCTCGACTTCAGGCGGGCTTCGACGTCGTCCGGGGTCAGGGCCGGGTTCTTCGCCAGCATCAGCGCAACCACGCCGGCCACGTGCGGGGTGGCCATCGAGGTGCCCATGTAGCCGGCGTAGCTGTCGGCGCCCGGGGACTTGGTGCCGGCGTTCAGGGTCGACAGGATTGCCGCACCGGTATCGCCGCCCGGCGCCGCCACGTCGACGACCGTGCCGTAGTTCGAGTACGACGCGCGGCCGCCCGACTTGTTGGTGGCCGCCACCGCGATCACGCCCGAGCAGTTGGCCGGGTTGCTGTTGCTGGCGTTCTGGCTTTCGTTACCGGCTGCGACCACGACCACGGTGCCGCGCGAGCGGGCGCTGTTGATCGCGCTCTGGGAGGTGGTGTCGCAGGCGCCGCCGCCGCCCAGCGACATGTTGATCACCTGTGCGCGGGCTGCGATGTTGGGCACGCCCGACACGGTGCCGCCGGAAGCCCAGATGATGCCGTTGGCGATGTCGGAGGTGTAGCCGCCGCACTGGCCCAGCACGCGTACCGGCACGACCTTGGCGCCATAAGCGACGCCGGCCACGCCGATGCCGTTGTTGGTGAGCGCGGCAATGGTGCCGGCCACGTGGGTGCCGTGCCAGCTCGAGTTGGTGGCCGGTTCGCCGGTGCCGCACTGGCCCGCCGCGGTCCAGTCGCCCGGATCGCTGGCGTCGCTGTCGCGGCCGTTGCCGTCGTTCGAAATCGCGGTGTCGGCGATGAAGTCATAGCCGGCCAGGATCTGGCCCTGCAGGTCGACGTGCGGACGGTAACCGGTGTCGATCACGGCCACGCGGATGCCGGTGCCGGTCGACTTGTCCCAGGCTGCCGGCAGGCGCATGCCGCCGACGGTATCGAAGTAGTCCCACTGCTGGTTGTAGTAGGTGTCGTTCGGGGTGAACATCGGCTTCATGATGCGGTCCGGCTCGGCGTACTCCACCGACGCGTCGCTGGCGACCAGGTCGGCAGCGACCTTGGCGGCCTCGGCCACCGAGACCTTGCGGTTCAGCTGGATCACACGGGCGCCGGTACCGATGGTGTGCAGTTCCTTCATCGTCAGGCCGAGATTGCGGCCGGCCAGCTCGAGCTTGGCCATGCGCGCCGCCGGGATCACGCCGGAAGCGGCCAGACGGGACTGGCCCTTGGCGCCGGGGGCGGCTTCATCCCTGTACTTGACGATCAGGCGGTCAGTCTGGTCGGTGATGCTCACACCCTGCGCGGCGGGTGCGACAGCTCCTGCGTGCACAACACTGGCGCCGAGGCCGATGACGGCCGCTGCGCACAGTTTCAAGACTGCCGGGTACATCGATTTCTGAGACTTCATGTTTCTTCCTTTTATTAGAAAAACACAAAAGTTTGATTTTCCGCAAGCACATCAAGACAACTCAGTGCCTGAGATCTAGTTGTGTCGGTGCAAATTCTGCGCACCGATTTCCCGTCTGAAAGCGGGACACGGAAGAGTAGCGCGAAGGAAGAAGACGTGTAGAAATTTCACAATTGATTTCGGCATCTTTACAACGAAAAACCACATTTCGTAGTAAAAACCTACTTTATTTGGCTGAAATCGCGCTCTGCAAAATAAGATCTTGCTAAAAAACACAGGAAAATCACAGAATCGTCATTCTTGGTCAGCCACATTATTTAACACATCGTTTTGACTTATATCAGATATAACCAAGAAATTTGATGTACGTGCATACGCTGACGCAATAAAAAAAGGCCGCGATCGCTCGCGGCCTTTCATGTCAGGGAGAACTAAATCAGAAGTTGCCCTTGAACTGCACACCCCAGGTACGCGGCTCGTTGGTGAAGCCGGTCAGGTTGTTGAAGTCGATGGCGCCGGTGATGCGGCGCTGGTCGAGGATGTTGCGGCCGAAGGCGGCCACTTCATACTTGCCGCCCGCCCAGTTGTAGCCGACGCGCAGGCCGCCCTCTAGCAGCGGCTTGCCGCTGAACTCGGCCGCTTCGTACAGGAAGAAATTGATCTTCGTACGGTAGGACCAGTCGGTGTAGACGAAGAATTCGCCGTCGCCCACCGGCACGCTGTAGCGCGCGGTCGCGTTCAGGGTCCACTTCGGCGCCTGCGGCAGCGGGTTGCCGTTGATGTCGACGCGGCCGGCGGCGTTGATCGGGTCGGTGATGGTGCACTGGGCGCACTTGTTGACCGACAGGCTAGGGTCGCGGATTTCCGTGAAGTTGTAGCTGGCGCCGGCGGTCACGCGCAGCGACGGGCTGACGATGCCTTCGACGTCGAACTCGGCGCCCTGGGCCTTGGTCTTGGCCGCGTTGATCAGCTTGGTGACGTTCGAGTTGCCGCCGACCACGGTCAGCTGCTGGTTCTTCACCTCGAAATCGTACAGCGAGAAGTTCAGGCGGGCGCGGCGCTCGAACAGGTCGGCCTTGATGCCGCCTTCGATCGAGGTGACAGTCTCGGCGTCGGCCACGGTCACCGGCACCGATGCCGAAGCGGCAGCGATACTCGGGGCGCGGAAGCCGGTCGCCATGCGGGCGTACAGGTTGACGTCACGGTTCAGCTTGTAGGTACCCGACAGGTCCCAGTTGACCTTGCTCTTGCTTTCGCTGATACCGGCCGGGCCGATCAGGGTCACGTTGGTGTGTTCCAGCGTGGCAAAGTCCTTCTTGTCATCGGTGTAGCGCAGGCCGCCGCGCAGGGTGAAGGCGTCGTTGACGGCATAGGTCACGGAACCGAAGGCGGCCCAGGCCTTGTTCTTCTGGTTCGAGATCACGCGCGAGGTTTGCGCCTGGGTCACGCTGTCGAAGTTGTCGCTGCCGCCAGTCGCGTCTTCGTCGAAGTAGTACAGGCCGGCCTGCCAGTTCATCGGGCCGGTGTTCTTCGACTCGACGCGGAATTCCTGCGAGTATTGGGTCAGGTCGGTCAGGCGGCTGGCGGTCTGCACCTGGAAGGGCACCACGCCCGGGCCGCCGATGATGCCGCCGTCGATGTCGCCGCGGCTGTGGTAGTGGTCCACGCCTTCATAGCCGGTGATCGAGTACAGCTTGACGGCGCCGAGGTCCCAGCTCAGACGCAGGTTGGCGCCCTGGGTCTTGAGGTCCTGGAAGTTCTGGGCGTTGGTGACGATGCTGTTCAGGTCGTAACCGTCGGCGATGTCGTTCGTGCCCTTCTTGATCAGGTTGGCGCGGAACAGGCGGGCACTGCCGGAGGTGGTGCGCTGGTGCACATTGAACAGCGCGCTGAAGGTGCTGTCCGGGGTGTACAGGAACTGCACGCGCTCGGCGTGTTCGTTGTAGCCGTCCAGTTCGCCGGTCTTGTTGGTCCTGGCGAGGTCGCTGTAATTGTTGACGAAGTCGTCGCGATGCTGGCGCAGGGTCGAGACGCGCATCGCCCATTTATCCGACAGCGGCACGTTGACGGCGCCTTCCAGGTTGACGGTGTTGTGGCTGCCCCAGGTGGCGTTGTAGTAGCCCTCGACCTTTTTGAGGTTCGGCTTTTCGGATTCGAGCTTGACCACGCCGGCCGGGGTGTTGCGGCCGAACAGGGTGCCCTGCGGGCCGCGCAGCACTTCGACGCCGGCGACGTCGAAGATCGGGAAGCCTTTCAGGATCGGGTTTTCCTGGACGATGTCGTCATAGATCAGCGACACCGGCTGCGAGGCGAACAGCGAGAAGTCGGTGTTGCCGTAGCCGCGGATGTAGAAGCGCGGGAAGGTGCGGCCGTTCGACGATTCGATGTTCAGGCTCGGCACTTTGCCGGCCAACACGCGAATGTCTTCACCGCCGGAGACGATGACGTCGAGTTTTTCACCCTTGACGGCGCTGACCGAGACCGGCACCTCCTTGATATTTTCGGTGCGGCGCTGCGCCGTCACGGTGACGGTCTGCAGCTCGTTGGTCGATGTAGCTTGGGCCATGGCCGGCGCGGCGGACAGGGCTGACAGCGCCAGCATCGCGCCATGGGCGGCGATAACGCGCTTGTGCATCTTGGACATCTTGGTCATTGCGATTTCCTAGGAAGGGTAAAAATGGCGTCTGTCTCCATTCGCATCGTTATCGATGTCTTCATATTGCCAGGTTGGTAAAGGCGCAATTGTCGAACATGTGTATAAGCTTATGCAAGGAATACGCGCGCAGCATGGGCAGGCATACAACATTTTTTTTCCGTAAAGCCCTTGCGTGCTTCAGAAGGGATACGCTATGATTCGGGCCTCTTCGGACGTGGTGACAAACGTCGAAGACATCACCGAAGCGGTTTGCGGGCGCTTAGCTCAGTTGGTAGAGCGGATCCCTTACAAGGATTAGGTCGGGAGTTCGAGCCTCTCAGCGCCCACCAGATCTTCCGATGATGTCGACAGCGAAGAAAAGATCAGTAAAAACGGAGCGGTAGTTCAGTTGGTTAGAATACCGGCCTGTCACGCCGGGGGTCGCGGGTTCGAGCCCCGTCCGCTCCGCCAGCTTCAAGAAGAAGGGTCCGATTAGTCGGACCCTTTTTTCGTTTCTGCCTCTACTTGCGCGGGAAGCATGGCCCATCCTTACATCAGGTTCCGGATTCTCCTTGCGCGCCACGCGGTGGCCCAGCTCGCCTTACGTCTGCGCAGCTCGGCCGAGATCGCCGCCCTGCTGCTGGGCCCCGCTACCGTCGGCCTGGTCGCCTTTGCCGCCATGCCGGCGATGCTGGCGGCGTCCCGTCCCTGGACGCTGGCCCTGCCCCTGCTGCTCCTGCACGGGCTCGCCATGGGCCTGCCCTTCTTGCTGCTGCGTTCTCAGGTGCTGCCCGCGCACACCTTGCCCTGGCTGGCCGGGCTGCCGGTCGCGCCGCGCCTGCAACTGCAGGCAGCCATGCTGGTAGCGGCCCTGCTGGCGGCGCCGCTGGGGCTGGCCTACGCCGCCTCGCTGGCGATCTGGCTGGGGCAGCATCCCGACTGGATCTCGCCGGCGCGCGCGGCAGGCGGCACCGTCTTCTCCTTCCTGCTGAGCTGGTCCAGCGGCGCCTGGCTGCTGGCGCGCGCCGCACGGATACCGGCGCCATCGCGCCGTGCGCCCGCATTGCAAGCCGCCACCGGCCAGACAGGGTGGGAGACCGGGACCGCCGCCGGCCACGGCATGCTGTGGCGTCGCCTGTTCTGGCTGCCGCTATGGCGCACGGGCAGCCATGCCGGTCCGCGCCAGGCGGCGCTGCTGGCGGCCGGCCTCGGCGCTATGCTCGTTTGGATGCTCGGACCGCCCTGGCTGCCGCGCGTGGCTGGCGCCATCGCGGTGAGCATCCTGTTCGTGCTGCTGGTGCACGATGCCGACACCACCGTGCGCACGCAGGTGGCGCGGCTGGCGCCAGTCACCGCCGGCTGGCCGCTGCGGTTCACTCGCCTGGCCTGGGGCGCCCGGGCTGCGGCGCAGGCGCCGGCCCTGCTGGTACTGGCCGTGCTGAGCGCCACCGGTTTTATGGTGCACGCCTGGCATGGCGGCGCCGGCAAGCTTTACCTGGCGCTGGCCTGCTTGACGCCGCCGCTGCTGGCCGCAACCCCGCCCTTCACCCCGCGCGGCAGGATGGCCCTGGTCGGGCTTGCGATCATGCTGCTGTGCGCGGTGGGCAGTAAAGTAGCGAACTGAGAGAGCACATGGTCGAGATCGACGCCTTGAATTTTCACTTCAGGACACGCAGCGTGTTCCTGGGCCTGAGCATGCGTTTCGAGCCGGGCCTGACCTGGCTGCGCGGCAGCAATGGCCGCGGCAAGACCACCCTGCTGCGCCTGCTCGGCGGCCAGCTGGCGCCCGCCGCCGGCAGCATGCGCCTTGACGGCATCGACGCGCAACGCGAGCCGCTGGCCTGGCGCCGCGCCAGTTTCTATTGCGGCGGCGAGGCCCCTGCCCTGGACTGGCTGACGGTGAACGAGTGGCTGGAACTGCACCTGGCGCTGTACGAAGGCGCCGACCGCGCCGCGCTGCGCGCCCATTTGGCGGCCTTCCGCCTGGACGGCGTGCCGGCCCAGCCGGTGAGCGCGCTGTCGCTGGGGCAGTACAAGAAACTGCAGCTGGCGCTGGCCCTGGCCTTGCCGGCCAGGCTGCTGCTGATCGACGAGCCCTTCAACGGTCTCGATGCGCAGGCAGTCGAACTGCTGGAACAGGAACTAAGCAGGCGCGAAGCGGCGCGCCAAGGCTGCATCGTGCTGACCAGCCACCTGGCGCCGCGCATCGCCTGCACGCATACGCTGGATCTCGACCGGCAAGCGGGCGTGCTCTGAATTTCACGCTCTTTTGAGCATCGGCTGGCCGACCTCGACGCGATTGCGCCCGCCGGTCTTGGCCGCATACAGCGCGTGGTCGGCGCGCGCCAGCGCCGCCGTCAGTTCCTCGCCGGCCTCGATCGTCACCGCGCCGATGCTGACTGTCATGCGGTAGCCAGGCGCGCCGCCGAATACCGGCACGCCGAGCACGGCAAGGCGCAGGCGCTCGGCTGCTTCGAGCGCGCCCTCGAGCCGGGTGGCGGGCAGGACCAGCGCGAATTCCTCGCCGCCGAGCCGGCCGATGAGGTCATGCTCGCGCAGCACGCCGCGCGCGGTGTCCGCGAATACCTTCAGCGCGTCGTCGCCGCTGGCGTGGCCGTAGCTGTCGTTGAGCTGCTTGAAGTGGTCGATGTCGAGCATCAGCAAGGCGATCGGCTTGCGCAGGCGCAGCGCGAGCTGGCGCGCGCCGTCGGCACGCTCGAAGAAGGCGCGGCGGTTCAGCATGCCCGTCAGACCGTCGATGGTCGCCAGGCGGCGCATCAGCTCGTCGTCCTTCTGCTTGCACAGCAACAGGAAACCGAAGCCGTTCACGATCATCAGCAGGTAACTGGCCAGGTAGGCCAGGCCGATCACCGGCGCCGTGGCGGTGCCGGGGCTGCCGCCTTCGAAGCCCAGCCAGGCCCAGATCGCCAGCGCGAACAGGATGTTGTTGACGCCGATCAGCCGCTGCAGCAGCGGCGCCTTGCGCGGACGCAGCAGCACCACGGCCGCGCCGAACACGTACAGGGCGATGATGAAGGAGATCAGTTCCGTCAGCTGCAGCCGTGAGGCGCCGGTGGCCACCGCATAGCAGACCGCCACCCAGCCGGGCAAGGTGAACAGGTAGAGCGACTTGCGCCAGCGCGTAAAGCCGAAGAACAGGCAATTGGCGCCCACTTCCAGCGCAACGCCGCCCAGCCAGGCGCAAGCCGACACAGCTTCGACCAGGCGCAGCTCGAACTGCGGCGCGGCCCACCAGCAGAGCTGGGCAAGGCCGATCGACAGGCGGCCCCACATCCAGTAGCAGAGGGCCGGACTATTGTCCGCGCCGCGCATATAGCCCGCCATCAGCAGGGCAAAGGCGATATTGCCGACGCCTAGCGCCAGCATGAAAGTTTGAATGTCGATCACTCGGTTCCCTCTAGGACAGCCTCGGCCCGATCATGTATTTATAGCAACGCATGTTGCACATAGGAATTATCTTACACGTTTTTAACATTTGTGCACGTACGATTCGTGCGGGGTGCTTTTGAGTGTCTGATAACGGCACAGACATCGTGCTATTGCTGCGTGGCACAAGTTAATCGTGCATAATTGACAAGCATATATTTACTGGAGTCGCCGTGATCTTTGGTTTCCTCAAGTCCCAGACCTTGTCCCCGCGCCAGCGCCGGCTGCAGAACACGTCCCTGTTCCGCACGCTCAAGCCGATCGAGGTCAAGTTCGTGGATGGCCTGATGCACGAACGGCGCTACCAGCCGGAGGAAATCGTCTTCGACGAGAACGAGGAAGGCCAGGCGCTCTACCTGGTAATGGCGGGCCGCGTCGAGATCAGCCGCATGCACGAGGGCCGCCGCCAGCTGGTGAGCGAGCTGGGACCGGGCAGCTTCTTCGGCGACCTCGCCCTGCTCGACAACTCGCCGCGCAGCGCCCGCGTGCGCGCCATCGACCATTGCGAACTGGCGGTGTTCTTCCGCGACGACTTCCTGGCGCTGATGGATACCGACGCCGTCATCGGCTACAAGATTTCGCTGGCGCTGGCGCGCCACATCGGCCAGCGCCTGCGCGAGCGGCTCGACGGCCGCCCCCAGCTGGAAGCGCTATGATCGCCGCACCCGCGGTCCGCGAAGAGCGCGCCGGGCCGGTGGTCTGGACCGGAATCATTGCCGTCACCTGCCTGCTGCTGGTGCTGCTCGAGCACATGCTGTGGCTGGTCCTGCCGCTCATCTTCGGCATCGTGATGTACTACACCCTGCTGGGCCCGATGCGGCGCCTGCTGCGCCTGGGCTTTTCGCGCAGCGTCTCGTCGATGCTGGTGTGCGCCATCTTCTTCGGCCTGTCCGCGCTGGTGCTGGTGGCCGCGCTGTCCTGGAATGCGGGCCCGGAAGACAGCGGCTCCTGGAGCGATACGCTGGCGCTGTACGCGAACGGCGGCGTGGCCTTTGTCCGCAACACGATGGCGCTGCTGGAGGCGAAATTCCCGATCCTGGCGGAGATGCACGTCACCTCGCTGGCCAACAAGCGTTTCAAGGTCTTCACCGACACCTTCGCCCAGCGCTACCTGACCACCATCCTGGTCACCGCGGCCGGCTGGCTGCCCTCGCTGCTGCTGGCGCCCTTCCTCGCCTTCTTCTTCCTGCGCGACGGCCTGCGCTTCAAGAAATTCCTGGCGCGCGCGGTGCCGAACGCCTACTTCGAACGCACCCTGTTCCTGCTGCACCAGGTCGACCAGACCGCGCGCCGCTACTTCGAGGGCCTGCTCAAGCTGACCGTGCTCGACACCATCGTGCTCGGCTTCGGCCTGTGGGTGATCGGCGTCTCCTCGCCGCTGCTGCTGGGTTTCATCTCGGCGCTGCTGGCCTGGGTGCCCTTCATCGGCTCGGTGGTCGGCTGCGCGATGGTGGTGATCGTCGCCGCCACCGACGCGCCATCCAATCCGCTGGTTGCCTACGGCGCCATTGTCGTCTTCATCCTGGCGCGCCTGCTGGACGACTTCGTGTTCATGCCGATCACGCTCGGGCGCAGCCTCAAGATCCACCCCCTGATTACCGTGCTGATGATCTTCATCGGCGGCGCATTGTCCGGCGTGGCCGGCCTGATGCTGGTGCTGCCGCTGCTGGGCGTGGTGATGGTGATCGGCGAGACGCTGGGACGGCTGATGACCAATCCGCGGCTGCGGGCAAGGCACCGCTACGCAAAGCAGCTGCGCGAAAAGCAGGCGAGCGGGGACCTGAAAGTCTAAAACAATTCGGGGTCAGAGCACTTTTTCGGACAAGCGTCATAGGGGCGATCGTTCAAAAAAGTGCTCTGACCCCGAATTTTTGAAATAAAAAAACGGATTCATGTTTGCGCATGAATCCGTTTTTGTTTCAGGGCTGAACCTGGAGAGAGCTTACTTGCGTCCTGCCGCCTTCGGCTTGGCCTTGATGGTCGACAAAATGCCCGGCTTGGCCTTTCCCGGCGGCGCCATGAAGGGCGCCGGCTCGCTGCGGCCCTTGCCGCCACCGCCGTTGGCGCCGTTAGCGCCGCGGGCATTGCGGCGCGTCGCCACCTCGATCACGCGGCCCTTCGGCGCCGCGCTGCGCGCCTCGGCCACCAGCGGCATGCTCTTGCGCTCGCTGCGCGGCGTCATTTCCAGTTCGCTGCCGGGCGGCGGCACCAGGTGGCGCTCGCCATTGCCGATCAGGTCGCCGCGGCCCATGCGCTTGAGGCCTTCGCGCAGCACCGGCCAGTTTTCCGGATCGTAGTAGCGCAGGAAGGCCTTGTGCAGCTTGCGCGTCTTGCCGCTCTTGGCGGTGAGGACCGCTTCCGACTCCGCCGTCACCTTGGCCAGCGGGTTCTTCCCGGTGTGGTACATGGTGGTCGCCATCGCCATCGGGGTCGGCGTGAAGGTCTGCACCTGGTCGAGGTGGAAGTTGTTCTTCTTCAGCCACAACGCGAGATTCAGCATGTCCTCGTCGGTCGAACCCGGGTGGGCCGCGATGAAGTAGGGGATCAGGTACTGCTTCTTGCCCGTCTCCTTCGAGTACTTGTCGAACAGCGCCTTGAACTCGTCGTAGGCGCCGATACCCGGCTTCATCATCTTCGACAGCGTGCCCTCTTCCGTGTGCTCCGGCGCGATCTTCAGCAGGCCGCCGACGTGGTGCGTGACCAGCTCCTTCACGTACTCGGGCGAACGCACGGCCAGGTCGTAGCGCAGGCCGGAACCGATCAGGATCTTCTTGATGCCCGGGATTGCGCGCGCCTTGCGGTACAGCGAGATCAGCTTGCTGTGGTCGGTGCCCAGGTTGGAGCAGATGGTCGGGTAGACGCAGGACAGGCGGCGGCAGGTTTCCTCGATTTTCTTCTCTTTGCAGGCCAGGCGGTACATGTTGGCAGTCGGGCCGCCGAGGTCGGTGATCGTGCCCGCAAAATTCTTGGTCGTGTCGCGAATCAGCTCGATCTCGCGCAGGATCGACGGCTCCGAACGGCTCTGGATGATGCGGCCTTCGTGCTCGGTGATCGAACAGAAAGTGCAGCCGCCGAAGCAGCCGCGCATGATGTTCACCGAGTAGCGGATCATCTCCCAAGCCGGGATGTGCGCTTTGCCATAGCTCGGGTGCGGCGCGCGCGCGTAGGACAGGTCGTAGACCCCGTCCATCTCGTCCATCGCCAGCGGCAGCGGCGGCGCGTTCAGCCAGACGTCGCGGTCGCCGTGCTGCTGCACCAGCGCGCGCGCGTTGCCCGGGTTCGACTCCAGGTGGAACACGCGCGAAGCGTGTGCGTACATCACCGGGTCTTCGCTGACGGTTTCAAACGACGGCAGGCGCACCACGGTCTTGCGCGCCTTTTCGCGCGCCGCGGCTTGCCGCTCTTCGCGCGTCATGATGACGATCGGTTTGACTTCCGGTTCCGGCTGCGCGTTCTCGGTGGCGCAAGCCTTGGTGTCTTCCTGCGCCATCGCATACGGGTTCGGATGCGGATCGACGCGGCCCGGCACGTCGACGCGGGTCGAGTTATGCACCGACCACTCTTCATCCGGCAGCCAGCCGTGCGGCACCAGGAAGGCGGTGCCGCGCAGGTCGCGGATGCTCTTGATGTTCTCGCCGGCGGCGATGCGGCGCGTGACGTCGACCAGCGCGCGCTCGGCGTTGCCGAAGATGACCAGGTCGGCCTTCGATTCGAACAGCACCGAGCGGCGCACCTTGTCCGACCAGTAATCGTAGTGCGCGATGCGGCGCAGCGAGGCTTCGATCGAGCCGGCGATGACCGGCACGCCCGGGAAGGCTTCGCGGGCGCGCTGGCAGTAGACGGTGACGGCGCGGTCCGGGCGCTTGTTCGGCTCGGCGTTCGGGGTGTAGGCGTCGTCCGAGCGGATCTTGCGGTCGGCCGTGTAGCGGTTGACCATCGAGTCCATGTTGCCGGCGGTGATGCCCCAGTACAGGTTCGGCTTGCCGAGCGCACGGAAGGGTTCCACGGAGGTCCAGTCCGGCTGGCTGATGATGCCGACCCGGTAACCCTGCGCTTCCAGCAAGCGCCCAACCAGCGCCATTCCGAAGCTCGGGTGGTCGATATAGGCGTCGCCCGTGATCAGGATGATGTCGCACGAATCCCAGCCCAGCTTGTCCATCTCGGCGCGGGTCATGGGCAGGAAGGGCGCGGCGGGAGCGCGGCTGGAACGTTTGGCAACGTTCGCGAAGAGATTGGCTGGGGAGTTCATTGGCCGATATTTTACAGGAAAAGCCTGCGGCCAGCTCCCTCCCCTTTTAAAAATGGCTTAGTTTTCAACAACTTGGCTCATCCATTGCGGATGAAACGTTGTTTTAGAGCGCCTAACAAAGCCCGCAGGGCAAGGCGCATCGCCGCAGTGGCGGACCACGAAGACAGTACGCTAGTACGGCGAGACGATGCAACGCCGCCATGGGGGCTTTGTTCGGTGCTCTTAGATGCCCATGTTGTTGAGGATGTTACCAAGCTGGCGCAGCGCCGGCTCCAGGGTCGGGTGGCGGGCCGCGAAGCGGGCCGTGATTTCCTGGCTGCGCGAGGCCAGGCCATAGGTGTTGGCGTCCGGATCGTCGGCGCGGCGCTCGAGCACGTGCCGGATGTCGCCGTCGAGCTGGCGCAGCAGCATCTCCAGTTCGTCGTCGACCTCGCCCGTTTCCTCGAGGTGGCGGTGCAGGGTCTTCAGGTGCGCTTTCAGGGTGTCTTCGTTCTCGTTCAACATGTCGTCCCTCATGTGGTGAACCTGGTCTCCAGGTACAGCTTCTCGACCTGTTCGCGGGCCCAGGGCGTCTTGCGCAGGAACTTCAGGCTCGACTTGATGCTGGGGTCCTTGATGAAGCAGTTGATCGCGATGCGGCGGCCGAGCCCTTCCCAGCCGTAGTGCTCGACCAGGCGGGTTAGGACCGATTCTAAAGTAATACCGTGTAATGCCTGAACACTCATTGCAGAGACGATGTCGTTATAAGAGTGTTGCGGATTTTAACAGTACACCCAGACGATTATTCATTCTAGGCGCACGCCGCCGTCTTCTCGCTTGCGTCGTCCTGCACAATGACGCCGCTCTGCAGCACGATGATGCGCTCCGCCATCTGGATGGTTTCCGGACGGTGGGCCACGATAATGCGTGTCATCGCAATTTTCTTGATGGCGTTATTGACCGATTTTTCGTTCCACACGTCGAGGTGGCTGGTCGCTTCATCCAGAACCAGCAGCTTCGGATTTTTGTAGAGCGCCCTGGCCAGCAGGATACGCTGTTTCTGTCCGCCGGACAGGCCTGTCCCGATATCCCCGACCAGAGTATTGAATCCCATCGGCATGGTGCGGATTTCCGCACCGATGGCTGCCAGCGAAGCACAGGCTTGTATCTGCTCCTGATCCGGCGACGGATCGAAAAAGCTGATGTTGTCGGCAATCGATCCCGCGAACAGCGTATCTTCCTGCATGACGGTCCCAAGCAATTTTCTGTAATTGCGCAAACCCAGCTGTTTCAGGTTGACCCCGCCGATCAGGATTTCTCCTTCAGTCGGTTCGAGGAGGCCGAGCAACAGTTTGATGAAGGTGGTCTTGCCGGAACCTGAAGGCCCGGTGACCGCAATACACTGCCCGGCAGGTATGACCAGATTAAGCTTCGACAGGATTGCCGGCTCGCCGTCGGCATAACGGAAGCTCAGGTTGCGCACTTCGACCGATGGCGAAATACTCTCCAGCTCGACCTCGGCCACGTCGGTTTCCCGTTCGGTGTCTGCAAGGACGATATCGGCCACGCGCTCGCCGTGAATACGCAACATCTGCACATCGAAGATCTTGTCGACGAGGCTTGCCATGCGCTGGCTGAACTGGTCCTTGTAGCTGATGAAAGCGAACAGCATACCCACCGAGAAGCGGCTATCGAGCACCGCTAGCGCGGCCATCCAGATGATGATGACCCGCTCCGCGCCGAACAGGAAAGTATTCGCGGTCCTGGCGGAGACGGACAGCTTTTCGATCCGCAGCGTGGCATTGAACTGGTCGACCAGTGCGTTCATCCACCCCGTGCGCCGTTCGTCGGTACGGCCGAACAGGCGGATGCTTTGCACGCCACGTACCGATTCCATGAAATGCGTATGCTGTTTCGAAGCATGGATGATCTGTTCGGCCGTCGCCTCTTTCAATGCCTGGAACATGGCCCTGCGCAACAACACATAGACCCCGACGGTCGCCGCCGCAACCGCCGCCAACGCAGGGCTATACAAAAGCATCATTGCCAGCGTGCCGATTACCATGACGCCATCGATCACCGCTTCGACGAGTTGGGTCGTCAAGCCGTTCTGCATCGATTGGATCGAACTGAAGCGCGACACGATATCGCCGGTATTGCGCTTTTCAAAAAATGGCAGGGGCAGGCGCATGAGATGCGCGAATGCATTGCCGAACCATTGCAGGTTCAGGTTCGTCGCCAGGACGGTCGTGATCCAGCTGCGTACCGCTGCCAGAGAAGTCTGGATCACGACCAGCAAAAGAAAACCGCAACCGAGCACCGTGATCAGGTCGCGGTCGGCCGTGAGGAGCGCATCGTCGATCAGCCACTGCAGGTAAAAAGGTGCGATCAATGTGCATAACTGCAGGACGAGGCCAAGCAGCAGCAGTTGCAGCAGACCGGCGCGCAGGCCAACTACATGCCCCATCAGCGACAGGAGTGAAAACTGCCTGGTCTCGGCTTTGCGTTCGAACGTTGCGGACGGCCTGAGTTCGAGTGCGATGCCGGTAAAGTGCTTCGCCACCTCGGCCAGCGCCAGGCGGCGCTCCCCGACTGCCGGATCGTGAATCACGACATGGCCCGACCGTACTGCCTTGAGCACGACGAAGTGGTTGAGGTTCCAGTGCAGGATACAGGGCAGCTTCAGATTCGGCAGATGTTCCAGTTCCAGGCGCAAAGGGCGTGCGTCGAGCGACATCCCGTTGGCCATCGTGACGATACCCTTGAGCGTCACGCCTTTCAGCGAGACGCTGTAGCGCTGGCGCATGTTCGCGATACTGACCCGATGCCCCCAGTAGCTTGCCACCATCGACAAGCATGCCAGGCCACACTCCGCAGCTTCGCTCTGGAGCAGGGCAGGAAGACGCCGGGCCTGCCAGAAGGACAAGCGCAGTTTTTCGATGATTCTCATGGGTGGGCCGGTCCGTTAGATTTTTCCCGAAATACTGAGCAGGGGTTCGATCACCCATTCGTACAGACGGCGGTGCTCCAGCACGATACTGGCGTCCACCAGCATGCCGGACTTCAGCGGCAGGACGTTGCCGTACGCCTGGACCGTTTGTTTGTCGAGCGTCAGCCTGATACGGTACAGCGGCTCGGCCGCGGCGCCAGGTGCTGCGCCGGGTAAGGTCAGCTCGTCGGGACGGAGCGAGGTATTTGCAACCTCGCGCACGACGGCTGGATACTGGCCGAATTTCTGGTAGGGGTAGGCCTGGTACCTCAGCATGACCGGCATGCCCGACTTGACGAATCCGGCCGAACGCGACGGCGCATAAATTTCGGCTTCCAGTGCCGCTCCCGCCGGAAGGATCGAGGCAAGGACCGTCGTCGCACTCACCGCCTGGCCGCGTTCCATCGTGATGGCGGTCACCATGCCATCCTGCGGTGCACGCACCAGGATTTCGCGGCGCGCCTCGTTCTCGGTCAGGTCCTGCTCGAGGCTGGAGACACTGCGCCGCAGTGCGCCGGCGTCGCGCTGTGCCTGCAGCTCCTTGTCGCGGATATCATCCTGCGCCGTACTCAGGTCTCGCCTGGTCGCCGCCTGTGCCCGCTGGAGGTCAGCCAGCTTCTGTTGCTGGTCGAGGAATTCCACCTGCCTGTCCTGAAACTGGGCCGCCGAAATATACCTGGCTGTCAGCAAGTCGCCATACCGCTTTTGCGCCTGCTCCGCCAACACGACACGGCGCTGCTGCAAAGCGATCTGGTCTGCGATATAGGCGCCCTCCTGTGTCAGCTCCTGAACGCGCCGGCGGGCAGCATCGACCCGCTGCTGCGACTGCAGATTCGATTGCTGTAATTCGGCCTCGAAACTGTTTCGCCGCTCCTTCAGAAACGCGGACACCGCCTGTTCTGTGGAGGCAGAGTCCACACTGCTGCGCTCACTCGACAGTACGAACAGCACGTCGCCGGCCTTGACCAGCGTGCCTTCCGCGACGCGCTTTTCTTTGATGACGCCGTTCTGGTTAGACGTGATCTTGATGACACCGGTCGATGGAATCAGGATTCCCTGGCATTGCGCCTTCCGGGTCGTGTCGAAGGCAATAAAGAAGGCCACGATTGCCAAGCCGATGACGACGAACAGGGCCGTCAGAAAATGATGGCTGACCGTGCGCGCCAGGATGACTGTGCCATATTGCTTCGCGCTGACATGCTCGATCGACTCGGTACGAAAAAGGGGTTGATTAGGCGGGTTCATGTCTTGTCGGATACCACGCCCGGCATTGCCTCCGGGCCGGTTTTATGCAGCTCGAATAAGTCGATTTAACATTTGAGGCCGGCTTTTATTTACGGCCCGAAGAAAAAGCGATCGCGCTCATCCCGCGCTGCTTGAGAATGGTTTTTATATCTTCGCGGGTATAACGCCGGCAAAATCCGCTGGTGGACACGCCATAGGTTTCGAGCGTATCCGGCAGGGGAATCCATAATGTCGCCGAGCGGGTAACCGAAAACTCCCCGGATTCTTCATCGAGAGTAAAACTGACCTTCGGCTTGATATTTTCCCCGGACGGGACCGCGACCGAGTCCTGTAACAACGCAGGATCGACTTTCACGGACCGATAAAACCTGTTTTCCCTCGCACGGAATTCGCCAACCCATTTCTGATATGCCCGCGTCAATTCAAACGGATAATCGAGCATTTCATTTTTCCTGGCGATCTCTTCATCCGACTCCAGCGTGGGAGAACCATGCCAGCCCAGCAATGCGTCGCAAGGAAGAACCAGTGTCTTGCCGGCCAATGCCAGATAATTTGCGCAAGCCGAGAAACAGTAGCCGTCAATCTCGACTTTTACATTATTTTTCGAAATATCCTCGGCAATTTTCAGCGCGGTCAACGGCGTGCCGCCGAAACTCTGCAACACCACATTCTTATAGCCGCCCTTCGACACCTCAAGGAATTCCTTGTACGAGCCGGGATTGATATCCCCGGAAAACCTGATCGTATCTGCCGAGACCCGCTCCCAGCCGGCCTGAGCCCCCGGGACCAGCCCCAGGAACAGCAACATCGTCAACAAAAACTTCATGATCCGAGACTTTCGCGAATAGCTTTCCGAGTACATCTGCAACAAGGCCCGGCACGCGGCCGAGCCTTTCCGAGAGATAATCTCCCGCTACATCAACGACTTATGCCTTGGCGTGGCATTCGTAGGTCGTGACGGTCGTGGTCGAGCCATCCTTGTTGGTGGTCGTGGTGGTGGTCTTCGAGCAGCCGACTTCCACGCCGCCGCTGATCATTTCCATTTCTTCGATATTCAGTTCACGCATTTTCGTCTCCGGTTTATTTTTGAATTATGCAATCACGACTTGGCGTGGCATTCGTATGTCGTGACGGTCGTGGTCGAGCCATCCTTGTTGGTGGTCGTGGTGGTGGTCTTCGAGCAGCCGACTTCCACGCCGCCGCTAATCATTTCCATTTCTTCGATATTCAGTTCACGCATTTTCGTCTCCAGTTTGTTTGTATAAGTTATGCAATTACGACTTGACGTGGCATTCCCAGGTGGTCTTGCTCGTGCTCGAGCCGTCGGCATTGGTGGTCGTGGTGGTGGTCACCGAGCAGCCAGCTTCCGCGCCACCGCTGATCATTTCCATTTCTTCGATATTCAATTCGCGCATTTTCAAATCCTTTCAGGTTTAGGAAAATCAGCTTTGGCAATTAATAATAAAACCTTCTTCTTATCTAGAATCGGGCAATTCACCGCCGCCTTGTTGAAAATATTATTTTCTAAAAAAACCTGCGTCAACCTTTTTTAATTATTTATTTTTGTTTCTTATTATGGGTATTTACAAAAATAATAAAAGGCAAATATATTCCATATCCCCTTTTAATAAATATTAATAGGCGATATAAGTCGATGGCTCGACAGCCATTCTCCATGCACACAGAATAGCGTACTGATCAGCAACCAATCTCTCCAAATTTCACATTTGCAAAAAAAATTTACTATGTTACGTGGGCGCAACACAGCAGCCGCAGGCTGTCAATACCGCTGTGCGAGGAGTTGGAATGGCAGGGGAAAGCGATGACGCTGCCAGGATGCAGCGTGAGGAAGAATCTGCGGGCAGCGGCAGCAGCAGCGACGCGAAGGCGCCGATGTTGCCGCTGCCATGGATGATCAGTTACCGGTCAAGCCGCGGCGCTCCAGCAGCGGCTCGATCTTCGCATCGCGGCCGCGGAAGTTGCGGTACATGTCCATCGCATCCATGGTGCCGCCGCGCGACAGCAGCATCTGGCGGAAGCGGTCGCCGTTCTTGCGCGTCAGGCCGCCGTTTTCCTTGAACCACTCGACGGTGTCGGCGTCCAGCTTCTCGGCCCACAGGTAGCCGTAGTAGCCGGCCGAGTAGCCGCCCGAGAACACGTGCGAGAAGTAGGTCGTGCGGTAGCGCGGCGGGACCAGCGGGAAGTCGACGCCGGCGTCATGCAGGGCCTTGGCTTCGAAGCCCAGCACGTCGGCCGGGATCTGGTCCGGGCGCAGCTGGTGCCAGCTCTGGTCCAGCATCGAAGCCGCCAGGTACTCGGTAGTGCGGTAGCCTTCGTTGAACTTGGCGGATGCCTGCACCTTGTCCAGCAGTTCCTTCGGCATCGGCGCGCCGGTTTGGTAGTGCTTCGCATAGTTGGCCAGCACTTCCGGCCAGGCCATCCACATCTCGTTGACCTGCGACGGGAACTCGACGTAGTCGCGCGGCACGCGGGTGCCCGAGAAGCGCGGGTACTTCACGTTCGAGAACATGCCGTGCAGCGCATGGCCGAACTCGTGGAACATGGTGCGCGCTTCGTCGTAGGTCAGCAGGGTCGGCTCGCCGGCGGCCGGCTTCGGGATGTTCAGGTGGTTCGCGATCACCGGGTGCGTGCCCAGCAGGGTGTTCTGGCCGACATAGGCATTCATCCAGGCGCCGCCGCGTTTGTTGGCGCGCGCGTAGGGGTCGTGCAGGAAGATCGCCAGCTGCTTGCCGTCGGCGTCGAAGACGTCGAACACGCGCACGTCCGGATCGTATACCGGCAGGTCCTTGCGTTCCTTGAAGGTGATGCCGTATTCCTTGGTGGCAGCGAAGAACACGCCGTCGATCAGCACGCGGTTGTACTCGAAGTAGGGACGCAGCTGGCTCTGGTCGAAGGCGTAGCGCTGGGCGCGTACCTTGTCGCTGTAGTAGTTCCAGTCGTAGGCGGCAGCCTGGAATTTGCCGCCTTCGGCGTCGATCGCCTTCTGCAGGTCGGCCGCTTCCTTCTTCGCGTTGTTCACGGCCGGTCTGGCGAATTCGGCCAGCAGCTTGTTGACGGCGCCGGTGGTCTTCGCGGTCTGGTCTTCCAGCATGTAGGCCGCGTGGTTCGGATAGCCCAGCAGCTTCGCACGCTCGGCGCGCGTCTTCACCAGTTCCAGCACCACCTGGCGGTTGTCGAATTCGCCGCCATGACTGCCGCGCGCCATCGAGGTCGCCAGCAGCTTTTCGCGGGTGGCGCGGTTTGTCAGCACGGACAAGGGCGCCTGCTGCGTGGTGTTCACGACCGGGATCACGAACTTGCCGTCCAGGCCGCGCTTCTTCGCTTCCGCGCTGGCGACGTCGATCGCCTTGTCCGACATGCCGGCCAGTTCCTCGCGGCTGTCGACCACCAGGGCCGAGGCGTTCGCTTCCTTCAGCACGTTCTGGCTGAACTGGGTCTGCAGGCCCGCGATCTTGCCGTTGTAGGCCTTCAGCTTGACCTTGTCGCTGGCGGACAGCTGGGCGCCGGCGCGCACGAAGTCGGTGTGGTAGCGCTGCAGCAGATAGGCCGACTCGGCGTCCAGGTGCAGGGTGTCGCGCTTGTCGTACAGGGTCTTGATGCGCTTGTAGAGCTTTTCGTTCAGGCGGATCTTGTCGCTGTGCGCGGCCAGCTTCGGCGCCAGTTCCTTGTCCAGCGCATTCAAGGTGTCGTTGGTGTTGGCGCCGACCAGGTTGTAGAAGGCGGTCGAGACGCGATTCAGCAGCTGGCCCGAACGCTCCATCGCGACGATGGTGTTCTGGAAAGTGGGCGCGGCGCGGCTAGCGGCGATGGCGTCGATTTCAAGCGAATGCTGGCGCATGCCTTCCTCGAAGGCCGGCGCGAAGTCTTCGTTCTTGATCTTGTCGAAGGCCGGGTACTGGAACGGCAGGGTGCTCGGCTTGGCGAAGGGATTCGAGTCCGGCAGCCGGGATGGTGCTGCGTGGGCGAAGGTGGCCACGGCCGCGGTGACGGCGAAGGCCAGGATGTAGGAACGGTTCATTCTCTCTCCGGTATAAATCGTTTTATTGTTGGGTGCCGGTCAGGCCGCGGCGCTCCAGCAGCGGCTGGATCTGCGCATCGCGTCCGCGGAAATTGCGGAACAGGTCCATCGCATCGGCCGAACCGCCGCGCGACAGCAGGGTCTGGCGGAAGTGGTCGCCGTTCTTGCGCAGCAGGCCGCCGTTCTCCTTGAACCACTCGACCGTGTCCGCATCCAGCTTTTCGCTCCACAGGTAGGCGTAGTAGCCGGCCGAATAGCCGAGCGAGAAGCTGTGCGAGAAGTAGGTCGTGCGATAGCGCGGCGGCACCGGCGCGAAGTCCACGCCCGCATCCTTCAGGGCGGCCGCTTCGAAGCCCAGCACGTCGCTCGGGATCTGCTTGGGCGTCAGCTGGTGCCAGCGCTGGTCCAGCAGCGAGGCCGCCAGGTACTCGGTCGTGATGTAGCCCATGTTGAATTTCTTCGAGGCCTGCACCTTGTCCAGCAGCTCCTGCGGCATGGCCGCGCCGGTCTGGTAGTGCTTGGCGTAGTTGGCAAGGACTTCCGGCCAGGTCGCCCACATCTCGTTGACCTGGGACGGATACTCGACGAAGTCGCGCGGCGTATTGGCGCCGCCGAAGGTCGGGTACTTCACGTTCGAGAACATGCCGTGCAGCGCGTGGCCGAATTCGTGGAAGGCGGTGCGCACCTCGTCGTAGGTCAGCAGGGTCGGCTGGCCGGCGGGCGGCTTCGGAATGTTCAGGTGGTTCGCCACCACCGGGTGGTTACCCAGCAGCGTCGATTGCGTCACGTACTCGTTCATCCAGGCGCCGCCCTGCTTGTTCGGGCGCGCGTAGTAATCCATGATGAAGATCGCCAGCTGCTTGCCGTCGGCGTCGAAGACGTCGAACACGCGCACGTCCGGGTCGTACACCGGCAGGTCCTTGCGCTCCTTGAAGCTGATGCCGAACTCCTTGTTCGCGGCGAAGAACACGCCGTTCAGCACCACGTTGTTCAACTCGAAGTAGGGCTTCAGCTGGCTCTCGTCGAAGGCATATTTTTGCTGGCGCACCTTGTCGGTGTAGAAGGCCCAGTCCTGCGCCGCGACCTGGAAGCCGCCTTTCTCCGCATCGATCACCTTCTGGATCTCGGCAGCTTCGAGCTTCGCGTTGTTCACGGCCGGCAGCGCCAGCTCGCCCAGCAGTTTATTCACGGCTTCCGGGTTCTTCGCGGTTTCGACTTCCAGCGAATAGGCCGCGAAGTTCGGGTAGCCCAGCAGGGTCGCCTTCTCGGCGCGCAGTTTGGCCAGGCGCTGTACCAGCTCGCGGCTGTCGAAGTCGCCGCCGTGGCTGCCGCGTGCCAGCGAGGCCGCCATCAGGCGTTCGCGCGTGCCGCGGTTGGTCAGCGAGGACAGCAGCGGCTGGCCGGTGGTATTCGCCAGCGCGATCACGAACTTGCCGTCCAGGCCGCGCTTCTTCGCTTCCGCTGCTGCGGCGTCGATCTCGGCGTCGGACAGGCCGGCCAGTTCGGCACGGGTATCGACCACCAGGGCCGAAGCATTCGCTTCCTTCAGCACGTTCTGGGCAAAGGTCGACTGCAGGCTGGCGATCTCGCCGTTATACGCCTTCAGCTTCTCCTTGTTCGCTGCCGACAGTTTGGCGCCGGCGCGCACGAAGTCGCGGTGGTAGCGCTCCAGCAGGTGCTTCGACTCGGCGTCGAGTTTGAGGTTGTCGCGCTTGTCGTACAGGGTCTTCACGCGCTTCCACAGCTTGTCGTTCATGAAGATCGCGTCCTGGTGCGCGGCCAGCTTCGGCGACATCTCGCGGTCGATCGCATCCAGGTTGTCGTTGGTGTTCGCACCCTGCAGGTTCGAGAAGGTGGTCGCCACACGCGACAGCAGCTGGCCCGCGCGCTCCATCGCGACGATGGTGTTGTCGAAGGTCGGCGCGTTACGGTTGTTGGCGATCGCCTCGACTTCCAGCAGATGCACGCGCATGCCGACTTCGAAGGCCGGCTTGAAATGCTCGTCCTTGATCTTGTCGAAGGCCGGGTAGTGGAAGGGCAGCGTGCTGGCCCTGGCGAAGGGATTCGAGGCGTCGAGGACGTTGATGGAGGCAGGGGCGGAGGCGGCAGGCGCGGCAACGGCCGGGATGGCGGTGGCTGCATAGGCAAGCGCGATGCTTGCCGCGACGATGAGGCGGAGTGGCTGTTTCATGCGATCTTTCACGGACACTGTATGGACACTGCCGGAGCGGGCCCGGCAGCAAGGGCGCGGAAGATCATAGCAGGGTTATTGCCGCGTCGTCACATCGGAAATGTCGCGGGTATATCGTATGTAGTTGAACGCAGACGCTTATTGCTGCTCGCGCTCGGCGGCCGCCTCTTCCTCTTCGATTTCCTCGACCACCTTCTCTTCGATGCGCCGGTCCGGAATCAGCCACATCACGGCCACCGCCGCGTAGACCAGGAAGCCCAGCCAGGCGGCAAACCAGGCCAGTGCCACGCCAGCCAGGTAGAGCACGATCGAGATCTTGCCCTTGCGGTCGTCGCCTATGGCCTCCGCCAGGGTCGTGTTCTTCTCGTGATTGCGCACCAGGCCGCGCACCAGTAGCGCATACGCCACCGCGCACATGAACAGCACGAAGCCGTAGGCGGCGGTGGGGCCGGTCTCGAAATGGTTCTCGCCCATCCAGGCCGTCACGAAGGGAATCAGGGACAGCCAGAACAGCAGGTGCAGGTTGGCCCACAGGATGCCGCCGCTGACTTCCTTTACGGCGTGGAGCATGTGATGGTGGTTGTTCCAGTAGATGCCGACGTAGATGAAGCTGAGCACGTAGCTCATGAACACGGGCCATAGCGGCAGCAGCGCACGGAAGTCGGCGCTGTGCGGAACTTTGAGTTCCAGCACCATGATGGTGATGATGATGGCGATGACGCCGTCGCTGAAGGCTTCAAGGCGATTTTTACCCAATTCTGCTTCCTTCTCAGCCGGTTGATCAGAAGTTGTTTGACGCGTATTCGCTATCCGGGAGGTGGCCGCTTTTCCGGCACAGTATCTGGCTCCCAGGGCGCTCGCACGGTATAGATATAGGCCCAAGGATACTCGAAGTCATAATTCGTTCCGGCCACATGACCAAGCGCGTACCAGAATGCGCCAGACACGGGCATCCATCGTTTCGATACCCCATCAATCGTAATGACCGTGCCCCTGGGGAGCGCTATCAATTGCTTAGGACAATATTCGGTCAGACTTGCCAGTTTGACTCGACGAACCGCGTAAACCTTATGATCGTCCGGCATTTCGCACAATCGTTGACTGCGCTGTAAAGCAAGCGATTTTCCTATATATGGCGCGAAAACCGGTTGTTTGCTGTCGTCGGACACGACAGTACTGCAACCAGACAGTAAAAGTAGGCAAACCGACGACATTAATGCTGTGCGCAAGTTGCTGAAGAATGGGTGATATCTATACTGGTGCTTGTTCCAGTAGATGCCGACGTAGATGAAACTCAGCACGTAGCTCATGAAGACAGGCCATAGCGGCAATAGCGCGCGGAAATCCGGGCTGTGCGGGACTTTGAGTTCCAGCACCATGATGATGACGATGACGCCAGTCGGTTTTTGCCCATGTAATCTCCACAGATATCGGTAGCACTACTTTACATGCCGCCCTACCCCTGGATGTCGAGAAGCGATTTCGAGCTGAAGGCTGTCATGACCAAAAGCGTCAACCACGAGCCGAGAAAGCAGTATGACGCTATGTTTTCATCGGCAGCCCTTAAGCTTACTTCACGCGGTTCGATCAAGCATGGCCTCCACTTCACGGAGCTGTTCCAAGTCTGACTGATGATAAGACAGTGCCTCTTTGCCAGGCTTTCTCTTGTCGAAGCGCCGAAGATTTTCGCGAACCACAAACGCCCACTGTGCCCGCGCAATCTCGAGCCATCTGCGCGATTCGCTCAGATGGCCCGCAAGCTGTAACAACAAGCCGTAATTGGTGATTGCCACAGTCGACAAATGTTCGTCTTCTTCGATATGCGTGAGGTCGTTTCGCCTCAAGTACTCGGCGGCGATATCCTCTATCGAGAGAAACTTCCTGTACCAGGCCTCGGCTATGGGAAGATAAGACTGGACCTCTCTCATGCTTGCTTCCAGTTCGACCTTGTCCGAAGCGGGGAACCAGGTTCCGTCATCGACGCCGTCCGGTCCGAGTCGCCCCCATATGAGCAGGCCGAATTGCCGCTCGGCGGGGGCTCGCATCCGCAAGTCATCAAGCGCGGGCACGTCTATGCCGACATTGACGCAGAAGTCGCCCCCTCCATGTGCACTCTGCTGGAGCAGAATGCCGTCAACCCATTGGCTCCGATCGCGCGCAAACGCGACGCCACTCAGTTGCTTGAACTTTAGTTCCTGCACAGCTGGCTTCAATAGCCGAGGTCCAGCTTTCGAAAAGCTCCCGTAGTCGTAACCCATGTCAAGTCCACCGGCGACGGCCGTAAAATGTTCAGTTAGAAAGATTGCTTATCTGAACTATACAGCGTTCGGCCTGCTGAGTTCGGGCGCAAGTCGTCAAAGGGGTGACGACCTCCTGCCTATCATTCCTCCTCGTGCAATTATGTTCGAAGGCCACCAACACAATCGGCACCAGTGTCGCAGCCAAACCAACAGGTGATGCTCCCAAGTCCTTCATCTATCGCCAAACAAGCGAGATATGCCCCAGGCACGCTTCCTGCAATCGAATTTTAATGTGCCCGGTGCGGCGCCCAGGATTGTTAACCACTTGAGGAGACTGAAATGAACAAGCTGACGATCAAAGACCTGGCCATTGCCAGGGAACTCGACAAGCACCAAATGGCCGGCCTTGTTGGTGGCATGGGGCGTACACCCCAGCAGATTCTAGCGTGGGAAATAACGGGCAAGCCAGCAACCTGGCAAGGCCTGGTCCTGGGCGACGACAATCAGCTGCATATCCCGGTGATCTGAACCCGGCCGAAGATGCCGCGGGATGCGCCCCCGGTCTGCGGCCTAGGCGCCTACCCGCCTGCGCTCTTTCAGCCACCTGCGGAAGCCCTTGACGCGGCCAATCAGGGCTTCGTTCATCCGGTCCTGGGCGCCATGCAGGCTGAACAGCAGATCGGCCATGCCGTGCCGCCGGCACAGCAGCAGCTTGCCGCGCCGCTGCAGCACGTGGGTGGAGCGGAATTCCTGGTTCGGGGTGCCGTAGCCGAAATCGGCATGGATGAAATTGCCGTTGGCGATCGTATCCTGCAGGGCAAGGTGAACGACGCTGGTGCCGACCGACAGGTTCATGTATTCATGCTTGCAGGAGATATTGTGCACGTGCCATACATCGTCCGAGCGGGTGCCCAGTACCAGCGCCACTGCCTGCTCGCCGCAGCGGAGCACGTAGGAATGCAGCAGCCCGTGGCGGGCCAGGCTTTCGAGCCTTGCCTGCGTCGCCTGGACGGCGAGTTCAGCGTCGCTCAGCAGGCTGCGCATGGCGTCCATCAGGGCCGGGACCTGGTCCGGATGTTCGACCCGCATCAGCTGGACTTCGCCTGCTTCCTTGGCCAGCAGACGCACCTGGCGCGACAGGTTGTAGCGCTTCTTGGCGCTGAGCTTTTGCAGGTAGGTGTCGACATCCGCAGGCAGCGGCACGGTATGGCAGTCGCGCCAGCCATGCATGATGTGGCTGGACAGCCCTTTGTGACCGGTGCTGCCGGCCAGCTCTTCGGGCATGGCCTGCATCAGCAGGGCGCGGCAATCGGGATGGCGCTGCAGCAGGTTCTTCAGGACGAATCCTGGCAGCCCTTCCTCGCCTGCGTCGAGCAGCAACACGCTGCCCAGCACCTGGTAGACCGGAACGGCGCGCTCGAACAGGGTCAGCGGGCCGAGGCGGACACCGATCTTGTGCTTTGCTTTGCGTCCCGGGACCACGCCCACGATCCTGGCATCGCTGCGGCGGCGCACGAGATGCAGTTCGCAGGCTGCCTCACCGGGCCTGGCGGTGTCCATCATGTACTTGAAGAATGCCGGCAGCTGGTACAGCTTTTCCGGACTGTGGCCCGTTTCCAGCAGCTGGCGCCATGCCGCCTGGACATCGGATCGGTCATGGTCGTGGGTGACGTCGAAAAATTCGAAGCGTTGCGCCACCTCGGTGCGCCGCTGTGCAGGCAAGGTCGCCGGCATCGTCCACGTGGGCGTGTTCGATATTTTTTTGGTGGTTTGAACAGATGCTTTCACGTCGACCTCGCCGGACCAGTTGACCGTCGAAATTGACGGATCTGATTGTATTTACATCGTCCGGCGATAATAGCGGCAGCTAGCTCTACAGTACAGCAGTTTCCGGTTGAAATTGGTAACTAAAAACATTTATGGCGCATCTACTTGCCGTAGATAAAACGAAATATATGATTAATTTGCCAAACGATGCATACCGCATAATTTGGCGCATATACGCTGTTGCGCGATAGCTACAAAGATTGCCTCAGTAGTGAGGCGGCTTTTCGTTGACCGGTCCCTGACCGGCGTCGCGCAGGACGCGGATGTGCTCGGCCAGCTTGGCCACCATGGCTTCGAGCTGGTCGATGCGGCGGCCCTGCTCATAAATGGTCTGGTTCAGCGACTCGACCAGGTTTTCCTGGTGCGCCACCTTGATTTCGATATCGATGAAACGGTCTTCGTCGCTCACGGCAGTTCCTGAAATGAGAAGAGCCGCATTATGACAGCGGCTCGTGAACGGCGACACCTGCGATCAGGCATGAACCCAGGGAACGTAGTCGATGCCCAGTTTGAAGTTGTCGACGACGTTCGTCTGGTTCTCGATGCTGTCCGCAAACTCGATCAGCACCTGCGCACGCACCTCGGCCTTGTTCGGATTGCCGGCCAGGGCGTTGATCCAGTACTGGAAGCCTTCCGAATCGGGGTCGCGGTGCAGCACGTTGTTGTACAGATTGGTGACGAAGGTGGCGTCGGTCGGGTTGACGCCATACTTCGCGTCGAATTCCGGCTGGCCGGTCATGAATTCGCGCGCCACCGTGTTCAGGCTGCTGCCGGTTTCCATGCGCCAGATCCAGAAGCCCATGCCAACCTTGTCCGATTCACGCCCGAACGCGGCCGAGTACAGGCGGAACAGCTGGCCCGCGGTGCCATCGATATCCAGCGCCACCCAGGAATCGTCGCCCTCGAAATGCACGCGCTCGACATTGATCAGGGAGTCGTGGTCGGTGCCGGCAGTGTTGGTCACGCCATAGCCCCAGGCTTCCTGGGCAAGCGTGAAGCCGCTGCGCGATCCGGCGTAGACGGCGGTATCGAGTCCGTCTCCGCCATCGACCGCATTGTTGCCGGCGCCAGGCTTGAGCGTATCGTTGGCAGCGGTGCCGGTGATGTTCGCCGCGCTGTTGACCGTTAAGGTGGTCCGGTTTGCAGCGCTGGTGCTGTTGTTGCCGAGATCGCTGGAAACAACGCTGATCGTATAATTGCCGTTCGGCAGTGGAGACGTTTCAAGCTGCCATTTGCCGTCGTTACCAACCGTCGTGCGCGCAATTGTCTGTAGGTCGCCACCACGCAATAGCTCAATTGTAGTGTTGGCTTCGCCCGTGCCAATGAAAGTGGCTTGGTTGCCGGCCGAGTTCAAGGTCGGATCGTTATAGCTCGGCTTGACCGGTGCAGTGCCGTCAATATTGAAGCTCACCACATTACTGCTAAGCGAGATGTTTCCTGCAGCATCAGTTGCCGTGGCGTAGACCTGATAATTGGTTCCGTCAGAAAATTTATTGAGCGTCAGCGTGTACAGGCCGTTGGAGTCTGCGGTGGTTGTGCCGACCAGTTGGCTGCCGCTGGTGAAGACCTTAACCGTAGAGCCGGCTTCGGCCTTGCCGGTCACGAGCGGCGTGCTGCCGGTCGCATAGCCGTTGACGTTTTTGGTCACTACCATGGTCGGCACGGCCGGCGCAGTCGTGTCGACCAAGTCTGCGCGGCTCGCGCTCATGTCCGTAAACTGCAGCACTTCGACCGAGCGCAGCGTGTCGATGCCGTCGATGCCGTCGAGGCTCGTCACCGTCAGGTCGCCGTTCGCGAGCGCGCTGAATGCGTAGTTGCTGCGGACGCCGCGGAACACGGCGGTATCGAATCCACTTCCTCCATCAATCATGTCATTGCCTCCATCGCCTTCAAGCTTGTCATTGGCGGCCGTACCCGTGAGGGTGTCTGCGCCGCTGGTGCCCGTGATATACCGGGCTCCGGTGGTTGAATTGATGCCCAATGCGCCGCCCAGGCCGTCGCCGCCGTAGAGCCAGTTGAGAGCGGCGATGTCGTACTGGCTGTAAACCGAGTGGGCGCTGCCCGCGTCGGTGTAGGACATCAGGGTGTTGTTGGTGTTGTCCTGCGACGCAGGCAGGTGAATGCTGTCGTCGAAGGGGTGCTTCAGGCCGAGCGCATGGCCCAGCTCGTGCAGCAGGGTTTCGTAGCCGTAGGTGCTCGGGGTCAGGTTGCGGTTCTGCGCGAACCACTCCACATTGTCGAGATAGACGTAGGCATCGGCGTCGTAGCTGACCAGCTGGGTTCCCGCATAGCTGTAGCTGCTGTGCCAGCTGCACAGGCCGGTAACATTGGAACCCTGCAGGTCGACGTTACACAGGTGGATCTGGGCGTCGGCGCCATTGACGGTTTCCGTGAACTGGATCCCGGTCAGTTTCGAAATGTAGGCGAGCGCGCTGCGCGTTGCCACCTGCTGCGCAGACGTGAACGCTTCCTGGCCCCCTTGCCCCGCCTCGTTACCGGACGTGATCGAGAACGTGTAATACAGCGTGTTGCCCGGCGGCGTCAGGAAATTCCAGTCCGGACCGCTATCGAGCAGCGCGTCGATATGGTTCAGCCCGGAAGTCGGGGTGATGGTGATGTCGGATACGGTTGCCATGCCATTAACTTCTATGTTGATTGTGACAAAATCACTTCAGGAAAGTATTTCCTGCTCAACAGTTGAAGTCAAATAAGATTTCAATCGTGCGCACCTCCTTGCCACTTGCCCAAGGCTTCTACGCAACGAAAGATATTGAACGTTTACTGACGCCAAAACCATATTAACGTCGAGTAAATGTTCCTATCTTGAAATCATGGCTTCGGCGTTGCCAATAAGGCTTTCAGATTGGCCAGACGGGCTTTCGGGCTCAGCACCTCATCTTCCTTGGGCGGCGCATCGCCGACGTCGAGCGCCATCTCCTTGATGAAGCGGGATGGATCGCAATGCTGGAGTTCGCCGGCACGTTTGCGTTTCTTGCACCAGGTAATGTGCAAGGTACGCTGGGCGCGGGTAATGCCGACGTACATTAGGCGCCGTTCTTCCTGGATACGGGCGGCGATCTTTTCCACCGGATCGTCGACGTCGCCCTTGTGCGGCAGGATGCCTTCCTCGACGCCGACCAGGTAGACGTGCGGATACTCCAGGCCCTTGGAGGCGTGCAGGGTCGACATGCGCACCGCATCCTGCTCCTCGTCCTGGCCTTCCAGCATGGACATCAGCGCCACCATCTGGGTCAGCTCGAGCAGGTTCTTTTCCTCGCCGTCGCGGTCGCGCCCGCCGCGGCCACGCTCCTTCAGCCAATTGGTGAACTCGAGCACGTTCTGCCACTTGCCCTGGGCCGCCTTGTCGTCGAAGTTCTCGTACAGGTAGTGCTCGTAATTGATCTCTTTCATCATGTCGTCGAGCAACTCGGCGGCGGCATCGCCGCTCCCGGACGGCCCCGGCCGCGTGGCGCGGTCTTCCAGCTCGTTGATCCAGTGGCAGAACTCGCGCAGCGGATACAGCTGGCGGTCCTGCAATTTGGCTTCGATGCCACCCTTGAGCGCGGCCGCGAACAGCGAGCAGTTCCACTGCTTCGAGAATTCGCCGAGCGCCTCGATGGTCGCCATGCCGACCCCGCGCTTGGGTGTCGTGACGGCGCGGATGAAGGCCGGATCGTCGTCCTCGTTGGCGATCAGGCGCAGGTAGGCGATGACGTCCTTGATCTCGGCCTTGTCGAAGAAGCTCTGGCCGCCCGAAATCGTGTACGGGATGCGTTCCTTGCGCAGCGCCTGTTCGATGATGCGGGCCTGGTGGTTGCCGCGGTACAGGACCGCGTAGTCGGCCCATTTGTTCTTGCGCTGGAAACGCTCGGACGAGATCATGATCGCTACCTGGTCGGCCTCGGTCTCCTCGTTCGGCATGCCCAGCACCTTGATCGGCTCGCCCAGGCCGTGTTCCGACCACAGCGCCTTCTCGAACAGCTTCGGGTTGTTGCCGATGACCGCGTTGGCGGCCTGCAGGATGCGCGTGGTCGAGCGGTAGTTCTGCTCGAGCTTGATGACCCGCAGGTCCGGGAAATCGGTCTGCAGGGTCTTGAGGTTCTCGACCGAAGCGCCGCGCCAGGCGTAAATGGCCTGGTCGTCGTCGCCCACCGCCGTGAACATCGGCTTTTTACCGATGCCCGTCACCAGCAGCTTCACCAGCTCGTACTGGCAGGTGTTGGTGTCCTGGTACTCGTCCATCAGCAGATAGCGCAGGCGGCGCTGCCAGCGGTCGCGGATCGGCTCGTTGTTGCGGAACAGCTCCACCGGCAGGCGGATCAGGTCGTCGAAGTCGACCGCCTGGTAGGCCTGCAGCGTCGCCACATAGCTGCGGTAGATGCGGCCAGCATGGGCCTCGTCCTCGTCCTGCGCATTGCGGATCGCGTCCTCGGGGTCGACCAGGCCGTTCTTCCACAGCGAAATCGAATTCTGGATGCGGCGGATCTCCTGCTTGTCCGTGGTGACGCCCAGGTCCGACACGATCGTGTAGCAGTCGTCGCTGTCCATGATCGAGAACTTGTCCTTCAGGCCGACGCCGGCCGCCTCCTGGCGCAAAATCTTGACGCCCAGCGAGTGGAAGGTCGACACGGTCAGCTGCTTGGCCTGCTTGGGCTGCTTGAGCAGCTTGCCGATCCGCTCCTGCATTTCCAGCGCAGCCTTGTTGGTGAAGGTGAGCGCGGCGATCGTGCGCGGATCGTAGCCGCGATGCTCGATCATGTAGGCGATCTTCTGGGTGATCACGCGGGTCTTGCCCGAGCCGGCGCCAGCCAGCACCAGGCAAGGGCCGTCGAGGTAGAGCACGGCTTCGCTCTGCGGACCGTTGAGGCCGAAATTCGGGGTCGACATGGGGATGTTTCCTGCAGGACTGCCTGTGAGGTGAGCTCAACATTTGAGCTCAGCATTTTAACGAAGCTGAGGCCCGCGCGCTAAAATCATTTCAGAAAAACAGATTGTGTTGCGGCTTGTCAGCACGGCATCCGCCACCATATAACCGCTTTAGTACGCCCTGCGCGAGAGATAGAACATGAAATTTGAACACCTGATCGAGATTAACGACCCGCTCAACCCACTGGCCGACACCATGACCCGTGAGCAACTGTGGCGCGGCCTGGTGCTGCGCGCGGAAGATCCGAAGCTGTTCGTGCCCCACCTGGACGAATGCACGATCGTCGAGCTTGAGAGCGGCAGTTTCGCGCGCCGCCTGCGCTACGGCGAACTGGTAATCGACGACGTCGTCTACCTGACCCCGCTGCAGGAAGTGCGCTTCGAAGTCCCGGCCCAGGGCGAGATCGCGGCGTCGAGGCTCACCATGACCATCGAAGCGCCGAGCGAAGGCGTGATGTGGCTGCGCTTCCTGTACGACGACGGCAATCCCGGCGCCAGCGACGAGATGGGCAAGATGTACGAGGATTTCAAGAAATCGGCTTATCAGGAGGCCGATATCGATACGGTCAAGATCGTGCGGCAGATGGCGTCCGAGGGCAAGCTGGACGCCAGTTTTTTGAATTAACCTAGGGTGGGCACCGTGCCCACCCTACCTTACGTCCCGGGTTCGACTTCGTCCGGATCGATATCGCTGCAACCCTTGACGATATTCGCGGCCAAGTCGCGCAGCGCGGTGCGTACGCCCTCCTCCACCACCGGGTGGTAGAAGGGCATCTCCAGCATCTGCTCGACCGTCAGCCGCGATTGCACGGCCCAGGACAGCAGGTGGCCGATGTGCTCCGTGCGCGGGCCGATCATCTCGGCGCCCAGGAAGCGCCCGGTGCCGTACTCGCCGTACACCCGCAGCATCCCCTTGTTCTGCAACATGACGCGGCTGCGGCCCTGGTTCTCGAACGAGACCTGGCCGATCGCGAACTTCGGCTTGCCCGGCGCGCACAGCTGCTTGTAGCTGGCGCCCAGGCTGACGATGTTCGGTTCCGTAAACGCGATCGTCAGGGGCGCGCGCCGCAGGCCCGGGCGGATGTCCGGATAGCGCCCGGCATTGTCGCCGGCGATCTTGCCGTGGTCGGCCGCTTCCGGCAGCACCGGGCGCTCGTTGTTGGCGTCGCCGGCAATGAAGACGTGGCTGGTTCCGCACTGCATGGTGCGGCTGTCGAACAGCGGCACGCCGTTGGCGCCCAGCGCCAGTCCCAGCTGCTCGATGCCGATCCCGGCCACGTTGGGCGTGCGCCCGGCCGCCTGCAGCACATATTGAAAACGCATCGCGCGTTCCTCGCCGTTCTGGCGGATGGTCAGGGCCACCTCGTCGCCGTCCTGCACCGCGCCGACGATCTCGGACTGGAAGTGCAGGTCCAGTTCGTCCGCCATCACGCGCGCCGCGTTGCGCAGCACCGCCGGGTCGGTCAGCTGGGCCACGCTGCCGCCGCGCGCGAACACGCTCACGCGCACGCCCAGGCGAGTCAGGGCCTGGCCCAGCTCCAGCCCGATCACGCCGGTGCCGATCACGGCCACCGAGCGCGGCAGATCCTGCCAGTAAAACACCTCGTCGCTGGTGATCACGCCGGGGCCGACGTTCTGCAGCTTCGGCAGCTGGGTCGGCGCCGAACCGGTGGCGATCACGATGCGTGCGGCCTCGACTTCGGTATGCTCGTCCACGACCAGCGTATGCGGTCCCGTAAAGCGCGCATAGCCGCGCAGCTTGTCGTCGTCCGGGATGCTGTCCACGCCTTCCAGCACGAAGCCGACGAAGCGGTCGCGCTCGCGCCGCACGCGCTCCATCACGGCCACGCCGTCGACGCGTTTTTCTCCCGCATGCACGCCGAAGGCGGGGGCGAGATCGATCATGTGCGCAGCCTCGGCGGCGGCGATCAGGAGTTTACTCGGCATGCAGCCCACGCGCGCGCAGGTGGTGCCGTAGGGCCCGCCCTCGATCATGACGGCGCGCGCGCCCTGGGCTTTCGCGGAACGGTAGGCCACCAGGCCCGCGGTGCCGGCGCCGACGACGGCGACATCGACCTTCAGTTTTTGCATCTTCGTCTCCGGTAGTTCGCGGACATGACGATACGCTATTTTCGCGAAACGCTCAGGGTCCTAGTCCAGTTTGAATATCCAGCGGACATAGAACACCGCCTCTGCCGGAATGCCGCTGGGCTGCGGATAGCGGCGCAGCGCGCGCTCGGCCACCGTGCCGATCGCTTTCTCGAAGGCGCCGGTGACCATCGAAGCCCCGCGGTCGCGCAGCACGTCGCCGTTGACGATCCCGAGCAGCTGGTATTCCTGGGTATCGCCTCGCTTCATGTCGATCTTCGGCACCGCCGGCAGGAAGCGCAGCGTCACTTCGCCGCCCACGCCATAGGCTTGCGCCAGCGCCGGGTATTTGATCTCGGCCGACAGCGTCGACATCACGCCGACCACGTAGTTGCACATGGCGAGCCGCCACTGCGGCCAGGTCTGCAGCTCGGCGACGAAGCGGTCCATGTCGTCCGCGGCGGCCGCATCGACGGCGCATGGCGCCAGGGTCTGCAGGCCCGGCGACGCCTTGATGCGGCCCTTGCCGGCCCACCAGATCGCGGCGGCCACGTCCGCCCCGTTCTCCGGCGCCGCGTAGCCGGCGGCCATGCGGTCGGCCGCCTCCCTGACCCCGTTCACGTAGGCCTGCGAGTAAAACAGGACGGCGCGGTTCCAGTCGCGCTGCACGCACACGGCGTGCTCGTACATCGTGCCCGCCAGCAGGGACACCTCGCCGAAGCCGCGCTTCAGGCCGGACTTCAGTTCGTCGACGGCGCCGGCGCATTCGCGCGCTTCGATGCGGCGGGTGACCGCGGCGGCCGCTTCCTGGCCGGGGGTGAGAGCGGCGCAGCAGGAAAGCGGCAACAGCGCGGCCAGGCCGAGCGCGGCGCCTGCCGCCAGGATTGCGCGCCTCACCACCAGCGGCTCCTGTCGATGTCGAACACGAGGTTGAACGCAATTTGCCACTTTGGCGAGACGCCCAAAGGCATTTGATAGCGTGCCCCGGCCAGGCTGATGGACTGCTTCACCGCCGCGACCATGTTTTCCTGCGCCGGACCGGTGGTCCCGCTGAGGCCTTGTGTCGTGAAATGGTGGCGGGCCGGCGTCCAGGCCACCTCGACGATTCCCATGGCTTCGCGCGAGATGCCGGCCATGGGGTAGCGGGCGTCCGCGGTCATGAAGGACATGACGCCGGCCACATAATTACAGAACTTCACTTCCCGCGCCGGCCATGCGCGCAGGGCTTCCACGAAGCGGTCCGGATCGTCGGCGTCCGGCAGCCTGGATGTGCAGGTCCCTGCATCGAGCCGGGCGCGCTTGGCCCACCACAGCGCGGCGGCGGCATCGGGACCGTTGGCCGTATCCGCGAAGCCGGCGGCAAGACGCAAGGCGCCTTCGCGGATGCCGCCGTCGTGCGCCTGCGTATAAAAGCCGACCGCCTTGTCCCAGTTTTTCTTGACGCAGAAGCCTGCCTCGAACATCGTGCCGGCCAGCAGGGCCGCCTCCGGATAGCCCGCCTGCAGGCCGGCGTTCAAGGCCTTGACGGCGCCGGCGCAGTCGTCGGCCTTGAGCAGCTCACCGATGCCCACGACCGCCTTCTCGCCATCCGTGCGCGCCTGCGCGCCGCCCGCCAGCATCGCCAGCGCCACCACCCATCCCCATCGGTACACAGTTTTTTTCATGGTTCAGATATCCAAGGGGTCGACTTCCAGCGACCACCGCACGCGCGACTTCATCGCCCGCAGCGCGTCGACCCAGACTGTCAGGAAGGCCTGCAGCGCCGGGCGTGAATTCGACTCCACCAGCAGCTGGGCACGATCGACATTATGCACCCGTGTCATGGTCATCGGGATCGGATCGTTGAGCACGACGGCATCGCTAGTCACCGCATCGCGCGCCTGCTCCAGGAAGGCAATGGCGGTGGCGAGTTCCGGCGCTTCCGCGCGCAGCAGGGCCTGGTACATGTAGGGCGGCAGTGCGGCCTGGTGGCGTTCCTCGAGCAGGCTGCCGGCAAAGCGGTCGTAGTCGTGCCGCATCACCGCGTTGTACAGCGGATGCTGGCAATAGCGCGACTGGATCAGCACTTCCGACTCCAGCCCGGCGCGGCCGGCGCGGCCCGCCACCTGCATCAGCTGGGCGAACAGTCGCTCGCTGGCACGGTAATCCTGCGAGAACAGGGCGGTATCGGGATTCAGCACGCCGACCAGGGTCAGGTTCTTGAAGTCGTGGCCCTTGGCGACCATCTGCGTGCCGATCAGGATGTCGACGTCGCCGCGGTGCACGGTATCGAATGCGGCCTGGGCGCTGCCCTTGCGGCGCGTGGAGTCGGCGTCGATGCGCAGCACGCGCGCCTCCGGGAACAGCAGCTGCAGGCCCTCTTCGACGCGCTGGGTGCCGCGGCCCAGCGGCTGCAGGTCGATGTTGCCGCAGGTCGGGCAGGAATGCGGAATGCGCAGCTCGAGCGAGCAGTGGTGGCAGCGCAGCCGGTGCTCGGGCCGGTGCAGGACCATGAAGGCGGTGCAGCGGGTGCAGTTGCTGATCCAGCCGCAGGCATCGCAGGACAGCACCGGGGCATAGCCGCGCCGGTTCAGGAACAGCAGCGACTGTTCACCGCGCTCCATGCGGTGGCGCAGCGCCGCGATCAGGTGCGAAGTCAAACCCTCCTTCGGCTTGTCCTTCTCCATATCCACCAGTTTTACGCGCGGCAGCACGGCGTCGCGCACGGCACGCTCGCGCAGCTCCAGCTTGCGGTAGCGGCCCGTCTGCGCGTGGTGCCAGCTTTCCAGCGAAGGGGTGGCCGAGCCCAGCACGATGGGAATCCGGAGCTGGTGCGCGCGCCACACGGCGAGGTCGCGCGCCGAATAGCGCAGGCCTTCCTGCTGCTTGTACGAGGGGTCGTGCTCCTCGTCGATCACGATCAGTTTCAGGTGCGGCAGCGAAGACAGGATCGCCAGCCGGGTGCCGAGCACGATGCGCGCGCGGCCCTGGTGCGCGGCCAGCCAGTGCAGCATGCGCTCGCCCTCAGACAGGCTGCTGTGCAGGGTCGCCAGCATCACGCCGGGGAAGCGCGCGCGGATGTTTGCTTCCAGCTGCGGCGTCAGGTTGATTTCCGGGACCAGGATCAGGATCTGGGCGGCTTCGTCGCGCGCCAGCACCTGTGCGCAGGCCTGCAGATAGACCTCGGTCTTGCCGCTGCCGGTCACGCCGTACAGCAGCAGCGGCGTGAAGCCTTGTGCCTGGCCGATCGCGTCGGCGGCCTGCTGCTGGGCGGGATTCAGCACCGGCATCGCGGCCGGGGACGGGTCGTGCGCATCCTCGAGCTTGGCCAGCTTCTTGAGCGCGCGGTCCAGCGCCACCGTGGTCGACAGGCGCAGATTCTTGGGCAGGCCGGGCATTGCGACCTCGCCGAGCGGGCGGTGGTAGTAGTCGGCGGCGAAGCGCGCCAGCGCCAGCCATTTGCTCGACAAGGGCGGCAGCTGGCTGCGCACGGCCAGCGCATCCTTGAGCTTGTCCAGCGGGACATCGGTTTCCTGCTTGACGGCGACGATCACGCCGACGGCCTCGCGCCGCCCGAAATTCACCAGCGCCAGCTGCCCGACCGCGGGTTCGCTGCCGGGCTCACAGGCCCAGCGGTAATCGAAGACGCTGTCGAGCGGGGTGTCGAGCGCGATTTGTAAGATGCAATACGCCAAACCGGACCTTTACAGGGAGTGCTGTGGAAAACTTTGTGGAAAATGGAAAACTTGACCGGGACAAAGGTTTACGTTAGCTCAAAGCACTTAGCAATTCCCTAAGTTCACAAAAAAATTTCTCTTTTAAATTCAGTCACTTGCCTGCACAACCTTGCTGCGACAGAAATTCGGCATCGCTCGGCCACTTCTGTGCATAACTGGGCATTTCCGGTGAAGAAGTCAAGCGCAGTGCAGCAAAAACTTGATGCAACACTTGAAGAAATCTTGTAAACCCCGGTAAACCAAGCACTTTTCTGGATTATGCACAGAAGCTGTGCATAACTTTGTGAACAATGCGCTGTCAACTTGGACAGGCGCCTGCCTGGTAAGCTTCCCATGCCCGAAGCTCCCCTTGGGCGCTCAGGCATAAAACCATATAAATCAATTACTTATCGATTCCCATCCAGTACTGTACATTTCCACAGGCTGGACCGGGATCGTTCACGCTTTTGTGAATAAGTGTGATTTTGGTGCGGCGCGGACGGCAGTGCGGATCAGGCGCGCTGGCGGCGGGAGAACGCGTGAACCGTTTCAACCATGGCCGTTACCGACTCCGGCGGCGTGAACTGCGAGATGCCGTGACCCAGGTTGAATACGTGGCCGTGGCCGCCCGACGGGGTACCGTAGGCGGTCAGCGCCTTCTCGACTTCGGCGGCGACCTGCTCCGGGCCGGCCATCAGCACGGCCGGGTCCAGGTTGCCCTGCAGGGCCACGCGGTCGCCGACCAGGGCGCGCGCGCGGCCCAGGTTGACGGTCCAGTCCAGACCGAGCGCGTCGGCGCCGATATCGGCCATCTCGTCCAGCCACAGGCCGCCGCCCTTGGTGAAGACGATCGCCGGGATGCGCACGCCGTCTTTCTCGCGCTTCAGGCCGGCCAGGATCTTGCGCATATAGGCCAGCGAGAAGGCCTGGTAGGCGCCATCGGCCAGCGCGCCGCCCCAGGAGTCGAAAATCATCACGGCCTGGGCACCGGCGTCGATCTGGGCGTTCAGGTAGTGGGTCACGGCTTGCGCGGTCACGTCCAGGATGCGGTGCATCAGGTCCGGACGCGCGTACAGCATCTTCTTGATCGTGTGGAACTCGCGCGAGCCGCCGCCTTCGACCATGTAGCAGGCCAGGGTCCAGGGGCTGCCGGAAAAGCCGATCAGCGGCACGCGGCCATTCAAGGCGGTGCGGATCTGGGTCACGGCGTCGAACACGTACTGCAGGGAGGCCATGTCCGGCACCTGCAGTTTGGCGACGTCTTCCTCGGTGCGCACGGTGCGCTCGAATTTCGGGCCTTCGCCGTCTTCGAAATACAGGCCCAGGCCCATCGCGTCCGGCACCGTCAGGATGTCCGAGAACAGGATCGAGGCATCCAGCGGATAGCGGTCGATCGGCTGCAGGGTCACTTCGGTGGCGAAATCCGGATTCTTGGCCAGGCCCAGGAAGGAGCCGGCGCGCGCGCGGGTGGCGCGGTATTCCGGCAGGTAGCGCCCCGCCTGGCGCATCAGCCACACCGGGGTGTAGTCGGTCGGCTGGCGCAGCAGCGCACGCAGGAAGGTGTCGTTCTGAAGCGGGGCGAATTGTGGCATGGCTGGCAACCTGACAATGAACGTTTGAAAACGAAGGCAAACGCGTATTATCGCATCCTTCGTGCGGCCTGGACGCGACTTATAATGCATCTCTCGCCCATGCCAGGACCGACCATGACCGACTCCTCCCGCAAGCAGGCCGCCCCATGCGGCGCCTGGACTTCCCCGATCACCGCCGCCGTCGTCGCCGCGGGCTCGACGCCGCTGTCCGGCGTGCTGCTGGACGGCGCCGACCTGTTCTGGCTGGCCGGCCGCGCCAGCGAAGGCGGCCGCACCACCCTGCTGCGCCAGTGCGATGGCCGCGTCGACGAACTCACGCCGGCGCCCTTCAATGCCCGCACCCGCGTGCATGAATACGGCGGCGGCGCGGTGCTGGCCGCTGACAAGCGCGTGTGGTTCTCGAATTTTGCCGACAACCGTATTTACCGCGTGGATCCCGATGGCAGCGAGCCGGTGCCGGTCAGCGAGGGCGGCGCCCTGCGCTGGGCCGACTTCGTGCTGGACCGCGTCCACGTGCGCCTGGTCGGCGTGCGCGAAGACCATACGGCCGGCGCGACCTACCCGGTCAACACCCTGTGCGCCCTCGGCGCCAACGGCAGCCAGCTGGTGCTCGACGAAGCTTACGATTTCTACGCGTCGCCGCGCATTTCGCCGGACGGCAAACAACTCGCCTGGCTGTGCTGGAACCACCCGCGCATGCCCTGGGAAGGCACGGAACTCTGGCTGGCCGACATCGCCGCGGACGGCACGCTGGCCAACGGCCGCCTGATCGCCGGCGGCGACAGCGAGGCCATCGTGCAGCCGGAATGGTCGCCCGGCGGCCTGCTCTACTTCGTTTCGGACCGCAGCGGCTGGTGGAATCTGCACCGCTACGAACACGGCGTGGTGCATCCGGTCTGCCCGCACGAGGCGGAGTTCGGGCTGCCGCAGTGGGTGTTCGGGCAATCGATGTACGGCTTCGCATCAAGCGACGAGATCGTGTGCGCCTACATCGAGGGCGGCGTCAGCCAGCTCGCGCGCCTGGACACGCGCAGCGGCGCCCTGACGGCAATCGCCACGCCCTACCAGGACATCCGTGACCTGCGCGTCAGCGGCGATACCATCGCTTTCCTGGGCGGCGCCCCGACCATCGCCGCGGAAGTGGTGCGCATGGACCTCGCCAGCGGACAGCGCGAAGTGCTGGCGCGCTCGATCGAAAAGCTGCCCGAGGTGGGCTATTTGTCGGTGCCGCAGACCGTCAGCTACCCGAGCATGCATGGCCGCACCGCGCACGCCTTCTACTACCCGCCGACCAACGCCGACCATGCGCCGCTGCCCGGCGAACTGCCGCCGCTGATGGTGATCGGCCACGGCGGCCCGACCGGCATGGCCAGCAGCACCCTGAAACTGGCGACCCAGTTCTGGACCAGCCGCGGCATCGCCGTGCTGGACGTGAACTACGGCGGCAGTACCGGCTTCGGTCGCGCCTACCGCGACCTGCTGAAGGAACAATGGGGCGTGGTCGACGTCGAGGACTGCGTGGCCGGCGCGCAGTACCTGGCGGGGGAGAAACTGGTCGACCGCGAGCGCCTGCTGATCCGCGGCGGCAGCGCCGGCGGCCTGACCACCCTGTGCGCCCTCGCCTTCCACGACGTGTTCAAGGCCGGCGCCAGCTATTACGGCGTGTCCGATTTAAAAGGGCTGGACGCCGATTCGCACAAGTTCGAATCGCACTACAACGAATACCTGATCGCGCCGAAAGCCAGAGCCGACGCCGTCTACGCGGAACGCTCGCCGATCAACCACAGCGACAAGCTGCGCCGCCCGATGATCTTCTTCCAGGGCCTGGACGACAAGGTGGTGCCGCCGCCGCAGTCCGAGGTGATGGTGGAGGCCCTGCGCAAACGCCAGGTGCCGGTCGCCTACCTTACGCTGGAAGGCGAGGGACATGGCTTCCGCAAGGCGGACAGCATCGTGCGCACGCTGGAGGCGGAACTGGTTTTCTATTTGCGCGTGTTCGGCATCACGGTACCCTCCGACCTGCCTGAAGTCGAGATCGAGAACCTCGCCGCATGAGTGTGGAAGTGCTGGGCGCGATCTTCGAGTCGTGCAGTGAAAGGCGCAAGCTGATCCTGGCCCTGCTGGCCCTGTCCGGCGAGCCGATGGGCCGGCGGCGCATCCACGAGCACCTGGCGCCGCTGGGCGACAGCGCGGTCGAAGACGATATTGCCGAGGACATGGAGGCTTTGCGCGCGGATGGCCTGATCGCCGAGCTGCCTTCGCGCGGCTACGTGATCGCGCCGGACCTGGCCTGGCCGGCGATGGCCTGGGCCATCCGTGGCCGCCGTCTGCACGAGATCCGCGAGGTCTACCAGACCGTGACCCCGCTGCGCCTCGACTGGCAAGGCACGCCCATGCTGCGCAGCTACCGCCAGGGCGTGGCCCTGCTGCGCATGGCGCTGCTGGCCGGCGAAGGCCCGAAGACCATCGCGCCGCTGCTGGCGGCCTGCCTGCGCTGCCATGAGGCGGCCTACCTGCATCCGCTGGTCGACATCTGCGCCCGCCCCTTCGAGCCCGAGCTCATCGAACGCATCAACTCTGCCTCCCGCGACGAAGTGCTGGCGGTGCTGGTCAACCACGTGCAGCGCGAGCCGGCCAGCGCCCCGGCTATCCGCGCTTACGCGGAAGAGCTGGTGGCCCAGGGCGGCGCCTCGATGGCGCTGCGCATTGTGCTGGCCGAGCACCTGATCCTGTGCGGCCGCCTGGACGCCGCCGCCGAGCTGTTGCATGACCTGGACGAATCCGCGGCCCTGTACTACCGCAGCGTGCTGCAATTGCTGCGCGGCGACCTGGAGGAGGCCCTGGCCGGCTTCGACAAGGCCCTCAAAGCCCTGCGCAAGGAAACCGGCAAACGAAAGGCCATCTTCGAGGGCATCGGCGGCCATTTGTACGTGACGGCCCTGTTGAAAAGCGGCGATCCCAAGCACGCCAAGGCCCTCGACAGCTACCTCGATTCGGCCACCCGTGCCGTGCAGAGCCACGACACCGCCGTCTACCAGCAACTGTCGATGCTGCGCCAGATCCGCGGCGGCACCGTCGACGCCGAAGTGCTCCCCTCGCGCAACTGGGAGGCCTCGCTGCAGCCGGTGATGTTCCGCGCCCTGCTGCACTGGTGGCTGGGCATGCCGCAGCTGGCAGACCGTAAAACCTTCCTGGAACAGCAGATGGACATCGCCGAAGCCGCCGGCTTCGACTTCATCGCCGCGCAGATCGGTTCCGTGCTGGGCCAGCTGGGCATGGTCGGTATCGACAGGCGCGCGATCGCCCTGCGCCAGCAGCACCGCTTCACGGACATGGCGCTGTGGTTCGAGCGCGAACAGCCCTGGGAGCGCCAGCTCAACGCCCTGATCAACCTGCAGCCGGCGGTGAACGTGGAGGTGGTGAAGGAATCGCGCCTGGCCTGGCTGCTCGGCTGGGATGAGCACCTGGGCGTGCGCGCGCTGGAACCGCGCGAGCAGAAGCGCGACGTGCAGGGCGGCTGGACCCGCGGGCGTCCGCTGGCGCTGAAACGCCTGGCCGAGGATGCGGCGGAACTCGATTTCCTCACGGCCCAGGACGTGCAGGTGGCGGCTACCGTCGGCGCCTACCGCTACTACAGCGGCACCGGCATGCGCTACGAGTTCGACCTCGACAAGGCGGTGGCCCTGCTGGCCGGCCACCCGCTGCTGTTCTGGATGGACTCGCCCGGCACGCGCATCGAACTGCTGCCCGGCGAGCCCCAGCTGATGGTGCGCGCCGGCGGCGGCAAGGTGACCATCTCATTGAATCCGCCCATGCGCGAGCAGCAGGGCGAGGTGGTGGTGACGAAGGAAACGCCGACCCGCCTGCGCATCGTGCGTATCAAGGAAGAGCACAAGCGCATCGGCGCCATCGTCGGCGAGGGCCTGGTGGTGCCGCTGGAAGCGGAAAAGCGCGTGCTGCAGGCGATCAGCGCGATCTCTTCGATCGTGACGGTGCAGTCGGACATCGGCGGCAGCCCGGCCGACATCGAACAGGTGACGGCCGACCTGCGCCTGCACGTGCATCTGCTGCCCTACCAGCAGGGCCTGCGCGTGCGCGTGCTGGTGCGCCCGCTGCCGGATGCGGGGCCTTACCTGCAGCCCGGCGACGGGGCCGAGAGTATCATCGCGGACGTCGGCGGCGTGCGCACGGAAGCGCGGCGCGACCTGAATGCCGAGCGCGAAGCCGAGCGCCAGCTGCTGGCCGACTGTAAAGCGCTGGAAAACGCCGAGCACGAACATGGCGAATGGCTGCTCGGTCAACCCTTCCACTGCCTGGAGCTGCTCACCGAGCTGCAGGAGATCGATGCCTCGCGGGTGGTGGTCGGCTGGCCGGAAGGCGAATCCTTCCGCATCACGAAGAAGGTCTCGTCGAAGTCGGTGCGCCTGAACATCCGCCGCGACAAGGACTGGTTCGCGGCCAATGGCGAGGTGCAGATCGACGAAAACAAGGTCATGAATTTGCGCGAGCTGCTCGGCCGCCTGCGCGAAGACCGCTTCGTGGCCCTGGGCGACAACCAGTTCCTGGCCCTCACCGACGAGCTGCACCGCAGGTTGACGGACCTGTCGGCCTACACCGATGCGGACGAAGAGGCGCTGCGCTTCCACCCGCTGGCCAGCTTCGCGCTGGAAGAGATGGCGCTGGAGGCCGGCGAAGTCGACGCCGACATCGCCTGGCGCAAGCACCTGCAGCACATGCAGGCGAACACTGATTACCAGCCGCAGCTGCCGACCACGCTGCAGGCCGAGCTGCGCGACTACCAGGTCGAGGGCTTCGAATGGCTGTCGCGCCTGGCGCATTGGGGCGTGGGCGCCTGCCTGGCCGACGACATGGGCCTCGGTAAAACCCTGCAGGCGCTGGCCCTGATCCTGTCGCGTGCGCCCGGCGGCCCGACCCTGGTGGTGGCGCCGACCTCGGTGGCGACCAACTGGATGGCGGAAGCGGAGCGCTTTGCGCCGACCCTGAACATGAAGCTGTTCGGCGCCGGCGACCGGCGCAAAATGCTGCAGGAGGCCGGCGCCTTCGACGTCATCGTCGTCAGCTACGGCCTGCTGCAGCTGGAAGCGGAACTGTTCAAGGACGTACGCTGGCACACCATCGTGCTGGACGAGGCCCAGGCGATCAAGAATGCGCACACGCGCCGCTCGCAGGCGGTAATGTCCCTGCGCGGCGATTTCCGGATGGCGGCCACCGGCACGCCGCTGGAAAACCACCTGGGCGAGCTGTGGAACCTGTTCAGGTTCATCAACCCCGGCCTGCTCGGCACCAGCGACCAGTTCAACCTGCGCTTTGCCGGCCCGATCGAAAAGGCCAGCGACAAGCGCGCCGAGCTGGCCGCACGCACGCGCCTGCGCCGCCTGACGCAGCCTTTCATCTTGCGCCGCACGAAGGCGCAAGTGCTGTCCGAACTGCCGCCGCGTACCGAGATCGTGCTGCCGGTGGAGCTCAGCCAGGAAGAGACGGCGCTGTATGAATCGCTGCGCCGCGACGCCCTGGAACGCATCGCCACGCTGGAAGCACCGCAGGCGCAAAAACAGATCCAGATCCTGGCCGAGATGATGAAGCTGCGCCGCGCCGTCTGCAATCCGGTGCTGGTGGCGCCCGAGAGCGGCATCCGCAGCAGCAAGCAGGAAGCCTTTGCGCGCCTGGTCGACGAACTGCTGGAGAACCGGCATAAAGCCCTGGTGTTCAGCCAGTTCGTGGATCACCTGAGCCTGTTGCGCAAGCACCTGGACGAGCGCGGCATCCGCTACCAGTACCTGGACGGTTCTACGCCCATGCAGGAGAGGAAGCGCCGCGTGGACGCTTTCCAGGCCGGCGACGGCGACCTGTTCCTGATCAGCCTGAAGGCCGGCGGGGTCGGCATCAACCTCACCGCCGCCGACTACGTGATCCACATGGACCCGTGGTGGAATCCGGCGGTGGAGGACCAGGCCTCGGACCGCGCCCACCGCATGGGCCAGCAACGCCCGGTGACCATCTACCGCCTGGTGGCGCGACACACGATCGAAGAAGGCATCGTCGACCTGCACCGCCACAAGCGCGACCTGGCCGACAGCCTGCTGGAGGGCAGCGACGTGTCGGCGCGGATGTCACCTGGCGACATGCTGGCCATGCTGCAGGCCGGTCTGACGGGCGTGCGCGCGCCGGCGCTGGATACGTGACGTATTGTTTCAGTATCCCGCAAAGGCCGGGAATGGTGCTAATCTGGCGCCCGCCATTTTTTAATCAGGCAGACAGAACACGATGATGAAAACGAAAATCGCGCCGAAGCTTGCTCTTGCGATCCTGCTCACCAGCTTCGCCCTGGCGCCGGCAGGCGCGCGCACCAGCAAGGCGGCCAAGCCGAAGCAGACCAGCAGCGCCAAGGCGAAGGCGTCGTCGAAGGCCAAGGCACCCTCCAAAGCTTCGGCCAGGGCCGACAGCAAATCGAACAAGCGCAAAGGCAAGGGCAAAGCCGCCGCCGCGGCAGCGTCCGCGGCGCCGATCGCCGCCCCGGTTTCGCAAAACCGCAACGACCGCTACATGGACTCGCAGGCCATGCAGTTCCTGACCGCCCTGTGGCGCGTCGATCCGGAAGGCGGCATCTATGTCGGCAAGTTCGACGCCGCCGCCAAGCTGACCATTCCGGACGCGCCCACCCGCGCCAGGGAACTGGCCTTCACCGACGAGTGGCTGGCGAAATTCCGCAAGCTGAACGCGGACAAGCTCTCGCCCAACCAGCGCACCGACCTCGCGGTTCTGATCAACAAGCTGGAATACGACCGCTGGAAGCTGGCGGTGCTGCGCGACTTCGAGTGGAACCCGGCCCAGTACAACGTGGCCCAGCCGCTCGACCTGATCCTCAACACCGAGTACGCCGCGAAGCCGCAGCGCCTGCGCACCATCCTCAAGCGTCTGGCCGACGTCCCGGCCTACTACCAGGCGGCCCAGGCCTCGATCCTGAACCCGACCCGCGAGCACACCCAGCTGGCGATCTCGCAGGCGCCGGGCACCCTGGTGGTGCTGGCCGACGTCGGCAAGGCAGCCCAGGACTCGGTCCAGCTGACGCCGCAGGAAAAGGCGATCTTCGCGCAGCGCGTGGCGAACGCCGGCAGCGCGGTGCTGGCCTGGGTCGACTTCCTGACCGACCTCGATAAATCCCAGGAGCAGATGCAGCGCGCGCGCTCGTTCCGCCTCGGGAAGGAGCTGTACGAGCAGAAGTTCGCGCTCGAGATCCAGTCCGCCAGCACGGCCGAGCAGACCTATCGCAAAGCCCTGGCCGCGCGCGAAGAGCTCCTGACACGCATGGACGGCCTGGCCGACCAGCTGTGGAGCCAGACCATGGGCAACGCAGCCAAGCCCAATGATCGCTTCCAGAAGATCGGCATGGTGATCGACAAGCTCTCGCTGCAGCACGTCGCGCCCGCCGAGTTCCTGCCCGAGATCCGCCGCCAGATCCCCCAGCTGCAGGATTACGTCATCAAGAACAACCTGGTGACGATCGATCCGAGCAAGCCGCTGGTGGTGCGCGAGACGCCGCTGTACCAGCGCGGCGTAGCCGGCGCCAGCATCGACGCGCCGGGACCGTATCGCCCGAAAGATAAAACCTATTACAACGTCACGCCGCTGGATGGCCTCACGCCGCAGCAGGCCGAAAGCAGCCTGCGCGAGTACAACAACTGGATGCTGCAAATCCTGAACATCCACGAAGCGATCCCCGGCCACTACACCCAGCTGATGAACGCCAACCGTTCGCCTTCGCTGGTGAAAGCCCTGTTCGGGAATGGCGCGATGGTCGAAGGCTGGGCCGTGTACGGCGAGCGCATGATGCTCGAATCCGGCTACGGCAACAATGCGCCGGAACTGTGGCTGATGTGGTGCAAGTGGAACCTGCGCAGCGTGTCGAACACGATTCTCGACTACAGCGTGCACGTGCTCGGCATGACGCGCGAGCAGGCCCTCGACCTGCTGGTGCGCCAGGCCTTCCAGACGCCGCAGGAAGCCGTGGAAAAATGGCGCCGCGTGCAGCTGTCGTCGGTGCAGCTGACCAGCTACTTCAGCGGCTACAGCGACATCATGGAACTGCGCGAGCGCCGCAAGCAGCAACTGGGCGAACGCTTCAACCTGAAGGCCTTCCACGACCATTTCCTTGGCTACGGCAATGCGCCGGTGAAGATCATCGGGCAGTTGATGCAGTAAAGCTAATGCATTAAGTGCAGGGCATGGCGGCGGCATGAGGCAGATCGAGCATGCCGCCGCTGCTTGATTGCCCACAAGCAAGAACATCCGGCAAGCCCTTACGATGGCGCGATTTCCCCGCCACTCGCAAAGGACGCCCATGAAGCTGCCACGCCGCTCCGCCTGCCTCTTCCTTCCCCTCCTGCTGTCCCTGCCCGCCTGCGGCACCTCGCCGACGCTCGGCGCATCCGGCGCCAAGACCGTCGCCACCGGCGCGGCCGGCGGCGCCACCTCGGTCGGCGCCAACGGCCAGCTCGAGCGCTGCGACCGTTCGCTGGGCACCCTGGCCATCGTCGAGGAATCGAATCAACCCTGGGTCAGCCAGCTGACCGCGCAATACCGCACGCAGAGCACGGTGCCGCTGCTGCGCATGATCATCCAGCAGTCGAACTGCTTCGTGATCGTCGAGCGCGGCCAGGGCATGCGCCAGATGCAGGGCGAGCGCCAGTTGATGCAATCGGGCGAGCTGCGCAAGACGAGTAATTTCGGCAAGGGCCAGATGGTGGCGGCCGACTACACGATGACGCCCTCGATCACCTTCAGCCAGAAAGGCACCAGCGGCGTCAACGGCCTGCTGGGCGGCCGCATCGGCGCGGTGGCCTCGCTGATCGGCGGTTCCGCCAGGTCGAACGAGGCCTCGACCATGCTGCTGCTGCTTGACAACCGCTCGGGCATCCAACTGGCCGCGGCCGAAGGCAGCGCGCAAAACTGGGACATGGGCTTCATGGCCGGCTTCTTCCAGCATGGCCTGGCCGGCGCCAGTGGTTTCAGCAACACGCCGGAAGGCAAGGTGCTGGCGGCCTCCTTCATGGACTCGTACAACCAGATGGTCAAGGCCGTGCGTGCCTACAAGGCGCAGTCCGTCGAAGGCGGCCTGGGGAATGGCGGCGTCCTGAAAGCCAACTGAGTCCGCTCGCGCCGGTGTGGGTGTTGGGCCGCTCCCGACACCGCCGGCGCAAACTGTTGTTCCCCGACCGACTTTCCGCGTTTGAAGAGCGCCTGCAAAGGTGTTTACCCCCGTATCGGTGGCTGGCACGCCTCGTGCTGTATGGAGATCCGTGGACGAAAAAAACGTCCCGCACTTTCCGAAACCAGCTACTGAAGGGGAACATCATGAACGTCCACAAACACATGGAAGTGATCTTCGTCGTCGCACTCGCTGTCGTCGGCTTCGGCTCGATGGCAATTGACGGTCTGCCGGAAGCCAGCGCACGGGCGCCGGTGATGCGCGATGTCGCAGCGCAGGGCGTGAAACAGGACGCCGCACCGATGGCCATGCTGTGCGCGCCCAAGGCTGCGCGGCGGGCATGATGTCCCTGAAATGACAAGCGGCGCTCACGGGCGCCGCTTGTCGTCAAACCAGGTGCAGGATGAGGATCAGGCGTGTTCTTCCGGCGCCCGCGAAACGCGCACGAACACCGGCGCCAGCAGCAGGCCGAGTTCGAACAGCAGCCACATCGGCACCGCCAGGGCCAGCTGGCTGACCACGTCCGGCGGCGTGACGATGGCGGCGATCACGAAGGCGCCGACGATGATGTAGGGACGGAAGGATTTCAGCTTTTCGACGCTGACGATGCCCATCCGGACCAGGATCACGACCACCACCGGCACCTCGAAGGTGGCGCCGAAGGCCAGGCACATCGAGATCACGAAATCGAGGTAGTTCTCGATGTCGGGCATGACCGCGATCGAGGTCGGCGCGAAGTGGGTGATGAAGTGGAATACCCGTCCGAAGACGAAGAAGTAGCAGAACGCGACGCCGGCGATGAACAGCAGCGAGGACGAGATCACCAGCGGCAGCACCAGCCGCTTTTCGTGGGTGTACAGGCCGGGCGCGACGAAGGCCCAGGCCTGATAGAAGACCCAGGGCAGCGACAGGATCAGCGCCAGCACCAGGGTCACCTTCATCGGCACCAGGAAGGGCGCGCTGACGCCGGTGGCGATCATCTTGGCGCCCACCGGCAGCGAAGCCAGCATCGGTGCGGCCAGGTAGTCGTAGATCTGCGCCGGGCCGGGCCAGGCCAGCAGGGCGATACAGACGATGGCGACGCCGATCACGGCCTTGACCAGGCGGTCGCGCAACTCGACCAGGTGCGAAATGAAGGTTTCGCCTGCAGCTTCGTCAGTCATCAGAAGAAGGAAGTGTTGGACTTGGCGCCGGGGCGGAACTTGCGCACGCGCGCCGCGCCCGACAGCACATGCTGGCGGCCGCCGTGGCGGTTCTTGTACCAGGATGGAATGCTGGAGGTCTTGACCAGCTTCTTGCGGCGGAATTCGCGCGCCTTGCGCTCGATGTCGTCCGGCGAGACGGAAGGCGCATACGACGAAGCGCTATCGCCGCGCCAGGCCGATTCGACCTCGCCCATGTGCGACGAGACCGTGTTCTCGACCTCGGCGCCGAAGCTCTCGACCTCGGTCTTGAAGCTGTGCGCGGTTTCCTGCACCTCTTTGTGCAGGTTGCGCAGCTCTTCCATTTCGATTTCGCGCGAGACTTCCGACTTCACCTCGTGCAGGTAGCGCTGGGCGCGGCCGTACAGGGTGCCGGCCATGCGCGCCACCTTGGGCAGCCGCTCGGGACCGATCACGATCAGCGCGACCACCCCGATGACGGCAAGTTTGGAAAGCCCGAGATCGATCATGAAATCAGATTACGAGCGGTTCTTTTCGCGCGTTTCGACGTCGATCGTGGTCTGGGACTTGTCGACGACCTGCTGCGGCGGCGCCGGCGGCACGTTGGCATTCGCCTGGCGCTCTTCTTCGCTGCCCTTCACGCCGTCCTTGAAGCCCTTCACGGCCTTGCCCAGGTCGGAACCTGCGTTCTTCAGCTTGCCGGTACCGAACACCAGGACCACCACCACCAGCACGATCAGCCAGTGCCAAATACTAAACGAACCCATTGTTTTCTCCTTGCGGGCCTACGCCCGAATTCGCATGCAGCGTAAGCGCAGTATAAGCGATGATTACCCGGCATGGTTTCTTTCCAGCCGGAAGTTTTAGTCAAGTTTCGCTGCTCAAGTGCCGAGCCCACGCCACGGACGCTTGCCGCCGTACACATGCAGGTGCAGGTGGTAGACCTCCTGGCCGCCGTCCGGACCGCTGTTGATCAGGGTCTTGAAGCCGCCGCTGCGCTGGCCGTCAGGACCTTGCTTGACGGAGATACCATGCTCGGCAGCCAGTTTCGGCGCCAGGGCCAGCATCTTGCCGAGGACCGCAGCATGCGCATCCGTGCAGTCGGACAGCGTGGCCACGTGCTGCTTGGGGATGATCAGCAGGTGGACCGGCGCCGCCGGGTTGATGTCCTTGAACGCGAGCAGTTCGTCGTCCTCGTACACCACGCCCGCCGGAATCTGCTTTGCGGCGATCTTGCAGAAGATGCAGTTATCCATGTTCTCTCCTTCAGCACAATATTCTATTCGGGTCGGATGACAGCGCCGTGACCTCACTTACTGCGGCTCACTCTTTGCGTGCGGCCTTTTCCTCGATCCCGGATATGCCTTCGCGGCGCGCCAGTTCGTCCAGCACCTGCTCCGGCGTCAGGCCGAAGCGCGCCAGCAGTACGGCGGAATGGAACCACAGGTCGGCCACTTCGTACAGCAGCTTGGAGGCGTCGGCGCCGGCGCGCACGTCCTTGGCCGCCATCACGGTTTCGGTGGCTTCTTCGCCGATCTTCTTGAGGATCGCGTCGTCGCCTTTGGCGAACAGGCGGGCGACATAGGATTTGTCCGGATCGCCGCCGTTTTCCGGCTTGCGCGATTCGATCACCGCCGCCAGGCGGTTCAGGGTGGTGCTCATTTGCTTTTTTTCGGTTTGGGATTGGTGTAGATCGCGGCCGGGTCCTTCAGCACGGGCTCGGCATCATGCCAGTCGGCGCCGTCGAACTTCTGGAAGAAGCAGGAGTGGCGGCCGGTATGGCAGGCGATGCCGCCGGCCTGCTCGACCTTCAGCAGCACCACGTCTTCGTCGCAGTCGAGGCGGATTTCCAGCACTTTCTGGACGTTGCCGGACTCTTCGCCCTTGTGCCACAACTTCTTGCGCGAGCGGCTCCAGTACACCGCTTCGCCCAGCTCCACGGTCTTGGCCAGGGCCTCGCGGTTCATCCAGGCGAACATCAGAATATCGCCGCTGCCCGCTTCCTGGGCGATCACCGGCACCAGGCCGTGCTCGTCCCACTGGATTTTCTTCAGCCAGGGCTGGGCCGGGATCGATGGCGTCGTCGTCGGGGTAACCATGTCGTGTCCAGTTCAGTCCAGTCGCATCGGGATGCCACGGTCAATCATGAAGCGCTTGGCCTCAAAGACCGTGTGCTGCCCGTAGTGGAAGATGCTGGCGGCCAGCACCGCATCGGCGTGGCCTTCCAGGATGCCGTCGGCCAGGTCCTGCAGGCCGCCCACGCCGCCGGAGGCGATCACGGAAATGCCGACCGCATCCGAGACGGCGCGCGTCAGGCCCAGGTCGAACCCGGACTTGGTGCCGTCGCGGTCCATGCTGGTCAGCAGCAGCTCGCCGGCGCCCAGGCTTTCCATTTTTTTCGCCCACTCGACGGCATCGAGGCCGGTCGCGTTGCGGCCGCCGTGGGTAAACACTTCCCACTTGCCGGGCGCAACCTGCTTGGCGTCGATCGCCACCACGATGCATTGCGAGCCGTGCTTCTGCGAGGCCTCGAACACCAGCTGCGGGTTGGTCACCGCCGAGGTGTTCATCGAGACTTTATCGGCGCCGGCATTGAGCAGGCGGCGCACGTCCTCGACCTTGCGCACGCCGCCGCCCACCGTCAGCGGGATGAAGACGGTCGATGCGACCGCCTCGATGATCGGCAGGATCAGGTCGCGGCCGTCGCTCGAAGCGGTGATGTCGAGGAAGGTGATCTCGTCGGCGCCCTGGCCGTCGTAGCGGCGTGCGATCTCGACCGGGTCGCCTGCATCGCGCAGCTCGGTGAAATTGACGCCCTTGACCACGCGGCCGCCGGTGACGTCGAGACAGGGGATGATGCGTTTTGCGAGCATAATTTATGTGTTAACTTCAAAACCGTCATCCCCGCGCAGGCGGGGATCCAAGTTGGACGAGCAGTCGAAACGCATACAAACTTGGGTTCCCGCCTTCGCGGGAACGACGGTGTAATTCAGGCCTGCGCACCCTCGGTCAGCTCGTCCGCCCGCTCCTGCGCGCTGGCCAGATCGAGCGTCCCTTCATAAATCGAACGGCCGCAGATCACGCCTTCGATGCCCTCGTCCTGCACCGCGCACAGCGCTTCGACGTCGGCCAGGTTGTGCAGGCCGCCGGAGGCGATGATCGGGATCTTGACCGCTTGCGCCAGGCGCACGGTCGCTTCGATGTTCACGCCGCCCATCATGCCGTCGCGGCCGATGTCGGTGTAGATGATCGATTCGACGCCGTAGCCCTCGAATTTCTTGGCCAGGTCGATGACTTCGTGGCCGGACATCTTGCTCCAGCCGTCGGTGGCAACCTTGCCGTCCTTGGCATCCAGGCCGACGATGATCGAGCCCGGGAAGGCGCCGCAGGCATCGTGCAGGAAGCCCGGGTTCTTCACCGCGGCGGTGCCGACGATGATGTAGGTGATGCCGTCGTCCAGGTAGCGCTCGATGGTGTCGAGGTCGCGGATGCCGCCGCCGAGCTGGACCGGGATCTCGTCCAGGTCGTTGTCGACGGCGTACTCCTGCACCACCTGAATGATCGACTTGATCGCTTCCTCGTTCTTCGGCTTGCCCGCGAACGCACCGTTCAGGTCGACCAGGTGGAGGCGGCGCGCGCCCTTCTTGAGCCAGTGCAGCGCCATCTCGGCGGGATCTTCGGAGAACACGGTGGCGAGTTCCATATCGCCCTGTTTCAGGCGAACGCAGTGACCGTCTTTCAGGTCGATGGCGGGGATCAGCAGCATGGTCGTAAAAAGGTTAAGGATTCCAGTGGATGAAGTTGCGGTACAGGCGCAGGCCGGCGGCCGCGCTCTTCTCAGGGTGAAACTGGGTGGCGACGATATTGTCGCGTGCGACCGCGCAGCAGTAGGCGCCGCCGTAATCGGCCTCGCCGATCGTGTCCGTCGGATTGGCCGGCTGGGCGTAATAGCTGTGCACGAAATAAAAGTAGGCGCCGTCCTCGACGCCATCCCACAGCGGGTGCGCGCGCACCTGGCGCACGCGGTTCCAGCCCATCTGCGGGACCTTGAAGCGCGAGCCGTCGGCCTGCAGCTTGCCGTCGAGCTGGAAGCGCACGACCTTCCCGGGCAGCAGGCCCAGGCCGGGCGTGCCTTCGTTTTCTTCGCTGGCGTCGAACAGCATCTGCTCGCCCACGCACACGCCCATTACCGGGCGCGTCTTCATGGCGCGCAGCACGGCGTCTTCAGCGCCGGATTCGCGCAGGCCGCGCATGCAGTCGCGCATGGCGCCCTGCCCCGGCAGCACCAAGCGGTCGGCCGCATCGATGTCGGCGGCCAGGCTGGAGACGATGACGTCGGCTTCAGGTTCGGCGGCGCGCAGCGCCTGCGCCACCGAGCGCAGGTTGCCCAAGCCGTCGACCACAACAATCTTGTTTGCCATAGTGAGGTCGCTTACAGGCTGCCCTTGGTCGAGGGGATCGTGCCGAGCGCGCGCTCGTCGAGCTCGGAGGCCATGCGCAGGGCGCGGCCGAAGGCCTTGAACACGGTCTCGCACTGGTGGTGGGCGTTCACGCCGCGCAGGTTGTCCACGTGCAGGGTCACGCCGGCGTGATTGACGAAGCCGCGGAAGAACTCGATGGTGAGGTCGACGTCGAACTTGCCGATGGTGGCGCGGGTGAAGGGCACATGCCAGTCCAGGCCCGGGCGGCCGGAAAAGTCGATCACGACGCGCGACAGCGCTTCGTCCAGCGGCACGTAGGCGTGGCCGTAGCGGCGGATGCCTTTCTTGTCGCCGATCGCCTTGGCGACCGCCATGCCCAGCGTGATGCCGGTGTCCTCGACGGTATGGTGGTCGTCGATATGCAGGTCGCCGACGGCCTCGACTTCGAGGTCGATCAGGCCATGGCGGGCGATCTGGTCCAGCATATGGTCGAGGAAGGGGACGCCGGTGTTCAGTTTCTGGACGCCGGTGCCGTCGAGATTGAGCGCGACGCGGATCTGCGTCTCGCTGGTATTGCGCGTGATTTCTGCGGTGCGGGTCATTACAGGGAAGCCTTCAGGGCATTCAGGAATACGGAATTCTCTTCCGGGGTGCTGACCGTCACGCGGATGCAGTTGGCCAGCAATTCATGCATTTTACTCAAATTTTTAATCAGTACCCGTTCGGCGAACAGTTTAGCGCAGGTCCGCTCGGCGTCCGGTACGCGCAGGGTAATGAAATTCGCGCTCGACGGGAACACGGTCACGCCCGGCAAGGCCGCCAGCGCCGAGGCCAGTTCGCCGCGCGCCTGGTTCAGCTGCGCGGCCTGCTCGTTCAGCACGTCGATGTGGTCGAGCGCGAACTCGGCCGCCACCTGGGTCAGCACGTTGACATTGTAGGGCGGGCGCACCTTGTCGAACTGCTGCAGCAGGGCGGGCGCGGCCGCCAGGTAGCCGAGACGGATGCCGGCCAGGCCCAGCTTCGACAGCGTGCGCATCACCATCAGGTTCGGGTACTGCGGCAGGCGCTCCATGAAGCTGGTGCGGGCGAAGGGCTGATAAGCCTCGTCGACCACGGCGATGCCGGTGTCGCCCAGCGCCTCGATGATGGCGACCATGTCGGCTTCATCGTAGAGGTTGCCGGTCGGGTTGTTCGGGTAGGCCAGGAACACCACCGCCGGCTTGTGCTTTTCGATCGCCGCCAGCATGGCTGCACGGTCGAGCGAGAAGTCGGCTTTCAGGGGCACGCCCACGTAGTCCATGCCGGCAAACTGGGCCGAACGCTGGAACATCACGAAGGCCGGGCTCGGCGCCATCAGTACGGCCCTCTTGTCCTGGCGCGCCGTGGCGGTGGCGATGATCGAGATGATCTCGTCCGAGCCGTTGCCGAGGATGACGTCGTAGCTTTGCGGTACGCCCAGGTTGGCGCAGATCTTCTGCTTGAGCGTGGTGTATGAGGCCACCGGGTAGCGGTTCAGAACGGCCTCGGCCAGGCGTGTGGCCAGTTCCTGGCGCAGGTGTTCCGGCAGTTCGTAGGGGTTCTCCATCGCGTCCAGCTTGATGTAGCCGCTGGCGTCCGGGACGTTGTAGATATGGCCGGCACGGACGTCTTCGCGGATCGTGTTGGCGATGAGGGTGTCGATGTCGGTCATGGTGTGCTTTCTTCGGTGGTAAAAGTGTTTGCTTCAACCTCGTCGTTCCCGCGAAGGCGGGAACCCAAGTTTGCTTGCGTTTTGGCTGCTCGTCCAACTTGGGTCCCCGCCTTCGCGGGGACGACGGCGCTCGCGCTAACGTCCGTAACGGCTTTGTCCTTCTTGCGAGCGCTGCCAGCCTTCTTCTTCACCGGCCCCGCCGGCTCGGCCAACCTCTGCTGAATAACCTCGCAATAATCCGGATTCAACTCGAACCCGACAAACCGCCGCCCCAGCCGCCTGGCCGCCAGCGCCGTGGTCCCGCTGCCCATGAAGGGATCCAGCACCACCCCATCCGGCGGGCAGGAAGCCTTGAGCATGCGCTCGATGATCTCCAGCGGCTTCTGGGTCGGATGATCGACCCGCTCCGCATGTTCGCGGTGCAGGCGCGAGACGCTCCACAGGTCCTTCGGGTTGTAGCCGACCTCGAGCCACTTGGCGCCGATGAAGATCGAGCGCGAGCGGGCTTTCTTGGTCGCGGCGTCGTACGGAATGCGCACGGCGTCCAGGTCGAAATAATAGTCCTTGCGCTTCACAAAAAAGCCGATGGTGTCGTGCACCGAGCTGAAGCTGCGGGTGCTGCCGCCCATCGAGGGCACGCGGCGGTCCCAGATGATCTCGTTCATCATCGTCATGCGCTTCTTCAGCATGACGAAGATCTCCGGCGCGAAGCGCCAGGTCAGGAAGATGTACAGGCTGCCGTTGGCTTTCAGCTTAGGGACAGCGATGTCGATCCAGCGCTCGGTCCAGGCCAGGTAATCGTCCACGCTCTGCTGGTCGGAGGCGTTGCCGTAGTCCTTGCCGAGGTTGTAGGGCGGGTCGGTCAGGATCAGGTCGATGGAGCCATCGGGGATGCGCGCCATCCCTTTCAGCGCATCCTCGCAGAAGACCCTGTCGACCCAGTCCGTCATGACGCCGAGCCGTCCTGCTTGATCCTCAGTTCTGCACTGCGGGCGTGCGCCTGCAGGCCTTCGCCATACGCCAGCTCGGCCGCGACCTTGCCCAGGGTCTGGGCGCCGGCTTCGGACACGAACAGCACCGACGAGCGCTTCTGGAAATCGTAGACGCCCAGCGGCGACGAGAAGCGCGCCGTGCGCGAGGTCGGCAGCACGTGGTTCGGGCCGCAGCAGTAATCGCCCAGCGACTCCGACGAGAAGCGGCCCAGGAACATCGCGCCTGCATGGCGGATCCGGTCCGCCCACTGCTGCGGTTCGGCGGCCGAAATCTCCAGGTGCTCGGCAGCGATGTCGTTGGCGATCGCACAGGCCTCTTCCATGTCGCGCACGAGGATCAAGGCACCGCGGTCGCTCAGCGAAGTCGTGATCGTGTCCTTGCGGGGCATGGTCGGCAGCAGTTGATGAATGCTGGCTTCGACCTGCGCGATGTAGCCGGCGTCGGGGCACAGCAGGATGGCCTGGGCCAGCTCGTCGTGCTCGGCCTGCGAGAACAGGTCCATTGCCACCCAGTCCGGATCGGTGGTGCCGTCGCACAGCACCAGGATCTCGGACGGGCCGGCGATCATGTCGATACCGACGGTCCCGAACACGCTGCGCTTGGCGGCGGCCACGTAGGCGTTGCCGGGGCCGACGATTTTATCCACCGCGGGGATCGTCTCGGTGCCGTAGGCCAGCGCGGCAACGGCCTGGGCGCCGCCGATGGTGATCACGCGCGTCACGCCGGCGATCGCGGCGGCGGCAAGCACCATGCGGTTCTTGATGCCGTCCGGCGTCGGCACCACCATTACGATGTCCTTCACGCCGGCCACCTGGGCCGGAATCGCGTTCATCAGCACGGACGAGGGATAGGCAGCCTTGCCACCCGGGACGTAGATGCCGACGCGGTCCAGCGGCGTCACGCGCTGACCGAGTACCGTGCCGTCAGGCTCGGTGTACGTAAAACCGTTCAGCTCCTGCTTCTGGCGCTCGTGGAACACGCGGATGCGGCTTGCTGCCGTCAGCAGCGCGGCGCGCTGGGCTTCCGGCAGCGAGGCCAGCGCAGCCTGCAGTTCGTCCTGCGACAGGTCGAAGGCGGCCATGCTGGTAGCGCCGCCTCCCGGGATGCGGTCGAATTTATTCGTGTACTCGAGCACGGCCGCATCACCGCGCGCCTTGACATCGGCGAGGATCTTCGCGACGGCGGACTCGATGGCGTCGTCGGTCTCCGCTTCGAAGGCCAGCAGTCTGGTGAGCTGCTGCTTGAAATCGGGCGATGTGGAATCGAGCTTGCGTACTTCCATGATTTAACCTTGCTGCCGGGAGGCGCGATCGAACGCCTCGATGATGGGTTGCAGACGCTCGCGCTTGAGCTTGAGCGCAGCCTGGTTGACCACCAGGCGCGACGAGATCTCCATGATCTTCTCGACTTCGACCAGGTTGTTGGCGCGCAGGGTGCCGCCGGTCGAGACCACGTCGACGATGGCATCCGACAGGCCGACCAGCGGCGCCAGCTCCATCGATCCATACAGCTTGATCAGGTCGACGTGCACGCCCTTCTTGGCGAAGTGCTCGCGCGCGGTCTCGACGAACTTGGTCGCCACGCGCAGGCGCGCGCCCTGGCGCACCGCGGTCTCGTAGTCGAAGCCGGCGTTCACCGCCACCGACATGCGGCAGCAGGCGATGCGCAAATCGACCGGCTGGTACAGGCCCTCGCCGCCATGCTCGAGCAGCACGTCCTTGCCGGCCACGCCAAAGTCGGCGGCGCCGTACTGGACATAGGTCGGCACGTCGGTGGCGCGCACGATCAGCACGCGAACAAAGGGGTCGTTGGTCGCGAGGATCAGCTTGCGCGAGGTTTCCGGATTTTCCAGCACCTCGATGCCTGCCGCGGCCAGCAGCGGCAGGGTGTCTTCGAAGATGCGGCCCTTCGAGAGGGCGAGGATCAGCTGATTGCTGTCCTGGGTAGGTTTGATCATGTTATTTGATGCGGACGATATCGGCGCCTACCGCCGACAGCTTGGCTTCCATGCGGTCGTAGCCGCGATCCAGGTGATAAATGCGATCGACAATGGTCGTGCCCTCGGCAGCCAGACCGGCGATCACCAGCGAAGCCGAAGCACGCAGGTCGGTCGCCATCACCGGCGCGCCCACCAGGCGGTCGACGCCGCGCATGAAGGCGGTGTTGCCCTCGGTCGAGATCTGCGCGCCCAGGCGGTTCATCTCCTGCACGTGCATGAAGCGGTTCTCGAAGATGGTCTCGGTCACGCGGCTCGGGCCGTCGGCGATGATGTTCACGGCCATGAACTGGGCCTGCATGTCGGTCGGGAAGCCCGGATATTCGGTGGTGCGGAAGGACACCGGGTGCGGACGGCCGTCCATGCGGGCGCGGATGGCATTGGCTTCCACATCCAGCTGCAGGCCGACCTCGCGCAGTTTATCGAGCGCGACATCGAAGATATCGGTGCGGGTGTTGGTGATGCGGATGTCGCCGCCGGTCGCCGCCACCGCGCACAGGAAGGTCGCGGCTTCGATGCGGTCCGAGATCACGGCGTGCTTCGTGCCATGCAGCGACTCGACGCCCTGGATCACCAGGCGGTCGGTGCCGATGCCTTCGATCTTCGCGCCCATCGCCACCAGCATGTTGGCGAGGTCGGTCACTTCCGGCTCGCGCGCGGCGTTTTCCAGCACGGTCTCGCCTTCGGCCAGCACGGCGGCCATCAGCAGGTTCTCGGTGCCGGTCACGGTGATCATGTCGGTGTGGATGCGCGCGCCCTTCAGCTTCGGGCACTTGGCGTGGATGTAGCCGCCTTCGATCGTGATCTCGGCGCCCATCGCGCGCAGGCCCTTGATGTGCTGGTCGACCGGACGCGAACCGATCGCGCAGCCGCCCGGCAGCGAGACCTTGGCTTCGCCGAAGCGCGCCAGCATCGGACCCAGCACCAGGATCGAGGCGCGCATGGTTTTCACCAGCTCGTACGGCGCTTCCAGCTTGTCGATGCTGGCGCCGTTGAGGGTGACGTTTTCGTCGTCCTGGGTCACCTTCAAGCCGGTCTGCTCGAGCAGCTTGAGCATGGTGCGCACGTCGTGCAGGCGCGGCACGTTCGACAGTTCGAGGTCGCCGCCCGTCAGCAGGCCGGCGCACAGGATGGGCAGCGCGGCGTTCTTGGCGCCCGAGATGCGGATGTCGCCGTTCAGGCGCTTGCCGCCGGTGATCTGGAGCTTGTCCATATGCTTATCCTTGCTTAGTTACCAGCGAATTCTTCAGGAGTGAGGGTCTTCATCGACAGCGCGTGGATCTCTTCGCGCATGCGGTCGCCGAGGGCGGCGTAGACGATCTGGTGGCGCTGGATGCGGCTTTTTCCCGCGAACGCAGGCGACACGATGACGGCGCTGAAGTGCTGGCCGTCGCCTTCCACTTCGAGGTGGGTGGTTTCCATGCCGGCCTTGAGGTAGCCGTGGATGAGTTCAGGAGTGGTAGCCATGATGAATGTTGAATAAATCTTAGTGGCGCAGCTTGTAGCCGCGGCGGAGCATATTGATGGCGACGCCTGCCAGCACCACGAAGAACACGGCGACGATGGCCAGGCTGGTCCAGGGCGAGACGTCCGACTTGCCGAAGAAACCGTAACGGAACCCGTCAATCATATAAAAGAACGGGTTGAAATGCGAGACTGCCAGCCAGAACGGGGGCAGTTTCTTAATCGAATAGAACACACCGGCCAAAAATGTTGCAGGCATGATCAAAAAGTTCTGGAACGCGGCCAGCTGGTCGAACTTCTCGGCCCAGATACCGGCGATCACGCCCATCGCCCCCAGGATCGCCGCGCCCAGCAGCGCGAACACGATGATCCACAGCGGGAAGGTGAAGGAGAGATGCGCGAACCAGGCGGTGATGACGAACACGCCCAGGCCGACCGACAGTCCGCGCACGATCGACGCCGTCACGTAGGCCGACAGGATTTCCCAGTGCGACAGCGGCGGCAGCAGGATGAAGACCAGGTTGCCCGTGATCTTGGACTGGATCAGCGAGGACGAGGAATTGGCGAAGGCGTTCTGCAGCACGCTCATCATCACCAGGCCCGGGATCAGGAAGGCGGTGTAGTCGACGCCTTCGAGCATCTGCACGCGGCCTTCGAGCACGTGACCGAAGATCAGCAGGTAGAGCATCGAGGTGACGATGGGCGCCGCCACGGTCTGGGTGGCGACCTTCCAGAAGCGCAGGATCTCTTTGTAGAACAGGGTCTTGAAACCCACGGAGACGAAATTCATCGGATCGGTGCCCCTTCCATAATCTGGATAAAGATATCTTCCAGGTCGGCCTGCTGCAGCTGCATTTCGTCGATGACGGCGCCGGATTCGCGCAGGCGCGCCAGGATGTGTTCGACCTCGCCGTACTCGTTTACGCGCAGGGTGTACTTGTTGCCCTGCCCGTTCGGCTTCGAGGCGTCGTCGTGCTCGTCGTGCGCGACCAGGTGGCGCAGGCCTTCCGGCAGCGCACCCTGCTTCAGGTGCACGATCAGCGAGGAGCCGGACACGCGGCGCAGCAGCTGCGACATGGTGTCCAGCGCCACCACGTTGCCGGTCTTGAGCATGGCCACGCGCTGGCACATGGCCTGGGCTTCTTCGAGGTAGTGGGTGGTCAGTACCACGGTGTGGCCTTCGCGATTGAGGCGCGAGATGAACTTCCACAGGGTCTGGCGCAGTTCGACGTCGACGCCGGCGGTCGGCTCGTCCAGCACGATCACGGGCGGCTTGTGCACCAGGGCCTGGGCCACCAGCACGCGCCGCTTCATGCCGCCGGACAGGGCGCGCATGTTGACGTCGGCCTTGGCGGTGAGGTCGAGGTTTTCCATGACCTCGTCGATCCACTTGTCGTTGTTCTTCAGGCCGAAGTAGCCGGACTGCAGGCGCAGGGTCTCGCGCACGGTGAAGAAGGGATCGAACACCAGCTCCTGCGGCACCACGCCCAGCGCCATCCGCGCCGAACGGAAATCCTTGACCACGTCGTGGCCGTGAATGCGCACGCTGCCGACGTCGGGCCGGATCAGGCCCGCGATGCAGGAAATGAGAGTGGTCTTGCCGGCGCCGTTCGGGCCGAGCAGGCCAAAGAACTCGCCTTGTTCGATGGTGAGCGAGACGCCCTTGAGGGCTTTAAAACCCTTGTAGCTTTTCTCGACGCTGTCTATCTGGATGGCTGTCATGCGATGGGGGCGCGCCGGGGCGGCGGACCGTGCAGGGGAAACGAGCCATTATAGAAGAAAACGTCATGACGGGTCGGCAAGCGCCCAGCATGACGTTCGAGAGTAGAGCGTCTAACAAAACCTTCAGGGCAAGGCGCACCGTCGAAGACAGTACGCTAGTACGGCGAGACGGTGCAACGCCGCCATGGAGGTTTTTGTTAGGCGCTCTGGCCGATCAGGCCATCGACACCGTACAAGCGCGCCAGCGCATCGACGTTGGCCGGCACATTGATGAAGGTGAGCTTGCGCCCGTGGGTCTGGGCGCGGCGCTGCCATGCCAGCATCAGCGCCAGGGCCGAGGAATCGGCGGCGCGCACGCCGCCGAGGTCGAACACGGTCTCGCCGGCGGTGAGCGCCGCACAGCCCTGCTCCAGCGCCGCCTGGGCGTTCTGGAAGGTCAGGGCATCCAGCGACAACATGGGATTGGACTCCGCCATGCTTACTTCTGCGGCGACTTCAGCGGCTTGTTGGCCAGCTGCTGGTTACGGTCGTGCAGCTTCTTGATCAGGCCATCGATGCCGCCCTTGCCGATCTCGGAGGCGAAGGTCGACTGATAGGTCTGGACCAGCCAGGCGCCCATCACGTTCAGGTCGAAGATCTTCCAGCCCTGCGCGCCCTTGCTCAGGCGGTAGTTCAGGGTGATCGGCTCGCCGCGGCTCAGGTTGACCTGCGATTTCACCTCGACTTCGGTGTCGGCCGGATCCGCGCGGAAGGGCTTGAACTCGACGGTCTCGTTCTTGATCTGCGCGAGGGCGCCGGCGTAGGTGTAGATCAGCAGGTCGCGGAATTCCGCGGACAGCTGCTTCTGCTGCTCCGGGCTTGCCTGGCGCCAGAAACGGCCGGCCGCCTGCGCGGTCATCTTGTCGGAATCGACATATGGCAGGATCTTGCTGTTGACCAGGTCGATGATCTTGCGGCTGTTGCCGGCCTGGATGTCCTTGTCGGACTTGACGGCGTCGATCACCTCGGTGCTGACGCGCTTGACCAGCACGTCCGGCGCTTCGTTGGTGGCCGCAGCCGGGGCAGCGATCACGCTGGTGGAAAAGGCCGCCACGGCGGCAGTCACGATCAGTTGTGCGATAGGCTTCATACGCTTCCTTTGTCTGGTTGAGGCTGTACCTCGTTAACTACTTTTGTACCGGTTCGGATGACACGGCGGGCGACGAAACCGGTGCCGGCGTCGGTGCGGCATCCGCAGGCGCGGCCTCCTCGCCCGGCGTTTCCGCTTTCTTCACGCCGAGCTTTTCCCGGACTTTGTCTTGCACCTTGTCCAGCTTTTCCTGGACTTTTTCGGCACGAACCTCTGCCTTGTCGGTGTCCAGCACCTTGCTGCTGCGGCGCTGCAGGTAACCGTCGCGAATGAATTCGTAGCGGTCGAGAGCCGCGTCTTCGAGCAGGTTCGAGGCATCCAGCACGCTGGCGCGCTGGTCGACGGCGCGCAGCACGATGCCGCTGTTACGCCACGGGATGTCGTTCACGTGGGTCCAGGCGTCGCCCCAGAAGTCGCCCGGCAGCGCCGCGGTGTCGCGGATCGTAGATGGGCCCAACAGCGGCAACATCAAGTAGGGTCCGCTTGGAATACCCCAGTAACCCAGGGTCTGGCCCAGGTCTTCGTTGTGCTTGCGCATGCCCGCCGGGGTCGCGATGTCGAGCACGCCGGCCAGGCCGAGGGTCGAGTTCACGGCAAAACGGGTGAAATCGTTCAGGCCGTCCTGGCCCTTGAGCTGGGCGAAGTTGTTGGCCGAACTCCACAGGTCCGACAGGTTGCCAAAGAAATTGTTCACGCCGGTCTGGACGAAGGTCGGGGTGACGTTCTTGTAGGCGGTGGCGGCGGGCTTCAGGGCGGTGCGGTCGACCGCATCGTTGAAGCTGAACATTGCGCGGTTGAATTTCTCGAACGGATCCCGCGGATTGGCGGACGTCGCGCAACCGCTCAGCAGTGCGGCGCCGGCCGCCAGCGTCAGTGCCTTACGAATGCTCATTTCTCACTGTCCTTTCCATCTGCTGCTTTGCTATAGATAAACTGGTTGATCAGGTCTTCCAGCACCGCCGCCGATTGTGTGCGGGTGATGCGGTCCCCTTCAGCCAGGTTGTTGGTGTCGCCGCCGGCTTCGATGCCGACGTACTGTTCGCCCAGCAGGCCGGAGGTCAGGATCTTCAGCGAGCTGTCTTTCGGAAACTTGTAGGCCGGGTTCATGTCGAGACGAACCATGGCCGCGAAGGTCTTGTCGTCGAAACTGATGTCGCCGACGCGGCCGACGACCACGCCTGCGCTCTTGACCGGCGACTGTGGCTTCAAACCGCCGATGTTGTCGAACTTGCCGACAATCGCATACGTCTTGGTAAACGAAATAGTGCTCATGTTACCCGCCTTAAGTGCGAGGAAAAGGAGCGATACCGCACCCAACAGCACGAAAAGTCCGACCCAGACATCAATAGTTTTGCGATGCATAAGATTTCCTAATATATAGCGGCGATTAATCAGCCAAAGTTCTAATTACTTATTGAACATGAGTGCGGTCATGACGAAGTCGAGCGCCAGGACCATCAGCGAGGCGATCACCACGGTGCGAGTGGTCGCGCGCGACACGCCTTCCGGCGTCGGCTGCGCTTCATAACCCTGGAACAGTGCGGTAAAGGTGACGGCCACGCCGAACACGAAGCTCTTCAGCACGCCGTTCAGGATGTCGCGGCGGACGTCGATATTGCCCTGCATCTGGGACCAGAACGCGCCCTCATCCACGCCGATCAGCTGCACGCCGACCAGGTAACCGCCGATGATGCCGATGGCGGAGAAGATCGTCGCCAGCACCGGCATGGCGATCATGCCGCCCCAGAAACGCGGCGCCAGCACGCGCTGGATCGGGTTCACGGCCATCATTTCCATCGCCGACAGCTGCTCGCCGGCCTTCATCAGGCCGATCTCCGCAGTCAGCGAGGTGCCGGCGCGGCCCGCGAACAGCAGCGCGGTAACCACCGGTCCGAGTTCGCGCAGCAGCGACAGCGCCACCAGCTGGCCGAGCTTTTCGTCGGCGCCGAACTGGCTCAGCGTGTAATAGCCCTGCAGGGCCAGCACCATGCCGACGAACAGGCCGGACACGACGATGATCAGCAGAGAGTAATTGCCGATGAAATGGACCTGCTCCGAGATCAGCGCCGGGCGCTTCAGCGCGCCGGGCAGCCGGCCCAGCAGCTTGAAGAAGGAACGGGTAACGAAGCCGATGCGGGCGATCGTGTCCAGCACGAAGGCGCCGATGAAGGCCAGAAAGCGCGCGATCATTGCTTGCCTCCCGGACCCAGGTCTTCGGCCAGCGACTTGCCCGGATAGTGGAAGGGCACCGGACCGTCCGGCTCCGCATTCACGAACTGTTTTACATACGGATCGCTGGACGCCCGCATTTCCGCCGGCGTGCCCTGGGCAACGATCTTGCCGCCGGACAGGAAGTACACGTAGTCGGCGATGCTGAAGGTTTCGTTCACGTCGTGCGAGACCAGGATCGAGGTCGAGCCCAGCGTGTCGTTCAGGTTGCGGATCAGGTTGGCGGTCACGCCCATCGAGATCGGGTCCAGGCCGGCGAAGGGCTCGTCGTACATGATCAGTTCCGGGTCCAGCGCGATCGCGCGCGCCAGCGCCACGCGGCGTGCCATGCCGCCCGAGATCTCGTTCGGCTTCAGCTTGGCCGCATTGCGCAGGCCGACCGCGTTGAGGCGCATCAGCACCAGGTCGCGCAGCACTTCTTCCGGCAGATCGGTATGTTCGCGCAGCGGGAAGGCCACGTTCTCGAACACAGTCAGGTCGGTGAACAGCGCGCCGAACTGGAACAGCATGCCCATCTTGCGGCGCAGGCGGTACAGGTTTTCCGTATCGAGCTGGTGGACGACTTCGCCATTTACCGAGACCGTGCCGCGCTGGGGACGGATCTGGCCGCCAATCAGGCGCAGCACCGTCGTCTTGCCGGAGCCGGAGCCGCCCATCACGGCAATCAGCTTGCCGCGCGGGAAATCCATGCTCAGATTCGACAGGATGGGGCGATCTCCATACGAAAAATGCAGATCGCGGATTTCGACAAGGTTGGGCACAGTGAATATTGGTATTTGGTGAATCTCGTATTGTAGTGCAGAAACGTTAATCCCTGCTGGAGGCAGCCCAATTCTGCTGCGCTTATCGACGTGATATTACAACATTGCTGAACAATGAGTCAGATAATTTCTTTACGTAAGTATTTGTTTTAAATGAGATATGCATACCTCACATTGTTGCATCATCATAAATTCTATTAACAAATTCCTTATGGAAACAACGACTTGGCACGTTCATGTTGCGCTGCACTTTCCCCTTTACGAGGGGGCATTTGCGGACTGAATTTTTGGGCGGATCGCGGGTCGAACCATCTGGGAGACCACCGTGAACGCGAGGGCGCTGATCCACATCCAGCATGAAGAGGCCAGCATGGAAGGCATGCTGGAGCTCCCGCACGAGCCGCTTGGTATCGTCCTGTTCGCCCACGGTAGCGGCAGCAGCCGGCTCAGCCCGCGTAATAACTATGTCGCCCGCATCCTGCGCGAGGCCGGCATCGGCACCCTGCTGCTGGACCTGCTCAGCGCCGATGAGGAAGCCCATCCCGACATCCGCTTCGACATCGCCCTGCTGACCCTGCGCCTGCGCACGGCGGCGCGATGGCTGGCGCGCGAGCCGGCCACCGCGCAGCTGCCGCTGGGACTGTTCGGCGCCAGCACCGGCGCCGCTGCGGCCTTGCGGCTGGCGGGCGAGCCGCATCTCGGCGAGCCCTACCTCGGCCAGCTGGTGCCCGACCACCCTTTTCCGAATGCCCCTTATCCCTCGATCGCCGCCGTGGTCTCGCGCGGCGGCCGGCCCGACCTGGCCGGCGTCTCGGCCCTGAACGGCGTGACCGCGCCGACCCTGTTGATCGTCGGCGGCAGCGACCATGCCGTGATCGCCCTGAACCGGCAGGCCTTCGCCCAGCTGAACTGTCCGCGGGAACTGGCGATCGTCCCCGGCGCGACCCACCTGTTCGAGGAGCCGGGTACGCTGGAAGAAGTGGCGCGCCTGGCGAGCGTGTGGTTCGTTGGGCATTTCGCACGTGGCGTGGGGGCGGCCTAGCTGTTCGGCTGTATTTTCACAGAGCCAAACCACGTTTCACATTATGAATTCTGATGCGCCGCAAATCGGATTCGATGTTGCGATGCGCAAAACACCTTTCCACACTACGGAACATTATTACTAAGTTATTGAATTTAATGAGTTAAATTTTCAATCAATTCTTATATAAGACAGAAGATGCGCTGCAGCATCCGCTCTATGATGAATCATCGATTTCCGATTCATCAAATGGAGTGCACCATGTCTCAGTACCAGAACGATATCCAGGCCATCGCCAACCTCAAACAACAGCAGGGCAGCGGGTGGAATGCGATCAATCCCGAGTCCGCAGCACGCATGCGCGCGCAGAACCGTTTCCAGACCGGCCTCGACATCGCCCGCTACACGGCGGGCATCATGCGCCGCGACATGGCGAACTACGATGCCGATCCTTCCCAATACACCCAGTCGCTGGGCTGCTGGCATGGCTTCATCGGCCAGCAAAAGATGATCTCCATCAAAAAGCACTTCAACAATACCGACCGCCGCTACCTTTACCTGTCGGGCTGGATGATTGCCGCGCTGCGTTCGGAATTCGGCCCGTTGCCGGACCAGTCCATGCATGAGAAAACCGCCGTGCCGGCACTGATCGAGGAGCTGTACACTTTCCTGCGCCAGGCCGATGCACGCGAGCTCGGCGGCCTGTTCCGCCAGCTCGACGCCGCGGAAGGCCAGTCACGCGCCGCCATCCAGGACAAGATCGACAACTTCGTCACCCACGTCGTGCCGATCATCGCCGACATCGACGCCGGTTTCGGCAATGCCGAGGCGACTTACCTGCTGGCCAAGCAGATGATCGAGGCCGGCGCCTGCTGCATCCAGATCGAAAACCAGGTCTCGGACGAGAAGCAGTGCGGCCACCAGGACGGCAAGGTCACCGTGCCGCACGAAGACTTCCTGGCCAAGATCCGCGCCGTGCGCTACGCCTTCCTCGAACTGGGCGTGGACGAGGGCCTGATCGTGGCGCGCACCGATTCGCTGGGCGCGGGCCTGACCAAGCAGATTGCCTACACTAGCGAGCCGGGCGACCTGGGCGACCAGTACAACAGCTTCCTCGACGTCGAAGAAGTGTCGCTGGACGCGATGGGCAACGGCGACGTGGTCATCAAGCGCGACGGCAAGCTGCTGCGTCCGAAGCGCCTGCCCAGCAACCTGTTCCAGTTCCGCGAAGGCACTGGCGAGGCACGCTGCGTGCTCGACTGCATTACCTCGCTGCAGAACGGCGCCGACCTGCTGTGGATCGAAACCGAAAAACCGCACATCGCGCAGATCGGCGGCATGGTGAAGGAAATTCGCAAGGTGATCCCGAATGCGAAGCTGGTCTACAACAACAGCCCGTCCTTCAACTGGACCCTGAACTTCCGCCAGCAGGTCTTCGACAGCATGAAGCTCGATGGCGCCGACGTGTCGCGCTACGAACGTTCGCAGCTGATGAGCGCCGAGTACGACGACTCCGAACTGGCGCGCGAAGCCGACGAGCGTATCCGCACCTTCCAGGCCGACGCGGCGCGCGAAGCCGGCATCTTCCATCACCTGATCACGCTGCCGACTTACCACACCGCCGCGCTGTCGACCGACAACCTGGCCAGGGAATACTTCGGCGAGCAGGGCATGCTGGGTTATGTGGCCGGCGTGCAGCGCAAGGAGATCCGCCAGGGCATCGCCTGCGTCAAGCACCAGAACATGTCGGGTTCGGACCTGGGAGACGATCACAAGGAATACTTCAGCGGCGAAGCGGCGCTGAAAGCCTCCGGCGCACTCAATACGATGAACCAGTTCTGAGCCATCGCGGGGAGGCCACATGAGTCATATGCAATACGAAACGCGCTACACGCTGGCGCCCGGCGGGATCGATGCGAGGGCGATGAACGCCCGCATCGCCGCACTGGACGAGGACCCCGGTCCCCATCGGCGCAGCGCCGACGTCGATCCGCTGGAAGGCCTGGCGGCGCACGGCCGGGCCGTCGGGCGGGTCGGCATCGTCTGCGCCAGTGGCTTCGGCATCGGCCTGGCCCTGCGCGTGCTGGATGCCGGTATCCCAGTCACCCTTTTCGAGCTGGAGCGCGCGTCGCTCGACGAGGGCATCGCACTGGCCCGCTCCAGCGCGAACGGGCGCGACGGGAGGATGGCATTGCTGGCAGCGACCCTCAATTTCCATCACCTGAAGGACTGCGACCTGATTGTCGACGCGGCGCCCTCCGACACAGCGGGCAAGCAGGCGCTGTTCCGCCGCCTCGACCAGGTTGCCAAGCCGGGCGCGGTGCTGGCGACGCAAGCGTCGCATGCCGGCGTCGGCCGCATCGCCTGCTACACCAGGCGTGCCGGCGAGGTGCTCGGCCTGCACATGGGGAGCGTATCGATGACCGGGGAAACCTGGCAGATCGTGCCCGGCAAGGACACGTCGAGGACAAGCCTCGGCACGCTGGTCGCGCTCATCTGGCGGCTTGGGCAGGAGGCCGAAGTCTGCGACCCATGCCACGCCTTCATCGACGTGAAAGCGCCGGCGCAACGGGCCGATGTTCCCGCCTCATGGAACATCGACCTGGCCCTCGACTAAAAGTCAGGCGCGCTTCTTCCGGCGCGCCGCGGCGACACCGGCCAGGCCCAGGCCCAGGATGGCCAGCGAACCGGGTTCCGGCACATCGGCCGCGTCGAGTTCGAAGTTGTAGGTCGTCGACGCGCGGCCCAGGTCGATCGTGACGTTGTCGGCAAAGGCCAGATAGTCCGAGCCGGCGGAGCTGCCGACGCCGACGCTGAAGCCGGCAATATAGGCGTTGTTGCTGTAGTAGTTGCTGGCTTCCCAGCTCGCCAGCGACATGTTCACCTGGCTGCCGTTGTTGAGGGTGACGCCGCTGCCGGTCACGTAGCGATAGAACATGTCGTTGGTACCGGAGCTGTACCATTGACCGTGCGTCGTATTGCCATAGATATTGTTGTAGGCGCCTTCCCAGATCAACTCGCTGCGCTGATTCCCGTCGAAGATGTGCACGCGCAGTGCCGGCGTGTAGTCGGGGTCCAGCTTGGCGACGCTGGACGAAGCGACTGCCCAGTCGAAGGTCAGGCGGCTCAGCTGGTCGAGCAGGCCGAGATTGCTGCCCGGATCGTATGGATTGCCGAGGCCGAACATGCGGGTGCGATCGCCCGTCATTTCCAGCGAACCGTTGCCCGAGCGCGGCATGGTGCCCGTGATCTGACTGCTGCCGCCGCCGCCGTTTTCACCTGTCGGGTTGACCCACAGCGGCGAGCCGGGCGTAACTTTCACTTCAGTGGCGTTGGCCGTTGCGACCGCCGTGACAGCCAGCGCGGCAAGAATCGCTTGCTTCAGAATCACATTCAGGTTGCTTTTCATTATCATCCCCTTGGTTTGGACTTCCATCTCGGACTTGCAGCGCTTAGCCAAGCAATAATTGCGCCCGGTTTTAAAAGACACTGATAATCAAGTATTTAACAGACGCAACTCTGCCGTTGTGTCGGCTACCTGTAAGCTTTTCCGACAGGCGAAAAAAAAGCGGCCCTGAAAGGCCGCTGAAAAGGGAAGCCCTTAACGCAATCAGCGCGGCAGCTCCGAAGTCCCCATCAGGAACTCGTCCACTGCCCGCGCGCACTGCCGTCCTTCGCGAATCGCCCACACCACCAGCGACTGGCCGCGGCGCATGTCGCCCGCCGCGAACACCTTGGCCACCGAGGTCTGGTACGAGGTCTCGCCGTCGACGGTCGCCCGTGCGTTGCCGCGCGCATCTTTCTGCACATCGAAGGCATCCAGCACCTGCTGCACCGGCGAGACGAAGCCCATCGCCAGCAGCACGAGATCCGCCTTCAGTTCGAATTCCGTGTCCGGGACTTCGATCATCTTCCCGTCCTTCCACTCGACGCGGCAGGCGATGACCTTCTCGACCTTGCCGCCTTTACCCTCGAAACGCTTGGTGGCCACCGCGAAGTCGCGCTCGCAGCCTTCCTCGTGCGAGGACGAGGTGCGCAGCTTGGTCGGCCAGTAAGGCCAGACCAGCGGTTTGTTTTCGTGCTCGGGCGGCATCGGCATCAGTTCGAACTGCGTCACCGAGGCGGCGCCGTGGCGGTTCGAGGTGCCGACGCAGTCGGAACCGGTGTCGCCGCCGCCGATCACGACCACGTGCTTGCCGGTGGCCTTGATCTGGTCTTTCACTTTGTCGCCGGCGTTCACGCGGTTCTGCTGCGGCAGGAAGTCCATCGCGAAGTGCACGCCCTTCAGGTCGCGGCCGGGCACCGGCAGGTCGCGCGGCTGCTCGGCGCCGCCGGCCATCACGACCGCGTCGTAGTCCTTGACCAGGTCTTCCGGGAAGATGGTCTCGCGCGCCATGTTGCTGACCACGGTCGGGAAATCCTTGCCGATCAGGGTGCTGGTGCGGAAAGAAACGCCCTCGGCCTGCATCTGCTCTACCCTGCGGTCGATCAGGCCCTTCTCCATCTTGAAGTCGGGGATCCCGTAGCGCAGCAGGCCGCCGATGCGGTCGCTCTTCTCGAACACCGTCACGTCGTGACCGACGCGCGCCAGCTGCTGGGCCGCGGCCAGGCCGGCAGGCCCCGAGCCGACGACCGCGACCTTCTTGCCCGTCTTCACGAGCGACGGCTGCGGCACGATCCAGCCGTTTTCCCAGCCGGCGTCGGCGATCTTGCGCTCGATCGACTTGATGCCCACCGGTTCGTCGTTGATGCCCAGCGTGCAGGCCGATTCGCAAGGCGCCGGGCAGATGCGGCCGGTGAATTCGGGGAAGTTGTTCGTCGAATGCAGGTTCTCGACGGCGTTGCGGTAATTGCCGTGATAGACCAGGTCATTCCAGTCGGGGATCATGTTGTTGACCGGGCAGCCGGTGTTGCAGAAGGGGATGCCGCAGTCCATGCAGCGCGCACCCTGGACCTTGGCCTGGTCGTTGCTGAGCGTCAGCGTGAATTCCTTGTAGTTCTTCAGGCGCGCGGCAGGTTCCAGGTGGCCTTCCTCCTGGCGCTGAAATTCCATGAAGCCGGTGATTTTACCCACAATGTTTTCCTTATCTAGTTACCGTCATCCCCGCGCAGGCGGGGATCCAAGTTTGTTTGCGTTTCGTTAGCGCCGGCAGAACTTGGGTCCCCGCCTTCGCGGGGACGACGATTCAAAGTGCGGTGCTGCTCTTCGCGTTACGTGCGTTTAAGCAGCCAGCTCGATCTTGTCGTTCGCCTCTTCCATGCTGGAGTTGTGCATCTCCTCCAGCGCGCGCTTGTACTCGGTCGGGAAGACCTTCACGAACTTGCCGCGGCTGGTGGCCCAGTCGTCCAGCAGGTTGCGGGCGCGGGTCGAGCCGGTGTGCTTGAAGTGGCGTTCGATCAGGCGCTTCAGGATCGCTTCGTCCGATTCGCGCTCGCTGCCGCGGCCCTGGGCGTGCCAGGTCGACTTGTCGCTCTGCTCCTTGGTCGAGAGCACGCGCTCCAGGTTCACCATGGTCATGTTGCACTTCTGTTCGAACTCGCCCTTCGGGTCGTACACATAGGCCACGCCGCCCGACATGCCGGCTGCGAAGTTGCGGCCGGTCTCGCCCAGCACGACCACGGTACCGCCGGTCATGTATTCGCAACCGTGGTCGCCGAGGCCTTCGACGATGGCCGTCGCGCCCGAGTTGCGCACCGCGAAGCGTTCACCGGCCACACCGTTGATGAAGGCTTCGCCGGAAATCGCGCCATACAGCACCGTGTTGCCGACGATGATGTTGTCGACCGCCCAGCCGCGGAACTCCGTGTTCGGACGCACGATGATGCGGCCGCCCGACAGGCCCTTGCCGACGTAGTCGTTGCCTTCGCCGACCAGGTCGATCGTGATGCCGGCCGCCAGGAAGGCGCCGGCCGACTGGCCCGCCGTGCCCTGCAGCTGGATGTGGATGGTGTCGTCCGGCAGGCCGGCATGGCCGTAGCGCTTGGCGACTTCACCCGACAGCATGGTGCCGACCGTGCGGTTGAGGTTGCGGACCGGCGAAATGAAGGACACGCGCTCGCCGCGCTCCAGCGCCGGTTTCGCCTGGGTGATCAGCTTGTGGTCCAGTGCGCGGTCCAGGCCGTGGTCCTGGCCTTCGCTGTGCAGCAGGGCGCGCGGGCTGTCGACCTTCGGCTGGTAGAAGATGTTGTTGAAGTCCAGGCCCTGCGCCTTCCAGTGGCCGATCGCCTTCGATTTATCGAGCAGGTCGGCGCGGCCGATCAGTTCGTCGTAGGTGCGGATGCCCAGCTGCGCCATCAGCTGGCGCGCTTCTTCGGCGACGAAGAAGAAGTAGTTCACCACGTGTTCCGGCTTGCCCTGGAACTTGGCGCGCAGGACCGGGTCCTGGGTCGCCACGCCCACCGGGCAGGTATTCAGGTGGCACTTGCGCATCATGATGCAGCCCTCGACCACCAGCGGTGCGGTGGCGAAGCCGATTTCGTCGGCGCCCAGCATGGCGGCGATGACGACGTCGCGGCCGGTGCGCATCTGGCCGTCGGCCTGCACGCGGATGCGGCTGCGCAGGCCGTTCAGCACCAGGGTCTGCTGCGTCTCCGCCAGGCCCAGCTCCCACGGCGTGCCGGCATGCTTGACCGACGACAGCGGCGAGGCGCCGGTGCCGCCATCGTGACCGGCGACGACCACGTGGTCGGCCTTGGCCTTCGAGACGCCGGCGGCGACGGTGCCGATGCCGACTTCCGACACCAGTTTTACGGAGATCGAGGCGCTCGGATTCGCGTTCTTCAGATCGTGGATCAGCTGGGCCAGGTCTTCGATCGAGTAGATGTCGTGGTGCGGCGGCGGCGAGATCAGGCCGACACCCGGCACCGAGAAGCGCAGCGAGGCGATGTACTCGGACACCTTGTGGCCCGGCAGCTGGCCGCCTTCGCCCGGCTTGGCGCCCTGGGCCATCTTGATCTGGATCTGGTCGGCCGAAGCCAGGTACTCGGCGGTCACGCCGAAACGGCCCGAGGCCACCTGCTTGATCTTCGAGCGCAGCGAATCCCCCTCTTGCAGCGGGATGTCGGCGACCACGCGGTCCGAGCCCAGGATCGAGGCCAGGGTCTCGCCCTTGGCGATCTTGATGCCCTTGAACTCGCCCATGTAGCGGGCCGGATCTTCGCCGCCTTCGCCGGTATTCGATTTACCGCCGATGCGGTTCATGGCGATCGCCAGCGTCGCGTGGGCTTCGGTCGAGATCGAACCCAGCGACATCGCGCCGGTGGCGAAGCGCTTGACGATTTCCTTGGCCGGCTCGACTTCGCCCAGCGGGATCGCCTTGCTCGGATCGATCTTGAATTCGAACAGGCCGCGCATGGTGAGATGGCGCTTGCTCTGGTCGTTGATCAGCTGCGCGTACTCTTTATAGGTGTTGAAGTTGTTGGCGCGGGTCGAGTGCTGCAGCTTGGCGATGGCATCCGGCGTCCACAGGTGGTCTTCGCCGCGCACGCGGTAGGCGTATTCGCCGCCCACGTCCAGGCTGTTCGCCAGCACCGGGTCCTTGCCGAAGGCCAGGTGGTGCAGGCGCAGCGCTTCCTCGGCCACTTCGAACAGGCCGATGCCTTCCACGGTGGACGAGGTACCTTTGAAATATTTGTCGACCAGCGACTTGTTCAGGCCGATGGCTTCGAAGATCTGCGCGCCGCAGTAGGACATGTAGGTGGAGATGCCCATCTTCGACATCACCTTCATGAGGCCCTTGCCGACCGCCTTGGTGTAGTTCTTGGCCGCCTCTTCCGCCGACATCGGGTGCGGCAGGTGGGCAGCCAGCTCGACCAGGGTCTCCAGCGCCAGGTAGGGGTGCACGGCTTCCGCGCCGTAGCCTGCCAGCAGCGCGAAGTGATGGGTCTCGCGCGCCGAACCGGTTTCGACGACCAGGCCGGTCGAAGCACGCAGGCCGCGCATCACCAGGTGCTGGTGGACGGCGGACGTCGCCAGCAGGGCCGGAATCGCAACCTGCTCGCCCGACATCGCACGGTCCGAGACGATCAGGATGTTGTGACCGGATTTGACGGCATCGACGGCTTCCGCGCACAGCGAGGCCAGCGACGCTTCGATGCCTTCCTTGCCCCAGCTGACCGGATAGCAGATGTTCAGCTCATACGACTTGAACTTGCCGCCGGTGTGCAGGCTGATCGAACGCAGGCGCGCCATGTCGTTGAAGCCGAGGATGGGCTGCGACACCTCCAGGCGCATCGGCGGGTTGACGTTGTTGGTGTCCAGCAGGTTCGGCTTCGGGCCGATGAAGGACACCAGCGACATCACCATCGCTTCGCGGATCGGGTCGATCGGCGGGTTGGTCACCTGCGCGAACAGCTGCTTGAAGTAGGCGTACAGCGGTTTCAGCTTGTTCGACATGACCGCCAGCGGCGAGTCGTTGCCCATCGAGCCGGTGGCTTCCTCTCCCAGCACGGCCATCGGCGACATCAGGAACTTCAGGTCTTCCTGGGTGTAGCCGAAGGACTGCTGGCGGTCGAGCAGCGAGATCGCCGCCTTTTCGCCCTGCGCCGGCGTATCCTTCACGCGGCTCTGCGCCAGCTGGCTCTCGGTGACCTTGATTTCGTTGAGCTTGATGCGCACCGACTTGATCCAGGCCTTATACGGCTTGGCGTTCGCGTAGGTGTCCTTCAGTTCCTTGTCGTCGATGATGCGGCCGGCTTCCAGGTCGATCAGGAACATCTTCCCTGGCTGCAGGCGCCACTTCTTGACGATGCGCGATTCCGGGATCGGCAGCACGCCGGATTCGGATGCCATCACGACCAGGTCGTCGTCGGTGACCACATAGCGCGCCGGGCGCAGGCCGTTGCGGTCCAGGGTGCCGCCGATGTGGCGGCCGTCGGTGAAGGCCATCGCGGCCGGGCCGTCCCACGGCTCCATCATCGCGGCGTGGTATTCGTAGAAGGCGCGGCGGTTCTCGTCCATGGTCGCATGGTTTTCCCAGGCTTCCGGGATCATCATCATCATCGCCTGGCCGATCGGGTAGCCGGCCATCACCAGCAGCTCCAGGGCGTTGTCGAAGCAGGCGGTGTCGGACTGGCCTTCGTAAATCAGCGGGAACAGCTTGGGCAGGTCCTCGCCCAGCACGGCTGACTTCAGCATGCCTTCGCGGGCGCGGGTCCAGTTGAAGTTGCCCTTGACCGTGTTGATCTCGCCGTTATGCGCAATGAGGCGGTACGGGTGGGCCAGCGGCCATTCCGGGAAGGTGTTGGTCGAGAAGCGCTGGTGCACCAGGGCCAGCGCGGAGACGCAGCGCGGGTCCTGCAGGTCCTTGTAGTAGACGCCGACCTGGTCGGCCAGCAGCAGGCCTTTATAGACCACGGTGCGCGCCGACATGGACGGGACGAAGAACTCCTTGCCGTGCATGAGTTTCAAAGCCTGGATCGCGTGGCCCGAGGATTTGCGGATCACGTACAGCTTGCGCTCGAGCGCGTCGGTGACCATCACGTCCGGGCCGCGGCCGATGAAGATCTGGCGGATCACCGGCTCCTTGGTGCGCACGGTCGGGGACATCGGCATGGCGTCGTCGACCGGCACATTGCGCCAGCCCAGCACGACCTGACCCTCGGCGCGCACGGCGCGCTCGATCTCCTGTTCGCAGGCGATGCGCGAGGCGTGCTCCTTCGGCAGGAAGACCATGCCGACGCCGTATTCGCCGGGCGGCGGCAGTTCCACGCCCTGCTTCGCCATCTCGTCGCGGTAGTACTGGTCCGGGATCTGGATCAGGATGCCGGCGCCGTCGCCCATCAGCGCATCGGCGCCGACCGCACCGCGGTGGTCCAGGTTCTTCAGGATCATCAGGCCCTGTTCAATAATCGAATGACTCTTGTTGCCCTTGATATGGGCGATGAAACCGACGCCGCAGGCATCGTGTTCATTGGCGGGATCGTACAAACCTTGGGCAATCATGAGGGGACTCCACAGCATTTTTGAAAGATTGAAGACCGAGAATAGTGCAGAGCACAATAAACATCAATCACAACAATTAGGGTCGGAGTCAAATTAAATTCGGAAACTCTTCCTTTCAAATTAAATAGGGACACAGTAGATTCAGGCGTGCTTCAGGTTTGAGACGGTTGTAAAAATCAAATTAAATCAATATCCTAGGGAATCTCGGAACGTTATTCCACAGTCTCGGCGACTGCTTTGGCTTTGAAGGGCCGGCCACGCTTGGCTGGCAGAATCTGCCGTTTGGTCTTTTTTTCGAGCTCGGTCTTGAAAGCGAGCGAGCCGATCGGCCAGCCCTTGGCGAGGGCGGTGGCAATCAAGGCCTCCTCTTCCCTGCCGCCGCCCTGCTGCACCAGTTCGGTGTAGGCAGCTTCGCGCTGGAAGGGGGTATTGCCGAGACCCCAGTACAGCATGTGGTCAGTGATCAGGCTATCGGAACGCATGCCGGCATGATGGGCATAGCTCGACCAGCGGTAGCCGACCGGGTCGGACACGAGGCGCGCCTGCACGGGCGCCAGTTCGAGGTAGCGGCTGCAGGCCAGCAACCAGGCCGCGGCGTCGACCAGCGAGGTGCGGAAGCGCCCCTCGAACAGGGTGCCCGAGCGGCCATACTTCTTGTTGAACCAGGGGACGTAATGACGGCCGACCTTCTGCATCATCAGCGCCAGCCCGTCTTCGTCCTGCGGAGTGGCCAGCAGGATCAGGTGATTCGGCATCAAGACATAGGCATGCACGGCCACCCGGTACAGCCGGGCGCATTCCTGCAGCCAGGCGTGGAAGCGTTCCTGGTCTTCGTCGTCGCGGAAAATCGGCTGGTTGTCGTTGCCGCGCTGGAGGATGAGGTGGGGCTGGTTCGGCAGGATCAGGCGGGGTTGGCGGGCCATGGCGTCTTGGGAATTGAACTCTGTCCCCAATTATATTCGAATGCACGAAAAATATGCATCGCTCTGTCCCTAATTATCGAAAATCGGCTGGAAGATGCCGTCGAAGGGCGGTTCCGGCCACACCAGGCGCCAGGTTTGCCGGCTCTGCAGGTGGATATACCAGACTTCGACCAAGATCAGGCCGCCATTGCCATGCAGGTAGGGACTGCCGACCGGCACCTGCCTGGCCATGCCGCCGCTGACCTGGCCGGTGAGCCAGCGTTCGAAGCTGCGGAACTCCGCCAGGCTCGTGAAACCGTCGACTTCTTCCCAGGGACAGCGGAACCTCATGGCCAGCCTCGTTCGGTAACGCGCGAGGCCCCTACTGTAAATGAAGAATCAGGCCAGCGTAAACCCGGCCGACAGGCTGTAGCCCTCGCCGTAGGCGCTGCGCAGCGGCAGATCCTGGCCCAGGCCCGTTCGCGCCTTCTTGCGCAGGCGGTAGACCAGCATGTCGACGCGGCGGCTGGCGTCCGGGTCGTCGCCGCCCATGCCGGCCACGATCACCTGGCGCGGCACCGGCCGGGTGTTGATGGTCAGCAGGTGCAGGAAATTGCATTCCTTTTCGGTCAGGTCGATGATCTTGCCCATCAGCTCGAGCTGGCGGGCCGAGACGCGCAGCGTCCACTTGCTCGGCGCCGGCGCCGGCTCTTGCGGACGCACGCGGCGGTCCAGCGCCTCGATGTGGGCGGCCAGCTCCGGGAATTTAATCGGCTTGGTCAGATAGTGGTCCGCGCCCAGGCGCAGGCCGAGGATGCGGTTGTCGAACGCGACCCGCCCCGTCAGCACCAGCAGGCCGATCTCGGGATACAGCTGGCGCATCCGCGGAATGACATTGAATCCGTCTTCGTCGGGCAGGCCCAGGTCGAGCACCACCACTGCGGCGGGCGTGCGGGTCAGTGCCGCCCACATGTCGCCGGCGGTGGTCGCGATCGTGACCTCGTGGCCGAGCTCCGTGAGGAAGTCGGCCATGTCGCCGGCGTATTCGCCATTGTCTTCAACAATCAGTATTTGCGTCATGGGTTGGCCATGTTTCTCGTATTTATAGTTCCCGGATCTCTTTCCGTCGGGCGGCTACCCTGTAGGCCGTCCCGATTATCACTGCTGGTCTCGCTTGAGGCAAGACCTTTCCCCGGCGCATCCTGCACCGGCAGCCACAAGCGGAACTCGGCCCCACCTTCCGGCGCCGCCGCATGCTCCAGGGTCCCGCCATGGACTTCGACGAGCGAGCGCGCCATGTACAGCCCCAGGCCGCTGCCCGGCAGGCCGGCCGCATTGCTGCCGCGATAGCCCTTGTCGAAGATGCGCGGCAGATCGGCGGCGGGGACGCCCGGTCCGCTGTCGCGCAGCGCCAGCTCGACGCCATTGCCCACGGGACGACCCAGCACGGCCAGGCTGCTGGCGGTAGGCGTGTAGCGCAGCGCGTTTTCCAGCAGGATCTTCAGCGCCAGGCGCAGGCCGGCAGGCTCGCCGCGCAGCCTGGCCGGCAAGGCCTCCGCGCTCAAGCTCACCTTGCGGCCGGCCACGCGCGCCTGCGCCACGAGTTCCTCCAGCAGCAGGCGCGGCGCCACGGTATTCGCCTGGCGCTGGCGCCCGAGCGCCGCCATCCGCTCCGGCGACAGGTAATCGTCCAGCATCGCGATCAGGCGGTCGGTGGCCGTGGCGATCTTGCGGTGGCGCTGGCGCGTCGGCTCGTCGGCATTCGCATTGGTTGCTTCCAGCCGCTGGATGGCGCCGTCGATGGTCGACAGCGGCGTGCGGAACTCGTGGTTCAGCATGCTGGCAAAGCGCTTCTGCTCGCGTTCCTGCTCGCGCCGCGCCGACAGGTCGCGCACGATGCCGGCCAGCGCCTGCGCCCTGCCCGCCTCGTCCAGCAGCAGGGTCGAAATCACTTCCACCAGCACCTCGCGTCCATCCGGGCGGCGCAGCTCGAACTCGCGCGCCACGCGCAGGCGCGAGCCATCGCCCGCGGCGAAGCGGCGCAGGCGTTCCTGCAGACCGGCGCAGAGCGGCGCCAGCGGGCCCTTTGCATTAGTTGACAAATGTTCATGAACATCATGAACGCCATAACCCAGCATATCGTTGACATGAGGGCTGAGATAGACGGGCAGGCCGCTGGCGCAATCGATGATGAAGACGATATCGCCGCCGAGTTCGGCGATGCTGCGGAAGGCGTCGGCCGTGGCCAAGGTGGACGTGGGCTGCGCATCGCCAGGCGGAAGAACAGGAGCGCTGCGGGCCATGGATACCTTCGCGGGAGTTAATTAATTTCAGTCAGGAAGTATAGTGCGCTGTTTAGCGATTTGTATAGAACAGCTGCTCTAGGCGTTGCTTTGGGGACGCATGGTGCATATGTCGGCTTGATTTGTACGTACGGAGGCATAGCGCAAAAACGTCGTTCCCGCGAAAGCGGGAACCCATGCTGAGTAGCCGAAGTCATTAAGTTCGCTTGCATGCGTACTTTTCGAATCCGGTGCTTCAGTATGGGTTCCCGCTTTCGCGGGAACGGCGGTACTTACTAGCTTAGTCTTCCAGCGGCGCAAAAATCGCCTGCAGATCTTCCTGCGTCAGCGCCATCTTCTGCGACTCACCCTCGGACAGGATCGACTGCGCCAGTTCCGACTTCTTCTGCTGCAGCAGCTGGATCTTCTCTTCCAGCGTGCCCTTCGCGATCAGTTTATAGACGAACACCGGCTTGTCCTGGCCGATGCGCCAGGCGCGGTCGGTGGCCTGGTTTTCGGCGGCCGGGTTCCACCATGGATCGTAGTGGATCACGGTGTCGGCCGCGGTCAGGTTCAGGCCGACGCCGCCGGCTTTCAGGCTGATCAGGAAGATCGGCACCGCGCCCTGCTGGAAGGCGGCCACCTGGGCCGAGCGGTCGCGGGTTTCGCCGGTCAGCAGCGCATAGCGGATGCCGCGCGCTTCCAGCTCTTCCTCGATCAGGGCCAGCATGCTGGTGAACTGCGAGAACACCAGGATCTTGCGGCCCTCTCCCAGCAGGTCGTCGACCATCTGCATCAGGTCGGTCAGCTTGGCCGAAATCGCCGCCGTGTTCTTGCGCGACGGCATGGATTTGACCAGGCGCGGGTCGCAGCAGACCTGGCGAAGCTTGAGCAGCGCTTCCAGGATCACGATCTGGCTGCGCGCCACGCCCTTGCGGTCGATTTCCTCGCGCACCTTCTTGTCCATTGCCAGGCGCACGGTCTCGTAGAGGTCGCGCTGCGGGCCGCTGATCTCGATGCGGCGGATCATCTCCGTCTTTTGCGGCAGTTCCTTGGCAACATTGTCCTTGGTCCGGCGCAGCAGGAAAGGCTTGATGCGGCGGTTCAGCAGCATGCGGCGCACCGGGTCGTCCTGGCGTTCGATCGGGTGGCGGAACTGGCTGTTGAAGGTCTTCTCGTCGCCGAGCAGTCCCGGCAGCAGGAAGTGGAACTGCGACCACAGCTCGCCCAGGTGATTCTCGAGCGGCGTGCCGGACAGGCACAGGCGGTGGCGCGCGTTCAGCGAGCCGGCCGTCTGCGCCGCCTTCGAGCGGGTGTTCTTGATGTAGTGCGATTCGTCCAGGATCACCAGGTGGTACTCGTGCTCGCGCAGCTTTTCCTCGTCGCGCGGCAGCAGGGCGTAGGTGGTCAGCACGATGTCGGCGCCGTCGATCTGGTCGAACAGCTCCATGCGCTCCTTGCCCTGCAGCAGCAGCACCTTCAGGCTGGGGGCGAAGCGCGCGGCTTCTTCCATCCAGTTCATCATCAGGCTGGTCGGGGCGATCACCAGCGCCGGATTGGTCAGGCGGCCCGCTTCCTTTTCCGTCAGGATGTGGGCGATGGTCTGCACGGTTTTACCGAGACCCATGTCGTCGGCCAGGATGCCGCCCAGGTCATATTCGCGCAGGAATTGCATCCAAGCAAGGCCGTCCAGCTGGTAGTCGCGCAGGGTCGCCTGCAGGCCGGCCGGCGCCTCGACCTTTTTCACCTTGCCGAACTGGCTCAGCTTGCGGCCGGTTTCGCGCAGGCGTTCGCCGCCGGTCCAGGTGAACTCGGCGCCGCGCGCCAGCTCTTCCAGGCGCGCCGCGTCCAGGGTCGACAGGCGGACCCTGGCCTTGATCTTGTCGTTGAAATACAGTTCGCCCAGGGTCGACAGGATGGGCTTGACGCGGCCCCAGGGCAGCGCCACGCGCACGCCGTCGGACAGGGTCGCCAGCATCTGGTCGGCTTCCTGGTGCGCGGCCAGCACTTCCGGATTGAAATCCAGCGGCGCATTGCGGATCAGCTGGACCAGCACCGGCAGCAGCGGCACGCGCTTGCTGTTGACGACGATGCCCAGCTCCAGTTCGAACCAGGCATTGCCCGCTTCCGGCGGCTCGTCGATGTCGGCATACCAGTCCTCGACCGGCACCACGTCGTAGCGGTACTTGGCCGATTTCTGCACTTGCCAGCCGAGGTCGGTCAGCGATTCGAGGTCGTTGCCGGCAAAGCGCAGCCACTGCGCCTGGCCATCCAGCAGCAGGGCGCCGGACAGGGTGCTCAGCGGCGCCGAAGCCGGCTTGCGGAAGCCCATCTTGTTGAGGATGTCGAGCGCTTTCGCCTCGGCGGCTTCGTCGCGGGCAATGACCTCGGTGACGTCGCCGATCTGGCGCACCACGCGCTGGGCGGGGTCGAAGGAGATGCGCTGGCCGTCATAGTCGAAGGCCAGGACCGCAAAGTCCTGCCAGCGCTGGCCCGTGCCTTCGGCGACCGGAATCGCGTCCAGCATCAGGTGCGGCACCGGCTTGACGTCGTCGCGCAGGCGCTGGGTGAGCGGCTGCGGCAGCGGCATCAGCTGCTGCAGGCCGTGCGCCAGCAGCAGTTGCGAGACGCGCTTTTTGTCGTTGCCGGCAAGCATAGGGGCCTGGGCCACCAGTGCCTGCAGGTCGGCCAGCGAGATGTCGATGCCGCCACGGTTCAGCTCGAGAGGCCCGCAGGACAGATTGTCGATATACCACGGCGGATCGGTCGGCAGCATGTAGTCGACCAGGTCGGCGCCGGCATGGGTCGCGCCCTTGGCCGGCTCCACCGACCAGCCGAGCTTGGCTGTGCGGCCTTCGTCGCGCCAGGCCAGGCTGGCCTTGCGGACCGGACCGGCCTGCAGCGGATACAGCAAACCATTGCCCATGTCCGACCACGAGTTCGCCCACAGCAGCTTGCCCTGCTCCAGCAGCTGCTGCAGCAGGATGGCGCCGACCTTGCCCTTCGGCTCGGTGGCGCTGGTACTCTGGTTCGAACCGCTGCGCATGGCGATGAAGAAACGGACCAGATCCTCGTCGTCGCCTTCCAGGTAAGCGGGCGGCGCCGACAGCAGCGAAAACACTTCGCCGACCGGGCTGGCCGCGGCCACGTCGCCGTTCGGGCGCAGGCGGGCCTTGCACAGGCACACCGCGACATGACGGCCGCCGCTGGTCGGGGCCATGACATAAACGAATTTGTACTGGACGGCTTTGGGGTCGGCGACTTCCGCGGTCAGCTTCGGCTGGGGATGTGCTGCCGCTTCGACCCTTTGCAGCCAGCTCAACACCGGGGCGGGCAGGGCCGGCGCGCGTGCAGGCGCTCGGGCTGGTGGTGCCTCGCTGGTGTCGTCGCGATGAAAATCAACTGTGTGCATGGGTCTCACGAGTCTGTATGAAGAAAAACAACAACCGATATTATCGTTCATGCGCTCCGTTCTGTTTTGTTCGGAATCGCACCTTGCCAAGAAATCTTTACTGGCCGAAAGAGAGAAAAGTTACACGCTTCTGCGCGTTTGCACCACCCCCACACGAACGAGCGCGGCCAATATGTTGATGGACCGCTTCACTTCGCCACGGTTCCGGAATTAGAAAAGGCTGCTACTATATCGATCAACGATATGTCGGATGCCGATATACTTACCGGGGAGCCCGATTGGACACCGATGTCAGCAAATATCTTCCCTTATCGGAAGCCACCTACTACGTCATGGCGGCGCTCGACGAGCCCCTGCACGGCTATGCGCTGATGCAGAAGGTCGAGGCCATGAGCGAGGGACAGGTGGTGATCGGCCCGGGCACCCTGTATGGCGCCTTTGCCGCATTGGAAAAACAGGCGCTGATCGAAAAGGTCAGCGAGCAGGACCGGCGCAAGACCTACCAGTTGACGGACAAGGGCAGGCTGGTGCTGGCCGAACAAGTGCGGCGCCTGATGACCATGGCGCGCAATGGCCAATTTGTACTGAACCAACAAAACGAGGAGAAGGCGGCATGAGCGAGACGACGATCACCAGGTTCAAGCTCTTCTGGGCCGACCAGGACGAGGAGCAAGAGTTCTGGCTGCGTGAAATGGCGCAGCAGGGACTGCACCTGGTAAAGGTGAATCCACTGTGTTTCTGGACCTTCCGACGCGCTGCGCCGGCCGATATCGTCTACCGCGTCAATTATGCGGGCACCGCCAGCGAGACCGATTTCCACCAGCTGATGCGGGATGCCGGCTGGACCCTGGCCGCGACCACGGTCGGCTGGCAGTACTGGCGCATCCCCGCCGTCAACGGCAAGGCGCCGCGAATCTTCACCGACGCGGCCTCGCGCATGAAGAAGTTCAAGCAGCTGCTGGGGGTGCTCGTGGCCAGCGCGACGCCCTTGACGGTGTGGTGCATCCTGATGAACCAGCAGGGGATCCTGCAGCGCCTGTCGACGCCTTCACTGGTGGTGCTGGGCCTCATCCTCGGCGTGTGGGCGCTGCTGGTACCCTATGGCATCCTGCGCCTGCTGCTGAAAATTCGCCAGCCACGCGGCCCTCTGCCCGGCTGAGACGCATGTTCGAATCGGGCTGTCAAGACTGGCGCATCCGGCGGGTTTGCGTATCATTGACCGCCTGACCTACTGATTCTGCGTCCCATGCTGCCCTCGATCGAACAACGCCTCGCCCAAGAACTGTCCGCCAAACCGGCCCAGGTGGCCGCCGCCGTCGCCCTCCTCGACGAGGGCGCGACCGTGCCCTTCATCGCCCGCTACCGAAAGGAAGCGACGGGCGGCCTGGACGACATCCAGCTGCGCCTGCTGGAAGAACGCCTGCGCTACCTGCGCGAACTCGAAGAGCGCCGCGCCTCGGTGATCGCCTCGATCACGGAACAGAACAAGATGACGCCGGAGCTGCTGCAGGCGATCTCGCTGGCCGAAGACAAGACCCGCCTCGAAGACCTCTACCTGCCCTATAAGCAGAAGCGCCGCACCAAGGCCCAGATCGCGATCGAGGCCGGCCTGGCGCCGCTGGCGGACTCGCTGCTGGCCGACCCGGCGCAGAATCCCGAAGACGTGGCCGCCCAATACCTGCGCGAAGCGTTTGCCAATGCCGATGGCGTGAACAACCCCGGCGTGCCGGACACCAAGGCGGCGCTGGACGGCGCGCGCCAGATTCTGATGGAGCGCTTCGCCGAAGACGCGGAATTGCTGCAAGCGCTGCGCGAATACGTGCAGGACCACGGCGTGGTCGAGTCCAGGGTGGTGGAGGGAAAACAGGAAGAAGGCGAGAAGTTTGCCGACTATTTCGAATACGCCGAGCCGCTGTCCAGCGTGCCTTCGCACCGCGCGCTGGCGCTGATGCGCGGCCGCCGCGAAGGTGTACTCGACGTGACCCTGCGCCTGGATACCGAAGAGGAAAAGCCGAAGTGGGATTCCCCGCTCAATCCCTGCGAAGCCCGGATCGCGGCGCGCTTCGGCATCAAGGGCGCGGGACGCCCGGCCGACAAGTGGCTGCTCGACACCGCGCGCTGGACCTGGCGCGTGAAGAGCTTCATGTACATCGAGACGGAACTGATGGGGCTTCTCCGCGACAAGGCGGAGACGGACGCGATCCAGGTCTTCGCGCGCAACCTGAAGGCCCTGCTGCTGGCCGCCCCGGCCGGCCCGCGCGCCACCATGGGCCTGGACCCGGGCCTGCGCACCGGCGTCAAAGTGGCCGTGGTCGACCCGACCGGCAAGGTGGTCGACACCGCCACCATCTACCCGCATGCGCCGCGCAACGACTGGGACGGTTCGCTGCATGTGCTGGGCCAGCTGGCCGCGAAGCACAATGTATCGCTGGTCTCGATCGGCAACGGCACCGCCTCGCGCGAGACCGATAAGCTGGCCCAGGACCTGATCAAGCAGAGGCCTGAGCTCAAGCTCACGAAGATCGTGGTGTCGGAGGCTGGGGCCTCGGTGTATTCGGCGTCGGAATTCGCTTCGCGCGAACTGCCGGACCTGGACGTCTCCATCCGCGGCGCCGTGTCGATCGCGCGCCGCCTGCAGGACCCGCTGGCGGAACTCGTAAAAATCGACCCGAAATCGATCGGCGTCGGCCAGTACCAGCACGACGTCTCGCAGACCCAGCTCGCGCGCCAGCTCGACGCCGTGGTCGAGGATTGCGTGAATGCCGTCGGCGTGGACGTCAACACGGCCTCGGCGCCACTGCTGGCGCGCGTGTCGGGCCTGTCCGCCAGCGTGGCGCAGAGCATCGTCACCTACCGCGACATGCAGGGCGCCTTCTCCTCGCGCGCCGCACTGAAGAAGGTGCCGCGCCTGGGCGATAAAACCTTCGAGCAGGCGGCCGGCTTCCTGCGCGTCATGAACGGCGATAATCCGCTGGATGCATCGGCGGTCCACCCGGAGTCGTATCCGGTGGTCGAGAAGATCCTGGCCGACATCAAGCGCGACATCAAGACCGTGATCGGCGACGGCTCGCTGGTGAAGACCCTGAACCCGGCCAAGTATGCCGATGAAAAATTCGGCGTGCCGACCGTCAGCGACATCCTGAAGGAACTGGAAAAACCGGGCCGCGATCCGCGTCCTGAATTCACCACCGCCACGTTTAAAGAAGGCGTGGAAGAGATCTCGGACCTGCGTCCGGACATGATCCTGGAAGGCGTGGTGACCAATGTCGCCGCCTTCGGCGCCTTCGTCGACATCGGCGTGCACCAGGATGGCCTGGTGCATATCTCGGCGCTGTCGAACACGTTCGTGAAAGATCCGCACACGGTGGTGAAAGCCGGCCAGGTAGTAAAAGTCAAAGTGCTGGAAGTCGACGCCAGGCGCAAGCGCATCGCGCTGACCATGCGTCTGTCGGACGCGGCGCCGCAAGCCGGTTCGCAACCGCAGCAGCGCGGCGACCGCGACGACCGCAAGCGCATGGGGCAGCAACAGCAGCGCCAGGAACGTGCGGCGGCCCCGAGCGGCGGCGCGATGGCGGCGGCGTTTGCCAAGCTGAAGAAGTAAACCCGTCTGCAGCGGCAGATTCCACGTCATCCCCGCCTCCGCGGGGACGACGGCGTATATTCACGTTTTCTTATAAAATGCCGCCATCCTCCCAAATTTCACCCCGAAGGCAAAACCAAATGAGCGACGTACAAAACTGGATCAAAGACACCGTCACCAAGACGCCGGTCGTGCTGTTCATGAAGGGCACCGCCCAGTTCCCGCAATGCGGCTTTTCCGGCCGTGCGATCCAAATCCTGAAGGCTTGCGGCGTCGATAACATTGCCACCGTGAACGTGCTGGAAGATGCGGAAGTCCGCCAGGGCATCAAGGAATTCTCGAACTGGCCGACCATCCCGCAGCTGTACGTGAACGGCGAATTCGTCGGCGGCTCGGACATCATGACCGAAATGTACGAATCCGGCGAACTGCAAGCCCTGATCAACAAGCAGCAGAATGGCTGATCCGAGGCCACGCCGGATCGTCGTCGCCATCACCGGCGCGACCGGCGCGGTCTACGGCGTGCGGCTGCTCGAGCGGCTGCGCGCCATCCCCGGCGTCGAGACCCACCTGGTCATTTCCGACGCCGCGTCCCTCACCCTGCATCAGGAAGTCGGCCTGCAAAGGCGCGATGTGGAAGCGCTCGCTCACGTAGTGCACAAGAACCGCGAAATCGGCGCCTCGATCGCCAGCGGCTCGTTCCAGACCGACGGCATGGTGGTCGCACCCTGTTCGATGAAGACCCTGGCGGCGGTCGCCCATGGCATCTCGGATAATCTGATCGCACGCGCGGCCGACGTGATCCTGAAGGAACGCCGGCGCCTGGTGCTGATGGTGCGGGAGACGCCGTTCAACCTGGCGCACCTGCGCAATATGACGGCCGTCACCGAGATGGGCGGCATCGTATTCCCGCCGCTGCCGAGCTTTTATAACAAGCCGGGCAGCATAGCCGAGATGGTCGACCACACGGTCGCACGTGTCATCGACCTGCTGGGGATCGAGAATGATCTCGCGCCGCGCTGGGGCGGCATGAAAGACGCCTGATCAGCGTCGTTCCCCGTACCTTTCCTGCTCTTCCTTCCTTGCTTCTCTTGCGTCTTCGATTTTCCTGCGTTGCTCGTTACGCTTGCGCATGATTTCTGCGTGTTGCGCCGCTGTCATCGGCGGCGCGGTCATGAGGTCTTTCAACTGCGCGGTACTGCTGTAGTTATTAATCATGAGGGCACTGCATCCTTATATGACCGATAACGCTGGCGGGCGCCAGTAGCGTGTAGATTATGCGCGAGACTCGGCCATTTGTGCCGTCCGTTTGAAGAAAAATTGCAGTAAGGAATAAAAATGACAAGAGCCCGGCGCGGGGATTCCCGGGCCGGGCCGTTCTTGTATGGACAGGAATTATTTCGGCTGGTGGTTCATGCGCACCAGCATGCGGATGAACTCGCGTGCCAGCTGCTTGTGATGCTCATCCAGGCGCTGCAGGTCGGCGATCAGCTTGACGTCGGCCGATTCGAAACGCGCCGATGCGTCGGCGGTTTCACCGTTGGCCGGGGCGTTCTCGGAACCGCCGAAGCGCAGCCAGTCTGCCGGCACGCCCAGCCACTGGGCGATCATGCGCAGCTTTTCCTGGGTCGGAATGGCTTCGCCAACCAGCCATTTGCGGGCGGCGTGGACCGTGATCGGACGGCCTTCGAAACGAATGTTAAATTCGCGCGCCAGCCGTGTCGGGCTGTCCGGCGAGTAGTGGGCATTCTTCAGCGCTTGCTGCAAACGCTCGCTGAAGCTCTCACGCTCGTTGGTCGAATTCATCGGAGGTACTAGTGGTTCATGCAGGGCTGTCATGGTTTCTCCATGGTTCAGACCTTATGTGAAGCGGGAAAGTCTGAAAGTAACAAACATGTGAGTATTGACCGATTCTCACAGTGCTGTCCAGCAATTATCGTGCTTTCCGGTAAGAGAATAGGTAAGTGTGAAAAATATCCTACAGGAAAAAGAAAACGTTTGCTTGTGGAATTTCAGTCGTGCAAAGAAAACGGGCAAGCTCAAAGCTTGCCCGCAGGAATTCCCGACAACTGGAAGTGTCTGAAATCAGCGCAATTTAAAGCGGATGATGCCGTCGTCGCCGGTTACACGCTCGAGGATACCGCTGTACCAGAGCGTATGCAGGTGGGCTAAGGCCTCGCCGACGGCAAAGCTGAGCTGGTGGGCGTCGAGCTGGCGCCGGAACATCAGCGGGACAATGTCAACTGCCGAGCGCGGCTCAGTGCAGGCTGCACGGACCTCCTCCAGACGCGCAACGTGGTGTGCGCGCAACTGTTCGATCCGCACGTGCAGGCCGCGGAAGGGTTTGCCATGCGAGGGCAGCACCAGGGTGTCGTCCGGCAGATCGGCAAACTTGTCCAGCGAGCCCAGATATTGGGCAAGCGGATCGCCTTCCGGCTCGACCGCGAACACCGACACGTTGGTCGAAATGCGCGGCAGCACCATGTCGCCGGAAATCAGGATATGCCCCGCCTCCGCATACAGCGAGACGTGTTCGGGCGAGTGGCCGAAGCCGGTGATCACGCGCCATTCGCGGCCGCCGATGTCGACGCGCTGGCCGTCCTGCAGCCGGGTATAGGCGGGCGGCACGGCCGGCACCAGCGAGGGATAATAATTGCGGCGGCCCTGCATCTGCTCGAGCATGGCCGGATCGACCAGGCCGTGGCGCTGGAAGTGGTGGATTGCCGATGGGCCGTCCACGCCCGGCAGCGCGGCCGCCATCATGCGTGCGAAGCCGAACTCGGCGGCGCTGGTCCAGAACGGCGCCTTAAAACGCTCGCACAGCCAGCCGGACAGGCCGACGTGGTCCGGATGGCAGTGGGTCGCGAACACGCGCAGCAGCGGCTGCTGAGCCATCGCGCCCTTAAACAATTGCTCCCAGGCGGCACGCGTAGCCTCGGTGCTGGCGCCGCAGTCGACCAGCGCCAGCCCTTCCCTTCCCTCGACCCCGTCGTCCATCAGCCACAGGTTGATGTGGTCGAGGGCGAAGGGCAGCGGCATGCGCAGCCAGCGCAAGCCGGGTGCGATGTCGTGCACGGTGCCGATGGGCGGGATCGTATCGCCGAAGGGGTAGCTGAGCTGGGATTCGAGAGGATTCATGCGAAGTTCTTTCGTGGTGGATCGGCGCTGCACGCTACAATGCAATCAAGATTGCCGTTGACGTTAACGGAAACTAAAATGCGGGAAATAGAAGCGCAGCCGCGATTCTATGTGATTTTCGACTATGCAGAATAATATGGGCCCCACCTACACCATCGCCGAACTGGCGCGCGAATTCGACATCACCGCCCGCGCCATCCGCTTCTACGAAGATCAGGGTTTGCTGAGCCCGATGCGCGAGGGACAGGGCGGCCGCAACCGCGTCTACACCCCGCGCGACCGCACGCGACTGAAACTGACCCTGCGCGGCAAGCGCCTGGGGCTGACCCTGTCGGAAATCAAAAGCATCGTCGACATGTACGAGTCGCCGAAGGACACCACGGCCCAGATCAACCGCTTCCTCGGCGTCCTGGCGCACCAGCGCGAAACGCTCGAGCAGCAGCGCGCCGACATCGAAATGTCGCTGGCCGAGATCGCCGTCCACGAGGAAGAATGCCGGCGCCTGCTGGCGGATGCGGGTCGCGATGGGGATGCGGAGCCGCAGGAGCGGAGTGCGGCGTAAGTAGGCGCTCACCTACTAGCTCGTCGTTCCCGCGAAAGCGGGAACCCATGCTGAGTTTCCGACAAAGCTAAGGTTCGCTTTACGCGTACTCAGCATGGAGGGAATAGTGCCGGGGGCACTATTCCCACTTTCGCGGGAATGACGTGTTGTTTGGTTGACGTTTACGTTAACGTCACTCCGCGCTATCATCCCACCTAGCCACCCCGCCAACCATAACGACACACGAGACACGAGAGGACGACATGCTGCATCTGCCAGGCTTGACCTTTGACCACGGCGAGGACATCGCCGCGCTGCGCGAAGCAGTGCAACAGTTCGCGGCGAGCGAAATCGCGCCGCGCGCTGCCGAGATCGACCGTACCGACCAGTTCCCGATGGACCTGTGGAAGAAGATGGGCGAACTGGGCCTGCTGGGCATCACCGTCGGCGAGGAATACGGCGGCGCCAACATGGGTTACCTGGCCCACATCGTCGCGATGGAAGAGATCTCGCGCGCCTCGGCCTCGGTCGGCCTGTCCTACGGCGCCCACTCGAACCTGTGCGTCAACCAGATCAAGCGCAACGGCAGCGAAGAACAAAAGCAGAAATACCTGCCCAAGCTGATCTCGGGCGAGCACATCGGCGCACTGGCCATGTCCGAGCCGAACGCCGGCTCCGACGTCGTCAGCATGAAGCTGCGCGCCGAGCTGAAGGGCGACCGCTACGTCCTGAACGGCACCAAGATGTGGATCACCAATGGCCCGGACGCCGACACCCTGGTGGTCTACGCCAAGACCGACATCGACGCCGGCCCGCGCGGCATGACCGCCTTCCTGATCGAAAAAGGTTTTAAAGGCTTCTCGATCGCGCAAAAGCTGGACAAGCTGGGCATGCGCGGCTCGCACACCGGCGAACTGGTGTTCCAGGATTGCGAAGTGCCGGTCGAGAACGTGCTGGGCGGCGTGGGTAAAGGCGTCAACGTGCTGATGTCGGGCCTGGACTTCGAGCGCACCGTGCTGTCCGGCGGCCCGCTGGGCATCATGTCGGCCTGCATGGACGCGGTCGTCCCCTACATCCACGAGCGCAAGCAGTTCGGCCAGGCCATCGGCGAGTTCCAGCTCATGCAGGGCAAGATCGCCGACATGTATTCGACCACGATGGCCTGCCGCGCCTATGTGTATGCAGTCGGCCAGGCCTGCGACCGCGCCGATAACGCCGCCGCCGTGCGTGCCCTGCGCAAGGACGCCGCCGGCGCCATCCTGTACAGCGCCGAGAAGGCCACCTGGATGGCGGGCGAAGCGATCCAGACCCTGGGCGGCAATGGCTATATCAACGAGTATCCGGTCGGTCGTCTCTGGCGCGATGCGAAGCTCTACGAAATCGGCGCGGGCACCAGCGAGATCCGCCGCATGCTGATCGGGCGTGAGTTGTTTGGCGAGACGGCGTAAACTTGCTCGTCATTCCCGCGCAGGCGGGAATCCATGCTGAGTATGCGATAACCGCACCACTAACTCTGTCGAATATTCAGCATGGATTCCCGCTTTCGCGGGAATGACGATGTTCGCAGCATTTCGATATTCCTCCACCGCGCGATAGAAACCGATGACACAAGCTGCCTTCCCCAAGCTGCTGTCCTCCCAGATCGCCTTCGACATCGCGCAGACCATCCTGGATGGCTTCGACCGCCACTACGCGCTGTTCCGCCAGGCCAGCCAGGCAGCAAAGGCGCATTTCGAGCGCGCCGACTGGGCCACCGCCCAGCGCGCCGCGCGCGAGCGCATCGATTTCTATGACAAGCGCGTGCAGGAATGCGTGCGCATCCTCGAGGACGAATACGCGCCCGGGGAGTTCAACGACGCCACCTGGCGCGAAACCAAGCTGCATTACATCGGCCTGCTGACCGGCCACAAGCGCCCGGAGCTGGCCGAGAGCTTCTTCAATTCCGTCAGCTGCCGGCTGCTGCACCGCAGCTACTACCGCAACGAGTTCATCTTCGTGCGTCCGGCCGTCTCGACCGAGTACATCGAGACCGACGAGCCGCAGCCGACCTACCGCGTCTACTACCCGGCCGCGGACGGCTTGCGCTTTGCTCTGCGCCGCATCGTCACCAACTTCCAGCTGGCCCGTCCCTTCGCCGACCTCGATCGCGACATTGGGCTGGTCGAGCGGCGCATGATGGAAGCGTTCGGGCTGGACAAGGCGGAGCCGAACCAGCAGCTGCAGGTGCTCTCGAACCTCTTCTTCCGCAACAAGGGCGCCTACATCGTCGGCCGCGCCATCGACGGCGCCCGCGAATATCCCTTCGTGATCCCGGTGCTGCACGACGGCCGCGGGCAGCTGGTACTGGACACGGTGCTGACCGAGCCGGACCATGTGCTAACCCTGTTCTCGTTCACGCGCGCCTACTTCATGGTCGACATGGAAGTCCCCTCAGCCTATGTCCAGTTCCTGCGCAGCCTGATGCCGAAGAAGCCGAGAAGCGAGATCTACACGGTGCTCGGCCTGCAGAAACAGGGCAAGACCCTGTTCTACCGCGACTTCCTGCAGCACCTGAAGCACAGCTCGGACCTGTTGCGCATCGCCCCCGGCATCCCCGGCCTGGTGATGCTGGTGTTCGAGCTGCCCTCCTTCCCCTATGTATTCAAGGTGATCAAGGACTGGTATCCGCCCCCAAAAGAAACCACGCGCGAGAACATCAAGGAAAAATACCTGCTGGTGAAGCACCACGACCGCGTGGGCCGCATGGCCGACACCCTCGAATACTCGGACGTCGCCTTCCCGCTGGCGCGCTTCTCGGACGGGCTGCTGGCGCAGCTGCGCCGCGACGCGCCCTCGCTGCTCGAGCTTGAGGCCGACCGGGTTATTATCAAGCACCTCTACATCGAGCGCCGCATGGCGCCGCTGAATCTCTGGCTGCAGGACGCCGAGCGCAGCGGCGACCAGGCCCGCCTCGCACATGGCGTGATCGAATACGGCAATGCGATCCGCGACCTGGTGGCGGCGAATATCTTCCCCGGCGATATGCTGTACAAGAATTTCGGCCTCACACGCCAGGGCCGCGTCGTGTTCTACGATTACGACGAGATCGAGTACCTGAGCGACTGCCAGTTCCGCGACATCCCGGCCGCGCGCAACGAGGAGGACGAGATGGCGGCCGAGCCCTGGTACCCGATCGGCAAACACGATGTCTTTCCCGAGCAGTTCGAACGCTTCCTGCTTGGGAATCCGAACATCCGCACCATCTTCATGCAGCACCACGCCGAACTGCTTCAGCGCGCCTGGTGGCAGTCACACAAGGAGCGCATCCAGGCGGGCATCGTCGAGGACGTGTTCCCGTATGCGCAGCAGATCCGTTTTCAACAATCCAACCCGGCGGCCAGTCCGCAACCTTCCTTTTTGGAGCACACACAATGAATGATCCAGTCGTTATCGTCGGCGCAGCCCGTACCCCGATGGGCGCCTTCCAGGGCGATTTCTCCTCGAAGACCGCAAGCGACCTGGGCGCGGTGGCCATCAAGGCCGCCGTCGAACGCGCTGGCGTCGATCCGCAAAAGGTCGAACACGTCTACTTCGGTAACTGCCTGATGGCCGGCCAGGGCCAGGCCCCGGCGCGCCAGGCGCTGATCAAGGCCGGCCTGCCGATGTCCACCGGCGCCGTGACCCTGTCGAAAATGTGCGGTTCCGCGATGCAGGCCGCGATCTTCGGCTACGACGCGCTCGCAGCCGGCAGCGCCGACGTGATCGTCGCCGGCGGCATGGAGTCGATGACCAACGCCCCCTACCTGATCCCGAAGGCGCGCGGCGGCTACCGCATCGGCCATGCGCCGATGTTCGACCACATGATGCTGGACGGCCTCGAAGACGCCTACTCGCGCAACGAGAAGACCGGCGAAGGCCGTTCGATGGGCACCTTCGCCGAAGAGTGCGTGGCCACCTACCAGTTCTCGCGCGAAGACCAGGACAACTTCGCGATCGAATCCGTCAAGCGCGCGCAAGCCGCCAACAACGACGGTTCGTTCGCGTGGGAAGTCGCGCCGGTCAGCGTCGCCAACCGCCTGGGCGAGCAGATCATCGAAAAGGACGAAGGCCCGCTGAAGGCCAAGGTCGACAAGATCCCGTCGCTGCGTCCGGCCTTCAAGAAGGACGGCACCGTGACCGCCGCCTCCTCCTCGTCGATCAACGACGGCGCCGCCGCGCTGGTCATGATGCGCGAATCGACCGCCAAGGAACTGGGCCTGACCCCGATCGCCCGCATCGTCGGACACGCCACCCACGCACAGGAACCGAACCTGTTCACCACCGCGCCGATCGGCTCGATGCAGAAGCTGTTCAAGAAGACCGGCTGGAAGGCCAGCGACGTCGACCTCTTCGAGATCAACGAAGCCTTCGCCGCGGTGCCGATGGCCGCCATGCGCGACCTCGACATCCCGCACAGCAAGGTCAACATCCACGGCGGCGCCTGCGCCCTGGGCCACCCGATCGGCGCCTCGGGCGCGCGCATCATCGTCACCCTGCTGGGCGCGCTGAAGAAGACCGGCGGCAAGCGCGGCGTGGCCTCGCTGTGCATCGGCGGCGGCGAAGCGACGGCGATGGCGATCGAGATGGTGTAAGCAGGACGCAACGCAGCGTGGTAGGGTGGGCGGATTCCGTCCACCCCACAGGAGAAGAACATGTCCACCGCACTCATCATCGGCGCTTCCCGCGGCATCGGCCACGAAATGGTCCGCCAGTACCGCGCCGACGGCTGGCGCGTCATCGCCACCGCCCGCAAGCCGCACGACTGCGAGGAACTGCGCCAGCTGGGCGCCGAGGCGCACCAGCTCGACGTGACCAATCCGGAAGCGATCGGCGGCCTGGGCTGGAAACTGGACGACGAGAAGATCGACCACGCCTGGCTGGTAGCCGGCGTCTACGGCCCGCGCCATGATGGCTTCCCGACCCAGCAGGAGTTCGACGAGGTCATGCACACCAACGTGCTGGCGGCGATGCGCCTGCTGCCCATCGTCGGCCCGCTGGTGGCGAATGCGCGCGGCAGGCTGGCGGTGATCTCCTCGCGCATGGGCTCGATCGGCGAGCGCACCGGCGCCGGCGGTTCGCTCTACCGCGCCAGCAAGGCGGCGCTGAACTCGGTGCTGAAGGACGCGGCACTGACCTTCGGGCCGCAGGGCGTGACCTGCATCAGCTTCCACCCGGGCTGGGTGCAGACCGACATGGGCGGCGCCGGCGCGCCGCTCAGCGTCGAGGAAAGCGTGCGCACGCTGCGCGCGACCCTGGCCGGCGCCGATCTCTCGCAGCACGGCTCTTTCCTGAACCACGACGGTACACCGATCGCCTGGTGAACCGCCACTGAATAACGATAACGACACACGAGACATATGATCCTGAGCGAAGAACACCAGATGATCCGCGACGCCCTGCGCAGCTATTCGCAGGAGCGCCTGGCGCCCAACGCAGCACGCTGGGACCGCGAGCAGCATTTCCCGAAAGAAGAGCTGAAGGAACTGGCCCAGCTGGGCGCCTTCGGCGTGGCCGTGCCGGAGCAGTATGGCGGCGCTGGCCTCGACTACGTGTCGCTGGCCCTGGTGCTGGAAGAGATCGCGGCCGGCGACGGCGGCACCTCGACCATCATCTCGGTCAACAACTGCCCGGTATGCTCGATCGCGATGATGTACGCGAACGAGGCGCAAAAGGAAAAGTGGCTACGCCCGCTGGCGCAAGGCGAAATGCTGGGCGCCTTCGCCCTCACCGAGCCGCACACCGGCAGCGATGCCGCCGCGCTGCGCACGACCGCCGTCCGCGATGGCAATGAATACGTCATCAACGGCACCAAGCAGTTCATCACCAGCGGCAAGAACGGCGACGTCGCCATCGTCATGGCCGTCACCGACAAAGCCGCCGGCAAGAAGGGCATCAGCGCATTCTGGGTGCCGACCAATACGCCCGGCTACATCGTCGCCGGCATCGAGCACAAGATGGGCCAGCATTCGTCGGACACCGCGCAGATCGTGTTCGAGAACTGCCGCGTTCCGCTCGAGAACCTGATCGGTGAAGAGGGCCAGGGCTACAAGATCGCCCTGTCCGGCCTGGAGGGCGGCCGCATCGGCATCGCCTCGCAATCGGTGGGCATGGCGCGCGCTGCTTTCGAAGCGGCGCTGGCCTACGCCAAGGAGCGCGAGAGCTTCGGCACCCAGATTTTCGACCACCAGGCCGTGCAGTTCCGCCTGGCCGAGATGGCGATGCAGATCGAGGCCGCGCGCCAGCTGATCCTGCACGCTGCATCGATGAAGGACGCGGGCGTGCCCTGCCTGAAGGAAGCGGCGATGGCCAAGCTGTTCGCTTCCGAGATGGCCGAGCGCGTCGTCTCCAGCGCCATGCAAGTGTTCGGCGGCTACGGCTACGTGGCCGACTTCCCGGTCGAGCGCATCTACCGCGACGTGCGCGTATGCCAGATCTACGAAGGCACCAGTGACATCCAGAAGATCCTGATCGCACGCGCACTGTGATCATCCGGCCGGCAGAGGCGGCCGACCTGCCGGCCTTCTTCGTCTACCTCGAAGACCATTTGCGCGACAACGGCCGCGATGGTGCGCCGCTGTTCCAGCCCTTGTCGCGGGCGCAGTCGCCGCTGCCGCAGGGCTTGAAAGCCTCCTTCGTCGACGGTGTCGCGATCCCGGTCGGCCAGCCGCGCTGGCGCCGCCTGTGGCTGGCGCTGGATGCGCGCGGTTCGATTGCCGGGCATATCGACTTGCGTGCGCGGCCCGAGCCGGGGGCGCGGCACCGGGCGATGCTGGGGATGGGTGTGCATCGGGCTTACCGCCGCCGCGGGCTTGGTGCGCAGCTGTTGGGCACCGCGATCGATTGGGCGAGTGGTGAGGAGCGTCTCAAATGGATCGACCTCGAGGTGCTGTCCGAGAACCATCCGGCTGTCGCGCTCTACCTGCGTGCAGGGTTCACGATGACAGCGCGGATCGAGGACATGCTGGAGATCGATGGGGAGAGTCTTGATCTCAGCTATATGAGCTTGTCTTTGCGCACCTGAATCAGTTCAGCGTGCGCGGCATGTCTCGATGCTCGTGAAGCACGCGCAATATGTCGATATATTCCTCGTGTTCCACATAAAAGATCAGAAAAGGGAACTTGCCCATCTTTTGGAACCGCAAGCCGGCAATATTCAGCTCATGCGAATAGCGTAGCGACCCGATGCGTGGCGTCTTGCCAATCAACTGGACATGCCGCTTTAACTCGTCGATGAAACGATCTGCAGTCGCGACCGATTCGGCCGCATAGTAGTCGACGGCTTCTCCGATATCCTCGTCGGCGGCGGCGCGACGGATAACGGGCTTGGAGATCATTTTCGGCCGTTACTTCGTGCCCGGTCGCGCAGCGAATCGAAATAATCGTCGTCCGCCACGCCGGTTTGCGGCGATTCCGCCCCTTCGACCAACAACTTACGCAGCTTCTGCTGTTCGTGGTCTTTCCGGATCAGTTCGCGGATGTACTCGCTGCTGGTTCCATAGTGGCGCGTCGCAACTTGCTCATCCACGAAAGCCTTCAGGGCATCGGGTAGGGAAATATTCATCGTGCTCATGAATCCATCCTACCACTCTTGCCAATTTTTGGCAAATTTTGCCAAGCGGTGTCTGCTTAGAACCCTTCCAGCACAATCTTGCCGCGCGCCTTGTTCGACTCAATCAGCGTATGCGCCCGCCGCAAATTCTCCGCATTGATCTGCCCGAAGTTCTCATTGGCCGTGGTCCGAATCGTCCCCGCATCCACCAGCTCCGCCAGCCGGTTCAAAATGCGATGCTGTTCGATCATGTCCTCCGTATTGAATAGCGAACGCGTGAACATCAGCTCCCAGTGCAGAGAAATCGCCTTGCGCTTGAACTTCATGATGTCGATCGGCGTCGCCGGGTCGTCGATCAGGCTGTACTTGCCCTGCGGTGCGATGGCCTCGACCACCTGGTCGAAGTGAGCGTCGCTGTGGGTCAGGCTGGTCACGTACTCCGGCGCAGGCAGCCCGGCGGCGGCGATTTCCGCGGCCAGCGGCTTGCTGTGATCGATCACGTGATGGGCGCCCAGCTCGCGCACCCATTCACGCGTTTCGACACGCGAAGCGGTGCCGATGATGGTCAGCTGCGTCAGCTGGCGCGCCAGCTGCACCAGGATCGAGCCGACGCCGCCGGCCGCGCCGATGACCAGCAGGGTCTTGCCCTTGCCTTCGGGACCGGTGGGTACCTGCAGGCGGTCGAACAGCATCTCCCAGGCCGTCAGGCCGGTCAGCGGCAGCGCCGCGGCGGCGCCGAAGTCCAGCGACGCAGGCATGCGGCCGACGATACGCTCGTCGACCAGCTGCAGCTCGCTGTTGCTGCCGGCGCGGGCGATCGAGCCGGCGTACCAGACGCGGTCGCCCGGCTTGAACAGGGTCACGTCCGGGCCGACGGCCTTGACGATACCGGTGGCGTCCCAGCCCAGCACCTTCCACCCATCGCCTTCCGGCTTGGCGCTTTTCCTTACCTTGGTGTCGACCGGGTTCACCGACACCGCGCGCACCTCGACCAGCAGGTCGTGGCCTTCGGCGACCGGGTCGGGCAGCGTGATGTCGACCAGCGATGCGGCTTGATCGATGGGGAGGTTGTTCTGGTATCCGATGGCTTTCATTTAAAGCGCTCCTGGTTGGATTAACGATGCGATGGATGCCATTCTGACCAGCCCGCGCCTTTTGATAAACTGGGCAATCCTGATATCACTTTCAATAAAATCTTGAAAATCCGGAATTTGCAGGACCTCGCCACCTTCGTCGCCACCGCCGAGCAGGGCAGCTTGTCGGCAGCAGCACGCATGCTCGCGCTGTCCCCGGCCGTCGCCAGCGCCAGCCTGAAGCGCCTGGAGGCCGACCTTGGTGTCGCGCTGTTCATCCGCAGCACGCGCAGCATGCGCCTGACCCTGGCCGGCGAACGCCTGCTCGGACGCAGCAAGGCTTTACTGGACGGCCTGCGCGAAGCGGAAGACGAGCTGCGCGCCGGCCAGGACGCCATCGAAGGCCAGCTGCAGATCTCGATGCCCTCCGACCTCGGGCGCCACGTGGTGCTGCCCTGGCTGAACGATTTCCAGGCGCGCTACCCGGGCGTGAAACTGCGCCTGCAGCTGACCGACCGCCTCGCCAACATCTACCGCGAGCCGGTCGACATCGCGCTGCGCTTCGGCGTGCCGCCCGAATCGAGCATGGTGGCGCTGCCGCTGCTGGCCGAGAACCGGCGCGTGTTGTGCGCTTCGCCCGCCTATCTGGCGCGGCGCGGCGTGCCGGCCTCCCCGCGCGAGCTGGAGGACCACAACTGCCTGTGCTTCATGCTGGACGAAAGCGTCAACGACCGCTGGCGCTTCCGCAAGGGAGACGAGGAGATCGAAGTCGTGGTGCAGGGCGACCGCCTGGCCGACGATTCGGAAGTCGTGCGGCGCTGGTCGCTGGCGGGACTCGGCATCTGCTACCGCTCGCGCATCGACGTGCACGCGGACCTGGCCAGCGGCCGCCTGCGCCTGATCCTGCCGGAGTGGCAAGGTGTGAATGCGCCGCTGACGATGCTGGTGGCGAACCGCAAGCAGGTATCGCCGGCGGTGCGGGTGCTGCGCGAATTCCTGGTGGCGCGCTGCAAGGCGCTGACGAGCGCCTGAAGGCCGGTGAGGCCTCCGCCAGCAGAGATCACGCCGGCAGTGCAGAATGCTTCTTTCAAGGCCACACGTGGGCACAGGGTGCCCACCCTACGCACAACACAATAAGGAGACAGCATGGACGCACAGGCGACGATCGAACAATGGCAGCAGGAGCTGGACGCGGTACGCACGCGCGCAAAGGAAAACGGCGCGCACGCCGGCGTGGTCCCCTTTGCGCAGGCGCGCGAGATGAAGGGCCTGGACATCATGCAGGCACTGCTGGAGGGCCGCTTCCCCTATCCGCCCATCGCGGAGACGCTGGATTTTTCTCTCGTCAAAGTCGAGCGCGGCCAGGCGACCTTCCAGGGCGCGCCCCAGCAAAAACACCTGAACCCGATGGGCACCGTGCACGGCGGCTGGTACGCCACCCTGCTCGACTCGGCGGTCGGCTGCGCGGTGCAGACCATGCTGGAGCCGGGCCAGGGCTATACGACGGCGGAGCTGAGCGTGAATCTGGTGCGCGGCGCGCGCCTGGATGGCGGGCCGCTGCGCGCGATCGGCACGGTCCTGCACTGCGGCCGCCAGCTGGCCACCGCCGAGGGCAAGATCGTCGATGCGCAGGGTCGTCTGATCGCGCATGCGACCACGACCTGCCTCGTGTTCGAGGCCAGGTAATCAGCTGACCGCCGGCTCCAGCAAGGTCAGCGTCTGCCGCTCCGTATCGAGCGTGGCGCGCACGCCAACCGGCATCGTGAACTGGTTGCGGATGTGGCCGAAGGAGTAGCCGGTCACCGCCGGCGCCTGCAGCGGCTGCAGGTGCACGTCCAGGGTCTCGTCCAGCGTCAATGAGGAACCGTTGCCCTGCGGGCCGCAGTTCTCGCAAATGCCGATCATGACGCCGGCCGCCTTGTCCAGGCCGACGGCCAGGTCGAGCTGGGTCATCCAGCGGTCGATCCGATACGGCTCCTCGTTCACCTCTTCGATGAACAGCAGGCTGTCCTTGAAGTCGGCCGCATACGGCGTACCGGCCAGCGCGGCTACCAGCGACAGGTTGCCGCCCATGAGCGGGCCGGTGGCGCTGCCGCCATGCACGGTGCGCACCGCGTACTGCGGCTCCAGCAGGGCGCGGCGTGCGTTCTCCTGGGCCATCGGAATCGTGTAGCTGGCACGCGGGTCGCTCAGCACCGCCAGCATGTGCTCGTTCGAGTACTCGGACGGCGTGCTCGAGGCCACCGGGCCGTGGAAGGTCACCACGCCGGCATGGCGGTGGATGGCCAGGTGCAGGGCCGTGATGTCGGAGTAGCCGAGCAGGATCTTCGGGTGCTTGCGGATCAGTTCGAAGTCCAGGTGCTTCAGCAGCGAGATGCAGCCGGAGCCGCCGCGGATCGCCCAGATGGCTTTCACGTCCGGATCGCGGAACATGCCGTGCAGGTCAGCAATGCGGGCGGCGACGGTGCCGCCGTAATTGCCCCAGACCTCGCGCAGGTAGTTGCCCGGTTTGACGCGGAAGCCCAGCGCCTCGATGTTCTTGACGGCCTTCTGGATCGAGGCGTCGCTGGTGTAGCCGCCGGGCGCGATGAGGCCGACCAGGTCGCCTTTCTTGAGGCGCGGTGGTTTGATCAGGTGTTTCATGGGAGAGGTGGGCGCACGCCTGGGCTTGGCGCTGGAAAAGGAGGCCGGCAGCAGCAGCGAGGCAGCTGCGAGCTTCCCGAAACCGCGTCTGCTGATGTTAGACATGTCCGTTGGCGTCCGAATTAAACAATGAAAAACGGCCCGCGGGCCGGGGAGACTGGCTCCCCGGTCGACGGGCCGTTGCTGTCAGCGCTTGAAGCCGATCAGAAGAACTTGTGGTTCACCATCAGGGTGAACGAACGGCCACGCGGGTCCGCTACGCGCGGCTCCCAGGTGCTGCCCGCGCCCGAGTTGCTGTCGTAGGTGATCGCGAACGGCGGGTCCTTGTCGAGCAGGTTCTTGATACCGGCCGTGATGCTGGTACCCGGCACGCCGGTGTAGGTCAGGCTCAGGTGGAAGATCGAGTACGGCTTGACGTCCGGATCGAGGTCGGCCGGATGGACGACACCGTTGGCAACGCCCGGCAGCACCTGGTCCTTGTAGCCTGCACGGTAGACGTTGGTCAGCGTGCTGCTCCAGTCACCCTGCTTGTAGGTCACGAAGGCGGTGTGCTTCCACTTCAGGCCGAGGTCGCCGGTAAAGAGGAACTTGCCGATTTCGCTAGGACCGAAATCGCTGGTCGTGGTAGCGCGCGACTTCTTCTCCAGCAGGCGGGTGCCGTCGATGCTCGCGGTCCAGGTACCCTGGCCCAGTTTGCCGTTGGTGCGGGCGCCCAGTTCCAGGCCGCGGGTGATGCGCTCACCGGCGTTGACCCAGCGCTGGTCGACGGCGAGCAGGTTGCCGGAAGCGTCACGCAGGAACTGGTCCTTGAACAGGCCGTAGTTCGCGGTCATGGTCGCCAGCGTGAACGAGTCGATGGTGTTCTGCTTGCGGATTTCCCACAGGTCGGCATTCATCGAGAAATTGGCCAGCGGCTGCCAGACCACACCCAGGGTGCCCTGCTTGGCGGTCTCAGGACCCAGGGTAGTTTTGCCACCCGTCAAAATCACCGGGGTGATCGATTCGCAGCCCGGCTTGGTGCTGTCGACCTTCAGGGTCGGGCACTTTTCCGGATCGGCCAGGTCCTTGCCGGCGTACTGCGACTCGGTGATGCCGTTGAACAGCTGGTTGAACGACGGTGCGCGGAAGCCGGTGTTGTACGAACCACGGAACATCAGCGAATCGATCGGCTGGAAGCGGAACGAGTACTTCGGGTTGAAGGTGTTGCCGAAGCCCGAGTAATGGTCCTGGCGGCCGGCGATGTTCAGCTCGAACGACTTGGTGACCGGGATCAGGAATTCGAAATACACGGCCTTGACGTCGCGGCTCTTTTCCTTCAGCGCGTTCTGGTCGTCGAAAGGCGCGTTCAGGATAGCAGGGCGGGCAGCAGCTGCGCGTCCGTCGCCGTTGAACTCGTAACCTTCGCGGCGCAGGTCGGTACCGATGGCGGCCATGACGGCGCCGGCCGGCAGGTTGAAGATCTCGCCCGACAGCGCGGCGTCGGCCTGCGTCAGGGTGGTCTTGCCGCCGTACATGGTGACGCCTTCAGCCGAAGTGCTGTTGATCAGGTCGATCGCGGCCTGGCTCTGCTTCTCGCCCGGCAGCAGGAAAGGATTGATGATGCCGGTGCCCAGCGCATTGGCCAGGGCGACGGTGTAGTTGTAGCCCTTGCCCAGGTGCGATTCAGCTTCGCTGTAGGCCTTCGATGCGCCGATGCGGTAGTCGAAGCGGCGGCCGAACAGGGTCAGCGGACCATCCGCGCCGACTTGCAGGCGGCCTGCCTTGCTTTCGGTCTCGATCTCGCGGTTGCCGCACTCCATGCAGCGCCAGCGGTAGGCGATCGGCTTGCCGTAGTTGGCGGCGATGCTCGGGAACACCTTGACCAGCTCGTTGTACACCATGTTATAGGCGGAGCCGGTGCTCGGGTAGAACGAGCTGTACGGGAAGTTGACGGTCGACGGCGAAATCTGGTTCGGCGAGAAGCTCTTCTTCGAAGTCACTTGCGAACCGACCGCTTCGACGAACAGCTGGTGCTCGCCGCGCTGGATGGTCAGGCGCGCCAGGCCGTTATTGCTGGTTACCGGCTGCTGCAGGACGGCCGCACGGCCCGTGTCCCATGCGCAGCCATAGGCCGCGCCCGGGGTATCCCACAGTTTTTCGTCGTAAGCCTGCATGCCGTCGATGCTGTTGCAGCCCTTGCCGCCCGGCAGGTCGAGGATGCTGATGCCGTTGTACAGGGTGGTGCCGCCCGGCGCCGCCACGCCGCTGGCGTTGGTGCCCAGCAGGGTCGGGCCGTAGGAGGTCGGCGACACGCCGTACACGTTGGCGAAAGGCGCACCGCGGGTATCCACCGACACGCCGCGGTTCGGCTGGAAGGTCTGGACGAAGTCGCGCTGGTTGCCTTTCAGGGCGTTGTTCTCGGCGCGGGCGCCGGTCGCCAGCAGGTTCCAGCCGTCCTTGTCGAGGTCGCCCCAGCCGCCGGTCAGGGAGGCGCGTGCGATGTTCGAGCCGCCGTGCTGGGTGGCGTCTTCGAAGACGTTGGCTTCCAGGCCATGGTAATTTTTCTTGGTGATGAAGTTGATCACGCCGCCGATCGCGTCGGTACCGTAGATCGCCGAGGCGCCGTCCTTCAGCACCTCGACGCGCTCCACCGCCGCGAACGGAATCGCATTCAGGTCGACCGCCGAACCCTTCATGCCGTAGGTCGCCACGCGGCGGCCGTTCAGCAGGACCAGGGTCGAATCGGCGCCCTGGCCGCGCAGGTTGGCGCTCGAGGCGCCGTTGTTGCCGCGCTGGGCGCCGGTGGTGACGTCGGAGTTCGACGCCAGGTTGTCGGAGCCGTTGCCGTTGACGTTCAGGTTGGCGATCAGCTGCTCGGCGGTGACGATGCCCTGGTCTTCCATCTGCTTGCGGCTGATGATTTCCAGCGGCAGTGCGCCTTCCTTGGCGATGCGCTTGATGCTACTACCGGTGATTTCGACGCGTTGGATCGGTTTCGCCTGCTCCGCTTCCTGTGCGATGGCTGGGCTGACGATGCCGATCAGGGCAATCATCTGTGCTAACTTCTTTAACTTCACGCGTCTCTCCTTGGTAGTGCTGCAGCGTTTGTCTTGGGATAGTTTTACTGTCACGTAATGTCAATGCATTACGTTATTATTAATTTCGAGGGTACGCGGACGTATTTGCGCGTTCCAATGAAAAATCCGGAATCGAGTATAACTACAGGGAATGTTTTGCTAGGGAAAATCTAGCGGAAACTATCATTTCGCTAGGGTAGCGCGTGCTCTTTCTGCAACATCGAGGTCGAGATAACGCCATTGCGTGAATTCCACGGGATGGCGTTTGTAGTTTTTCAGCCACGGTTGACGAATATCAGCCGACAAAACATGGGTCAGCGGCACCCACGGGTTATAGGCGTGGATCAGCTGGTTCATCTCGAAATACAGCTTCTGGCGCTCCGGGCCGTCCTGCAACGCATGCGCTTTTTCGTAGCGTTCGTTATAGGCCGGCAGGTTGAAGCGGGAGTAATTGGCGCGGCCCGCGTTGGGCCCGTAGAGCAGCTGGTAGAAGTTGTCGCCATCGGGGAAGTCGGCCACCCAATTACTCTCGAACATTTGCACCTTGCCCAGGCGCGAGGCCTTGATGATCTCCGGCTTCTTGTCCGACTTGAACACCACGCGCAGGCCGATCGCGTTCAGGCATTTTCTCCACAGCTCGTCGCGCAGGCGGCCGCCGACGGTGGCTTCGCTGCTCATCACCAGGGTCAGCGCCTCGCCGTTCGGCTGGCGGCGAAAACCGTCGGCATCGCGCTTGCCGTAGCCGTAGCGGTCGAGCAGCGCGTTCGCCAGCGCCGGATCGTAGGGCACGGGGCTGTGGTAGTTCGGGTCGTAGCCGAGCACGCCGGATGGCAGCGGCGAATCGGCCTTCATGGCAAAGCCCTTCTTCAGCAGGGCAATATCCTCGGCATTGTTATAACTCAGGGAGATGGCCCGGCGCAGCGCCACCTTTTCCTTGCCATAGCCGCCGACCACCGGGTCCTGCATGTTCATCCACATGTAGTAGGTCTGCAGCACCGGGAAGCGGTACAGCTGCATGCCGCGCGCCGACAGCTCGGGCTTCAGCTTGCCGTCCCGGATGACCATGTCCGTCATCGATTCCGGCACCTGCTCCATGTAATCGTATTCGCCGTTCAGGAAACCCAGCATGCGGCCCTGGAATTCCTCGGCAATCTTGACCTCGACGCGGTCCACGCGCGGCAGGCGCTGGCCCTCGAGACTGGCGGCCAGCGCCTTGTCCCCGGCATCGTTGCCGGCGCCCAGGCTGGTGTGGAAGACGGCGCTGGAATCCGGATTTTTCAGCAGCACGATGCGGTCGCTGTGCTTCCAGTCGCCGATCATGAAGGGGCCGGTGCCGACCGGATGGTTGCCGGCCTGGCCCGGATAGGCATCCATCACCTCACGCGCGACCACGGATGCGGCCGGCATCGCCATGTAGAACAAAAAGTTATTGTCCGGCTCCTTTAAACGGATGCGCAGGGTGTAACGGTCGACCGCCTGCAGGCCGGGGATCTCGGTGGCATAGCTGAAATTCTTCTTCAGCGCCTCGTCGCCTTGCAATTTGCCGTCGAAGATATAACCGAAGGGCGAGTGCAGGCTGGGGTCGTACAGGCGCTTGAAGCTGTAGACGTAATCCTGGGCAGTGACTTCGCGCTTTTTGTCCTTGAAGGCGGGATCCGGCGTGAAATGGATGCCGGGACGGAGGCGGAAGGTGTAAGTGCGGCCGCCATCCTCCACGGTCGGCAGGCCGGTCGCCGTGTTGCCCTGCAGTTTCACGGGCCGCGCCAGGTAGTCGTAGCGCAGCAAGGGATCGAACAGGTTTTCCAGCAAGGACAGCGTGGCCAGGTCCGAACCGACCGCCGGGTCGAGGCCGGCTTCGCTGGTCGACAGGAACATGTGCAGGACCTTGGCTTCCCCGGCTTGAGCGGACTGGACAGGCAGGTGCAGCAGGGAATAAGCCAGCGCGGCGGCGGCGAGGGTGCGGAATTTCATCCTTCTATCATAGGCCGAGCGCTTAGCGGCAAGCAATACATAACTTTTTCACATAGCCTCGGCGCATTCTTTCATCATGGCAGCTTGCGCTGCGCCTATACTCTCCGCTGCACAATCGAGCGCACGCTCGCGCTTGGTGGAACAAACGACATCACATGGCTCTGAATTACATCTGGATCGGCTTTTTCCTGGTTGGCTTCGTCGCGGCGCTGGCCCAGTGGATCTTCCTTGGAGATACCGAAATCTTCAAGCGCATCATCGACGGCACCTTCGATTCCGCCAAGATGGGCGTGATGGACATCGCCCTGCCGCTGGCCGGCGTGATGACGCTGTGGCTGGGCATCATGAACATCGGCGAAAAAGCCGGCGCGGTCGGCTGGCTGGCGAAAGTCATCTCGCCATTCTTCTCGCGCATCTTCCCGGAAGTCCCGAAGGATCACCCGGCCACCGGCCACATGGTGATGAATTTTTCCGCCAACCTGCTGGGCCTGGACAATGCCGCTACCCCCTTCGGCCTGAAGGCGATGGAAAGCCTGCAGACCCTGAACCCGCAAAAGGACACGGCCAGCAACGCCCAGATCATGTTCCTGGTGCTGCACACCTCGGGCCTGACCCTGATTCCGCTGGCCATCATGGCCCAGCGCGCCATCCTCGGCGCCAAGGATCCCTCGGACATTTTCATTCCCTGCATGATCGCGACCTATGTCGCCACCGTCACCGGCATCATCGCCGTCAGCATCCGCCAGCGCATCAACCTGCTCAACGGCGTCGTGCTGAGCTGGCTGGGCGGGATGACGGCCGCGATCGTCACCTTCATCTGGTACATCACGACTTTCCTCAGCAAGCCGGAAATCGAGACCTTTTCCAAGGTCGCCAGCAACCTGATCCTGTTCTCCATCATCGTCGTGTTCATCGTCGGCGCGCTGCGCAAGGGCGTCAACGTCTATGAGGCCTTCATCGAGGGCGCGAAGGGCGGCATCCAGACCTCGCTGACCATCATTCCCTACCTGGTCGGCATGCTGGTGGCGATTTCCGTGATCCGCAATTCCGGCGTGCTGGGCTTTATCGTGCAAGGCCTGGAATGGCTGATCCGCATGGCGGGCATCGACACCGCGTTCACGCCCGCCCTGCCGACCGCGCTGATGAAGCCGCTATCCGGCAGCGGCTCGAAGGCGATGATGATCGACGCCATGAAGACCTATGGCGTGGATTCCTTCGTCGGACGCCTGGCCTGCGTGTTCCAGGGCTCGGCCGACACCACCTTCTACATCGTCGCCCTGTACTTCGGTTCGGTCGGCGTGAAAAAGACCCGTTACGCCATCTCCTGCGGCCTGATCGCGGACCTGGCCGGCATCATCGCCGCCATCTCGGTGGCCTACGTGTTCTTCGGATAATTTTTACTAAAGGACCAGCATGTTCCGCCTCCGCTCGCTCGCCCTCGCCGCCGCCGTCGCCGCTTCCTTCGCCGCTTCCCCGCTTGCCCACGCCCAGCTGCCGGAACCGGTCGCGCAAGCGCTGCGCACGACCGGCATTGCGGAAGACGCGGTCAGCGTGCTGGTGCTGCGCGACGAGCAGACCGTGCTGTCCCACCTGGCCGACCGCCCCATGCAGCCGGCCTCGACCATGAAGCTGGTGAGCACCCTGGTCGGCCTGGAAACCCTGGGCCCCGTGTTTCGCGGCCGCACCGAGCTGCGCACCACCGGCGAGCTGCAGGGCGACACCCTGAAGGGCGACCTGGTGCTGCGCGGCGGCGCCGACGTCGACCTGTCCGGCGAGGCGCTGGAAAACATGCTGCGCAGCCTGCGCTACCAGGGCATCCGCAAGATCCAGGGCCACCTGGTGATCGACCGCCAGCTCTTCAATCCGGCGCGCGCCGACCTGGGCGCGCCGCCCTTCGACGAGTCGCCCGAGGCCTACTACAACGTCATCCCCGATGCGGCGATGATCAACAAGAACATGCTGCAGCTGGACCTGCGCTCGACCGGCTCGCAGCTGAAGGTGCAGATGCAGCCCGCGCTGCAGGGCGTGACCATCGCGCACGACATGAAACTGATCGACGCCAACTGCGAAAACTGGGAAAGCGGCTGGAAGCTGCCGGAAGCACTGCCGCAGAAGAACGGCGGCATCAAGGTCATGCTGCACGGGACCTTCCCGAAAAACTGCAACCAGAGCTATTCGATCAACGTGGTCGACCGCCAGGAATACGTGGACCGCCTGTTCCGCGCGACCTGGAAACGCCTGGGCGGAACCATTTCCGACACCACCATCGAAGGCGCTACGCCGCCGGGATCGCGCCAGCTGGCCGCGCACCTCTCGCGCATGCTGCCGGAAATCGTCCGCGACACCAATAAACCCTCCGACAACCTGCTGGCGCGCCTGGTCTTCCTCAGCCTGGGTTCGCTCGAAGCCGACCCGGCGCTGGGCAGCCGCCCGCAGCCGGGCAGCGCCGAGCTGACTTTCTCGCGCAGCGATGCCGCCGTGCGCAACTGGATGCGCGCCCACGGCATCGACGATACCGGCCTGGTGCTGGAAAACGGCTCCGGCCTGTCGCGTACCGAACGCATCACCCCGGCGCAGATGGGCGGCCTGCTGCTGGCCGGCCTGCGCAGTCCCTGGGCGCCGGAATTCCAGTCCAGCATGCCGATCGTCGCCGTCGACGGCACCATGCGGCGCCGCCTGCACGGCAGCCCGGCGGCCGGCCGCGCGCGCATGAAGACCGGCACCCTCAGCAACGTGGTCGCCCTGGCCGGCTATGTGCCGGACGCCACCGGCAAGCCGCTGGTGGTGGTGGCCTTCGTCAACAGCAGCCTGGCGGGCGGCGGCCGCGGCCGCGCCGTGGTCGACAGCCTGGTCGACTGGGTGGCGCACCTCGGCGGCCCTGCCCTGCCGGTACTGGCCGTGCCGGGACAGGCGGCGCCGAACCAGGCCACGCCAGGACCGCAGCCGACCCCGCAAGGCGTGCTGGCGACCCCGCCGGCCCAGCCCGCGCAGCCGCTGCAGCCGGCCCAGCCCCAGCCTCTGCCACAGCAGGGCGCCCTGCAACCCCAAGCACAGCCGCTTCAGCCTGCACAGCCAGCCGAAGCGGGCCGATGAGCCGCCCGGAACACGCCGCCGGCAACGCGAGCAGCAGCGCCGCCGGCATCCGCATCCGCCGCTTCACGGCCCGCGAGTGGCCGGCCTACCGCGCCCTGCGCCTGCGCTCGCTGGCCGACGCACCCCAGGCCTTCGGCAGCAGTTACGCCGCCGAGGAAGCCTGGGCGCAGGAACTCTGGATGGCGCGCCTGACCGCCGCCGAGGTTTCCAGCCGCGACTGCCCGCTGGTGGCGGAATCCGCCGGCCCGGACGGCGCCCTGCTCGGCCTGCTCTGGGCCAAGTGCGACGCCAAGGACGCCGGCATCGTCAACCTGTTCCAGATGTGGGTCGCGCCGGAAGCGCGCGGCCGCGGCGTGGCTGCCGCCCTGGTGGACGAAGCGCTGGCCTGGGCGCGCTCCATCGGCGCCCGCCTCGTCCAGCTGGGCGTCGTAGTCGACAACCAGGCGGCGATCCAGCTCTACCTGCGCAAGGGTTTCGGCAATGTCGGCACGCCCGAGCCGATCCGTCCGGGCTCGCCACTGCTCGAGCAAACCATGCAGCTGCAGCTCAGGCAATAAGCCTTATTACGGCACCGAACTCGGCTTCGCCGCGCCGGGCGCACTACCCGGCTGCGCGGCAGTCGGCGTTGTGGCTGAACCGGTCGCCGTGCTGGCCTGCGCGTTCGTGCCCGGTTCCATCCAGGGCGTGCCGGCCAGGTTCGGTTTCGCCTCCACCAGCGAGACGTTGGCGCCGGTGCCCTCGCGGATCGCGCGCACCACGTCCATCATCGTCGACTCGGTGAATTTTTCCGGCGTGCCCAGGAAGACGCTGCCCAGGCGCCGCGGCCATTGCATGATGCCGCCTTCGGGCTTGGTGAAGACGGCGTACATGTCGAGGTGGTAGCCGTTTTTATACGGGAACAGGCAGGCGACCAGGTTCATGTCCTCGGTGCCGCGCACGCGTGGCGTGGCCTTGGCGGTCCAGGAAGCGCCGTCGCAGCTGGGGCCCTTGGCCACCGGCTCTCCCGGCGGCGCGCTGGTCGGGTCGGCGATCTTGAAATGGCCGGGCAGATCGGTCGCCTCGACCCCGGGCGGGGTCGCGACCACCGCATCCTTGACGTTGCGGTTGATGCCGTCGGTGGCCGCCCTGGCGACCGTCTGCGCGGGCACCTCGGTCTTGATATCGAATACGCGGTAGTACTCCACCGTCGTGCTGCGCGAGGCCAGCGGGTTGCTGCCGTCTGCGGTGCTGCATCCTGCCAGCATGGCTGCCGTCACGGCGGCCACCGCGCATGCCATATTCAATCTTCTCATCGCGCCTCCCTGTTATTGGATGTATCGAAGGCTACGATTTTCGCGCTCGCTCATGCAGAACGCATGAGTTGGCTCAAGCGTGCGCGGGAACCTTTAGGTATCAGAGTACGCGGCGGAAGGTCTGGCGCACCAGGTTGCGGTCGCCGCAATCGAAGTGCCACCACTCGGTATTGATGCCGACGAAGCCGGCCTGGAACATCGCTTCGCGCAGCAGATGGCGGTTCGCGACCTGCGCTTCGGTGAGGGCGCCGGTCTGCAAAAAGCCTTCTTCCAGCTTCGGGTGCGAGAGTTCGGTCATGTCGTCGAAGCCGGTGCCCATATCGAGCTCGCGGCCGTCTTCGTCGAGGATGGTGATGTCGAGCGCCATGCCGTAGGAGTGGATCGAGCCGCGCTCCGGATTCGCGAGGTACATCTGCAGGCCGGTGCCCTCCAGCGCGTCCCACAGCTGCTGCTGCACGCGCTGCGGGCGCAGGGCGTCCAGGATCAGGGCGGTGCAGCCGGGGCGCTTTGCATGCAACCAGGCCACTACCCGCTCCAGCGCGGCGGCGGCATCGACGTGCAGCCAGGCGCAGTCGTAGGGCGAATACAGGTCGCGGCCGATGAAGTTGTTCGGGGTGGCGTAACGCAGGTCGACGGCGATGCCGGCGATGGTGGAGAGGTGACGGAACTCGGGATCGCCGGCGATGTCTTCGCTGGCGACCATCAAGGGACCCGTAATACTCATGAACTTCCTTTATCTAACAATGCGCGCGCGGTCGCGCCGATGCAGTTGGCCAGCTCGCGCGCGCCATGCGACAGCGGCGCGTGGCTCGCCGTCAGCAGGTAGAGCTGGACCGGGATCGCCGGCGCCCACTGGCGGCATTGCACCTTGTCGCGCGCCGCGGATGCCGCCGTAAACGGATCGAGCACCGCGCTGCCGGCGCCCGCTTCGACCAGCGAGCGGGCGATCTGGTAGGTCTGCACCACGGTGTGGAACACGGGATGCACGTCCTGGGCTTCGCAGGCGGCGACCACCATCTCGCCGAGCGGATCGCGGTCGGCGAGGCCGATCAATTCTCCTTTGAGGCCGCTCGGCGTGATCGGTTCGCGGCATTCTTCCTCGGACCAGGTGCCCTTGGGCGCCATCACCATCAGGTTGCCCGCAGCGATCGGCTCGGCTTCGATGCCGGGATGGCGCGGGTCCTGCAGCGACAGCGCCAGGTCGGCCTCGCCCAGGCGCAGCGCGTTCACGATCTCGCTGGTGTGGAAGGTCGCCAGTTCGCACCGGGTCTGGGAAAAATCGCGGCGCCACATTGTCAGCGCGGCCGGCAGCACGCTGATGGCGATGGTCGGCGTCGAGATCAGGCGCACGGTCTCGCCGGCGCGGTTTTTCAGGCTGGCGGCAAGGCGGCGGATGCCCTGCAGGTCGCGGTTCAATTTCTCGGTCTCGGCGAACAGGCGGTGCGCTTCCGGCTTCGGATACAGCTTGCCGCGCACGCGTTCGAACAGCGGCATGCCCAGCTGCAGCTCGGCATGCTGCAGCACCTTGGTCACGGCCGGCTGCGAGATGTGGAGAACCTGGGCGGCACCGCTGATGGTGCCGACCTGCATGATGGCGTGGAAAACTTCGATATGGCGCAGGCGCATCGCTCTATTCCTTCAAGTAGAACGAGAAGGATACGTAAAAGTGGCGCTGCCGGAAAGCATCAATGCTGGTCTTTTACAGGCGGTGTTGCGGGAACGGCAGTCGGATCGACCACGGCTGGGGCCGCTACCGGAGCCGGAACCGGCTCCACCGGCGGCACGCCCGGCACGCCGATGACGGGCGGCGGCACCGGTACCGGCGGCAGCGGGCCGGCCGGGTTGGTCAGCGCTTCCAGCAGGGCCGCTGTCTCGACGTCCGGCATGCCGTCGATGTTGGCAGGACGGTATTTCATCTGGAAAGCCGACAGCACGGTGCGGGTCTGCTCGTCCAGGTTGCCGGACTGGACCAGGCCATAGCCCCAGGTGGCCAGCTTCTTCTGGTACCAGGCCACGTCCGGCAGCTGGGTCTGGAAGATCGGCGTCACGAGGGCGACGCGGGCGGCGTCCGGCCACACGACCAGGCCGGCGTCGGCGAACTGCTTCCACGGGAACATCGGACCCGGGTCCTGCTTGCGCAGCGGGGCGATGTCGCTGTGGCCGAGCACGTTCTCCGGCGTGATGTGGTGGCGTGTGACGATGTCGCGCACCAGCGGAATGATGGCGTCGATCTGCGATTGCGGGAAAGGCGCGTAGACGCGGCCGTTCGGGGTGTCCTTCCAGCCCGAGTTGACGATCTCGATGCCGATCGAACTGTTGTTCAGCTGGGTATAGTTCTTCCAGCTCGAATTGCCGGCATGCCAGGCGGCATTCTTCTCGTCGACCAGGTTGTAGATGACCGGCTTGGGATCGTCGGTGACCATGTAGTGGGCGCTCACCTGCGCCTCGGTCAGGGTCTTCAGCGAAGACGCGCGGTCGCCGACGGTGTAATGCAGCACCAGGAAGCGGGCGCGCGAGCTCTGGCCCTTGGCCGTATAGGTCTTGTCGTATTGCGGGCCGGTGGCGCAGCCTGCCAGCAGGGCGATCAGGAGGGTGGCGGCAAGGGTCTTCATGGGTGCTTGGGTCTCGTCGAGTGTTTGGTATTGATGATTATGCCGCAGGGGTGGAAGGCAGCTCGACCGCCATGCGCGCCGCCGCGTAATGGGCGCCGCCCGAGGTCTGGCTGAATTCCAGTCCGGCCGGCAGCAGGTCGCGCATCGCCGCGACGATGGACGGGTGCAACTCGGCGGCGCGGCCCGACACCGCCACCGGCCGCGGCCCGAAGCGGCTGATCAATGCCCGCGCCAGGCGCGCCAGTTCGCGGCCGGCATTGCGCAGGATGGCGCCGGCGGCCGGGTCCTGGTCGGCGGTGGCGGCCACGGCCAGCGCCAGCTTGCCGACGGCGCCGCGTTCCTGGCCGTAGATGAACTGGCGCGAGTATGCCCAGTCATCGCCGCCGACGTAGTCGAATACGGCCTGCGCCATCTTCGAGGCGCGCCAGGCGCCGGGACGCTCGTCCTCGAGGCGCCAGATGTGGCGCAGCGCCTCTTTCGCGATCCAGAAGCCGCCGCCGCCATCGTCCAGCACCACGCCGCGGCCGCCGGCACGGTGGAAGGTACCGTCGCGGTCGATGAAGGCGCCGATCGAGCCGGTGCCGGCGTAGACCAGGTAGCCCTCACCCGGCGCGAAGCTGGCGCGGTAGGCGATTTCCATATCGCTGCAGAAGTGGATATCGGCCGCCTCCATGTGCAGCAGCTCGGCCAGCCAGCGCTGCAGCTGTTCGCTGTCGCCGCCGAAGCCGGTCAGGCCGGCCTGCACACGCGCCGGCACGCCGTGCGGCAGCACGGTCGCGGCCAGCTCGGCAAAGGTGGCGTGCACGGTTTCGCGGCCGTGCGGCGTGCCCATCTGCAGAGCGGACAAGCCCGCCACCTTGCCCTCGGCGAGGATGCCGCCGCCGGGCGCAGCCAGCGCCCAGCGGGTCTGGGTGCCGCCGGCGTCGATGCCGAGACCGAGCGCAGGGGTGGAGGGAGATTCGGGTTGGATCATGGTCGAAGCGAAGTGTACGCCTCTAGGGTGCGCGCACGCGAATGAAAGGGGGGCGTATGCGCATGACTAAAGGTTATGACGCCCCGCCGTCGTTCCCACGAAGGCGGGAACCCATACTGAACAACAGAATTCAGTACATCGGAAATACTGCAGTGTCATCGACATACCGACTTCGGGCACTCAGCATGGATTCCCGCTTTCGCGGGAAGTCAGGTCGGGCAATGCCCGGCATGACGGATCGAAAGCTAACGGTCAGGACTTCTTCCAGGCCTTCACCCGCGCACTCTCGTTACCCAGCCGGTCAATCCCACTCACCACCACCAGGTCCGCCGCCCCCAGGGTCGCATCGTCGGCCACCAGCCACTCGCTCACCCCCGCCGGCACCACCGTAAACTTCCACTGCCCGCCAAAGCGCGACCACACCGCATACAAGGTGTTCGCCCGGCCCGCCGCCAGCTTCAGGCGCACGGCATTGCCCTTGCGCGTGGCCGCCACCGAAGGCGCTTCCGGCACCGCCTTGCCCAGCCAGGGCGTCGAAGGCACCAGCGCCGGGGTCGCGTAGGAGATGGTCTTCAGTTGGTCGGCGATGCCCTTGCGGTTCTCCATCAGCGCGACCATGCTGAAGTGGACGTGGCCGCCCGCCGTCGGACGCGAGCGCGTAACGGCGATCTGGTCGATGATCTCCTGCGGCGGGCAATCCTTGGCCGGCGGCGCGATGCCGATGCGGCTGGTGTACAGGCCCGGCCAGATGTGGCGGCCCATGGTGTTCTGGCCGATCCAGTAGTCGAGCAGCTGGTCATAGGCCTGGCCCGGCTGCTTGAGCGACCAGTAGAGCTGGGGCGTGAAGTAGTCGAGCCAGCCGTTCTGCAGCCAGGTCTCGGCGTCCGCGTACAGCTTGTCGTACTGCGAGAAACCGGTGATGCCGGGCGGGCGGCGGTCCGGGCGGCCCAGGCCGAAGGGGCTGATGCCGAAGCGCACCCAGCTCTTCTCCTTGTGGATGCCCTCGTACATGGCCTGGATCAGGTGGTTCACGTTCTGGCGGCGCCAGGATGCGCGGTCCAGCTTGCCCCCCTGGGCCAGGTAGCGCTTCCAGGAAGGCTCGTCCGGGAAGTCGAGTTCCGTCTTGCCGGCCTTGCCGGTCAGCGCGGTCTCGTTGCCGGCCGTCGCATTGGGCGCCTCGATCGGGTAGGGATAAAAATAATCGTCGATGTGCACGCCGTCGATGTCATAGCGGCGCACCACGTCCATCACCACGTCCAGGGTCTGCTTGACGGCGGATTCCTCGCCCGGGTCCATCCATTCGAACTTGCCGTAGGTTTTGACGGCGGCCGGGTTGGTGCGGGTAATGTGATTCGGCGCCGCCGGCGACCTGGCGATGTTGTGGCGTGCGCGATAAGGATTGAACCAGGCATGCAGCTCGAGCCCGCGTGCGTGCGCCTGCGTGACCCAGAATTTCAGCGGGTCGTACCAGGGCTGCGGCGGCTTGCCCTGGGCGCCGGTCAGGTACTCCGACCACGGTTCGATCTTTGATGCGTAGATGGCGTCGGCCGAGGGGCGTACCTGCAGCACGATGGCGTTCAGGTTCATCGCCTTGGCGCGGTCGAGGATGGCGATCGCTTCCGCCTGCTGCTGGGCGGCGTTCAGGTTCTGCTTGCTGGGCCAGTCGATGTTGGCGACGGTCGAGACCCAGACGGCGCGGAATTCGCGCGGCGCGGGCGGCGGCGTCTCGCCATCGCCGGCGCCGGCCGTGGCGATCTTGCCCGCGCCCGGGGTCGTGGTACAGGCCGAGAACAGCCCGCTCAGCGCCAGCGCGCCGGCGACTCCCGCAAGCGCGAACGCGCGTCGTTGTTGATTAGCTTGCACCTTTACTCCTCTTTTCTTAGACTTTGACGAACCACTTCTTGCGCCACATGGCCCAGGCCACCGCGAACATCAGGGCATTGAACAGCACTGCGTGCAGCAGCGAGGTGTTCACGGGCCCGATCGGCAGCGCGGCAATCGGCGCATACAGGGTCTTGCCCAGCGAACGCAGGCTGCCGTCCGGCTGGGTGAATTTGATAAAGCCGAACATCTTGGCCAGGAAACCCGACAGCGCGAAGATGAACAGCGCATTCATGCCATAGATGATGAAGGGCTTGCTCCAGCGCGCAGCAAGCTCGCGCACGCCGGCGTAGGGGTTCACGTCCAGCAGCCAGTAGAAGGCGGAAAACACGACCAAGGCCCAGCCCGTCATCAGGAAGCAATAGGACGGGGTCCACAGGCTCTTGTTAATTGGCATCAAGATGGTATCCAGGATCACGCCGATCCAGACGCACAACAGGCCGGCCAGCAGCATCCAGACGGTCTGCTCGGTACGGTTGATGTTCGTCGCCAGCCAGCGCCCGGCCAGCACGCCGAACAGCTGGCTGCACAGGGCCGGCAGGGTCGACACCAGCCCTTCCGGATCCCAGGTTTTACTCTGCACCCACAGGTGCTTGCCCAGCAGGGAACGGTCGATCCAGGCGCCGAAGTCCTGTCCCGGGGCCAAGACCCCGGCGCCGATGCCGGGCACCGGCACCAGCAGCATCAGCACGCTGTACAGGGTCAGCAGCGCGGCGATGATGGCCAGCTGCATGCGCCAGCCGCAGTAGACGACGATGGGCGCGGCCAGCAGCGTGCACAGCGCGATCCGCTGCAGCACCCCGGGAATGCGCACCTTCTCGACATTGAAATATGGCATGAAGTTGAGCAGGAAGCCGATCAGGAAGATCAGCGCGGCGCGCTTGGCCAGCTTGGCCAGCAGCTTGGGCTTGTCGGCACCTAGAGCAGCCAGGCGACCCAGCGACAGCGCCATCGCGACGCCGCCGATGAAGAGGAAGAAGGGGAAGATGCAGTCGGTGAAGGTCCAGCCATTCCACTTCGCGTGTTCGAGCTGGGAGTAGAGCTTGCCCCAGTCGCCCGGGTTATTCACCAGCACCATCGCGGCGATCGTGAAGCCGCGGAAGGCGTCGAGCGAAGCCAGGCGGCTGCTTGTGTCGCGCATCTTGGTGTGTCTCCCTTTTGTTATTGTTGTTTACACCCGCGGCCGTGAAACCGTCATTCCCGCGCAGGCGGGAATCCAAGTTGCACGCGCAGTCGAAACGCAAGCAAAACTTGGATCCCCGCCTGCGCGGGGACGACGTTTTACGGCCGCAGGCCTTACTTCTTCCCGAATTCCGGATCAATCCTCACCAACCCCGCCATCACAAACGCCGGAATCGTCGCCACGCACACCCACACAAAGAAATGCTGGTAGCCCAGCATCTCCTGCAGCTTCCCGCTCCACATGCCCGGCACCATCATCCCCAGCGCCATCAGGCCGGTGCAGATCGCGTAGTGCGCGGTTTTATACGGGCCCTCGCAGACCATGATCATGTACATCAGCATGGCGGTGAAGCCGAAGCCGTAGCCGAACTGCTCGATCGCCAGGAAGCCGGAAATGACGCCGAAGTTCTGCGGCTGGGTCGAGGACAAATAGACGAACACCAGGTCCGGCAGGTGCACCGCGGCCACCATCAGCCATAGGCAGCGCTTCAAGCCCCAGCGCGAGATCAGCCAGCCGCCGGCCAGGCCGCCGATGGTGAGCGCGATGATGCCGATGGTGCCGTAGGCGGTGCCGTATTGCGCGGTCGTCAGGCCCAGGCCCCCCTTCTCGACCGGGTCTTTGAGGAAGGGGGCGACCAGTTTCAGCAGCTGCGATTCGCCGAGGCGGAAGGTCAGGATAAAACCAAGGATCAGCCAGATGTCGCGCTTGCCGAAGAAGCTGCCGAAGGTGGCCAGGAAGGCGCGCAGCGGGTTGGTCCCTTCCGCCGCCGGGCGGTCGGCCTCGGGCCGCGGCAGCACCGCCTGGTGCCAGGCGAACAGCGCGAAAAACAGGCCGGCGAGGACGAAGAACACGATGGCCCAGGCCTGGTGCACGTCGTTCAGGGACACCGCCAGTGTGCCGGCCAGGATCACCAGCGGCCCCTGCCCCGCCAATGTCGCCAGCCGATAGAAGGTCGAGCGCACGCCCACGTAAGCCGCCTGCTGCTGCGGGCGCATGCCCAGCATGTAAAAGCCGTCGGCCGAGATGTCGTGGGTGGCGGACGCGAAGGCCATGATCCACATGACGGCCAGGCTGACGGTGAAGAAGGTAGGCAAATGCAGTGTCGCCCCGACGGCGCCCAGGCCGGCGGCCAGCAGCAGCTGCAGCGAGACCGTCCAGCCGCGCTTGGAGCCGAACATGTCGACCAGCGGCGACCAGAGCGGCTTGATCACCCAGGGCAGGTAGAGCAGGCTGGTGTAGAAGGCGATGTCGGTGTTGGAGATCCCCATGTCCTTGTACATGACGACCGACAGGTTGTTGGCGACGATGTAGGGGATCGCCTGGCCGAAGTACAGGGAGGGCACCCACAGCCACGGGTTCTTTGCTTGCGATGTCTGCATAACTCTTTCGTGATCCCAGGCCAGGCGCGGCGCATGCGCCGCTGGGGTTCAGCGGAACCGCGTCAGCTGGCGAGAGCTTCGCGCACGCTGCCGTTGGCGCTGTCCAGCAAGGCGCGCGCCTGTTCGACCTGGATTTTCTTGGACAAGGCCACGATCGCAACCTTGACGTGGAAGCCGCACTGCTCCAGCACCTGGCGCGCCGATTCGTCGTCGGCGCCCGTCGCGAAGGTGGTCAGGCGAATCGCCCGGCGCACCAGCTTGGCGTTGGTTGCCTTCAAGTCTACCATCAGGTTGCCATAAACCTTGTTCAAACGCACCATCAGGGCGCTCGAGAAGGCGTTCAGCGCGATCTTCTGCGAGGTGCCGGCCTTCAGGCGGGTGCTGCCCGAAATCGCTTCCGGGCCGGTGTCCAGGGTGACGCCGATTTCGGCCTCGGTGGCGACCGGCGCATCCGGATTATTGGCGAAGCCGACGGTCAGGGCGCCGGCGGCGCGCGCCGCGCGCAGGGCGCCCAGCACATAAGGCGTGCCGCCCGATGCCGCGATACACAGCACCACGTCGTCCTTGCTCACGTTCACGCTCTGCAGGTCGGCCGCGCCCTGGGCTATGTCGTCCTCGGCGCCTTCGACGGCGACGAACATGGCGTCGGTGCCGCCGGCCAGCAGCGCCACCGCGCGGCCGTGCGGCCAGGAGAAGGTGGGATACAGTTCGACGCTGTCCAGCACGCCCAGGCGGCCGGAGGTACCGGCGCCGACGTAGATCAGGCGTCCACCCGCTTCCATGCGCGGCAAGGCGGCCGTCACGGCAGCGGCGATGCGCGGCGCGGCGGCGCGTACCGCCTCCACGGCCTTGAACTGGTCATCGACCAGCACATTCACCAGCTCGGTGGTGGGATATTGATCCAGGGAAGCGTGTTGCGAGGCGGGGGTTTCGGTGTTCAGCATAATAAAACCAGTGTAATACCAATCACAACAGCCTGCCATGAAAGGATCGGCCGTTATCATTACGAAAAGTTATGCACAGCTTCGGCCTATTCATTGGCATGGCGCACGCCGACTCCGTATGCTGGTCATGATAAAGACAATGAGAAGGGGACGCGATGAACCAGGGCAGGCGCACGCTGTTGGGAATGGCTTTATTGGGCATGATCGATCCGCTGAGGGCGGCCACACCCGCGTCCGGCCGTGCATCGTCTTCCGCCATGCCTGTCGCGCTGAAGGCGAAGCTCGACCAGGAACTGGCGGCCATCGTCGCGAATCCCGCCTGCGAACTGGCCAGCCTGTCGGTGCTGGCGATCCGCGACGGCCGCATTGCTTATGAAGCCCAGTTCGGCCAGCGTTTTATCGGCGCCGGCGGCGTCGCCAGTAAACCGGTCGATTCGCACACCCTGTTCCGCATCGCCTCGATCTCGAAGATGATGACCACCCTCGGCTTGATGCGTTTGGTCGAGGCGGGCAAGGTCGATCTCGATGCCGACGTCTCGACGTATCTCGGCTTCAGCCTGCGCAATCCGCATTTCCCGGACCAGCCCATCGTCCTGCGGCACCTGTTAACGCATACGTCGTCCCTGCGCGACGAAGCCGGCTATTCGTGGGGCACGGACGTCGCCTTGAAAGACGTGCTGGTCCCCGGCAGCCGCCTGCATGGCGAAGGCAAGATGTGGGCGGCGAACGCCGGCCCGGGCGCCTATTTCACGTACTGCAATCTCGGCTGGGGCGTGATCGGCACCATCATGGAACGTGTCACTAGCGAACGCTTCGACCGTCTGATGCGGCGCCTGCTGGTCGAGCCGCTGGGCCTGCACGCCGGCTACAACCCGTCCGAACTGCCGGCCAGCGACGTCGCCAACATCGCGACCTTGTACCGCAAGCGCACCGTCGACACCGAGGTGTGGGACGCGAACGGACCCTGGATCGCCCAGGCCGACGACTACTCTCGCTCCCCGCCGGCGCCGGCGCCCGGCATCGAGCGCTACGTGATCGGCGCGAACGCCACGCCGTTCAGCCCGACCGGCGGCATGCGCATCTCGGCCCACGACATGGGGGTCATCATGCAGATGCTGATGAACGGCGGCGTGCACGAAGGACAACGTATCTTGCAGAAGGCGACCCTGGACCGCATGTTCGCGCGCCAGTGGACCTACGATGGTAAAGGCGGCAACGGCGACAGTCTCGACGGCCTGTTCAATTGCTGGGGCCTGGGCAACGAGCAGTTCCCGGACGATCCCGCCACCCGCACCCGCCTGGTCGAGGGCGGCGGTTTTGCGGCGGTTGGCCACCTGGGCGACGCCTACGGTTTGATGTCCGTGTTTGCCGCGGATTTGAAGAACCGCAACGGCATGGTCGCGCTGGTGGGCGGCACGTCGACCGACCCGCTGGCCTACAAGGGCGCCTATTCCTCGCTGGCCCGTTTCCAGGAACAGATCCTCACGGCGATGCATCGCCGCGCCATCCTGGTGCGTGCATGACTGGCGGTTATGCCTGCCCGCGCTACATTCATTAGCGAAAGCAAGGGTCAGCCCCTAAGCTTTCACGTATTGTCGAATAAAAATAGTGTGCGCGGATGCAAGAAATAATCGTGATCGGCGGGGGTGTTGTCGGCCTGACCTCGGCCTGGTGGCTGCTCGAGGCGGGCCACAAGGTCACGCTGCTCGAACGTGCACCACAAGTGGGCACCGGCACCAGCTTCAGCAATGGCGGCCAGCTGAGCTACCGCTACGTCTCGCCGCTGGCCGACGTCGGCGTACCGCTGAAAGCCTTGCAATGGATGTTCCAGGAGTACGGCCCGCTGCGCTTCAAGCCCCAGGTCGACCTGCACCAATGGACCTGGCTGGCGTCCTTCCTGGCCAACTGCCGCGCCGACGCCAACCGCAAGACCACGAATAAACTGCTGCAGCTGGGCGAACTGTCGCGCCGCGCGATGGTCCAGCTCGAGCCGGTGGTGCCGCCGGCATCCTTCCAGTGGCGCGAATCCGGCAAGCTGGTGGTCTACCGTACCCGCAAGGCCTTCGAAGCGGCGACTTCCAAAATGGAATCTTCCGGCACGACCCAGGTCTGGAGCGCGGCCGACTGCGTGGCCCATGAGCCGGCGCTGGCCGCCGTCGAAGACAAGCTGGAAGGCGGCATCTACAACGGCGGCGAAGCCGTGGCCGACTGCTACGCCTTCTGCGTGAGCCTGGCCGAGCGCATTGCCGCGCATCCGCGCTTCAACGGCTTCCTGCATGCGGACGCCCAGAGCTTCGTCACGGCCGGCGACAAGATCACCGGCCTGCAGACCAGCACCGGCCTGGTCAAAGCCGACGCCTACGTGCTGGCGGCCGGCATGCAAAGCCGCGCGCTGGGCAAGAGCGCCGGCATCTCGCTGCCGATCTACCCACTGAAGGGCTACAGCCTGACGGCGCCGATCCGGCCGGAAGACGTGGCGCCGGAGATCAGCGTCACCGATTTCGAGCGCAAAGTGTTGTACGCACGCATCGGCGGCAATCTGCGCGTGGCAGCCATGGTCGACATGATGGGCGAAGACCTGAGCCTGGACGCGCGCCGCCTGGCCAGCCTGACGCGCCAGGTGCGCGAAACCATGCCCAACGCGGCCGACTACAACAACGTCATCCCCTGGGCCGGCCTGCGCCCCGCCACCCCGAACAGCGCCCCCATCGTCGGCCGCTCGCCCTATTCGAACCTGTGGCTGAACATCGGCCACGGCCCCCTCGGCTTCACCTTCGCCTGCGGCACCGCCACCGTGCTGGCCGACTTGGTGCAAGGCAAAGCCCACCCTTCACGCTCGAAGGCCTGAGCCTGCGCTGAGCCCTTAAATTCGGGATTAATTCGGGGTCAGAGCACTTTTCTCTGCTAATTCGGGGTCAGAGCCCTTTTTTGGGCAATTACTCTGCGGCATTCAACGTCGATGAAACTGGCCTGGGCACGTTGAATAACAGCGACAGTGCTGCGGATTTGTGCTTGGCAGTCACAAATCTTCCGATTACGCGCAAAACGGGAAATGTGCTCTGACCCCGAATTAGCGCCGAAAAGTGCTCTGACCCCGAATTTTTTTCGGGACGGTTGAATTTATTTTCGGCAAAAGATGGCCGAAGATGCGGCAACGGCGTCCAATATGCTGTCTTCTCGGAAATTCCGAACAGGCACACCCTTTCACCTGAGCCTCTGAAATGGCGGATAATTGCCGCCATGTCTACCCCACCGAAATCCGGCTGCCCCTGCGGCAGCACCTTGCCCGTCCTGCGCTGCTGCGGCCCGTATATTGCCGGCGCAGAGCTGCCGCCCACGGCCGAGAAGCTGATGCGTTCGCGCTACACGGCCTATGTGATAGGGGTCGAAGACTACCTGCGCGCCACCTGGCACCCGAGTACCCGCCCAAGCGATCCCATCATCGACAAAAATGAAAAGATTCAATGGCTCGGACTTGAGATAAAATCTGCTTTACGTTTACGTCAACGTAAAGCAGATCTGCCGGAACAGACAGACCAGGACACCGTCGAATTCGTCGCCCGCTTCAGGGTCAATGGCCGCGGCCAGCGCCTGCACGAGATCAGTCACTTCGTGCGCGAACCCGAAGCGCCCGGCGGTGTGCCGCGCTGGTTCTATGTGGACGGCAGCTTCCCCGAGCAAGGTACTAAATAGAATACGCAGGAGACGCGATGCCCCAGATCGAAACAAAGCTCAACCCGCGCGGCGAGGATTTCAAGGCCAATGCCGCGGCCATGCAAGCCGTGGTGGACGACCTGCGCGCCAAAGTCGCCGCTGTCGCCCGTGGCGGCGGCGAAGCGGCCAGCGCGAAACACGTCGCCCGCGGCAAGCTGCTGCCGCGCGACCGCGTGCAGATGCTGCTCGATCCGGGCACGCCCTTCCTGGAACTGTCCCAGCTGGCGGCCTACGAGATGTATGACAATGCGGCCCCCAGCGCCGGCATCATCACCGGCATCGGCCGCGTGGCCGGCCAGGAGTGCGTGATCGTCTGTAACGATGCCACCGTCAAGGGCGGCACCTATTACCCGATGACGGTCAAGAAGCACCTGCGCGCCCAGGAGATCGCCGAGCAGAACAAGCTGCCCTGCATCTACCTGGTCGACTCGGGCGGCGCCAACCTGCCGAACCAGGACGATGTCTTCCCGGACCGCGACCACTTCGGCCGCATCTTCTACAACCAGGCGAACCTGTCCGCCAAGGGCATCCCGCAGATCGCGGTGGTGATGGGCTCCTGCACCGCCGGCGGCGCCTACGTGCCGGCGATGAGCGACGAGTCCATCATCGTCAAGGAACAGGGCACCATCTTCCTGGGCGGTCCACCGCTGGTGAAGGCCGCGACCGGCGAAGTCGTGAGCGCCGAAGACCTGGGCGGCGGCGACGTCCACACCCGCCTCTCGGGCGTGGCCGACCACCTGGCCCAGAACGATACGCACGCGCTGTCGCTGGCGCGCACCATCGTCTCGAACCTGAACCGCAGCAAGCCGCAACAGGGCGCGCTGCGTGAAACCCAGGAGCCGAAGTACGCGCCGGAAGAACTGTACGGCGTGATCCCGGTCGATACCCGCAAACCCTTCGACGTGCGCGAGGTGATCGCCCGCATCGTCGACGGCAGCGAGTTCGACGAATTCAAGGCGCGCTACGGCACCACCCTCGTCTGCGGCTTCGCCCACATCTTCGGCATGAAGGTCGGGATCATCGCCAACAACGGCATCCTGTTCTCGGAGTCGGCGCTGAAAGGCACCCACTTCATCGAGCTGTGCTGCCAGCGCAAGATCCCGCTGGTGTTCCTGCAAAATATCACCGGCTTCATGGTCGGCCGCAAGTACGAGAACGAGGGCATCGCCCGCAACGGCGCCAAGATGGTGACCGCGGTCGCCACCGCATCCGTACCGAAGTTCACCGTGATCATCGGCGGCTCCTTCGGCGCCGGCAACTACGGCATGTGCGGCCGCGCCTTCTCGCCGCGCTTCCTGTGGATGTGGCCGAACGCGCGCATCTCGGTGATGGGCGGCGACCAGGCGGCATCGGTACTGGCGACAGTAAAACGCGACGGCATCGAAGCCAAGGGCGGCCAGTGGTCGCCGGAAGAAGAAGCCGCGTTCAAGCAGCCGATCAAGGACCAGTACGAGCACCAGGGCCACCCCTACTTTGCCAGCGCACGCCTGTGGGACGACGGCGTCATCGATCCGGCCGACACGCGCATGGTGCTGGGCCTGGGCCTGTCCGCGGCGCTCAACGCCCCGATCGAAGACACGAAGTTCGGCGTATTCAGGATGTAATCATGGACAGCTACGATACTTTAGAAATTAGCGTTGCCAACAAGGTCGCAACCATCACCCTGAACCGCCCGGACGTGCGCAACGCCTTCAACGAAACCGCCATCGCCGACCTGACGATGGCCTTCGATGAAGTCAGCCAGGATGCGGACGTGCGCGCCATCGTGCTGGCCGCGAACGGCCCGGCCTTCTGCGCCGGCGCGGACCTGAACTGGATGAAGAAGATGGCCGGCTACTCGCACGAGGAGAACGAAGCCGACGCCCTGCGCCTGGCCGACATGCTGCGCACCATCTACTTCAGCCCGAAGCCCGTGGTGGCGAAAGTGCAGGGCGACTGCTACGCCGGCGGCATGGGGCTGGTGGCCGCCTGCGACATCGTGGTGGCCGCGGACGGCGTCAACTTCTGCCTGTCCGAAGTCAAATTGGGCCTGATCCCGGCGACGATTTCTCCCTACGTCATCAAGGCGATGGGCGACCAGGCCTCGCGCCGCTACTTCCTCAGCGCCGAGCGTTTTAGCGCGCAGGAAGCGAAACGCCTGGGCATGGCCCACGAAGTCGTCCCGGCGGAGGAACTCGACGCCACCGTGGCCGGCATCGTCAAGGCCCTGGTGAACAACAGTCCGAATGCCGTGCGCGAAGCGAAGAAGCTGGTGCGCGACATCGCCGGGCTGCCGATCGACGATGTGCTGCTGGCCGATACGGCCGGGCGCATCGCGGCGATCCGTGCATCCGCCGAGGGACGCGAAGGGGTCGCGTCCTTCCTCGAAAAGCGCAAACCCGCCTGGCTGGAATAAGAATCTTGAATCACCCGACACACCACAGCTCTTCCGACTGGATCGCGCGCAGCCTGCGCAGCGTCTGGCACCCATGCACGCAGATGCAGCACCACGAAGAGGTGCCGCTGATCGCCGTCAGCCACGGCAAAGGCCCGTGGCTGTATGACCATGAAGGCCGGCGCTACCTGGACGGCATCAGCTCGTGGTGGGTCAACCTGTTCGGCCACGCCAACCCGCGCATCAACGCGGCGCTCAAGCAGCAGCTGGATACGCTCGAACACGCGATGCTGGCGGGCTTCACGCACGAGCCGGTGGTCGAACTGTCCGAGCAGCTGGCCGCGCTGACCGGCCACGCGCTCGGCCACGCCTTCTATGCGTCCGATGGCGCATCGGCGGTGGAAATCGCGCTGAAGATGAGTTTTCACTACTGGCGCAACGCCGGCTACCCGAACAAGCAGGAATTCGTCTGCCTGCAGGGTTCCTACCACGGCGAGACCATCGGCGCGCTGGCCGTCACCGACGTCGCCCTGTTCAAGGATGCCTACGGCCCGCTGCTGCGCGCCGCCCGCACCGTGGCTTCGCCCGACGCCCGCAACGCCGTCGATGGCGAATCAAGCCAGGACGTGGCGCGCCGTGCGATCAAGGATGTCGAGCAGCTGTTCGAAGAGAGCGGGGAGAGCATCGCCGCCATCATCGTCGAACCGCTGGTGCAGTGCGCGACCGGGATGGCGATGCACGACCCGCTTTACCTGCAGCGCCTGCGCGAGCTGTGCGACAAGCACCACGTGCACCTGATCGCCGACGAGATCGCGGTCGGCTGCGGCCGCACCGGCACTTTCTTCGCCTGCGAACAGGCCGCCATCTGGCCGGACTTCCTGTGCCTGTCGAAGGGGATCAGCGGCGGCTATTTACCGCTATCGCTGGTGCTCAGCACCGATAAAATCTACGAAGCCTTCTACAGCGAAGACATCACGCGCGGCTTCCTGCACTCGCACTCCTACACCGGCAACGCCCTGGCCTGCCGCGCGGCGCTGGCGACCCTGCAGATCTTCCGCGACGACGACGTGCTGGTGAAAAACCGCGAAACGGCCACCCGCCTGATGCTGGAAATGGCGCCGCTGCTCGAGCACGAGCGCGTCACCAATTTCCGCCAGCGCGGCATGATCCTGGCCTTCGACGCCGTCGAGCCGGATGCGAAGCGTGCGTCGACCTTCGCGCGCCGCTTCTTCACCAGCGCGGTCGAGAACGAACTGCTGCTGCGGCCGATCGGCCGCACGGTCTACCTGATGCCGCCATATGTGCTGGATGAGGAAGAGATCGTCGGGCTGGCCGCGCGCACCCGCACCGTGTTCGAAAAGGTGATTGCAGAATGACCCAGGACCTGATCGCCGGCATCGAGCGCCAGCTGGACACGCTGGCGGCGCAAAGCCTGACGCGCCGCCGCCGTACCGCCGACTCGCCCACGGCGCCGCGCCAGCTGGTGGACGGCCGCCCCATGCTGGCCTTCTGCAGCAACGACTACCTGGGCCTGGCCGCGCACCCGCGCGTGGTCGCGGCCCTGCGCGAAGGCGCGGAACTGTACGGCGCCGGCAGCGGCGCCTCGCACCTGGTGTCGGGCCACAGCCGCGCGCACGCGCTGCTGGAAGAGCGCCTGGCTGCCTTCGAGGCGCCGCACCTGGTCGATGCGCGCGCGCTCTACTTCTGCACCGGCTACATGGCCAACCTGGCCGTGCTGACCGCGCTGGGCAGCGATCCGAGCGCGATGATCTTCTCGGAGGCGCTGAACCATGCGTCCCTGATCGACGGCGCCCGCCTGGCGCGGGCCGGCGTCACGGTCTACCCGCACGGCGACGTGGCGGCGCTGGAAGCGCAACTCATCGCCAGCAATGCAAGTGCAAAAATCGTCGTCACCGACAGCGTGTTCAGCATGGATGGCGACCTGGCGCCACTGCCGGCATTGCTGGCCCTGTGCGAGCGCCACGGCGCCTGGCTGGTGGTCGACGATGCCCACGGCTTCGGCGTGCTGGGCGCGCACGGCCGCGGCGCCCTCGAGCACTTCGGTCTGCGCTCGCCGAATCTGGTGTACGTCGGCACGCTGGGCAAGGCGGCCGGCGTCGGCGGCGCCTTCATCGCGGCCCATGCATCGGTGGTCGAGCTGATGATCCAGCGCGCCCGCCCCTATATCTACACGACCGCGGCGCCGCCGGCGCTGGCGCATGCGCTGCTGGCCAGCCTGGACATCATCGAGAGCGAGGAAGGCGCCGCACGCCGGGCGCACCTGAACCGGCTGATTGCGCTGCTCGACGACCAACTGAAACTGAAACGCTGGCAGCGCCCGCTGTCGCACACGGCAATCCAGCCCATCGTCATCGGCGGCAACGACGAAGCTTTATATGTGGCGAGCCGCCTGCACGAGCAGGGCCTGTGGGTGCCGGCAATTCGTCCGCCGACCGTGGCGCCGGGCACCGCGCGCCTGCGCGTGACCCTGTGCGCCGCACATACGGAAGACGAAGTGGCGCGGCTGGCTGCCACGCTCAATGCATTTGAACACCAGCTGGAAAGGAGCGCAGCATGAGCCTCAACGATCCCGAACAACCGGGCGGCGCGCAGCCTGAAGTCGGCTACGCGGAGCCGATGACGGCCAGCGCACCCGCTGTCGCCGCCATCCCGGCCCCGCTGGCGGCCGAGGGCGTGCCGACCCGCTTCGCCTGCTTCGTCACCGGCACCGATACCGAGATCGGCAAGACCCTGATCTCCGCCGCGATCCTGCACAAGCTGGTGCAGCACGGCCAGCGCGCCTGCGGCATGAAACCGATTGCGGCCGGCGCCGAGGAACGCGACGGCGAGCTGCACAACGAAGACGCCGCCATGCTGCGCGCCGCCGGCAACGTGCACCTGCCGCAGCACATCACCACGCCCTTCATGCTGCGCGAACCCTGCGCCCCGCACATCGCGGCGGAACTGGAAGGCGTGCGCATCGAGCCGGTGCCGATCCTGACCGCTTATGCCGAGATCCTGGGCGCCTCCGACGCCACCGTGGTCGAAGGCGTGGGCGGCTTCTGCGTGCCCTTCTCCGAGGAATTCGACAGCGCCGACCTGGCCGTGCAGCTCAACCTGCCGGTGATCATGGTGGTCGGCCTGCGCCTCGGCTGCATCAACCACGCGCTGCTGACCGCCGAGGCGATCGTCGCGCGCGGCCTGGTGCTGGCCGGCTGGGTCGCCAACCAGGTCGACCCCGACATGCGCTTCGCCGACGAGAACGTGGCCGCACTCGAACAGCGCATGCCCGCGCCCCTGCTGGGCCGCGTGCCGCGCCTGGACCAACCATCGGCCGCCGATGCAGCGGCCTATATCGAGCTCGCGGGCGTGCCGGGATGGCCGTCCGCGCGTTCCTGAAACACCAAAACAAGGATGCAAACATGACCCAAGTCGTCACCCTCCACCCGCCCGCGACCCCGGCCTCGCTGCCGAAGGACGCCACCTGGCCGCTGGCCGACGTGCTGGCCCTGTTCGAGCTGCCGCTGCCGGAGTTGATGTTCCGCGCCCAGCAGGCCCACCGCGCCAACTTCCCCGACGGCGACGTCGAACTGGCCACCCTGCTGTCGATCAAGACCGGCGGCTGCGAAGAAGACTGCGGCTACTGCCCGCAGGCGGCGCGCTACGACACCGGCGTCGAAGCCAAGAAGATCCTCGAACTGGACACCGTGCTGGCGGCAGCCGCCGAAGCCAAGTCCAAGGGTGCGACCCGCTTCTGCATGGGCGCCGCCTGGCGCAGCCCGAAAGAGCGCGACATGGAAAAGGTCGAAGCCATGGTGCGCGGCGTGAAGGCGCTGGGCATGGAAACCTGCGCCACCCTCGGCATGCTGGAAGCAGGCCAGGCCGAGCAGCTCAAGAACGCGGGCCTGGACTACTACAACCACAACATCGACACCTCGCCGGATTTCTATGGCGACGTGATCTCGACCCGCGAATACAACGACCGCCTGGACACCCTGGGCCGCGTGCGTAATGCGGGTTTAAAAATCTGCTGCGGCGGCATCGTCGGCATGGGCGAGACCCGCTCGCAGCGCGCCGGCCTGATCGCCCAGCTGGCCAACATGAACCCGTATCCGGAATCGGTGCCGATCAACCACCTGGTGCAGGTCGAAGGCACGCCGCTGCACGGCTTGCCGCCGCTGGACCCGATCGAATTCGTGCGCACCATCGCCGTCGCCCGCATCACCATGCCGAAGGCGCGCGTGCGTTTATCCGCTGGCCGGCGCGAGCTGGGCGAAGCGGTGCAGGCGATGTGCTTCATGGCCGGCGCGAATTCCATCTTCTACGGCGACAAGCTGCTGACCACCGATAACCCGGAAGCGAACGATGACCGTGCGCTGCTGGAGAAGCTGGGTTTGAAGACGCGCTCGGCGATGCTGGAGTCGGTGCAGAAGGAAAGTTGCGGTTGTTAAAACCCCCGTCGTCCCCGCGCAGGCGGGGACCCAAGTTTGCATGAGCAGTCGAAACGCCGACAGAACTTGGATCCCCGCCTGCGCGGGGACGACGTTCTAGAGCTAACACTTATAAATAACAGACGAGACACCACATGTTCACCAAGATCCTCATCGCCAACCGTGGCGAAATCGCCTGCCGTGTCGCCGCCACCGCGCGCCGCATGGGTATTCGTACCGTTGCCGTCTACTCGGAAGCCGACGCCGGCGCGAAGCATGTCGCGGTCTGCGATGAGGCGGTCTTGATCGGCCCGGCCGCGGCCAAGGACAGCTATCTGCGCGGCGACAAGATCATCGAGGTCGCGAAAGCCCTAGGGGCCCAGGCCGTCCACCCAGGCTACGGCTTCCTGTCCGAGAACGCGGAATTCGCCGAAGCCTGCGAGGCCGCCGGCCTGGTCTTCATCGGACCGCCGGGTTCCTCGATGCGGGCGATGGGTTCGAAGTCGGCGGCCAAGCAGCTGATGGAGCAGGCGAACGTGCCGCTGGTGCCGGGCTACCACGGCGACGACCAGGATCCGGAGCTGCTGCAGAGCGAAGCGAACCGCATCGGCTACCCGGTGCTGCTGAAGGCCAGCGCCGGCGGCGGCGGCAAGGGCATGCGCGTGGTGGAGCGCTCCGAAGATTTCCAGGCCGCGCTGGCCTCCTGCAAGCGCGAGGCGATTTCCTCCTTCGGCGACGACAAGGTGCTCGCCGAGAAGTACCTGCAGCGTCCGCGCCACATCGAGATCCAGGTCTTCGCGGACAAGCACGGCAACTGCGTCTACCTGCACGAGCGCGACTGCTCGGTGCAGCGCCGCCACCAGAAGGTGCTGGAAGAAGCGCCGGCGCCGGGCATGACCATTGAACGCCGCGCGGCGATGGGCGAAGCGGCGGTGGCGGCCGCGCGCGCGGTCGGCTACGTGGGCGCCGGCACCGTCGAATTCATCGCCAACCAGGACGGCTCCTTCTACTTCATGGAGATGAACACCCGCCTGCAGGTCGAGCACCCGGTCACCGAAATGATCACCGGGACCGACCTGGTCGAGTGGCAGCTGCGCGTGGCCGCCGGCCAGACGCTGCCGAAGCAGCAGCATGAACTGGCGATCCACGGCCATGCGATCGAGGCGCGCGTCTACGCCGAGAATCCGGAAAAAGGTTTTCTCCCTTCGATCGGCACGCTGCGCTTCATGGACGTCCCTTCGCATGTGTCGTTCGAACTGGGCTCGGGAGGCGGTACAAATGCGGCACCGGCCGGCGTGCGCATCGATTCGGGCGTGCGCGAAGGCGATGCCATTTCTCCCTTCTACGACCCGATGATCGCCAAGCTGATCGTCTGGGGCGCGGACCGCACCCAGGCGCTGTCGCGCATGGCGCAGGCGCTGTCCGAGTTCCATATCGTCGGCCTGGCGACCAACATCGCCTTCCTCAAGCGCCTGGTGGAAGGGCAAGCCTTCTCCAGCGCCGACCTGGACACGGGCCTGATCGAGCGTAACAACGCCTCCCTGTTCCCGGCCGCCGGCCCGGCGCCGAAAGCTGCGCTGGCCCTGGCCGCGGTCGCGCTGGCCGACGCCGAGCAGGCTTTGTCGGTATCGAGCAATCCGGCCGATCCGTGGACCAGCACCCACGGCTGGCGCATGAACGGCACCTACCGCCGCCAGCTCTCTTTCGGCGACGAGTACAGCGCCACGCTGGACGCCAGGACTTACGACCTTAAACTGGCCTACCACCCGCACGGCTGGGTGCTGGACCTCGACGGCGCGGCCCACCCGCTGGCGCTGGTGTCGAAGAACGGCGGCGAATACGCGATCCGCCTCGACGGCGCAGCCCTGCACGGCACCGTGCGCCGCGACGGCGAATTGCTGCACGTGTTCACCGGCGGCCAGCACTACACGCTGCACTACGCCGATCCGATGGCGCACGCGGGCGAAACCGAAGCCGCGGGCGGCCGCCTGACCGCGCCGATGCCCGGCAAAGTGGTCGCCGTGATCGCGAAGGACGGCCAGACCGTCAAGAAGGGCGAAGCGCTGGTGATCATGGAAGCGATGAAGATGGAGCACACGATCGCGGCGCCGAGCGACGGCCTGGTCGAAGAGATCCTGTACCAGGTCGGCGACCAGGTGGCCGACGGCGCGCCGCTGCTGGCCTTCAAGGCCGCCGCGTAAGAGGAGACCATGCGCATCCTCCTGTACCGCGGCGACGGCGTGATCGAGCCGTGGGCGCGCGATTTCGCGCAGGCGCTGCCGCAGGCCGAGACGGTCACCTGGCAAGAGGGACAAAGCCTCGACGCCTGCGACTACGCGGTCCTGTGGGCGCCCGTGCCGGCCCTGCTCGACCAGCTGTCGCGTGTAAAAGCGATCTTCCTGATGGGCGCGGGCGTCGACGCCATCCTGAAATTCGGCGACGCGCTACCCGACGTACCGGTGATCCGCCTCGGCGACGCCGGCATGGGCGAGCAGATGGCGGAGTATGTCGCGTATGCGGTGCTGCGCTACTTCCGCCGCTTCGACGAGTACGAGCAGCAGGCGCGCCAGGGCATGTGGAATCCGCTGGCCGCGCGTAAAAAGGAAGAATTCACGGTCGGCGTGCTGGGGCTCGGCAAACTCGGCATCCCGGTGGTGCAGGCGCTGCGCCAGCTCGGTTTTCCGGTGCGCGGCTGGAGCCGCACGGCCAAGGATCTGCCTGGCGTGGACTGCTTTGCCGGCATGGACGCGCTCGACGACTTCTTGCGCGGCACGCGCGTGCTGGTCAGCATGCTGCCGCTGACGCCGGAGACCAATAACCTGCTGGACCGCGCGCGGCTTTCGGCGCTGCCCGAAGGCGCCTACGTCATCAACGTCGCGCGCGGCGCCCAGGTCGCCGAGCCGGACCTGCTCGCGCTGATCCGCTCCGGCCATATCGCGGGCGCCACGCTGGACGTGTTCCGCAACGAACCGCTGCCGGCGCCGCATCCGTTCTGGAGCGAGCCGCGCATCACCATCACGCCGCACATCTCGGCGCTCACGATCCGCGAGGAAGCCGTGCGCCAGATCGCGCACAAGATCACACTGCTCGAACAGGGCGAGCACGTCGCCGACGTGGTCGACCGCAACCGGGGATATTGAAAATGAATCTGCCTAAACAAGTCAAAATCGTCGAAGTCGGCCCGCGCGACGGCCTGCAGAACGAAAAAGAGAACGTCTCCGCCGCCGTAAAAATCGAGCTGGTCGACCGCCTGTCGCGCGCCGGTTTTACGAACATCGAGGCGGCTTCCTTCGTCTCGCCGAAATGGGTGCCGCAGATGGCCACCAGCGCGGAGGTCATGGCCGGCATCGCCCGCCGCCCGGGCACCCTCTATTCCGCGCTGACGCCGAACATGCAGGGTTTCGAGGCGGCGCTCGCAAGTAAAGCCGATGAAGTCGTGATCTTCGGCTCGGCCTCGGAAGCCTTCTCGCAAAAGAACATCAACTGCTCGATCGCCGAATCGATCGCGCGCTTCGAAGCGGTCGCGAAGGCCGCCAAGGAGCGCGGCCTGCGCCTGCGCGGCAGCATCAGCTGCTCCTTCGGCTGCCCCTACCAGGGCGAAGTGCCGCTGGACGCCGTCGCCGACGTGGTGGCGCGCATGCGTGACCTGGGCTGCGACGAGATCGACATCGCCGACACGATCGGCGTCTCGACCCCGCGCAAGACGCAGGCGGTGATGGAGACGGCGGCGCGCGCGTTCCGGCTGGACGGTATCTCCGGCCACTTCCACGATACCTACGGCCAGGCGCTGGCGAATATTTACGCCAGCCTGGAAGTGGGCGTGTCCATCTTCCATTCGTCGGTGTCCGGCCTGGGCGGCTGCCCGTACGCGAAGGGCGCAACCGGCAACGTCGCCACCGAAGACGTGGTTTACATGTTGAACGGCCTGGGCATCGCGACCGGCATCGACCTGGACCAGGTGGTCGATGCGGGCGCCTTCATTTCGCAGCAGCTGGGGCGCAAGGGTGTGAGCCGTGCGGGGAATGCCTTGCTGGCGAAGCGCGCTGGTTGATTGGTAATGTGAACGTGGGCTCGGGGAGCCCACGACACAAACGTCATCGCCACGCGGAAATGAAAAAGGCCGACAGCTTTCACTGTCGGCCTTTTCGGTATACTTGGTCGGAGTACAAGGATTCGAACCTTGGACCCTCTGGTCCCAAACCAGATGCGCTACCGGGCTGCGCTACACTCCGAAGACAGCCATCATAACTTCCGCGGCGCTCGCGGTCAAGGAAAGCGCCTGCGAATGTGCGCGGTTGAGGCTTTCCGGCACAGGAATCGATGGAGCTGCACATGAATGCTGTAATCGACGGATTTTCGAATACCGGCTTGACGAGCCTGCCTGACCGTAAGACCACGACACGCGTGGCGGCGGGCATCGCCATCTCGGTGGCCGTGCACGCGTTGTTGCTGGCCATTTACCGCCAGCCGCAGCCGGCGGCCTTGCCCGCAGCCGTCAGCGAACCGCTCACCGTGCGCCTGCAGGTCGCACCGGAGACGCCGCCGGTGACTGAACCCGTGCAGCCCCCGAAACAGGCCGAGACGCCAGCCAGGCCGGCACCGGCGTCGCGCGCACCTGCGCCACGCACACCACGCCGCATCATCGCCGTACAGCCGCAGCCGGCTTCGGAAGAAAAACCCTTTGCCGTCGAAACGCCGCCGCCTGCGGATACGGCATCCAGAGACACGCCGCGCTTCAATCTGGACGCTGCGCGCAATGTCGCCCGCAAGGTGGCGAACGAGCCGGATCCGGCCAAGGTGGGCACCGCGCTGGAACGCTTGCCGCCACCGCCTTTGCAGACCGAATCGAAACTGGAGCGGGGCATCAAGGAGGCGAAGCGGCCGGATTGCAAGGATGGGGTGCCGGGGGGATTGCTGGCGCCGATCTTTCTGGCGATGGATAAGAAGGATAGTGGGTGCAAGTGGTAGCGCCTGAATTGTCATTCCCGCGCAGGCGGGAATCCAAGTTTCATGAGCCGTCGAAACGCGTGCAACTTGGATCCCCGCCTTCGCGGGGACGACGATTTAAGCGTCACCCTTGATTTGCAGGGCCCTTTCATACAGTGCATTCTTCTTCCGCCCCGTAATCTGCGCCGCCAGATTCGCCGCCTGCTTCACCGAGCACTCCGTCAGCAGGATCTGCAAAATCCGCTCGGCATCAAGCTCCCCTTCGTCTGCCGACGGCGCCGCGCCTTCGACCAGCACCACGAATTCGCCGCGTTCGCGGTGCTGGTCGGCCTTGACCCAGGCCAGCGCCTCGCTCAGCGGGCAGCGGTGGATTTCTTCGAACATCTTGGTCAGCTCGCGCGCGAACACGACCTGGCGGGTCGGCTCGAATACCGCCGCCAATGCCTCGACGCAGTCGGTGATCCGGTGCGGCGCCTCATAGATCACGAGGGTCGAGGTGTCGAGCTTGAGCTGGGCCAGTTCCGTTTCGCGCTGCTTCGCCTTGGCCGGCAGGAATCCGACAAAATGGAAGCGGTCGTTCACGAAGCCGCTGGCCGACAGCGCCGCGACCGACGCCGAGGCGCCGGGCACCGGCACCACTTGCAGGCCGGCCTTGCGCACGGCGTCGACGATGCGCGCGCCGGGGTCCGACACGGCCGGTGTGCCGGCGTCCGACACCAGCGCCACGCGCTCGCCAGCGAGCAAGCGCTGGATCAGCTTTTCGGCCGCTTCGCGTTCGTTGTGCTGGTGCGCCGCCACCATCTGCTTGTTCAGGCCAAAGCGCGTCAGCAGGGCGCCGGTCTTGCGCGTGTCCTCGCAGGCGACGACGTCGGCGATCAGGAGCACATGCAGGGCGCGCAGGGTGATGTCGGTGACATTGCCGATCGGTGTGGCCACCACGTAAAGCGTTGCGGTAGGATAGGACTGCTGGGCTGCCTCACCCAGGACGGGCAATTGGGCGATCTGGCTGGACTGAATGGCGGTCATGGGGGAACGGATGCTGATTAAAAAACTGAAAGCGCTGGGCGCGGGACTGACATTCCTGCTGCTGGCCGGCTGCAGCACGGTAAGCCTGGACGAGCCGCAGGGATTGTGCGCGCCCAAGGGCGCAAACACAAGTCCCCGCAGCGGCGATTACGCCTGCCCGGAACCCGAGCCCGCGCGCGCGCCGGCCTATGTGCCGCCGCCGCGCGAAGTGGAAACCTCGCCGGTGCATACCGCGCCCATCCTGCTGCCGGGCCAGGAAGCCCGGGCCGGCACCGCGCCCGCCGCCAGGGGCGCCGGCCCGGTCCGTATTGCCCTGCTGCTGCCGATGAATTCCTCCAGCCTGGGCGGTGCCGCCGCAGCGGTGCGCGCCGGCTTCATGGCCAGCGTCGAGCGCGACGGCGCCGGCATCGCGGTCGACCTCGTGACCACCGACGACAGCACCGGCGGCACGCTCGCTTCCTATGCCGACGCCGCCGCCTCGCACGAGGTCGTGGTCGGCCCATTGGCCCGCCCCGCCGTCAGCGCGCTGGCCACCGGCGGCGGCGTCAGCCGCACGACCGTTGCCCTGAACCATCCCGAGCCACGCGGAAACCTGCCACGCGGCATGCTGGTCGCCGGTCTCTCGATCGAGGACGAGGCCAGGCAAGCCGCCGAATGGGCGGCGCGCGAGCATCCGCAAGGCCGGGTGCTGATCCTCACCGGTAACGCGCCTTGGGCCCAGCGTGCGGCGGCCGCCTTCGAGGCGCGCTGGAACGAGCTCGGCCATACGGGCCAGCGTTTCAACGTCCCCTCCACCGAAGGCCGCGTCGACCAGGCCCTGATCGGCGACCTGAAGGCGCGCCTGGACGTCGATCCGCCCGAGCTGCTGTTCGCCGCGCTCGACGTGGTCGAGCTGCGCCAGGTGCGCGCCCAGACCGGCACCACGATTCCCTGCTACACCGGCAGCGCCGGCAATCCGGGCCGCGCGGCCCCCGGCGCGGCGATCGGCGAGCTGGAAGGCCTGCGCGTGGTCGACCTGCCCTGGCTGGTGCGCCCGGACCACCGCGCGGTGATGGTTTACCCGCGCCCACCCGAGGCCGAACAGCCGTTGACCATGAGCCGCCTGTACGCCCTCGGCATCGACGCTTTCCTGGTCGCGCGCGAACTGGCGCTGCGGCCGGGCGGCCCCTTCGTCATCGACGGCGTCACCGGCCGCCTGGAGGTGGACCCCAGGGAGCCGCGGCTGCAGCGGCGCGAAGCCATGGCCGTCTACCGCAACGGCAATTTCGAACCCGTCGACGCGGGGCCCTGAGATGTGGCCGGCCCGCCTGTCGCAAAAGCAGGAACAGGGTCGAAAAGGGGAAGAATCGGCGCTGGCGTATCTTCAACGCCACGGTTTAGTGCTGATCGAAGCGAACTTCCGGTGTAAATTGGGTGAGATCGACCTGGTCATGCGCGAGGGCGAGACCCTGGTCTTCGTCGAGGTGCGCCAGCGCGCCGACCGTAGCCGCGGCGGGGCCGCCGCCAGCATCACACCGGCAAAAATCCGCCGTATCCTGCGCGCCGCCCAGGTGTATTTGCAGCGTTTCAGGCGCCTGCCGCCCTGCCGCATCGACGTCGTCGCCATCGATGGCGTCCAGCTGGAATGGTTACGGAACGCCATCGAAGCCGCCTGAAATGTAAGCAATTTTTATCCCACTTGCGCGGTAGACCTTGCCGCTGCACTATAATCTTCGACCATGAATACTCAACGCATCCTCGCCCATTTCCAGGAAAGCGCCGAACTCAAATTGAAGTCGGGCCAGCTGCTGGCACAACCCATTTCCAACGCCATCGAACTGATGTTCAATGCGCTGTCCAACGGCAACAAGATCCTGGCATGCGGCAATGGCGGTTCCGCCGGCGATGCCCAGCACTTCGCTGCCGAGCTGGTCGGCCGCTTCGAGCGCGAGCGTTTCCCGCTGCCGGCGATCTCGCTGAGCACCGACACCTCGATCATCACGGCGGTCGGCAACGACTACAGCTTCAACGAGATCTTCAGCAAGCAGGTCCAGGCCCTGGGCCAGGCCGGCGACATCCTGCTGGCGATTTCGACCTCCGGCAATTCCGCCAACGTGCTGGCGGCCGCCGAAGCGGCGCTCGAGCGCGAGATGCGCGTCGTCGCCCTGACCGGCAAGGACGGCGGCAAGCTTGGCGCGCTGCTGACCGAGGCCGACGTACATATCAATGTGCAGCACAGCCGCACCGCACGCATCCAGGAAGTGCACCTGGTGGCGATCCACAGTATCTGCGACGGCATCGACGTCGCCTTGTTCGGAGAAGAAGATGCAAGTTAAGAAAGCCGTCCTGACCGCCGCCCTCCTCGGTTCCCTGGTGGTCTCGCTGCAAGGCTGCGTGGCCGTGGTTGCCGGCGGCATGGTGGCCGGCGCGATAGCGAGCACCGATCGCCGTACCCTGGGTACCCAGACCGAAGACAAGGGCATCGAGGTGAAGGCAGCAACCCGTCTGCCGCAGGTTGTCGGCGACGCCGGTCACGTCAACGTCAACAGCTACAACCGCAAGGTGCTGCTGACCGGCGAGGTACGCGACGACGCCATGAAGCGCGCGGTCGAGAACGAAGTACGCGGGATTGCCAACGTCGACAACGTGATCAACGAGCTGATCGTTGCCGGCCCATCGAGCTACACCTCGCGCTCGAGCGACGCCCTGATCACCAGCAAGGTGAAACTCAGCCTGGCCGACAAGAAGACCGTCTCGGCGAACTCCTTCCAGGTCGTGACCGAGCGTGGCAACGTCTACCTGATGGGCCTGGTGACCCAGCGCGAAGGCAATATTGCCGCCCAAGTAGCGCAGGGCGTGTCCGGTGTCATGCGCGTCACCAAGATGTTCGAGTACATCAGCGAAGAAGACCTGCGCGCGATGCAGCCGCAGTCGCCGCCGCAGGCGCAGTAACACTTCAAACCGAGTGGCGGCGGACGATATAAAATAGTTCGTCGCCCTTTCACGGATGAGATGAAGCCATGACCGCCTCGCGCCCGAACCGTTCCCGCATCAAGCTGCTCACCTTCGGCGCCGTCGCGATCGCGGTGGCCTGCGGCGCCGGCGTCGCCGTCTTCAGCCGCCAGCAGGCACCCGACGTCACCTTCATCAGCATCGACGGCCAGAAGATCAGCTCGCAGGACTTGCGCGGCAAGGTCGTGATGGTCAATTTCTGGGCAACCTCCTGCGCCACCTGCGTGAAGGAGATGCCGCAGATGGTCGACACCTACAACAAGTTCAAGGGGCAGGGCCTGGAATTCGTCGCCGTCGCGATGAGCTACGATCCGCCCAACTACGTCCTGAACTATGCCGAGACCCGCAAGCTGCCGTTCAAGGTCGCGCTCGATTCGGGCGGCGACCTGGCCAAGCAGTTCGGCGACGTGGCCATGACGCCGACCACCTTCGTCATCGGCAAGGACGGCAAGATCCTCAAGCGCTACCTGGGCGAGCCGGATTTCGCCTCGCTGCACGCGCTGCTGCAGAAATCGCTGGGCAGCAGCTGACATCACACCTGCGCACCCCTGACTTCCCGCAAACTCTGCCCGTCCGTCTGGTCCAAGCTTGACGCGTTCGCTGGAGACCCTATGCGCAAGCCGATCAAGTCCCTGCTCTTGCTTCCCTGCCTGCTGGCAGCCGGCTGCACGAGCGTGGACCCCGGACTGCGCAACACCGTGGTCCTGCATTACCAGCACGTCGCCAACGTGCACCGGATCGACTTCCGCAACCCGGTGCGTCTGCGCCGCAATGAAGCGATCCACTTCGTGCAGCCGCTGGAATCGCAGGGCTTCTGGGCCGTGTTCGTCCTGTGCAGCATCGACGTCACCGGCGCAAAAGTGCCGGCCTTCTACTACGACATCGACCGCTTCCGCGTGCAGTTCGGCGGCCACCGCTTCGGCCCGCTGCGCCCCTACACCTTGCGGCTGGACGACTCGATAGCCCTGAACACGCGTACCGACACGGCCGCCATCGTCGAGGCCATCGCGGCCGAGATCCACGAGGGCCCGCCCAGCCAGGTGTTCCGGCACGGCTTTTATACGAACCTCGACTACCGCTTCGCGATCTACGTGCCGCAGGCCCTGAGCGATTACGCGGGCGAGGAACTGCCGCTGCGCTATGTCGGCGGCACCACCATGGTGTTGGGCAATGGCACGCCACCCTCGGACATCCCGGTGGCGGGCGCGGACGGCGCCGGGATCGCAGCGCGCTGCCGCCCATGATCGCTTAAGCTGTGAGCATCGAAGGGCGACAGACATGAGCGCAGCGGACAACACGATGACGGTCGAACAGGCTTACCGGGCCATGCTGGCCTTTATCCAGCGCGAGGTGGAGCTGACGGAATCCAGCGATCTGGCGGATTTGGTGAGCGAGTACAAGCTGGGGCCGGATGGGCGGGCCAGGGATCCGGCGCTTTGGGAAGAGTGGCTGGAGGCGGTGGAGAAGGTCAAGGCGAAATAAGCGTCGTTCCCGCGAAAGCGGGAACCCATGCTGAGGTGCCGAAGTCCGCCATCCGATAGAGCCGCAATATTTCTACGTACTGGCTCGTGTTGCTCAGTATGGGTCCCCGCTTTCGCGAGGACGACGTGCTGGAGCTAATCACCACCTACCCCGCTCCTTCTTCGACTGCTTTTTACGCGCCGCCGCATTCTGCTGCTGCAACAAAGAATCCACCCGCTCCGATGCCTCCCGCGCCAGCTGCTGGGCCAGCTCGATACTCGGGAAAAACGCCGGCATCCGGTAACCCAGCCAGGCATAGGCCGAGTACATGCGGCAGGTATCCTCGACTTCCTGCAGGTTCTGCCAGAACATTTCTTGCGGATGAGGCTGGAGCTTGCAGATTTTCTTTTTCGCCAGCGACTGCGCCCAATGCGACCAGGCGCTCTCCAGCGTCGGCACCCGGGTCGAGATCGGCACCAGCGACATCGTGAATTTTTCGGCCACCGACAGATCGAGGGTATCGAGCCACTCGGCGCGCTCGTTCTGTTCTTCCGTGATGCGCGGGTAGAAAAAGCCGTCCGGCACGTCGATGTTGTGCACGAAGCGGCGCAGCAGTTTCACCAGCGATGTTTCTCCCGTCACCGAAGCGATGCGGTGCAATTGCTCCAGCGAAGGCGCGACCGCGAAGCCGCTGGCTTTGACGGGCGGGATCTTTTCCTTCATCAGGGCGCGCATGATGTCGTGGGTATCGTCGTCGTAGCCGGCGACAAAGCCTTCCTCGTGCACGCCGTAGCGCCCGGCACGGCCGGCGATCTGCTTGGCCAGCGCGGCCGAGATCTCTTCCTCTTCATAGCCGTTGTATTTCACCGCGGTCGTCATCACGATGCGCTGGATCGGCATGTTCAGGCCCATGGCCAGGGCGTCCGTGCCCACCACGATGTCGGCCTGCCCCTCCCGGAAACGCTCGGCCTGGGCGCGCCGCACTTCCGGCGACAGATTGCCGTAGACGGTGGCCACCGACAGGCCGATTTCCGTGATCATGTCGCGCCACATCAGCACGTCGCGCCGGGAGAAGGCGATGACGGCGTCGCCGCGCCGCAGGTTTCGGATCTTGCGCACGGCGCCTGGCTCCATCGACAGCGGCGCCTTGCGCTTCAACACGTGGACTTCGAGCGGGCATTCCAGGCGTTCGGCCAGCGCCTCGATCGCGCGCCGCGCTTCCGGCGCCCCGACCAGGTAGACGGTCGAGGCCGGCGCGCCGCACACGGCCGCGGTCCAGGCGGCGCCGCGGTCGCGATCGGCCAGCATCTGGATTTCGTCGATCACCGCCACTTCTACTTTCGTCTTCGTGTCCAGCATCTCGACCGTGCTGGCGACGTGGGTCGCGTTCTCGGCCAGGCGCCGCTCTTCGCCCGTGATCAGGCTGACGGCCAGCGCTTCGCCATCCTCCTTGACCGCCCCCTGCAGGCGTTCGTAGTTTTCCAGCGCCAGCAGGCGCAGCGGCGCCAGGTAGACGCCGCTATCGGCCTGGGCCAGGTGCTCCATCGCGCGGTGGGTCTTGCCCGAGTTCGTCGGACCGAGCAGGGCGATGAAGCGACGCGCCATCTTGCTGGCGACCTCGAAGGATTGAGGATATTCCGCCAGGTTGATGCTTTCCTTGGTGCGCGCGGCGTGGCGCTCTTCCTGGTCGCGCTCGACGGCGTGCTCGAGGCGCTGATGGATGCGCTCGAACACGTATTCGGCCGGTTCCGAGGTTTCCAGTTCTTCCAGAACGTGCAGGAACAGCATCGGGTCAAAGCCGGCGTCGTCGCACTGGTCGGCGATCTCGCGGACGAATTCCTCGACCTCCTGGTTCAGGTCGTCCATGGCGTCGCGGGTGGCGCGTTCCTCGATGAGTTCGCGGCGGGCGCTTAGATCCATCTTGCGCCACTTGCTCGGCTTGGCCAGCACGCCGCGCGCCGGCACCAGGCGGTAGTCGACGTGCAGGCCGTCCACGCGCACGGCGCCGCTGAAGCGCAGGAAGACGCGCCCTTCCATCTTGACCAGTTCGGCGCCGCGCTCGTGCAGCTTCAGTTCGCGCTCGAGGAAGGCGTCGTCGTCCTGGGTTTCGTCGTCGGTAGCGGCTTGGTAACGGGGATTGCTCATGTGTAAATCATGCAATATTGAGTAGGTGTCACTATATCGCGGAAGCCCGCAGCGGCCTGTTCACGAAGGCCGGACCGCGATCTGTTGCGGCAGATACAAAAAGTTCCCGGGAATAGAAGCAGGAAGCAGAATATTATTTTCCAATAAGAAATTTTCAACTATAGTCTGGCGTTCCACCAAGGCGCGCAGGAGACTCTTCCATGAAAAACAACCGGATCGGCATGATACTCGTCGTATCGTCGCTGGCCGTGATCGCGCTCGTGATGGCTCTGCTGCTGCAGCGCCAGCAAAGCCAGCATGCGGAGCAGGTGCGCGCGCAGGGCCTGGGCATGGTGCGCTCGCTGGCGGCCTTGCCGGCCTCGGTGCTGGCACCAAGCGCGGGGCATCCCGGCGTGCTCGATTCGGTGCTGGCCTACCGCGACAATCCGGATTTCGCCTATGCCGCGGTGAGCGCCGGGAATGGCCGCAACCTGGCCGAAGTCGCCAGCCCCGGCGTCATCCTGCCGCCCGCCGCGCCGCTGGCGGTGACCGGCTTCGACGAGCGCCTGGTCGATCCGGCCAACGACCAGCGCGCGATTCGCGAATTCCGCGGCCCGCTGGCCAGTGCCGAAGGCCGCCTGCAGGTACGCATCGGCTACTTCGAGCCGCGTCCGATGGCCGCCATGAAGGACCTGCAGTTCTATGCGCTGATCGCGCTGGCCATGTTCCTGCTGGTGCCCCTCATCTATTTGACGATCAAGCGCGAGATGGCGCCGCTGACAGCGCTCGGCGAGCAGCTGGCGACCATCGCCGCGCGCCAGCCGGCCACGCTGCCCGCGGTGCAGCCGGACCAGGACGTGCGCGGCCTTGCGACCAAGCTGAATCGCTATCTCGACCAGGCCAGCAACCGCATCCGCGAGCTGGAGCAGGACAACGTGGCGAACATGGCGAGCAGCCGCCTGCTCGAATACAACAGCAACAAGATGCAGGCGGTCCTGCACTGCCTGCCGGACGGCATGCTGGTGCTGGACCAGGCCGGCGACGTCACCTTCGCCACCGGAAAGATCGAGCCGCTGCTGGGCGTGCCGGTGGACGAGGTCTTGTCGCAGCCGCTCGACACCTGGTGCCGCGACCCCGAGCTGCGCGCGATGCTGGCGCGCTTCCGCACGGCCGGCCCGGACAACCGCAGCCAGATGACGATCGAATTCAATCCGGCGCTGGTGCCGGACAAGCGTTTGTGGGTCACCGCCCAGGCGCTGCACGGCCACGCGATGGTCTATGGCACCCTGGTGGTGGTGCGCGACGCCACCCGCGAACACCTCGCGCGCCAGGCCGGCAACGACTTCGTCGCCCACGTGTCGCATGAATTGAAATCGCCGCTGAACGTGATCGGGATGTACGGCGAAATGCTGGCCGACGAAGGCGCCGCCGATCCGGCGGTGCGGGTCGAGGCGATCAACGTGATCCAGGACGAAGTCGAGCGCATGAGCTCCCTGGTCAACAACCTGCTCAACGTCAGCAAGCTGGAAATGGGCAGCATGCGCCCCGACCGCCACCGCGTCAAACTCGAGGAACTGCTGCGCGACGCGTCGCAGCAGGCGCGCGCCCGCGCCGAAGCGAAAGGCATCCGCCTCGAACTGCAGGTGGCGCGCGACATCGCCGCCGTCTCGGTGGACAAGGACCTGTTCTGCATCGCCCTGAACAACCTGCTGAACAACGCGATCAAGTACAACAAGCCGGGCGGCAGCGTGGTGCTGGCCGCCGACGAAGCCGATGGCGACGTGGTGGTGGCGGTGCGCGACAGCGGCATCGGCATGGCCCCCGAGGACCGCGCGCGCGTGACCGAGAAATTCTTCCGCGTGCGCGAAACCGGTCCGGACCAGCGCGGCGGCCATGGCCTGGGACTGTACCTGGCCAACCAGATCGTCGAGCTGCACCACGGCCGCCTGACGATCGACAGCGAGCCCGGACACGGCAGCGTGTTCTCGATCCACCTGAAGAAAATGCCCGCGCTGGTCGAGGGAGCCCACGTTTTATGAGCAAGCGCACCATCCTGATCGTCGACGACGAGGCCCACGTGATCCGCGTGCTGCGCCTGATGCTCGAGCGCGAGGGCTACGAGGTGCACAGCGCCGCCGACGGTGCCGAGGCGCTCGGCAAGATGTCCGCGCGCCTGCCCGACGTCATGGTCAGCGACATCCAGATGGACGGCATGAACGGCCGCGAACTGTGCCGCACCGTGCGCGAGCGCTATCCCGACGCCGCCTTCCCCATCCTCGTGATGACCTCGATGACCGCCAGCGCCGAGCGCGAATGGGTGCGCGGCCTCGCCAACGTCGAGTTCCTCGAAAAGCCGCTCAGCCCGCGCCAGCTGGTGGCGCGCCTGGCCAGCCATTTCGCTGCCTTATCCACCCAGCAGGAGACCCCCGATGCAAGCGCAAGCTGATGCCCTGAACAGTCTGGATATGGCGCGTTATGCGCGCTGGCTGCGCCGCATCACCGGCGCCGAGCACGAGCTGGCGCTGTGCCAGCCGTCCGGCGCGGCGGTATGGGAAAGCGCGCCGGAACGCGGCCTCGGCGCCTGGGTAGCAGCGCTGTGCGCCGAGGGCTTCGACTGGCCCTGCATCGGCGACGGCCTGCAGCGCCACGACACCGGCAGCGACACCCTGCTCTACATGGCGGTCAAGAGCCGCGGCGTCGTTATCGCTTACCTGGCGGTGCGGGTGCCCTTCGCAGACCAGGTGCCGGCCGGCTGGGACGTGCTGGCCGAGACCTTCGAGGACATCGCCGCCGGCATCGCCGACGATCTCGCCTCGAAAGTGGAACTCGACAGCATGGCGCTGGAGCTGTCCGAGCGCTATGAAGAGCTGCACCTGGTGTACGCGATCGACAAGCAGGTGCAGCAGCTCGACCCGGGCGCCGACCTGTTCCAGAAGCTGCTGCAAAGCTGGGCCGAGCACATGGACGCCGACGTCGCCGCCTTCGTCAAGCCGGGCGAGGACCTGTGCGTGCACGCGACCAATTTGTCGGCGCCGATCCACAACCTGGACCTGGTGCTGGTCGAGATGCGCGGCGACCTGTACCGCTTCACGCATTCGGCGCGCGCCCCGCTGGTCATCAACGACAGGAACGACCCGCGCCGCGCCTACATCTTCACTGACCTGCCCTTCAAGCTGCTGTGCTGCCCGGTGATCCACGACCGCAGCGTGGTCGCGATCCTGGTGCTGGTGAACCACCTGGCCAAGCCCGATTTCTCGAACAGCGACCGCAAGCTGGGCGAACTGCTGGCGAACCAGTTATCGAGCCTGTCGCGCATGTACGGCATGCTGACCGAGACCCGCAAGTTCAACGAGCAGATGGCGAACGCCCTGATCGAGGCGGTCGAAGCCAAGGACCCCTACACCCGTGGTCACTCCGAGCGCGTGCATTACATCTCGATGGAGATCGGGCGCGCCATGAACCTCGGGGCGCGCGATTCGGAAGACCTGTTCTGGGGCTCGCTGCTGCACGACGTCGGCAAGATCGGCATCCCGGACGCGGTGCTGTGCAAACCGGGCCGCCTGACCCAGGACGAATACACCTTCATCATGGTGCACCCGGAGCGCAGCTACGAAATCCTGCGCCACATCGACCGCCTGAAGGGCGCGGTGCCGGGCGCGCGCCATCACCAGGAAAAGTTCGACGGCACCGGCTATCCGCACGGGCTGAAGGGCGCCGACATCCCGCTCAACGCACGCATCATCGCGGTGGCCGACACCTACGACTCGATCACCAGCTCGCGCGCCTATCGCGCCGGCCGCAGCCACGAGGTGGCGATGGCCGAGATCGCGCGCGTGGCCGGCGTCCAGCTCGATCCCGCCATCGTGCGCGTGTTCGAGGAAGTCTGCGCCCTCGAACCGGAGTGGATCGCGCGCTTCAACATCCAGCGCACCCCGGTAGCGGCATGACCGACAGCGTCACCCGCAGCCGCATCGGCTCGATGACCTACCTGGCGCCGGCGATGGCGCTGGTGGCGAGCGACGCCATTGCCGCGGTCGAGGCGGCGGTGGCGGAATGCATCGCGCACCACCAGGTCACCATCGTGCTCGACCTGGGCAAGGTGCCGCTCTTGTCCGGCCGCGCGCTGGAACTGATGACGCGCACCGCGGCCAGGCTGGCGGCGCTGGGCGGCTGGCTCAAGCTGGCCTATCCGAGCCCGCTGCTGATGGACGTGCTGAACGTGACCGGCGTGTCCGAGCAGGTGGCGCTGTACGACGCGGCGCCCAACGCCCAGCCGGCCCCACCGCGGCCCGCGCGCAGCGGCGGCCAGCCCAAGCTGGGCGACATCCTGGTCGAGCGGGGCCTGCTGAATGCCTCGCAGGTGGCCGAAGCGGCGCGCCTGCAGGAGCAGACCGGCAAGCGCATGGGCTTCATCATGGTGGAAAAGAAGTGGCTGTCGGAAGCCGCGCTGTTCCAGGCCCTGGCCGAGCAGCTCGACCTGCCCTTCGTGAGCCTGCGCACCGGCCTGTACGACCCGGCCGCGGTGTCGCTGCTGGAACGCGAAGTGGCGCGGCGCCTGAACGTGATTCCGCTGTTCCTGGTCGAGAACACGCTGACGGTCGCCACCGGCGAGCCGCAGGCCGTGCACAGCATCGACGAGATCCGCGCCCGCACCGGCTGCCGCGTGCGGGTGGCGATGGCGCCCCCGGCCGACATCAACCGCATGCGCGACGACGCCTACGGCGGCGCGCTGCCGGACTTCGTGCACAGCGAGGCCGACGACCTGGAACTGGTCGAGAACCGCATCCCGGACGACTACACGCAGATCGACGAAATGGCCGGCGCCAGCCCGGTGATCAACATGGTCAACGCGGTGATCCAGCGTGCGATCCACGACAACGCCAGCGACATCCACATCGAAATCTCGCGCAACAAGGCGCGCATCCGCCTGCGCATCGACGGCGTCCTGTACGAGGTCATGTCGCCGCGCGTGGAGCTGCATCCGTCGATCGTCTCGCGTTTGAAGGTGATGGCGCACCTCGACATCGCCGAACGCCGCCTGCCGCAGGACGGCCGCATCCAGGTGATGACCCAGGGCCGCACGGTCGACCTGCGCTTTTCCTCGCTGCCCGGCATCTACGGCGAAAAGGTGGTGCTGCGGGTGCTCGACAAGAACCAGTCGATCCTCGACGTCGACAAGCTCGGGATGAGCGACAACACGGTCGATTCCTTCAAGCGCCTGCTGGGCCGCAGCCATGGCCTGATCCTGGTGACCGGGCCGACCGGCAGCGGCAAGACCACCAGCCTGTACGCCGCGATCAACTACCTCAAGAGCATCGAGAAGAACATCGTCACGATCGAGGACCCGGTCGAGTACCAGCTGGACATCATCAACCAGAACCAGGTCAACGACGCCATCGGCCTGTCCTTCCCGAAGATCCTCAAGCACGTGCTGCGGCAGGACCCGGACATCATCATGATCGGCGAGATCCGCGACCGCCAGACCGCGGAAATTGCGGTGCAGGCCGCGCTCACCGGGCACCTGGTGCTGACGACCCTGCACACCAACGACACCCTGGGCGCGGTGGCGCGCCTGGTCGAGATGGGAGTCGAGCCCTACCTGCTGTCGTCGGCGCTGATCGGCGTGGTGGCGCAGCGCCTGGTGCGCCGCGTCTGCCCGTCCTGCAAGACCAGCTACCTGGTGCCGCCGCAGACCGCCGGCGCCTACGGCTGGCGCGGCGAGGGCAACCTGAAGCTGCTGCGCGGACGCGGCTGCCAGTCCTGCTACGACTCCGGCTACAAGGGCCGCCTGGGCATCTACGAGCTGCTCGAAGTCGGCGCCGACCTGCAGCGCATGATCGTGGCGGACGCCGGCAAGGACGACATGGCGCGCCACGTGGCTGGCATCGGCCACCGCGACCTGTACACCGACGGTATGGAGCGCGCCTTTGCCGGCGAGACCACGCCCGAGGAAATCGCGCGGGTCGTGCACTCGCTCTAGGATAGCAAGGGAAGCAGATGGCACTCGAATGGGATGATGTACCCGCGGCCGCGCCGGCCCCGAAAAAGCCGGGTGCGCGCACCGTTTCCTGGCTCACGCCGTCCGAAGGCAAGGTCGGCAGCGCCGACCGCATGCTGTTCACCGAGCGCCTGGCGCTGCTGTTAGAGACCGGCGTGGCCCTGCACGACGCCCTGCAGGTGCTGGAAGAACAGGCGGCCAAGCCGCGCTTGAGACGCATCATCGGCGAGATCGCGGCCGACATCGTCGGCGGCCAGCGCTTTTCCGAAGCCCTGTCCAAACACCCCGACCTGTTCCCGCCCACCTACATCAACCTGATCGGCGCCAGCGAGGCCGGCGGCTTCCTGCCGCAAGTGCTGGAGCAGCTGGTCGAGCTCGACGAAAAGCAGGAAAAGCTGCGCAGCACCATCGTCTCGGCGCTGTCCTATCCGGGCTTCCTGGTCGTGTTCTCGGTCCTGGTGGTGATCTTCATCCTGGTGGTGGTGTTCCCGAAATTCTCGGTGATGTTCGGCTCGATCTACGAGGAACTGCCCTTCACTACCAAATTCCTGATCGGCGCCAGCGAGCTGCTGGTCGGGCATGGCCTGGCGCTCAGCTGCGGCGTGCTGGCGCTGCTGGTGACGGCGGTCGCCGCGCTGCGCCGGCCCGACATGCGCGAACGCCTCGACCGCCTCAAGTTGCGCGTGCCGGGTGTGCGCGACATCTTCATCAAGATCTACCTGACCCGCCTGATGCGGGTGATGGGCATTTCGCTGGAGCGCGGCGTGACGATCCTAGCGACGCTGGACGCCTGCCGCAACGTGATTCCGAACGCCGAGTTCCGCCGCTTCATCGGGCAGCTGGAAATCCAGGTTACCGAAGGCAAGGGCATCGCCGCCGGTTTCAAAGACAGCACGTTGATCCCGACCAGCGTGCGGCAGATGATCGCCACCGGCGAGGAAACCGGCACGCTGGGACGGGTGATGGGGCGGGTCGCCGACTTTTACGAGCGTGACCTGACGCGCCAGTTGAACCAGCTGGCGAAGATGGCGGAACCGGTGATGCTGCTGGTGATGGGCGTACTGGTCGGAACTATTGTCACTTCGATCATCCTGCCTATTTTCAAAATGTCACGGGCTGTGCATTAAAAAAGACAAGTTGTAAAACTTAATGCGGCTGGGCAATTAAAGTAGTAGACGTTCATGTTACTCTTCGTTGCACTAGGTTAAGCATTTGCGCCTCTGGCGCTGAATCCATTTCATTACAAAAATCATGACGACCACCACCTTCCGCCGTCGCGCCGCCAAGGGCTTCACACTTATCGAACTTCTGATCGTCGTGATCATCATTGCGATCCTGGCGGCGATTGCGATTCCGCAGTTTTCGAATACCTCGGGCGATGCGCAGGAGTCGGCGGCCATTGCTAACTTGACGACCATGCGTTCTGCGGTCGAGTTGTACCGCATCCAGCATAACAATACTTATCCGAGCACTTTCGGCACCGGCACCGCACCGGCATGCACCGGCACTGCCGGCAAAGGCACTGCCGGCCAGGCAGCAACCTTCACGGAACAAATGACCCAGTTTACTGACGCCACCGGTCACGTTTGCAGCATTGCATCGCCTGGTTACAGCTATGGTCCGTACATGCGTGCAATCCCGGTCGAGCCGATCACGAATGCCGCCGACGTAACCATTGCGACTAGCGACACCGACCAAGCGGCTGACGATGCCACTACTAAAGGCTGGCGTTTCGTCAACGTGAACGGCAAGACCCAAATCAATACCACCAGGCTGGCCCGCGACGGCAAAACCAAGCTGTCGGATAAATAAAGCAACCTTCACCACCGTGCCACCTCGCCCTGCCCTTCGGCATGCCGGTGTCACGCTGGTAGAACTGCTGGCCGTCATCGCCATCATCGCCCTGGTGGCGGCCATCGCAATACCCCAGGCGACCTCGGTGTCGCCCGCCGTCGCCGACGCGGCCGCCGTCGAAATCGCCCACGCCATCCGCTTCGCCCAGCGCGAAGCGGCGCGCACCGGCAAGTACCACGTGGCCGAGATCGATCCGGTCAAGCAAACGGTCCGCGTCTACCGCCTCGCCGGCACGACGACCGTTGACGAAGATATCAATAACCCCGTCATGCACCCTGTCGACAAAGTCCCCTATCGCATCACGCTGGCCGGCAACGCCGCCACGCGCGCGGTCGTCGCCAGCTCGGTGTTCATCTACGGTAGCGACACCACCACCGACGTCACTTTCGGCGCCGACGGTAGCCCGGTCGACGTCAATTTCGTCAAGGGCAAGGTCAGCACGTCCGCGCTCAGCGCCGACGGCGTGGTGCGCCTGCAGCTTGGCGCCGTGCAGCGCACTGTCACGGTCGACAAGACGACCGGCAGGGTCACGCTGTGAAACGCGCCGCCGATCCCGCGACCGGGTTTGCCTATATCGAGGTGCTGGTCGCCGTCCTGCTGCTGGCGCTGTGCGCCCTGCCGGCAGCCAACGCCATCCAGAACGGACTGGCGGCGGCCAGTGCCGCACCGACCCGCGCGAAGGCATTGCGCTGCATGCGCGACAAGATGGAAGCGGTACTGGCCGAACCGTATGACAAGCTGCTGGCGGCGCAGAACGGCAACCAGAAGACCAGCTATTCCGAGAACGCGGACGGCGGCTGCGTCGAGCGCCGGGTCTATATCGACGTCTACAAACAGGACGGCTTTGGCGTGACTGCCAGCGCGACCGCACTGCTGCGCGTGGACGTGGTGTCGCCCGACACCAGCTATTCCTTCACCTCGCTGGTGGCGCCATGAAGCGTCAATCCGGCTTCAGCCTGATCGAACTGCTACTGGCGCTGGCCCTCACGGCGGCGATCATGGTGCCGCTGGTCGGGCTGGTGAGCACAACGGCGGCCGCCTCCAGCCACACCGGTCCGCGTTTCGAGCTGGAACGCCAGGCCGACTTCGCGGTGCAGCGCATTGCCGCCCAGTTGCGTGGCGGCGCGCCGACCACCAATTACACCGTCAGCGGCGGCAAGCTGATCGAGACGAACGGCACGGTGACGAGCACCCTGGCCGACTCGGTGACGGCCTTCAGCCAGACCATGCCGGTCAACGCCGTCGGCCAGCAGCTAGTGCAGGTCAGCCTGACCCTGACGCGCGGCGGCGCCAGCGCCACCGCCGTGGCCACGGTCCGCGCCGGAGGGCCGCGCTGATGATCCGGCGAACGGATGGTTTCCTGCTGCTGCCGGTGGCGCTGACCCTGGTGGCCGTTGGCGCCATGGCCTATGCGATGACGCGCGATGCCGGCATGAACGTCACCAATGTCGACGCCGAATACGACATCGAGGTCGCGCGTTACCTGGCCGAGTCGGCCGTCAACCTGGCGCGCTGGAACAACAACAAGACGAACTGCGACAGCCACGCCGCCACCTTCAACCCGACCTCGCTGTACCGCTACAACCTGGCCAAGGGCAGCGTCGGCACCACGGCGGCCGACCTGGTCGGCACCATGACCTTGAACGGCATTTCCGTCGTCGGCAACAACAGCAACAACGACAAGAACAGCATCACGGTCGACGTCAGCAGCGCCACCACCGCGACACCGGCAGGATCGCAGCGGATCGTGCGCACCGTGTACCGCTACAACCTCACCAACTTGCGGACGACCACGATCAGCGGCAACGGCGCCGGCGCCAATACCACCATCTCGACCACCAACACGACGCCGCAAGGCACGATGGCGTACATGGAGTTGACCGATAACGGTCTCGGCGACCAATCCTATGGCCTGCTGCGCTTCAACCTGACTGCCTTGCCGCGCAACGCGCTGGTCAGGGATGCCACTCTCAGACTCAAGCGCATCAGCGGCGAATTTACTCCGCTATCTACCCGCCAGCTCGACATCCAGCGTATTACCAGCGCCTGGGATCCAGAGACGGCGGTCTGGTCTCTGCCCTGGTCCAAACCTGGCGGCGATGTTGCGACCGTATCCATCGACAGCAGCCTGATTGGTCTCGACGGCTATTACTACTTCCCGCGCCTCGATGCCCTGGTTGCCGGTTGGATGGATGGAACCTTGCCGAACAACGGCGTACTGCTCAAACCGACCAACCTGAACAAGTCGCGCTTCGCCGCATTCACAAGCGGCGACTCCGACGGCCCCCAGCTGACCGTCAACTACTACGAGCGTTGCAACTGAAACGAGTGACGATCATGAAGATACCAGCAGCGACAATGATGAACGAACTGTCCAGCGCATGGTCATGCACGGCCTTCCGCGCGCCCGGCCTGCGCGAATACGCCGAGCCGGTGATCACCGAGGAGACGCGCCGCGGCGTGGCCCTGCTCAGCTTCGTGGCCCTGCTCTACCTGGGCCTGGCCACGACCATGTGCGCCGCCTTCAAGCTGGGCAGCTCCTACACCTACACCTATTCGCTGCTGTGCGCGCTCGCGCTGCACATCGGCCTGTCGAGCGGGAAGGTGAGCCACCTGCGCGAACTGTATCTGCTGGCGATGCTGCTGCTGGTCGCCTGCGGCTCCTCGCTGGTGCTGCTGGCGCAGCAGTCCGGCCAGCTGCACGCGATCCTGCTGCTGAGCGTGGCGGTGCTGATCATGCTGGTGCCGGTGGTGCCGTGGGGGCTGCGCGAAGCGGTGCTGACCATTGGCGCGATCTACCTGATGTTCACCGCCTCGACCTGGCTGAGCCGCGTGCGCTTTGCCACGCTCGACCTGTGGGTGCTGCAATGCCTGATGCTGATCGCGGCGCTGATCTCGCTGGCGCTGGTGGCGCGTGCGCTGGGCGTGCGCAAGCACGACCTGGCGCTGCGCTTCCGCCTCGAGCAGGCGCAGCGCGACCTGACCGAAATGCTCAACCGCGATCATCTCACCGGCGCCTGGAACCGCCGCCACATCGAGCGCGACTTCGAGCGCGCCGTCGCCCGCCATCACGCGGCCGGCGTGCAAAGCTATTTCGGCCTGTTCGATATCGACCGCTTCAAGGCCATCAACGACACCTTCGGCCACAGCCGCGGCGACGCCGTCCTGCGCGCGGTGCAAGCCGCCTTCTCTCACCTGTCGGGCGCCGACGAATACCTGGCCCGCCTCGGCGGCGACGAGTTCGCCCTGCTGATGTGCGGACCGGAGGTGCCGGCGCGGATCGGCGCGGCGCTGGCCTCGGTGACGGCCAAGATGGACAGCCCGCTGCCCGGCGCCGCGGCGCCGACCGTCAGCCTGGGCCTGATCGCCCTCCCGGTGCGCGATTGCCCGTCCTTCGACCAGGCCTACCGGCTGGCCGACGAACTGCTGTACCAGGCCAAGCGCGCGGGCGGCGACACGATCCTGTGCGGCCAGCCGAAGGGGGAATCCGCATGATGGCGAGTTTGCGCAGCCTGTTCGGGAAAGCGGCGGCGGGCAAGTCCGGTGCGCCGATCGGCGTCGACTTCGCGGCCCAGCGCCTGAACATGCTGCAGATCGAAGAAGACGGCGCGCAAGCCGGCGCGGCGCCGCTGGTGCGCGCCGCGGTCTCCCTGCCCTACCCGCTCGAACGCGCCCAGTTGCTGGCCGACCCGCGCGCCCTGAAAAACCTGGTGCGCGAGGCGCTGGCCGGCGGCGACTTTACAGGACGGCGCGTGGTGGCCGCGCTGCCGCCGTCCGAGGTGCGCATCCTGCCGCTGACGGTGCACGTCGCGGCCGGGCAGAGCGAACAGCAGGCGGTGGCGAAGGTCGTGCGCGACCAGCTCGGCGCCGCCGCGCTCGAATCGGTGGTCGACTATTACCAGGTGCGCAGCGCCGACGCATCCAGTTCGGAACGCCAGGTGCTGGCGGCCGTGGCTTCGAACACGCACGTCCACGCCTACCTCGATGCCCTGCGCGGCGCCGGCCTGGAGCCGGTGGCCCTGGATATCGGACCGGCCGCCATCGCGCGCCTGCTGGCGGCGATGCAGGAAGACTACGAGCAGTCGGTCCTGCTGGTCAACTTCGGCGCCAGCAAGAGCTTCCTCACCGTGATCTGGGGCCGCCGCCTGATGCTCGACCGCGAGGTCGACTTCGGCGAGGCCCAGCTGGTCGACAAGCTGGCGCGGGCGCTCGGCCTGAGCCCCGAGGTGGCGCTGACGCTGCTGCGCGAGCATGGCGTCGGCAGCGCCGAGCGCGTGCCGCAACCGGGCGCCGGGCCGCAGACCGACATCGGCCGCACGATCCGCGAAATCCTCTACCAGGAATTCGCCGCGCTGGCGGAAGAACTGGTGCGCACCCAGGTGTACGTCGCCTCGCGCACGCGCGGCAGCGCCCTGAGCCGGGTCTACCTGAACGGCAGCGTGGCGCGCTATCCGCACATCCGGCCACGCATGGAGGAGCTGGTGCGGCTGCCGGTCGAGATCCTCGACCCGTTCCGCGCCTTCCGCACGGCGCCCTCTTTCACACCAACCTTTACAGTCGCGCAGGGCATTGCATTGGCAGCCGGGCTGGCCCTGCGCGGGAGAAGCCATGGCTGATATCGACATGATCCCGCGCAGTTACCGCGATGCGCAGCGGGTACGGCGTACGCTGGCGGCCTACGGCGCCGCGCTGGCGGTGCTGGCCGTCGCCGGCGGCGGCGCCAGCATGCTGCTGCGCTGGCGCGTGGCCATGGAAACCCCGCAGCTCGACCGCATGCGCAGCGATTCGGCGCTGGCCGGGACGCTGCGCACCCAGTTGATCGGCGCGCAGCAGCGCAAGGATGCCCTGGCCGGCGACGTCGACGCGCTGGCGCTGCTGCGCGGCGCCGGCGACACGGCCAGCCTGGCGCGTGTGCTCGACGGCACCCTCAACGACAAGGTCTGGATCGAACAGCTGCGCTTCGTCCGCACGCGGGAAGCGCTGCGCGAACCGCTGCCCTCGCCCCTGCCGCCGGGGACCGTGCGCAGTAACCAGGCGCAGGGGCAGCCGCAGACCTGGCAGCTCGCCAGCCATTTCGAACTGTCCGGCCAGGCGCTCGACCATCGCGCGATGACCGACTTCCTGGGTGCGCTGGCGGCGCACCCGGGGCTGGGCCAGGTGCGCTTCCTGAACAGCAGCGAGGCGCCGGCTGAAGAAGGCGGCGCGGTGGCCTTCGGCGCCGCCGCGACACTGGTGAAACGCAAGGAGACGCCATGAAGCAGGACTGGCTCCGTAAGGCCGGCGCCATGCCGGCGCGCCAATTGCACCTGCTGGGCGGCGGTGTGCTCTTGATTGTCGCCGCCGCACTGTGGTTCTACGCGCTGCGCGCCCCGCTGGCGACCCTGCGCTCGGTGCGCGCCGAACAGGCGACCCTGGAAACGGCGGCCGGCGATCCGCGCCTGCTGGCCGCGCAGCTGGCCGCCCTCGACACCGACACGCGCGCACTCGTGCAGCGCGCCGGCGGCGTTCCCGGACGCAGCGCCACGCAGCAGACGGTGAGCGTGCTCGGCGAGATCGGCGCCCTGGCCCAGGCCCACGGCCTGCGCCTGCACAGTGCACAGCCGGCACCGGAACAGCAGGTCCTGTCCTTCACCGAAGCCGGCTTCGACATCGATGCCAGCGGCAGCTATGCGAATCTGCTGGCGTGGATGCAGGCCATCGAAAAATCGCCGGCCGGTCTGTCGATCGCCAGCTTCGACATGCATGCTGCGCAGGCGCCCGGCCAGGTCGACATGAAAATCCGCATCGCCGCATTCCGGCCGCAGGAGAAGAAGCCATGAAGTACCTGATCCTCGCCGCCCTGGCGATACTGGCCGCCGCGCCGGCGCAGGCCGGGCGCGATCCGTTTGCCCGCCCCGCCCTGCCCGCACGCATCCCCACGGACGCGCAAGCCCAGGCGCCGGCCGAACCGGCTGTGCGGCCGCAGCTGCGCGCGATCATGGTGGCGCCAGGCCAGTCGCTGGCCAACATCAGCGGCCACATCCTGGCGGAAGGCGAATGGTTCGGCGACTACCGGGTCGTCAAGATACGCGAACGCAGCGTCACGCTGGCCACCAGGGGTGGCGCGAAAAGCGAACTGGCGCTGGAGCGGATGGAATACAAATGAAGAAGACGAGCATGAAACGACTATTCCTGGCGACGGCTGCGGCCTGCGCCTTCGGCAGCGCGCACGCCGCCACCGGCCAGGCGCCGCTCAGCCCACCGGCCACGCCCGGCGCCAACGGCGCGCCCGCTGCCGCCACCGGCGGCGCCAGCTCCTTCGTGTTCCGCGACACCCCGATCGCCGAGCTGTTCGAAATGATCTCGCGGCACGAGCGCATCAACATCGTGCTCGGCAAGGGCGTGGGTGGCAACGTCGCCGTCAGCCTGTACGACATGACGCCGCACCAGGCCATCTACGCGATCGCCGAAGCCGGCGGCTACCAGGTGATCGCGCGCGACAAGGGCTACATGATCGTCACGCCGACCCAGGGGGCGCTTGAAGGTCCGGCGCCGGCGCAGATGGAAGTGAAAGCGCTGAAGGTGCTGTACTCGGAGCCGCAGCTGGTGGCCGACATCCTCGCCAAGCACGTCGGCCGCGGCGGCAAGGTGACGGTGATGCCGGGGCGTCGCATGGTGGTGGTCGAGGATACGCCGGAAGGCATGAAGCGCATCGTGGCGCTGCTGCGCGAGATCGACTCGCAGCCGCAGCAGATCATGATCGAAGCGAAGATCCTCGAGATCACGCTGGACGACACCGAGACCTTCGGCATCGACTGGAGCAAGATCCTGAGCGCCGACGGCACCAACCGCATCGGCATCGGCGGCCTGACGAATCCGACCAATCCCGGGCTGTTCTTCAACTACGTGAACAAGAACGTCGAGGTCTACCTGAATGCCCTCAGCAACAAGGGCCGCGTGCGCACCCTGGCCACGCCCAAGCTGCTGACGCTGGAAAATCAGGAAGCCTCGACCAATATCGGCGACAAGCTCGGCTACCGCCTGACCACGACCATCAACAACGTCACCAGCGAATCGATCCAGTTTCTGGAAACCGGCGTGATCCTGCGCGTGATCCCGACCGTCGACGCCGACGGCAGGATCACCCTGCGCGTGCGCCCGGAAGTGAGTTCGGGCTCGGTGCTGGGCGGGATCCCGTCCAAGAAGACGACCGAAGTCAGCACCCAGCTGGTGGCCGAGAACGGCCAGTCGATCCTGATCGCGGGCCTGATCAAGGCCAGCGCCGGCAAGCGCCGCAACGGCGTGCCCCTGCTCGGCGACATCCCGGGCGTGGGCAACCTGTTCGCCAACAAGGAAGAGATCAACAGCTCGACCGAGACCATCGTCCTGATCACGCCGCGCATCGTGAGCACCCATCCGGACGAGGCGGATGCGCGGACGATCGAGCGGATCGAGCAAACGGGTAGGGAAATCGAGAAGGAAATGGAAGCGCCGCAGAAGCTGCGCTAGAAACACGCGGTTCCCACGCTTACCACGTCGTTCCCGCGAAAGCGGGAACCCATACTGAGCCACTAGTCACGCGGCGTATGGGTCCCCGCTTTCGCGAGGACGACGTTAATGAAAATCAGGCCGCCACACCCGCCTCATGCGCCTGCTGGTCCGCATGGTACGAAGAACGCACCATCGCACCCACGGCGGCGTGCACGAAGCCCATCTCATAGGCCTTCTCTTCGAACATCTTGAAGGTGTCCGGATGCACGTAGCGGCGCACCGGCAGGTGCGAGTTCGACGGCGCCAGGTACTGGCCGATGGTCAGCATATCGATGTCGTGGGCGCGCATGTCGCGCATGACTTCGAGGATCTCCTCGTCGGTCTCGCCCAGGCCCACCATCAGGCCGGATTTCGTCACGGCGCTTGGATACTTGGCCTTGAACTGCTTCAGCAGCTCGAGCGAGTGCTGGTAGTCGGCGCCCGGGCGCGCTTCCTTGTACAGGCGCGGCACGGTTTCCAGGTTGTGGTTCATGACGTCCGGCAGGCCATCGGCGAAGATGTTCAGGGCCTTTTCCAGGCGGCCGCGGAAGTCCGGCACCAGCACTTCGATCTTGGTGTTCGGGGACAGGGCGCGGGTCTTGGTGATGCACTCGACGAAGTGGCCGGCGCCGCCGTCGCGCAGGTCGTCGCGGTCGACCGAGGTGATCACCACGTAGGACAGGCGCAGGTCGGCGATGGTCTTGGCCAGGTTGCCCGGCTCGTTGACGTCCAGCGGATCCGGACGGCCGTGGCCGACGTCGCAGAACGGGCAGCGGCGGGTGCACTTGTCGCCCATGATCATGAAGGTGGCGGTGCCCTTGCCGAAGCATTCGCCGATGTTCGGGCAGCTGGCTTCTTCGCAGACGGTGACGAGGTTATTCGCGCGCAGGATGTCCTTGATCTCGTAGAAGCGCGAGGAGGCGGTGGCGGCCTTCACGCGGATCCAGTCCGGCTTTTTCAGGCGCTCGTGCTGCTCGATCGGCACGATCTTGATCGGGATGCGCGAGGTCTTGTCCGCGCCCTTCTGCTTGGCGCTGGCGTTGTAGGCAGCTTCTGCGGCGTTGCCGGTATCGATTTCGGAAGTCATGTGCTCTTTACCCCGCTAGGGTCTCGGTTGGTTTGTTCGTTGCGGACAGATGGCTGGCCAGGGCCTGCGCCAATGCCTGCTGGACGTCGGCCAGCGGCGCTTCCACACCCATGCTGCGCATGTCCACCGTGGCCAGCCCGGAATAGCCGCACGGGTTGATCCAGGTGAAGGGGGACAGGTCCATCGCCACGTTCAGCGATACGCCGTGGTAGGTGCAGCCGTTGCCGCGCACTTTCAGGCCGAGGGCGGCGATCTTGGCGCCGCGGCAACGGCCTTCGGCAATGTAGATGCCGGGCGCGCCTTCGACGCGTTCACCCGCCAGATTATACGCCGCCAGCACATCGATGACCGCCTGCTCGATCTTGTTCACGAACTGGCGCGCATACAGTTTGCCGCCCGGTTTGTTGCGGCGCAGGTCCATCAGCAGGTAGATCACGACCTGGCCGGGGCCGTGGTAGGTCACTTCGCCGCCTCGGTCGGTCTGCACCACGGGGATGGCGTGCGCATTCAGGACGTGGCCGGGGTCGGCGCCGAGGCCGAGCGTGTACACCGGCGGATGCTCGACGATCCAGAGTTCGTCGGGGGTGTCGGGCGTGCGCGCGTCCGTGAAGGCACGCATGGCGGCGAAGACGGTGTCGTAATCGGCGCGGCCGAGCTCACGAATCAGCGGGCTGGTGGTGAGCGGGCCGGCAGGGCGGGTCGCTTGCATGGAAACTGTGGGGACAGGAATGGGATGCCTCGACATTATAAGCCAGGCTCATTTCCTGCGCCCGCAGGGCCGCTATTACTGTCGATTACTGTTGCTTAGAGGACGATTTTGACCATCGGATGGGAGGACAGCTCGGTATACAGCTTGTCCAGCATCTCGCGGCTGGTGGCGACGACGACCACGGTCAGGCCGGTATAGTTGCCCTTGCCCGAGGGGCGCGCTTCCATCTTGCCCATATGGAAAGACGGGTCGTGCGCGAGCACCACGTCGTGAATGGTCGAAGCGAAATCATCGTGCGTCGGCCCCATCACCTTGATCGGGAACTCGCTGGGGTATTCGATGAGGGATTCTTTCGGGTCCATGGCCACTCCTGTAAAACCCGCATTGTAGCTAAAGTCCTGTGATCGCGCGTATCACCGCGTGGGCAGCGCCGATGGCGCCGGCTGCCCACGCTTCAGGTCCAGGCGCTTATTTGCTGTCGTGGTCGCGCTTGCGTTCCTCGACGCGCGGGTTGGACGCGCGTGGCGGCGCGCTGGCCTGGACCGGCGGCGGCGCAGGACGCGCCACCGGGGCCGGGGCGGGCGCCGCTGCCGGGGCGGGCGGCGGCGGCGCCATGCGTTGCGGCGCTTCGCGGACACGCTCGCTGTCGCCGCGCTGCGGACGCTCGAAGCGCGCTTCGGGCATCGGACGCGGCGCCGGCTGGGGCGCCACCATCACAGGCGCCTGCTGGACCGGTGCGGCCGGCGCCATCGACACCGGGGCCGGCGCCGGGCGGTGCTCTTGGCGGTCCCCCTCGTCACGACGTTCGCGGCGCGGTACGTCGTTGGCGCGGCCATCGCGGCCATCGCGCCGGTCGCGGTTGCCCTCGTTCCAGCCGCCGCGTTCCTGGCGCTGCCAGCCGCCCTGGTTGGTCGGCGTCTGGATCACCGGGCTGTTGGTGGTCAGCGGCTGCGGCGTGCCCGAGACGTGCGGGGTCGGGCTCACCACCGGCTGGGCCGCCGGCGGGATGTGCGGCGTCGGGCTGACCACAGGCTGGGCCTGGACCTGCACCGCCGGCGGCACCGTGCCCGGCGCCTGCTGCACGACGCCCGGCTGCGGATGCGGACGCACAAAACCATCGCGCTCGACGCGGGCGGTTTCGATCCGGTCCGGCACGCCGTTGCCGTTGCGGTCCGCACGGTTGCCGTCGATCCGGTCCGGACGCCCATCGCCATTACGGTCGGCACGATTGCCGTCGAAGCGGTCCGGGCGGCCATCGCCGTTGCGGTCGATGCGCGGCAGCTGCGGACGGTCCGGGCGGCCGTCGCCATTGCGGTCGGCCACGTTGGCGCGGTGCGGACGCTCGGGCGGCGCCGGCGGCGCGCTGGCGGTCGGGATGTCCATGTTCTTGCCGTTATGCGACATGGCCGGCGGCACGGTGGCGATCGGCGCCTTCGGCACGTTGACCCGGCCGCCGGGGCCGAAGCGGTCCTGCGGCACCACGGTCAGTCCGTGCGGACGGTAATCGCGCGGACGGCGCGGGTCGGGCCGCACGTGGTGGTTCAGCCAGCGCAGGCGGTCTTCGGACACGTGGTAGGACGGCACGTAGCGGTCGTGCGGCGTCAGCGGGTACCAGCCGAAGCCCGGACGGCGGCTGCGGTCGCGGAAGGTGATGTTCCAGTCGACGCCGCCGACCCAGCCGACCAGCGCCGGCGCCCAAACGAGTCGTTCGGCGCGGCCGCCGGGCGCCCAGGCCCAGTGGCGGTTGACGTAGACCCAGCGTCCGTAGTGGAAGGGCGCATAGCCCCAGGGCGCGTTGTCGACCCAGGTCCAGCCCCAGGGATCGATCCAGGTCCAGCTGCCGTCGCGGTAGGGCACCCAGTCGGCGGCCACGGCCGGGGTCCACAACGGGCCGTACTCGCTGTCGGACTGCCAGCGGCCGTAGCGGTCGAGGTCTTCGTAGCCGGTCATCTCCGAAGTCACGTAGCGGCTTGACGCGGCGTTGTCCTCGGCGCGGTCGCGCGAAAAGGACCAGCTGTCGAAGGCATCCTGCACGGCGCTGGCGGTGCGCATGTCGTCGTCCGTGACTTCGGCGCGCTTGCCGGCGCGGACCGTCAGCTGGGAGCCGCCGGATTCGATCAGGGCCACGCCGTCGAACACGCTGATGGCGCTGGTGTCGCGCACGCGCTCGGCGTCGATGCGCACCCGGCCCGGCTGCTGCAGGCGCACGCGCGCCTGCGGGGTGACCAGTTCGAAACCGCGCAGCACGTCCGCATTCAGCACGCGTACGCTGGCGCTACCGTAGTGCAGGCGCAGGCGGATGCTGTCGTCGTCCAGTTCGATGACTTCGAGCGAGGAATCGCCGTCCACGCGGATCGAGGTCGAGCCGACCCGCAGCTCGGTGCGGGCGCCGGGCGCCGTGGTGACCAGGTTGCCGGAGGTGACCGGCCAGTTGACCTGGGCCGGGTTCATCTCGGCGCCGACATCGCCGCCGATGCTGACCGCGCCCTGGGTCAGGGCAATGCGGCCGACGCGGCCCGGCGGTTCATCCGCGGCCACGGCCAGTGCGGAGAAGGTGGTAAAGGCCAGCACTACGGCCGTCTTCAGGATCGAATTGGACATCGCGGTCTCCAGCGTGGATGGTTTTATTAGGGTTATACCCGCATACAACGCGCCGGGAAACGGACGAGAGGACCCGAGTTACAAATCGTTGCGAAACAGTTATTGACGATACAAAACTCAGCCGTGGCCGCGCTTCACCAAAAAGAGCAGGCAGCCCATCACCATCAGCACCGCGCCGAAAAAGCGGTTCTGCATCTTGACCGCATGCGCGTCGCGGAAGAAGCGCTGCATGGACGAGGCCAGGAAGGCGTAGCCGTGCATCACGGTGGTGTCGATGGTCACCATGGTCACGCCCAGGATCGCCAGCTGCAGCAGCATCGAGCCGTCCTTCGAGATGAACTGGGGCAGCACCGCGACCATGAAGATGATGCCTTTCGGGTTGGTCGCATTGGTGAGGAAGCCGGTCAGCACGCGCTGGCCGAAGGAGGGGTGGGCCGCCAGGCCGGCCGCCGAGACCTCGGTCGGGTGCGCCTTCGAGCGCCACTGGCCGATGCCCAGCCAGATCAGGTAGAGCGCGCCGGCGATCTTGACGGCGGTGAACACGGAATCCGACGCCAGCACCAGCGAGCCGACGCCGGCGCCGGCGATGACCAGCACCAGGATCAGGCCCAGCTGCAGTCCCAGGACGGTGGCGCTGGCCTTTTTCAGTCCGTAGGCCAGGCCGTGCGACATCGACAGCACAGCGCCCGAACCGGGAGAAATGGCGATCAGGACGCCGGCGATAACGAAAGCGATCCAGGTGGAGAGCTGCATGCTGGGATGGGAAAGGAATAGGGGGATGAAACGGCAACGGCGAAACGGGCATGGCGCGCAGCAACCGGCATGATGCCGGGCTGCGGCCCGCCGCGAGGGTACGGCTTACTTCTTCTTCGGGTTGACGGCGCCCTTCAGGGTCGCGCCGGCAGCGAAGCGCGGGGTCTTCGATGCTGCGATCTTGATGACTTCGCCAGTTGCCGGGTTGCGGCCTTTGCGGGCAGCGCGCTTGGTGACCGAGAAAGTGCCGAAGCCGGTGATACCGACCGTATCGCCCTTTTTCAGGCGCTCGGTGATGATGTCGATGATGGTGTTCACTGCTTCGTTGGCAGCGGCACCCGACATTTCGGTACGCTTCGCAAATTCCGCGATCAGTTCGCCTTTTTTCATAAATCCTCCGGGTTGAAAGAGCCGGAAGATTAGCATAATTAATTGCCCAGTGTAATGTCCAAACAAGGCGTACCTTGGCCGTACGCCCTGTGTTGGCGGGCTTCCTGCGTTTTTGGCAGGTTCAGGCGGGGGCGAGCGGTGCCTCCTGCACAGCCAGACGGGTGCGCAGGGCGGCGTTGATCAGGGTCTGGTAGCCGGTGCCGGTACTTTCGGCGCGCGAACGGAACGCGTCCAGCACCTCGTCGTCGAGGTAGATCGTGATGCGGGTCTTGCGCTTCGGCGGACGGGCGCGGCGGCGCGGCGCGATCGGCAGGTCGAGGGCTGCGAAATTGGCGAGGTTCGTGGTCATGGCATCTCCTTCGTCGGCAAGGCTGCTGTACCGCAGCCAATGTTGTCACTATACGTAGGGTGCCGCGGCTGTTCTGCCGGAAAGCGACGAGATGCAGATTTCCGGGGATGAAATGCAAAAATCGCGTCTGAACCGTGTGAAGAAGTCGTGAAGCGTCGGGTAAGATGTGGCCATCTTGATATTGGAGGTGGAACAATGGCTGCAGGCAGTTTGCTGGCGTTAATCGACGACATCGCGAGCGTGCTCGACGACGTTGCCCTGATGAGCAAGGTGGCAGCCAAGAAGACGGCCGGGGTGCTGGGCGACGACCTGGCCCTGAACGCCCAGCAGGTGACCGGCGTGAACGCCGACCGCGAGCTGCCGGTGGTGTGGGCGGTCGGGGTGGGCTCGCTGAAGAACAAGGCGATCCTGGTGCCGGCCGCGCTGGCGATCTCCGCTTTCATCCCGCAGGCGATCACGCCGCTGCTGATGGTGGGCGGCGCCTACCTCTGCTTCGAGGGCTTCGAGAAGCTGGCCCACAAATTCCTGCACAGCGCCGCCGAGGATGCCTCCCACGAGGAAGAACTCGCGACCGCGCTGGCGTCGAATGCCGACATGTGCGAAGTCGAAAAGGACAAGATCAAGGGCGCGATCCGCACCGACTTCATCCTGTCGGCGGAAATCATCGTGATCGCGCTGGGCGTGGTCAACGAGCAGGGCGCCTCCTTCGGCGCCCAGGTGGCGGCCCTGATCGCGGTGTCGATCGCGATGACGGTCGGGGTCTACGGCATCGTCGCCGGCATCGTCAAGATCGACGACCTCGGTCTTTATTTGAGCCGCAAGAGCGGCAGCGCCACGCGCGCCATCGGCAACATGCTGCTGAAAGGCGCGCCGATGCTGATGAAATCGCTGTCGGTGATCGGCACCGTCGCCATGTTCATGGTCGGCGGCGGCATCATCGGCCATGCCTTCGAACCGCTGCACCACCTGGCGGAAGGCGCGGCCCACGCCGTGGCCGGGACGCCGGTGATCGGCGGCCTGCTGGCGGCGGTGACGCCAACCTTGATCGATGCGGTGGCCGGGGTGGTGGTCGGCGCCGTGGTGCTGCTGGTGGTGACTGTTATCCAGCGCCTGCGCGGCAAGCACTGAGGTCATTCCCGCGAAAGCGGGAATAGTGCCCCCGGCACTATTCCCTCCATACGTCGCGTGCTCAGTAATTCAGCATGGGTTCCCGCCTTCGCGGGAACGACGTACTTGGTTACTTACAGTTTCCTGACGTGCGCCGAGTGTTGCGTAATTACATCTAAGCAATTGGGCGAATTGACAAGGATAAACACGCGGAACAGTATCGTTTTCATCCCAACAAGAAGGAACAAGAGATGAAACAACGATTTGCACCGGAAAAGACCGTACTCGCCTTATCGATTGCCTCGCTGTTCGCCGCCGCCCCCGTGCAGGCCCAGGAAACCGGAGATACCGCCAGCGCCAGCAACCCGGCCACCGTGGTCGTTACCGGCACCCGGGTTGCCAACCGCACTGCCCTGGACACCGCCTCGCCGGTCGACATCATCTCCGCCGACACCCTCAAGACCAGCGGCTCCACGGAACTGAACCAGGCGCTGTCGGTGGCCCTGCCTTCCCTGAACTTCCCGCGTCCCTCGCTGACCGATGGTACCGACACCATCCGCCCGGCCACCCTGCGCGGCATGGCGCCGGACCAGTCGCTGGTGCTGGTCAACTCGAAGCGCCGCCATGCGTCCTCGCTGGTCAACCTGAACGGCAGCATCGGCCGCGGTTCGGCCTCGGTCGACCTGAACACCATCCCATCCGCCATGGTGAAGACCATCGAGGTGCTGCGTGACGGCGCCGCCGCCCAGTACGGCTCGGATGCGATTTCCGGCGTGGTCAACGTCCGCCTGCGCACCGACCGCAGCGGCGGCGAGGGCACCGTCGTCTACGGCGTGCACAAGACCGAATACGATCTGCTGAACGACGCCGCCCCGGCCGGCGCCACCTGGACCGCGCCCAACTCGCGCAAGCGCACCGACGGCCAGACCACCACCGTCAGCGCCTGGAAGGGTTTACCGTGGGGCGAAAGCGGCTACATCACCCTGGCCGCCGAGTACAAGAACCAGGAGCACACCGAGCGCGCCGGCTACGACATGCGCCAGCTGTATGCGAAAGTCGGCACCGCCTTCGACCCGCGCGAGCTGACCATCAACCGCTTCGACGCCTGGTACGGCGAGCCGGAAGTCAAGCAGTCGACCCTGTTCGTCAACGCCGGCAATAACCTGAGCGGCGACGTCAAGATCTACGGCTGGGCAAGCTACCAGAACCGCGACGCCCGTTCGGCCGGCTACTTCCGCACCCCGCAGGATGCGCGCAACATCCAGTCGATCTATCCGGACGGCTTCCTGCCGATCATCGCGCCGACCGTCAACGACTACAGCGCCGCCGGCGGCGTGACCTGGACCCTCGGCGCCTGGGACATGGACGCGTCCATCGTCTACGGCAAGAACGAGATGGATTACGAAATCCAGAACACCCTGAACCGTTCGATTGGCCCATCCAGCAAGACCGTGTTCGACGCCGGCGGCTTCGGCTACGACCAGACGGTGCTGAACCTGACCGGCGTGCGCAAGATCGATACCGCCGGCCTGGCCTCGCCGCTGAACGTGGCGGTCGGCATCGAGGCGCGCCGCGAAGGCTACCAGCTGAACGCCGGCGAACCGGATTCCTACCGCTACGGCGGCGTGGTGCTGGCCAACGGCACCCCGGCCGCACCGGGCGCCCAGGTGTTCCCGGGCTTCCGTCCGGCCAACGCGACCGACGCCCACCGCAATGCGATCGGCGCCTTCGTCGACCTGGAAGCGAACGTCACCGACCAGCTGCTGCTGTCGGCTGCCGTGCGCGGCGAGCATTACTCGGACTTCGGCAGCAACCTCTCCGGCAAGCTGTCGGCGCGCTTCGATTTCAATAAAACCTTCGCCCTGCGCGGCGCGCTGCAGAACGGCTTCCGCGCGCCTTCGCTGCAACAGCAGAACTTCACCTCGACCTCGACCAACTTCATCAATGGCGTGCCGTTCGAGATCACCACCTTCAAGCCGACCGACCCGGTGGCGGTGGCGCTCGGCGCCCAGCCGCTGAAGGCCGAGAAGTCGACCAACGTCTCGCTGGGCGCTGTGATGCGCTTCGACCCGCTGACCGTGACCGTGGATGCCTACCGCATCGAGGTGACCGACCGCATCATCCTGTCCGAGAACCTGACCTCGGCCGCGGTGCGCGACTACATCGTCTCGCGCGGCTTCACCGGCGTGGGCGGCGGCCGCTTCTTCATCAACGGCGTCGGCACCACGACCAAGGGCGTCGACATCGTCGCCAACTACCCGCTGAACCTCGGTTCGAACGGCCGCTTCGACTTCACCCTGGCCGGCAACTTCAACAAGACCGAAGTCACCAAGGTGCCGACCACGGCGCAGCTGGCGGCGCTGAACCCGGCGCCGATCCTGTTCGACCGCCTGAACGTGCTGACGCTGGAGAAGGGCCAGCCGAAGAGCAAGATCACGGCGAGCGCGAACTGGAAGCTGGCGCAATGGGGTGCGACCCTGCGCGCAACCCGCTACGGCGAGGTGCTGTCGCCGGGCACGACGGCCGCCTTCGACTTCAACCTGGGCGCGAAGACCATCGTCGACCTGGAAGGCCGCTATGCGCTGACGAAGCAGGTGAACCTGGCCGTGGGTGTGGATAACGTGTTCGACCAGTATTCGGAGACCTTGCCTCCGTCGCTGAACACGACCAGCAATACGCCGTTTGCCAACTACACGCCGTTTGGTACGGGTGGGCGGTATATCTACGCTCGGGCGAACTACAGCTTCTGAACTAATCGTTAGCTGCAAAACCGTCGTTCCCGCGCAGGCGGGAACCCAAGTTTGTTTGCTGTACGCTAGCTCAACTTGGATTCCCGCCTGCGCGGGAATGACGGCTTAGGCGCGCCGACTCAGCATCGCCCCAATCGCCAACCCCACCCCAAACACCCCATACACCACCGCCAGCGCCGGCCGCGACAAATGCTTTTCATAGCCCGGCTTCAGCCGGTCCGGCGTAAGCTGGTAGTCGACGAAGCAGGCCACTGCCGCCGCCGCCGTCCCCACGCCCAGCGTGAGCGCGCTATTCCTGCGGTCGAACAGATCGCCGCATACGCGCTCGACCAGCACCGACCAGAACATCGCGCTGCCATGGTGAATCAGGTAACCGGGCAGGGTATATCGCGCCGAGGCTTCATAATGGGAAGCCGCCTTGTCACCGTACAGCCAATGGCTGACGGCATTGGTCGGCGCATAGGGGCTGCCCGCTTCGCGTTGGCCGAGCGCAGCCAGGGCCGCGGTCGACAACAGGCTGGACGTGGCGCCGCCGACCAGGCCGCGCTGCATTGCTGTTTTCCATGGTTCCATATCGTCCTCTTGATCAGAAAGGAAGTGCATGCGGATCTTGCTGACGGGCGCAAGCGGATTTATCGGGCAGCACCTGCTGCAGGCGCTGCTGGCGGAAGGCCATGAGCTCGTCTGCGCGGTGCGCCGCCCAAGGCAGAGCACCGACCCGCGCCTGTCCTTCATCCAGGCCGACTTCACCAACGATACCGACAAATCCGTCTGGCTGGCGCGCCTGTCCGGCATCGAGGCCGTGATCAACACGGTCGGCATCTTCCGCGAAAGTGGCCGGCAGACCTTCGACAAGCTGCACGTGCAGACCCCGCGCGCACTGTTCGCGGCCTGCGCCGAATCGCACGAGGTGCACATGGTCGTGCAGCTCTCGGCGCTGGGCGCCGACGACCAGGCCGACACGGCTTACCACCTGTCGAAGAAAGCGGCCGACGACTACCTGGCTTCGCTGCCGCTGCGCGCTGCCATCGTCCAGCCCTCGCTGGTGTACGGCAGCGACGGTAGCAGCGCGCGCATGTTCAAGGCGCTGGCCTCCATGCCGTTCGCACTGCGCTTCGGCGACGCACCCCAGCTGGTGCAGCCCATCCACATCGACGACGTGGCCGCCGCCATCGTCGCCCTGCTGCAGCGGCGCCTGTACCTCGACCAGGACGGCGCCGCATCGACCGGCACGGCGCAACGCATTCCGCTGGTGGGCCCGGACGCGCTGTCCTTCACCGATTACCTGGCGGCCCTGCGCCATGCGATGGGCATGAAGCGCCTGCGCGTGCTGCGCCTGCCGGGCGCCGTCGCGCGCGGCCTGGCGCGTCTTGGCCGCTGGCTGCCGGGCGGTCTGCTCGATCCGGAGGCACTGCGCATGCTCGATCGCGGCAACACCGGCGACCCCGGTCCGGCCTTGCGTCTGCTGGGACGGCCGGCGCGGGCGATCGCCTCCTTCGTCACCGATCCGCGCGCCGAGCGTGCGCGTGCAAAGCTGGACTGGCTGCTGCCTGTCCTGCGCCTCAGTATCGCGCTGGTGTGGATCGCCACCGCCATCGTCTCCGCCTTCGTGTATCCGGTGGCCGGCAGTTACGAGATGCTGGCGCGCACTGGCATTCCGGCCGAGCTGCAGCCCTTGATGCTGTACGGCGCCGCCGCCTTCGACATGCTGATGGGCCTGGGCATCCTGTTCCTCGAGCGCCGGCGCTGGCTATGGCTGGCGCAACTGGGGCTGATCGGTTTTTATACGGTGACGATCGCGTGGAAGCTGCCCGAATTCCTGGTTCATCCCTACGGGCCGCTCACCAAGAACCTGCCGATGCTGGCCTCCATCTGGCTTCTGTACCAACTGGAAGATGAGGAGACGTAATGGACTACATCGTCGTGAAATGGCTGCACATCCTGTCCGCGACCTTTTTGTTCGGCACCGGCATCGGCTCCGCCTGGTACATGCTGTTCGCGAACGTCAGCCGCGATGTGCGCGCGATCGCCGTGGTCAGCAAGTACGTCGTGATCGCCGACTGGCTGTTCACGGCCACCACCGCGATCGCCCAGCCGGCGACCGGCTTCTACATGATGCACCTGGCCGGCTATCCGCTGCATAGCAAATGGATCATGTGGTCGCTCACGCTCTACGTGCTGGCCGGCGCCTGCTGGCTGCCGGTCGTGTGGCTGCAGATCCGCCTGCGCGACATCGCGGCGGAGGCAGCGCGCAGCGGCGCCGAAACGCTGCCGCCGCTGTACTGGAAATACTTCAGGACCTGGGTTGCGCTGGGCATCCCGGCTTTCATCGCCTTCGTCTTCATTTTCTGGTTCATGGTCAGCAAGCCGGTCTAGAATGCGGGGTCTCCCTTTCCAAGGATTGCCATGTCCCGCTTCAAGCTCGGTCTCGCCCTCGTTCTCGCATCCGGCAGCGCGTTTGCCACTCCGCCAGCCTGGGTCGCGCGCAGCGACGCCTACACCCAGCCCGTCCTGAAGGACACCGGCAAGTACCACCCCGAGGATTCGACCCAGCTGGGCGACGAGAGCTTCGACACCATGGTCGCCGACTTCAAGCCGCGCGACTACGAGCGCGAACTGGCCGACACCGAAAAACGCCTGCAGGCGCTGCGCCGCCAGCGCACGCTCGAGAAGGATCCGAAGGTGCGCCAGGACCTCGACATCCTGATCGACTCGCGCGAAAAGCAGGTCACCAGCATGAAGCTGGAGCGCCAGTACCTGCTCGACTACACCAATGTCGGTGAGCTGGTCTACGGCGGCCTGCGCGCCCTGCTCGACCCGCGCAACAAGCCGGAGCGCCAGAAGCTGGCCCTGGTGCGCCTGAAGCGCTACGCCGGCAAGGAAGCGGGTTATGCGCCGATCGCCAGCCTGGTGCGCGCGCGCACCGAAGAGCGCCTGGCGAATCAGGCGCTGATCGGCCCCTACATCGAAGAGGTCCAGGAAGGCCTGAACAACAACGCCACCTACCTGGACGGCATCGAAGACCTATTCAAGAAAGCCAAGCTGAGCGGCTGGGAAGCCGACATGGCGGCCCTGCGCCAGCAGGTCAAGGACTACGACGCCTTCGTCCGGAACCGCATCCTGCCGCGCGCGCGCAAGGAAGTGCGCCTGCCGGAAGCGATCTACGTGAACCGCCTGAAGAACGTCGGCGTCGACATCGCGCCCGAGCAGATGATCGAACGCGCCAGCTTCGATTTCCAGGAGGTGCGCGACCAGATGCAGGTGGTGGCCAACACCATTGCGGCCCAGCGCGGATTCAAGTCGAGCGACTACCGCGAGGTGATGCGCGAGCTGAAGAAGACATCCATCCCGTCCGACCAGCTGCTGCCCTTTTACCGCGATCGCCTGAAGGATATCGAAGCCATCATCCGCCAGCACGAGCTGGTGACCCTGCCTGCGCGCGAAGCCAACATCCGCACCGCGACCCCGGCCGAAGCGGCGCGCTCGCCGGCGCCCTTCATGAACCCGCCGCGCATGATCGGCAACACCGGCGAGTACGGCGAATTCGTGATCCCGCTGGCCAACCCGAACGCGAAGTCGAAGGAAAAGATGAACGACTTCGACTTCGCCGCGATGTCCTGGACCCTGGCCGCGCACGAGGCGCGTCCTGGCCACGAGCTGCAGTTCGCATCCATGGTGGAGCAGGGCATGTCGGTGGCGCGCGCCCGCTTCGCCTTCAACAGCACCAACGTCGAAGGCTGGGGCCTGTATTCGGAAGCGCTGGTGCTGCCCTACATGCCGCCGGAGGGACAATTGGTGTCGCTGCATGCGCGCCTGCTGCGCATGGCGCGCGCCATGCTCGACCCGCAGATCAACCTGGGCCGCATGACGCCGGAAGCGGCGAAAAGCTTCCTCATGAAAGAGGTGGTGCTATCCGAACCCTTCGCGCAATCGGAAGTGGACCGCTATTCCTACCGCAGCCCCGGCCAGGCCACCGCCTACTACTACGGCTACGTGAAACTGCGCGCTCTGAAGACCCTGGCCGAGATCGAGCTGGGCGAGCGCTTTCATTTGAAAGCTTTCAACGACTTCGTCATCGCCCAGGGCATCCTGCCGCCGAAGCTGATGCGCGAGGCGGTGCTCAGCGATTTCATCCCGTCACAGAAGCGCTAGCCTATCTCGCGCCGCGGCTCCGGGTTTTTTCGGTAAGCTTGTCTCCAACCCTTTCATTATCTACAGGACGGAGATAATCATGCGCAAGATGATCATGATGGCCATTGCCGGCTTTCTGCTGAAAAAAGTGCAAGCGAAGTTCATGAAACAGACCTACCACGGTAATCCGGTGCGCCGCGTCTGACCCAAGCCACCCCAAGGCACAAGCCCGTTCCTGCTGCAGGGCGGGCTTTTTTAACGGAGGGCAACGATGCGGGCTTACCAGATTCTCCCCGGCGATGGCATCGACGGGCTGCGGTGCGTGGATTTCCCCGAGCGTGAACTGGGCATCGGCGAGGTGCGCGTGCGCGTGCACGCGGTGTCGCTGAACTACCGCGACCTGATGGTGGCAAGCGGCAACTACCTGGTCACCGTCGACGATCCGATCATTCCCTGCTCGGACGGCGCCGGCGAAGTACTGGCGGTGGGCGCGGGCGTGAGCCGGGTGCAGGTGGGCGACCGCGTGGCCGCCTCCTTTTTCCCTTACTGGCAGGACGGGCCGACGGGCCCGGACAAGATCCGCCACGCGCTGGGCGGCGACATCGACGGCATGCTGGCCGAGGAAGTCGTGCTGCCGGAAGATGCGCTGGTGAAGATCCCGCCGGGGATGAGCTTCGTCGACGCCTCCACCATGCCCTGCGCCGGCGTGACCGCCTGGAACGCGATCTTCGAATCGAGCAACGGCATCCGTCCCGGCGATACCGTGCTGCTGCTGGGTACCGGCGGCGTCTCGGTGCTCGGCATGCAGCTGGCCATCGCCGCGGGCCTGAAGACCGTCATCACCTCGTCCAGCGACGAGAAGCTGCAGCGCGCCCGGGAGCTGGGCGCGCACCAGACGATCAACTACCGCAGCTTCCCGGAATGGCAGGAGGAAGTGCTGCGCCTGACCCACGGCGTGGGCGCGCACGTGGTGCTGGAAGTGGGCGGGCAGGGCACGGTGAACCGCTCGGTGGCATCGAGCGCGATGGGCGGCAGCGTCGCCATCATCGGCGGCGTCAGCGGCTTCGGCGGCGAGGTCAATCCCGCCACCCTGCTGGCCGGCGCCAAGCGCATGGTCGGCATTTTCGTCGGCAGCCGGACCATGCTGGAGAAGCTGATGCGCTTTGCCGACACCAGCGGCCTGCAGCCCGTGGTCGACCGCGTATTTACTTTCGACCAGGCGAAGGAAGCGTACCGCCACATGGAGTCGGGCTCGCACTTCGGCAAGGTAGTGATTGCCGTCACGTAGGGTGGGGTCATTGAGGCCGGGGGCCTCAATGACGCGCCCACGCGTGCATTAACGCCTGATCTGCACCAGCTCGATCTCATACAGCTTCGGCCACAGCTTCCCGGTCACGTACAGCTTGCGGTGCTTGCCATCCCAGGCGATGCCGTTCAGGACCGCGTCGACCGAGCTGGTGCCGCGCTGCGCCGGCGGCAGCAGGCCGGTGAGGTCGATCCAGCCGACCACGTTGCCGCTGGCCGGGTCGATGCGCGCGATCACGTCGGTGCCCCAGACGTTGGCATACAGCTCGCCGTCGACGATTTCCAGTTCGTTCAGCTGGGCGATAGGCTTGCCCTCGGCCGTCACGCGGATGCGGCGCCGCTCTTCCAGGGTCTTCGGGTCGAGGATGCGGATCTCGGCGCTGCCGTCGCTCATGTAGACGTTCTTCGCATCGCTGGCCAGGCCCCAGCCTTCGCCCTTGTAGTTGAAGCGGCCCTTCAGCGCAAAGGTCTTCGCATCGTAGATGAAGCCGACGTTCGACTGCCAGGTCAGGCCGACGATGGTGTCGCCGACCGGGGCCGAGCCTTCGCCGAAGTATTCGTCCGCCAGGTCTTTCTTCTGCAGCACCTTGCCTGTCTTGAGCTCGACGCGGCGCAATGTGGACTGGCCTTTCTGGCCGGTGGTTTCGTACAGCTGGCCATCCTTGATGAACAGGCCCTGCGTAAACGCCTGCGGATCGTGCGGGTAGGTGTTCTTGACCACGAAGCCGTAGACCGGAATGGCGGCCTGGGCGAAGTTCGCGGCTGCCAGCAAGGCGGCGGCGAGCGCGATCGATACGGATTTCTTCAAGATGGCTCCTGTAGCGGTGACGGCATTAGTATGCCAGCAACGCGCCATCCGCTCCGCGGTTGACCTCATTCCGGGGCAGGAGAAACGCCGCGCTTGCCCGCCGCAGCATTGCGCACCATGCCGGCGATGCCGTCGTATTCACGCGAGGGGATCGCCAGCTGCACATCCTGGCCGCGCTCCGCCAGCACCTGCTCGGCCGCCGTGAAGCCGGATTTGACTGCGCCTTCCATGGTGCATGCCACGTGGGTGCGGGTCCAGTCGCCGGCCAGCATCAGGCCGGGAACCGACGTGCGCGCGGCCGGGCGCTTGCGCTCGAAACCGACCGTGGGGCAGGGGATCGCCATGGTGATGCGGTGGATGTCGGCGTGCACCACCTTCGCCTGCGCCGCCAGCGGCGCGAACTCGGAGATCTCGCCGATGGTCTCGCGCACGATATCCTCATCGCTCATACCCTGCGCGCGGTGGCTGTAGATGATGTTGCTGGCGATGACCGTCGGCCGGCCCTGCCAGCCATGGCGGATCTGGCACAGGTCGTAGAAATCGTAGTTCAGGCGCCGCGGCGACCACAAATGGGAGAAGAAGCGCTCTGTCTTCAGCTCGCGGTCGAACCACAGGTAGCAGCTGATGTAGGGACTGGGCTCGAAACTGTCGCACAGCGCGAACGGCGCCTGCGCGGCCAGGCTGGGCGGCAGCATCTCGAACAGCTGCTGCGGCGGCACGGCGCTGACCACGGTCTCGGCGAAGATCTTCGTGCCGTCTTCCAGCAGGACGCCGTCGACGCCGCGGTCGAGCAGCAGCGACGCCACCTTCGTCCCGGTCAGCACGCGGCCGCCGGCGTCTTCGATGATTTTCGTCGCCTGGTCGGTGTACAACTCGCCCAGGCCCACGGCGCCGAAGCCGAAGTGCAGTTCCCTGTAGCCGGACAGCTGGGCGTGGATGCGCAGCAGCGAGGCCGCAGAACAGCGCTCCAGCGGCACATTGGTCACGACCATGGCGGCAAAGCGCCACCACCAGTCGATCAGGTCTTCGCTCACGCCCTTGCGGCGCAGGAAATCGAGGGCGGATTCCGCATCGAGCTTGTCGACTTCTTCCTCGCCGAATTCCATGCCGCGCATGGCGACCTTCGCCATCGACAGGTAGTCCTCGAGATGCAGGCCTGGCGCCTTGAGGATGCTGGGCATCAGGCTCAAGGGCGGCGGCAGCGGCGCGTGCTTCAGCGGCAGGGCGTCCGGCTTGCTGGCGATGGTCAGCACCTTGCGCGGCTGCCAGGTGATCAGGCGGCTGGTGCCCATGCGCTCCAGGAAGGCCGTCATGTTGTGGTATTCGGAGTGGAAGATGTGCGGGCCGATGTCGACCACGTCGCCGGTGTTTGCCTCCGCCCAGCTGGACGCCCTGCCGCCCAGGCCCGGCGCCGCTTCCAGCACGGTCACCTTCAAACCCTGGTCGGCCAGCGCCACCGCGCAGGACAGGCCCGCCAGGCCACCCCCGATCACCACCACCTGTTCCTGGTTCATGCGCTTGTCCCTTCCGTTTGGCCGTACGGCCATGTTCGGCCAAGCGGGCTGGGGCATCGGTTAGGGCGCGCACATAGGGGCGCCGCCGATGTTAAGCTTGCGCCATCATGCAAAAGAAGATCCTGACTTACCTGCAGCTGCCGCCCGGCGGCGAGCCGCCTGCCCTCGACCATTTATCGCCCTTCCTCGCCATCGTGCTGGCCGAGGAAGAGGTCACGGAACTGTGGCAGGCCGAGATCAGCCGCTGGCTGGTGGCGTCCGGCTGCCGCTACCTGCTGGCCTGGGGCAAGGACTGCGAGGCCTGGCACGACATGGTCGAGGATGCGGCGCTGGAGGCCTTCGACTACGAAGACGTCCCCGAAGAGCACGCGGTGATCGCCACCTGGCACGAGGACGAGGAGCGCGAAGAGGTCTTCTGGTTCGCCAAGCACCGCGCCGCCCACCCCAGCCACAACTTCAAGGCCACCGTCATCCTCGATATTTCTGCAGTCGGCCGTAAAGACGACATCGAGCAGGCCTACGCGGATGCCTGAGAGCAGCCGTCCGGAGCGGCTTGCGGATTTGCGTTAGCATGCGGTCTGCAATCTGCTGCTGAATAAGGAACCGGAATGGACAGTATCGACCTCGAAGTGCTGCACGCCTGCGCGCAATGGATCCAGGACGGGTTCCAGTGCGAGTACGTGACCGTGGTGCGCACCTGGGGCTCGAGCCCGCGGCCGGAAGGCGCGACCATGGCGATCCGCGCCGACGGCCTGGTGGTCGGTTCCGTCTCCGGCGGCTGCATCGAGGACGACCTGATCGCCGCGGTGCGCGAGAAGGGCATCACCCGCACCCGTCCCGAAGTCGTCACCTACGGCATCTCGGCCGACGAGGCGCACCGCTTCGGCCTGCCCTGCGGCGGCACGATTCAATTGGTGGTTGAGCCGCTCGGCGCGCACAGCCGCATGGATGAATTGCTGGCGCTGGCCCAGCGCCGCGTGCTGACCCGCCGCACGCTGCAGCTGGAGACCGGCGCGGTCGCGCTGTCCACGGCGGCGCCCGAGGACCAGCTGCGCATGGCGGACGGCAGCCTCGTCACCGTGCACGGCCCGCGCCTGCGCATGCTGATCATCGGCGCCGGCCAGCTGTCGCAATTCCTGGCGCAGATCGCGGTGGGGCTGGAATACCAGGTGACGGTGTGCGACCCGCGCGAGGAATACCGCGGCAGCTGGACCTTGCCGGGCGTGGACGTGGTGCACGCAATGCCGGACGACGTCGTGCTCGAGATGAAGCTCGACAGCCGCAGCGCCGTGATCGCGCTGACCCACGATCCCAAGCTCGACGACCTGGCCCTGATGGAAGCGCTCAAGACCGACGCCTTCTACATCGGCGCGATCGGCTCGCGCGTCAACAATGCGCGCCGGCGCGAACGCCTGCGCGAATTCGACCTGACCGAAGCGCAGATCGCGAAGCTGCACGGGCCGATCGGCATCTACATCGGCAGCAAGACGCCTTACGAAATCGCCGTGTCCATCCTGGCCGAGCTGACCGCCGTGAAAAACGGGGTCGCGCTGCCGGTGCAGATGTCGGTGGAGGGCGGCAAGGCGCTGGCCGCCTGAGTTCCCGCTCTATCCGGCATCCTTCAGCAGCAGCACCGCCAGCACCAGCATCGTCGTCCCCGTAAAACCTTCGATGGCGCGCCATACCATCGGCCGGCCCAGCACGAAGGCGCAACGGCGCGCGCCCAGGCCGAGCAGGGAAAACCACAGCAGCGAGGCCGTCATCGCACCCGCAGCGAAGGCGCCGCGGTGCCCGGCCGCCAGGCTGCCGCCGACCGCGCCCAGCAGCACCACGGTATCGAGGTAGACGTGGGGATTCAGCAGCGACATCGCCATCACCGTGACGAATGCGCGGCGCGCGGTAGGCGGCTGCTGCCCGGCGGCCACCGGTCCCGCAGCGCCGCCACCCAGCGCGCCTTTCCAGCAGCGCAGTCCATACCACAGCAGGAACAGGGCGCCGCCGTAGCGCGCCGCCGCCAGCAGCCAGCTCGAGGACTCGACCAGCTTGCCGAGTCCCGCCATGCCGAGCGCGATCAGGGTCACGTCGACGACGATGCAGGCCGCCACCGTCAGCCCCACGTGCCGGCCGCTGACCCCGGTGCGGATCACGTGCGCGTTCTGGGCGCCGATCGGCATGATCAGGCTGGCGCCCATGCCCAGCCCCTGTAGAAATACCTGCTGCGAAAACATCGTGCTCTCCTGTGCGTAAGAGCGACAGGATCCATGTCCGCCCATGAATCTTCAATTACATTAACGAAATCTAAGCTATCGTAAATTTCGCTAACCCATGAAGATCGATCCGCGCCGCAGCGAGGCCTTCCTCGCCGCCGTCGACAGCGGCAGCCTGGAAGCGGCCGCCAGCCGCCTGAAGCTCACGCCCTCGGCCGTGTCCCAGCGCATTTCCGCGCTCGAACAGGACCTCGGCACGCCGCTGCTGATCCGCACCCGTCCCTGCCGCCCGACCGCGCCCGGCATGCGCCTGCTGCAGTTTTTACGCCGGCGCGAACTGCTGGAAGCCGAGTTCCTGGCCGAGACCGAGGACGCCACCGTGCCCGTACGTGTGCCGCTGGCCGTCAACAACGACACCCTCGCGACCTGGCTGCTGCCGGTGCTGGCGCCGGTGCTGGCGGCAGAAGGGCTGCTGGTCGAATTCGTGCTGGACGACCAGTGGCACACTTTTACGCTGCTCGAACAGGGGCGCGCCCTGGCCTGCATCTCCGGCGAGCCGGAACCGATGCGCGGCTGCACCGTCACGCCGCTGGGCATCATGCGCTACCGGCTGGTGGCGTCGAAGGATTTCGCGCAGCGCTGGTTCCCCGGCGGTATTACGCGCGAGGCGGCGCGGAAGGCGCCGGTGGTGGTGTTCGACCGCAAGGATTCGCTGCAGGCAGCCTTCCTGCTCCAGCACTTCGGGCTGCCCGAGGGTTCGTATCCCTTTCACTACGTGCCGGCCAGCGATCCCTTCGCCCAGGCGATCCGGCTCGGTCTCGGCTACGGCATGCTGCCGCTGGAGCAGTGCGCGGCGATGCTGCAGGCCGGCCAGCTGGTCGACCTGACCCCGCAGCTGCACATGGACGTGTCGCTGCACTGGCATGCATGGCGGATTCAGCCGCCGAGGCTGGAACGCATGGGCGCGGCACTCGTGAAAGGCGCGCGGGCGGTGCTGCTGCCATCTTGAGCGGCGGGCGCGGCGACCGGCAGCCATTGCACCACGCCCCAGGCGAATTCCGGCAGCACGAACAGCCACAGCAGGGGTGCGCCGGTCATGGCCAGGGTCCAGCCCATCCAGGACGCGAACAGGAAGCGGGTGACACCGTCGTAGCGCCCGAGTACCGCCTCGGTCCGGCGCAGGCGCAGCACGCTCCAGGTCAGCACCACGCTGCCCATCAGGCAGGCGAAGAAGATGTGAAACGGAGAAAAGGCCGGCAGGGCGCCGCCGCCCAGCGCCTGGTTGATGGCGGACAGCTGGGCGTGCATGAGGGCGAAGGTCCAGGGCGTGGCGAACGGCGCGGTGAGCAGCAGGTCGTACCAGGCGCTGGCGCGCACGATCTTCAGGTAAGTGGGCAGCTTCATGATGGCTCCGTCGATGTGGAATCCCTATCCTCAAGGCTGGAGTACACTCCAGGGTCAAGCGTTCTTTACGAATCCATATGAAAATCGGAGAACTGGCATCCGCCACCGGCCTGAGCCGGGACACCCTGCGCTTCTATGAAAAGCGCGGCCTGCTGCTGCCCCGCCGCCGCGACAACGGCTACCGCGACTATCCGCCGGAAGCGGTGCAATGGCTGTGCTACCTGCGCAGCGCCCAGCAGCTCGGCTTCACGCTGGCCGAGATCGAGGCTGGCATGCCGCTGCTGGAATCGCCGGACGCCTCCGCCGCCGAGCTGCGCGAAGCCTTGCGCCGCAAACTGGCCGACATCGACGCCCGCATCGCCGCCCTGGGAACGCTGCGGGCCGAACTGGCGCGCGAACTCGAGGCGCCGGGCGCCTGCCCGCTACGGCAGTAGGAATTTGTTACAAGGACATGTCCGCGTGCTACTCTCCTGCCGCGTTAGAGTCATATGCGCCGGTGATGGGCGCGCTTAGAACAATTCGAGGAGAGATCACATGAAACGCCTGTTAGCCGCCGCCACCGTGCTGGCCACCCTTGCCCAAGCCGCCGCCGCCGGCGAGATCACGCTGTTCACCGACAGTAACTTCCGCGGCCCGCGCCTGACGGTCGACCGGGATGCCTACAACCTGGCCGACATGGGTTTCAACGATCGCGCCTCCAGCCTTGTGGTGCGCTCGGGCGTCTGGCAGGTGTGCGAGAACAAGGATTTCGGCGGCTACTGCGCCGAGTTCGGCCCCGGCGAATACCGCGAGCTGCCGCGCTTCAACGACCGCGTGTCCTCGGTACGCGAGATCTCGCGCGGCCGCGGCGGCTATGACCGCGATGACCGCCGTGGCGGCCCGGGCTGGCGTGGCGACCGCGACGACCGCCGTGATGACCGCCGCGACGACCGTGGCGGCCGCGGCGATGCCGTCCAGCTGTTCTCCGGCCAGCGCTTCGAGGGCCCCGCCGTCAGCCTGTCCGGCGACATCCGCGAACTGAACGACGTCGGCTTCAACGACCGCGCCGGCTCCATCGTCATCCATGAAGGCCGCTGGGAATTCTGCGAGCACGGCGACTTCCGCGGCCAGTGCGTCGTGTTCGGCCCGGGCCGTTATCCCTTCCTGGAGGGGATGAACAACCGCATTTCGTCGATGCGCCGGGTGCGTTAAAACTCAAGCAAAAATGCCGCTGCGGGGCGCCGCTTCGCCTTCTAAAAGGGCGCGTAGCGTAAAACGCAGCGGATAGATGCCGGCGGGCGGCTTTCCGAGCTCGCTGGCAGTGCTGGTCTTGTAGCGTAGCGGCGTCTTTTCGCCGTGCGCCGCGTAGATGTAGGCGCCGTTGCTGAGCAGCCCGGCGCCGCCGAACTCGATTTCCTCATCGGTCGAGAGGGCGACGACGCCGACGAAGGGCGTGCCGTCGGCCGTGGTGAAATCGGCGGCCACCGAGAGCGACACCGCATCGCGCGGGATCGTGTTGCGTTCCAGCGGACGAATCTCGCTCTCGTCCTGCTCCCAGATCGAAAAGGTGTCCAGGTCTGCGAGTGTGAGAGCCTCGACTGTTTTACGGGTTTGCAGGGTGATGTCCATGGCCATGCCTCCTTCGTGGGTATCACAGCAGTGTAGTTCGCAAGTTGCATTGATGCAATGTTTGTTGGATAGGCCATTGTTTTAGTTGTTGCGGGCTGTCAATGGTCGAGCAGGGGATCTGGCATCAAATGCTGTGGTTGCCGCCAGGGACTTGCCCATGCCCGAACAAACCCCCTCCCTCTTTTCCGACTTCACCCAGGCCACCCGGCTGCTGCGCCTGCACACGCCGCTCGGCCCGGACCGGCTGCTGGCCGAATGTGTCCGTGGCGAGGAAGCCATCACCGACACCTATGCGTTCACGATCAGCGCGCTGTCGCTGGATGCCGGTATCGGCTTGCGCAGCTTGGTGGGCCAACCGGCGCTGCTCGAACTGCTGACGTCCGGCGACGGCAGGCTGCGCGCCTTCCACGGCTTGCTGACGGCGGTGGAGCTGAACGGCGCCAATGGCGGCATGGCGCGCTACACGCTGACCCTGCGCCCCTGGAGCGCCTTCCTGGCCCATACGCGCGACAGCTGCATCTTCCAGGACTTGAGCGTCCCCGACATCATCGACGCCGTTTTCAAAACCTGGCAGGGGCGCGGACGGCTGGCGCCGGACTGGCGCTTCGACCTGGCCGATCCGGGCAGCTACCCGAAGCGCAGCCTGGCCACGCAATACCAGGAAAGCGATCTGGCTTTCGTCGAGCGCCTGATGCGCGAAGAAGGGCTGTTTTACTACTTCGAGCACGAGGGCGATGCCGAAAGTCCGGACCTCGGCAGCCACCGCATGGTCATCGCCGACCACAACGGCGCCTTCCAGCCCGGGACGCAGGCAAGCGTGCGCTACACCCAGCCTGGCGCCGTCATGAAAGAAGACAGCATGGACCGCTGGCGCTGCGAGCTGAAGCTGCAAACCAATGCCATTTCTCTGTCCAGCTGGGATTACCGGACGCTGGACCGGCGCCCGGTATCATCGGCCTCCGTGCACGGGGCGGGACCGGAGATGGCGATCCGCGACCTGCCGCGCCCCTACGCCTACCCGAGCCGCAGCCATGGCCAGCGCCTGGCGGACCGCCAGCTGGAATCCCTCGAAGCGCGCCGCGAAGTGTTTACGGGCGCCGGCACCGTGCGCACCCTGGCGCCGGGAACCACGTTCACGCTGTCGGATCACGCGGTGCACGACAGGGAAGACGAGGATGCGCGCAGCTTTGTCGTCATCCGTGCGTGCCACCTCATGCACAACAACCTGAGTGCGGAGATGAAGGCGCGCATCGCCTCGGGTCTTGGTGCGCCTCCCATGGCAGCCGACATGGAGATCCCTAGCCGGCCAGGCGAGCGTCCGCTGTACCGCAACCGCATCGACGCCATCCGTCACAACATCCCGTATCGCGCCGATTGCACCCTCCATCCGCGGCCCACCATCCGCGGCCAGCAGACCGCCATCGTGGTCGGGCCGGCAGGATCGGTGGTGCACACCGACCGCGACCACCGCATCAAAGTGCAGTTCCACTGGCAGAGCGGCATCGACAGCCACAGCCGCCTGTCTCACCCGAGCCCCGACGGGCACTCAGGCGCGCCGGGCGACGACAGCGCCGGCACCTGGGTCCGCGTCGCCACGCCGCTGGCGTCCATCGCCGGCGCCAACTGGGGCAGCCACGCGCTGCCGCGGGTTGGCCAGGAGGTGCTGGTCGACTTCCTGGAGGGCGACATCGACCGTCCCGTCATCATCGGGGCGCTCTACAACGGCGCCGGCGCCCGCGACGCCCAGCACAACACCCGCCACCACGGCGCCGGACCGGCGACCGGCAATGCGCCGGCATGGTTCCCGGGCGAAGCCGGCGCGCACGGGCATGCCGCCGTGCTGTCCGGCCTGAAAAGCCAGGCAATGCAGGCCAGCCAACTGGGTACCGGCGCCTACAGCCAGCTGGTGTTCGACGACAGTCCCGGCCAGGCGCGCGTGGCCCTGCAGCGGCACGCCGGCGCCCACCAGGGCACGGCGGAACTGAACCTCGGCCACCTGCGGCATCAGGTAGACAACCAGCGCATGCAGGCGGTCGGCTTTGGCGCGGAACTGAAAACAGCGCATGCGCTGGCCATGCGCGCCGGACAGGGCATGCTGCTGTCGACGGACCGCGCGGCCGGCGGCGCGCACATGGCGGCGCGCGAGGCGTTGGCGCAGATCGACGCCGCGCGCCAGCTGCAAGAGAGCCTGGCCGCGACGGCGCAGAAGCACAATGCGGTGCTTGCAGGGGAATCGAAGGCCATCGCCGGGATGCAGGACAGTGCTGATGCGATCAGCGGCACCACTGCCTGGCCGGCGCCGCAGCTGCAACTGTCCAGCCCTCTCGGCATCGTCGCCGTGACGCCGGCGGATGCGGTGCTGGCGGCCGGCGCCACCACGGCGATCTGCGCCGGGCAGGACATCAATTTTGCCGCCCAGGGCAACAGCTATCGCGCGGCGGTGGCGGGGATCGGCCTGTTCACGTATGGGAAAGCGAGTGCAAAGGACAAGCCGAATCAGGAGACCGGCATCCGCATGCACGCGGCTAGCGGGAAGCTCAGTAGCCAGAGCCAGGCAGGGGAAACGCGCCTGACCGCCGACAAGGGCATCGCCGTGGCCAGCGTCGCCGCCGGCGTGCGGGTGGTGGGCAAGCAGCATGTGCTGCTGACGGCGCAGGGCGCCTGCCTGAAGCTGCAGGGTGGGGACATCATGCTGCATGCGCCGGGGAAGGTGGAATTCAAGGCGGGCATGAGGGAGTTGGCGGGGCCGAAGGATGGGAGTGCGAGTTAGGCCCGCATCACCATGACGCAGCGCGCGAATGCATCCTCGTTGCCGATACAGAGCACCTTCGTATCGCGCTCGAGAACGTAATGCCGCCCCAATGCGAGCGAAGTGACGAAGGGTACGGCGCCGCAAGTACCGCAGGCAGCACCCACGCGCAGCACGTCTTCCTTGCCGTCCAGGTGGGACATGGTGGCCGTTACCTGCCCCATCAACTCCTGTACGCGGTTCGAGCGCAGGCCAGTGTCGGCGATGACCATATCAACCTTTACGGAGCTCATGTCCGCGCGCTTGAGAGACGCTTCCACGAGATTTCCCAGCAAGCTTGCATCGATGCGGCGGCTTTCGTCGACCGCGTTGTCGTGGCGGCCCTCCTCGATTGCCTCCAGTTTTGCAAACGCCGCGCCTTCGATCGACTGGGCAAACTGCGAGTCCGTTACCAGCACGCCTGCAGCGCCTTCACCGGGAATCTGGCCGCGTGGTTGGGAGGAGGTAAACAATGCATTACCCGCGAGCCATCGCGACACGGTTTCATCGCCAATCGTCGACGCACACGCCACGACCATCGTCATCGTCGGTGTGTTACTTACCCCGGCCATGTTTGCCAGGGCAGTGAAAATTGCCGACGGCGTCAGCGCGCCTGAATCGGCCAGATCCTTCGGCACGATAATCTGGTTTGCCGGCCAGCCGCATTGGGCGGCAAGTTGCTTGAGCCATGCGGTGGCTGCGTGGCGATGCGCGGCATTCCATTCGACAGGCAGTACCGGCACCAACTCCAGCACGAGTGGACTTTTAGCCTGAGGCAGTAAAAAGCCCGCAGCCTGCGACGCAAGCTCGCCAGTTACCGCACTGGCCAGGGTCAGGGCACGCCATTGCTCATCGCTGAACCACACCTCGGCCATTCCATTGAGGGCCAGCCAGTCGGTAATCTCTTCCCGCAAGACCTCATCCTGCGCCTCGCTGCTACGGACACTCAGGATGGGGAAACCATCATCGTCGACCAACTCTTTATCGAGATCGGCCCTCGCCTTGTCATTCGCAATGGCCGTGGCCAGCTCCTCGGGCGACGTCCCGTGCGGAAGACGCAGAGACGCGGCCATGATCGCCAATGAGGAAACTCGGGATAAGTCTGGATTTGCCTTTGCGCTGGTGGGTGCTGTCGCGCGCGCTTCAGCGGCTTTGCGCTGGGTAATCAATTTGTAGCCGACGAAGAACATGAGCACCAAAGCCGATGGCAAACCGAGCAGATATAAGGTCAGATCGCCCGCTGTCGGATTATGGCCGGGCGCTCGCCAATAGGAGATCGCGCCACCCCAGCAGGTGAAAAAGACGAACGCAGCAACGAAGCCAAACTTGAGCCAGTTGGGCATCCAGCGATCATTGATCATCAGGGCAGAGTCTGTCGGCATGGAAGCATTTACACCTTATCGATGGTTGTTTGCTGTCCCGCGATCAGCACAGCGCCGCAGGATGTCTTGTCACCGTCACGCGCGGCGGGTTTGCCGTCGACGATCAGGGTGGCGTCACCGCTGACGATTGTCACGGTGCCGTGTTTCGAGCAGCTGGCCTTGTCGCCGATGCGGGCAATGCCGACGCCATCGATATCGTTGTGCGGCGAGGCTTCGATGACGCTGCCGCCGTGCGATAGTTTGTCGCCGAGCCTTATTAATGATCCTGCCATGAAAACTCCATACATAGATAACAAAAGCTGCTCTCCAAGTTTGAATATTTAATAGTGACTTGGCGTAACTGATATGACTTGGCGCAAATTTCTCCTTTCATGGCGCGGTATCGTGACGCTTCGCCACTTGCGGCAACGTTCGAAAGGAGCTTATGCATGAACAATCTAAAGTTGCTGGTTCTTCTTGCCTTACTCAGTTCTCTGATGGGTTGCAGTAAATCCGTCCCAAAAGAGAAATCCGCTTATGTAGGCGAATGGCAGGACAAGAAAATGTACTTGTTGATTGCTCAAGACGGCTCTGTCAAGTACAAGCGCGTGAAGGATGGCGGGACGACTTCGATTAACGCTCCTCTTCAAGGTTTTGTTGGCGACAACTTTGAGGTTGGGGTTGGGCCGATGAAAACGACCTTTGTGGTCAGCAAGCCGCCGCATCGTGAGGGTGATGCGTGGAAGATGAATGTTGATGGTGTTGAGTTGACGAAGACCGATTGAAAAGTTATCAATGAATTAGCGTGACGGCTGGCGGACGCTGCCAGCCGACTATTCGCAGATAACTTGGGCCCGCCTTCATTGTTGTTGCATATCCCACTGCCAAATCGTCGCCCCGTATTGCGTATCGAAACTCGGCGCCGTATCGCCTCTCGAAAAATATCGACGTGAATCTAGTCTGGATGGTGCGAAGTAGAATCCGGGTTCAGTACATTTCTCGCCACCAGCAATCCTTGGCCCGTTCTCGACAGTTTCCACAATGTCGAGATCAGCCAATTTCTCGAACTCGCCCTCGATGGGCTCGACCAGATACCACTCAGAGGGCCGCTTTGTAAAAGCCTGGCGGGCAACGGCTGATGGTGCGAGATCAGGATGAGAGCCGTTCTCCCATATCACGTCATCATGCAGCAGCTTTGCATACTTCGATGTCGTAGCGAAATCGAACATTTTTTGTTCGTTAAACCAAAGGTCTTTCCTGCCAACGGCTGCCAATGCATCAAGTCCGAGTTCGTTGAAAGTATTAGCTTCACGTAGTTTGCGTCCCTCTTTTCCTGCCCATGCAAACTGCAGAGCGGCATGCGGGTCATCTTTCGATACATATATGCCAGTTTTTTCTGGAATAACATCGGTCGAAACAATAATGTCAGTATTAACATGAAATTTTGAAATAGTATCGAATTGAGTAACGTAATCAGGATAGCGATATGCAAACCCAAAATCATTCCAGCTAGATGACATGAAATCAGCCATAGTTTTATCTAAGGGTGTCGCCCAGTAGCTAATATTTTGAGTTGCAGTATTTAAAATTTCCTCTTCCGCAGGAGTCATCCAGTCTAATGAAAACTGCTGCAATGCGTATAAATATTCGCTTACTGCGGTCATACCGTAGACACCAGCTTCTCGTTCCGCAATGTTTTTCGCCAACGAAATTTGAAGATCTTTCAGATATGGCCATGCATAGTTCGACCAGTTTTTTGAAGTGTTTCTGACGCCCCAGCGTTTATCTACCAATAGTTTATCGCGCCTCTGAATTTGCGCTCTCTCCAAAATCGCCTCGACATCACCATTGATAAGATCAGTGACAAGCTTATGCAGCGTAATCAAATATTCCAACGATGAGTAATACAACAGCATCGCTGCTTGTTTTTTTCGCCAGGACGTCAGTTCTACGCTGAATATCATATTCCACCTTTGAGTGCTGTAGTTTGACCCGGAAGATTTGGCAAACCAATTTTTAAAGGAAGTCCTTCTCCATCGAATTCTGTATATCCCCAACCAGTGTCGAACGGCCCACTAATATTAGGGTGATTTATCTTTTCTCGAATGCAGAGATGGGTCGAGTCAAAATCTCTTACCTGCTCAGACGTCATCTTTTCCTTAAGGGCGTTAACTTGTTCCTGCGTGATCGGGTCGCCAAGAGCACCCGATTTTCCTGATTCTATTTCGTAATATAAAACCTTGTCATTGCGCACATCTTTTCTTTCCACATTAAATACGATCTGCTCTTCGCCACCTCTGAGAAAATGTCCAGTAAGCGAATTCTTTTTTTGACTCGCAGCTTTCCCTCGCCACACATTTAACGTCTCACCTGGCTTAATGTCGTAAACCACAAACTGGCCATCCAGATTCCAGTCCGGCCAGACCGCCAGATATTTCCTCCACGCCGCTTTTGGATCTTGGGCACTTTGGAGTTTTTTTAAATACCTCTTCGGTAACCCAGCACTCGCTCATAGCTCGACTATTTGGAGCAATAATTCTGTATAAACGAGCAGGGCCTTTTATTTTTTGTTTTACCAGCGTATTGAATGAACGAATGCTTTGGTCAGATAAAAAGGGGAACCTATCCTCATGGGGAATCCGACGTCCGGCAGAGTCGACCTTTGCACTTGCTCTTTTGACTTCGTTACGAATTTCGTCATCATCGAGGCCGCTGAAGAACTCCTCGCCTTCCTTACTCAGCCAGCTTGGTTTGTGCTTCCGCATCAACGCCACCGCCGCCGCCTCCGGCAAAACCCCGCGGTAGTGAATGTTCGAAACATTTACGATACCTTTTTGCTTCGCTAATACTTGCAGCTCTAGTCTTGCGATGACGATATCCAGCAAATCCTGCACTGGCTTGACTGCCTCCCCCAGCTTCCGGTCCGCCATCATTCGAATTTCTTTCACCTGCTTGAGCATGCCGACCGCTTTGCCGCTGATGACGGGCACATATTCGACCTTGCTGACGAGTCCTTGAATGACATCGATGCCTCTATCAAAGGCACGGATAAGCTCTCCGACATTGACCCTGGCGCGTACCGTCCTGATTTCATTCGCCAACCACTTGAACACTTCATCGACTTTGTGCAGGCTGAGATAACGTTGCACCTCTCTCTTTCGGAGGAACGTCACCACCCACGTCATGGCACTGTCCACAGCCTTGACCGCAGCCTCTCCGCCTTTGTGCCGGATAAAGGCGAAAAAGATCTTGAGAACGCCTTTGACCAGTGAGCCAAGGGTCGGAAACAAGCCGATGAGGGTCAACACCAAGGCGACCCAGTTCCACACATCCTTGGCGTCATGAACGAGCTTTTTGATATTCGCAATCAGGTCGCGCACGTCACACAACTGATCCACCAGCGGAATCATCGAGACCGCCGCGTCAAACATGATCTGTGCAGTGGATCGTTCATCGTTGAAGTCCCCTTCGAGGGCTTCCCAAAGCCATACGAAAGGGTTCGAGCTCGGTTCCTTTGCCTTGCTGGTGTCGTTGGTTGCCCACGCCAGCGCATCCACCATGGGCGTCGTTGCGATATCGGTCATGTCAAAGTTATCCTTTGAGGATGTCTTCGAGCTTGGGAGTTGTTTGGGGACGGATGGGCTGGCGCGCCTTGTACAGAACCTTCTTCACGGGCTTGTTCAGCACGTTCTCGTGGCGCGCTTTACCGTTCTTGTCCAAAGTTCCAGTCAGCACTGGTCCACCTGCAAAATGAATCTCGTACTCGGCTTCCGCAATACCTTCATTCGTCTCAGGATCGAGGTAGTGCAGGGCGATCCAGTGTTTTGCTTCCTCACTAAGATCGCCGGGCAAATTCATCAGGTTTGCAGCTTTGTTGCTCCCACCTTCAAACAAATGCTGCCCACCCTTCACACTAAAATTCCCCGGACAGGCAAACGTAATATCCCCACCCTGCAAAGTGACCGCCGCCTGCCCCGCCTGCAGCACGATCTTCTCCTTGGCCTTGATCTCGATGCTGTCGTTGACCGAAATGACCGTCACCGCCCCGTCCGCCAGAATCTCCAGTTGGTCCGTATGCGCCTGCAGCGACACCGGTCCATTCCCGGCAATGGCCTGGATCCCGCCGCCATGCGCGAAGAAGCCTGCGGCACCACCGGCAACGGACGACACCGTATGCGCCGCCGTCATGTGCAGGTCCGACTGCGTGGTCCAGTGCAGCTGCCGGCCGGCGTAGATCACGGTCGATGCCGGCGTCGCCCAGTTGATGCTGGCGGCCGAATCCATCAGCACGAGCGCCGATCCGAACTTTTCCACAGGCTGCGCGGCGTCCGGCTCACGCCCAGCTCCGACAGGTTTCAAAGCCACCTGGCCGCCTACCGCACCCGAATACCGGCCCTGAACCTGCGGGTCGATCTGTTCAATCAACCCGGCCTGCGCCTTCGCCGCCGCAGCACTGAACAAAGCCTGCTGCTGCGAAGCCGCCCCCGCCATCGCATCGTTCAGCGCCCGCGCGCCCTTGAACATCGACAGCGCCTCGGCCACATCCATCTGCGTCGATACCGCCGCGGCCCGCGCACTGGTCGACAGCAGCACGCCCTCGCCGCCGCGCAGCACCGCCCAGGCGTCGGTGCGCAGCTCGAAGCCGCTGCCGCGATAAAGCCCGCGCTGCGCCGACCCAGGCGGCTGGTCGACCAGGTAGCCAAGGTTCAGCTGTGTGGCCGCGCTACTGGTGGCGAGGCGCATGCGCAGCTGGCCCTGGGTGTCGTCGATCTGCCACTGGTTCCAGCCGCCGCGGTCGAAGCTATGCGTGTGGATGCCGGACAGCACGCCCGCGTGATCGACCCCGGCGTCGACGCCGGCCGCGAAGGGCGGCGGGTCCACTCCCGTGTAGAGCTGGGCGACGATGACCGGGCGGTCGATGTCGCCCTCGATGAAGTCGACCAGCACCTCGGTGCCGATGCGCGGCGTGAACTGCGTGCCCCAGTTCGGGCCCGCCAGCGCTTCGGCCACGCGCACCCAGGTACCGGACCGGTCGTCGCCCGGCGCGCCGCCTTCGCCGTCGCTGTTGTGGGCGATGCCGCCGGGGTTCGGGTTGCGCCCGCGCTGCCAGGGAAACTGGATCCTTACCTGATGGTCGCGCGTGGTGGTCGCCACCGCATCGGGCAGGCCGACCACCAATGCCGTCTGCGGTCCGGGCGCGGTGCAGGGCTGGGGCGCCGCGATTCCGGTGGGGACGATGGGAACGGTGTCGCGTACGCAGGCGAAGCTATTCCGATAGATGTCGTCTGCAAGACCAGAAGCACCGGCAATCCCCGCCGCCTGCAGGTTATTCCGCCCTTCATGCCGCACCCACAACACAACAAAACCGTTCTCGCCCTCGGGATAGCGCTCGTGCTGGACCAGCGTGAACACGTGGCCCGCCGCCAGCCGGCGCACCGCGCCCGCGCCTTCGAAGCGTTTGTTGTCGAGTTCCAGCGCCTGCAGCATCAGCTGGCTGTGGAGGTTGGCGGCCTCGCTGCTTGATGCGATACGCTCCCCGCTGCCGTCATGGATCGCCAATGCCGGCAGCTCGCCCGCATCCAGCTGCGATTGCTGCTCCGCGCCGGGCGCCATCAGCTGCGCCGGCTCCCAGCTGCTGATGCTGACGCCATTCGCAGCGATGTGGCGACGGGCGCCAAACATATCGATCGCATCGTCGGATTCGGTGGCGCGTACGCCGTGATAACGGATCGTGGCGCAGCCCGGCGTCGCCGGCGCCACTGCGCGACCGTCGAAGATGAGCAAACGATGACCATCGTCCCCATGCTCGAAGCGCCAGCTCAGCCCTTCGGACGCCAGCACGCGCATGAAGAAGGCCAGGTCGCTCTCGCGATACTGCGTGCAGATGGGACGCGCCGGCAAGGGCAGGCTCACATCGAAGTCGAAGCGAAGCTGCGGATAATCCATCAGCAGCTCGGTGACGATGTCGCGCGCGTTCTTGTCCTGGAAGATGTAGCTGTCGCGGCGCAGCGCCAGCAGAGATAAAGCCGGCTCCAGCAGCAGGCGGTAGCGCGCCACGCCGCCATCCGCGCCCAGCCAGGACGCCTGGGTGCACAGGCCATGCCAGGCGCGCCGGCTGCCGTCCGGCTGCAGCAGGCCGATGCCCAGTTCCTCGCCGATGAAGATAGACAGGTCGAGATCCGTCGACACGCTCAGCGCATCGATCTCGAAGCGGAACAACGCATTGACGCCCTCGAAGCCCGTGAAGCGCTCCACCACCAGCGCCTCGGGCAGCGCGCTGTCCTGGGCGCTCGTCAAGGTGATGAGCCGCGCGTGCTGGCTCAGTCCTTCGCCGAAGATGTTCCCCATCTCAGGCCGCCACCGCCAGCAGTTCGAGCTTGAGCTCCTTCATCCCCGACGGCACGTAGATCGCCACCGACTGCGCCTGCAGCATGCGCTCGTACATCTGCCCCTTCGCGTCGAGCACGAAGTAGCAGGTGTCGGGCCGCACCGGCACCGCGGCGGGCAGCTGCGGCGCGTACTGCAGGCGCACGCCGGGCAGGGCGGACAGCACGCACTTCTCGACGTCGTCCGGGGCGCCGACCTTGAAGCGCAGCGGCACCGTGTCGACCAGCTCCAGCGCCGGGATGTCGGCCGATACCGCGATGTAGAAGGTGGTCTTGTCGTCGATTTTTCCCGAGTCGAGCATGCCGTGGTGGTAGCTGGGCCGCACCTCGTTCAGCACGATGGCGAAGTACTTCGACGAGATCACGGTGTCGAGCAGCTCGCGGATGATCTGGTGGACTTTCAAAAAGGCCGGCCCCGGGTCGCTGTGCTGGTAGGGCGGCAGGTCCGCCAGGGTCCAGCTTTTCGAGAAGGTCATCAGGGCGCCGGCGGTGGCGAGCAGCTGTTCGTACAGGCGCTCCGGATGCAGATCGGGGTGGTGCAGGTAGTGCGTCAGCGCCGCACAGGCGCTGCTGGCCGTGTGCAGCAGCCAGAACGAGGACATGTCGCCGGAGCGGAACTCGATCACGTTGCGGCTCGGCTCGCGGTGGTGGCCGTACAGGGCGCTGACCTTGGCCTGCAACGCGTCCAGCAGGCGGCGCAGCTGCAAAAACAGCAGCGGCGCCGATCCCACCGACAGGCTGGGCGGCACGAAAACCGGATCGAGCTCGAAGCCGCCGGTGGCGGCGCGGCGCAGGCGCAGCAGCGGGAAGCAGGTATAGGCGTCGCGCGGTTCGGATTCGGCCACCAGGCGCACGGTCTTCTTCAGGTAGGCCAGGTGCGCCGGCGAGGCCTGGGTATAGAGGTCGGGCGTCTCCTGGTTGGCCTGCACGAAGCGCGCCGTGTTGCTGTCCTGGCCGGGCTGGGCGAAGTTGCCGCTGAACGGCTTCAATCCGGGCAGGGCGGCATAATACGTCACGCTCTGCTGCGGCGGTTGCAGTTGGCCCAGGTCGACCGTGGGCGGCAGCTCGTCCGGTCCGGGAGCGTCGACCAGTTCGCCGTCCTGGAAGCGCAGCGACAGCGCGAGGATGCGCAGCACGTTGCTGGATAGGGCGTCGCGGTCGATCTCCAGGCGCTCCACGCCCCATGCATACGGATGCACCGCGGCTATGCTCTTGTGCAGGCGGTGCTCGTGGTATTGGTCCTGGCGCTGGAAGTGCTGCGGACGCAGCAGCAGGCCCTCGCCCCAAAGTACCTTGCTGTTCATGTCGCCCTCCCTCCTGTCGAGTCCTCCACCATAGCTTTTTCGTGGCGTTCTTTTTATCGGAACCCCGATGGATCTTGCTCCCGGTCAATGTTTTGGTAGCGCAGGACCAACTGAACTATTTTTTCGCTGCCGTCTATGTAAGACTTTCCGCTCGATCACGGGAGGGATGCCGATGAAAGGGTTCACGCCTGGTTTATTCGACCGCCTGCTCGGCATACCGGCGCGTCACGCCGCCGGCGGCGCCACCGTCTCGCGGATCTCGGCCGACGACCTGAAGGACGCGGTGGCGCGCGACCTCGAGGCCCTGCTGAATACCCGCGCCGTGATCGACGAGGAGCTGCTCAAGGACTACCCGGAATGCAGCCGCTCGATCCTGAACTATGGCCTCAGCGACTTCGCCGACCGCTCGCTGTCCAGCCCCGCCGACCGCGCCCACATCTGCGCCTGCCTGGAAAAGGTGATCGGGCGCCATGAGCCGCGCCTGCGCAATGTGAAGGCCTCGCTCGAGATCCGGGAGGGCGCCGTGAACCGCCTGAATTTCTCGATCACGGCGCTGCTGGTGGCCAGCAGCTCGCAGGAGCCGGTCAACTTCGACGCCGTCTTGCAGCGCTCGACCCTCCAGTACAGCATCAGCAAGGCGGGACGCGCGGCAGCGGCACCGGCGGGTGCCTGAGGTGGAGCAGCTGCTGCCCTACTACGAACGCGAGCTGGGCTACCTGCGCCGCAACCTGCGCGACTTCGCCGAGCGCTATCCGAAGATCGCCGGCCGCCTCCTGATCAGCGGCGAGGTATGCGAAGACCCGCACATCGAGCGCATGATCGAGTCTTTCGCGCTGCTGAATTCGCGCATCGCCAAGCGCCTCGACGATGACTATCCCGAGTTCACCGAGGCGCTGTTCGAGGTGCTGTATCCGCACTACCTGCGGCCCTTCCCCTCGTGCTCGATCGCGCACATGGACGTGGCCAGCGCCGCCAAGCAACAGAGCGGCGCCAGCACCATCCCGCGCGGCACCCAGCTGAACACGCGGCCGGTGCGCGGCGCGGCCTGTACCTTCCGCACCGTGTACCCGGTCAGCGTGGCGCCGCTGGCGCTCACCGAGGCGTCCTTTTCCGCCATCATCCGCTGCCCGGAAGCGGTGCGCCTGCCGGGCGGCGCCGGCGCCGGCCTGAAGCTCACGATCGCCGCCACCGGCGAGCAGGCGCCCGGCCAGCTGCAGCTGCCGCGGCTGCGCATGTTCATCGACGGCGAACCCTCGTTCTGCGCGGCCCTGCGCGATGCGCTGTTCATGCGTACCGCCGCCGCCTGGGTCGAGGGCGAGCGCAGCGGGCGCTGGGTGCCGCTGGATGCGGTCCCGCTGCACACCGCCGGCTTCGACGACGAAGATGCGCTGATCGATTTCCCGGCCCGTTCGCATCCGGCCTACCGGTTGCTGACCGAGTACTTCTGCTTCCCCGAAAAATTCAATTTCTTCGACATCGACCTCCCCCTGCTTGCCGCCAGCCTGCCGCCGGGGACCAGGTCGCTGACCCTGCACCTGGCCCTGAGCGGCCTGCGCGCGGACTCGAACACGGCGCGCATGCTGGAGACGCTGTCGACGAACAACCTGCTGCTCGGCTGTACGCCGGTCGTGAACCTGTTCCGCACCAGGGGCGATCCGATCCGCCTGACCCATACCAGCGCCAGCTATCCGGTGCTGGCCGATGCGCGCCGTGCCTTCGCCTACGAGGTGCAGGCGATCGATTCGGTCTCGCTGGTGCGCCAGACGCCGCAGGGCGAAACCATCATCGCCTATCAGCCCTTCTATTCGCTCAAACATGCGCAGGCGCCGGAGAGCAGCGGCCATTACTGGGCCATGCGGCGCGACGAGACCCTGATCGACAAGAGCCCCGGTTTCGAAACCCAGATCACGATCGTCGACGTCGACTTCGATCCGGCCGCGGTGGAGACGGACACGCTGAACCTCGAGCTCACCTGCACCAACCGCGACCTGCCGTCCCAGCTCGCCTACGGCCAGAGTGGCGGCGACCTGTTCCTCGAAGGCGGCTCCAGCGTGAAAACGGTCAGCTTCCTGCGCAAGCCGACGCCTTCCTGGCGCTTCGAGCATGGGCGCGGCACCCACTGGCGTTTGATTTCGCACCTGTCGCTGAACCACCTGTCCCTGACGGCGGACGGCATCGACGCCTTCCGCGAAATGCTGGCTTTATATGACCTGCCGCGTTCGGCCTCCTCGCAGCGCCAGATCGCCGGCATTGTCGGCATCGAACAGAAAGCTGCCAGCGCCTGGCTGCCGGGGAATCCCTTCACCTGCCTGGTGCGCGGGGTCGAGGTGCGCTTGACCATCGACGAGGAAGCCTTCATCGGCAGCGGCATCCACGCCTTTGCCCACCTGGTCGAACGCTTCCTGGCCCTCTACGTGCATGCCAACAGTTTTACCAAGCTGACCATCGTCTCGCACAAGACCGGAGAGGAGCTACTCGCATGTTCGCCAAGAAGCGGCGATTCGAGCCTGCTGTAATCGAGCGCCTGTTCAAGGAACCCTGGCGCTTCGAATACTTCCAGGCGGTGCGCCTGCTCGAGCTCTGGCTCCGGCGCCACGGCCCGTCGCGGCTGGAGCCGGCGGCCGGCGATCCGGTGGTCAATGTGCTGCGCTTCCGGAATTCGATCTCGCACCGATTCCCGGCCAGCCAGCTCGAAGCCATCGCCAGCGAAACCCGCGACGACGAAGGCCTGCGCTACGTGCACGTCACGCCCGCCTTCATGGGCCTGCTGGGCTGCAGCGGCGTGCTGCCGGCCCACTACAACGAACGCATCGCCGAGCACGAGGTGCGCCACAAGGACGAAGGCCCGCGCGCCTTCCTCGACACCTTTTCGAACCGCTCGCTGGCCCTGTTCTACGAGGCCTGGCGCAAGTACCGCCTGCCCTTCAAATACCAGCTCGAGGGCAAGGACAGCTTCCTGCCGCTGCTGCTCGGCCTGGCCGGCTTCGGCAATGCGGGACTGCGCCGGCGCCTCGCGCAAGGGAAGAACGGCGAGGTGCTGGACGAATCGATCGGCTACTTCGCCGCCGCGATCCGGCACCGGCCGGCATCCAGCGCCCAGATCGCGCGCGTGCTGAGTGAATACTTCGGCCAGCCGGTGGCGGCCGAGCAGTTCGTCGGCCAGTGGTACGACGTGCCGCCGGCGCAGCAGACCACCCTCGGCGAAGCCAGCGCCATCCTCGGCGCGGGCGCGATGACGGGCGTGCGCGTGTGGCAGCGCGACCTGCGCCTGCGCCTCGTGATCGGCCCGCTGGACCGCGCCAGCTTCGACGCCTTTCTGCCCGGCGGCCTGGCGGCGCGCGCACTGCATGCGCTCCTGACCCTGTTCACCGGCGTGACGCTCGAATACGAAGTGGAACTGGTGCTGCGCGCGGCCGACGTGCGCGCGGTGACCATGAAAGAGGGCTGCAATATTGGCCGCCTCGGTTGGGACGCCTACCTGGTCGAGGGCACGCAGGCGCAGGACCGGCGCGACGTGCGCTACGAGCTGCACGCGCTCTAGGCGGCGCCGGCCTTGTCGTCGAACAGGCCGCTGCCGTCCCAGGTTTGCAGACCTGCTGCCGCCTGGCTCGAGACCGCCGTGCCTGCATGGCCCAGGCTTTTGACCAGGCGCGGGAAGGCGCGGCAATAGGTCGACTGCACCCCGGCCAGGCGCGCCAGCTGGGCATAAGTGAGAACCATCCCGTCCGGCAGCGCGCACAAGACCTGCGCAACCCGCTCTCGCCAGTCATCTGACCAGGCGGGCAGCTGCCGGCCCAGGTCGCGGATGCGGTCGCCGGGGTGGATGACGCCGCCGGCCAGCACGCGCGCCAGCACGCCGCGGCGCCTGCCGATCCGCGCCGCCACGCCGGCCTTGTACGCATCGAGGTAGCCGCAGGCTTCGCACTGGAACATCAGGCGCAGGCGGACCGCGTCGCCGATCTCCAGCACCGTGCCGGAGCTTAGCGACGAGGTATCGAGATCGAGCAGCAGGTTCTCGGCCAGCGCGTGCGCCGGCAGGGTCAGGTCGGTGTAGATGGCGGCGCTGGCCAGCAGCACCTGGCGCGGCGACAGCGGATCGGCGTGGCGGTCTCCAGCTACGCCTGTACCGTCCAGCGCTTGCATGGCATCGACCGCGATCGACCTGTCCGTCCGGGGGGGCCGGATCCCCAGCGCCTCTACATATCCAATATCCATGAGAGAAGTCTACCCGCGATGAGTTCGCTTGCGCCATGCCAGCGACAGCAGAAACAGACGAGCTAGTCTGAATGGGTATGCCCGATGGGTCTGCATCTTTCCTGGATGCACGCCGAGCATATCTCATTCGGAGAGCACGCCATGATTCGACAAGCACACCATGCGTTCAGTCCGTCCCGCCGCACCATCCTCAAAACCGCAGGTCTTACCCTCGGCGCCGGCATGCTGCCGCTCGCCTCCTCGTTCGGGCAAACCACGGCGAAACCGGCGCGCTACCGCCGCTACAATGCCTCCGGCTCGAAGATGGGCGCGCGCATGCTGGAAAGCTATGCCCGCGCCGTGCGCGCCATGCTGGCGCTGCCGCCCGAGGATCCACGCAACTGGTATCGCCATGCCATCGTGCATACGCTCGACTGCCCGCACGGGAACTGGTGGCTGCTGCCCTGGCACCGCGGCTACCTGGGCTGGTTCGAGCAGATCTGCCGCGAGCTGAGCGGCGATCCGCAGTTCGCGCTGCCCTACTGGGACTGGACCGCGGAGCAGAAGGTCCCCAGCGGCATGTTCAACGACGTGCTCGATCCGAACCACCCTGCCTACATACCGAATGCCCAGGAATTCGAAAACCGCCTCAAGACCGCGCTCGTGAACTCGGATTACTGGAGCTCGCCGGACGGTGTATTCAACCGCAATTCCCGCTACGGGCAGCTCCTGATCCGCAAATTCCGCTTTGCCGACGACATCATGTTCGACATCGTCGGCGATCCCTCCGGCCCGCTGTTCTACGAGCAGTCGCGCGCACGCGGGATCCGGCGCGAACAGCCGGCCTTATCAAGCGCCACCATCGACGCGGTGTCGAAAGCGACGATCGACGCCGCCCTGGCCGCGCCCGACTTCCAGACCTTCGGCAGCCTCAAAAGCGCGAACCACCACACCATGTCCGGCTTCAGCATCATCGAGGGCCGGCCGCACAATTCGATCCACCGCTGCGTCGGTTCGCGCGACTGCAATTTCATGGATGCCCAGGGCTTCATGACCAACTTCCTGTCGCCGGTCGACCCGATCTTCTTCCTGCACCATGCGAACCTGGACCGCCTGTGGGACGTCTGGACCCGCAAACAGCAGCTGCTCGGCCTGCCGGCGCTGCCCGGCGGCGCGGAGCTGCGCACCGACCTGCCGGACGACCAGAAATCGGCGGAAGAGAAGAACACCGATTACTACCGCTGGGCGCGCGAACCGATCCTGTTCTTCGTCGACGCCCAGGGCAGGCCGGTCAGCAAGACCCGCGCCGAGGATTACATCTGGACCGACGCTTTCGGCTACGACTACGAGCCCGGCACCGGCGAGGACGTGGTGCGGCGCGCCGGCAGCCAGCCGCGCCCCAGGCTGGCGGCGCGGCGCGTCTATACCGGCAAGGTGCAGAGCCGCCAGGTGCTCGGCACCCGGCCGGCCAGTGCGACGGTCCAGCTGCCATCCAGTGTCATCGGACAGGCCGCGGCGGCGGGAACCACGCTGGTGGCCAACATCACGCTGAACTTCGCGGAGATGGTCCACGACGCCTTTGTGGTGATCCTCAACGGCCCGGAGGATCCGTCGCAGGTCGAGCCGGGCAGTCCCTTCTACCTGGCGACCATCACCATGATCGGCGGCCACGGCGCCTGCGGGGCGCTGTCGTATGCGCTGCCGCTTGGCGACAAGCTGGGCCAGGCAGGCGCGGCCCAGGCCCTCGCCGCGGACGGTGCGCTGCGCCTGCGCGTGCTGCCGATGCACGCCATGATGGGGCACCATGGGATGGGGATGGACAATCCGGTGGAGCTGCTGGCGGTGAGTGTGGAGACTTACTGAGGCCGGATAAAAAACGTCGTCCCCGCGAAGGCGGGGACCCAAGTTCTGTTTGCGCTATCGAAACGCTTGCAAACTTGGATCCCCGCCTGCGCGGGGACGACGGTTTTAACGCTAGTGGCTTATGCCAGCGAAGCCAGCGCCTGATTGAAGGTCGCGCTCGGACGCATCACGGCTTTCACCTTGGCGTTGTCCGGCTGGTAGTAACCACCGATGTCGACAGCCTTGCCCTGGATTTCCAGCAGTTCCGAAACGATCTTCTGCTCGTTCTCGGCCAGGTTCTTGGCCAGCGGCGCGAAGTAGGCTGCCAGTTCGGCGTCCTCGGTTTGCGCGGCCAGTTCCTGGGCCCAGAACAGCGACAGGTAGAACTGGCTGCCGCGGTTGTCGAGTTCACCGGTCTTCGGCGACGGCGACTTGCGGTTGTCCAGCAGCTTGCCGGTGGCGGCGTCCAGGGTCTGGGCCAGGATCTTGGCCTTGGCCGAACCGGTCTTCAGGCCCAGGTCTTCCAGGCTGACGGCCAGCGCCAGGAACTCGCCCAGCGAATCCCAGCGCAGGTGGTTCTCTTCGACCAGCTGCTGCACGTGCTTCGGCGCCGAGCCGCCGGCGCCGGTTTCGTACATGCCGCCGCCCGCCATCAGCGGAACGATCGACAGCATCTTGGCGCTGGTGCCCAGTTCCAGGATCGGGAACAGGTCGGTCAGGTAGTCGCGCAGGATGTTGCCGGTCACCGAAATGGTGTCCAGGCCGCGGGCCACGCGCTCCAGGGTGTAGCGCATCGCGCGCACCTGCGACATGATCTGGATGTCCAGGCCGGTGGTGTCGTGATCCTTCAGGTAGGTCTTGACCTTCTTGATCACTTCATTCTCGTGCGGACGGTACGGGTCCAGCCAGAACACGGCCGGCATGCCCGAGTTGCGGGCGCGGGTGACGGCCAGCTTGACCCAGTCGCGGATCGGCGCATCCTTCACCTGGCACATGCGCCAGATGTCGCCCTTCTCGACGTTCTGGCTCATCAGCACTTCGCCGGTGGCGAGGTCGGTGATGTTGGCGATGCCGTCTTCCGGGATCTCGAAGGTCTTGTCGTGCGAACCGTATTCCTCGGCCTGCTGGGCCATCAGGCCCACGTTCGGGACGGTGCCCATGGTCTTCGGATCGAAGGCGCCGTGCCATTTGCAGAAGTTGATGATCTCCTGGTAGATACGGGCGAAGGTCGATTCCGGAATGACGGCCTTGACTTCCTTCAGGCGGCCATCGGCGCCGTACATCTTGCCGCCGGCGCGGATCATGGCCGGCATCGACGCGTCGACGATCACGTCGTTCGGCGAGTGGAAGTTGGTGATGCCCTTGGCCGAGTCGACCATGGCCAGCGCCGGACGGTGTTCCTGGCAGGCGTGGATGTCGCGGACGATTTCTTCGCGTTGCGAATCCGGCAGGGTGGCGATCTTGTTGTACAGGTCGGCCATGCCGTTGTTGACGTTCACGCCCAGGCTGTCGAACAGCGCGCCGTGCTTCTCGAAGGCGTCCTTGTAGAAGGTGCGCACCGCGTGGCCGAACACGATCGGGTGCGAGACCTTCATCATGGTCGCCTTGACGTGCAGCGAGAACATCACGCCGGTCTTGTGCGCGTCTTCGATCTGCTTCTCGTAGAAATCCAGCAGGGCCTTGCGGCTCATGAACATCGAGTCGATGATCTCGCCGTCCTGCAGCGCCACCTTCTGCTTCAGCACCAGGGTCTGGCCGCTCTTGGTCAGCAGTTCCATCTTGACGTCGCGCGCCTTGTCCAGGGTCATCGACTTTTCGCCGTGGTAGAAGTCGCCACCGGTCATGTGCGACACGTGGGTGCGCGAGGCCGGCGACCATTCGCCCATCGAGTGCGGGTTCTTGCGTGCGTATTCCTTGACGGCCTTGGGTGCGCGGCGGTCGGAGTTACCTTCGCGCAGGACCGGATTCACGGACGAGCCGATGCACTTGCCGTAGCGTGCCTTGATTTCTTTTTCTTCGTCGGTCTTGGGATCGGCCGGGTAGTCGGGCAGGTTGTAGCCCTTGCCCTGCAGTTCCTTGATGGCGTTGACCAGCTGGCCCACCGAAGCGCTGATGTTCGGCAGCTTGATGATGTTGGCGTCCGCTTCGAGGGTTTTCTTGCCCAGCTCGCTCAGGGTGTCAGGCACACGCTGCTCGGCCGTCAGGCGCTCGGGAAACTGGGCCAGGATACGGGCGGCGACCGAAATGTCGCTTTCCTGGATACGGATACCAGCAGGTTTGGTGAACGTGCTGACGACGGGCAGGAAGGCGTGGGTAGCCAGCAGGGGCGCCTCGTCGGTTAGGGTATAGATGATGGTCGGATCGCTGCTCATACGCTTTTTCCTCGGTGTTCGCGAAGGTAAGGGAAACTAATACTAAAATGACATCGACTGTCCTGGCTCGCGGGTCTGTGCCCACTGTTCAAGCGGTGATCCTAACCGATCTAACCCGAAGCTTGGCGCTTTTCGCCGCACCCTGAAACTTGTCGCGCGGCCAAGTCTTATATAAGACAGAAGACAAGCGCCATATTATGCACCGCTTTTCGGGCGGACACCACTTTTTCGCGCCGCGAGCCAATCGCGCGCCACAGCCCGCGCACCCGGCGCATCCTGCGACAACACGAGTCTGGCAACCAATCCGGAGGGTCACATGCGGTCCTGGCGCAGGCGTTTGCCCTTGTCGTTTTTGCTATCCGGCGTGCTCGGCGCCCTGTTCGCTGCCTGCGGCGGCGGTGGGGGCGGCGGTGCAGGCATGTCACCCCCGC
>NZ_CAKKMV010000008.1 GCF_918697865.1 Massilia sp. Bi118 | reverse complement strand
CTTCGAGCCACCTGTTGTCGACCCCGAGCCTTTTCGAACGTGTCGAAAAAAGGCCCGGACACTACAACCGAGACAGCGACGTAGACTTTAACGAAGAGGTAACGAACTATCTTGGACAGCAGTGCGCGAAGGCGGGAATCCAGGTTCTGCGTGCGTTACGTTAGCGCGTATAACTTGGATCCCCGCCTTCGCGGGGACGACGAGCTAACAAAAATGGACCCACCCGGGTCCATTTTTGCATTTGAATCAAAAATCAAATTACTTGGCCGCGTCCTTATGCGCCTCAGCCATGGCCTTGCCGGTCTTCTCGGCAGCCTTGTTCTGGGCCTTGGCCTTGTCGGCATTGGCGTCCACGATCTTCTTCTGGGCCTTCTCGTCGGCCTTGATCATGGTCTCGTGCGCGTCGGCGTTGGCTTCGGCGATTTTCTTCTCGGCCTTGGCCGATGCCTTGGCCTTGTCTTCCGGATCGGCCTTCATCACCTTCTCGTTGGCGTCAGCGATCTTCTTGTCGGCCTTTTGCTGGGCCTTGGCCTTTTTCTCATTGGCCTTTTGCGTAGCCTTCGAGATCTTTTCGTCCTGTTTGGCGATCTCTTTCGCTTCCTTCTGGTTGGCCTTGGCGATGTCCTTGTCGGCATCCGCGTTGCCGGTCGAGCCGGCAGTCTGGCCAGCCATGCCCGAGGTGCCGGTCGACTGGGTGCCGACCACGGTGGTGCCTGCGGCCGGGGTCACGGCGGTGCTGGTGGCCGGGGTCATGCCGGTGGCGGTGCTGGTGGCGGGGGCGCCGGTCGAGCTGGTGCTCTGGGCTTGGGTCTGGGCGTACACCGAGGTGGCGAACAGGCCGGCGATCAGGGTAGCGAGCAGTTTGTTCATGGTTTTCTCCTATTCCGTATATGGTGAGACAGCGCGGGTGCGCCATGACTTTTTATTAATTCGAGTTGCCAGAATAGGCTCTCAGGCTGTATTGACTCTGTTCGCCAGCGCACGCAGCCTGAGGAAGCGTTGTTAAAGTTGTGACAAAACTTTTCAGCGGTTTTCGGTGTCCCCGCCGGCTGCACGGTTGGCTGCCTTGCGCTTCGACTTTTCCTTGACCTCGGCGCGTTTCTCGATACCTTCCTTGGCCGAATGTGTGGTTTTCAAGCGTGCACCAACAGGTTCCGAGACCTTGCTCGTGTTCGACTTGCGCACTTCCTGTTCCGCCTTGGTGCCGGCCTTGCCGCGTCCGCCGGTCGCCTTGGCGTCCGCCGCGGTGCTGTTCGGCGCTGTCGTGTTGGTTGCCTGGGCGTTGACGTTGTCCGCTTTCTGCGGATCGACGCCGACCACCGCGGTGCTCTTGCCGGTGACCTGGCCGGCGCTGTTCACGCCTGCCGCCTGCTGGCCGGTGGCGCCGTGCGCGCTGCCGGTGGTGGCGCTGCCGTCGGTGTGCAGGCCGGTGCCGGAGACGCCGGCGGCGGTCGAGTTGTGGCCCGACACGGCCTGGCCGATCGGCGCCGTGTTGGCGCTGCTGCCGGCCTGCTCGCGCGGCTGGGGTTTGGCTTGCGCCTGGGAGTTGACCTGGGCCTGGGCGGAGACCGCCAGCAGGCCGCCGATGAGGATGGCGAGGAGTTTGTTCATGATGATTCCCGTTGCTTTAGGTAAGCAACGAGCATAGGAGCCGCCGTCCCCGCCATCTGTTCGCCTACGCACACTATTTGGCCGGGCGCGCGTACAAGTCGATGATCTCGCTGATCCCGTCCTGGCAGACCGGGCAGAACTGCTCGCTGCGGTCGAACATGATGCACTGCATGGCAGGACGGTAATAACCGCTGGCCTCGTAGTTCGCGCCTTCGAAGGCGCCGATCGCATTGCGGTACTGCGCCTTCGAGAACAGTTCCCTGGTGTGCACCAGGTCTTCGCGGAACAGCGCGCTCATCTCCGATTCCGGACGATTCGCCGCCCGCAGCGCCGCACGCCGCTTCTGGTATTCGCGCGACCAGGCCTCGTATTCTTCCTTCGGCCAGGGCGTCGGCAGCGGCGTGCCGGCCTGCACGTGCTTCTTCCATTTCAGCTTGCCTGGGTCGCGCAGCGCAGTCGCGTTCGGCTCCCACGGCTCCATGCGCGCGCCGCTGGACTGGTAGGCCACCGGCGAGGTGTAGTACTCGTCGGCCAGGCCGGCGAAATGGTGGCCGAACTCGTGCACGAACAGGTAATTCGCCCAGTCGTTACTGGCTGCGGCCGTACTGAACTGGCCGAAGATGCCGCCGCCGCCATAGGTATCGTTGTTGACCAGGATCTCGATGAATTCGTAGGGCGCGTACTGGGCGATGTCTCGCAGCGCACGGTTGTCCAGGGTCAGCACGTAACGCTCGCTGCCGAAGATGTCGTAGCGGGTTCCCAGTGCCGAGGCGTGGTGCACGCCCGTCGAGGGCCGCGTGATGCCCGATTCCTGGGTCGGCACCGCCATCGCCCAGACATTAAAATCGTTCGCCCGCTCCTTGAACGGCGACACTTCGAACAGGTGCTTCGAGAGCCGCTTCGCGTCCGCTTCGAACTTCGCCATGTCCTTCTGGGTGTAGCCATCGCCGAGGATCAGCAGGTCGACCTTCTGCGGCGACGGCCCGCTGACCTTGATCGGCATCGGCTTCGCGGGCGCCGGCGGCTGGCTGCGCACGACTTCCTGGGCATTGGTATCGACCTCGACGCTCCAGGCCACCGAGAATGCGTTGCGCTCATCGCGCTTCAGGATGCGCACGCGAACCGGGCGCTCCGGCTTCGGAAAGCGCACCGACTCATGGAATCCGCGGCTCAGCTTGTTCGCCTCCTCGGTCGTCTTCCATTCGCCGAACACGGTCGAGAAGTCGCGCGAGTACAGCAGGTCGCCGGTCTTCGCGTCCGCCACTTCCAGGCGGTTATTGCCGCGGTTGCTGTTGTCGAAGGGCTGGGACATATTCCCCGGCCAGGGCAGCGGTTCGATCAGCACGCGTTCGATGGCGTATTGCTCGGTGAGGGCGTTGCCGCTGTGGGTGTAGTCGAGGCGGACGGTGGCGGGTTGTTGGGCGTGGGCGGCGCCCGCGCCGGCACTGCAGGCGATGGCAAACAGTGCGGACAGCAGGCGTTTCGAAGCGAGAGGCATGATCTTCCTTGCGGCTGAGAATCATCGTATTGTAATCCTGGCCACCTTGTCCCTGTCATTTTCCGCAGGATGAGCCGCCATGATTTCCGTGCAAAAATGGCGGCCATCGTCCACCGGAGCACACCATGCCGCGCCACCTCCTTGCAGCCCTGCCCTTCCTGTTCATCCAGCTCCCGGCCCAGGCGCAAGCCCCGGCCTTTGGCCTGCTCCCCGACAGCGTCTGCACCACTGCCAACAATGCGGTCGACGAAAAAGGTTTCGTGCGCATCGGCGGCATGGAGCAATGGGTGCGCATCAAGGGCAGCAGCTGCGCCAACCCCGTGCTCGTGCTGGTTCATGGTGGACCGGGCAATCCGACCACGCCCTGGGCCGACAATGTCTACAAGGCCTGGGAAAAGGACTTCACCATCGTCCAGTGGGACCAGCGCGGCGCCGGCATGACGTATTCGCGCAATCCGCCGGCGGAGGACACCCCGCTGGTGCTCGAACAATTGCGCGACGATGGCGTCGAGGTGGCGCGCTATGCGGCCAGGCGCTTCGGCAAGCGCAAGGTGATCCTGATGGGCGGCTCCTGGTCCTCGGTGCTCGGCATGCACATGGCGAAGTCGAATCCGGCCATGTTTTGCGGCTACGTCAGCACCGCGCAAGTGGTGGGCAACGCGCTCTCGCAGCGCGCCAGTTACGACGCGACCCTGGCGCTGGCGCGCGCGGCCGGCGATGTCGATTCGATCGGCAAGCTGGAAGGGATCGGTCCGCCGCCCTGGACCAATCCGCGCAACCCCGGCATCATCCGCCGGATCATGCGCAAGTACGAGGCGATGAGCACGGCGCCGGCGCCGAAATCCTGGTGGACCATGTCGCCGGAGTACGCGACCGCCAAGTACGATGCCGACTATACGGCGGGCGAGGATTACTCCTGGCTGCAATTCGTCGGCCTGAAGGGCGACGGCATCGCGTCGAAGATCGACCTCTACAAGCTGGGGCCGAAGTTCGAGGTGCCCATCTACATGCTGCAGGGCGAGCAGGATCTGCTGACGATGCCGGCACCGAGCCGGCGCTACTTCGATTTCATTCAGGCGCCGCGCAAGGAATATGTGCTGGTGCCGCGCGCCGGGCACGATCCGAATCCGCCCATGGTCGATGCGCAGTACGCGATGCTGAAGAAGATCGGCGACTGCCGCTGAGATCAGGTCTTCGGCTGGGCGGCGTGGGCGCCGCCGTTTTCGTCCACCACGGTTTGCAGCTGCTTGTTCAGCGATTGCAGGTTACTGTCGAGGTTGTCGTAAGCACTTACCATCTGGGTTGCGAGCCGGTAGATTTCCTGCGGATTCGAAATGCCCATCTGCACATTGCTCATGACCCCCATCAGGTGCGGCATATCGAGCAGCGTCAGCGTGCCGTTATAGGTGAGCCCGCTGGTTTCGCGCATCATGCCGTACGCACCTGCATAACGCTCGAGCTGTTCGCGGGGCATCCAGGTCACAGCCTGGTTGGCAACCGCCGCTTCCCAGGCTTCGCGGCGCAGGCCAGGCGTATCCAGGTCCAGGCGCAAGACTTCCTGCCACTCGCGTTCGAAGCGCTGCATCAATTCGGCATCGCTGGTCTTGGCGCGTATCCCGGCCAGCAACTGTTTGCGCATCTCGTGTATCGCCAGCCGCTTCTTCTCGTTATGCGCGAGCGCCGCGCTGACGTCCTTGATAGTCACGCGTAATTCCGCATTCATCTTGTCCGCCGCTTCATGCGCCAGGTGGCGGTGATGCCAGCTCTGCACGGCGTGCTCGAGCGCCAGCGCGGTCAGGATACTGATGACGATCATCACGTATTCGCCGCCGAACTCCTTGAATTTCTTTGCCTTGGGAACTTCGAAATGCATGACAAGCCAATCTGAGAGATAACAGAACAACAATCTATCTCAGGATTTTCTTTTATGCAATTACTTGTATTGGTAGATCGGCCGCCGGATCAGGATCGGCCGGATGTCGAGCCGCAGGTTGTAGATCGAATAGGCGTCGGTCGAGGCCGACGAGTAGCCGACGCTGTCGGCCGCGCGGGTGAAGCGGAACTCGAAGCCGAGATCGGGCTGGACGCCGTTCGGGCTGCCGAGGGTGATGCCGATGGCTTCCGGCTGGTCGCTGTCGATCAGCTTGCTCATCAGGTCGACCACCGTACTGTTGCCGAGGATGTCGGCGGTGAACAGGGGCTCGCGGTAATACGGCCGTGACGAGTCGAGCTTGCCGTCGGCCTTGTCTTCGGAGGGCGTGAATTCGTGGGTGAGGATGTTGAAGCGGTCGCCATTGTCGAGGTAGCTGACGCGCACGTTGCTGACATTGAAGGCGCCTTCGCGCGCGCTGGCGCCGGCCAGGTCGAGCACCAGCGCGCCCTTGTAGCCGATCACTTCGACGTCGCGGTTGGGCAGCACGACCATGGCGGTGTCCTCGTCGATGCCCAGGCCCAGCTTGTAGCCCTTGGCCAGCATGGCCGGCAGCATGCGTGCGAAGCGGCCGCGCACCAGCAGGTGCTGGTCGATGAAGACGTCGTCGCCGATGAAGCCGAGGCCATCGGTGATTTCCTTGCCGTCCTCGACGCCCAGCTTGAGCGTGGCCAGCACGGTGCGCGGGCGGCCGAACATGGTGCTGCTCATGATGGCGGCGCCGGCGCTGGTGCCGGCGATCACGCCGCCGCGCCGGTACATGTCCCACAGGGCATCGAGCACGCGGGTATTGCTGCCGTCCTCGTGACGCAGGGCGGTGGTGATGCGGCTCTGGTCGCCGCCGGCGAAGAAGGCGCCGCTGGCGGAGCGCACCAGTTCGGCCAGCTTGGGATCGTCGGCCGCGGCGTGGTAATCGCTGCCGGCCAGCTTGACGGCCACCGGCACGAAGAAGGCCTTGGCGCCGTAGGCATTGAGGCGGTCGACCAGGAACTTGCCGGATTTTTCGGGATAGCCCGCGGCGGAGGCGAACACGGCGATACGCGCCTCCTTGCCGCCGGCCAGTTGCAATATGCGTTCCCAGACCGGGGCGTTACCCGGGCGCAGGTTGCCGCCGATGATGACCAGCGATCCTTTGGAAGGCGTCGCGTTGGAGGATGCCGCGCTTGGCGGCGCCGCCAGGGCAAACTGGAAGCTGGCGAGCGCCAGCCAGGCGAGGACGACACGGCGTGCAATCCGGAACATGGGTTCCCTTCCCAATCTTGACCGATGGAACAATCGTAAGCCTGATTGCGAAGGGCTGTCGCCGTGTTGAGCCGAGTCAGGTCAGATAAATGTTCGGGGAGTAACGCTCCATGACGGTTTCCGGACATTTTGGCGGGGTGAATCCGAAGCGCGCGTAGAGGCTATGCGAATCGGTCGTGTTGAGCGTGAAGCGGCGCAAGCCCTGCAGGCTCGGGTGCTCCATGACGACACGGATCAGCTGCTTGGCATAGCCACGCCCGCGGTACTCGGGAATGACGAAAACGTCGCACAGGTTGGCGAAGGTCGAATAGTCCGTGACCACGCGTGCGAAAGCAACCTGGCGGCCGTCGAGGTAACCGCCGAAGCACAGCGAATTTTCGATCGATCGCTCGACCACGGTACGCGAAATGCCCACGGCCCAGGTCGAGTTTTCGCTGAGGTAGCGATATATCATCGGCACGTCCAAGCGCGTGCGATCCGTACTTACCTGGAAATTTGAGTCGTTGGTAGTGTGCATCATGGGCGGCGTGGATCGGTAACTCTGGTAAAAAAACCAATTCTAGCGCCGTTCGCGGCGCCCGGGCCGATTCATCCAATCGTGCGCCGCTCCCTCGCCTCAATGACTGCGCAGGTAACGTTCGGGCAAAGGCAATCCTTGGTCTTCCGCACGCCACAGCACGTTCACGATCCACCAGCGCTTGCCGTCATGGTAGAGCTGGATGCTGTTGATGCCGCGCTGGAAAGGCTTGGCGTCGTTGGCGGCATGGCGCGATTCATAGGTGCTGAACACGTGCACGATCTGGCCGAAGGTCTCGGTGGTACGCGCCGCTTCCCTTTCGAAGAAGCCCATGGTGGCGAAGGCCTTGCTGTTGCGCGAGATATAGTCCTCGACGCTCATGCCGCGCAGCACGAAGTTATTGTCGGGACGGGCGCCCACCGCCATCAGCCGGCCTTCCGGCGCGAACAGCGAACGCATGCGGTCCCAGTCGCGCGGCTTGCCGGCGTCGCCGGAAATCACGTCGTACAGAGCGGCAACGATGCCGTCGACGCTCTGCACGTCGGCGGCGCGAGCCTGGTAATTCGATGCCGGTGCAGCAGGGGCCGCCGGGGCAGCAGCCGTCTGCGCCCGCGCGCTGTAAATGCCGCCGATGGCCACCACAATCGCCACTGCCGCGAGGGTGAAACGCTTCATGCCTGCCTCCTTGTAATTATTAGAACAGACATCATCCCGCATTTCCTCGCAGAAGTCATCGCCCCCGCTTTGGGGGAGCATAGTCAAGCTTAATGCGTGCACAGTTTATAATCAGGGATCCAAGGAACTCCCTCACTCCCTCCTCCATCATGACCGAACAATTCGCCAAAAAAGCGGAGGCCTGGTCGGCCCGCTTCTCCGAACCCGTCTCCGACCTCGTCAAGCGCTACACCGCCTCGGTGTTCTTCGACAAGCGCCTCGCCCTGTTCGACATCCAGGGCTCGCTGGCCCACGCCGAAATGCTGGCCGCGCAAGGCATCATCAGTCTTGAGGACCGCGCCGAGATCGAGCGCGGCATGGCCCAGATCCGCAGCGAAATCGAAGCCGGCCAGTTCGAGTGGCTGCTCGACCTGGAGGACGTGCACCTGAACATCGAAAAGCGCCTGACCGAACTGGTCGGCGACGCCGGCAAGCGCCTGCATACCGGGCGCTCCAGGAACGACCAGGTGGCGACCGATATCCGCCTGTACATGCGCGCCGCCATCGACGACATCCTCGCCCTGCTGAAGGGCCTGCGCGGCGCCCTGACCGACCTGGCCGAGCAGCACGCCGACACCATCATGCCGGGCTTCACCCACCTGCAGGTGGCGCAGCCGGTGACCTTCGGCCACCATTTGCTGGCCTATGTCGAGATGTTCGGCCGCGATGCCGAGCGCATGCAGGACACGCGCCGCCGCGTGAACCGCCTGCCGCTGGGTGCCGCCGCCCTGGCGGGCACCACCTTCCCGATCGACCGCCTGCGCGTGGCAAAGACCCTGGGCTTCGATGACGTCTGCCACAACTCGCTCGATGCTGTGTCTGATCGCGATTTCGCGATCGAGTTCACGGCGGCCGCATCGGTCTTGATGATGCACATCTCGCGCATGTCGGAAGAGCTGGTGACCTGGATGAGCCCGCGCATCGGCTTCATCGACATCGCCGACCGCTTCTGCACCGGCTCGTCGATCATGCCGCAGAAGAAGAACCCGGACGTGCCGGAACTGGCGCGCGGCAAGACCGGCCGCGTCTACGGCCACCTGATGGGCCTGCTGACCCTGATGAAAGGCCAGCCGCTGGCCTACAACAAGGACAACCAGGAAGACAAGGAGCCGCTGTTCGACACCGTCGACACCGTGCTGGACACCCTGCGCATCTTCACCGACATGGCCGCCGGCATCACCGTGAAGGCCGACAACATGCGCGCCGCCGCCCTGCAGGGCTACGCCACCGCCACCGACCTGGCCGACTATCTGGTCAAGAAGGGCCTGCCCTTCCGCGACGCCCACGAAGCCGTGGCGCATGCGGTGCGCGCCTGCGACGTGGCCGGCTGCGACCTGTCGGAAATGGCGCTGGAGCGCCTCAAGGAGTTCTCGCCGCTGATCGAGCAGGACGTGTTTGCCGTGCTGACGCTGGAAGGTTCGGTGGCGGCGCGCGATCACGTGGGCGGCACCGCGCCGAAGCAGGTGCGCAAGGCGATCGAACGCGTGCGCGGGCAGCTGAAGGGATAAGAAGGGATAGGCGCTACCGGCGCCGGACGAAGAAAAACGGCGCTCCAATCGAGCGCCGTTTCTTTTGCTGCGTTTGAACTACACGCTTATGCCTTGTTGCGGCGGCGCAGTCCGAACATGCCGAACAGGCCGAAGCCCAGCAGTGCGAAGGTGCCCGGCTCCGGGACCACGTTCCAGCCGATCGCGTCGTACATCTTCAGGTCCATCGCGCTGATGTACATGTGCTCGCCGTAGGCCGCGGTCGGGTCCAGGATGCCGATGCCCAGGTTGTCCTTCCAGTGGCTGGCCTGGCGGCCGTCACCGTAAGTGACACCGGTCGAGAAGGTCGCGAGGGTGGTATCGCAATTGTCGAACGAGAAGGACTTTTCGCGGCTGTCGGCCGAGAAGTCGATGTCCGCGCCGGCTGCCTTGCTGGCGGTCGAGCAGCGGAACAGGTCGGCCGGGGCGATATAGGTGAACTGCGAGTCCAGGAACTGCGGACCGCGGTTGCCGTCCAGGGTATCGACGCCGCTGACGAAACCGAGCGCATGGCCGATTTCGTGGGTTGCCACGCCGATGAAGTCGAAGGCATTGCTGTCGACGCCGTCGTCCGGGTTGAAGTCCCAATTGAAGGTGCTGCTGAACGAGACCGAGCCGTCGACCGTCGAGTCATGCGCGGCGGTCAGGCCGAGTGCGCGCGCATTCGCCCAGGTCATGCGGATGGTCTGGTTGTTGGCGTCGCAGTCGTTATCCAGGAAGGGGGTGGCGCTGCCGGCGCCGTTCGGATTGCCGGCGGTACCGTTCATGTACACGTTCAGGCATTTGTTGTTCGACAGGTGCGAGATGGCAGCCTGGTCGGTGGCGCCCCATGCGTCCGCCTTCAGGGCCTCGCGGTACTCTTCATAGCTGAGCGTGCCGCGGGTCGAACCGGTCGAGCCGAGGACGCCCGGAGAGAGGACCGAAAAACCGATGTTCAGATTGACGGTGACGTCGTCGTGCAGCACTGCGCTCCAGCGGTTGGCCGCTGCCTGGAAGCCAGCCAGCGCACGGGCGTCCATGTCTGCGGCGTGATTGAAATTGATGGTCAGCGCTTGAGCGGAACCGCCAAAAGCGAGGGCCAGCACGGGTGCAATCTTGAAGATGTTTTTCAGGTTTTTCATGTCTCGTAGGCTCTTAGGCTTGAGTTGTTGTATGTGATCGGTTCGTGTAGAACCGACAATGTTCAATAAGCAAATTTCAGGCCAGAAACTCTAAGTTATTGTTTCAAATAGGAAAATTATTTACGCGAGAAAATTCATCCTGCATTGTGTAAAGTTGTTCGACACGGCAACGCGCCGGCCAGGCGAACGCCCCGGGTGCCGGACCCTACGTAGAATCGTCCGCAGGAATTAATTTGCGGAGGTTTCGACATGCACCGCTACAAGAACCGCAGCGGCGAGTCGGGCGTGGTCGCCTACGACATCGACGCCGGCCAGATCGTCGTCCAGTTCAGGAACGGCGAGCGCTATCTCTACACCGAGGACAGCGCCGGCGCCGCCAACGTCGCGAAGATGCAGGAACTGGCCAGGGCCGGCAGCGGCCTGTCCAGCTTCATCAGCCAGCATGTGCACGACCGCTACGCGCGCAAGGTAAACTCCGGCAGGCTGTATTAACCATCTCAATAAAGAAAGCACCTGGTGACCCGGATTCCCCTGCCCGACCGCTCCTTCTCCGCCTTCCTGTTCGACATGGACGGCACCATCCTCACCTCGATCAAGGCCGCCGAGCGGGTCTGGGGCCAGTGGGCCCGGGGCCACGGCCTGGACGTCGAGGCCTTCCTGCCCACCATCCACGGCAAGCGCACCGAAGAGACCATCCGCGCTTTGGAACTGCCGGGCGTGGATCCGGTGCGCGAAGCCGCCTTCATCACACGCGCCGAGATCGATGACGTGGCCGGCATCGAAGCCATCGCCGGCGCCAGCGCCTTCCTGGCGAGCCTGCCGCGCGGACGCTGGGCCATCGTCACCTCGGCCCCGCGCCTGCTGGCCGAGGCGCGCATCGCCGCCGCCGGCCTGCCATTGCCGGAGGTGCTGGTAGCCGCCGAAGACGTCGAACGCGGCAAGCCTGCGCCCGATCCCTTCCTGCTGGGCGCGCGCAAGCTGGGCGTGGCGCCCGCCGATTGCCTGGTGTTCGAAGATACGCTGGCCGGCCTGCAATCCGCGGCATCCGCGGGCATGGCGAGCATCGTCGTGACCGTGACGCACGCGCATCCACTGGAGACGAATGTCACCGCGATGCTCGACTACGAAGCGCTGCGTGTTGTGCGCACGGCTACCGGACTGCGGGTGGTTTCGGCGCAGTAAGCGGGACGGGGCCCGCACCGGCTCCCGCCTCGAAGCGCCAAATAAGCATCACTAATTATGCAACTTATAGGTGACTTTTTGAGTCACTAAGGTTACATTAGAATTTCTGTGACTTATTAAGGAGCAAACAATGGCCGAGGAACTGAATTCGATCGAGACTGCCGTACGGATGTCGCACCGTCACCTGATGGCGGCTCTGGGACTGGACGCCGTCCGCAAGGACGAACTGCGCCAGGCCGGCCAGTCGCGCGCCTGGCGCAACGGCTTCTTTGCGGTGCTGGGCCTGCAGCCGGTGCTGGCACTCGCCCTGGACGGCAGCGCCAACGCCGCAGCGCTGATGGCCGCCGGCAGCGTCACCATCGGCGCCACCGCCATGCTGGCCAGCCTGCTCTGGTACGACCGCTGATCGCTGAAACGATGACTGCCACGATGACCGAGCACCTGATCACCACGATGAAAGTCCAGCGCGCCCGCCTCGACCTGACCCAGGCCGAGCTGGCCGAGCGCGCCGGCATCACCCGCAAGTCGGTGAATGCGATCGAGGCCGGCCACATGGTCCCCTCCACCATCCTCGCGCTGAAGCTGGCGAAGGTGCTGGGGGTCACGGTGGAAGAGCTGTTCGCTATCGAGGTTCGCCCGGACTGAGGCCGCCATGGCCACTGAGTCCGTCCTGCTCGCCGTGGTCGGCAATGTAGACGCGCGGCGCCAGGGTCTCGGCTTCGATCGGCAGGCTGCCCGCCGGCCGGTTCTTGTCGCGCTTCGGATAGGGCGTGCCGTCGCGGTGGGTGTAGCTGTCGGTGCTGCCGTCGTACATCAGGTCGATGTCCGGATAGGTGGCCTTGTCTTCCTGGAAGCGCGAACCGACCGCCAGGAACAGGGCCGTGCCCCAGCCGCGGTTGACCAGGTGGTGGCCGTTCGGGCGGCCGGCCGGGAAGGCGGCGCAATCGCCGGCGCGCATCAGGGTCTCGCCCTCGTCGGTGATCAGGGTCAGTTCGCCGGACACGACCATCACGAACTCGTCCTCGTGGGTGTGCCAGTGGCGCTGCGAGGATGCGGCGCCGGGCTGGAGTTCCGTCAGGTTGACGCCAAACTGGGTGAGACCGCCGGCGTCTCCCAGCGCCTGGCGGCTGCGCCCGTTGACGGCCTCGGCAAAGGGGTCGGGATAACCGGTGCCGGTCAGCACGGGAATACTGCTCAGGTCTAGCCTCGACATGGACATTCCTCATTGTTGGTTTGGACAAGTGACAGTGTATAGTAGCCAAAAAGCCGAAAGCACCACGCATGTCCACGCAAGCAAACAGCCAGCAGTCCGCCATCCTGCAGTCTCCCCACAAGGTCAAACTCATCGCCGCCGTCGCCGGCGCCGGCAAAACCACGACACTTGCGATGGAAGCGCGCCAGGCGCGCGACGACGGCCTGTCCGAGCGCGGCATCCTGGCCCTCTGCTTCTCGCGCGGCGCGCGCCTGCGCTTCCATGAAAAGCTGAAGGAGGAAGTGGGCGAGGACAGCACCGTGTTCGTGATGACGGTCGAGGATTTCGCGCGCCAGCTGATCGAGGACCTGGCCGAAAAAGGCCGCATCACCAGGCCGGTCGCCCACGCCGACGTCGAAGGCATCCGCGGCGAACTGGTCGCGGCCGCCGCGCGCGTCTGGCAGCGCTACCAGGAACAGGGCGTGCGCAGCGACTTCAATTTCGGCCTCGACGAAAACAACCAGCACCTCGACGACATCGCGCGCCGCCTGGCCCAGCTGAAGGCCGCCCTGGCCACGGCCGAATTTGCGCCGAAGGACAACGAGAACTTCGCCGACGAGAACGACGACGAGGCCGCCTACGACGAGAGCGGCGACGGCGAGCTGGCCGGCCAGGCCGACCCGGTCGCGGACATCATCCGCGAATATGAAACGGCGCGCCATCCCTACCCCGACGACTTCCGCTGGCAGGGCCCGAACGACGCCGTGGCCGATCTGGTCTACCTGCTGCAGCGCCAGCCCGCGCTGGCCCAGGAACTGCGCCGCTGGTCGCTCTACCTGGTCGACGAATGGCATGACGTGAACGCGGCCGAATTCGAGCTCCTGCTGCGCCTGCGCCGTGGCGCGCGCCTGGTGGTGGCCGGCGACAAGGACCAGACCATCAACCGCGACCGCGGCGCCGATCCGGTCTATTCCGGCCAGCGCTTCGAAGACGCCTACCGCACGGACGGCAAGCGCTTCCCGCTGGGGATGTCCTACCGCTTCGGCGCGGACGCCGCCGTGCTGGCGGATACGCTGACCGGCAACGGCTGCGAAGGCCGCCCGGACCGCGACACCCTCGTGCGCCGCGTGGCCTACGATCCCGCGCAGCCGGGCGCCTGCGCGCAGCTGGTGGCCGACACCATTCGCGAAGCCCTGCAAAAGCGCCGCCCAGGATCGGGCAACCGCGCCAGCAACCGCGACTTCGCCGTGGTGCTGCGCGACGTCGACCAGAGCATCGAGATCGAGACCGCGCTGATGGAAGCGAAGATCCCGTACAAGTGCGACGGCTTCGAGACCTTCCTGCTGCTGCCGGAGATCCTGCTTCTGCGCGGGATCCTGCACTACGTCAGCAACGATTATTCGGCCCTGAAAGGCCATCCGGAGACCTGCGTGCAGATGGTGCTGGCGCTGTCCCGCTATTTTTATCTCACGCGCGATCCCAAGCACTGGAACCTCGACTGGGCCGAGCGCCGCTCGGTGCTGGGCTATGCGCAGGACGAGGTCAAGCGCACGCCGGAAGTCCTGAAGAGCTTCTTCGACGGCGCCCTGCTGCGCGAGACGGAATTCGACAGCGCCCAGGCGCGGCAGTCCAAGAACCTGATCCGTCCCGTGATTGCCGAGATGGCGTCGTTGGCGGCAACGGCGAGCGCCCACGAGCTGCTGCTCATGCTGCGCGAGCGGGTCGACCTGCACGATGCCACCAGCCGCGCTTTCGTCAGCCGCGACCGGGTGGCTTCGGCGCGGCGGTCCATCGATGCCTTCCTGCGCTTCGCGTCGACGCACGGCCAAGTGCCGGCGGCGGAATTCCTGTCCCGGCTCACGCAAATGGAAAACGACGTTGCGCTGGTGCGCAAGTCGAAAAGCGCGAACAGCATCGGCACCCGGCGCAGCCTGGTGCGCGTGACCACCATCCAGGCGGCCAAGGGACGCGAGTGGCCCTACGTGCTGGTGCCCTTCCTGGAGCAGGACGAGTTCATCCGCGGCAGGGATGCGGGCAACGAGGTGCGGCACCTGTATGTGGGATTGACGCGGGTGATGAAGGAGCTCGTCTTGTTCGAGCCGGATGAGGGGTCGGCGGGGAAGCGGCTGGCTTATCTTCGTTAACGCGTGAACGTAAGCGCTAGCGTGTAAACGTCGTCCCCGCACAGGCGGGGACCCAAGTTCTGCTTGCGTTACGGTAGCGCCAGCAAACTTGGGTTCCCGCCTGCGCGGGAACGACGATGGTGGTTAGCCCCGCTTCTGCACCAGGGTCAAAATGTCATAACTAGCCACCAGCTCATCGTTCTGGTTGGTCACCTGCACATCCCAGGCCACCACACCCTGCCCGCGTCCCTGCTCGTCGGTACGATTCCGGTCCACCTTGCGCTTGCAGGTCAGGCGCGCGCGGATGGTGTCGCCGATTGCCACCGGCGCCACGAAGCGCAGGTTGTCCAGGCCGTAGTTGGCCAGCACCGGGCCCGGCGCCGGCGAGACGAACAGGCCCGCCGCCGCCGACAGCACGAAGTAGCCGTGGGCGATGCGCTTGCCGAACTGGGTGTCCTTGGCCGCGATCTCGTCGAAGTGCATGTAGAAGTAGTCGCCCGAGACGCCGCCGAAGTTGACGATGTCCGCCTCGCTCACGGTGCGGCGGTGGGTCAGCAGCGAGTGGCCGATTTCGAGGTCTTCGAACCAGCGGCGGAACGGGTGGATATCCGATTCCTTGACCTCGGCGCCGCGCACATATTCTCCGGTCACCGCCGCCAGCATGGTCGGCGAGCCCTGCACCGCGGCGCGCTGCAGGAAGTGCTTGACGGCGCGGATGCCGCCCAGCTCTTCGCCGCCGCCGGCGCGGCCCGGGCCGCCGTGCTTCAGCTGCGGCAGCGGCGAACCGTGGCCGGTCGAATCGACGGCTGAGACGCGGTCGAGGATGTGCACGCGGCCGTGCGAGGCTGCCGCCACCGGCACCGCGTGCGCGGCGATCGCCGGGTCTTTCGTCACCAGGGTCGTCACCAGGCTGCCCTTGCCGCGCGCGGCGAGAATCAGGGCTTCGTCGATGTCGCGGTAGGTCATCATGGTGCTGACCGGACCGAAGGCTTCGACGTCGTGCACGGCGTCGTTGCTCATCCCATTGCGGCACAGGATCAGGGTCGGCGAGAAGAAGGCGCCGTTGCCGCAGCCTTCGCCCACCGGATTGAAGCCGTCGCGCGCACTGAACAGGACCTCGTTGCCGCGTGCGAGCATCTCGACGCGCTCCGATACGTCGCGGTGCTGGTCCATCGAGGCCAGCGCGCCCATGCGCACGCCCTCGACCTTCGGATTGCCGACCACGACCTTGGCCAGGCGCGCGCGCAAGCGCTCGCCCAGCGCATCGACGTGCTGTTCCGGCACGATGATGCGGCGGATCGCCGTGCACTTCTGGCCGGCCTTGCCCGTCATCTCGCGCGCGACTTCCTTCACGAAAAGGTCGAATTCCTCGTCGTCCGGGCCCACGTCCGGCGCCAGGATGGCGCAATTGAGCGAGTCGGCTTCCGCCGTGAAGGGCACGGCTTCGCGGATCAGGTTCGGGTTCGCGCGCAGCCTGGCGGCGGTGTCGGCCGAGCCGGTGAAGGTGACGGCGTCGAAGCCCGTCATGCGGTCCAGCAGGTCGCCTGTGGAGCCGATCACCAGCTGCAGCGAGCCTTCCGGCACCAGGCCCGACTCCATCATCATCTTCACGGTGGCGTGGGTCAGGTAGCTGGTGGCGGTGGCCGGCTTGACGATGCAGGGCATGGCGGCCAGGAAGCTGGGCGCGAATTTTTCCAGCATGCCCCAGATCGGGAAGTTGAAGGCATTGATGTGCACCGCCACGCCGCCGCGCGGCACCAGGATGTGGGTGCCGGCAAAGCCGCCGCGCTTGCCCAGCGCCATGGCCGGACCTTCGTGCAGCACGTTCGACGAAGGCAGCTCGCGCCCGCCCATGCTGGCATACGCGAACAGGGTGCCGATGCCGCCTTCGACGTCGACCCAGCTGTCCGGGCGGGTGGCGCCGGTCAGGTGCGAGATCTCGTACAGCTCTTCCTTGCGCTCCATGAGATACAGGGCCAGGGCTTTCAGGCGCTGGGCGCGCTTCTGGAAGTCCATCTGCATCAGCGCGGGGACGCCCTGCTTGCGGGCGTAGGTCAGGGCTTCGTCGAAGTCGATTTTTTCGGCGTGCGTATGGTAGATCAGCTGGTTGTCCAGCGCGCTGTGCAGGGGCTGGTGGGCGGATTCGCCTTGCCAGCGGCCGGCGATGAAGCTTTGCAGGGTTGTTGGGGTCATTTGGATTGTCTCCTTCGGTCAGTTTGGTCTAACGTCAGTTTTTCGAATTCGGATGATTACCTTGGGTCCCCGCCTTCGCGGGGACGACGTATTTGCGCCGTCGTTCCCGCGCAGGCGGGAACCCAAGTTGCACGTATGTCACGCGGCTATTTTTTAGGACGATGGGGTTCGTCGAACACCATCCGTCCACGCCCAGCCTCCACCTCGGTCAGCGCCTCCACCTCACGCAGCGACTTCATCGACCGCAGCGCCAGATCGTGATACTGCCGCGTCCCGTAACTCTTCCACGCGATCTCGTCATCGCTTACAGGGCGGATCACCTTGGCCGGCGCTCCCAGCACCAGGCTGCGCGGCGGGATCGCCATCCCGGCTTTCACGAAGGCGGCGGCGCCGACGATGGATTCCGCGCCGACAACCGCCTTGTCCATTACCACCGCATTCATGCCGACCATGGCATTGCGCCCGACCCGGCAGCCGTGCAGCACGGCGCCGTGGCCGATGTGGCCGTCGACTTCGACCACGGTGTCATCTTCCGGAAAACCGTGCATCACGCAGGTGTCCTGGATATTCGCGCCCTCTTCCAGGATCAGGCGGCCGAAGTCGCCGCGCAGCGAGGCGAGCGGGCCGACGTAGCAGCGCGGACCGACGATGACGTCGCCGATCAGCACCGCGGTCGGGTGCACGTAGGCGGTCGGGTGCACCACCGGGCGGATGCCGTCGATTTCGTAGATGGGCATCTCAGACCCGCTCGACGATGAGGGCGATCCCTTGCCCAACGCCGATGCACATGGTGCACAGCGCATAGCGTCCGCCGGTGCGGTGCAGCTGGTTGACGGCTGCCGTCACCAGGCGCGCGCCCGAGGCGCCCAGCGGATGGCCCAGCGCGATCGCGCCGCCGTTCGGGTTCACGCGCGGGTCGTCGTCGCGCAGGCCGAGGTCGCGCAGCACCGCCAGGCCTTGCGAGGCGAAGGCTTCGTTCAGCTCGATCACGTCCATCTGCTCGATGGTCAGGCCGGTCATTTGGAGCAGCTTTTTCGTGGCCGGCGCCGGGCCGAAGCCCATGATGCGCGGCTCCAGGCCGACCGTGGTCATGCCGACCACGCGGGCGCGCGGGGTCAGCTTGTACTGGTCGACGGCGGCGGAAGACGCCAGCAGCAGCGCGCAGGCGCCGTCGTTCACGCCCGAGGCGTTACCGGCGGTGACCGAACCGTCCGGCGTGACCACGCCCTTCAGCCTGGCCAGGCCTTCCAGGCTCACGTCCGGACGCGGATGCTCGTCGGTGTCGAAGACGCGCGACTCGCCTTTCTTTCCGTGCAGCGTGACCGGGACGATTTCTTCTTTGAAGACACCCGCTGCATGCGAAGCGGCCCAGCGCTGCTGGCTGCGCAGCGCAAACGCATCCTGGTCCGCACGCGAGACATTGAAATCCTTCGCCACGTTCTCGGCCGTCTCCGGCATCGAGTCGATCCCATACTCCGCCTTCATCTTCGGGTTCACGAAGCGCCAGCCGATGGTGGTGTCCTCAATTTTCGCGCTGCGCGAGAAGGCGCTGTCCGCCTTGGCCATCACGAAGGGCGCGCGGGTCATGCTCTCGACGCCGCCGGCGATGATGAGATGAGCCTCGCCGGTTTTGATCGCGCGCGCGGCCAGTCCGACCGCGTCCAGGCTGGAGCCGCACAGGCGGTTGATGGTGCTGCCCGGGACACTGGGCGGCAGGCCGGCCAGCAGGGCCGCCATGCGCGCCACGTTGCGGTTGTCCTCGCCGGCCTGGTTGGCGCAGCCGTAGTAGACGTCGTCGACCTTGGCCCAGTCCACGCTGGGGTTACGGGCCATCAGCGCCGCGATCGGCAGCGCGCCCAGGTCGTCCGCGCGCACATTGGCGAGCGAGCCGCCGAAGCGGCCGAAGGGGGTGCGGATGGCGTCGACGATGAATGCGTCAGTCATGAAATGATCTCCTCAGTTTTGTTTGTTGCGCTGGTCGACCACGCGCCGGGCCTTGCCCGTCATCGAACGCTCGATGCCCTGGCTGGGCAGCAGGTTCACGCTGGTGGTCACGCCGATATAGGTCTTGATGCGATGCTTCAGCTCCTGCGACAGGGTCTGCACCTGATCTGCCGTGAACTCGCCTTCGCGCAGTTCGCAGCGCACTTCCAGCTTGTCCAGATGGCCGTCCTTGCTGACCACCAGCTGGTAGTGCGGGGCCAGGGCCGGCATCTGCAGCACTTGCTCCTCGACCTGGCTGGGGAAGACGTTCACGCCGCGGATGATCAGCATGTCGTCCGAGCGACCGGTAATGCGGCCCATGCGGCGCATCGAGCGCGAGGTCGGCGGCAAAAGCCTGGTGAGGTCGCGCGTGCGGTAGCGGATGATGGGCAGCGCCTCTTTCGACAGCGAGGTGAAGACCAGCTCGCCCTCTTCGCCGTCGGGCAGCACTTCGCCGGTATCCGGGTCGATGATTTCGGGGTAAAAATGGTCTTCCCAGATCACCGGGCCATCCTTGCTCTCGATGCACTCGCTGGCCACGCCCGGGCCCATCACTTCGGACAGGCCGTAGATGTCGACCGCGTCGATGCCGGCGCCCTCTTCGATCTCGCGGCGCATGGCGTCGGTCCAGGGCTCGGCGCCGAAGATGCCGACCTTCAGCGAGGACGTCGCCGGATCGATCCCCTGGCGCTTGAATTCCTCGACGATGTTCAGCATGTACGAAGGCGTCACCATGATGATCGAGGGCTGGAAATCCTGGATCAGCTGGACCTGCTTCTCGGTCTGCCCGCCGGACATCGGCACCACGGTGCAGCCCAGGCGCTCGGCGCCGTAGTGCGCGCCCAGGCCGCCGGTGAACAGGCCGTAGCCGTAGGCGATGTGGACCATGTCGCCGGGGCGTCCGCCCGCCGCGCGGATCGAGCGCGCCACCAGGTCGGCCCAGGTGTCGATGTCGCGCCTGGTGTAGCCGACCACGGTCGGCTTGCCGGTGGTGCCGCTCGAGGCGTGCACGCGCACCACCTGCTCCCTCGGCACCGCGAACAGCCCGAAGGGATAGTTGTCGCGCAAGGTCTTCTTGGTGGTGAAGGGGAACTTCGCCAGGTCGGCCAGCGATGTCAGGTCGTCCGGGTGCACGCCCGCCTCGTCGAAGCTGCGGCGGTAATGGGCCACGTTCTCGTAGGCGTGCCGCAGCGTCTGTTTCAGGCGCGCCAGCTGCAGGGCCTGCAGCTCGTCGCGGCTGGCGCGCTCGATGGGTTCGAGATCGCCGGGTTGAGGAATGCGTTGCACCATGCTCCTGCTCCTTGATTACTTGGTATTGCTGACTTCCGCCACCATGCCGTTCACACGGTGGGACTTGCCGCGGAAGAGCGCGAGCTTGCGCCCTTCCTGGTTGGTGACGACGATGTCGTAGACGCCGGTCTTGCCGGACAGCGCCTGCTCGACCGCTTCCGCGGTCAGGAGGTCGCCCTCGCGGCCCGGCGCCAGGTAATCGATGCTGCAGCCCGCGCCGACGGTGTTGAAGTTGTGCGAATTGCAGGCGAAGGCGAAGGCGCTGTCGGCCAGCATGAAGATATAGCCGCCGTGGCAGGTGCCGTGGCCGTTCAGCATGTCCTCGCGCACGCGCATGCGCATAAGCGCGTAGCCGGGGCGGATTGCATCGAGCGTCATGCCCTGCTTCTGGCTGGCCGGATCGCGTTCGTACATGGTCTTGCCGGCCAATTCGGCCAGCTGTTGCGCATCAAATTGCATGGAAGCGTGCTCCTGCCGCATTCGCGGCCAGCTTGCGCCGCAGCAGCGGCGACATGCGGTAGCGGTCCTCGCCATAGGCCTGGCCCAGGTTGTGCAGCACCGCGGCGATGTGGCGCAGGCCGACCTGGTCCGCCCAGGCCAGCGGGCCGCGCGGGTAGTTCACACCCTTCTGCATCGCGATGTCGACGGCGCGCGCATTGCAGACGCCCTGGTTGACGGCGTCCGCCGCCTCGTTGGCCAGCATGGCGACGGTGCGCATCACGGCCATGCCGGGCACGTCGTCCAGGCGCGTGACCGTGAAGCCGGCCGCCTGGAACAGGCCGACTGCGCCCTGCCAGGCTTCTTCGCTGCACTGGTCCGCGCGCGCCAGCGCGATGCGCGGCGACTTGGCCGGGTCCAGCATCAGGTCGAACAGCACCGTGTTCGGGTGGTTGTCGTCCGCCGCGCGCTGGGTCGCGCTGCGGCCGTCGGTCAGGTAGATGGCGGCGCCGTGGACGTGGAAGGCCGGTTCTTCCTTGGTATCGCTGCCGTCGAACAGGGAGGGGTGGCTCGGCGTGACGCCGTGTTCCGCCAGGCGCTCGGTGACGACCGCCAGCAGCGGATCGAATGCCGGGTCAGCCACGTCGCGCTTGCGCGTGATGCGCACGGTGGACGGGCGCTCCGCCAGCGGCTCGGCCTGGGCAGCAGGCGCCGTCACGCCTTCGCCGTAGCGATAGAAACCGCGGCCCGATTTGCGGCCCAGGAAGCCGGCATTCACCAGCTCCTGCTGGACGACCGACGGCGTGAAGCGCGGGTCGTTGAAATAGGCTTTGAAGACCGACTGCGTGACCGAGAAATTGACGTCGTGGCCGATCAGGTCCATCAGCTCGAAAGGCCCCATGCGAAAAGCCCCGCAGTCGCGCATCACGGCGTCTAGGGTCGCCGCGTCAGCCGCCTGTTCCTGCAGCAGGCGCAGGCCTTCCGCGTAATAGGGACGCGCGACACGGTTGACGATGAAGCCCGGCGTCGACTTCGCATGCACCGGATTCTTGCCCCAGGCTTCGGCGGTGGCGTAGACGGTGTCGGCAACGCCCTGATCGGTGGCGACGCCGCTGATCACTTCGACCAGCGCCATCAGCGGCACCGGGTTAAAGAAGTGCATGCCGACCAGGCGCTCCGGCCGCTGCAATTGGGCGGCGATGGCCGTGACGGAAATCGAGGAGGTGTTGGTGGCCAGGATGCAGTCCGGGCCGACGATGCCTTCCAGTTCCGCGAACAGCGCGCGCTTGACGTCCAGGTCTTCGACGATGGCTTCGACCACCAGCGCGGCATCCTTCAGTTCCGCCGTCGATGCAGCCGGGCGCAGGCGCTCGCGCGCGAGGTCCGCTTCCGCCGCGCCCATGCGGCCCTTTTCGACCAGCTTGTCGTAGGCCTTGCCGATACCGGCGATCGCCTTCGTCACCGCTTCGGGGCGGGTGTCGTAGACCAGCACCTGGTGCCCGGCGCTGGCCGCCACCTGGGCGATGCCGGCACCCATGGCGCCGCTGCCGACCACGGCGATGACGCTGCCCTTGTCCAATGCGTGTGCCATCGTCTTACTCTCCCTTGAAGTGCGGCTGGCGCTTTTCGATGAAGGCGGCCACGCCCTCGCGGTAGTCGTGGCTGTAGCCCAGCTCGCGCATCATGCCGGCTTCCAGCTGCAGCTGTTCTTCCAGGGTATTGGTCCAGCTGGCCAGCATCGCCTTCTTGGTGAAGGCCAGGCCCTTGGTCGGCGCGGCGGCAAAGTGCTCGGCCATCGCCATCGCCTCGTCCATCAGGGCTTCGTCCGGCACGCAGCGCCAGATCAGGCCCCACTGCTCGGCCTTCTCGGCCGGCAGCTTGTCGCCCAGCAGGGCCAGGCCCATCGCGCGCGCCGGCCCGACCAGGCGCGGCAGCGCCCAGGTGCCGCCGGTATCCGGGATCAGGCCCAGCTTGCAGAAGGCTTCGATGAAGCTGGCGGATTTCGCGGCCAGCACGATGTCGCAGGCCAGCGCCAGGTTGGCGCCGGCGCCGGCGGCCACGCCGTTCACCGCGCAGATCACCGGCATCGGCAGGCTGCGCAGGGTCGTGACCAGCGGCGCATAGAATTTTTCGACCGATTCACCCAGGTCCACGCCTTTTCCGCCCGGCTCGACGGCGCGGTCGTTCAGGTCCTGGCCGGCGCAAAAGCCGCGGCCGGCGCCGGTCAGGACCAGCACGCGGGCGGTTTTATCGGCCTGCAGCTTGTCCAGGGCATCGCGGACTTCGCCGTGCATGGCCTGGGTGAAGCTGTTCAGGCGGTCGGGGCGATTGAGGGTGAGGACGGCGATGCCGTGGGCGAGGGTGAATTTGATGGATTCGTAGGTCATTGGGTGTCTCCTTTCTTATTACGTCGTTCCCGCGAAGGCGGGAACCCAAGTTATACGCGGTTCGCTAGCAAACTTGGGTCCCCGCCTTCGCGGGGACGACGAGGTGGGGGTACTTATTCATGCACGTCGAAATCAACCACAATCCTGTCCGTCACCGGAAAACTCTGGCAGCTCAGCACGAACCCGCGCGCCACTTCGTAGTCTTCCAGCGCGTAGTTCACGTCCATCTCCACCTGCCCTTCCAGCACCTTGCAGCGGCAGGTCGAGCACACGCCGCCCTTGCAGGAGTAACGCATGTCGATGCCGGCGCGCAGGCCGGCGTCCAGCAGGGATTCCTTGTCCTTGTCCATCGTGAAGCTGGCGTGGACGCCATCCATCACCACGGTCACTTCGGTCTGGTGGCGCGCTTCCGCCGTCACGGGGCGCGGCTTGCGCTCGCTCTTGCCGGTGCTGGCCGCGAACAGCTCGATGCGGATGCGCTCCTTCGGCATGCCCGCTTCCTGCAGCGCATTCGAGACACCATGCATCATGTCTTCCGGACCGCAGATGAAGGCGTAGTCGACGTTCTCCACGCGCAGCCAGTGCTGGAACAGCTGGCGGCACTTGTCTTCGGTGATGCGGCCGTGGAACAGCTCGATGTCCTGCGGCTCGCGGCTCATGATGTAGACCAGGTTCAGGCGCTCCAGGTACTGGTCCTTCAGGTCGGTCAACTCGTCGCGGAAGATCACGCTTGATGAGGCGCGGTTCCCGTACAGGAGCGTAAAACGGCTGTTCGGCTCGGCCAGCAGCGTGGTCTTGATGATCGAGAGGATGGGCGTGATGCCGCTGCCGGCCGCGAAGGCCAGGTAGTGGCGGCTGCTCTCCGGTGCCAGCGGCAGGTTGAAACGGCCTTCCGGCGGCATCACGTCGATGGTGACGCCGGGACGGAGGCTTTCGTTGGCCCAGGTCGAGAACAGGCCGCCGTTGACGCGCTTGATGGCCACGCGCAGGCGATTGTCCTGCACCGCCGAGCAGATCGAATAGGAGCGGCGCACGTCCTCGCCGTCGATCATCGCGCGCAGGGTCAGGTGCTGGCCCTGCTGGTACTGGAAGGCGTCCTGCAGGTTGGCGGGCACGTCGAAGGTGACGGCGATCGCGTCGCGGGTTTCATGCTTCACCTGGGCGACAGTCAGGGGATGGAATTTGCTCATCGTCTTAATGACACTTGAAGTAGTCGAAAGGCTCGCGGCAGTCGAGGCACTGGTACAGGGCCTTGCATGGCGTCGAGCCGAACTGGCTGGTGAGGCGGGTGTGGTGCGAACCGCAGTGCGGGCAGGCGACGTCGGGCTGCTGGATCGCATGGCGTTTCACGCCGTGTTTCAGGCCGCTGATGTCGATCACCTGCTGCACCGGCGGGGCGATGCCGTAGCCTTTCAGCGCGGCCTTGCCGGCTTCGCTCATCCAGTCGGTGGTCCAGGCCGGCGACAGGCGCGTTTCGATGCGCAGCTTGTCGACGCCGCGCGCATGCAGGGCCGCTTCCACGTCCTCGGCGATCACCTGCATCGCCGGACAGCCGGAATAGGTCGGGGTGATGGTGACCACGCACTCGTCATCGATGAACTCGACGTCGCGCACGATGCCCAGGTCGACCACCGAGATCACCGGGATCTCGGGATCGGGCACCTCGCCCAGCCAGGCCCAGACTTGTGCGGTATCAGTCACCATCGCCTCGGCCATTACCACTCGACGCCGGGATAGGCGCGCTGCAGGAACTGCATCTCGGCGAGGATGTAGCCGAGGCGCTCGCTGTGCCGGCCCTGCTTGCCGCCGCGCTGCATGTAGGCGTCGGGCGAAGGCATGTTCAGGGTGGCTTCCTCGAACACCTCGGCCACGTGCTGCAGGAAGGCGGCGCGCAGGATCTCCGCGGCCGGGGCCACGCCCTGCTCCACCATGGCCAGGTCGAACTCGTCGTAGATGAAGGCTTCGCCGGTATAGGTCCACAGCTCGTCGACGGCGGCCTGCATCTTCGCGTGGCTGATGCCGGTGCCGTCGCCCAGGCGCACCACCAGGTCGCCGCTGCGGCGCAGGTGGTAGGTCACTTCCTTGATCGACTTTTCCGCGATCTCGGTGATGCGCTGGTCGGTCGACTTCAGCAGCTCGCGCATCAGGAAGAAGTGCCAGGTATCGAAGAAGAACTGGCGCACCATGACCATCGCGTAGTCGCCGTTCGGCTGCTCGGTCAACAGCACGTTGCGGAATTCGCGGTTGTCGCGCAGGTAGGCCAGGCGGTCTTCGTCGCGCCCCACGCCTTCGAGTTCGCCGGCATAGGTCAGCCACATGCGGGTCTGGCCCAGCAGGTCGAGCGCGACGTTGGTGAGCGCCATGTCCTCTTCCAGCGCCGGGCCCTTGCCGCACAACTGCGAAAGCTGCTGCGACAGGATCAGGGCGTTGTCGCCCTGGCGCAGGAGGTATTCGAACTTTGCCTTGTCCATGGAGTTGTCCACTGCGGACCTCACAGGTTTTTCACTTCTTCCGGCATCGGGAAGAAGGTCGGGTGGCGGTAGACCTTGCTGTTCGAAGGTTCGAACAGCGCGTCCTTGTCGCTCGGGCTGGAGGCGACGATGTCGGCCGCCTTCACGACCCAGATCGAGACGCCTTCGTTACGGCGTGTGTAGACGTCACGTGCGTTGTTGATCGCCATCTCGGCATCCGGTGCGTGCAGGCTGCCGACGTGCTTGTGGGCGAGTCCGTGCTGGCTGCGGATGAAGACTTCCCATAGGGGCCATTCTTTGCTCATTTATGTGTCTCCTTCAAATCCCGTCACCCCCGCGAAGGCGGGGGTCCAAGTTTGTTTGCAGGCTGCTCGCCGAACTTGGATTCCCGCCTTCGCGGGAATGACGATGTTGGTGTTCTTACGCCGCGTCTTTCTTCCCGGCCTGCTTGTCCGCATACGCCACCAGCGCATCGCGGAACCACTCGCCGTCTTCCCAGGCCTGGACGCGGGTGCGCAGGCGCTCCTTGTTGCAGGGGCCGTTGCCCTTCAGGACGTTCTGGAATTCGGTCCAGTCGATTTCGCCGAAGTCGTAGTGGCCAGTCTCCTCGTTCCACTTCAGGTCCGGATCGGGGACGGTGAGGCCGAGGAATTCGGCCTGCGGCACGGTCTGGTCGACCATGCGCTGGCGCAGCTCGTCGTTCGAGAACAGCTTGATCCGCCACTGGCTCGACTGCGCACTGTTGACCGACTCCGCATCGGAGGGGCCGAACATCATCAGCGAGGGCCACCACCAGCGGTTCAGCGCATCCTGGGCCATCGCCTTCTGCTCGGGCGAGCCCTGGGCCAGCTTCATCATGATGTCGTAGCCCTGGCGCGCGTGGAAGGACTCTTCCTTGCAGACGCGGATCATGGCGCGCGCATACGGGCCGTAGGAGCAGCGGCAGAGCGGGATCTGGTTGATGATCGCCGAGCCGTCGACCAGCCAGCCGATGGCGCCGATGTCGGCCCAGGTCAGGGTCGGGTAATTGAAGATGCTCGAGTACTTGGCTTTGCCGGAATGCAGGGCATCCAGCAGCTCGTCACGCGAGACGCCTAAGGTCTCGGCCGCGCTGTACAGGTACAGGCCGTGCCCGGCCTCGTCCTGAATTTTCGCTAACAGGATCGATTTGCGCTTCAGCGTCGGCGCGCGCGTGACCCAGTTCCCTTCCGGCAGCTGGCCGACGATCTCGGAGTGGGCGTGCTGGGAAATCTGACGGACCAGGGTCTTGCGGTAAGCCTCGGGCATCCAGTCCTTCGGCTCGATCTTGACGCCGGCGTCGATGCGGGCCTGGAAGGCTTGCTCTTCCGCGCTCATGTCGTCGCGGGTCTGCACCTTCTTGAGGCCGGTTTCTACCAGTTGGGCGTACATGGAAGTCTCCGTTTGTGTTCTGACTGAATCCATAATACGATACAAAAAACACGATGTACACCAAAATTTTGAATCATATCGAGAAGCAACAAGCCGCTTCTATGCCTATTCGTATGCATCGTGATTGCGGTAAAGTAATCATATGAAAATGCTCACCAGCAACGAGTGGATAAGCCGCTTCCTTACTACCGATCCGCCGCGCTCGAAGTCGCTGGTGATGACGATCTTCGGCGACGCCATCGCCCCACACGGCGCGCGCCTGTGGCTGGGCAGCCTGATCGAGCTGGTGGCGCCGATGGGGGCGACCGACCGCCTGGTGCGCACCAGCGTGTTCCGCCTGGTGCAGGAAGGCTGGCTGGTCGCCAGCCGTGAAGGCCGGCGCAGCAGTTATGCGCTGCTGCCGGAAGCGCGTCCGCGTTTCGAACGCGCCAACCGCCGCATCTACGCGCCCCCCGGACTGGACTGGGACGGCCGCTGGACCGTCGTCATGGCGCCCAACGGCAGCATCGCTGCGCCCCTGCGCGCGGCCGTGCGCAAGGAGCTCGAGTGGGAGGGCTATGCGATGCTGGCGCCGGGCCTGCTGGCCCATCCGGCGGCCGATGCCCCCACCCTGGCCGACATCCTCGAGCGCGTCAAAGGGACGGGAAAAATCTTCGTCTGCAGCGCGGCCGAGTTGCCGAATTCCGGTTCGCGTCCGCTGGGCGAGCTGGTGCGCGAGGGCTGGGATTTATCGGGCGTGGTGGCCGACTACCGCCGTTTCATCGCCGAATTCACGCCGCTGCTGGCGACCCTGGTCGAGGAGTCTGAACTCACGAACCAGGACGCCTTCGTGGTGCGCAGCCTGCTGATCCACGCCTACCGCCGCGTCCAGCTGCACGACCCGATGCTGCCGCTGGAGCTGCTGCCCCAGCCCTGGCCGGGCTCGGAAGCGTATGCGCTGGCGCAGGCGATCTACCGCCTGACCTGGGAAAAGGCCGAGCAGCACCTGATGGCCGTGCTGGGACGCGAGGATGCGGACGCGCCGGCGGCGGATGCCGGCTTCTACGACAGGTTCGGCGGATTGCGCTGAGGCCTGGCCATCGACAGGCGGATGTTGTCGATGCCCAGTTCCAGGTCCAGCCCCGGCCAGTACAGGCAGGTATCGCCGAAGCATTCGACCCGGCACAGCTGCGCCACGGTGGCGTGCTCGAACCAGGGGAACATGGCGAACGGCAGATACAGCTCTTCACGACGGCAACGCAGCCAGAAGCCTTGCCCGTCGATGCTGGTGATCTCGGCGCGCGCCACGCGGATTTCGTTTTTCATTGTTTGTATTCCTCCCAAACGAGCACCTTAGCAAAAGCCAGGCGTCCGTCATTTGAGCGGCAGCAGATGAGCGGATTTGCACGTCGAATCGGGGAATGGGTATCATGCATGCCTTACCACCCGAATAACAGGGCCCAGGTCCCATCTACAGGACGCACAATGTCTATCAAGATCAGTAGCCAGTTCGATGCTGGCGCCATCGATATCGTCAACGCCACGAGCGCCGGCGCCATCGACCTGAACATCCGCAAGGATTCGCACGCCGACATCACCCAGTGGTTCTACTTCCGCCTGCAGGGCGCGCAGGCCCAGCCCTGCACGATCCGCCTGCTCAACGCCGGCCAGTCGGCCTACCCGAAGGGCTGGGAAGACTACAACGCGATGGCGAGCTACGACCGCATCAACTGGTTCCGCGTGCCGACCAGCTTCGACGGCCAGGTGCTGACCATCGAGCACACCCCGGCCATGGACAGCGTCTACTACGCCTACTTCGAGCCGTATTCGTGGGAGCGCCACCTGGAGCTGCTGGACCGCGCCCAGCTGTCCGAGCAGGTGCGCATGGTCGACCTGGGTTCGACCGTCGACGGCCGCGACCTGAACATGCTCATCATCGGCGAACCGGCCGAGGGCAAGAAGAAGGTGTGGGTGATCGCACGCCAGCACCCGGGCGAGACCATGGCCGAATGGTTCGTCGAGGGCATGCTGGACGCCCTGCTCGACCCGGCCCATCCGTTCGGGCGTCAGCTGTTGAAAGAGACCGTGTTCTACGTGGTGCCGAACATGAACCCGGACGGCTCGGTGCGCGGCAACCTGCGCACGAATGCCGCCGGCGCCAACCTGAACCGCGAGTGGCTGAACCCGACCATGGAGCGCAGCCCGGAGGTCTTCCTGGTCAAGCAGAAGATGCATGAAACCGGCGTCGACATGTGCCTGGACGTGCACGGCGACGAAGGCCTGCCCTACGTGTTCGTGGCCGGCAGCGAATCCCTGCCGAACTTCACGGCGGAACAGGCCGCGGCCCAAAAGGCTTTCTCGGATGCCTTCATGATCGCCAGCCCGGACTTCCAGGACGTGCACGGCTACGGCGAAACGCCCTACAGCGAAGAAACGCTGACCATGGGCTCGCCGCACATCACCCACGCCTTCGGCTGCCTGTCGCTGACCCTCGAACTGCCGTTCAAGGACAACGCCAACGATCCGGATCCGCAGGTCGGCTGGGACGGCGCCCGCAGCGCCCGCCTTGGCGCCGCCGTGCTGCAGCCGGTGCTGCAAGCGGTCCGGGCGATCAAGTAAGCATCGGTATGCAATAAGCCCGTCCGGGAACAGTCTGCGCCGCCCCATGTCAAAAGCATGAGTGGCAGCCAGAAGCGGGGAACGGTATGGGCATTGTCTATCGGCCAGGTGAAAATCCGGAACGGGGAGCGCCTGCTCCCGCCGGACTGGCGCTGGGCGACTCCTGGTTCTGGCACGCCGAGCAGACCTTGCTGCAGGCGCTGGTCGAGCATCCGCGGGTAGCGCCCGAGCATGCGGCCATCCGCCTGCTCGGCTTCAACGGCGCGCGCCTGAACCAGTACATCGGCGATGGCCCGTATGCCGGCGTGATCCACATGGACCTGGCGCCGAACGCCCACTTCACCGAGTTCTATCTCGGCGGCTTCGCCAACGACGCGCTCGAGCACAGGCTGGCCCTGCGCGACGACTGCACCTCCGCGCCCGATCCGGCAGCTTGCTTTTCGCCCACCCGCCTCGACCTGATGCTGTACCACATCAGCGAAGGCCTGAACGGCATCATCCGCGCCATCCGCTGGGCCTATCGCAAGACGCACTGGCAGCAGCCGATCTTCCTGAACGGCTACGACTACCCGGTGCCCGACGGCCGCGGCTTCGTCGACAGCCATGGCGGCTGGATCACGACGGTGATGGACGACGCCAACGTCGACCCCGACCCGGCCTTCCGCACGCAAGTCATGAAGCACATGATCGACGCCGTCAACGACGAGGTGCTGGCGGAATTCCACTCGCCCCTCGAGCGTGTGTTCCACGTCGACAGCCGCGGCGTGCTGGCCACGGCCGCGCCGCAGTACATGGAGGATTGGGAAAACGAGGGCTATCCGACGCGCGAAGGTTTTGCCAAGATCCTCGAGCGGGCATGGTTTCCCATGCTTGCTCCGTTCGGCATCGTGAACCCGGCGTGCCTTACAGGAAGGTGAAGACCTGTTCCTCGGCCAGGCGCGACTTCGGCAGGCCGGCATTGAAATCGGTCTCGGCGTGGTAGCCGAAGCTCAGCATGACCAGGCTGGTCAGGCCGCGCTCGTGCAGGCCGAACTCGGCGTCCAGCACGGGCACGTCGATGCCTTCCATCGGCGTGGTGTCGACGCCCAGCCTGGCGGCGCCCAGCATGGCAGTGCCGAGGGCGATGTAGACCTGCTTTTCCAGCCACTGCGGCAGGTCTTTCTGGGTGTAGCGGTGCAGGTTGACGTAGCCCAGGCGGCCCTTGGCCTGGCCGGCTTTCGCGGCTTCGTCCTTGAAACGGCCGTCGCGCTGTTCCTGCTCGAGGATATTGTCCAGGTGCTGCTGGTCGGCGTCGGCGCGCACGCAGAACAGGATCACGTGCGAGGCATTGAGGATCTTCGGCTCGTTGTACGAGAAGCCGCCCTGCGCGCCCTTGGCCATGCGGGCCTTGGCTTCGGGCGTGCTGGCGACGATGAAGTGCCAGGGCTGCGAGTTGACCGAGGACGGGCTGTTGCGCAGCAGGCCGTAGATCTGCTGCATCAACTCGTCGGGGACGGTGCGGGTCGGGTCGTAGGCTTTGACGGTGTGGCGCTTGGTCGCGGCGGCAAGAATGTCCATGGATTCCTTTTATGTGCGATGCATAGATCGCACATTATTGCAGGAACCGGATTCAGCTGCCGGCGATGACCATCTTCTCGATCAGGATCGAACCGGTCGACTTGTTGCCACGCGTCAGCACATCACTACCGATCCCGACGATGGACTGGAACATGTCCTTCATGTTGCCGGCGATGGTGATCTCTTCGACCGGATACTGGATGACGCCGTTCTCGACCCAGTAGCCGGACGCGCCACGCGAATAGTCGCCGGTGACGTAGTTGGTGCCCTGCCCCATCAGTTCCGTCACCAAGAGGCCGGTGCCCATCTTGCGCAGCATGCCTTCGAAGTCGTCGGCGCGCCTGGTGTCCTTCGAGCTCATGGTCAGGTTGTGCGAACCGCCGGCGTTGCCGGTGGTCTGCATGCCCAGCTTGCGCGCCGTGTACGAGGACAGGAAATAGCCCTGCAGTACGCCATCGCTGACGACCTTGCGGGTCTGGGTGCGCACGCCTTCCTCGTCGAAGGGCGAGGAGCCGACCGCGCCGACGATGTGCGGGTCTTCCACGATATTGATGTGCGACGGGAAGATAGCCTGGCCGAGAGAATCCAGCAGGAAAGTCGACTTGCGGTAGAGCGCGCCGCCCGAGGTTGCCTGGACGAACGAACCGAGCAGGCCGGCGGCCAGCGGGGCTTCGAACAGCACCGGGCAGGTGCGGGTGTCGAGCTTGCGCGCGTTCAGGCGGGCCAGCGCGCGCTCGGCGGCATAGCGGCCGACTTTTTCGGGATCGGCCAGCTTGTTCGGGTCGCGCGCCGAGCTGTACCAGTCGTCGCGCTGCATCTTGTTGCCCTTGCCGGCGATCGGCGCCACCGACAGGGTGTGGCGCGAGAACGGGTAGCCGGCGCAGAAACCGAGGCTGTTGGCGGCCACGAAGTGCGACTGCTGCACGTAGACGCTGGCGCCTTCGCTGTTGGTGATGCGCTTGTCGACGCCGAAGGCGGCCGCTTCGCAGCGCTGGGCCAGCTGCACCGCGCCCGCGGCGTCGATGTCCCATGGGTAGCACAGGCGCAGGTCGCGCGGGTTCATTTCCAGCAGCTCGGCGTCCGGCAGGCCGGCGGCCGGGTCTTCGGCCGTGAAGCGGGCGATGTTGTAGGCCGCTTCCACGGTGGCGCGCAGCGAGGCGCTGGAGAAATCGGAGGTATTGGCATGGCCGCGGCGCTGGCCGCAGTAGACGGTCACGCCGATGCCCTTGTCCTTGTTCTGCTCGATGGTCTCGACCTGGCCCTTGCGCACCGTCACCGCCAGCCCGCTACCCTCGCTGATCTCGACCGCCGCATCGCTGGCGCCGGTTTCCTTGGCAATCGCCAGCACGTCCTGCGCGAGCTGCTTGAGCTGATCCTGGGAGTGGGTGAAGACGGTGTCGTTCATGTGCGTTTTTCGTAGCGAGCCCTAAAACAGTTATCATAGCAGCCGTTTACTGTTTTTACCGTCCAGACGTGCGTCTGACGAATCTAGATCATCATGCCAAATGCAAACCGCGGCGCTGTCGGCTTCCGCTCCGACGAGTTCGAACCCGAATACGATCGTCCCTCCAAGTCCGAACTGAAACGGCAGAGTAACGAGTTGCAGAAGCTCGGCGAAACGCTCATCGAAGCGCCGCGCGACCGCGTCAAGCGCGTGCCGATGCCGGACGAAGTCAAGGACGCGATCCTGATGGCCCAGACCATCAGCAACCACGAAGGCCGGCGCCGCCAGCTGCAATTCGTCGGCAAGCTGATGCGCACGCTGGACGAAGAGGAAGTCGCCGTCATCCAGCGCACCATCGAGAGCTGGAAGGGTACGTCGAAGGCCGAAGCCGCCGCCCTGCACGCGCTGGAGCGCCGCCGCGAGAAGCTGCTGGCCGACGACAAGGCCCTCACCCAGCTGCTGGAAGAACACCCGCAGCTGGACGTGCAGCACCTGCGCACCCTGATCCGCAACGCGCGCAAGGAGCAGGCCGAGAACAAGCCGCCCAAGGCTTACCGCGAGATCTTCCAGATCCTGAAGGACCTGGCCAAGCCGGTCAAAGCGGCGCCATCGGAAGACGAGGAAGGCGAGGACGCCGGCGATGAGTCTGGAGAATAAGGTGGATGAGCTGGTCGTCGGCCTGGTCTCGGTCTCGGACCGCGCCAGCGGCGGCGTCTATGAAGACAAAGGCATCCCGGCTTTACAGGAGTGGCTGCAAAAGACGCTGACCACCCCGTTCCGCGTCGAGACCCGCCTGATTCCCGATGACCGCGACGAGATCGAGAGCACGCTGATCGAGCTGGTCGACGATGTCCGCTGCCACCTGGTGCTGACCACCGGCGGCACCGGCCCGGCGCGGCGCGACGTCACGCCCGAGGCCACGCTGGCCATCGGCACGAAAGAGATGCCCGGCTTCGGCGAGCAGATGCGCCAGGTCAGCCTGCACTTCGTGCCGACCGCGATCCTGTCGCGCCAGGTCGCCGTGATCCGCGAAACGCCGGACCCCGCTTCTAATCATGCGGCCCTGGTCCTGAACCTGCCGGGCCAGCCGAAATCGATCAAGGAAACCCTCGAGGGCCTGAAGGATGCGGACGGCAAGACCGTCGTCGGCGGCATCTTCGCCGCGGTCCCCTACTGCATCGACCTGATCGGCGGCCCGTTCAGCGACACCAACCCGGACGTCTGCGTCGCCTGGCGTCCCAAAAAGAAGTAAGCCTCCAAGGATAAACGCATGAGCGAACTGCTCGACCACGTCACGATCGACACCGGCGACAACCCGGAAATCTCCGTCATCTGGCTGCACGGCCTGGGCGCCGACGGCAATGACTTCGTCCCCATCGTGCGCGAGCTGGACCTGGCCGGCCTGCCCGGCATCCGCTTCATCTTCCCGCATGCGCGCACCATCCCGGTCACCGTCAACGGCGGCTACGTGATGCGCGCCTGGTACGACATCACCGGCGCCGAACTCACGCGCCGCGAAGACGAGAACGGCCTGCGCGCCTCACAGAAGGAAGTCGAAGCCTTCATCGAACGCGAAAAGGCGCGCGGCATTCCGGCTTCGCGCATCGTGCTGGCCGGCTTCTCGCAGGGCTGCGCGATGACCATCCAGGCCGGCCTGCGCCACCCGGAACCGCTGGCCGGCATGCTCTGCCTGTCGGGCTACGTGCCGCTCTCAAGCAAGCTGGCGACGGAACGCACCCAGGAAAGCCTCAACACGCCGATCTTCATGGCCCACGGCCGCCACGACAACGTGGTGCCCTTCAACCGCGCGGAAGCATCGCGCGACCTGCTGATGTCGCTGGGCTACCAGGTCGAGTGGCACGAGTACACCATGCAGCACTCGGTGTGCCTGGAAGAGGTGCAGCACATGTCGGCATTCTTCAAACGTATTTTGGGGTAAGTTGCGATGGCAAAGAAGGAAGAACTCGACGAAGAGACGATGGCGCTGATTAACTGGTGCATCGAAGTCGAAAAACACCTGGTGGCCGGCGGCGCCACCCAGAAGCAGGCGCAGGAACACATCGAAGAGAACGTGGAGTGGTTCACCGACATGTTCTACGATGAGTTGACGCCGGAGCAGGCGGCCAAGGAAGCGCTGGCCTGATCCGGCTTGCAAGGCCTACCGGCTACGCGGCCGGCGGCGCCTTGGCCGCGCATTGCGGCGAATTGGCCGCCGCCCATTCTGCGGCCGTCTTCACCGCGTCCTCGACCGGCGCGTCCTGCGCTGCCGGATGCATCGCCGGGATACCTCCCTGATAGACCGGACCATCGCCCAGCGCATAGCGCGAGGTGGTCAGCACCAGCATCGACCCATCCGCCAACGGATAACTGCCGTTCGCCGTCGACTTGCCGAACGAGGTGCTGCCGAAGGTCTGCACCCGCTCCTCGCCCAGCAGCGCCACCAGCAGCATCTCGCCGGCGCTGGCCGCGCGTTTACCCACCACCACTGCCAGCGGGCCGCTGCCGAAGCGGGCCAGCGGATTGACGCGCTCCGGCGCATATTGCCGGTCCATTTCCTGCAGCCTGGCGGGGCTGACGAAGGACGTGCGCTTGCCGTCGCGGTCCACCCATTTCGCCGTGTTGGCGGCGCCGAACAGCGGATACATGGCCACGAAGGGCGGCCAGGCGTTGCCGCCCGTCTGTTCGCTCAGATCGACCACGAGGGCGCAGGCGCCGGCGATGTCGGGACGTGCGGCCGCCTCGTCGTAGAAGCGTTTCAGGTACGGCGCCATGACGCCCATGCCGCCGCCGACCATGGCCGGCGGCGTCCAGCGCAACACCGTGCCCTGCCTGGTCGTGAGCAGCTTGAAGGTGGGCGGCGGCAGGTCTGCCAGTGCGCCCGCCGAACGCGGCGCATGCAGGCTCTGGCCCGCAGGGATGATGAAGGAATGCCTGTTCGTGTCCAGGGTGCCGAGCAGCTTGCCGATGCGCCCGTACAGGTCCTTCCGGACGATCTCGGCGGGCTGGCCATCGAATGCCGCCAGCAGCTCGGCCTTGGCCTGCGCGTACTCGGACTGCTGGCGCGGGTACAGGCCGCGGCTCTCGACCAGTTCGACGGTCTTGTCCACGACCTGGTGCGCCAGTGCGGCAGGCATCGTATCGGCCGGCTTGTCGACTGCCTCCTTATCCTCGGCGTAGGCGACGGCGCCAGCGGTAAACGATGCGGCGCAACCGGCCGCGATCAAGACCTTGCGGATCATGCCTGACTCCTTGCTATGGCGACGCCACCCGGCGACACCAGCAAGTCTGACAAAAAACCTTTCAGGAAAATGCGCGCATTCTCACCGCAGGCGCCCTACGCCGGCAGCGGAACCGCGCTCGACGCCGGCGCCTCCGTCTGCGCCGTATTCATCACCATCGCCAGGAAGGTGTAGTAGCCGTTCACGCCCATCAAATCGACCACACCCTGCTCGCCGAACAGCGCCAGGGCGTCGTTGTAGACGCGGTCGGAGACGCGTTTGTCGCGGTGCAGCTCGAGGCAGAAATCGTAGACCACGGATTCGTCGACCAGCATCGCGGCCGGGCGCTGACGCCGCGCGATGGCGCCGATCACGTCGGCGGTGATGCCGACCTGCTGCGCAATCGGGACGTGGATCGCCCACTCGACCTGCTGGTCCCATTCGCGCGCGGTGACGAGAATGGCCAGCTCGGACAGCCGTACGCCGATGGCGCTGCGGTAGCGCAGATATTCGCCGAGGCGCTGCGCATAGCCCATCAGCTCGGGACTGCGCAGCAGCGGCACGAAGGGGCCATACAGGGCGCCGCGCGGCCCGTTGACGATCTCCTGGGCCGCTTCGCGCTGGGCGGCGGTCCATTCGGCTTCGGGAATCGGGCGTAGGCGGTCGGTCATGGCGGTTCAAATAATGTCCAGAAAGAAAATATTCGCACGGCTCCCGGCAAAAATCAAAAGAATCCTGGCGCTAAGCGTTTATTGTCAATCGTCAACTTTTCGAAGGAGATTCTCCATGAGCTGCATCCTTCACCGCAGCCTGCGCCAGACGCCGCCCGTGGCGGTTGGCGGCGACGGCATCTGCCTGCGCGACAGCCAGGGCAAGACTTATATCGACGCGAGCGGCGGCGCGGCCGTGTCTTCGCTCGGGCATGGCCACCCGGACGTGATCGCCGCCATGCACGCGCAGATCGACCGCTGCGCCTATGCGCACACGGCCTTCTTCACCACCGAGGTGGCGGAGCAGTTGGCCGACCGCCTGGTGGCGCGCGCACCGGCGGGCATCGGCGGGGTCTACCTGGTGTCGGGCGGCTCGGAAGCGATGGAGACCGCGCTCAAGCTGGCGCGCCAGTACTTCGTCGAAGGCGGCGAGGAGCAGCGCTCGCTGTTCATCGCGCGCCGCCAGAGCTACCACGGCAACACGCTGGGCGCGCTGGCGGTAGGCGGCAACGAATGGCGCCGCAAGCCCTTCGCGCCGCTGCTGATGGACGTGCCGCGCGTGGCGCCCTGCTACGAATACCGCGACCGCCTGGAAGGCCAGACCACGGCCAAGTACACCGCCATGCTACTGGACGAGCTGGAAGCGACGATCCTGCTGGCCGGACCGGAGCGCGTGATCGGCTTCTGCGCGGAGCCGGTGGTGGGCGCCACCGGCGGCGCGATCCCGCCGACGCCGGACTACTTCCGCGGCGTGCGCGCGCTGTGCGACAAATACGGCATCCTGTTCATCGCCGACGAAGTCATGTGCGGCATGGGACGCACCGGCACCATGTTCGCGATCGAGCAGGACGGCGTGGCGCCGGACCTGATTGCAGTGGCCAAGGGGCTGGGCGCGGGCTATGCGCCGATCGGCGCGGTGCTGGCCAACGGCGCCATCATCGAGCGCCTGCGCAGCGGCAGCGGGACCTTCCTGCATGGGCACACCTACATCGGCCATCCAGTGGCGGCGGCCGCCGCGCTGGCGGTGCAGGACGTGATCGAGCGCGACGATCTGCTGGTGCAGGTGCAGAAGCGCGGCGCCACCCTGCGGCGCATGCTGGGCGACGTCTTCGCCAGCCATCCGCATGTGGGCGACATCCGCGGCCGCGGTCTGTTCCTGGCGCTGGAACTGGTGCGCGACCGCGCCACCAAAGAGCCCTTCGCCCCGGAGCTGAAGCTGCACGCGGCGATCAAGGCGAAAGCGATGGAATGCGGTCTGATGGTGTACCCGATGGGCGGTACCATCGACGGCCGCAGTGGCGACCACGTGCTGCTGGCGCCGCCCTTCATCGTCAGCGCGGCGCAGTTGTCGGAGATCGTGACGCGGCTGGATGATGCTCTCAAGGCCGCGCTGAAGGGCCTCTGACGTCATTCCCGCGCAGGCGGGAATCCAAGTGCGCAGGTCATGCGTAAAACTTGGGTTCCCGCCTGCGCGGGAACGACGAGCCGTTACTTCGAAAACGCCACCACTTCCTGCTGCTGCTCACCCAAACCGGCAATCCCCAAACGCAGCTTGTCCCCCTTCTTCAGGAAACGCTGCGGCGTGCGCCCCAGGCCCACGCCCGGCGGGGTGCCGGTGCTGATGATGTCGCCCGGCTCGAGGGTCATAAAGCGCGACAGGTAGCTGACGATCTGCGCCACCGTGAAGATCATATTCGAGGTGTTCCCGGTCTGCATGCGCTTGCCGTTCAGTTCCAGGTAGAGGTCGAGGTCCTGCACGTCGAAGATCTCGTCCTTCGTCACCAGGAAGGGGCCGACCGGGCCGAAGGTGTCGCAGCCCTTGCCCTTGTCCCACTGCGAACCCATCTCGAACTGGAAGGCGCGCTCGGAGACGTCGTTGACCACGCAGTAGCCGGCCACGTACTTCATGGCATCCGCTTCGCTGACGTATTGCGCGCGTTCGCCGATGACGACGCCCAGCTCGACTTCCCAGTCGGTCTTCTTCGAGCCTTGCGGCAGGCGGATGCCGTCGTCCGGACCGGTCAGGCAACTGGTGGCCTTCATGAACATGATCGGCTCCTTCGGAATCGGCGCGCCCACCTCGGCCGCGTGGTCCGAGTAGTTCATGCCGATGCCGATGAATTTGCCGACGCCCTTGACCGGCACGCCGAAGCGCGGCTCGCCGCGCACGATGGGCAGGGTCTTCCAGTCGACCTTGGCCAGCTTGCGCAGCGCCTTTTCCGACAGCACCGAGGCGTCGATATCGTCGACGATGCCGGCCAGCGAGCGCAGGCGGCCTTCTTCGTCGAACAGGCCGGGCTTTTCCTTACCGGGGCGACCGTAACGTACCAATCTCATATTCTTCCTTCTGTGCGAGTAAAGCGATCCCGCATTTTACCGGACGCCGCCGGCGAAGGAAGTCGAGGTAGTAACGGATCAGGCCAGGCACCTGCAGCAGCACCAGCACGCCGAAGGCCACGCGGTAGGCCTGCGCCGGGTAGTGGCCGGCCAGGTCGGGACGCCAGAGCCCGACCACCTGGCCGAAGCCGGCCTGCACCAGGAAGGCGCCGATGAAGATCAGCAGGTTCAGGCAGGTCGCGGCGCGCCCGGTCAGCTCGCGCGGCAGGCTTTGCGCCACGATCGCGTATTCGATGCCGGTGATGGTGCCCACCAGCGTGAACAGCACCGACAGGGTCTGCAGGCTGGGCTTGTAGCCGATCACGAGGAGTGACTGCACGATCACGAACAGCGCCACGCCGACCGCCGCCACGTCCAGCGCCCGGATCCCGCGCCGCCCCGCCCACTCGGTGATCATGCCGACCGCGATCGCGCCGAAGATCACCGAGGCCATGCCCATGTAGAGCAGGTAGGCCACCGCGCTTTCGGGAAAGCGCGCGACGTCGGACAGCCAGCGGCCTATCCACAGGCCCTGGATGCCGAAGAAGACCGCATGCGGCAGCAGCACCAGCGAGATCGTGGTGCGGAAAGCCGGCGTGCGGTAGACGTCGAGCACCGAGCGCACGGTCGGCGTCTTGCCGCCCAACGGCTTCGAACGCGGACTCACCAGCCAGATCAACAGGCCCGAGCAGGCCGACAGGACGGCCAGCAGGATGAACAGGCCGCGCCAGTCGGTGTGCTGCAGCAGCGCGCGCACCGGCATGGTGCTCGATGCCGCGCCCAGCCCACCGACCGCGATCAGGTAACCCTGCACCGAGGGCAGCTTCTTCGGCGAGATCCAGGTCGAAATCGCCTTCACCGCGGACATGAAACAGCCGCCCAGGCCGAAGCCGATGATAGCGCGCGCCACCACCAGCTGGGTGAAGCTCTGGCCGTAGGCGAACAGCAGCGCGCCGCAGGCCGCCATCAGCATCAGGTAGAGCTGCACCTTGCGCGGGCCGTAGCGGTCGAGCGCGATCCCGACCGGCAGCTGGACCAGCGCGAACGCGAAGAAGAAGGCGCTGGTGAGCAATCCGAGCTGGCCGGGCGTGAGCGCCAGCGCGCCGACCAGCTGCGGGGCCAGCACGGCGTTCACGTTGCGCAGCAGGGAAGACAGGTAGTGTCCCAGCGCGAACGGCAGGAACACGTAGAAAAAAACCGCCACGCCGGAGAGGCGTGGCGCGCTTTGGTCAGCATCCATCGTCGGCGTCCATGATAGTGAGCGCTCAGCCAAAGCTCATGCGGCGTCGGGCTGCGAATCGCTGGCGCGGCGGTCGCGCGGCGCCTGGACGATCGGGATCACGCGCCCGGCCGGTACATGGAAATCGGCGTCCCCACTGTCGGCGTCGGCCTCGAAGAAGAATTTCTTGCGGCCGAAGGCGGGCTTCAGGTGATCCAGCCAGGTGGCGTCCGGGTCGTACTTTGCAAAGAAGGGACGGCGCACCCATTCCGGATTGCGGGCCTGCAGGAACTGCAGCGCGAACAGCTTTTCGCCGTTGATGGTGACCACGCCGTCGATCACGACCTTGCCCGGGAAGGCGCTCATCGACGGTCCGCGCACGGTGCGCGACAGACCGGACACCATGCTGTAGGCGGACTGGAAGATCTCGTGGGCGCGCGCCAGCGGCAGCGAGAAGTACTCGCGCGGCCCGGTGTCGCGCTCGACGAACATATAGTACGGGATCGCCCCCAGGCGCACGCCGGTGGTCCACAGCTCGGCCCAGCTGTGCGGGTCTTCGTTGATGTGGCGGATCAGCGGGCCCTGCATGCGCAGCGTGGCGCCGGTGCCGACGATGCGCTTGACGGCCTGCTGGGCGATGCCGCTGCGCAGTTCGACCGCATGGTTGTAGTGGCCCATGATGGCCAGGTTCTTGCCGGCCTTGACCACTCTCTCGAAGAGGCGCAGCAGGTCGTCGCTGTCCTTGTCCGACACGTAGCGCTGCGGCCAGTAGGCCACCGACTTGGTGCCGATGCGGATGTTCTGGATATGGGCCAGCTCCGGCGCCAGCAGAGGCTCGATGAATTCGGTCAGCGAGCGCGTATTCATGATCATCGGATCGCCGCCGGTGATCAGGACGTCGGTCACGTCCGGGTGGGTCGCCAGGTAGGACACCAGCTCGGTGCATTCGCGGGCGTCGAACTTCATGTCGTCCATGCCGACGAATTGCGGCCAGCGGAAGCAGAAGGTGCAATAGGCGTGGCAGGTCTGGCCCGCACTCGGGAAGAACAGCACCGTCTCCTTGTACTTGTGCTGCAGGCCCTTGAGCGGTGCGTCGTTCACGCGCGGCACGTTGTGGGTCATCTGGCCGGCCGGGTGCGGGTTCATGCGCATGCGGATCTCGTGCACCAGCTTCGCGATCGCGGCGTCGTCTTTCTTGTACAGCACCAGGTCGCGCAGCTGCTCGTACTCCTTGGCCGGCAGCATGTCGCGGTGCGGGAAGGTCAGGCGGTAGATCGGATCGTCCGGGATGCGGTTCCAGTCGATCAGTTGTTCCATCACGTATTCGTTGGTGCGGAAAGGCAGGACATGCGATACCACCTGGACCGCTTCCTGCAGGTCCGGGCTCATCCATTGCCACTGGCGCGCGGTGGCGATCGACTGACGGGTATATGGCTTGAATTTCGCTGGCAGGGCATCTGGCGTGGTCACAGGAGTTCTCCATGGAGAAGAAAGGTTGACGTAGGGAACCGAAATTGCCGGCAGGAACTGATGGTAGACAGTGCCCTGCGACCCTGAGTTGCCACGAATCAAGTCTAATCCGACACCCTGTCGGAATATGGCTAAGCACTGTGGAAAATCAGTCCTCGATTTGCGCCGCCACATCGGCCAGTGCTTGCGTTAAGACAATTCCACAGAGGTAGGCAGGGCGTAGAGTACTAAATGCAATTTGGCAACTTTCAGGCCATTCACTTCGAAAGGACATCCCATGAAGCTGCTCGCTACCGCAACCGCCCTGTGCCTGATCTCCGCCGCCGCACTGGCCAATGAACCGACCGAGAAAGACGCCATCGCCATGGCCGAGCGCGGCGCCGCCATGGTCAAGGCCAAGGGCAAGGAAGAGGTCATGAAACGCATCAGCGCCAAGGACCCGGATTTCGTCCAGGGCTCGCTCTACATCGACATGCGCGACGTCAAGACCGGCATAGTGCTGGCCCATCCCTACAACCCCTCGATCGTCGGCAAGGACCTGACCGACGTCCCCGATGCCAACGGCAAGAAGTACCGTCGCGAGATCATCGAGCTGGCCGCCGCCAAGGGCAAGGGCTGGGTCGACTACCAGTACAAGAACCCGACCAGCGGCAAGATCGAGCCGAAGACCACTTATATCCTCCTGGTCGACGGTGTCGTCCTCGAAGCAGGCCTGTACAAGAAATAACGCGTCCAGATAGCGCCCGACAAGGAGTAGACCATGCTGAAAAAACTGCGGATCGGTCCCAAGCTGCTGCTGGCCCCCGGACTGGTGCTGGTGCTGCTGCTGATGCTGTCGGGCGCTGCGTATTACGGGATGGTGCGCCAGAGCGCATCGCTGGAAAACATGGTGCAGGTGCGGGCGGCGCGCCTGCAGAACACGGCCGACGTGGCCGGCGACGCCAAGTACGTCCACGCCAACGCCTACCAGCTGCTGGCCTGGATCAACGGCAGCTTTGCCAGGAACCGGCTCGACGCCCTGATCGCCGACATCGGCCGCCGCCATGCTTCGCTCAAGACCCAGCTGGGCGAGCTGGCCAAGGTCAGCAGCGGCGCCGAACGCAAGCCGGTCGACGCCTCGCTGGCGGCGCTGGCGGCCTACGTCAAGGCAGTGCAGGAGACCATCGAGATGGCCCAGGTCGACCAGTCGATCGCGACCAACTCGATGCAGAAGGCGGAAAAGGAATTCGGCACCCTGAACCAGCAACTGGGCCAATTGGCCGCGCTGGAAAAGAGCCTCAGCGAAGAGGCTTATGCCGCCGCGCGCGAGGAATTCCACAGCCTGGGCAAGACCATGGCCTTCCTGGTGCTGCTGTCGATCGCCGTGTCGATCGTCGTGACCGTGCGGGTGCGGCGCGCCATGCTGGGCGATATCGGCGCGATCTCCACGGTGGTGGACGAACTGGCCGCCGGCCGCCTCTCGGCCAGCGTCAGGAACGAGGGCCGCGACGAGATCGCCGGCGTCTCGCGCGCGCTCGATCACACCATCGCCACGCTCAACCAGACCCTGCGCAGCGTGCTCGATTCGGTGCGCTCGATCGACACCGCCTCGAAGGAGATCGCCAGCGGCAACCTGGACCTGTCGACCCGCACCGAACTGCAGGCCGGCTCGCTGCAGCAGACCGCCAGCGCCATGGAGACGCTGACCACGGCCGTCAAGGACAACGCCAACAATGCGCGCCTGGCCACCGAGCTGGCGGCCGAGGCGGCGCGGCTGGCGTCCAGCGGCGGCGAATCGGTCGAGCGCGCGGTGGCAACCATGGAATCGATCCGCGCCAGCTCGCGCAAGATCGTCGACATCATCGGCGTCATCGACGGCATCTCCTTCCAGACCAACCTGCTGGCCCTGAACGCGGCGGTGGAAGCGGCGCGCGCCGGCGAACAGGGACGCGGCTTCGCGGTGGTCGCCAGCGAGGTACGCACCCTGGCCCAGCGCTCGGCCTCGGCGGCCAAGGAGATCAAGGCCCTGATTGCCGATTCGGTCGCCATCATCGACAGCGGCAATGCTTCGGTCCACGAGGCCGGCGCCAGCATGGGCAGCGTGGTGGCCTCGGTGCAGCAGGTGAACGACATCATCAACCGCATCAGCGCCGCCAGCACCGAGCAGGCGGACGGCATCGCCGACGTCAACCGCGCGGTCGGCCAGATGGACGACATGACCCAGCAGAACGCGGCCCTGGTCGAGGAAGCCGCGGCGGCGGCGGCCAGCCTGCACGAGCAGACCGTCAACCTGGCGCGCGCGGTATCGGTCTTCAAGATCGAAGGCGTCGAGCAGGCCTGCGACGTTGGCGGCGAAGAGCAGGACGACGAGGAATTCGCGCGGGTCGACCGGCGCGCGCCCGGCAGCGCGATGCGCGGCCAGCGCCCGGTGCTGGAGCATCGCACTCCTTCAAGGAAGCGCGCTTAAGGGAACTTCTTGCTGACGTAGCGGGAATGCTTCAAGCCAAAGCGCCACGGCACATCGATCGCCTTCGAGATGCCGATGCGCGGCCCGGTCACCACCTCGATTCCCTCCGGCGCAGCCACCAGCTCGAACGGCGGCTGCGCCAGCGAAGTGCCGTTCTGCGCCCGCGTCACGCCCAGCGCCTGGGTCAGCTTGCCCGGCCCGGAGCAGAGCAGCCACTCGTCAGTCGTGCCGCGTCGCTCGCGCATCTGCTCCAGCCCGGTGACCGGCTCCAGCGCGCGGAGCAGGACCCCGGCGCCATGCCCCTCTTCGCGGCAGACGAAGTTCAGGCACCAGTGGATGCCGTAGGAGCGGTAGACGTAGGCGTGAGCGGGCGGCCCGAACATCGCGAAGTTGCGGTCGGTGGGGCCGGAATAGCTGTGCGAGGCCGGATCCTCGCCGTCGTAAGCTTCGGTTTCGACGATCCGGCCGCCGACGCCGTTGAACAGCACGGTCACGCCGATCAGCTGGCGCGCCACCAGGTGCGACGGGGCGGAGAAATCGATACCGGCAAGAATGGTAGAAGACATGTAACAATCTTATAACGGCTGCGGCCGGCAAGTCGCACAGTCAGCGCATCGATTGTAAAAAGCACAACTGTCCGATTTGCTACACAAAGTGAATACTTTGGTGCAACTTGATCTGCACTGGTTTATAGTGACGAGCTTTGCACATATTTCCGTGCAGCATTGTTTCCCCTCCCTGCCATGAGTACTGCATCCGCCCTGGCGCGTCCGAGCACCGCCGAGGATCCCGTCGACGCCCTGATGAAGTCGATCCGCATCCCGCCGCGTCCGAGCCTGCTGGCGGACCTGCAGCGCGAACTGTCGTCGGACGATCCGAGCCTCGACGCCATCGGCCGCATCGTTGCCAGCGACGTCGGCATGTCGGGCGCCCTGCTGAAGCTGGCCAATTCGTCCATCTACGGCGGGCGGCGCAAGGCCAAGTCGATCGAGCAGGCCATCCTCTTCCTCGGCATTAACCAGGTCGCTTCGCTGATGACAGGCCTGCTGGCGCGCCAGGCGATCCCGGCCAACAGCGCGGCCCTGGCCAGCTTCTGGGACGTCTCGACGCGCCGCGCGCAAGCGATGGTATTCCTGTCGCGCCGCCTGCGCATCGGCGAGGCGGACGTGGCCCACACTTTCGGCCTGTTCTGCGATACCGGCGTGCCCCTGCTGATGGACCGCTTTGCCGACTACGACGCCACCTACGCCGCCGCCTCGCTCGAAGCGGAACGCCCGTTCACGGCGCTGGAGGAAGAACGCCATTCGACCTCGCACGCGGCGATCGGCTGCCTGCTGGCGCGCAACTGGGGCCTGTCGGACCACGTGGCCTGGGCCATCCTGCACCACCACGACTACACGGTGCTGGAAGACGCCAACACGGCCGGCGCGGTGCGCTCGCTGGTGGCGCTGTCGCTGCTGGCGGAAGCCGCGATCAGCAAGTACCAGGGCCATGGCGAATCGCTCGAATGGAACAAGGGCGGCGCGCGCGCCTGCACCTATCTGGGCCTGTCGGAGGAAGAAACCGCCGAGCTGCTCGACGAGCTGCACGAAGCCTTCCACGAAGAGGATTAAGAGCGTCTTTACATCTCCTCCGCACCGGCAGATACTGAAAGAAAAAGTTCACCGGACACGGAGGAAAAGATGAGACACCTCGTAGCGATCCTGCTGGTCTTGCTGGCCGGCTGCGCCGGCACGCCGAAGCTGCCCCCCACCCCCGACCTGTACAGCGACGCTTCCTTCAAGCCGCCCTCGAAGCCGGTCAGCACGGCCGAGCTGTTCACGCTCAGCCCGGAAATGCGCGATTACCTGCACAGCGCGGCGTTCAATACCTACCTGCGCAACCGGGGCCAGGAATACGGGCTGCTCGAGGCCCTCTACAACGGCGGCAAGACCGGCCTGAAACTCGACTACGACGCCACCTATACCCGCAACGCGGCCGAGACTTACCGCGACCGCGCCGGCAATTGCATGTCGCTGGTGATCATGACGGCCGCCTTCGCCAAGGAACTCGGCATGCGGGTGCAGTACCAGAGCGTCACCCTCGACGAGAGCTGGAGCCGCAACGGCGGCCTGTACCTGCTCAGCGGCCACGTGAACCTGGTGCTGGGCTTCCGCATCCCCAACCAGCCCTATGCCACTGATCCGGAGCGTGCGCTGGTGGTCGACTTCCTGCCCGACCCGCGCGCCGACAAGCGCTACACGCAGCAGCTGGAAGAGGAAGAGATCGTCATGATGTACCAGAACAACCGCGCCGCCGAAGCCCTGGTCGAAGGCAAGATCGACGATGCCTACTGGTGGGCGCGGGCAGCGACGGGCAGCAATCCGCGCACCGCGCTGGCCTACAATACCCTGGGTGTGATCTATGAACGCCATGGCGACCTGTCCATGGCCGAGCGCGCCTACCGCGCCGCCCTGATGCGCGAGCCGGAAAGCGTCATCGCGCTGCGCAACATCGAACCGGTGCTGATGGCGCTGGGTAAAACGGAAGAAGCGAAGACGATCGCGCAGCGCGTCGCCAAGATCGAGCCGGTCGCGCCCTTCCAATATTTCAACAAGGGCGTCACAGCCTACCAGCGGGGGGAGTTCAGCGAGGCGCGGGACTTGTTCGCGCGCGAGGTGAAACGCGCGCCCTACTACGACGAATTCCACTTCTGGCTGGCGGCGAGCCTGATCCAGCTCGGCGAGTTCAAGGAAGCCCGCGAAGAGCTGACCCTTGCCGCGGACACCAGCACAAAGAAAGACACCCGCAACATCTACAACGCCAAGCTGGCCCACCTGCGCCAGCTCGGCATGCGCTGAGCTACCGGGCTTTGTTACGCCCTCTTAGTGGCGGCGCGGCCGCGGCGCCGGTTTCGGCATGCCGTGTTTTTCCAAGTGGCGGAAGGTGATACGCCCCTTGTTCAAATCATACGGCGACATTTCCAGCGTGACGCGGTCGCCGGCGATGATGCGGATGTGATTCCGCTTCATCCGGCCGGAGGTGTACGCGACCAGCTGGTGGCCATTCTCGAGATCCACGCGGAAGCGCATTTCCGGCAGCACTTCAGTCACTTTGCCATGCATTTCAATCAGGTCTTCTTTCATCTCGTGTCCTTTTCATGAATCGTTAACGCCAATGCCCAATCCCAGGCATTGCTGACGCAGCGCCTGGGGCGGTTGACAGGGTCGAAGTCGGGAAAAACGGCTCCGGCTGCAGTGTCGAGCCGTAGGGAGATTGGGGGATGGAACCGATATGGGGACGTTGCGCGAAAAAAAAAGGGCAAATGCCCTTTTCTTCGCTTGCCGTGCTGCTTGCCGTGCGATCAGCGGCGGCCGCGGAAGTTCGAGCGGGGTGCGGGCGCGCCGCGCTTCTCGATGTGACGGAAGGTGATGCGGCCCTTGCTGAGGTCATACGGGGACAGCTCCAGGCTGACCTGGTCGCCGGCGAGGATGCGGATGTGATTCTTTTTCATCTTGCCCGCAGTGTAGGCGATCAGCTTGTGGCCATTTTCGCAGTCCACACGAAAACGCGAATCCGGCAGGACCTCGGAGACAACGCCATTCATTTCGATGAGTTCTTCTTTTGCCATCTGCATACTCCAGTTCGGTAGGATGGTTGAAAAAAAAAGCCCGCTCACTGCGGGCTTCGTTTCAATGTGACGCCAATGCCTTAATCGCCGCTCCAGCCCCTGCTATCTGCAGGGTGCGGAGCCCGGACGCCGAGGCTATCTGCCAGGTGCATCCATCGTGTAAACCGACCAACGTATGTGGAATGACATCCCCGCCCGGTTTGCTCGCTTGCGGCATTACACATGTCGCGCTGCGTACCTTACACAGGGAACGGCAGGACCATCGAGACCTGACCGCATACGCAGTGTAACACGCTTCCTTGTGCGGCGCACAAACAGCTTCAGAACAGTTGCCCGGTGATCACAGGCCTTAGGCTGTGGTCGACGAGCCGGCGCCACACTTCCAGCTTCTGCTCGAAGTTCATCGCCATGTGCGCAGGCGAGGACGAAGGCAGCACCACGCTGCGGTAGCCGGCCTGTTCGAATTGCGGCGCGAACTTGCCCGAGGCCTGGCCGTTGAAGCCGACCGTCTCCAGTTCAGGACACAGGTGGCGCAGGCGCTCGAAATCGTTGGCGGCCGGCTTGCGGATCGAGGAATCGAGGCTGCCTTCGCGCTCGCAGGCGGCCAGCACGTCCCACAGGCCGAAGCGATGTGTAAGTAAGCGCGGCAGGCGTTCGTTGTAGGGCAGGTTGTAGAGGTCTTCGCCAACCAGCTCTCCAACCAGTTTCCAGAACTGATTGCGCGGGTGGGCGTAGTACTGCTGGGCGGCCAGCGATTGGGCGCCGGGGAAGCTGCCGAGGATCAGGATGCGGGTATCGGGGGCGATGACCGGGGCCAGGCCGGTGAGGAGGGAGCTGGGTTCGAGGTCGGAGGTCGGCATGCGGCGATTGTAGCGGCCAGGCGAAAAAAACGGCGGCACGCTCGCACATGCCGCCGCAAAGGGCTTTCCCAAAACTACCCACTCACTTCATTCATTTGCTCGCCAGCGCCACCGCACTTGCGGGCGACGACGAAGGCGCCGCATCCCAGCCGCCGCCCAGCGCGCGGATCAGCGCCACCGTGGTGACCGCACGGTCGCCGCGCAGCTGCACCGCGGTGCGCTCCACGGAAGCCAGGTTGCGCTGCGCATCCAGCAGCTCCAGGTAGCTCGATCGGCCGGCGTCGTACAGCTTCTGCGCCAGGTCGGCCGAGCGCCGCGCCGAGACCACGGCCGCCTCGACTTCCGCACCCTGCTCCGCCAGCACGCGCAGTCCGGCCAGGTTGTCCTCGACTTCGGCAAAGGCCACCAGCACGCTCTGGCGGTAGCTGCCCACCGCTTCTTCCAGCGCGGCTTCGCTGCGCACCACGTTGCTGCGGTTGCGGCCGCCGTCGATCAGCGGCATGGCCAGGGTCGCGCCCAGTAGCCAGGAGCGGCTGCTCCACTTGAAGACGTCGCCGAAGGTGCCGGCCACGCCGCCGCCGTTGGCGCCGATGCTCAGCGCCGGGAACATGGCGGAGCGCGCCACGCCGATGCGGGCATTGGCTGCTTCCATCGTGCGCTGGGCGCCGGCGATGTCGGGGCGGCGCTCCAGCAGGCTCGATGGCAGGCCGGTCGGGATCAGCGGCAGGCTGGCGTTCGCTTCCAGCGGGTCGCTGGCGGCGCCGAAGTTCGAGGCCGGCTGGCCCAGCAGCACAGCCAGCGCGTGTTCCGCAGTGGCGCGCCGGCGCTGCAGGCCGATCGCTTCGGCGCGCGCGGTGGACAGCTCCGTCTTCGCCCGCGACAGGTCGAATTCGCCGATGTCGCCCAGCTCGAAACGGCGACCGGTGACGCGCACGCTCTCTTCGCGCAGGCGCACGGTCTGGTTCACCGTGGCGATTTCGGCATCCAGGGCGCGCAGCCGGAAGTAGGTCTGGGCGACGTCGGCCTGCAGCGACAGCAGCACCGAGCGGTAAGTCGCCTCGACGGCGCCGGCATCGCCGCGCGCCGCCGCCACATTGCTCGACACGCGGCCGAACAGATCGAGCTCGTAGCTGGCGCTGAGGCTGGCCTTGTAGCTCGTCACCGGCGACATGCGCGTCCCCGGTGCCACGCCCGCCTCCAGCGGCGACAACTGCCCGCGCTGGGCGCCGACGCCGGCCCCGATCTGCGGAATGCGGTCCGCTTCGGCGATGCCGGCGATGGCCCGCGCCTGTTTTACACGCGCGGCAGCCACCGTCAGGTTCTGGTTGCTGGCCGTGGCCTGGGCGATCAGGCCGTCCAGGCGGGTGTCGTTGAAGGCTTTCCACCATTCGCCGCGCGGCTGGCTTTCAGCCGGCTGGGCGGTCTTCCAGGTGGTGCCGTCGGCGGCGCTGCGCACGACTTCGGGCGATGCAGCCGGCGTCGCCACCATCGCCTCCTTGAAGGCCGCCGGCGTCGATACCGAAGGCTGGTGGAAGGCCGGCGCCGCGCAGGCGCTCAGCAGCAGGGCCGCCAGCACGGTGGCGAAGCGCGGTGCGAATTTCGCGACGGTCTTCACCACCGGCTGCGCCAGCGTGCGGCGCGACGGCTTCGCCAGGGCTTCATCGAGGGCCCGATCCCAAGCCTGTTCGGCTTGCGGCGTCGGGTGAACCGGATTGACGATCAAAACACTCATTTCAAAGCTCCTTCGAGTTCGGGGGCATGCGGTTCGACATGCGCAAGGCGATGCGAGGGCTTGCCGAAGCGCGCCGCCAGGGTGCGCAGCAGGACGTAGAACACCGGCGTCAGGAACAGGCCGAAGAAGGTCACGCCCAGCATGCCGGCAAACACCGCCACACCCATGGCGTGGCGCATCTCGGCGCCGGCGCCGTGCGAGAACACCAGCGGCAGCACGCCCATGATGAAAGCGATCGAGGTCATCAGGATCGGACGCAGGCGCAGGCGGCAAGCTTCCAGCGCGGCGGCGACGATGCTGCGGCCATGCTGCTCCAGCTCCACCGCGAACTCCACGATCAGGATCGCGTTCTTCGACGCCAGCCCGACCAGCACGAACAGGGCGATCTGCGTGAACACGTTGTTGTCGCCGCCGGTCAGCTTCACGCCGATCAGGGCGCACAGGATCGACATCGGCACGATCAGGATCACGGCCAGCGGCAGCGTCCAGCTTTCGTACTGCGCGGCCAGCACCAGGAAGACCAGCAGCACGCACAGCGGGAACACGTAGATCATGGTGTTACCGGCCAGGATGTCCTGGTAGGTCAGGTCGGTCCATTCGTAGGTAATCCCCTTCGGCAGCACTTCGCGGGCGATTTCCTCCATCGCGGCCTGGGCCTGGCCCGAGGACACGCCTGGGGCCGGGCCGCCGTTCATCTCGGCGGCGACGTAGCCGTTGTAGCGCTGGACGCGGTCCGGGCCATAGGTATCCTTGACCTTCATGATCGAGGACAGCGGGATCATCTCGCCGGTGCCGGAGCGGACCTTCAGCTGCGCGATCTGCTCGCGCTGCGAACGGAAGGGCGCGTCGGCCTGCACACGCACCTGGTAGGTACGGCCGAACTGGTTGAAGTCGTTCACGTACAGCGAGCCGAGGTTGATCTGCAAGGTCTGGTTGATCTCGGCCAGCGACACGCCCAACTGCTTTGCCTTCACGCGGTCGACGTCGGCGAACAGCTGCGGCACGTTGATCTGGTAGCCCGAGAACACGCCTTGCAGGCGCTTGTCGGCCGCGGCCTTGGCCATGAAGGCCTGCACCGCCTTGTTCAGCTCATCGTAGCCGAGGTTGCCGCGGTCTTCGATCATCATCTTGAAGCCGCCCGTGGTGCCCAGGCCGTTCACCGGCGGCGGCGGCAGGACCATCACGAAGGCGTCCTCGATGGCGCCCATGCGCTTGTTGATCTCGCCGGCGATGGCTTCGGCGCTCTGCTCCTTGCCCTTGCGCTGGTCGAAAGGCTTCAGCGTGGTGAACACGATGCCGGCGTTCGGCGCATTGGTGAAGCCGTTGATCGACAGGCCGGGAAGGCGACCGAGGATTCCACGCCCGGGATCTGCTTCGCTACATCCGACATCTTGCGGATCACGGCATCGGTGCGGTCCAGCGAGGCGGCGTCCGGCAGCTGGGCGAAGCCGATCAGGTAAGCCTTGTCCTGCGAGGGGACGAAGCCCGGCGGCACCGCCTTGAACATGAAGATGCCGGCGATCGCGAGCAGCACGTACACGCCCAGCGAGGCGCTCTTGCGCTTCAGGACGCCCTTCACGCCGCCTTCATAAGCGTGCGAGGAGCGGTGGAAGAAGCGGTTGAAGCCTTTGAAGAAGCGGCCGAACACAGCGTCCATGGCGCGGGTCAGCTTGTCCTTCTTGGCGCCATGCGGCTGCAGCAGCACCGCCGACAAAGCCGGGGCCAGGGTCAGCGAGCTGAATGCCGAGATCACGGTCGAAATCGCGATGGTCAGCGCGAACTGGCGGTAGAACTGGCCGGTCAGGCCGGACACGAAGGCGATCGGCACGAACACGGCGCACAGCACCAGGGCGATCGCGATGATCGGACCGGACACCTCTTTCATCGCCTGCACGGTGGCGTCATGCGGGCTCAATCCGTTCTCGATGTTGCGCTCGACGTTCTCCACCACCACGATGGCGTCGTCGACCACGATACCGATCGCCAGCACCAGCCCGAACAGGGACAGCGTGTTGATCGAGAAGCCGAAGCCCAGCATCACGGCAAAAGTACCGACCACCGACACCGGCACCGCCAGCAGCGGAATCACGGAGGCACGCCAGGTCTGCAGGAACACGATCACGACCAGCGCCACCAGCACCACCGCTTCGATCAGGGTGTGGACCACGGAGTCGATCGATTCGCGCACGAACTGGGTCGGGTCATACACGATGCTGTAGCTCATCCCCTGCGGGAAGTCCTTCGACAGCTCTTCCATCTTGTTGCGCACGTCGGTCGAGAGCTGCAGCGCATTCGCGGTCGGCGACTGGAAGATCGGGATCGCGACGGCCGACTTGTTGTCGAGCAGCGAGCGCAGGGCATAGGAGTTCGAGCCCATTTCGAGGCGCGCGACATCCTTCAGCAGGGTGGTCGCGCCATCCTGGCTGGTCTTGACGACGATGTTGCCGAATTCTTCTTCCGACTGCAGGCGGCCCTGGGTATTGACCGTTAGCTGGAACTCGGCGCCCTTCGACGGGCCCTGGCCGATCACGCCGGCCGCGACCTGCACGTTCTGCTCGCGGATCGCATTCACGACATCGCTGGCGGTCAGGTTACGGGCAGCGACCTTCTGCGGATCGAGCCAGACGCGCATCGCGTAGTCGCCCGAACCGAACAGCTGGACGTCGCCCATGCCGGTGATGCGCGCCAGCTGGTCCTTGACGTTCAGGGTCGCGTAGTTGCGCAGGTACAGGTCGTCATAGCGGCCGTCCGGCGAATTCAGGTGGACCACCATGGTGATATTCGGCGAGCTCTTGACCGTGGTGACGCCGATCTGGCGCACCTCTTCCGGCAGGCGCGGCAGCGCGCGCTGGACGCGGTTCTGCACGGCCGTCTCGGCCTGCTCGACATTGGTGCCGATCTTGAAGGTCACGGTCAGCTGCAGCGCGCCGTCCGAGGTGTTCTGCGAGGTCATGTAGAGCATGTCCTCGACGCCGTTGATCTCCTGTTCGATCGGGGTGGCGACGGTTTCAGCGATCACCTTCGGGTTCGCGCCAGGGTACTGGGCGCGCACCACCACGGAGGGCGGCACCACTTCCGGATACTCGGAAATCGGCAGCTGGAAGATCGAGATGAGGCCGGCCACGAAGACGATGACCGACAACACCGCCGCGAAGATCGGCTTGTCGACGAAAAAGCGTGAGATGTTCATGTTATTGATTCCTTATTTTGCATCTGCCATGGCCAGCTGCGCGGACTTGTCCTTCGCTGCGCCGGTGCTGGTGGCAGCGACCATGGGCACGGTCTGCGCAGTGATCGGCGAACCCGGACGCACGCGCTGCAGGCCATTGACGACGATTTTTTCGCCCGGCTTCAGGCCGGTTTTCACCACGCGCAGACCCTCGACCACTGGGCCCAGTTTCACTTCGCGGTACTCGGCCTTGCCATCCTTGTCGACCACGAACACGAACTTGTGGCTCTGGTCGGTGCCGACCGCGCGGTCAGTGATCAGGAGCGCCGGCTTTTCGCTGCCGCCGCCGATCTGCACACGGGCGAACAGGCCGGGCGCCATCACGTCATCCTTGTTGGCGAAGGTGGCGCGCAGGCGCACGCTGCCGGCACGGGTGTCGAGCTGGTTGTCGACAAATTCCAGCTTGCCCTCGTGCGGGAAGCCTTCCTCGTTCGCCAGGCCGACGCGCACCGTTACCGGCTTGCCACTGTGCGCCTGGGAGCGGACGCGCAAATAGGTGTCCTCGTCGCCGTCGAAGCTGGCGTAGATACGGTCCGTCGAGACCACGGAGGTCAGCAGGCTGGAGGCGTCGACCAGGTTGCCCAGGGTGATCTCGGCTTTCGAGACGCGGCCGTCGATCGGCGAGACCACGCGGGTATAAGCCAGGTTCAGCTTCGCGGTCTCGTACTGGGCCTGGGCGGCGCGCGCATTCGCTTCCAGTTCCTTGTGTGCGGAAGCGCTGGCGTCGTATTCGCGCTGGGCGATGGCCTTGTCGCCCAGCAGGCGCTCGGCGCGGCTCAGCTCCAACTTGGCCAGGTCGGCCTTGGCGCGCGCCGAGTTGGCGGCGGCGGCGGCGCGTTCGGCTTCGGCCTGGAAGGGGCGCGCGTCGATCACGAACAGGACCTCGCCCTTTTTCACGGTGGCGCCGGGCTTGAAGTTGACGGCGGTGATGAAGCCGGAGACGCGCGGACGGATCTCGACGTGTTCGACGGCTTCCAGGCGGCCCGAGAATTCCTGGGTGTCGGCGACCTGCTTTTCGACCACGACCGCGGCGGAGACCGGCGGACCTGCTTGCGCCTGGGGCTGGGCTTCGGCGGCCTTGCCGGTGGCATCCGAACAGCCCGCGATCAGTGCGGCGACGCCGGCGGCGCCGAGCGCGAGGACGACGGGACGTACAGCGCTGCGTAATTGATGAATGGATTTCATGGGTAAGCCCTCCGATTCTTGAAAACTTATTAATAAATAGGCGAAAGCGGTCCCTTCCGGTCTCGCGTCGGGGACGCAGACAGAAACGCAGGAAAAGACAGGTCTCCCGTGCTCGGAATGCGGGCACGTTGTTCTGGTTGTGGGTGAAGCTAAGCGTTACCGGCTAGACGTTCCAGCCGGACGATCCGTGACAGATCAGCTGCCGGGCGGGGCGTTGTCGGATTCGAGCCCGGCGATGAAGTTGGCGATTTCGTGTAGCGCATGGCCCGTACAGGCGCATTCGTTACGGGCGTTCGGTTCCTCGATGCGGGCAGGCGCCATGCGCCGCACCGTGGTCTTCACACCCGCGTTGATCAGCTTTGCGCCGTAGGCTTCGGCCTCGTCGCGCAGCGGGTCGTCGTCGGCCGACAGGATCAGTGCCGGCGGCAGGTTCTTCAATCGGCTCGACTGCAGCGGCGAGGCGTAGGGATGGCCGCGGTCGGCGGCGTGCGGCAGGTAGCCGCGGTAGGCGGCCGCGCATTCGTCGAACACCCGGGCCTTGTCCGGGCAGGTCGGCATCTCGCGCATCGAGCAGCTCGACAGGCCCGGATCGAGCATGGGCATGATCAGGATCTGGCCGGAAAGCAGCGGGCCGCCGCGGTCGCGCGACATCATCGCCGCCACCGCCGCCAGGTTGCCGCCGGCCTCGATGCCGGCCACAATCAGGCGCTTGCCGGTCCAGCCGAGCCTGGTCTTGTTCTTCTTGGCCCAGTTGACGACAGCATGCGCATCCTCGGCCGCCGCCGGAAAGGGTTTGACCGGCGCCAGCGTATAGGTCGAGGACAGCACCACCGGGTAGCCGCTCGCGTCGGCGAGACGGCGCAAGAAGCTGTCGGACTCGTCCAGGTCGCCGTCGTCGAAGCCGCCGCCGTGGAAGAACACGATCAGGATGTCGCGCTTGCCGTCCACGGCCGCGCGGTACAGGCGGCCCGCCAGCGGCCCCTCGAAACCGGCGACTTCGAGCTCCTTCACCACCAGTTCGTGCTGGTCCACTACCTGTTCATTGTTCAGAACTGCCGAATTCATTGCTGCACCCTGTTGGTTGCCACGACATGGAAAAGGGCCGAGTAACCGGCGGCTTCGCCAGCCGCGGCATTCGCGTAGACGCCCGTGCCGACCAGCGCGGCCATGAGCGTGACGCTCAGCGCCAGCGCAAGGCTTGCAAGAATTCCATCGCGATTTTTCATGTCCTGCTCCTGTTATGGGTGCCACTTTTATCAGTGACCGTGCCGATACTATAGACATGAACTAGAATCTGATAAATACCGCAATCGCGAATCCATTATTCAGATCCCTGAACAATCCAAATGAACAATAAGCTGCAAGCGATGGAAGTCTTCGTGCAGGTGGTCGACGCCGGCAGCTTCACGCGCGCGGCCGAAACCCTGCAGATGCCCAAGGCCACGGTCTCGACCCTCGTGCAGTCGCTGGAGACCTCGCTGTCGGCCAAGCTGCTGCACCGGACCACGCGCCTGGTAACCGTCACCACCGACGGCGCCGCCTATTACGAACGCTGCGTGCGCATCCTGTCCGACGTGCGCGACGCCGAGGAATCCTTGTCGCGCACCCGCCTTTCGCCGAGCGGGCGCCTGCGCGTGGACGTGCCGACCGGCCTGGCCAGCGAGATCCTGATCCCTGCCCTGCCCGCTTTCTTCGAGCGCTATCCGGACATCATGATGGAACTGGGCAGCACCGACCGTCCGGTCGACCTGATCGAGGAAGGCGTCGACTGCGCGATCCGCGGCGGCGAGCTGGGCGACGACAACCTGATTGCGCGCCGGGTCGGCATCATCAACTTCGTGACCGCCGCCTCCCCTGGCTACCTGGAACGCTACGGCGTGCCCCAGCACCCGCGCGACCTCGAGCGCCACCGCTGCGTGAATTATTTTTCGGCCAAGACCGGCAAGACCTACGACTGGGACTTCCGCCGCGGCGAGGAGCGCATCGACATCGGGATGCGCGGCGTGATCGCGCTGAACGATTCGAACGCCTATGTGCAGGCGGGCCTGTCCGGCCTGGGCGTGATCCAGATGACGGATTACCTGCTGACCCAGCACGTCGCCGCCGGGCGCATGGTGCAGCTGCTGGCCGACTGGACCAGCGAGCCGCTGCCGGTGCACGTCATCTATCCGCAGAACCGCCACCTGTCGGCCAAGGTACGGGTGTTCGTCGAATGGGTGTCGGAACTGTTCGCGAACCACCCCTTCATGCACCTGCGCGCGGTGCCGCGGGTGGGTAGCAATGCGCTGCCGCTGGCGGCGATGGAAACCGTGACCGCCGCCGCAGCGGCTGCTACCATGTCTTCATAATACGAAGGAGACCCCGATGCGCACCATCGACGCCCTGCTGGAACAGTACAGTGAAAGCCACCGCAACCCGACCAATGAGCTGATCCATTTCGTGTGCGTGCCGGTGATCGTGTTCACGCTGCTGGGCATCCTATGGAGCATCCACCCGGCCGTCGCCGTCGCGGCCTGCCTGGCTGCGCTGGTCTATTACTTCAGGCTGTCGCGCCCCTTCGCCTTCGGCATGCTCCTGATGAGCGCCCTGATGCTGGCGGTGCTGGCCCTGATGCCGCCGATGACGGTGCTGCCGCTGTCGATCGCCATCTTCGTGGTGGCCTGGATCGGCCAGTTCATCGGCCACAAGATCGAAGGCAAGAAGCCCTCCTTCTTCGACGATCTGCGCTTCCTGCTGATCGGACCGCTGTTCGTGCTGGGCTTCCTGTACCGCCGGCTGAACTTCGCGTACTGAATCGGGCCTGTTTAGTGCGGTCCTCCTGGCCTATAGTGGTCATAAGGAGGACATCATGAAACTCGTTCCCGCCCTCGCATTTCCCTTTGCCTTCGCCGGCATGCTTGCCGGCTGCGCCACCCCGCAGGAATCGGGCAGCGTCTACGGCAGCTACCAGACCATGACCGAACAGGTGGTGCGCATGGGCACCGTCGAGTCCGTGCGCAACGTGATCATCGCCAGTCCGGAATCCGGCGTCGGCACCGTAACCGGCGCCGCCCTGGGCGGGCTGGGCGGCTCCGAAATCGGCGGCGGCAAGGGCTCGATCGCCACCGGCATCATCGGCGCGGTGGCCGGCGGCCTGGTCGGCCAGCAGGTCGAGCGCGGCGCCGGCCGGCGCAACGGTTTCGAGATCACGGTAAAACTCGACAGCGGCGAACTGCGCGCCATCACCCAGCCGGCAGATGAGATGTTCAGACCCGGCGAACGGGTGCGTCTGCTTAGCAACGGCTACAACACCCGGGTTACGCACTGAGGACAGTTTCCACGTATACTTTCTGGATGCCATCCTATGTCCTCTTCACCATTGCCTCCCTGATCTGGGGTTCCACCTTCTGGGCCATCACCCTGCAGCTGGGGGAGATTCCGCCCGCCGTCTCGGTCGTCTACCGGTTCGCACTGGCGTCCGGCGCCCTGTTCGCCTGGTGCCTGGTGCGCGGCGACAAGCTCTGGCTGCCCTGGCGCACGCAGAAGTGGACTTTGATGCAAGGTTTCTTCACCTTCGGCCTGTCGTATGTGTGCACCTATAACTCGGAGCAGTACGTGGTGTCGGCCCTGGTGGCCGTGCTGTTCGCGCTGATGGTGTTCTGGACGCCGCTGTTGTCACGGATGACTTTCGGCACGGCGATCCCGCGCAAGACCTGGACCGCGGGCGTCGGCGCGATCGCCGGCGTGGTGCTGCTGTTCTGGCATTCGATCCAGGGCGCGCTGCACGACATCTCCCAAGGTGGCCAGGGCCACTTCCTGCTCGGCCTGGGACTCGGCATCGTCGCATCGATCGCCAGCGCAGCCGGCAGCATCGTGGTCGGCAAGGTGCGCGAGCAGTCGACCAACCTCATTTTGACCACTGGCTGGTCGATGTTCTGGGGCACTTGCATGGTCGCGCTGTGGTGCGCGCTCAGCGGCCAAGAATTCATCCTGCCGCACACGACCAGCTACGTGCTGGGCCTGCTGCACCTGGCCATCTTCGGCTCGGTGGTGGCCTTCATCTGCTACTTCACGCTGATCAACCGCATCGGCTCGGCCAAGGCCGTCTACATCGGCGTGATCACGCCGGTGCTGTCGGTGCTCATGTCGATCAAGCTAGAACACTACCGCCCCGGCCTCATCGAATGGCTGGGAATGGCAGTCTGCCTGGGCAGCGTCGCCTGGGCCATGTACACACCCAAGCGCAAGGCGCCTACCATCAACCTTACCGATGCGCTCGACGCACCTCTCGAAACACCATGACTGCTGACACCATGAACACCTTCGCCATCCGTCCCGCCACCCCGGCCGACGTCACCCACATCATGGGCATGATCCACGAGCTCGCCGTGTTCGAAAAACTCGAGCACATGGTGGTGGCGACCGATACCCTGCTGCACGAAGGCCTGTTCGGCGCCAGGCCGTCCTGCGAAGCGATCGTCGGCGAGGAAGACGGCAACGTGGTGTCCTACGCCCTCTTTTTCCACAACTTCTCGACCTTCCTGACCAAGAAGGGCCTGTACCTGGAAGATTTATATGTGCGCCAGGATCGCCGCGGCAAGGGCTATGGCAGCCTGATGCTCAAGCACCTCGCACGCATCGCCGTCGACCGCGACTGCGGCCGCTTCGAGTGGTCGGTGCTGGATTGGAATATGCCGGCGATTAATTTCTACAAGACCATGGGCGCTGAGGTGATGCCGGACTGGCGCATTTGCCGTGTGTCGGGCGAGCCGCTGAGCGCATTGGCTAAAGGCTGAGCTGGAAAAGAAAAACCCACGGGCTGATGAAAGCACCGTGGGTAAACCCATTTGATTGGGAGGGGAGACTTGAATCGAACGGTTTCAATATACGTCCCACCCGCCTGAGCGGGGATGTCCTTTACAAATGCTTACCTCGCCTTAACCAACGCTTAAATTCCACCATTCAACGGTTGACAGCGCACTGCCGCGCCCGATTGAGTGATCACAAATGCAATACGCAGGCGTGTCCGACAATGTGGCCTCAAGACGAGGACACAGACATGAAACTGCTCTTCCAACCGATCACGAGAATCATCTACCGGGCCTGGCTGCGGGCCCGGCTCGACAACTACACACGCAGCCTGCACATCATCGCGGCGCAGCGCGAGAACGATTTCCACGCCGAGCGCATCCTGCACCGCGCCATCTCCGCCACCCGTTCCAAACTGCAATCACTGTGAGCGCTCACTGCGCCTGGTTAAAAAGCGCTCGGCGAATTCAAAACCGGCCTGCGTCAGCAAGGCCAGCAAGGCGGCAGGGATCGCTCCCGCCAGCAGCATGTCGTTATCGTTCAGTGCCAGCCCGGTGGTGATGCGTTCGCCGAAGCCGCCGGCGCCGATGAAGGCGGCGATCGTCGCCGTTCCCACGCTCATCACCGCGGCGGTTTTGACGCCGGCGAGGATCACCGGCGCCGCTAGTGGCAGCTCGACCTTCAGCAGCGCCTGGCGGCGGCTCAGGCCCAGCGCCAGCGCGGCGTTGCGCAGGCCCGCCGGCACCTGCAGCAGCCCGGTGCAGGTATTGCGCACGATGGGGAGCAAGGCATAGGCGCACAAGGCTACCAGCGCGGGCACCATGCCGATGCGGCCCAGCAGCGGGATCAGGATCGCCAGCAGGGCCAGCGAAGGCACGGTCTGCAGCGTGCCCGCCACCGCCAGCACCGGCTGGCGCAGGCGCGGCGCCAGCGCGGCCAGCACGCCGAGCGGGATGCCGGCTACGCAGCCGAGCAGCACCGCGACCAGCACCAGCAGCACATGCTGCGCGGCCAGCTGTCTGAATCCATTGCCGAAGGTTTTGGTCAGCAGACCGTCGCGCGTTACCTTGCTCGTCTTTCGATCGGCGCTGCCGGCCAGCCACTCACGTGCAATCTCGGCAAACGGTCTACGATCCAATTCTGCCTGCGCATTCATCGCAATCATCGCATCCGCGCCGATGCGCCCCTCGAGCCCCTGCAGCGCGCGCCAGGCCGCCGGCATACGCTGCGGCAGGTCGAGCCGGTACAGCAGCACGGCGTCGTAGCGCGGGAAGTAGTGCTTGTCATCGTCAAGCACGCGCAGGCCGTACTGGCGAATCTTCGCATCGGTCGAATAGATGTCGATGACGTCCACCTGCTTCTGCTGCAGGGCTTCGTAGGCGATGCCATGGTCGATGCCGCGCGGCGTCTGCGGCAGGCCGTAGCGCGCGGCGAGACCCGGCCAGCCGTCGCCGCGGCCGATGAATTCGTGCGACAGGCCCAGCTTGAATGCGGGCTTTCGCGCCAGCTCGGACAGGGTCGTGATGCCGCTATCGCCGCGCGTGGCCAGCGCATAGCCGTTCGAGAAGCCCAGCGGCACGCCCACGCCCAGGCCCAGCGGACGCAGTTGTTCGCGCATCGCCTCCAGCGAGGTCGGATTCGGGTTCTTGAGGATCTCGAGATCGATGGTGCCCAGGTATTCCGGATACACGTCGATCGCGCCGGATTGCAGCGCGCTCAAGACGATGGCGGTGTTGCCCAGGCCCTGGCGGTGCTCGGCCTTCGCCACCGGCGCTGCCGTTTGGGTCAGGATCTCGCCGAGGATATAGGATTCGGTGAAGCGCTTGGAGCCGACCTTCAGCACATCCTCTGCCCGGCTCGCAGCCGGCAGCAGGCAAAGGATCCAGGCCAGCGCCAGCAGCGCTAGCCTGAGCATATCCGGGGTTCGCGCAGCACGCCGCCGTTCACCACGGCGCGGCAGGGATTCGCGCCGATCGCATACGCCAGGTCGGCCGGACGCGCGATGTCCCACAGCGCGAAGTCCGCCCGCCTGCCCGCTTCGATGACGCCGACGTCAACGCGGCCCAGCGCGCGCGCCGCGTTGACGGTGCAGCCGCGCAGGGCTTCCAGCGGCGTCATGCGCCACATCGTGCAGGCCATGTTCAGCGCCAGCAGCAGCGAGGTCATGGGCGAGGTGCCGGGATTGCAGTCGGTGGCCACCGCCAGCGGCACCCCGGCCTCGCGCAAGAGCGCCAGCGGCGGCATCATGGTCTCGCGCAGGAAGTAGTAGGCGCCGGGCAGCAGCACCGCCACCGTGCCGGCGCGCGCCATCGCCTCGGCGCCGCGCGGCGACAGGTATTCGAGGTGGTCGGCCGACAGCCCGCCGTATTCCGCCACCAGCGCCGCACCGTCCTGGTCGGACAGCTGCTCGGCGTGCAGCTTGACCGGCAGCCGATACTTTCGCGCCGCCTCGAACACCTGCGCCGTCTGCGCATGCGTAAAACCGATGCGCTCGCAGAAGGCGTCGACGGCGTCGGCCAGCCCCTCTTTCGCCAGCGCCGGCAGCATGCGCTCGCAGACCTCGACGATGTAGTCGCCGGCGCGGCCCGCGAATTCCGGCGGCAGCGCGTGCGCGCCGAGGAAGGTGGTCGTCACGTTCACCGGCAAGGTCGCGCCCACGCGGCGCGCCACGCGCAGCATCTTCGCTTCGGATTCAAGATCGAGGCCGTAGCCGGACTTGATCTCCAGGGTCGTCACGCCCTCGGCCAGCAGGGCCTGGATGCGCGGCGCGCTTTGCCGCAGCAGCTCGTCCTCGCTCGCGGCGCGGGTCGCGCGCACGGTCGACATGATGCCGCCGCCCTGGCGCGCGATGTCCTCGTAGCTGGCGCCGTTCAGGCGCGCCTCCCATTCGTCGCTGCGGTTGCCGGCATGGACGATGTGGGTATGGCAGTCGATCAGGCCAGGCGTGAGCCACAGGCCGCCGCAATCGTGTTCGCGCGCAGCCGCCGGCGCTTCGCTGCGCGGCCCAACCCAGCTGATAAGGCCATCCCGCACCGCCACCGCGCCATCCTCGACGACGCCGTAGCCGCCATCGGCCATCGTGGCCAGGCGCGCGTTGACGAACAGGAGGTCCACCGGTTCACTCATAGTGGCCGTCTTCATCCTCGAGTTCTTCCTCGCTGTCGTAGTAATGGATGTCGGCGATGAAGATCATCCCCTGCCCCGCCTGCAGGGTCCAGGTCGTGCCCTGGTCGAGCAGCACGGCGTCGTAGCGGACCATGTTGATGCGCTGGTCGTCGCTGCACAGCTCAAGGGCATCGCCCTCGGCCAGGAACAGCACGGTCACAGGCGCGCGCGCGACGAAGCGCGATTCGCCGCTCAGCATGCGCCGGCCGAACTGGTGGTAGCAGCGGTCGAGGCGGGTCATGACGTTGAAGTCCGTGCTGGCGCCGCGATTGAGCTTGGCCACCACCCGCGATTCGCCGTCGAAGATGGCCACCGGATCGGCCTTCGACAGCAGCATGGCTTCGCCGTCGATCTCGAGCGTCATGCCATGGCCGTCGACCAGAGCCAGGGTGCGTTCGATGCCCGGGAATTCGGAGAAGGCGCCATCCTCGGCGATGGTCGCGAGGCTGACGCGCCAGTCGAATTCCTCGAAACCGGCGTCGGGCGGGAACACGGCAATCTGCGTCGTGCTGCCTCCGCCGTTCTTCCAGGACACCGGACTCAGGCCGGCATAGGGGATAAGCATCGTCATGGGCTACTCCTCTCACATGCTGCGCAAGGCGCGCACCGCAGCAGTATAGCGCCGGGCAATCGCATCCTGCTCGACGTGGCGTCCGCCGCGCACCACCCAGCGGCCGCCGGCCAGCACGTCGCGCACCAGGTTGTCGTTACCGCAGAACAGGAAGCGGCCGAGCACCTCGTGCGAGTCTACGCCATCGAGATTCGGATGGGCGCTGTCCAGCACCAGCAGGTCCGCGCGCCTTCCCGCCGCCAGGCTGCCGACCGCGCGTCCGGACGCCTGGGCGCCGCCGCGCAGGGCCTGGCGCCACAAATAGGTGCCGACGTCGCGGCAGTCCTCATTTCCTCCGATAGCGACCGCGATGTTGCGCTGCTGCTGCGCCAGGCGCTGGCCGTATTCGAGCCAGCGCAGCTCTTCGACCGCGCTCTGCGACACGTGGCTGTCGCTGCCGATGCCGAACACGCCGCCGGCGGCGATATAGGGCGCCAGCGGGAACAGGCCGTCGCCCAGGTTGGCCTCGGTGGTCGGGCACAGGCCGGCACAAGCGCCGCTGGCCGCCAGCGCGGCGGTCTCGCTCTCCGACAGATGGGTCGCGTGCACTAGGCACCAGCGCCTGTCGACCTCGACCTCGCGCATCAGGTAATCGACCGGACGCATGCCAGTGGCGTCGAGGCACTGCTGCACTTCGAGCTGCTGCTCGGCGATGTGGATGTGCAGCGGGCGCCCCGCCGGCATGCCCGCCACCAGGTCGCGCAGCTGGCCGCCGGATGCCGCGCGCAGCGAATGCGGCGCCGCGCCCACTTCCAGCTGCGGCCCGCGCAGGGCTTCGAGCTTGTCGACGATGCGCAGCACCAGTTCGGGATCGGTGCGGAAGCGCTTCTGCGCAGGCTTCAGGGGTTGTTCGCCGAAGCCCGCATAGCTGTACATCACCGGCAGCAGGGTCAGGCCGATGCCGGACTGGCGCGCCGCCTCGGCAATCCGCAGCGCGGTTTCGGCCGGGTTGGCATACAGCTCGCCGTCCTGGTCGCGCTGCACGTAGTGAAATTCGCAAATGCCGGTGTAGCCGTGACGCAGGCATTCCACATGCAGCTGGCTGGCCACCGCTTCCATCTGCTCGGGCGTGATGCGCCCGGCGAAGCGGTACATCAGTTCGCGCCAGGTCCAGAAGCTGTCCTTCGTGTCGCCGGCCTGTTCGACCAGGCCGGCCATGGCGCGCTGGAAGGCGTGCGAGTGCAGGTTGGTCATGCCGGGGAGGACGTAATCGGCCTGTTCGACGCCGGCGGGCGCCTCCATGCCTGCGAGGGCGGCGCTCAGGTCGCCGCGCTCGTCCCATTCCAGCAGCACGTCCTCGCGCCAGCCTTCGGGTAGCAGCGCGTGGCGCGCAAACAGGGCGCGGTTCGCCAAACTCATGTGCGCACCCACTCCACCGCCGCACCCAGCAGCTCACGCAGCAGCGGCTGCACCTGGCCCGCCACGTCCGGGCGGTATTCGAAGGGCGCGGCTTCGTTCATGTACAGGCACTGCGCCATTTCGAGCTGGATCGCGTGCACGTTTGCGGCCGGGTTGCCGTAGAAGCGGGTGATGTGGCCACCCTTGAAGCGGCCGTTGAAGACGAAGGAGAACTGGTCCTGGCTATCCACCAGCTTGATCACGGCGCCTTCCAGTCCCTGCGAACAGGACTTGCCGTCGGCGGTGCCGAAGTTCAGGTCCGGCAGCCGGCCTTCGAAAAAGCGCGGCACCTGGGACGCGATCGAGTGCGCATCCCACAGCACCACCTTGCCGTGCAGGGCCAGCAGGCGGTCCAGCTCCGCGCGCAGCTGATTGTGGTACGGCCGCCAGTACAGTTCCAGGCGGCGCCGCACCTCAAGCTCGTCCGGCTCCATGCCTTCGCGGTACAGGCGCTCGCGCCCGAAGGTGTCGACGGGGCACAGGCCGGTGGTGTCCTGGCCCGGATACAGGTTGGTGTTCTCGGGAGGCCGGTTCAGGTCGATCAGGTAGCGCGACCAGCGCGCCGACAGCACCGAGGCCCCCATCTCCCTGGCGAAGCCATACAGCTCGGTGAGATGCCAGTCGGTATCGGCGCGCGCCGCCGCGCAGGGCATCAGGCTCGCGGCCACGTCGTCGGGAATGTCGGTGCCCACGTGGGGCATCGATACCAGCAGCGGCAGCTTGCCCGCCTCGAACCTGAAATCCATCATTTTTCCTATCCTGAGAAGATCAAGGATGCAGCGCGGCGAACAGCTCCCGGCATTCGGCGGACAGCTCGCCCTGCATCACCATCCGCTTGGCCGCTTCGATGTCCGGCGCGAAGAAGCGGTCTTCGTCGAAGGCCGCCACGCGCCCGCGCAGCTGGGCGTGTACGTGCTCCAGATGGCCCGAACTGGTGAGCGGACGGTGGAACTCGATCCCCTGCGCCGCCGCCAGCAGCTCGATGCCGACGATGACACCCGTATTGTGCGCCATCTGGTCGAGACGGCGCGCCGCGAAGGTGGCCATGCTGACATGGTCTTCCTGGTTGGCCGAGGTCGGCAGGCTGTCGACGCTGGCCGGATGCGCCAGCGACTTGTTTTCCGAGGCCAGCGCGGCCGCCGTCACGTGGGCGATCATGAAGCCGGAATTCACGCCCGGCTCCTTGACCAGGAAGGGCGGCAGGCCGGACAGGGTCGAATCGATCAGCAGCGCGATGCGGCGCTCCGCCAGCGCGCCGATCTCGGCGATGGCCAGGGCCAGGGTGTCGGCCGCGAAGGCGACAGGTTCCGCGTGGAAATTACCACCCGAGACGATCGTGGCGCCGCCGGCGGCGTCCGCGTCAGGGAAGATCAGCGGGTTGTCGGTGACGGCGTTCGATTCGATCAAGAGGGTGCGGCCGGCCTGGGCGATCAGGTCCATCACGGCGCCCATCACCTGCGGCTGGCAGCGCAGGCTGTAGGGATCCTGCACGCGCTCGTCGCCGACCAGGTGGGAAGCGCGGATCGCGCTGCCGGCCACCAGTTCGCGGTAGATCTTCGCCGCGGCGATCTGGCCCGGCTGGCCGCGCACCGCGTGCACGCGCGGGTCGAAGGGGGCGTCGCTGCCGCGCGCGGCGTCCAGCGACAGCGCGCCGGTCACCATCGCGCCTTCCAGCAGGCGCTCGGCCATGAACAGGCCGTGCAGGGCCAGCGCGGTCGAGACCTGGGTGCCGTTGATCAGGGCCAGGCCCTCCTTCGCCGCCAGGGTCACCGGCTCGATGCCGGCCGCTTCGAGCGCGGCGCCGGCGTCCATCAATTCTCCCTTCATGCGCACCTGGCCGACGCCCAGCATGGCCAGGGTCATGTGGGCCAGCGGCGCCAGGTCGCCGGATGCGCCGACCGAACCCTGCGACGGGATGGCGGGCATGATGCCGGCGTTGTACAGGGCGATGAGCGTGTCGACGATCAGCGGGCGCACGCCGGAATAGCCGCGCGCCAGGCTGCCGATCTTCGTCAGCAGGATGAGGCGCGCGACATGGTCCGGCAGCAGCTCGCCGGTGCCGACCGCATGCGACAGGATCAGGTTCTGCTGCAGCTGTTCGAGCTGGGCTTGCGGGATGTGGCGCTTGGCCAGGATGCCGAAACCGGTGTTAATGCCGTAGGCCGGATCGCCCTTGGCGACGATGGCTTGCACGGTGGCGGCCGAGGCTTCGATGTCGGCGTAGGCTTCCGCAGCGAGAGTCAGGCGTCCGGCGGATTGCCAGACGGTGCGCAGGTCATTCAGGGTAAGAGAGCCGGGTTCGAGAGTCAGGTGGTTCATGGTGCTTATTTAATCATCGGGAGTTTGAGGCCGAAGCGCTTGGCGGCTTCGATCGCGAGTTCGTAGCCGGCGTCGGCATGGCGCATCACGCCGGAGGCGCAGTCGTTCACCAGCACGCGGGCCAGGCGTTTGTCGGCGGCCTCGGTGCCGTCGGCCACGATCACCACGCCGGAGTGCTGCGAGTATCCCATGCCGACCCCGCCGCCGTGATGCAGCGAGACCCAGGTCGCGCCGCCGGCCGTGTTCAGCATGGCGTTCAGCAGCGGCCAGTCGGAGACAGCGTCGGTGCCGTCGCGCATGGCTTCCGTTTCGCGGTTCGGGCTGGCGACGGAGCCGGTGTCGAGGTGGTCGCGGCCGATCACGATCGGCGCTTTCAGTTCGCCCGTGCGGACCATCTCGTTGAAAGCGAGGCCGGCGAGGTGGCGTTCGCCGAGGCCCAGCCAGCAGATGCGCGCCGGCAGGCCCTGGAAGGCGATGCGCTCGCGCGCCATGTCCAGCCAGCGGTGCACCCGTGCGTGCTGCGGGAACAGCTCCTTGATCTTGGCGTCCGTCTTGTAGATGTCTTCCGGGTCGCCGGACAGCGCCACCCAGCGGAAGGGACCGCGGCCTTCGCAGAACTGCGGGCGGATATAGGCCGGCACGAAGCCCGGGAAGTCGAAGGCATTCTTGACGCCTTCGTCCAGCGCGACCTGGCGGATGTTGTTGCCGTAGTCGACGGCCTTGGCGCCCATCGCCTGGAAATCGAGGATGGCCTGGACGTGGACGGCGGCCGATTCGGCTGCTTCCTTCTTCAGGCGCGCATGCTGGGCCGGATCCTGCTGCGCGGCCTTCCACTGCTCGACGGTCCAGCCGCGCGGCAGGTAGCCGTTGATCAGGTCGTGGGCCGAGGTCTGGTCGGTGACCAGGTCCGGCACCAGGCCGGTTTCCTTTGCACGGCGCACCAGCTCCGGCAGGATGTCGGCGGCGTTGCCGAGCAGGCCGATCGAGATCGCGTCCTTGTTCTGCTTGTGCTGGCGGATCATCTCCAGCGCTTCATCGATGCTGTGCGCCTGCTTGTCCAGGTAGCGGGTGCGCAGGCGGAAGTCGATGCTGCTCTGCTGGCACTCGACGGTCAGCGAGACCGCGCCGGCGAAGGTCGCGGCCAGCGGCTGCGCGCCGCCCATGCCGCCCAGGCCCGCGGTCAGGACCCAGCGGCCAGCCAGGTCGCCGCCGAAGTGCTGGCGCCCTGCTTCGGCAAAGGTTTCGTAGGTGCCCTGCACGATGCCCTGGGTGCCGATGTAGATCCAGCTGCCGGCCGTCATCTGGCCGTACATGAACAGGCCCTTGCGATCGAGCTCGTTGAAGTGTTCCCAGTTGGCCCATTTGGGCACCAGGTTCGAGTTCGCCAGCAGCACGCGCGGCGCGTCCGGGTGGGTCTGGAACACGCCGACCGGCTTGCCGGACTGGATCAGCAGGGTCTGGTCGTCGTCGAGATCGCGCAGCGAGGCGAGGATCTGGTCGAAGCAGGCCCAGTCGCGCGCGGCGCGGCCGATGCCGCCGTAGACGACGAGGCTTTGCGGGTTCTCCGCCACCTCGGCGTCCAGGTTGTTCTGCAACATGCGGAAGGCCGCTTCGGTCAGCCAGCTCTTGCAGTGCAGCTGGCTGCCGCGCGGGGCGCGGATGTCGCGGGTCGGATCGAAGCGGGGGTCTTGCATCGGCGAAGCGTTGGTCATGGCTGGCTCCTGGGAATGTCAAGAAAGTCTAGGTTGTCTATACAACCTCGTCAACCCCCTCCTCTGTTATTTCTTCTGGTAGACCTGGCGGCCGCCGACCCAGGTTTCGAGCACGGTGGTCTTGTAGATGTCGTAGGGCGACATCTTGAACAGGTCGCGGTCGATGACGATGAAGTCGGCGTATTTACCGGCTTCGAGCGAGCCTAGCGTCTTTTCCTGGTGGCCGGCATACGCCGCATCAAGCGTGAAGCAGCGGAAGGCTTCCTTGAGCGACATCTCCTGCTCCGGATACCAGCCGGCGATCGGCGCGCCGTCCTTGTCCTGGCGCGTGACGGCGGCGTGCATGCCGAAGAAGGGATTCGGCGCCTCGACCGGGAAGTCGGAGCCGCAGGCGATGCGCGAGCCCTGCGCTAGGTAACTGCGCCAGGCGTAGGCGCCCTTCATGCGGTCCGCGCCGATGCGGGTCTCGGCCATGTTCTTGTCCGAGGTGGCGTGGGTCGGCTGCATCGACGGGATGATGCCGATGCTTTTGAAACGCGGGATGTCGCTCAGGGTCACTACCTGGGCGTGCTCGATGCGGTGGCGCTTGTCTGCGGCTTTATTTGCCGGGATCTCTTTCGCGAAGGTATCGAGGATCTGCTTGTTGCCGGCGTCGCCGATCGCGTGCACGTTGACCTGGTAGCCCTTCTTGATGGCCTTGGTGATCATCGCGTCGATCTCCCTGTTCGTGTGGAACAGCAGGCCGTGCGAGTGCGGATCGTCGCTGTAGGGCGCCAGCAGGGCCGCGCCGCGGCTGCCCAGGGCGCCATCGGCGTACAGTTTTACCGCGCGCAGTGCGTACATGTCGTGGCCGTAATTCAGGAGCGGGCCATTTTTTGCCAACTGGTCAAAATCCGGGCCGGTGCCGCCGATCATGGCGTAGATGCGGGCCGTCAGCTTGTCGTGGTCGGCGTAGTCGCGGTAGAGCTTGTCCTCGCCGACGGTGATGCCGGCATCGTGCACGCTGGTCAGGCCGACGCTGGCCATGTTTTCCAGGGCGCGGTCGAGCATCACGCGGCCTTCCTGCTCGGTCTCGTGCGGCAGCACCTTGGTGACCAGTTGCTGGGCAGCGTCGACCAGCACGCCGGTGGCGACGCCGTTCGCATCGCGCACGATCTTGCCGCCGACCGGGTCCGGGGTCTTGTCGGTGATGCCGGCCAGCGCCAGCACGCGGCTGTTGGCCCAGCCGGCATGGCCGTCGACGCGCTCGAGCCAGACCGGACGGTCGCTGACTGCGCCATCGAGCTCCTTGGCGGTCGGGAAGCGGCCCAGCTTCCAGATCTCCTGGTTCCAGCCGCGCCCGCGCACCCAGGCCTGCTGCGGATTGGCGCGCGCGTAATCGCCGATGGCCTTCAGGGCGCCGTCCAGCGAGGTCGAGGTCGACAGGTCGAGCTGGGTCAGCATCGCGCCCAGGCCGAACACGTGGCCGTGCGCATCGATCAGTCCCGGCAGCACGGTGCGGCCCTGCAGGTCGACATGCTTCGCATTCGGCGCCTTCGCCGCCACCTCCTTCGCACCGCCCACCGCGATGATCCTGCCCTTGTCATCGAAGGCCAGCGACGCGAACTGGACGATGTCGCCCCTGGCGTTGAGCGTGTAGCCGTTGGCGTTGTCGATCACGGTGTCGGCGTGGGCCGCAGCCATGGCGCCGGCGGCGATCAGGATGGACAGGGCAGACTGCAAGGGTTTGAGGCGCATCGCGAGGCTCTCCATATTCTTGTAAAGGAGGAGAGTGTATAGAAAATTGCGCAACGGTCAATCTGCATCAAACCGGGGTCAGAGCCCGATTTTTGGCAATTACCCAGCAGAAGTCCCTAGGCCTCAAAAAAGCATACGACCTCAACAGTCTTACGCAGGATTGATGTCGGTCGGAAGTTCAGCGGCAAACATATCTACGCTTATGCTTCCTTCAACTTTCGCCTTCCCCATGCCACGTCCTCGCCGCGTCGTCTCCCCTTCGATTCCGCTGCATGTCATCCAGCGGGGCAATAACCGATCCCCCTGCTTCCATCTGCAGAATGACTACCTGATTTACCTCGACGCACTGCGCGAGTGTGCTTTCGATGCAGGCTGCGCCGTGCATGCCTATGTCCTCATGAGCAACCATGTCCATCTTCTGCTCTCGCCAGACACGACCGATAGTGTGAGCACGATGATGCAGCGGCTGGGCCAACGCTACGTGCAATATTTCAATCGCCGTCATGCGCGCACAGGCACATTATGGGAGGGGCGGTTTCGCTCGAGTCCGGTGCAGGACGAGCGTTATTTCCTGATCTGCCAACGCTACATCGAACTCAATCCCGTGCGGGCAAATATGGTGGATGTGCCTGCTGACTATCCGTGGTCCAGCCATCGGACGAATGCTTTCGGTCGGGAGAGCGCCCTGATTACACCGCATTCCGTGTATTTAAGCTTGGGCAAGGTCGAGGCGGCACGCCATGCGGCATACCGCCATTTGTTCAACGACGCCTTGCCGGAAGAGTTGCTCGACGAGGTCAGAAAAGCTGGCAACAGCAATCGTCCGCTAGGCCCTACCCAAAACGCGATGGACACTGGCATGCTCTAACCGCAGAGATATTTCCAAAAATCGGGCTCTGACCCCGGTTTAACTTTGCTCAAGCTCGCGTTCAAGCAAGGTCTTCTTGCGCTCCACACCCCAGCGATAACCCGAAATCGACCCATCGTTGCGCACCACGCGATGACAGGGAACGGCGATCGCAATGGGATTGGCGGCACAAGCCCCGGCCACCGCACGCGCGCCCTGCGGCATGCCCAGTTGCGCGGCCAGCTCCGCATAGCCCACCGTGCGCCCGGCAGGAATCGCGCGCAGCGCCTGCCAGACCCGCTGCTGGAAAGCGGTGCCACGCAAATCCAGCGGCAACTCGAGCCCGATGCGCGGCGCCTCGACAAAGGCCACTACCTGCGCCACCGTGGCTTCGAACGACGGCTCGGCGCCGATCAGCTCCGCCCTCGGGAAGCGGTCCTGCAGGTCGCGCACCAGCGCGTCGGGATCGTCGCCCAGAAGGATCGAGCAGATGCCCTTGTCGGTAGCCGCCACCAGCAAGGCGCCGAGCGAACAGGCCGCCACCGCAAAGCGGATCGCTTCACCGCCGCCGCCGGAACGGTAGCGCACCGGCGTCATGCCCAGCACGCCGGACGACGCCGCGTAAAAGCGGCCGCTCGAATTGAAGCCGGCGTCATACGCGGCCGCGGTCACGCTCGGCGCCTGCACGAGTCCCTGCTGCAGGCGTTCCGCTCGCCGCGCAGCCGCATAGGCCTTGGGCGTGATCCCGGTATGCGCCTTGAACACGCGATGAAAATGGAAGCGGCTCATGCCGCAGGCTTCGGCCAGGCTGGCCAGGTCGGGCTCCTCGGGCGACGAATCGATCAGCCGGCAAGCCTGCGCCACGGCAGCAGCCTGGCGTTCGGCCAGCGGCGGCTGGTCCGGCTTGCAGCGCAGGCAGGGCCGGAAGCCGGCCGCTTCGGCGTCTTCGCGCGACGCATGAAAGGCGACGTTGACGCGCCGCGCGCCGCGCGAAGGACACGAAGGCTGGCAGTACACGCCGGTGGTGCGCACCGAGTAATAGAAGATGCCGTCGGCTTCGCGCGCACGCTGCTGCACCGCGGCCCAGCGCTCGTCGTCGGTATTGAAAGCGGGTTTGTCCATGATAGTCTCCATGCTCCACGAGTCGAATGCAGCCATCGTATCGGCGTGACGGCGGCAGCGTCATCCCGGGTCTTGCTTTCAAATCCACGATGCTAGAATGTTGCGTCACATAAGGCCATTCCTGACCCCGGAGAGTAGTTTGGACGAACAGTTCGCGCAAGACGCCACGCCCATTTTTCAGCGCATCAAGGATTACCTGCTGGGCGAGATCGCCTCCGGGCGCTGGAAGGAAGGCGACCTGGTCCCGTCCGAGCAGGCGCTGGTGCGCCAGTTCGGCGTCTCGCGCATGACCGTCAACCGCGCCGTGCGCGAGCTGACGGCGGAACAGGTGCTGACGCGGCGCCAGGGCGCGGGCACTTTCGTCGCGCCGCAAAAATACCAGGCCACGCTGGTCGAGATCCGCAATATCGCCGACGAGGTGCGCGCCCGCGGACACGCCCACAGCAGCCGCCCGCTGCTGCTGGAGCAGGCCCCTGCCGGCGAGGCGCTGGCCCTGCAGTTCGCGCTGGCGCCGGGCGCACCCCTGTTCCACTCGGTGATCGTGCACCACGAAAACGACCAGCCGATCCAGATCGAAGACCGCTGGGTCAACCCGGCCTGCGCCCCCGCCTACCTGGACCAGGACTACACCCGCGTCACCCCGAACGAGCACCTGATGGCGGCAGCGCCCCTGCAGGACGCCACCTATAGCATCGAAGCCCTGCCGGCGCCGCGCGAGGTGGCGGAGATGCTGGCCATCGCTCCAGGTGCCGCCTGCCTGGTGCTGCGCCGCCGCACCACCTCACAGGGCAAGGTGGCGACGGTGGCGACCATGTGGCATCCGGGACAGTTGTATAAATTCACCGGCAACGTTGCTTGAAAATCGCTTGCCGTAACAACCACGCAGCAAAATAAATCCGGCGATAAATGTGCACACGGCACTGTCGTCGGCAATAATGGAAGCAGGTCAAACCGGCACCGCAGCCCGGGCGCAATGCGAGTTGCGCTAACGTGTTAAGATTTTGTACAAAGCTTGCGAACACGTTTCAGGAAAATCGGTTATTATTTCAGCTAACCCCCGCCTGACACCTCCTTGCAGCTCTTCCACTATTGAATATTGCACACAGTGTCTCCACCATTGTGCGTTTCAGGCGTTAATTGACCTACCTCTCACTGAGGAAAACATGAGCGAAAACATCAAACACATTAGCGATGCATCCTTCGAAACCGACGTGCTGAAGTCCGAGCGCCCGGTCCTGGTCGACTTCTGGGCCGAGTGGTGCGGTCCCTGCAAGATGATCGCCCCGATCCTCGAAGAAGTCGCTAAGGAATATGACGGCAAGCTCCTGATCGCGAAGATGGACGTCGATGCGAACCAGGCCGTGCCGGCCAAGTTCGGCATCCGTGGCATCCCGACCCTGATCCTGTTCAAGAATGGCGTTGCAGCCGCGCAGAAAGTCGGCGCGATGGCAAAAGGCCAACTGACTGCTTTCATCGATAGCAACATCTGATACCATAGCCGGCGGCAGCGCGCCCGCGTTGCCGCCATTCCGGGAAGGCCATCGACTCCGATCCTTCCCCATAATTAACCCACGTAGTTCCCTCCCCTACCTTTACTTTCCCGTCACGGGACACCCGACACATGCACTTATCTGAACTGAAGGCAATGCACGTCTCCGCCCTTCTGGAGATGGCGATCAGCCTGGACATCGACAACGCAGCCCGCCTGCGCAAACAAGAACTGATGTTCGCGATCCTCAAGAAGCGCGCGAAACAAGGCGAGCAGATTTTCGGCGACGGCGCACTCGAAGTGCTGCCGGACGGCTTCGGCTTCCTGCGTTCGCCGGATGCCAGCTACATGGCCTCGACCGACGACATCTACATCTCGCCGTCGCAGATCCGCCGCTTCAACCTGCATACGGGTGACTCGATCGAAGGGGAAGTGCGTACGCCGAAGGATGGCGAGCGTTACTTCGCGCTGGTCAAGGTGGACAAGGTCAACGGCGAATCGCCGGAAGCCTCGAAGCACCGCATCCTGTTCGAGAACCTGACCCCGCTGCACCCGCAAGTGCCGCTGCGCCTCGAGCGCGACATGAACGGCGCCGAGAACATCACCGGCCGCATCGTCGACCTGATCTCGCCGATCGGCAAGGGCCAGCGCGGCCTGCTGGTGGCCTCGCCGAAGTCCGGCAAGTCGGTCATGCTGCAGCACATCGCCCACGCGATCACCGCGAACCACCCGGACGTCACCCTGATCGTCCTGCTGATCGACGAACGTCCCGAGGAAGTGACCGAGATGCAGCGTTCGGTGCGCGGCGAAGTGGTTGCCTCGACCTTCGACGAACCGGCCACCCGCCACGTGCAGGTCGCCGAGATGGTGCTGGAAAAGGCCAAGCGCCTGGTCGAAATGAAGAAGGACGTCGTGATCCTGCTGGACTCGATCACCCGCCTGGCACGCGCCTACAACACCGTGATCCCGGCCTCGGGCAAGGTGCTGACCGGCGGTGTCGACGCCAACGCGCTGCAGCGTCCGAAGCGTTTCTTCGGCGCCGCCCGTAACGTCGAAGAAGGCGGTTCGCTGACCATCGTCGCCACCGCGCTGATCGAAACCGGCTCGCGCATGGACGACGTGATCTACGAAGAATTCAAGGGTACCGGCAACATGGAGGTGCACCTGGAGCGCCGCCTGGCCGAGAAGCGCGTCTACCCGGCGATCAACCTGAACAAGTCGGGCACCCGCCGCGAAGAGCTGCTGATCAAGCCTGACCAGCTGCAGAAGATCTGGATCCTGCGCAAGCTGCTGTACTCGATGGACGAGATCGAAGCGATGGAGTTCATCCTCGACAAGATGCGCGCGACCAAGAACAACGTCGAGTTCTTCGACATGATGCGTCGCGGCGGTTAAGCGCCGTCGCTGCAATCGCACGCACAAGGCGGCCGTGAGGTCGCCTTTTTGCTTTCTGCGCCACGTTCCTGCGGCTGCAAAGTTGCCTTGCAGCCCTGCGTGGCATATAATCTCCGGTTCATTACCACCCCTGGCAAGTGATCGGCAATCGGGTCGAGAAGCAGCATGACCGACGAAGTGCCTTTTGGCTACCAACCTAACCGAGGCAAAACCATGAAAACCGATACCCATCCGGATTACCGCGAAGTCGTCTTCCACGACCTGTCCTGCGACTTCAAATTCATCACCCGTTCGACCATCAACACCCGCGAAACCATCGATTTCGAAGGCAAGCAGTACCCGCTGGTCAAGATCGAGGTGAGCGCTGAATCGCACCCGTTCTTCACCGGTAAGCACAAGATCGTCGACACCGCTGGCCGCGTTGAGAAATTCCGCCAGAAGTTCGGTTCGGTCGGCTCGAAGACCAGCGTCGCCAACGGCTAATTCCGAGCGAACGCACTGGGGGCCTTCGGGCCTTCAAGAAGGAAGCCTCGGGCTTCCTTTTTTTTTGTCGCTATACTACGCGACATTATTTTGAATCACGCAACAGGATCGATGAAACCAGTCCGCCTCCCCGCCGCCGCCACACTCGCGCTGCCACGATGGGCCTTGTACGCACTTGGCCTGTTGTACATCCTGCCGGGCCTGATCGGCCGCGACCCGTGGAAGGACGATGCCGCCAGCTTCGGCATCATGTGGACCATGGCCCACGGCGGGGTCAAGGACTGGCTGCTGCCGAACATCGCCGGCCTGCCCTCGCCCGAGGAAGGGCCGCTGGCCTTCTGGCTGGGCGCGCTGTGCATCAAGCTGTTCGGCTGGCTGCTGGGGGACGTGCTGGCGGCGCGCATATCGACCATCGCCATCTTCGTGCTGGGCACCGTGTCGCTGTGGCAGACCGCGTTCCGGCTGGGCCGGCGCGCGGAAGCCCAGCCCCTGCGCTTGGCCTTCGGCGGCCAGCCCGAACCCGACGACTACGGCCGTACCCTGGCCGACACCGCCGTCCTGATCTACCTGGGCTGCCTGGGCCTGCTGCTGCAAAGCCATGAGACCCTGGCCGTGACCCTGCAGGGCTCGCTGCTGGCCTGGTTCCTGTACCGCTCGGTGCGCTATCTCGAAGAAGCTTCCCGGCGCAACGCGGCGCTGCTCGGCCTGGTGCTGGGCGCGCTGGCGCTGACCCGCGGCGTCGCCTCCCCCATCGTGCTGCTGGGCGCGCTGTTCCTGTGCACCCGCTTCCTGAAGCTGCCTCCGCGCCCCGTGCTGCGCGACCTGGGCGTGGCGGCCGGCTCGGCTGTCCTGGTGATGCTGGTCTGGATCCTGCCCGCGCTGCTGGCCCATCCCTACAACCAGGCGCCGGTGGGCGAATGGCTGGCCTGGAACGCCAGCCAGCTGAGCATCCCGAGCTGGCATTCGATCGCGGCCTTCTTCCGTGTCGGCATCTGGTTCTGCTGGCCGGCCTGGCCCTTCGCCGCCTGGGCCGTCTGGGCTTGGCGCCGCCAGCACGGCATGCTGCACATCATCCTGCCGACCTGCTTCGTCGGCCTGCTGGTGCTGCTGGTGCTGTGCGATCCGGTGCCGGAAAACGGCGACCTGCTCAAGCTGCTGCCGCCGATGGCGCTGATGGCGGCCTTCGGCCTGCCGACCATGAAGCGCGGCACCATCAACGCGATCGACTGGTTCTCGGTGATGGTCCTGACCCTGCTGGGCGCATTGCTGTGGCTGTTCTGGATCGCCAAGCTGACCGGCTGGCCGGCGCAGCTGGCCAAGAACGCGCTCAAGCAGGTGCCCGGCTTCCACCCCGAATTCGGCATCGTCGCCTTCATCGTCGCCGCAGCCGCCACGGCCGGCTGGTTCGTGCTGGTGCACTGGCGCCTGTCGCGCCAGCCCTCGGTGCTGTGGCGCGCCGTGGTGCTGTCGTCCGGCGGCCTGATCCTGCTGTGGGTGCTGCTGATGACCCTGTTCCTGCCGGACCTGAACTATGCCCGCAGCTATGCCTCGGTGGCCCAGCAGATCGCGGCGCGCCTGCCGGCCGGCGCCGACTGCATCGAGACCAATGTCGGCCCGGCCCAGCGCGCCTCCTTCGCCTACTTCGGCCACCTGCCCTTCGCCGGTGTCGAAGGCGGCAAATGCAGCTTCCTGCTGCTGCAGGAAAGCCTCAAGAAGACCGCCGACGGCACGCACACCGACACCAGCCGCCAGAGCGTGATCCAGTCCGGCGACGGTCCGCGCGGCGGCCAGGTGGTGCTGGACGACTTCCGCCCGCGCGACTGGAACCTGCTGTGGGAAGGCCGCCGCCCCTCCGACCGCCTCGAGCGCTTCCGCCTGTACCAGCGACGCTGACCGACCGGCGCCGCAATGAAGAAGCCACCCATGCGGGTGGCTTTTTTACGTCCGGGATCCCTGCGCAGGGTCAGATCTTCTGCAACACCAGCTTGCGGCGCTTCATCATCCCGACCATGCCCAGGCCCAGGCCGGCCAGCAGCATGCTCCAGGTCTGCGGTTCCGGCACCGCCGACACGACCAGGTCGCCGCCAAAGGCGCCGCCGCCCGCCCCCAGCACCTGGCCGTCGACCTTCAGTGCGTAATAGCCGCTGACCAGGTCATAGGCCGACAGCGACCACGAATCGGTCGGATGCGAGCCGAAGCCGGTTTCGTTGATGCCGGCGATCGCCGTGCCGAGCATCGTCATCGTCGACGGGTCGTAGCGATACAGGCTGAAGCCGGTGATCAGGAGGTCCTTGGTCTGCGGTGTGTTGAGATAGGACGAGGTCACCGAGGCTGCGGCGTCGAAGGGCGAGCCGATGTTGAAGGTGAAGATGTCGCTGAAGGTCCTGACGACGGTCGAGGCCGCAAAGGTATCGCCGAAATGCGCGTTGAAGCCGCCCACGCCGTCGCCCGCTGTCACTAGCGGAACGGTGCGCTCGATCGCCTGGGCGGCGGCGCCCTGGGAGGCGACCGCCGCGCCCGCGATGAGGGCGCTTAAAACGAGAGATTTCAGTTTCATGATAGTTCCTGAGATAAGTTATCGGGACTTACACTCCGACGGAGCGGCGTATTGACACCGATCGGAAATAACAGCATAAGTTCGCGCCCACCCCTCAACTGTTAGATTGCGCACAAATCTCAGCCGTTTTTCCACGAAAAGTGGCATTTTTGAGCCATTAATTTCCAAAGCGAAAACACTTCATTCTCGGCAAGGGCTCGCTTGAGAAAGATCAATTCCTCGGGTTCCTGAATTATCAGAATGATGGATGTGCCCGCTATCCGGCGGCATCGCCAGCCAAGGAGCCCATCATGAAAAGCGTGACGTTTTCCGATATCGAGCGCGTCCCGGAACAGGCGCGCCGCCCCTCTCCTCTCGGTTCGCCGCAACGCCTGGCCATGCTGGCGCTGGCGCTGGCGCTGGGCCTGTCGGCACTGATGATCGCTTTCCGCCAGATGGATCCGGGCGCACCGCTGGCGTATATTGTGCTGCCGGTACTGGCCGGCGGCCTGCTGCCGATGATGACCATGATGCCGGGCCGCTTCCAGGTGACGACCCGCTTCGACGCCTGCCACCTGGTCGTCACGCTGGACGATGCGCTGGGCCGCCTGGGCTATGCGCCGGCAGAACGCGCGCCGGGCGCCGTGCGTTACCGCGCGCGCGGCGGCAAGGAGATCGCCGTGACCGTGCGCGCCCATGTGCTCGAGGTCAGGGGCCCGGTGCCGGCGCTGCGGGCCCTGCGCCGGCAGATGGCGGGCTGACTTTTATACTTTCATCGGAAGGATGACCATTTGTAGTCCTTCCAGGTGCAGGCGGCGCTGCACGGCGAGCGCCGCCTGGTTGTGCAGCAGCCGGGTGAACCAGTTATCCGATGCGAAGATCAGTTTACTGGTGAAGAAAATCGAATTCGGATACTCGCTGTTGATCTGCTCGCACATGCGGGTCACCTCCTCCACCGCATCGGTACCGAAGCCGATATAAGACGCCGACGCCATCCCGTGGCTCTGGCAGAAGTCGACGAAGAATTCCAGCGTCTCCGCCGCATTCTCCCGCATCTTTTCCAGCGCGCCCTCGCCGCCATAGGCATGCGCATCCACCGTGCGCGCGTTCACGAACAGGAAATTCTTGAAGTGGCCCGGGAACATGCGCAGCACCCACAGCAGCGCATGCAGGCCGCCGCCGCGCGAGGTGCCGACGATGAACACCGCTGTCTGCGCCTCCCGCTCCGGATCGACCGACTCCTTGACCGGGCCGAAGGGCTGGTCCTCGAACACCTGGTCGACCGACTGGATGGCGCGCTTGGTCTCGCGGTAGTGGTTGCGGATGAAGATGCACAGGCCGGCAATCGCCGCGATGATCAGCGCGGTGGCCCAGCCCCCCTGCGTGAAGCGTTCGACCAGCAGGATCGCCAGGATGCCGGCGCAGATCACGAAGCCGGTCAGCGACAGCAGGAAGCGCCGCACCCAGCGCTCGTCCTTGCGGTGGCGCCACCAGTACAGGCACAGGCCGAACAGGGAGATGGCGAAGGTCAGGAACACCGAGATCGAATACAGCACCACCAGCAGCGTGACCTGGCCGCCGGTCCAGAACAGGATCGCCAGCGCGGCGACGCCCATCACCAGGATGCCATTCTGGGTCACCAGGCGCGTCGACAGGTAGCGGAACTGGTGCGGCACCCAGGAATCGGACGCCATGTTCGACAGCACCGATGGACCGCCCAGGAAGCCGGTATTCGCGGCCACGAACAGCAGGCCGGCCTCGAAGGCCAGTACCACGGCCAGCACCACGTGGTTCAGCACCTCGCCGCCCAGCCCCATGCTGGCGATAATGCTGCGGAAGGTGGTGGCGTTCAGGGTTTCGCCGGCCACCGGCTGCGCATTCCACAGCAGGTAGAGCAGGATGATGCCGCCGGCGGTGATCGCCAGCGACAGCGCCATGTAGAACATCGTCATCTTCCCGGTCCGCACGCGCGGCTCGGCCAGCAGGTTGACGTTGTTCGATACCGCCTCCAGGCCCGTATAGGTGCCGCCGCCCTGCGAATACGCCAGCAGCAGCATCCCGGCCACACCGGCCCAGCCGATGTGCTGCGCCAGCTCTTTGGTTTCAGTGATGGTGCTGGGGACAAGCTGCGGCAAATTGGACGCGTGCGCGACGATGCCGTACACGATCAGCACCAGGTGGGTGGCGACGAAGCCGAGGAAGATCGGCAGCAGGATCTGGATCGCTTCCTTCAGGCCGCGCAGGTTCATCACGATCAGCAGCGCGATGAAGAAGGCCTCGGCCCATAATTTATAGGGCTGGAACCCAAGCGGCAGGAAGGACGCCAGCGCGTCGACCCCGGACGCGATCGAGATCGCGATGGTCAGCACGTAGTCGAGGATCAGGGCGCAGCCCGAGACCAGCCCCAGATAGGGTCCCACCAGTTTGGTGGCGACGCGGTAGCCCCCGCCCCCGGTCGGGAACAGCTCGATCACCTGGTTGTAGGCGAGCGCGATGATGAACACGGTGACCGCGGTGGCGAGCGCCATGTACAGGCCAAGGTGGGTATGCGCGCCCAGCGCACGGAAGGTCTCTTCGGGGCCGTAAGCCGACGAGGACAGGCCGTCCGCGCCCAGCCCGACCCAGGCCAGGAAGGCGACCAGCGCCATCGAGTGGCGGGTCTCGCTCTGCATCGGATCGAGCGCTTTGCCCAGGATGATTTCGCGTATTTTCTTGTTCTTCATCGTGCGCGCCGCCCTGCGGGCGGCTGATTCTCGAGGTAGGCGAGATCATACGCTGGAACGGGGCGCACACGCACTGGTCTTTTTGGCATCGCATGTGCTAAGATGCGCGCCTGCGCTTGCAGCCTCTGTGGCGGAATTGGTAGACGCACTTGACTCAAAATCAAGCGCCGAAAGGCGTGCCGGTTCGATTCCGGCCGGAGGCACCACTTGCAAGCATCCCCCGCGCTGACTTCAGCGCGTCTGCTCTTCCCGCTCCACCAACGCAATACACACCCCGCTCGGATCGATGATCGAGAACTCGCGCGTGCCCCAGGGCTTCGAACCGAGCACTCCATTCGGATGCACGCAGCCGACCTCGCCGCAGCGCGCGTAAAGAGCATCGATACCGTCGACCTCGATCCGCAAGCTGGTCCAGTCGGCCAGATGCTTGTCCTGGCTCGCGAACAGGTGCAGCTTGGCGCCTTCGCTGCCGACGATCGCGAACTGGGCCGGTTCGGCGTCGCGGTACAGCAGTTCGAAGCCGAAGGCGCGCTGGTAGAAGGCGATGCCTTCCTCGACGTCGCGGGCGGGGATCAGGGGAGAAACAGCCAGGAAACGGGGCGACATCGGATCCTTATGGGAAGCGCCGGACGGGATGCCGGCCGAGCGCCCACGATACCCTCGCGTTATCTGAAGGTCAACGCTTCGCCGGCACCCCATAATCGTCATACCGGTGCAGAATCCGCTGCAAGCTCCCATCGTGCTCCATGCTCTCGAGCGCCACGCTCATGCGCGCCGTCAGCTCGTCGGGCACGGCGTGGTTGCAGGCCAGGTAGACGCGGATATTGTTGAACACCAGGACCGGCACGATCTTGTCGGCGTAGCCCATGCGCGACAGGGTGGCGCTGCCGCGGCGGATGCTGGCGGCCCAGAGGTCGATGCGGTTCGCCATCAGCTTGCGCGGATTGAGCAGGTCGTTCGGCGCCGGATCGACGTCGAAGCCGCGCGCGCGCAGGTAGAGGTCGCGCGCGTCGCCGTTGTAGGTGCCGATGCGGTAGCGGCGCGCGTCGTCCAGGCTGTTCAGGCGCAGCTTGCGGTCGGCGCGCGCCATCAGGACCCAGTCGGCCTCGCCGATCGGGCCGACCCATTTGAACAGGGCTTCGCGTTCGGGCGTGCGGGTGGTGGAGAACACGCAAGTGTCATGGCGCTCGAGCGCCGCGGTGTAGGCGCGCTTCCATGGCAGCAGCTCGATCGTGTGGGCGATGTGGGCGCGGACCATGATCTCGCGCACGGTGTCGGCGCCAATGCCGACCACGCGCTTCCCTTCCAGCATGCTGTGCGGCGCCGCAGCCTCGGTGGTGAGGTACAGGCGCGGCTCGGGCTGTGCCTGTGCGGCGGCGCAGCCGAGGGCAAGCATTGCGGCAACAATCACGGTGTTCATTCGCATAGCGCACCCAGTGCCAAGGCTGCCAGACGGCAGCGACCTTGCGTCCAGCATACCAGCAACATATAACGCGCGGCAATCCGTAGCAACTCGACAATTTTCGTCAATTTGGTGGCGCTCACGCGACAGCATGTTGCATTCGGTCCAGCCAATCTGCCTGTGCGACAACATTTTCCTCTGAGAAAGTGACATACTTGCGTGCCAAGGGCTCAAAAATCCGTCATTTTCCTCAAATTTATGCTGTTTTCATTATTTAACGTGCCCGACGACCCATCCCTGCTCAGCTACGGGATGTATACGCCAGGCCTGGTGATCCTGTCGGTGCTGGTGGCGATCTTCGCCTCCTGGATGGCGCTGCTGATCGCCGGCCAGGCCGCCGTCAACCGCAGCCAGCGCTGGATCGTGCTCGGCAGCGGCAGCCTGGCGCTGGGCACGGGCGTGTGGTCCATGCACTTCATCGGCATGCTGGCCTTCGACCTCTGCACCGACGTCGACTACGACCCGGTCGCGACCATCATCTCGGGCGTGCCGAGCATTGCCGCCTCCTTCGTCGCGCTGTGGCTGATCGCGCGCGAGCGCCTGGGCGGCTGGAGCCTGCTGGCGGGCGGCGTGGTGGTCGGCGCCGGCATCGGCGTGATGCACTACGCCGGCATGGCGGGCATGCAGATGGGCCTCGAACTGCACTACGACCTTCGCATATTCCTGCTGTCGATCGTGGTCGCGGTGGTGCTGGCGACGCTGGCGCTGTGGGTGCGCTTCGGCCTCTCCAGCCTCTCGCACCGCCTGAGCGAAGGACGCCGCATCTTCCTGGCGGCCGTCGTCATGGGCTGCGCCATCGCCGGCATGCACTACACCGGCATGGAAGCCGCGCGCTTCGTCGGCCAGGCCACGCTGACCGCGCAAAAGGCGCGTTCGGATACTTTCCTGGCGCTGGCGATCACCCTGATCACGGTAGCCTTCGCCGTCTTCGTCCTCGGCGCCAACGGCCTGCTGCGCTACCGCCAGCTGTTCCAGGAGCTGTCGCGCAGCGAAGCCTGGATGCGCGCCCTGCTGACCACCACCGTGGACGGCGTCATCACCGTGGCTGCCGACGGCACTATCCTCGAATTCAACGCCTCGGCCGAGCGCATCTACGGCTGGAAGCGCGACGAGATCGTGGGCCAACACATCCGCACCATCATCGGCGACCAGGAAGGCTCGACGCGCGGCGGCCTGCTGCGCGCGCTGGAGACCGGCGAGATCACGGCCGCCGCCAGGAGCGCCGACGTCAGCGGCCGCCGCAAGGACGGCAGCATCGTGCCGGTCCGCCGCGCGGTCGGCCATGCGCGCCTGGACGGCCAGGACCTGTTCGTCTGCTTCATCACCGACATCAGCGAGCGCCGCGCGATGGAACAGGCGATGCGCGCCAGCGAGCAGCAGTTCCGTTCGCTGATCGGCAACATCCCCGGTATCTCCTACCGCAGCCTGCTCGAAGGCGACCGGCCGCTGGTGTTCATCAGCGACGCCGTCGAGCGCATCACCGGCTACCCGGGCAGCGACTTCGTGTCCCGCCAGCGCGGCGTCCCGGCGCGCCGCAGCTTCGACGGCCTGATCCACGCCGCCGACCGCGTGCAGGTGCTGGACACGATCTCCACGGCCCTGCGCGAAGACCGTCCCTACCTGATCGAGTACCGCCTGCTGAACGCCGACGGCAGCGTGCGCTGGCTGTGGGAAAACGGCACCGGCGTGCGCAACGACGACGGCCAGCTGCAGTGGCTGGACGGCGTCATCCTCGACATCACCGAACGCCGCGAGATGGAAGACGCGCTGCGCGAAGCGAAGGAAACCGCCGAGCAGGCCGCCGCCGCGCGCGCCAGCTTCGTGGCCAACATGAGCCACGAGATCCGCACGCCGATGAACTCGATCCTCGGCTTCACCGACGTGCTGCTGGACGGCGAACTGGCGCCCGAACAGCGGCGTCACCTCGATACGATTCGCAGCGCCGGCCGTGCGCTGCTGCGCCTGCTGAACGAAATCCTCGACACCGCCAAGCTGGAAAAGGGCGCGGTCGAACTCGAGCAGAACGACTACAACCTGCTGTCGTTGATCGACGAGCTGTCGTCGACCCTGGCGGCAAACGCGCGCGCCAAGGGCTTGCACGTCGACATCCACTACGACCCGGCGCTGCCGACCTGCCTGCGCGGCGACGAGCTGCGTGTGCGCCAGGTGCTGACCAACCTGCTCGACAACGCCATCAAGTTCACCGAAAAGGGCAGCGTCACCCTGCGCGCCGAGTTGCAGGGCGAGCAGTTGCACTTCGAGGTGAAGGACACCGGCATCGGCATCGCGCCGGAACGCCTGCAGGCGATCTTCGATCCCTTCACCCAGGCCGACGCCTCGATGACGCGCCGCTTCGGCGGCACCGGCCTGGGCACCACGATCAGCAAGCAGCTGGTCGAGCTGATGGGCGGCCGCATCTGGGCCGAGAGCGAACCTGGCCGGGGCACCACCTTCCACGTGGTGCTGCCGCTGATCCTGGCGCGCTTCGCGCCGCAGCAGCCGCGCGTGCGCACCCCGGCCGCCCTGCCGCCGCTGCGCGTGCTGGTGGCGGACGACGTGCCGCAGAACCAGGAACTGCTGCAGCTGCTGCTGGCGCGCCGCGGCCACACCATGACCGCGGCGGTCGACGGCGCCCAGGTGGTCGAGCTGGCCGGACGCGAAGACTTCGACGTGATCCTGATGGACTTCCACATGCCGGTGATCGACGGCCTATCCGCCTCGCGCCTGATCCGCCAGCAGGCGGAAAGCGCCGGCCGCAAGCGCGTGCCGATCATCGCAACCACCGCCAGCGTGCTGGCCGAGCACCGCCGCGCCAGCGTCGACGCCGGCATGGACGGCTTTGCCGGCAAGCCGGTCGACTGGTTCTCGCTGTCGCACGAGATCGCGCGCGTGCTGGGCCTGGGCAGCGCGCAACTTGACCCGGACCTGCCGGCCCAGGAACGCATGGCGCTGAACCGCCAGGCCGGCGTGCGCCGCTGGAGCGGCAAGGAAAACGCCTGGCTGGAGGCGCTGGTGCATTTCGAAGCCCAGCACGCTGGCGTGGCGCAGCTGCTTTCCGCCCAGGCCGCCCAGGCCGACTACCGCGCCATGCGCATGCTGGCGCATAAGGTGCGCGGCGTGGCCGCCAACCTCGGCCTGGAGCTGCTGGCCGATGCCCTCGGCAAGCTCGAAGGCCTGGTCGACGGCGACAGCGGCAAGCTGTATCCGGGCGCTGAAGAAGCGCTGCAGGATACGCTGGCCCAGCTGCGCGTGCTGGTGGACGGCGCGCTGGCGGAAATCCGCGCGGCCCAGCCGGCGCCTTCCGCCAAGGCCGTGCAGGCCGTGCGCCCGGGCGTCGACCTGGAGCGCGCCAAGCGCGCCGGCGGCGTCCTGCGCGAAGCGCTGCGTCGCGGTGGCCTGGACGATGCCGCCTCGGCCGGCCTGGCGGCCGCGCTGACCGGCCATCCGCTGGCGGCGCGTGCGGCGCAAGTCCACGCGGCGATCGCCGATTTCGATTTTGACTTGGCCCTGCAACAGCTCGACGCTGTGCTGGGCGCCATTGACGACGACATGGCACAGGAGATGACCGAATGAGTACCGTCAACCTTCCGCTGATCCTCGCGGTCGACGACGAAGCAAGCAACCTGCAGCTGCTGCGCCAGATCCTGCAGGACCACTACCGCCTGCGTTTCGCCAAGGACGGCCCGCGCGCGCTGGAACTGGTGCGCGAGGAAGCCCCCGACCTGATCCTGCTGGACGTCATGATGCCGGGCATGAGCGGCTACGAAGTCTGCGCCGCGCTCAAGGCCGATCCGCGCACCGCGGGCATCCCGGTGATCTTCGTGACCGCCCTGACCGACACCGAAGACGAGCTGGAAGGCTTCGAGGCCGGCGCGGTCGACTACATCACCAAGCCGGTCAGCCCGCCCATCGTGCGCGCGCGCGTGCGCACCCACCTGTCGCTGGTGCGCATGGAAGAACTGCGCGCGACGCGCCTGGAGATCGTCCAGCGCCTCGGCCTGGCGGCGGAATACAAGGACAACGAGACCGGCCTGCACGTGATCCGCATGAGCCATTTTTCGCGCATCCTCGGCCTGGCCGCCGGCATGACGGAAAACGAAGCGGACGACCTGCTGCACGCGGCGCCGATGCACGACGTCGGCAAGATCGGCATCCCCGACCGCATCCTGCAGAAACCCGGACCGCTCGATCCGGACGAATGGAAGATCATGCAGAGCCACGCCACCATCGGCGCCGAGATCATCGGCGACCACCCGGGCGGCATGCTGGCGCTGGCGCGCAACATCGCCCTCACCCACCACGAGAAGTGGGACGGCAGCGGCTATCCGAAAGGTTTGAAGGGCGAAGACATTCCGCTCGAAGGCCGGATCACCGCGATCGCGGACGTGTTCGACGCCCTGACCTCGGTGCGGCCATACAAGAAAGCGTGGACGGAAGAAGAAGCGCTGGAATTCCTGGTCAAGCAGAAGGGCCTGCATTTCGACCCGGCGCTGGTGGAGCTGTTCATTGCGCAGATGCCGGCGATCCGGGCGATCCGGCAGCGGTGGGCGGAGGATGCGCAAGAGTTAAAAGCAGCATAAGGTCGTTCCCGCACCTCACCAACGTCATCCCCGCGAAGGCGGGGATCCAAGTTTGCACGCGCTAACGTAACGCAAACAGAACTTGGATTCCCGCCTTCGCGGGAACGACGGTTATCCCATCCGCGTAGCCGGCGTCAACCCAACCTGCTCCCGCCGCGCCACCAGCTCCTGGTACAAACTCGCATACCCATCCGCCATCTGCTCGGCCGTGAACAGCTGCCAGTAGCGCGCCTCGGCGCGGCGGCCCATTTCCTGGGCCATGGCCGGGTCGTCCCACAGGGTGCGCATCGCCTCGCGCAGGGCTTCGTGGTCCGAAGGCGGCACCACCAGGCCGGTCTGGCGGTCGATGTTGATGTAGGTGGTGCCGGTGCCGATCTCGCTCGAGATCATCGGCTTGCCGAACATCGCGCCTTCCAGCAGCGAGATGCCGAAGGCTTCCGAGCGCAGATGCGAGGGGAAGGCCACCGCGTAGCACAGCTTGAGCAGCGCGACCTTGTCGAGCTCGTCCACCTTCCCGACGAACATCACGTTCTTCAGGCCGAGGCGCTCGGCGTGGGTCTTCAGCTCCTGCTCGATCGGGCCGGCGCCGACGATCACCACCGGGTAGTCCGTGCCCGCCACCGCATCCAGCAGGATGTGCAGGCCCTTGTAATAACGCAGCACGCCCACGAACAGGAAGAACTTCGGCCCGACCTTTTGCCGCCACTGGTCCAGGCGCGCCAGGTCCGGCTCCGGATAGCTGGTTTTATCCAGGCCGAAGGTGATCACGCGGGTCTTGTCGCGGTAGCGGTCCAGCACCGTCGACGAGCCCAGGTAGTTGGGCGAGGTGGCGACGATCGCGTCGACGCTCTGTAGGAAACGGTGCTGCAGCGGCTGGTAAAAGCGCAGCAGAGCCTTCTGGCGCACGATGTCCGAATGGTAGGTCACCACGCTGGGCTTGTTCACGCGCGCCATGAAGTGAGCCAGGTCCATGAAGGGCCAGGGGAAGTGGTAGTGCACGACGTCGGCATCGCGCGCCATGCGCGCCAGTTCCGAAATGGCCTGCACCGACACCGCGTTCGACGCCAGTTCGAAGTTCTGCGGCACCCGATGCACCATGTGCCCCTCGAATTCGAAAGGCTGCAGATCGGGCTTGCGCGACAGCGACAGGACCTGGTTGGTCACTCCCAGCCGCCCGGTCCCGACGCACATCTGGCGGATGACCTGTTCGATCCCGCCCACCGAGTCGGGATAATAGGTCTTGTAGAAGTGAAGGATACGCATGGCTTGATTAAATAAGTGAGCGGTAGACGGCAGCGGTCTGGCGCGCCGTCGCCTTCCAGGTCAGCTGGGCCGCACGCGCGCGTCCGGCGGCGATGCAGCGGGCCCGCAACGCCGGTTCGCGCACCAGCGCCAGCATGGCCGCTTGAATCGCCCCCACATCGAGCGGATCGACTTCCAGCGCAGCCCCGCCCGACACCTCGGGCAGCGAAGTCACATTCGAGGTCACCACCGGCACGCCGGAGGCGAAGGCCTCGAGCACGGGAATCCCGAAGCCTTCGTACAGCGAGGCGAACAGGAACACGCCGGCGCCGGCATACACGTGGCGCAGCTGGGCGCTGTCGGTCAGGCGGTTCAGCCACAGCACGCCGGCGCCGTCCTGGCTGGCGGCGGCGATGCGGCGCAGCAGCTCTTCCGAGCGCGCGCCGGCGTTGCCGACGATGACCAGCTGGCGTTCGTCGCGCACCGCCCGCGGCAGCCCCAGCCAGGCTTCCAGCAGGCGTTCGACGTTCTTGCGCGGCTGCAGCGTACCGACGAACAGGAAATAGCCCGGCCGCAGCCCGTACGTGTCCAGCGTCGCCGCGACCTCGCGCGGCGCCGGCGCTTCCAGCCATTCCTCGTCGACGCCGTTCGGCACCACCGAGATGCGGCGCTCGTCGACGCCGAAGCAGTCGACCAGTTCCTCGACCGCATACTGCGATACGGCGATCACGTGGTCGGCCTTCTGCGCCGCCTTGCGCTGCAGCCAGTTCTTCAGTCCGCGCAGGCGCGGGTTGCACCACTCGGGATGCTTGATCGGCAGCGCGTCGTGCAGGGTCGCCACCACCGGGCAGTCCATCCGCACCACGCGGTAATCGGTGGCGTGGAAGACGTCGACCGGCATGTGGATCCGATGCGCGCCCGGCGTCAGCAAATCGACCAGGGTCGCGCGCCCGAAGGATTGCGGCAGCGCCGCGCCCTCGCTGGGAGGCGTCTGCCCTTCTGGCCAGGACCAGGGCTGCACCTCGCAATCAGCACTCGGCAGGTGGCGCAGCAGGGCCCGGGTATAGACCCCGATGCCGTCCAGCCGTCCGCCAGTGAAGCCCGGTTCGATCATGGTCGTTCCCAGGCCGACTCGCACTCCACTCACGCCGAATACATCCAGCGCAGCGTGTCCAGCAGCGGGGTCGCCTCGATCTTGCCGATGACCCCAGCCAGTTTGGCGTTGCTGCCGGTGAGCGTGAGCACTTCATTGGCGCGCACGAACGCCGGATTGACGTGCACTTCGATACGGTAGCCGGCGATCTCGCTCATCATGTCGATCAGGCTTTCCAGCGAATGCGGCTGGCCCGAGCAGACATTGAAGGCCTGGCCGGCGGGCGCCGCAGCCAGCAGGTGGCGGTAGCATTTCGCCACCATGCGCACGTCGGAAAAATCGCGCGCGATCGCCAGGTTGCCCAGCTCGATGCGGCGCGCCTCCTTGCGGAAGTGCGACACGATCTTCGGCAGCAGGAAGTTCTCGGTCTGGCCGACGCCGGTGTAGTTGAACGGACGCGCGATGGTGATCGGCAGCTTGTCCATCCACAGGCGCGCCATGTATTCCATGGCCAGCTTGCTGACCGCATAGTCGTTGGCCGGATTCGGCGCCACGCTTTCGTCGATGACGGCGACGTCGGCATTGCCGTAGATATTGGCGGAAGAAGCCAGCAGCACGCTGGACGGCTTGTGCGAGCCGGCCGCCAGCGCTTCCAGCAGGTTGCGGGTGCCGACCACGTTGACCCGGTACATCTGGTCGGCATCGTTATGGGCCACGAAAGCGATGGCGGCCAGGTGCACGACCACGTCCGGCCGCACCTGTTCGATGGCCGCGGCCACCGAGGCGCGGTCGAGCAGGTCGACGGCGAAGATGTCGGGTCCGGTGGGCTCGCCCGGCAGGACGGTGCCGTGGACGTGATAGCCGGCCTCGCTCAGCTCGCGCGCCATGTAGTAGCCGGTGAAGCCGCGCAGCCCGGTGATCAGGGCGCGCTTTCCCTCGCCTTCGCGCGGCTCGGTCAGGCGAACGATCTCTTCCGTGACCATGCGGTTCATGTCAGAACGAGAATCCCAGTTCGTTGCGACGCAGGTCGGCGTCGACCATCATCTGGCACAACTGTTCGAGCGTGGTGGTGGCCTGCCAGCCCAGTTCGCGCTGGGCCTTGGTCGGGTCGCCGATCAGCAGGTCGACCTCGGCCGGACGGTAGAACTTCGGCGACACGCGCACCAGTTCCTTGCCGGTGCGGCCGCAGTGGCCGGTCTCGGCCTCGCCCTGGCCCTTCCATTCGATATCGACGTTGGCGCCCTTGAAGGCCATGGTCACGAAGTCGCGCACGGTCTCGGTGCGGTTGGTCGCCAGGACGAAGGTGTCCGGCTGATCGGCCTGCAGCATGCGCCACATGCCTTCGACGTATTCACGCGCATAGCCCCAGTCGCGCTTGGCGTCCAGGTTGCCCAGCTCGAGCACCTCGAGCTTGTTCAGCACGATCTTGGCCACCGAGTCGGTGATCTTGCGGGTCACGAATTCACGGCCGCGCAGCGGCGACTCGTGGTTGAACAGGATGCCGGAGCTGCCGAAGATGCCGTAGGACTCGCGGTAGTTGACGGTCATCCAGTGCGCGTACAACTTGGCCACGCCGTAAGGGCTGCGCGGATAGAACGGAGTGCTCTCGACTTGCGGCACTTCCTGCACCTTGCCGAACATTTCGGAAGTCGAGGCCTGGTAGAAGCGCGCCTTCGGATGCACGATGCGGATGGCTTCCAGCAGGTTGACGGCGCCCAGGCCGGTGATCGAGGCGGTGGTGACCGGCTGCTCGAAGGAGACGCCGACGAAGCTCTGCGCCGCCAGGTTGTAGACTTCGTCCGGACGCGTGGATTCCATCAGGCGGATGCTGGAGGACAGGTCGGTCAGGTCGTATTCCACCAGCGACAGGTTCGGGTGGTTTTCGATGCCCAGTTCCGCGATGCGCCAGAAGTTGACCGAACTCGACCGGCGGAAGGTGCCGGTCACGTGATACCCTTTTTCCAGGAGCAGCTGCGCAAGATAAGCGCCATCCTGGCCCGTAATGCCGGTAATCAGGGCTCGTTTTATTGTTTGCATGTTCTAGGTATTTCCAGGTGCTGGTCGAGGATGCCGCTGCGGCAGGCAGCAGGCGTTAGGGAGAGTCCGGACCAGATAATTCCGACAAACCCCGCATTGTAACAGAGCCAATGCCAGAAGCTTTGCACAGGAGAAACCGTGCAAAAGATACAACAGATGCTTGACTATTATCACCTGAAACAGATGAATAACGTCGCGTGATTACGCATTGTTACGTCTGCCTCAAGGATTATTACAAGTTCTTCAAATGTAGGGAACTTCTACATTTTTCCGACACCCATAGAGCGAAAACGCATGAAAAAAGAGACCGCAAGCGGCCTCTTTTAATGGGTCAATTGTTAAATATTAGCGCGCCGAAACCGCGTCCACCACGCACAGCGCCGTCATGTTGACGATCCGTCGCACCGTCGCCGACGGCGTCAGGATGTGCACCGGACGCGCGCAGCCCAGCAGCACCGGGCCGACGGCGATGCCGTTACCGGCCGCGGTCTTGAGCAGGTTATAGGCGATGTTGGCGGCATCGATGTTCGGCATGACCACCAGGTTGGCGTCGCCCTTCAGCGTCGACTGCGGCATGATCTTCGCGCGCAGCTTCGAATCCAGGGCGGCGTCGCCGTGCATCTCGCCGTCGACTTCCAGGTTCGGCGCCTTCTTCTGCACCAGGGCCAGCGCGGCGCGCATCTTCTGCGCCGATTCGCTGTTCGAGGTGCCGAAGTTCGAGTGCGACAGCAGCGCCGCGCGCGGGGTGATGCCGAAGCGCTCCAGCTCCTCGGCGGCCATGATCGTGATCTCGGCCAGTTCTTCCGCGGTCGGGTTCTCGTTGACGTGGGTGTCGACCATCGCCAGCTGGCGTTCCTCGGTGATCACGAAGTTCATCGCCGCGTACACGTTGGCGCCCGGACGCAGGCCCAGCACCTTGTCGATGAATTCCAGGTGGGCGTGGGTGGTGCCGTAGGTGCCGCAGATCATGCCGTCGGCGTCGCCCTTGTGGACCATCATCGCGCCGATGAGGGTATGGCGGCGGCGCATCGCTAGCTTGGCCATGTCCACGGTCACGCCCTTGCGCATCACCATCTGGTGGTAGGTCTGCCAGTAGTCGCGGTAGCGCTCGTCGAAGTCCGGGTTGATGACGTCGAAGTGCTGGCCGGCCTTCAGGCGCAGGCCGAACTTCTCGATGCGTTTTTCCAGCACCGCCGGGCGGCCGACCAGGATCGGGCGCGCCAGCTTTTCGTCGACCACCACCTGCACCGCGCGCAGCACGCGCTCGTCCTCGCCTTCCGCGTAGACGATGCGCTTGAGCTCCGGCGGGGTGCTCTTGGCGACCTGGAACAGCGGCTTCATGAAGGAACCGCTGCGGTACACGAACTGCTCCAGGCTCTCGGCGTAGGCGGCCAGGTCCGGGATCGGACGGGTGGCAACGCCGCCTTCCATCGCGGCCTTCGCCACCGCCGGCGCGATGTGGGTCAGCAGGCGCGGGTCGAAGGGCATCGGGATCAGGTATTCCGGCCCGAAGGACAGGTTCGCGATGCCATAGGCCGAAGCCACGATGTCCGACTGCTCGGCGTGCGCCAGGTCGGCGATCGCATGCACCACCGCGATTTCCATCTCGCGCGTGATGGTGCTCGCGCCGCAGTCCAGCGCGCCGCGGAACATGTAGGGGAAGCAGAGGACGTTGTTGACCTGGTTCGGGTAATCCGAACGGCCGGTGGCGATGATCACGTCGCTGCGCACGGCCTTGGCGTCTTCCGGCAGGATTTCCGGATTCGGGTTGGCCAGCGCCAGGATCAGCGGATTCGCGGCCATGGTCGCGACCATTTCCGGCTTCAGCACGCCGCCGGCGGACAGGCCCAGGAAGATGTCGGCGCCGGGGATGATGTCAGACAGGCTGCGGTGCGGCGTGTCCTGTGCGAAGCGCTCCTTGTCCGGGTCCATCAGCTCGGTGCGGCCCTTGTAGACCACGCCGGCCAGGTCGGTGACGTAAATATTCTCGATCGGGAAGCCGAGGTCGACGATCAGGTCGAGGCAGGCCAGCGCCGCGGCGCCCGCGCCCGACACCACCAGCTTGCACTGTTTGAGGTCCTTGCCGACCACCTTCAGGCCGTTCAGGATGGCGGCGCCGACGATGATCGCGGTGCCGTGCTGGTCGTCGTGGAAGACCGGGATCTTCATCCGCTCGCGGAGTTTACGCTCGATGTAGAAGCACTCCGGCGCCTTGATGTCCTCGAGGTTGACGCCGCCGAAGGTCGGTTCCAGCGCAGCGATCACGTCGATCAGCTTGTCGGGGTCGTTCTCGTTGATCTCGATGTCGAAGACGTCGATACCGGCGAACTTCTTGAACAGCACACCCTTGCCTTCCATGACCGGCTTCGAGGCCAGCGGGCCGATATTGCCCAGGCCGAGGACGGCGGTGCCGTTCGAGATGACGGCGACCAGGTTGCCGCGCGCCGTGTATTTATAGGAGTTGGCCGGATCCTTGACGATCTCTTCGCAGGGAGCCGCCACGCCCGGCGAATACGCCAGCGCCAGGTCGCGCTGGTTCAGCAGCTGCTTGGTGGCGGTGACGGAAATCTTGCCGGGGCGGGGAATCTGGTGGTATTCAAGCGCTGCAGCACGCAGTTGTTGGCGTAGTTCTTCTTTTTTGTCGATTGACGAATCCATGCTATGCAGGCCTTCCTGTACTGAACTGACTGGGGGCTTACGATTTTATCAGAGTGAATACTCTAATCGTGTACGTATTTTTACCAACAGCAGTACGGACAGGCCGGCGCCCGCTGCCGGGGCCGGCCTTTATCCCCTTCAGCGAGGGGCCGCCGGGAAGTCGACGGCGGTGTCGTGCACCCGATTGACTAGGTTGGTAAACGTGATGCTGGTGATCGCGAACAGGGTGTCGATCACCTGGGCGTCGCTGAAACCGGCGCCGCGGAAAGCATCCACCACTTCCTGCGCAACCGTGCCGCGGGTCGTGACCACCGAGTGCACGAAGCCGGCCAGGGCGTCCAGGCGCGCGTCAGGCGTGGCGCCGCCCTTGCGTGCCGCCAGCATCGCTTCCGGCGACAGGCCCGCCATTTTCCCTATCAGGGTATGCGCCGCCAGGCAGTAATCGCAGCCGGCGGCTTCGCTGACGGCCAGCTTGATTACCTCGATCTCCTTTTTCGCCAGGCTGCTCGCGGCCAGGGCAGCGTCGAAATTCAGGATCGCTTCCAGCGCCACCGGGCTGTTGCTGCCGATGGCGTCATAGGCGTTCGGGACCTTGCCCAGCTTGGCCTTGAGGCCGGCGAAGAGTTCGGCGCTGCGGCCGCTGGCATTGGCGCCCAGGGTGGTCAGACGGTTCATGCTGTGTTCCTTTCTTTCGTGGTTGGTATGGAACACAGTCTAGGCCGATAGCACCAGACAATGAATGCGCGAATGCTGCGATAATTTGCTCATTCGTCTCATTCACACAAGCCCCATGGATACGCTCAGCCGCCTGCTCTCGCTGTACACGGTACGCACCTCGCTCGATATCCGCTGCGAACTGGGCGCGCCCTGGATTCTCGAGGAACCGGCTGCCCTGCCCGGGGAAGCGTCCTTCCATTTGATTGCCGAAGGCAGCGCGCGGGTCGAAGCGTCCGGCATCGACGCCCTCGAACTCGGCGCCGGCGACGTGGTCGTCTTCCCCGGCGGCAGCGCGCACCGCCTGCTGGCCGGCGCGCCGGACGATGCCGTCCCGGTGATCGACCTGCCGTCCGCCGGCAGCTTGCGCCTGAAGGGCAATCCCGGCGCCGGCACTGCAGGCGCCGCCATCCTGTGCGGCCGCTTCCTGTTCGACGATGGCGCGCGGCGGGCCTTGTTGCCAGCCCTGCCGCCGGTGATGGTGGTGCGCGGCCGAAACGGCGATGCAGCCGGCCTGCCGGCGCTGGTCCGGATCCTGCAGCAGGAAACCGCGGCGGCGCGGCCCGGCGCCCAGGCCGTGGTGGCGCAGCTGTCCGGCGCCCTGTTCGCGCTGCTGATGCGGGCCTGGCTGGAACAGAACGCCACCACACCCGGGCTGTTCGCGGTGCTGGCCGACCGCCGCCTGGGCAAGGCCATGCAGCGCATGCTCGACACACCGGAGCAGCCGTGGCGGGTCGAAGACCTGGCGCGCGACTGCCATATGTCGCGCGCCACCTTCGCGCGCCTGTTCTCGCAGCTGTGCGGCATGGCGCCGCTGGAGGCCCTGACCCGGCTGCGCATGGCCGGCGCGGCGCGCGCCCTGGCGCGGGATGGACGCGCGGTCGGCGACATCGCCCTGGCTGCCGGCTATCAGTCCGAGGCCGCCTTCCACCGCGTCTTCAAGCGCCACTACGGCGTTGGCCCCGGCGCATGGCGGCGCGCGCAAGGCGAACGGCCGGATTAGAATCGCGGGATGCTCTCCGAATTCGACCTCATCAAACAATACTTCACCCGCCCCGGCCACAGCGATCCGTCCGGCCGCACCGTGCTCGGCGTCGGCGACGATTGCGCCCTGCTGGCGCCCACGCCCGGCCTGCAGCTGGCCGTCTCGTCGGACATGCTGGTCGAGGGCCGGCACTTCCTGGCCGGCGCCGACCCCTTCGCTCTCGGCCATAAATCCCTGGCCGTCAACCTGTCCGACCTGGCGGCCATGGGCGCCGCGCCGCTCGGCTTCACCCTGGCGCTGGCCCTGCCTGCCGCCGACGCGGCCTGGCTGGAGGGCTTTTCGCGCGGCCTGTTCGCGCTGGCCGATGCGCACGGCTGCGAACTGGTAGGCGGCGACACCACCAGGGGCCCGCTGAACATCTGCATCACCATCTTCGGCGAGCTGGCGCCCGGCAGCGCGCTGCGGCGCGATGCGGCGCAGGTTGGCGACGACATCTGGATTTCCGGGACGCTGGGCGATGCCCGTCTGGCGCTGGCCTCCTGCCTGAGCGAACTCAAGCTCGATCCGGAAGATGCAGCGCTTGCGGCGCCGCGCCTGCATGCGCCTTCGCCGCGCGTGGCCCTGGGCCGGCTGCTGGCCGAGGGACGGCTGGCGCACGCGGCGCTGGACATCTCGGACGGCCTGGTGGGTGACCTTGGGCACATCCTGGCGGCGTCGAAAGTGGGCGCGGTGCTTGACGTCGATGCGCTGCCGGCGGGGCCGGCGCTGGCGCGCCAGTCCCTCGAGCTGCGGCGGCGCTTCATGGCGGCGGGTGGGGATGATTATGAGTTGTGCTTTACGGCGCCGGCCACAAACCGGGAGGCGATCGTGGCGGCTGGGGAGCAGTCAGGGACAGCCGTGACGCGGGTGGGCCGGATCGAGGCGGAGCCGGGATTGCGCTTGGTCGATGGCGGTGGCGCTGCGCTTGCATTGCGCCTGCGGGGCTGGGACCACTTCGTCTAACCCGTCATTCCCGCGCAGGCGGGAATCCAAGCTTGCATGAGCTAACGCTACGCAAGCAGAACTTGGGGAAAAAAGCGCCAATGGCGCTTTTTTCGCCTGCGCGGGAACGACGGGGTTCGCGGGAACGACGTGGAAGTTACGCCGCCCTTTCATCCCGCGGCTTCTTCCGGTCATCGAACGGCCCATGCGTCAGCCAGTACTGCCGGAACGCCAGCCGCACATTGTCGCGCAACTCGTTGTCGTTCCAGGGCTTGGTATAGAAGCGGTAGATGGCGCCGCGGTTGATCGAGTCGAGCACCGTGTCCACGCCGGTATAGCCGGACAGGATGATGCGGATGGTGTCCGGGTACATCTCCTTCACCTTGCTCAGGAACTCGATGCCGCTCATGACCGGCATGCGCTGGTCGCACAGGATCACCTGCACGTGGTACAGCGCCAGCAGCTCGAAGCCCTCGGCCGGCGTGGCCGCCGTCAGCACCCGGTAGTTATCGCGCCGGAACAGGCGGTGCAGGGCCGCCAGCACGTCGACGTCGTCGTCCACCACCAGCATGGTCTGGACGTTGCGGTCGTCGGCCGCCGGGCGGGTCGGCTGCGAGCGGTTCTCCAGCACGAAGGCGCCCAGCTCCACGGGCGGCAGCGCGCGCGAGAAGTGGAAGCCCTGGATCTCGTCGCAGAAGTGGCGGCGCAGCAGGGCCATCTGGGCGCGCGACTCGACGCCCTCGGCAATCACCTGCATGTGCAGGCTGTGCGCCATGCTGATGATCGCCAGCGCGATCGCGGCATCGTCCGGGTTGGTCGTGATGTCGCGCACGAAGGCGATGTCGATCTTCAGCTTGTCGATCGGGAAGCGCTTCAGGTAAGCCAGGCTCGAATAGCCGGTGCCGAAGTCGTCGATCGCGATGCGGATGCCGAGCGCCTTCAGGCTTTCCAGCACCTGGATCGTGTGCTCGAAGTTCGACATCAGCGCGCTCTCGGTCAGCTCCAGCTCCAGCAGGCCCGGCTCGACATGGTGCCTGGCCAGCGCCCTGCGGATGTCGCCTTCCAGGTCGCCCTCGACGAACTGGCGGCTGGAGACATTCACCGCGATCCGCACGTCGCGCACGCCCTGCTTGTTCCAGGCGGCGATCTGGCGGCAGGCCTCGTCGATGATCCAGGCGCCGGCCCGCACCACCATGCCGTTTTCCTCCATGACCGGCACGAACTCGGCCGGGTAGACCAGGCCGAAGCCGGGACGGCGCCAGCGCAGCAGAGCCTCGACCCCGCTGACGCGCCCCGTGTTCAGGTCCAGCTTGGGCTGGTAGTGCAGCTCGAACTGGTTGCCGTCGATGGCGCCGCGCAGCGCCAGCTCGAGGTCCAGGCGCGCCAGCACCTGCACGTTCATGCCCTGGGTGAAGAAGCGGTAGCCGTCGCGCCCGGCCTCGCGGGCGCGCACCATCGCCACGTCGGCGTACTTGACCAGGGTGCCCGGATCGACGGCGTCGTCCGGGTACATGGCGATGCCGATGCTGGCCGTCAGCGCGGCCTGTTGTCCATTTAAGTCGAACGGTGGGCGCAGCGCCTCGCGGACTTCGTTGGCGACGCTCGCCGCCTCCTCTTCCTTGTCCTCGGGCTTGGTGGTGAGGATCAGCGCGAACTCGTCGCCGCCCAGGCGTCCAAGGCTGTCGCGGTGGTGCAGCGAGCGCACCAGGCGCGTGCTGAACTGGCGCAGCAGCTCGTCGCCCAGCGCCGGGCCGAGCGAATCGTTGATGACCTTGAAGCGGTCGAGGGTGATGAACAGCACAGCGATGCGCCAGTTCTTGTCCTGGGCCAGTTCGATGGTGTCGCGCAGGGTCTGGAAGAACAGGGTGCGGTTCGGCAGGCCGGTCAGGCTGTCGTAATTCGAGATGTGCTTCAGGCGCTGGGCCGCGTGAATGCGCTCGCTGATGTCGCGCGCCACGGCGATCAGCATGCGCATGTGGTCCAGCTGCTGCAGCTGCCAGCTGATCTCGACCGGCACCGCGCCCTGCCCGTCGGCGCGCAGCAGCTCGGTCTCGACGATGTCGTGCTCGCGCGGCAGGGACGCATCGTCGGTATAGCGCTCGAGCTGGGCCCGTTCGGCCAGGCCCAGCGCCACCGGGTCGATGCGCAGCAGCGCCTCGCGCGAAAATCCCAGCATGCGGCAGGCGCCGTCGCTGACGTCGAGCATCGCCATGTTGCGCGCGTCGACCAGGAAGATGGCGTCGGCGGTGGCGTCCATCGCGCCGCGGAAGCGCTGCAGCTCGGCGGTGCGCTCCCTCACCTTGCGCTCCATGCGCACGCCGTAGTCGCGCGACTCCTGGTGGAACAGGCGGACTTCCAGCAGGTTGCGGATGCGGGTCAGCACCTCGACCGTGTCGAAAGGCTTGCCGATGAAGTCGCGCGCCCCGGCCTCGAGGGCGGCCAGCTTCTTGTCCGGCTCGGCCGTCACCACCAGCACCGGCAGCCAGGATTCGAGTTCCATCGGCTTCAATGCCTCCATGACCTGGAAGCCGTCCATGTGCGGCATCTGCAGGTCGAGGATGATCAGGTCGTAGCGGTGCTGCAGGTGCAGCGATGCCACCTGGCGCGGGTCGGTGGTACTCGAGACGTTTTCGTAGCCGGTGGTCTTGAGCAGGAATTCAAGCAGTTGCACGTTCACCGGTTCGTCGTCGACGACGAGGATGCGCGCACGCCGGATATCCGAGGGCGAAATCATATGGCTGACCTCATGGGGCTGTCCTTTCTTCCGCGGCGCGCTGGGCCAGCACGCCGTCGATGGCCTCATTGAATTGTTCGATGTCGATGGGCTTGGTGAGATAGCGGTTGAAGCCTGCCGACAGGCCGCGCTCGATATCGCGCGGCATGGCGTTGGCGGTCAGGGCGAGCACCGGAATGTGCGCCGTGTCCGGGTCGCGCCGCAGCTGGGCCAGCACCTCGAAGCCGCTCATGCCGGGCAGGTTCAGGTCCAGCAGGATGATGGCCGGGCGCTCCATGTGCGCCAGCGCCAGCCCGGCATGGCCGTCCGGCGCGCTCAGGAGGCGCAGGTCGGTGCGGAAGGAAAGGATCTCCTGCACCAGCCGCAGGTTGGCCGGATTGTCCTCGATGTACAGGATGGTGCGCGGGGCGTCGCCGCTGGGCGCGGCCGCGGCCTGGCCGCCATCGCTTTCCGCCGGCGCCGCCAGCTGCACCAGCGGCGCGGCAGCCGACAGCTCGATCCAGAAGGTACTGCCCACGCCCGGGGTGCTGGTGACGCCGATCTCGCCCTTCATCATTTCGACCAGGCGCCGGGTGAAGACCAGGCCGATGCCGGTGCCCTCCTGCGTGCCGTTTTCCTGCCCGAGCCGGTTGAAAGGCTGGAACAGCGCTGCCACCTGGTCCGGGCGCAGGCCCATGCCGGAGTCAACCACCGCCAGGCGCAGCCGGTCCGGCCCGCACGCCGTGCATTCCACCACGACTTCCCCGCCCTCGCGGTTGTACTTGACCGCATTCGACAGGAGATTCAGCAGCACCTGCTTCAGGCGCGTGCGGTCGGCCTGCACCAGGGCCGCGGCGTTGTCGGGGAAGCGCACGCGGATGCCGCGCGCGGCCGCCTGCGGCGCGATCATGGTCTGGCATTCCGCCAGCACCTCGGCCAGGCCCACCGGCTCCATCGACAGGGTCAGCGCGCCCGCCTCGACCTTGGCCAGGTCGAGGATCTCGTTGATGAGCGTGAGCAGGTGGCGGCCCGATTTCAGGATGTGGCCGGAGAACTCCTTCTTCTGCTCCGGCGTGGTGGGCAGGTTGTCGGCGGCCAGGATCTGGGCGAAGCCGAGGATGGCGTTGAGCGGCGTGCGCAGCTCGTGACTCATCGAGGACAGGAAGGCCGACTTGGCCTGGTTGGCGTTGCGCGCCTCCTCGATCGCCAGCTCCAGCTCGGAGTTGGCCAGCTCGAGCTGCATGGTGCGCTCGTGCACGCGCTCCTCGAGTTCGGAATTCAGGCGCATCACTTCCTGCTGCGCGAGGGCGCGCTCGAGAGCCTCGCGCGCGATCTCGCGGTTCGAGCCTTCCAGCGCCAGGGTACGCTGCTCGATCTCGGTCAGCATCGCATTGAAGGAATCGACCAGGGCCGCCGCTTCGTCTTCGCTGATGCGCGGCGCGCGGCGCGAATAGTCGCGTTTCTCCACCACCTCGCGCGCGATGGTGGTGATGGCGTCGATCGGGGTCGTGATCGTGTGGCCCAGGCGGCGCACCAGCAGCCAGGCGACCAGCAATGCCAGCAGGGTGGTGCCGATGCAGATCAAGAGGTAGTCGCGCACCCGGCCCATGAGCTGGTTGGTGGAGCGCAGGTAGACGGTGCCCAGCTTGTCTTCGTTCTCGACGATGGGTTTATAGAGCACCAGTTCGTCGCCGTCCCTGATATAGCTTTTACCGGAATGGCCGATCTTGCCGGGATGCGCCGGGAAGGCGCTGTCCTCGCCCGGCGCCAGGTAGGACGCGAACAGGGCGCCGTTGGCGTCGTAGATGGCGGCCGCGCGCACGGTCGGTCGCGAGCGCAGCATGGCCAGGTTCTCGCGCGCCAGGCGCGGGTCGTCGAACGACAGCGCGGCCGAGGTCATGTGGCCAACCAGCTCGGCCTGGGTCGAGAGGTCGTTCAGCAATGCACGCTGGTAGCCGCGCAGGTCGTAGGCAACCACGGTGCCGACCGACACCGCCAGTGCCGCCAGCGTGGTCGACATCACGATCGTGACCAGCTTGGTGCGGATCGAGCGCTGGCCGATCATGCCGCCTCGGCCATGCGCGAACATTCGAACGGCATGTCATTCCTACATCGGTAAAAAGAGACTACCGGAGAGCTGCCCGGCAGGCGTGCAGAATAGCAGCAGGTTTTCGAATGATGTCGCACGGCACGACATCGGTAATTACATCATGTCCGTTGCGTGTTTTTTGGTTAAGGTTTTTAGCGCACACGGACCGAGGCGCGCTAGAATGGTCCGGCGCAGCATCAACATAAGGGAGTGGAGCGATGGAGAACGATATTCTTGAACTTGCGGCCAAAGTCGGCAAGCTGCTCGAAACGAAAAACCTGCTGCTGGCCACCGCCGAGTCCTGTACCGGCGGCGGCGTATCCCAGGCCATCACCGAGATCCCCGGCTCGACCGGCTGGTTCGAGTGCGGCTTCGTCACCTATTCGAACGCTTCCAAGACCGAGATGCTGGACGTGCCGGCCGCGCTGATCGCGCAGTTCGGCTCCGTCAGCGTGGAAGTGGCCGGCGCAATGGCCGAGGGCGCGGTCGCCAACAGCAATGCCGACGTCGCCGTGTCCACCACCGGCATCGCCGGCCCGACCGGCGCGGTGCCGGGCAAGCCGGTCGGCACCGTCTGCTTCGCCTGGTCGAAAGGCAGCACCACTTATACCGAGCGCCTGGTGTTCCAGGGCGACCGCCGCGCCGTGCGCGAGCAGACGGTGGCGCACGCGCTGAGCGGGCTGCTGCGCTTCCTCGAGTAAGGAGGATGCCGGCGCTTGCGACACGCCTGGCCGTGGCGGCCGGCGGCCTGCTGCTGGCCGCATCCGCCTTCGCCGGCGCCGGCAATGGCATCACCGTCTACGCGGCCGGCGACATCGCCCGCTGCGCCTACAAGGACCCGGCATATTCGGGCGCGGCCGACACCGCGCGCACCGTCGCCGCCGGCCTTGCCGCCGACCCGGCAGCGGTGGTCCTGATGCTGGGCGACGCGACCTACCCGCACGGCAGGACGAAGGAATTCACCGACTGCTACGACCCGACCTGGGGCAAATTCAAGGACCGCACCTGGCCGGCGCCCGGCAACCACGAGTACTACACGCCGCAAGCCGCGCCCTATTTCGCATACTTTGGCGAGCGCGCCGGGCGCGGTTACTACAGTCTCGACTTGAAAGGCTGGCACCTCGTTTCCCTCGACAGCAACCTGGCCCCGATCGAGCACGCCGCCCAGATCGAATGGCTGCGCGCCGACCTGGCGGCGCACCCGTCGCGCTGCACGCTGGCCTTCTGGCACCACCCGCTGTACAGCTCCGGCGGGCATGGCAGCATCCCCAAGATGCGTGAGGCATGGCGCCTGCTGCAGGAGGCCGGCGCGGAGCTGGTGCTGTCCGGCCACGACCACGACTACGAGCGCTTCGCGCCGCAGGACGCCGACAACCATCTCGACAAGGCGCGCGGCATGCGCCAGTTCGTGGTCGGCACCGGCGGCGCCTATCCGACGCCCTTCCTGCTCACGGTGCGCAACAGCGAGATGCGCGACAGCGGCCGCACCGGCGTGCTGAAATTGCGCCTGCTGGACGGCCGCTACGAATGGGAATTCCTGGAATCCGCCCGCCTCACGCCGCTCGGGCTGCCCGAGCCCGACCGCGGCGCCGATACCTGTCACTGAACGCTTCATACGGAGTCCACATGATTGTCCGTCTGCCCTTGTTGACTTCCCTGATGCTGGCGCTGGCCCTCGCCGCCGGTTCCGCGCCCGCCCAGAACCCGCTGCCGGCGCCCGCCCTGCCCCAGGTCGCGTTCGAAAAAACCACGCTGCCCAACGGCTTGGAACTGATCCTGATCGAGGACCACCGCCTGCCCATCGTCGCCGTGAACATCTGGTACCACGTGGGCCCGGCCAACGAGGCGCCGGGGCTGACCGGCTTCGCCCACCTGTTCGAGCACATGATGTTCGCCGGCACCCGGCACCTGCCGCGCGGCCTGGCCGACCGCCTGCTGGAAGGCGCCGGCGCCACCGACAGCAACGGCAGCACCGACTACGACCGCACCAATTACTACGACACCGTACCCACCAACCAGCTGGAGCTGGCGCTGTGGGTGCATGCCGACCGCATGGGCTACCTGCTCGACGTGCTCGACCAGACCTCGCTGTCGAACCAGCAGGACGTGGTGCGCAACGAGCGCCGCCAGAGCGTCGAGAACCGCCCCTACGGCATCGTCGAAGAGGCGATGAACCACGCGCTGTTCCCGAAGACCCACCCGTACTACGCCTCGGTGATCGGCTCGCACGCGGATATTCAGAACGCGAAACTGGCCGACGTGCGCGACTTTTTCACCCGCTACTACGGCCCGAACAACGCCAGCATCGTGATCGCCGGCGACATCGACAAGGCGAAAACACGCGCCCTGGTGGCGAAGTACTTCGGCACCTTCAAGCGCAGTGCGCCGGTGGCCAAACCGGCCGTGGAGACGCCGCCGATCACACGCGAGCGCCGCCTGACGGTGGCCGACCGCATCGAACTGCCGCGCGTCTACATGGCCTGGCTGACGCCGCCCGCCTACCAGCCGGGCGACGCCGAGCTGGCGGTGACGGCCCAGATCCTCGCCGGCGGCAAGGCCGGGCGTTTATATAAATCGCTGGTCTACGAGCGCCAGATCGCCCAGGACACGGCGGCGGCGCAGAACTCGAACGCCCTGACGTCCACCTTCGTGATCGACGTCACCGCGCGCCCCGGCCATGAAGCGGACGAACTGGCCGGCGCCGTCGACGCCGAGCTGAAGGCGCTGCGCGACAGCGGCCCGCTTGAGGCGGAAGTCGAACGCGCCCGCAACACCATCGAGACCGCGATGCTGACCTCGATCGAGAAGCTGGGCGGCGCGGGCCTGGCCAACCAGGTCAACCAGTACAACCAGTACACCGGCGACCCGGGCTTCCTCCCGAAGGACATTGCGCGCCTGCGCCGCGTGAGCGCCGCCGACGTGCAACGCGTGGCGCGCAGCTACCTGCAGCCGAATGCGCGCGTGGTGGTGGCGGCCGTGCCGGGCAAGCCGGAGCTGGGCCCGGACCCGAAGGCGTTGCCGGTGAAAGCCCTCAGGACGGCTGCAGCCGCCGGCATCAACCGCGATGAAGCCTGGCGCCGCCAGCCGCCGAAGCCCGGACCGGCGCCGAAGTTCACGCTGCCGCAAGGCGAAAGCTTCCAGCTGCCGAACGGCCTGCGCGTGATCCACCATTACAACCCTGCGCTGCCGCTGGTGGCCGCCGAGCTGGTGGTGAAAAGCGGCTCCGACGCCAACCCGGACGATGCGCCCGGCCTGTCCGGCTTCACCGCCCAGATGCTGCAGGAAGGGACGGCCACCCGCAGCGCGCCGCAAATCGCCGACGAGATCGCGCAGCTGGGCGCCTTCCTCGGCAGCGGCAGCAGCACGGATGCGTCGACGGTCTCGCTGCTGTCGCTGAAGTCGACCTTCGCGCAGGCGCTGGACGTGCTGGCCGACGTGGTCCAGCACCCGGCCTTCCCCACCGCCGAAGTCGAGCGCCAGCGCGCCGCGCGCATGGGCGCCCTGACCCAGCAGCGCGACAACCCGGAGCAGGTGGCGGCCGTCGCCAGTGCCGGCGCACTGTACGGCCCCAGGCACCCCTACGGCTATGGCCAGCTCGGCACCGAGCAGGCGATCCGCGCCGTCACCCGCGACGACCTCTATCAGTTCTGGCGCCGCCACTACGTGCCGGCCAACGCGGCGCTGATCGTCTCCGGCGACATCACCCTCGATGACTTGCGCGCGCTGGCGACGGCCCGCTTCGGCGGCTGGCCGCGGGTCCTGCCGTCGCCGGTGCTGGTGGGCGACGCCGAGGGCACGAAAGCGCGCCTGGTCACGGTCGACAAGCCGGGCGCCCCGCAAACCGCGCTGCGCGTGACCCAGCTGGCGGCCAACCGCAAGACCCCGGACTATCCGGCGCTGCAGGTGATGAACGCGGCGCTCGGCGGGCTGTTCTCCAGCCGCATCAACCTCAACCTGCGCGAGGACAAGGGCTACAGCTACGGCGTGTTCTCGGGCTTCCGCTACGACCGCACGCCGGGGCCTTTCGTCATCGCCGGCAGCGTGCGCACCGATGTCACTGGGGCGTCTATCTCCGAGATATTCAGGGAGCTGCGTGGCGTTCGCACGCAGCCGCTGCCGGCCGCCGAGCTGGCGGGCGCGCGCGATTCGCAGGTGTATTCGCTGCCGGGGCAGTTCGAGACCAACTCCACCATCGTCGCGAGCCTGGCCGAACCGTATCTGTTCGACCTGCCGGCCGACTACTGGCAGACCCTGCCCGAGCAGTTCCGGCGCGTGAGTGCGGCGCAGGTGCAGGCGGCGGCGAACAAATATCTGGCGCCGGAGCGGATGAAAGTGATTGCCGTCGGCGACAAGGCGAAGGTGCTGCCGCAGTTGAAGAATCTCGGGCTGGGGATGGCGGAGGTTCGGGATGCGGATGGTCAGCTGCCTTAAGGTGTACACATGGTTACGCTCCCAATGCTCGAGGAATTTTTTGCGGAAACCCGGCGCACCCATGCTTCCGGGCGCGCCAACTGGAACATCGGCGACGAGTGCCGATGGTCCTACTTTTTCATCGACCGCGATCGTGAGAAGCTGCTGCCGATTGCAGCGCATCTAGCGCCGTCGGGTTACGAATTTATCGGCACGCTCGATCCGGATGAAGCCGCCGACAATCCGGTTTTTTATTTGCGCATGGATCGTGTCGAAACCCATACGCCGGCCTCCCTGGACGAGCGCAATCAGCTGCTCTACGCTATTGCGGCGCGGTTTGGCGTCCTGAACTACGACGGTTTCGACGTCGGCGCGGTTGACGGACCTTGACGCTGAACGATGGGAGTGAACATGTCGAAAACGCTTGCCCGCGCCACCTTCAAAGTCATCCTGCCCGGCCTGGCCGCAGGCGGGCTTTGCGGCGCGGCCGCCGGCGCCGGTCTGGTCGATCGCGGCTGGGCAGTAGCCGCTGCGATCGGCGTCGCACTCTTCACGGGACTGTCCGTGCTGCGCATCCGACGCCGATTCAAGGCAGGCATGACTGCCGCGCCGGCACAGAGCGATATCTAAGCGCGCAGCCAGCCACAACACAAGAACTTGCACCGCCCGGCGCTTTGCGCTTAACATGTGAACAGTTCTTCACATGTTAAGCATGAGCACCCCACACGACTTCGACTACCTGGTCGACGAACTTGCCGACCTCTTTCACCTGCTGGGCGACCCGACCCGGCTGCGCATCGTGCTGGCCTGCCTGGCGCAGCCGATCGCGGTGGGCGACATCGCGGCCAGTTTGGAACTGTCCAGCTCCCTGGTGAGCCACCATCTGCGCCTGCTGCGTGCGGCGCGCATCGTCAAGGCCGAGCGCCAGGGCAAGCAGGTGTTCTACACCGCCGCCGACGCCCACATCAGCGGGCTGCTCGCCAACATGTTCGAACACCTCGCAGAACCTGACTCACCCAACGGAATAGACGCATGAGCCTTCACCACCATCACGACCACGGACATGGCCATGGCCACGGACATCACCACCCCGCCCCGGCCGACGCCGGCCGCGCCTTCGTGCTGGCCATCGTCCTGAATGCGGCCTTCGTCGCCATCGAATTCGTCTACGGCTTCATCGCCAATTCGACCGCGCTGATGGCCGACGCCGGCCACAACCTGTCCGACGTGCTGGGCCTGGTGCTGGCCTGGGGTGCCGCCCTGCTGGCGAAGACCGCGCCGACGCGCCGCTTCACCTATGGCTTGCGCGGGACCTCGATCCTGGCGGCGCTGTTCAACGCCCTGCTGCTGATGGTGGCTTGCGGCGCCATCGCCTGGGAGGCGGTGCTGCGCTTCGCCCATCCGCAGGAAGTGGCCGGCACCACGGTGTCGATCGTGGCCGGCATCGGCGTGCTGATCAACGGTTTCTCGGCCTGGCTGTTCATGGCCGGCAGCAAGGACGACATCAACGTGCGCGGCGCCTACCTGCACATGGCGGCCGACGCCGCGCTGTCGCTGGGTGTGGTGATCGCCGGCCTGGTGGTGATGTCGACCGGCTGGACCTGGCTCGACCCGGCGGTCAGCCTGGTGATCGTGGTGATCATCGTGGCCGGCACCTGGTCGCTCATGAAAGAGTCGCTGCAGATGGTGCTGGCGGGCGTGCCGGCCAGCGTCGATGCGACCCAGGTCACGGCCTTCCTGGCCGCGCAGACCGGCGTCACCGAGGTGCACGACGTCCACATCTGGGCGATGAGCACCACCGAGACCGCGCTCACCGCCCACCTGGTGATGCCGGGCGGGTATCCGGGCGATGCCGTCATCGACGACATCGTCGGACACCTGCGCGAGGATTTTGCGATCCACCATTGCACGCTGCAGGTGGAACAGGGGACGACGAAGCACAGCAGCTGTGCGCTGCATGGGGCGCATGAGCACGATCACGATCATGACCACGGCCATGATCATGGCCACAGCCAAGATCACGGCCACGCCCATCCGGGCCACGCACATTGAACGTTGATTCGTGGGCACGTTCGTGTTGAGGCCCCCGGCCTCAACACCCCACGCAAAGATCAGCCGGCCAAGTTGGCGTACAAGGCCGTACTGAGATACCGCTCCCCAAACGACGGAATGATCGTCACGATCATCTTCCCCGCATTCTCCGGCCGCTTCGCCACCTGCACCGCGGCCCACAACGCCGCTCCCGACGAAATCCCGACCAGCAGGCCCTCCTCCCGCGCGGCCGCGCGCGCGAACTCGAAGGCATCCTCGTTCTTCACGGTGATGACCTCGTCGTAGCTTTTCGTATTCAGCACTGCCGGGATGAAGCCGGCGCCGAGGCCCTGGATCGGGTGCGGGCCCTTGGTGCCCTTCGAAAGCATCGGCGAGGCTTCCGGCTCCACGGCGATCGCCTGGAAGCCGGGCTTGCGTTCCTTGATGACTTCGGCCACGCCGGTAATGGTGCCGCCGGTGCCGACGCCGGCCACGAGGATGTCGACCTTGCCGTCGGTGTCGCGCCAGATTTCCTCGGCCGTCGTGCGGCGGTGGACTTCCGGGTTGGCGGGATTGTTGAACTGCTGCGGCATGAAGCACTTCGGATCCGAGGCGACGATTTCCTCGGCGCGGCGGATCGCGCCCAGCATGCCTTCGGGGCCGGGCGTCAGGACCAGCTCGGCGCCGTAGGCGCGCAGCAGCATGCGGCGCTCGCTGCTCATGGTCTCGGGCATGATGAGGCGGCAGCGGTAGCCGCGCGCCGCGCAGACCATCGCCAGCGCGATGCCGGTGTTGCCGCTGGTGGGTTCGACGATGATGGTGTCGGGGCCGATCTTGCCGGCCTGCTCGGCGGCCTCGATCATGGCCCAGCCGATCCGGTCCTTGACGCTGTGGGCCGGGTTGTAGAACTCGAGCTTGGCGAGAATGTCCGCGCCGGCGCCCTGTGACAGGCGCCGGATGCGCACCAGTGGAGTATTACCGATCAGTTCAGTAACGTCGTTCGCGATGCGCATTGAGAACCCCCGCCTTGTTAAGTTGTCATTTGACCCGTAAGCGCCCAAAACCTGCTGCGCGTCGCATTTCGGGGCTGCGATGCTCGATGTACGATTGTACATCTGCGCTTCTCGCCCCGAACTGCTTCCGCTCGCGACGGTTTTGGACGCTTACTTTACTTTACGTCCAGCAGTTCCACGTCGAAGATGAGATCGGAATCCGGCGGAATGCCGCCCGGTCCGGGCGAGCCGCGCTTGCCATAGGCCAGGTCGCTCGGGATGATCAGGGTGCGCTTGCCACCCACCTTCATGCCGACCACGCCCTGCTCCCAGCCCTTGATGACGCGGCCGGCGCCGAGTTGGAAATCGAGCGGGCTGCGGCCGGCGTCCAGCGAGGAATCGAACTTGCGGCCGCGCTGCTTTTTGGCCATGGGTTTGTAGAACCAGCCCGTGTAGTTGACGAAGACGGTGCTGCCGACCGTGGCTTCCTTGCCCTTGCCGACGACGGTGTCGATGACCTGGATCTGTGGGGCGGTGGACTGGACGGCCGGCTGGGCCGCCTGCTCGGTGGTCTGCTGGGCGCTGTCCGGGGTGACGGCCGCGGTCTGGGCCGGGGTCTGGGTGGAGTCCTGGGCGCCGGCGGTGGTGGCCGCCAGCAGCAGGCTCAGAAAGGCGATGCGACGAATCATTGGGCCTCTTTCATGGATCAGTAAAAACTGAACCTATGATAACAAGGCCACCTCTGCTTGCCCAGCATCGTTGGCGGCAGGCGCCGCGATATGCACGGGTGCCACGACCGGCGCGACGACGGCATGCGCCGCCTCCGCCATCTTGCGCAGCATATGCCCCGCGGCGACCATGCCGAAAGTCGCGGTCACCACCATGCTCGAGCCGAAGCCCGCGCAATTCAGGCCGGTGATGCTGTTGGCATCGATCTCGCAGGCATCGCCCGCTTCCGGATAGCGCAGCGGCTCCATCGAGAACACGGCGTCGATGTGGTACTTGTGCTTTTCGCCCTTGGCAAAACCGTATTGGGCGCGCAGGATCTTGCGCACCTTCTTCAGCAGCGGCTCCTGCTCGGTGCGGGCGAGGTCGCGCACCTCGATTTTCGTGGGATCTAGCTGGCCGCCGGCGCCGCCGATCACGATCAGCGGAATCGCATGGTCGCGGCAGTGGGCGATCAGGGCCGCCTTGGCCTTGACGCTGTCGATGGCGTCGAACACGTAGTCGTATTTGCCGGGCGCGACCATCTGCGGGATGTTGTCCAGGTCGATGAACTCCTCGATCAGCTCGACTTCGCAGTACGGATTGATCAGCGCGATGCGCTGTTTCAGCGCCTCGATCTTGGGCATGCCGATGGTCGTCGACAGCGCCTGGATCTGACGGTTGATGTTGGATTCGGCCACGTTGTCGAGGTCGATCAGCGTGAGTTTGCCGATCGCGCTGCGGGCCAGGGCCTCGACGATCCAGGAGCCGACGCCGCCCACGCCGATGACGCAAACGTGCGCCTTGCGGAAGCGTTCCAGTGCACGCTCGCCGTAGAGACGGGCGATGCCGCCGAAGCGGCGTTCGAAGTCGACTTCGTCATCGAAGTCCGCGCCAGCCGGCGCAAGCAAGGAAGAAGGAAGTGTCGTCATGATCCCGCCATTTTACCGGACGGAATCCCCGTCCTTGCTCTAAAATAACTTTCAGTCAATCAAATTTTGCGGTCGATTCCCTCGTCCGCAACAGCCACCATGAACGAGCTTCTTCCCGACACCGCCCCCGATTTCGACCAGCCGGTCGCCGTGCTCAAGCATTGCCACGGCCGCATCCGCAAGCAGCTGGCGACCCTGGAAAAACTGCTGGCCCACCTGCCAGAACATGGCGCCGACCAGCAGGCGCGCCAGGCCGCCGCTGCCGTGCTGCGCTACTTCGAAAAGGCCGCCCACCTGCACCACGAGGACGAGGAGCAGGACCTGATCCCGATGCTGCGCGCCGTCGCCCGGGGCGAGGACGCCGCCACCCTGCAGGCGCTGGCGCCGGTGATCCTGCAGGACCACAAGGACATGGACGCGATGTGGCAAGACCTGCACGAGCAGCTGGCGGCCATCGCGGATGGTTCTGGCGCCCAGCTCTCCAGCAGCACGGTGCAGCGCTTCAGCCAGCGTTATCTCAACCATATGGAGCGCGAAGAAAGCACGATGGCCCCAATGGCGCTGCGCCTGTTTGATGCACAGCAGATGAAGCAGCTGGGCCGGGCCATGCAGCGCCGCCGCGGCATCGAGCCGGCGGCTTCGGCAGGCGTGCCGGATGTGGCGATGCCGGGCGGCAGTGTGGCCGCAACGCCGACCACTGTCTCGGTAGGCGAACGCGTGGCTGACCTGCGCAAGGACTATGGCCAGGCCAGCCTCGACGAAAAAGACGTCGCCGACGACCCGGTCCAGCAGTTCACCCGCTGGTTCGAGGAAGCCCTGAAGGCCGAGGTCAACGAGCCGAATGCGATGGGCGTGTCGACCGTCGACGAGCGCGGCCGGCCGAGCTCGCGCATCGTGCTGATCAAGCAGTTCGACGAGCGCGGTTTCACCTGGTACACGAACTATGATAGCCAGAAGGGAAAACAATTGAACGGCAATGCATTTGCATCTCTGCTATTCTTTTGGAGTGAACTTGAACGGCAAGTGCGAATCGAAGGAAAGGTCGAGCGTACCTCAGCCGAGGAAAGCGATAAATACTTCAACAGCCGGCCGCTGAAGAGCCGGCTGTCGGCGATTGCGTCCCAACAGAGCGCGCCGATCGCCAGCCGCGCAGATCTCGAACACAACTACGAGGACGTTGCGCGACAGGTTGGAGAAACGCCCCAGCGGCCAGACAACTGGGGCGGGTTTCGACTGGTGCCGGAACGGATCGAGTTCTGGCAGGGGCGGCGTTCACGCTTCCACGACCGTGTCGTGTACACGCGTCAGGATGACGGCAGCTGGACGCGGCAGCGTTTGCAACCGTAAGGGGCTTCACGGCCGCGAAGGTCGGCGATGCCCCGTCAGCCGGAGGGGTATCGCGTGTTCGACCAGATCAAGTTATCCGCCTGGACCGCAGGCATTCGTGACAAATACAAGCTGCCGCTGCGCGTGGAACTATGGAACGGCGAGCAGGTCGACCTCTCATCCGAGCAACCGCGCGTCACCATCCGCGTGCCGGGCCCCGGCAGCCTGCACTACCTGCTGTCGCCGACCCTCGGCAACCTGGGCGAAGCCTATGTCGAAGGCGCGCTCGAGATCGAGGGTAGCGCGGCCGACATGATCCAGATCGGCAATTCCCTGGCCGAATCGACCGGCAAGCCGGCCCGTCACAGCCGGATGGCCAGCGCCCTGCGCATGGTCTCGCCGCACACGCGCGAAAAGGACGCCGAGGCGATCCGCTACCACTACGACGTCTCCAACGCCTTCTACAAGGAATTCCTCGATCCGGGCATGGTGTATTCGTGCGCCTACTTCGAGACCGGCGACGAAGACCTTGCCACCGCGCAGACCAAAAAGATCGACCACATCCTCACCAAGATCGGCGTGCAGCCGGGCCATACCCTGCTCGACATCGGCTGCGGCTGGGGCGCGCTGGTGCTGCGGGCGGCGCAGAAATTCGGCGCCCGTTGCGTCGGCGTGACGCTGTCGCAGAACCAGTTCGAACTGGCGCGCGAACGGGTGGCGCGGGCCGGGCTGCAGGACCGCATCGAGATTCGCTTGCAGGATTACCGCGACGTCGCCGGCGAATTCGATCGCATCACCAGCGTCGGCATGTTCGAGCACGTGGGCGTGCAGCACCTGTCCGAGTACTTCGGCCGCATCAACCAACTGCTGGCGCCGGGCGGCGTGGCGATGAACCACGGCATCACGACCACCGACGTCGAACAGCGCGCCAGCCCCTGGGGCGGCGGCGAATTCATTGACCGCTACGTGTTCCCGCACGGCGAACTGGCCCACCTGTCCACCGTGATCCGCACCATGCAGGAAGGCGGGCTCGAAGTGCGCGACGTCGAAAACCTGCGCCGCCACTATGCGCGCACCTGCGCGATCTGGACCGACAATTTCGAGACCAACGCCGCGCGCATCCGCCAGCTGGCCGACCCCAAGACCTTCCGCATCTGGCACGTGTACCTGGCCGGCTGCGCCTATGCCTTCGCGCACGACTGGATCAGCCTGTACCAGATCGTGTGCGGGAAGGCGGGGCAGGATCCGGCGCAGATGCCGTGGTCGCGGCGGTACATGTATGACGGCAGCGGTGCGGTCGATTTGTTATCGACGCGACATTGAAATGATCATTTCATCCGGTCCGCAAACATCTTGCGAAACTTCGCCACCTTCGGCGCCACCACGAAAGCGCAGTAACCCTGCAGCGGATGCTGCGCAAAATAGTTCTGGTGGTAGTCCTCGGCCTTGTGCCAGGTTTCTTCCGGCAGCACCTGGGTGACGATGGGCGCGTCCCACACCGCCGCCATCTCCGCCATCACCTTGCGCGCCATCGCATCCTGTTCCGGCGACGTGGTGAAGATGACGGAGCGGTACTGGGTGCCGACGTCGTTGCCCTGTCGGTTCAGGGTGGTCGGGTCGTGGATGGTGAAGAAGATCTCGAGGATGTCGCGGTAGGAAATGACGCTCGGATCGAACTCCAGGCGCACGACTTCCGCGTGTCCGGTAGTGCCGGCGCACACTTGTTCATAGGTCGGGTTGGCGGCGGCGCCGCCCATGTAGCCGGATTCGACGCGGGTCACGCCGCGCGCTTCCAGGTACACCGCTTCCAGGCACCAGAAACAGCCGCCGCCCAGGATTGCCACGTCGCTTGCCGATTGCTGGCTCATACGATGTCCTTGGGAGGGTTGTTATCGATTCCTTCACTGTAACCGAAAGCGCACGCCCATGCATTTCCCAGGTGAAGCGGCTCCAGGCAGCCGGGCCGTTGGTGGCATAATGGCGTAGATGAACACCAGCTCTCCCCGCTCCATCGAGCGCGGTTTCGATTCCGCGCATTTCCGCCAGGCCCTGTCCCAGTTTGCGACGGGCGTCACCGTCATTACCACCCGCCTGGCCGACGGCAGTTTCCGCGGGTTGACCGCCAGTTCCTTCAACTCCGTCTCACTGGAACCGCCGCTGGTGCTGTGGAGCCTTTCCGACAAGGCCAACAGCCTGCCCATCTTCACCGGCAACTCGCATTACGTGATCAACGTGCTGTCCGCCGGCCAGGAAGAACTGGCGCGCCGCTTCTCCCGCCGCGGCGCCGATCCCTTCGCCAGCACCGACTACGAACTCTCGCGCACCGGCCAGCCCATCCTGAAGGGCGTGACCGCCTGGTTCGAATGCCACAACCGCAGCCGCTACCCGGAAGGCGACCATGTGATCTTCGTCGGCGAAGTCGAAGAATGCGCCGTGCATCCGCAGCCGGCCCTGATCTTCCACGGCGGCCAGTTCGGTATAACAGGGGTCAGACCCCGGTCTTGATTGCCTGGGGTCTGACCCCGGTGCTCAGTGGCGGCGCTAGGGGTCAGAGCCCGGTGTTGATTGCTTGGGCTCTGACCCCGGTTTTCAGCCCGCTGCCCAAACCGCAGTGACGAAAATGAAAATAACTGTCGCCATTTCAAAAGCCGCCAGCACCCGCGATTCCTATAATGCCTAGACTCGGGCGGCGCCAGACCGCCCCACGTCCAACAAGATTCTTCTGAGACAGGAGTCCCGTGCATGAGCCGTTCCGATTCGCCCCGCAAAGCCCAATTTCACTGGGATGACCCGCTGCTGCTGAACCAGCAGCTGACTGATGAAGAGCGCATGGTGCGCGACGCCGCCGCGGCGTATTGCCAGGACAAGCTCAGGCCCCGCGTCCTCGAAGCCTTCCGCCACGAGACCATGGACGTGTCCATCTTCCGCGAAATGGGCGAACTCGGCCTGCTGGGCCCGACCATTCCGGAACAGTACGGCGGCCCCGGCCTGAATTACGTCAGCTACGGCCTGATCGCGCGCGAAGTCGAGCGCGTCGATTCCGGCTACCGCTCGATGATGAGCGTGCAGTCCTCGCTGGTGATGGTGCCGATCCATGAATTCGGCAATGAAGAGACCAAGCAGAAATACCTGCCGAAACTGGCCACCGGCGAATGGATCGGCTGCTTCGGCCTGACCGAGCCGAACCACGGCTCCGACCCGGCGTCGATGGTCACCCGCGCGCGCAAGGTCGACGGCGGCTACTCGCTGAGCGGCTCGAAGATGTGGATCACCAACTCGCCGGTCGCCGACGTGTTCGTGGTCTGGGCCAAGGACGACGAAGGCGCGATCCGCGGCTTCGTGCTCGAGAAGGGCTGGAAAGGCCTGTCCGCTCCCGCCATCCACGGCAAGTTCGGCCTGCGCGCCTCGGTCACCGGCGAAATCGTCATGGACGAAGTGTTCTGCCCGGAAGAAAACGCCTTCCCGGAGGTGCGCGGCCTGAAGGGCCCGTTCACCTGCCTGAACTCGGCCCGCTACGGCATCGCCTGGGGTGCGCTGGGCGCGGCGGAAGACTGCTGGCACACCGCGCGCCAGTATGTGCTGGACCGCAAGCAGTTCGGCAAGCCGCTCGCCGCGAATCAGCTGGTGCAAAAGAAACTGGCCGACATGCAGACCGAGATCACGCTGGGCCTGCAGGGCTGCCTGCGCCTGGGCCGCATGAAAGACGAAGGCACGGCGGCGGTCGAGATCACCTCGATCATGAAGCGCAATTCCTGCGGCAAGTCGCTGGACATCGCCCGCACCGCGCGCGATATGCTCGGCGGTAACGGCATCTCGGACGAGTTCGGCATCATCCGTCACATGGTCAACCTCGAGGTGGTCAACACCTACGAAGGCACGCACGACATCCACGCCCTGATCCTGGGCCGTGCGCAAACCGGCATCGCGGCCTTCTAAGCCAGGCTGCCCCACGAAAACCCGCCGCCGTGCGGGTTTTTTTATGCCCGCATGTCGCGATCGTTCTATATTGCAGGGAATGACAATTCCACAATACTAGCCATGAACGCTCCGTCTTCCCTGCGATCGCCCAGCGCCCGCCTCTACCAGCCCTCGGTGGAAGTGGCGCCCTTCGTGCGCGCCTTCATGCTGCGCGACACGCGGCATTGCGCACTGCAGGGCGAACAGCTGCTGAACCGCTTTCCGGCCAGCGCGCATTGCGTGATGACCTGGTTCCTGGAGGGCGAGGCCGAGCTGCTGAGCGATGCCGGCGGCCAGCAAGGCCTGGTGCTGTCGGGCTGCATGGTCAGCGGTTGCCAGACCCAGCCCATCGTCTCGCGCAACCGCGGCGATACCCATGGCTTCATGGCGATGTTTTACCCGGATGCCTTCCAGTCCCTGTTCGATGTCGACCTGGCGCAACTGCAGAACAAATTCCTGCCCGCGAACGACGTGCTGCCGGCGCGCGGCCGCGAACTGGCCGAGGCCGTATTCGCGGCCGCGTCGCACAGCGTGCGCCAGGCCCTGGTCGAAGACTGCGTCACCGAACACGCCCGGCACCACAAGCTGCCGGCCTGGCTGCGCATCCGCCGCATGGGCAGCCGCATCACCCTGGGCATGGCCGCCGGCCTGCTCGGGATCGGCCCGCGCCAGCTGCAGCGCCTGGCCCTGCGCGAAGCAGGCGCCAATCTGCAGACCCTGAACCGCCTGCGCCGCGGCGAGCGCAGTTTCCTGGCCGCCCAGCGGCGCCACCTGGCCGGCCAGCAGATCGACTGGGCCGATCATGCGCTGGACTGCGACTACGCCGACCAGTCGCACATGGCGCGCGAGTGCAAGGCGCAGACCGGACGCACCCCTGCCCAACTGGCGCGCGACGCCATGCGCGAAGAAGCTGACTGGGTTTACCGGCTGACCTTTTCCGATGCCTTCACCAAAGACGATGACGACGATCCTCCGCCCGCCCGGTCCACGTGACCGCGCCTTCGGCCTGCGCCTGCTGGCCGACATGCAACGCGACTACCTCGGCTTCTGGCGCGAAGCCCAGCGCCAGTTTGGCGACACGGTCTACATGCGCCAGGGCTGGTTTCATCATTACGCCTTCATGCACCCGGACCAGGTGCGCGAAGCGCTGGTCGACAAGGCGCGCTCCTTCGTCCGCTACGAGCAGCACATCGCCGTCATGCGCCAGCTGCACGGGCAAAGCCTGATGATCACCGAAGGCGCCACCTGGCAGCGCCAGCGCCGCACCCTGCTGCCCGCCTTCAGCCCGAAGCGCTTCGAGGCCTACGCGGACCAGGTGACGGCTGCCGCCGAACATGCCTTCGCCAGCCTGCCGCCCGACGGCGCCACGACGGTCGACGCCGAGCACACGATGAACATGCTGGCCATGGACATCATCCTGCGCACCATGTTCGGCAGCCGGGTCGAAGAAGACACGGCGCGCATCGAGCAGGCGATCCGCAATCTGTCCGCGATCGGCTACGCCGAGATGTTCCTCCCCTTCGCGATTCCCGCCTGGGCGCCGCTGCCGCGCCAGGGCATGAAACGCCGCGAGCTGCGCCTGCTCGACGGCCTGGTGCGCTCGCATATCGGGAAGCGCCGCGCAGCGATGAAGGCCGGCGCCAGCGCGGGGGAGGACCTGCTCGGCATGCTGCTCACGGCGCGCGACGAGGAAGGCGATGGCGCCGCGCTGCCCGACGACGAAATCCGCGACCAGCTGATGACCATCTTCCTGGCCGGCCACGAGACCACCGCCACCGCGCTGGCCTGGGCCGCCTGGGCGCTGGCCGCCGATCCTGCCCTGGCCGCGCGCGTGGCCGCCGAAGCCGACGGCGTGCTCGGCGCGCGTGCGCCCACGATGGACGATGTGCCGCGCCTGCCCCTGCTGGCGGCCGTGGTCAAGGAAACCCTGCGCCGCTATCCGCCGGTGCCGGGGGTAATCATGCGGCGCGCGGTCGAGGACGTGCGCATCGGCGACTGGCTGGTGACCAAAGGCAGCTTGGTCACGATCCCCTTCTTCGTCCCGCAAGGCGATGCGCGCTGGTTCCCTCGGCCCGAAGGCTTCGACCCCGGGCGCTTCCTGGGCGATGCGGCGCGCGAGCTGCCGCGCGGCGCCTATGTTCCCTTCGGCGCCGGGCCGCGCGTCTGCATCGGCAACGGTTTTGCCATGATGGAGATGACGCTGGCGCTGGCCATGCTGGTGCAGCGCTTCACGCTGGCGCCGGCGCCCGGCCAGGGTGTGCCCGAAGCGAAGATGCAGGTGACCTTGCGGCCCGCGGGCGGCTTGCGGCTGCTGTTGACGGCGCGCGTGCCCGGGCCCGCGCGGGCCGCGCCGGCGCCCTCGCCTGCCGGCCTGCATGCCTGCCCCTTCCATGGATAGGCGCATCGATCTCGCGCGCCGCCTGCACCGCATCGCCGCCGCCCTTACCGGCCTCTACGTGCTGGTGCACCTCGTGAACCATCTGATGGCCTTGAAAGGCATCGCCGCGCACATCGCCTTCATGCAGGGCGTGCGGACGATGACGCGCGTGCCGGCGGTCGAGGCGCTGCTGCTGGCCGCCGTCGCGCTGCAGGCGGGGTCGGGGCTGCGGCTGCTGTGGCGCCGCCGCGGGCAGCGCCGCCTGCCGTTCGACCGGCTGCAGGCGCTGTCGGGTGCCTATCTCGCCTTCTTCCTGCTCGTGCACGTGGCCTCGGTGCTGCTTGGCCGCATGCTGCTGCGGCTGGACACGAACTTCTACTATGCCGCGGCCGGCCTGCAGGTCCGGCCCTGGCCGCTGTTCTTCGTGCCCTACTACGGCCTGGCGGTGGCGGCGCTGTTCGTTCATCTGGCCTGCGCGCTGCGGCGCCTGCCGGCGGCGCGCATGCCGCTGGCCGCGCGAGCGCGCCTGGCCTGGGGCGGCATCGCATTCGGCGCGGTCATGGCGGTGCTGATCGTGGCGGCCTTCAGCGACGTCTTCTACGACATCGCCCTGCCGCCCGCCTACCGCGCCACCTTTTCGTGAGCGGCCATGAAAAAACCCCGCCGAAGCGGGGTTTTCAAGGCGTGGAACCGGCTCAGAACTTGTAGCCGACCGACACGATGTACGAGTCCGGATCCAGCTTCATGTGCTGGTACTGGCCGGTCGAGAAGTGCACGTCGGTGCTCAGCTTGGTCTTGATGTAGGACACGTTGGCGAACCACTTCGGCGTGACGTTGACCTGCAGGCCCAGCTGGCCCGAGTAGGTCCACTTGTTGTCGATGCTGAAGGTGGTCGGGGTGCCGCCGCCCGGGTTGGTCAGGGCGGTCATCGCGAACGAACCGCGCTCCTTCTGGAACATCGCATAGGTCACGCCCAGGCCGATGAACGGACGGATCATCGCATCCGGCGAGAAGAAGCGGTACTGCACCAGGGCGATCGCCGGCAGGGCTTGCACGGTGCCCAGCTGGCCGGTGCCGGTAATCGCGCCGGCGCCGTAGATCTTGTGCTTGTACGGGGTGCCGATCGCCGACTCGACCGAGATGTTGTCGGTCAGGCCATAGGTGATGACGGCCACCGGCTGGGTGTCCTTCGAGACATCGCCCTGCGAGTTCGGCAGCGCCGGCGCCGAGATCACGCCGCTGGTCACGTTCGGCTTCAGCATGTTGGCGCCCACCGACACGGTGAACTGGCCCTGCGACTGCGCCATGGCGCCGTTCGCGGCTGCCAGGATGCCCGCCGCGGCCAGCATCTTCACGACATTTTTATTTACTTTCATATTTTCTCCTGATTCCTGTTCGCGAAAATTACAGCCAGCCCTTGACGGTCATCTGCTCCAGCACGTAGCGCGCGAGCAGCGCGTACTCGAACGGGGTCGGGTGCACGGCGTCGGCGAACATGTAGTGGCTGACATCGCCAGCGATCAGGTTGTTCTTGTTGCAGACCAGCGCGGAACCGAGCGGATTCTTGGCGGGGCTCAGGTCGCAAGCCGGGGTGGTGGTATTGGTCAGGCCGTAAGGTCCCGGGTTGACGGCCTGGTCGTGGCTGACGGCGGCAACGTCGACGTACAGCACTTTCGGCTCGGCGCCGACGGCTGCCTTCAGCTGCGAGTTGAAGGCGTCGACCATGGCGGCGATCAGCTTCTGTGTGTCGGCCGACTGCGCCTTGGCCGACGGCGAAATCGACACGTCCGGCAGGTTGTTCACGATCACATAACCTGCGCCATTGGCCAGGATCTGGGTCTTGACCAGTGCGCCCAGCTCGGCGCCGGCAGTGGCCATGTTCTTGACCACGTCCGCACCGTGGTCGGCCGAGTACTTCAGGCCGGCGGCTTGCGCGGCGGCGCCGGCGGTGGCGCCGATGGTGGCTGCCTTGGCGGGAGCGGTGGTGTTGCCGTTCATGGCGGCGGCGGTGATTGCTGCGCCGATGATGCTCTGCGCAGTCGCGGTCGGCTTGACGGCTTCGGCCTGAATCGCTGCACCGATGGCGGCGGCGCCGGTTGCCGGGTTGGCGGTGCCCGGTGCCAGCTGGGTCACCAGGCTTTGCGCCAGGGCCTGGCCGCCGGCAGCAGTGGCCGCGGTCGACAGGTCGTCGAGCTGTTGCAGCGCGTCGTTGCCGCCTGCCATGACGATGACCAGTTCATCGCCCTTGAACTTGCCGCCGACCTTTTTCAGGTGATTAGCGATCTGGGTCACGACCGGGACGGTCAGTGCGCCGAACGACACCGCGCCCGGCTTGTCGAGCGCCTTGTTGCGCGGGCCGATCGGATTCGTTACGCGGGCGCCGCCCATGGCGTAGCCGAAGCATTCCGGATGGTCGGTCACCGGGACCGAGAAGCCTGCGGCCGCACTGCCCAGCAAGCCGGTCTGGGCCGCGCACGGGGCCGGCAGGCCAAGCTGGGCTGCGATAAGCTGGGTAAAGTTCTTGCCGGTCAATTCAGGGGCGACCGCGGTATTGTTGCCATTGATGTTGAACTGGCCACCGCCAAGGGCTGCGACGGTGCCGACGGCGTAGCTGCCAACGTCGGCAAGGCTATCGCCAAAGGTGATCTGGTTGCTGAACTTGGTCTTGGGCGTCTGGTCGCCAGCACTTGGGCCGTTGCCACCGCAGGCGGTCAGAACGGCTGCGGTCAGCAGCGCGAGCGCGAAAGAGGTCTTACGCATTGTGTCTCCTAGATGAGGTTTTTCTTTGCTTTTGAAACGAACGCCCGTGCTATTCGTATCACAACTAATATGCCAGTGTTCAGCTTGGTTGTATAGGGAAAGCCTTCCGTATCGCGTTCAGGAAACTAAATTTGCAACACAGTACGGACGAAGCCCGGCAGCGCTGGGGATTATAGCAACGCCGCTGAGCTTGTCATACGGGAAAAATGTATTGGCGCTCAACCCTTCACGGCCAGGACGGACTCGAAATAATCCCGTGTGGCAGCCATGCAAAACGGCGCCACCAGGCCGGCGTGGTAGCTCGATGCGACGGCGCCGTCGCCGTTGGCCGCCCGCAGGATGGTGCGGGCGGCGACGAAGCCGGACTTGGCGCTGCGGAAGGGGTCGTTCAGGCTGGGCGTATCGTCGATGTCGAGCTCGGTGACCGCGGCGCCGCGGGCACGGAAATAGGCCGCTGCCGCCGTCGTATTGAAATAGGGCACGGTCGGATCGTCATGGCCGCCGCACAGCAGGGTCGGCGCCATCGGCAGATAGCTGCGCAGATCGTTGCGCAGCAGCCACTTGCGCAGGCTGTGCGCCGGCGCGCAGTTGAGCGGGGCGCCGGCGCTCTGCTCGCAGGGATGCGCCGCCAGGTCGGCCAGATAGGCGGCACGGTAATCGCTGCGGATCAGGTTGCCGGCGCCGAAATACTGGGTATAGCCCGGCGTTTGCGGCATCGAGTCGGCCGCGAACAGCGCCGTGGCCGGCAGCCTGCCCAGGCTGACCAGCTCGCTGCTGCCCAAGGAGCCCGGCACCAGGTCGGTAATGGTGGCGGCGTACTGCGCCTCGTACACGTCCGCCGGTTTGCCATAGATGGCTGCGCTGGCGTGCTGGGCCGCGTTGATGATGGTCGGCACGATCACGGTCGCGCCATCACGCGGCGCGCCGCCGAACAGCTCGTCGCCGAAGCGCGAGAGCGCATACGGCCCCGACATGCCGGCCGCGGCTGTCAGCGTGAACTCGGCGTTGTTCAGGTCCTGCATCGCGCGCTGGGCCGCCAGCGCCACATAGCCGCCCTGCGAATAACCCGTCACCAGCAGCTTGCCCGAATCGCGCACGCCGATGGCCGTGAAGCTGCTGCGCGCCGCACGCAGGGCGTCGATCATGTCCGCCCCTTCCTGCACACGGTCGAGGTAGGGGTGGTAGCCCAGCGACGAGCCGCCATAGCCGGCGTAATTCGGCGCGACGACGATGAAGCCCTGGGCCGCGAACACGGCGGCGGCCAGGCGCGCTTCCGTGTTGTTGGCGATGTCGGCCATGTCGTAGGACTTCTGCAGCGAGGTGCCGTGAGCGTACAGCAGCACAGGACGCGAATTGCCGCAGGAACTGCCGCTGCCGGTCGGCACGAAGATGGCCGCGCTGGCATCGGTCGGTTCGCCGGCGCCGCCGATGGTGTTGTAGTGCACGCGGTAGACCGAGACCGCGCACTGCGGCTGGCCGGCCACGGCCAGGGTGCCGGTCTGGGCCGATTCGAGGAAGCCGGCCAGCACGCTCGGCGACAGGGTGGTCAGGCTGGCGCCGGCGATATTCACGGCGACCGATGCGGCCTGGCCGACCAGGCTGCCGCGGATGGGCACGGGAAGCGGTGCGGGATTGGTGACGCCGGCCGGCGTGCCGCCGGTGGTGGTGCCGCCGCTGCAAGCGGCAAGCAGCATGCCCAGGCCGAGGCTGAGGGCCAGGGTTTGGAACGAACGCATGGATTGTCCTTCTGATAAAACGGGGCTATAAAACACGTCGTCCCCGCGAAAGCGGGGACCCAAGTTCTGTTCGCGTATCGTTAGCGCAAGCAAACTTGGGTCCCCGCCTGCGCGGGGACGACGGGACAACTAAATTTCCGACAAGCATGCCTTCTGCATGCGTTTTTGAGAAGCCCAGCTTTGTATCAGAAGGTAGGAGTGTTGTTTATCAGTCCGTGCACAATCCCGCTCGACCCATGCGCGGCCCTGCGCAGGCGGTCGTTGACGCCCAGCCAGGCGCCGTCCTGCGGTGGCGCTTCGACCAGGATCAGGTCGGCGCCCACGCCGTCCATCGCGCGCAGCGCGGCGTACAGCGCGTGGGCAAAGCCTTCCGGCGTGGCCGGCAGTGCGACTTCCGCGTGCACGGCGGGCAGCGGCGAGTAATGGATCAGCGCAACCTTGCGCCCTGCCCCATGCAGGCGCGCCAATGTGGAGGCCAGGGTGGCGGTGTCCTGCATCGCCACCGGCGTGTGCGGGGCGTAATGCGATTCCAGCGTGCCGGAAGCGCGCGGGGCCGAGGGGTCTGCCCCGAGGGCGTCCGGTCGTGCCGGCATCTGGTCGATCACGGCGGCAATGCTTTCTGCCGAAATATGGCCGGGACGCAGCAGCACCGGACCGTGGGTAGCCAAACGCGACAGGTCGACGATGGTCGATTCGATCCCGACCTCGCTCTGGCCGCCGTCCAGCACCGCGGCAATCCGCGGGTCTGCACCGAATTCATCGCGCACATGCTGGGCCGTGGTCGGGCTGACGTGGCCGAACTTGTTGGCGGAAGGCGCGGCAACGCCGCCCTGCCCGCCCTTGAAGGCTTGCAGCAGGCGGATCGCTACCGGGTGCGAGGGGCAACGGATGCCGACCGTGTCCTGGCCGCCGGAGACGGCGTCGGGAATATTCGGCGCGCGCTTCAGGATCATGGTCAGCGGGCCGGGCCAGAAAGCGTCGGCCAGCTGGCGCGCTTCGGAGGGAATGTCGGCGCACCAGTAATCGAGCGAAGCGCCCGGCGCCACGTGGACGATCACCGGATGATCCTGGGGACGGCCCTTGGCGGCATAGATGGCGGCGACGGCCGCCGGATTCTCGGCGTCGGCGCCGAGGCCGTACACGGTCTCGGTCGGAAAGGCGACCAGGCTGCCGGCTTCGAGCGCGCGTGCGCCCGCGTCGATGGCGGCCTGGCCGGCTTCCATTGTTTGCTGCTGCTGGGTCACGGCGCGGGTCACAGCTCGATGCCCAGCACGGCGCAGGCGGCTTCGAACTGGCGCTGCGCCTCCTCCAGGGTCGGCGCGACGAAGCTCACGTGGCCCATCTTGCGGCCGCGGCGCGGGTCGTCCTTGCCGTACAGGTGCAGGTTGGCGCCCGGCAGGGCCAGCACTTTATCCCAGGCCGGCTCGCGCGCCACATTGCTGTCGCCGTCGAACCAGACATCGCCCAGGATATTCAGCATCACGGCCGGCGAATGCTGACGACAATCGCCCAGCGGCAACCGCGCCATCGCCCGCACCTGCTGCGCGAACTGGCTGGTGACGCAGGCGTCGATGGTGTAGTGGCCGCTGTTGTGCGGGCGCGGCGCCATCTCGTTGACGACCAGCGAACCGTCGGCCAGCACGAAGAACTCGATGCACAGCACGCCCACGTAACCGAGTTCGGCGACGATCGCGCGCGCCGCATCCTGCGCCTTGTGCGCGCAATCCGCAGACACGTTCGGGCCCGGCACGGTGGTGGTGAACAGGATGCCGTCGCGGTGCACGTTTTCGGCGATCGGGTACACGACCGAGGCGCCGTCATGGCCGCGCGCGGTCAGCACCGAGACCTCGTAGGCCAGCGGCAGCATCTTCTCCAGCAGGCAAGTCACCTTTCCCATGGATTCGAAGGCGGCGCGCACATCCTCGCGCGAGCGCACGCGCACCTGGCCCTTGCCGTCGTAGCCCATGCGCACCGTTTTCAGGATGCCGGGCAGCAGATCGTCCGGGATGGCATCGACGTCTTCCGTTGAGGCGATCACCTTGTGCGGCGCCGGCATCACGCCGGATTTACCGGCGCAGGACACGAAGAAGGATTTCTCGGCGACGCGGTCCTGGGCCACCGACACGCCATGCGCGTCCGGCGCGACAAACACGTGCTGCGCCAGGCGCGACAGGCTGTCGGCCGGCACGTTCTCGAATTCGGTGGTGACGGCCGCGCACCGGCTTGCGAGCGCATCGAGGCCGGCGGCGTCGGTATACGCCGCTTCGACCAGATGCTCGGCAACCTGCCCGGCCGGGCAATCCTTGGCCGGCTCCAGCACGGCCACCTTGAAGCCCATGGCCTGCGCGGCCTGGGCGAACATGCGGCCCAGCTGGCCGCCGCCCATCACGCCCAGCCAGGTGGACGGGTTGGCGGCGGGCAGCAGCGGCTTCAATTCTTCTTTACTCATCATTCGAGGGGAAGGGTCATGGCCTTGGCGGCGGCGGTCTGCTTGGCGCGGAAGTCTTCCAGCTGCGCAGCCAGTGCATCATCCAGCGCGGCCAGGATCGCGACCGCGGTCAGGGCCGCGTTGGCGGCGCCGGCCTCGCCGATGGCGAAGGTGGACACCGGCACGCCCTTCGGCATCTGCACGATGGACAGCAGCGAATCCTCGCCGCGCAGGTAGCGCGAAGGCACCGGCACGCCCAGCACCGGCACGATGGTCTTGGCGGCCACCATGCCCGGCAGGTGGGCCGCGCCGCCGGCGCCGGCGATGATGGCGCGCAGGCCGCGGCCACGCGCGCTTTCGGCGTAGGCGAACATCTCGTCCGGCATGCGGTGGGCCGAGATCACCTGGGCTTCATGCGGCACCCCGAACTGCTTGAGGATGGCGACCGCATGCTGCATCACGTCCCAATCGGAATTGGAACCCATGATCACCCCGACCAGCGGCTTATTGTTATCTGCCATTGCTCAGACCTTCAGCTTCTCGCCCGTCAGGCGCTCGATGGCTTCGAAGTACTTGGCCTGGGTCTTGTCGATCACGTCCTGCGGCAGCGGCGGCGCGGGCGGGGACTTTTTCCATTCGGTCAAAGTTTCGAGGTAGTCGCGCACGAACTGCTTGTCGAAGGACGGCGGCGACATGTCCGGGGCATACGAATCCGCCGGCCAGAAACGCGAGGAATCGGCGGTCAGGACTTCGTCCATCAGGTGCAGCACGCCATTGTCGTCGAGGCCGAATTCGAACTTGGTGTCGGCGATGATGATGCCGCGCTCGGCCGCGTACTGCGATGCGGCGTTGTACAGCTTGATGCTGACATCGCGGATCTTCTCGGCCAGCTCGATGCCGATACGGTGTTCCATCTCCTCAAAGCTGATGTTCTCGTCGTGCTCGCCCAGGTCGGCCTTGGCGGCCGGGGTGAACAGCGGCTCGGGCAGCTTGTCGGCCTGGCGCAGTCCGGCCGGCAGGTGGATGCCGCAGATGGCGCCGTTGGCCTGGTAATCCTTCCAGCCGGAACCGATGATGTAGCCGCGGACGACGGCCTCGACCATGATCGGCTTGAGGCGCTTGGCAACCACGGCGCGCCCCTTGACCTGATCCACTTCCTCAGGCGCTACCACGGATTCCGGCGCCACGCCGGTCAGGTGATTCGGCACGATGTGGCCAAGCTTGTCGAACCAGAAATCGCTCATCTGGTTCAGCACCATGCCCTTGCCGGGAATCGGCTCGTTCATCACGACGTCGAAGGCTGACAGGCGGTCGGTGGTGACGATCAGGATCTTGTCATCGCCGACGGCATAGTTGTCGCGGACCTTGCCGCGGCCGAGCAGTGGCAGGGAGGAAATAGTGGATTCGTAGAGGCTTTTCATAGAGGGGATATCTTGATAAAGCGAAACCGGCGGGGGGCTGCCGGTGAGGAAGTGCGTAATTTTACGTCAATTCTTGATGCGGTGCCGCATTGGGCCCGTCATCACGCAAACTACCGTCGTTCCCGCGAAGGCGGGAACCCAAGTTTGGTGGATATGCCACGAACTTGGGCCCCCGCCTGCGCGGGGGCGACGGGGGTGTTTCTTACTGAACGATCTGCGCCAGCTCACCAGCCTTGTAACGCTCGGCCATCTTATCCAGCGGCACCGGCTTGATCTTCGAGGCCATGCCTTCGCAGCCGAAGGAGATGTAGCGCGCCTTGCAGATCTGGGTGGCGGCTTCGCGGGCCGGCTTCAGGTAGTCGCGCGGGTCGAACTTCGACGGATTCTCGAACAGGTACTTGCGGATCGCGGCCGTCATCGCCAGGCGGATGTCGGTGTCGATGTTGATCTTGCGGACGCCGTGCTTGATGCCTTCCTGGATCTCTTCGACCGGCACGCCATAGGTCTCTTTCATGTCGCCGCCGAATTCGCGGATGATCGCCAGCAGGTCCTGCGGCACCGACGAGGAACCGTGCATCACCAGGTGGGTATTCGGGATGCGGGCGTGGATTTCCTTGATGCGGTCGATGGCCAGGATGTCACCGGTCGGCTGGCGCGTGAATTTATACGCGCCGTGCGAGGTGCCGATCGCGATCGCCAGCGCGTCGCACTGGGTTTTCGCGACGAAGTCGGCGGCCTGGGCGACGTCGGTCAGCAGCTCTTCGCGGGTCATGGTGCGGTCCGCGCCGTGGCCGTCTTCCTTGTCGCCCTTCATGGTTTCCAGCGAACCGAGCACGCCCAGTTCGGCTTCGACGGTCACGCCGATCGAGTGCGCGAATTTCACGACTTCGCGCGACACTTCGACGTTGTACTCATAGGAAGCAACCGACTTGCCGTCGGCTTCCAGCGAGCCGTCCATCATGACGGACGAGAAGCCCGAACGGATCGCGGCCATGCAGACGGCCGGCGACTGCCCGTGGTCCTGGTGCATGACAACCGGGATGTGCGGGTAGGCTTCGACGGCGGCGTCGATCAGGTGGCGCAGGAAGGCTTCGCCGGCATATTTGCGGGCGCCGGCCGAAGCCTGCATGATCACCGGGCTGTTGGTGGCATCGGCCGCGGCCATGATGGCCTGGACCTGCTCCAGGTTGTTGACGTTAAAAGCCGGCAAGCCGTAGCCGTTTTCGGCGGCGTGGTCCAGCAGTTGACGCATTGATACGAGTGCCATGATGTAGCTCCATACAATAAAAAAAATCGGTACGGAACCTCGTTAGCGCCTGCACGTCACCCGCAAGTGATGACCGTCGTCCCCGCGAAGGCGGGGACCCAAGTTTGTCGGCGTATCGTCAGCTCAAGCAGAACTTGGGCCCCCGCCTTCGCGGGGGCGACGCGTTAGTCGCGGGAATGACGGTGATGGTTTTACGAGGATTCCTTCAAAAAATTCTCTGCATCGCCCACACGCACGATCTTCAGCGCATTGGTACCGCCGGCCTGGCCCATCGGCGAGCCCCAGGTCACAACGATCAGATCGCCCTTGCGTACGACGCCTTCGCGCATGAGGAGTTCCTCAGCCTTGCGCAGCACGGCGTGGCTGCCGCCTTCCTGCATCAGATGGAAGGAACGCACATTGCGGTACAGCGAAGCCTTGCGCTGCGTAGTCTGCGACGGGGTCAAGGCGAAGATCGGCGTATCGATCGAGTGGCGCGACATCCACAGCGCGGTCGAGCCCGATTCGGTCAGCGCCACGATGGCCTTCACGCCCAGGTGATGGGCGGTGAACAGGGTGCCGTAGGCGATCGACTGGTCGATGCGGGTGAACTTCACGTTCAGGAAGTCGGCTTCGAGCTTGTTGTACTCGGACTGCTCGGCTTCCACGCAGATCGCCGACATCATCTCGACGGTTTCGATCGGGTACTTGCCCGAGGCGGTCTCGGCCGAGGTCATGACGGCATCGGTGCCGTCCAGCACGGCGTTCGCCACGTCCGAGACTTCGGCGCGGGTCGGCACGGCGTTGACGATCATCGACTCCATCATCTGGGTCGCGGTGATCGCCAGCTTGTTCGATTCGCGGGCCATGCGGATCATGCGCTTCTGCAGCGCCGGCACGGCCGCGTTGCCGACTTCGACCGCCAGGTCGCCGCGGGCGACCATGATGCCGTCGGAGGCGTCCAGGATTTCCTGCAGCACCGGAATCGCTTCGGCGCGCTCGATCTTCGCGATCATCATCGGCTTGTGGCCGAAGGGTTCGCCGGCGATGTTGGCCAGCTGGCGCGCCATTTCCATGTCGGTGGCGCTCTTCGGGAAGGAGATCGCCAGGTAGTCGGCCTGGAAGCTCATCGCGGTCTTGATGTCTTCCATGTCCTTCGAGGTCAGGGCCGGCGCGGTCAGGCCGCCGCCCTGGCGGTTGATACCCTTGTTGTTCGACAGTTCGCCGCCGACCTTGGTCGTGGTGTAGATCTCGCTGCCGACGACCTTGTCGACGATCAGGACAATAAGGCCGTCGTTCAGCAGCAGCTTGTCGCCCGGCTTGACGTCGCGCGGCAGGGCTTTATAGTCCAAGCCGACCCGTTCCTGGTTGCCCAGTTCGCCGTTTTCGCCCCACTTGGCGTCCAGGATGAAGGCATCGCCATTGTTCAGGAAGATCTTGCCTTCCTCGAATTTACCGACGCGGATCTTCGGACCCTGCATGTCGGCCATGATCGCCACTTCGCGGCCGCACTCGGCGGCGGCGCGGCGTACCAGGGCAGCGCGATCGATGTGGTCTTGCGCCCGGCCATGCGAGAAGTTCAGGCGGACGACGTCGACGCCGGCGCGAATCATCTTGACGAGAATATCGAAATCGGTCGATGCAGGGCCGATGGTTGCTACGATCTTGGTGCCACGGTACATGGTAATCCTTCAATGAAAAGCGCAGCCTGGGGCTGCGCTGGTGTCTCACTCAGTTTTTGCTGGCGCTGCGTTGCAGCAGGATCTCCACCGCCGGCAGCGTCTTCCCTTCGAGGAACTCAAGGAAGGCGCCGCCGCCGGTCGAGATATAGCCGATCTGGTCGGCAATATTGTATTTTGCGATGGCAGCCAGGGTGTCGCCGCCGCCGGCGATCGAGAAAGCCCTGGACTGCGCGATGGCCGTGGCCAAAGTCTTGGTGCCCTCGGCGAACTGGTCGAACTCGAACACGCCCACCGGGCCGTTCCAGACGATGGTGCCGGCCTTGGAAATCTGCTCGGCCAGCTGGGCCGCGGTCTTCGGGCCGATGTCCAGGATCATGTCGTCGTCGGCAACGTCTTTGACATCCTTGACGGTGGCGGCGGCGGTCGGCGAAAACTCTTTCGCGCACACCACGTCCACCGGAATCGGCACGGTCGCGCCGCGTGCGGACATTTTTTCGATGATGGTTTTCGCTTCGCCCACCAGGTCGGCTTCCATCAGCGACTTGCCGACGTTCAGGCCGACAGCCTTCATGAAGGTGTTGGCGATGCCGCCGCCGACGATCAGGTTGTCGACCTTGTCGGCCAGGCTCTGCAGGATGGTCAGCTTGCTCGACACCTTCGAACCGGCGACGATGGCCAGCAGCGGACGCTGCGGTGCGTGCAGCGCCTTGCCCAGCGCATCCAGCTCGGCGGCCAGCAGCGGGCCGGCGGCCACCACCGGCGCGAATTTCGCGATGCCGTGGGTGGTCGCTTCCGCGCGGTGGGCGGTGCCGAAGGCGTCGTTCACGTACACGTCGCACAGCTTGGCCATCTTCTGGGCCAGCTCATCCGAATTCTTCTTTTCGCCCTTGTTGACGCGGCAGTTTTCCAGCAGCACGACCTGGCCTGGCGCGACTTCGACGCCATCGACCCAGTTCTGCTTCAGCTCGACCGGCTGGCCCAGCAGCTCGGACAGGCGCCTGGCGACCGGCGCCAGGCTGTCTTCCGGCTTGAATTCGCCCTCGGTCGGACGGCCCAGGTGGGAAGTCACCATCACGGCCGCGCCTGCCTGCAGGGCGTCGCGGATCGCGGGCACCGAGGCGCGCACGCGGGTATCTTCGGTGATGTTGCCGGCGTCGTCCTGTGGAACGTTCAGGTCGGCACGGATGAAGACGCGTTTGCCTTTCAGCGCGCCCTGGTCGATCAGGTCTTGCAAGCGGGTGAAATTGAGGACAGCCATGTCAGCGTGGATCCGGTGGGGGATAAGTGAAAAAACGTTATTTTACCTTAGCCGATGTTGCCGAAAACATGAAACACACGCAACAGTGTCAGCACCAGCATGCCGAAGATGATGGTCTGCAGCATGGCGCGCCGCCACAGGTAGAACAGCAGCGCGGCAATGCCGGCGATCAGTTTCGGGTTCGACAGCGCCAGCTGCAGCTCGCCCTGCGGCCCCAGCACCATGTCCGGGAACACGATCGCGGCCAGCGCGCAGGCCGGCGCATAGCGCAGCATTTCCTGGACCCGCGGCGGGATCGTCACCTTGTGGCCGACCAGCCAGAAAGTGCTGCGGGTACAGGCGGTGGCCACGCCCAGCACCAGGATCACGACCCAGATTTCCCAGTCAGCCATGGCCGGTTCCGCCCCTTCGATGTCGCTTTTCCATGGTTTCCTGGCAGACCATGGCGGTGAGCATGCCGGCCAGTACCGCCGCCAGCAGGCCCAGTTTATACGGCAGCCCGTGCGCCAGCACCGCCGTCACGCCGGCCACCAGCACGCCGCAGAGGGCCGCGCTATTGATAATCAGGGGCACCGTGATGCACAGGATGGCCAGCGTGCCGGCAAAGCCGAGCTGCCATTCGCTGGGGACGGCGCTGCCGAGGAAGATGCCGATCAAGGAACCGATCTGCCAGGCGAACCAGTTCGGGTACATCAGGCCCTTCAGGAAGGCCAGCTTGCCGGGCTCGGGCGCCGGGTTCGGATAACGCTGCAGGAACAGGGCGATCGACACGTCGCCGGAGATATAACCGAGGTAGAAGCGCTGCCACAGCGGCAGGCGCGAGAAATGCGGGCCCAGCAGGGCGGAAAAGATCACGAAGCGCAGGTTGACGACCAGCGCCGTCAGGAAGATCACCCAGATCGGCGCGCCGGCGGCGATCAACGGCAGGGATGCCAGCTGGGCCGAACCCGCGAACGCAACCAGGGTCATACCGCTGGCCTGGGCCACCGTCAGGCCGCTCTTGACCATCGCCACCCCGACCACCATGCCCCAGGCGCCGATGCCGAACAGGGTAGGCAAACCGGTCTGGAAGCCTTCACGCCAGCCGCGCGCATCCGCCTGCGGGTCGACCGGCAGCGCCGGATGCGGCTGGTTCATGTCGCTTTCCTGCAACATTGAACGGAGATTAAGAACGCAGCAGACGGGGAACGGTCGGGCATCGAACGGGATCTACAATCTACTCGGCAGTAATCGGCCCGTTATTCTACCGGACCATTCCGGCATTCAGTGTGAATCCGTTAAAATCATGGCTTCGCATATTTCGCAATGACGGAGAAGTCAAACATGAACGAGAAGACCATTCCTGTGGTGGAACTGGAAGCCAAGGACCTGCCGGCCTACTGCCCGAACCCGGCGATGCCGCTGTGGTCGTCCCACCCGCGCGTCTTCCTGGATTTCGACCACCACGGCCACGCCAAATGCCCCTACTGCGGCACCCAGTACCAGGTAGCGCCGGGCGCCCTGAAACACCACTGATCCCTGGGTCAGGCCGGCCATGAGCCGCTATTGCACCGATTGCAGCGGCCTGTTCGAGAACATGGACAGCTATCGCGCACCGTTCTGGCTTCCCGGCGGCGACTTGCAGACGATCTGGCCGGCCGTCTGCGTCCGCAAACCTGAAGTGGCGTTCCGGCGCGAGCGCTGGGACACGCCCTGCGGCCAGGATTTCATCGACGTCGATTTCGTCGACGGCTCCCGGCCTGATGCCCCGTTCGTCATGCTCTTCCACGGACTGGAAGGCTCGTCGAACAGCCATTACGCACGCGGTTTGATGGCGGCGGTACAGGCGCGCGGCTGGCACGGTGCGATCCCCCACTTCCGCGGCTGCTCCGGCGAAGCCAACCTGGCGCCGCGCTTCTACCACTCGGGCGACGCCCAGGAACTCGACTGGATCATCCGCCGCCTGCGTCCACGCTTTACGGGTCCCTTCTATGTGGCCGGCGTCTCGCTGGGCGGCAATGCCCTGCTGCGCTGGCTGGGGGAGCAGCAGCATGGCGCCGGGATCGTCGATGCCGCCGTGTCCGTTTCCGCGCCTCTGGATCTGGCGGCCGGCGGCGCAGCCTTGTCAAGCGGCTTCAACCGCCTCTACACGCGCATGTTCCTCGAAACGCTCAAGCCCAAGGCCCTGGCCAAGCTGGAGCGTTTCCCGGGCCTGTTCGACCGCGCCGCCCTGCTCGCTTCCCGCGACTTGTACGCCTTCGACAACGTCGTCACGGCGCCGCTGCACGGCTACCGCGACACCGACGACTACTGGCACCGCGCCAGCGCCAAGCACGTGCTGCACGACATCACCGTGCCGACCCTGGTGCTGAACGCCCGCAACGATCCATTTTTGCCGGGCAAGCACCTGCCTGAATCGGCATCGAGCGCCGTCACGCTGGAATACCCGGCCACCGGCGGCCATGTCGGCTTCCCGGCCGGCCCCTTCCCCGGCCGCATCGACTGGCTGCCGCGCCGTATCCTGCATTTCTTCGATCAAGCAGCCGGACAAGCCCGCACGCGCGCGCCAACGGCTGCCCAACTATGTCAGGCTTGAACCCATGGACGACATTGTAAAACAGGCCATGGCCAAGTGGCCGAACGTGCCCCATTGCTATGGCTGGCTGGCGCTCGACGCCCGCGGCGCCTGGCGCATGCGCGACGAAGCGGCCCAGCGCGCCCACGCGCCCGGCGACAAGCTCAACAACACTACCCTGGTCGGCTTCATCAACCGCAATTACGCGCGCGACGAGCGCGGCTGCTGGTATTTCCAGAACGGCCCGCAGCGCGTCTATGTGAATCTGGAGGCCACGCCTTTCATCGCGCGCACCGATCCCGCCCATGGATTCGTCCTGCACACAGGCGAAACGATGCCGGCGCCGGAACAGGTGTTCATGCTGGAAGCCGGCAGCATCCTCCTGCGCGCGGGAGAAAAGCTGGCGCAAGTGGACGACCGCGACGTGGCCCAGTTGCTGCAGGCGATGGAAGTGGATGGCCGGAAGGTAGAGGACGAAGGCTTGCTGGCCTGGCTGGAAGGCGGCTCGGGCCGGCTGGCGCTGCGCTGGCAGGGCCGGGAAATCGCTGTGGAACGCCTGGCGGCGAACGAGGCGCCGCAGCGTTTCGGCTTCGTGCAGCGTCCCGATCAGTTAGCAGCCCAGAAATAATCTTTCATCCAGCGCCGTCAGATGAAAGATTCTTTCACTGGCTGCGCTTCTGCAGGCGCTTGTCGAAGGAATCGAAGGCGTCGAAGCCCGAGCGGGTATCGTTGCCGAAGCCCGGCGCAGTGCCGAAGCGGGAACTGGGCAGGGTCTCGGTGCTGGTCTCGACCTTGAACTTCGCTCCGCCATTCGGGCCGGCCGCCCAGTTGTCGCCCCTGTCCTTCTTCTCCTGCTTCTCGTCCTTCTGGCGCTGCTGCAGCTCGCGTTCGCGGGCGTCGATCACGGCCTGGTCGTAGAAGGACACGTCCTGGGCCTTGCGCGCCAGGTTCAGCTGATCGACCGCGGCCGGCACCGCGCCGCTCAAGACATAGGATTCGGCCAGCGCCATGTGCTGCAGTGCGATCTTGCCCTGCGCCGCATAGGTCTTGGCAAGCTGGTCGTAGAGCTTGGGCTCTTCGCGGTACTGCTGGACCTGGTCGCGCAGGAAAGTCGCCGCCTGGTCCAGCTTGCCGGAAGCGATCATCGCATCGGCGTACTGGCGCGCCAGCATGCGCGACAGCGGGAACTTCTGGTGCATGTGCTCGGCTTCCTGCACCGCTTGCGCCAGCACTTCCGGCGGCTGTCCCGGCGCCAGCTTGATCTCGACGCCGAGGCTGGCGAACATGGCCGAGCCATCGGAACCGGTGCGCTCGGCCGACAGCACACCGGGTTTCGGCTTCATCGATCCCCTCGCCTTGTCGAGCCAGCTCTGCGCCAGCTTGAGGTCGCCCTGCTTGAGCGCGAGGAAGGACAGGCCGTACATGGCGGCGGTCTGCTGCTGGGTATTGTCCTGCTTCAGCTGGGTCTCGAAGGCCGCCTTGGTGTCCTCGTGCCCCTTGGCGCTTGGATCCTGCAGCACGCGGGCGCGCGCACGCACCAGGTGGAACTCGATCGCATCCGGCTTGATGTGCCCGGGCTTGGGCGCCTCGCGGATCCGGTTCTGGATGTCGGCAATGCGCTCGCCGGTCAGCGGGTGGCTGGACAGCCAGGCCGGCGCCTCGCCGTACAGGCGGGTGGTGCCCTGCAGGCGCTTGAAGAAGGACACCATGCCGGAGGTATCGTAGCCGGCCGCGCGCATGGTCTGGAAGCCGACCCGGTCAGCCTCGCGCTCGGCGTCGCGGCTGAAATTCAGCTGGCGCTGGATGGCCAGGCCCTGCCCGCCCATCACCACGCCCATCGCCGCATCGGCGCCGCCGCCGGCCTTGCCGACCAGCGCCGCCAGGATCAGCGCCGCCAGCGGCAGCAGCGCATCCTGCTTCTGCTGCCCCAGCATGCGCGCGATATGGCGCTGCTGCACGTGGCCGATCTCGTGCGACAGCACCGAGGCCAGTTCGGACTCGTTCTGCGCCGCGATCAAGAGCTGCGAGTGCACGCCGATGAAACCGCCCGGCAGCGCGAACGCATTGATCATCGGATCGCGCACGGCAAAGAAGAAGAAATCGGCATTGGTCTCGCCGCGCGCGCCCGGCGCATAGGAGACGAGGTTCTCGCCGAAGTTGTTCAGGTACTCGATGATGGCGTCGTCGTCGAGGTAATCGCGGTCGCGCCGGATGTCGTTCATGATCTCCTCGCCGAGCTTGCGCTCGATGACGGGAGACAGGTCGGCGCGCGCGGCGTCGCCCAGCGTCGGCAGGGTGGCGTCGGGCGTGCGCAGCACCGGCGTGGTCGGCGTGGTGGGCGCCGCCAGAGCGCAGGTCGCGGCCGCGCCGAGGGCGATGGCCGTGAGCAGGGAGCGCAAACGACGGCTGTTTCTGGATGGTGAAAGCTGCAACATCGCTGGATTTGGGTTCGATTTCACGGTGATATCATACCTCCTTCCTTGGCCTTGTCACCGCTGGGCTATAAGTCAGTTAACCTTCTTTTAAGACGCCATGAGTAACCAGGATTCGCCATTGACCCACTTCGACGCCACCGGCCAGGCCCACATGGTCGACGTCGGCGCCAAGAAGGACACCCACCGCATCGCCGTCGCCGCCGGCACCATCCGCATGAAGCCGGAGACCCTGGCGCTGATCCAGTCCGGCTCGGCCAAGAAGGGGGATGTGCTGGGCATTGCGCGGATTGCGGCGATCATGGGGGCGAAGCGGACCAGCGATCTGGTGCCGCTGTGCCATCCGCTGCCTATCACCCGCGTTGCTGTCGATTTCCAGGTGGATGCGGCTGGGAACAGCGTGCACTGCCGGGCGCAGGTGGAGACCGTTGGCAAGACCGGGGTCGAGATGGAGGCGCTGACTGCGGTGCAGGTTGGGTTGTTGACTATTTATGACATGTGCAAGGCGGCGGACCGTGGCATGGTGATGAGCAATGTGCGGGTGCTGGAGAAGCATGGGGGCAAGTCGGGGGATTGGACCGCCACTGAAGCTGGGTAAACTGTCGAGAATATTTACACGCCATTGCCCACATTTAAAAAAGGCTTTCCTTTTCAATAACTTAAAACAATGGCACGCTCTTTGCTTCAAGGCCGATAACAAAAATTATTCCACTAGGCAAAGAAAGAGAAACCATGAAAATCCTTTTAGCATCCCTCGCACTCGCCTTTGCCAGCTCGGCCAACGCGGCAGTGATCACTTCGACCAGCGATGCAGCACTGGCTGGCGCAAGCATCCAAACCTTCGACAACGTTGCTGAAGGCTACTACGCTTCACTGTCGCTGCCTGGTGTCACCGTCGTCGGCAACGGCGGCCCCATGCACATCGATAGCGAAAATAGTGCATATGGCATGGGTGGCCGGAGCTTGAACAACTACTTTGGCTCGCCGTCCAGCTTTGATTTGATCTTCGACGCGCCAGTCACGGCTTTCGGCATCTATGGCGGTGCTGTCAACTCGCCTTGGGTTTATACCGCTTATGACGCGGCAGGCGGCGTGCTCGAGACCTACACGACGCCGGGCACCTGTTGCGACCCGATGTTCTACGGATTTGCCAACAACGCTGGCATCGCACGCGTCAATCTCAGCTCGGATGGTGACTGGGTTTTATTCGATAATCTTTACATGGCGACCGCAGTGCAAGCCGATGTCCCCGAACCGGCATCGTTGGCACTGTTTGGCGCCGCGTTCGCCGGCATCGCCAGCGTGCGCCGCAAGCGTACTCGCGGCTGATCCCCGCTGAAACCGGAGCTGCATCGTGCAGCTCCGCCCCTTTCATCCTTTCCACATGTTAAATTGCTTCTTTTTACCGAAGCACGAGGACAGGATGAAAGTACGTACGCTAGCCCTGGCAACCGCGATCGCCGCCACCTTCACCGCAGCGATGCCGATGACGGCCCTGGCCGCAACCACCGGACGCGGTTTCACGGTCGAAGACCTGGTGACGATGGAACGCATCGGCACCCCGGCGGTCTCGCCGGACGGCAGCCGCGTCGTCTACACGGTGCGCAGCACCGACATGGCGAAGAACAAGGGCCACACCGATCTCTACCTGATCGACCTGCGCGCCGCCAACGCCAAGCCGCAGCGCCTGACCTCGGACGCCGCCAGCAGCACCGATCCGGAATGGTCGGCCAGCGGCGACGCCATCTATTACCTGTCCGCGCGCTCGGGTTCCTCGCAGGTCTGGCGCGTGCCGGCCGAGGGCGGCGACGCCACCCAGGTAACGAACATGCCGGTCGACGTCGACGCCTACCGCGTCTCGCCCACCAGTGACCGCATCGCGCTCGGCATGTCGGTGTTCCGCGATTGCGCGGACCTGGCCTGCACCAAGGCCAGGTCCGATGCGAAGGAAAAGGACAAGGCCACCGGCATGGTCTACGACCGCCTGTTCGTGCGCCATTGGGACACCTGGGCCGACGGCCGCAACGCCGTGCTGTATTCGGCCCCCATCGACACCAATGGCCGCGTGACGGCCGCCCCGGTCAGCCTGTCGGGCTCGCTGGACGGCGACGTGCCCTCGAAGCCCTTCGGCGACCGCGAGGAATTCCGCTTCAGCCCGGACGGCAAGACTGTCGTGTTCTCGGTGCGCATCGCCGGCAAGACCGAAGCCTGGTCGACCAACTTCGACCTGTACTCGGTGCCGGCCAGCGGCGGCACGCCGCGCAACCTGACCGCGGATAACAAGGCCTGGGACACCAAGGGCGTGTTCTCGCCGGACGGCCGCACCCTCGCCTACCTGTCGATGACGCGTCCGGGCTTCGAGGCCGACCGCTACCACATCGTGCTGCTCGACCTGGCGACGGGCAAGAAGCGCAAGCTCGCCGAAAGCTGGGACCGCTCGCCGGGCAGCATCCAGTGGACGCGCGACGGCAAGGCCCTGATCGCGGATGCCGAAGACATTGGCCAGCATAAACTGTTCAGCATCGACGTCGCCAGCGGCAAGGTCGCGGCGCTGACCAACAAGGGCTCGATCGGCGGCTTCGACGTGCGCGGCGACACGGTCGCCTTCACCCAGGCCAGCCTGGCCTCGAGCGCCCAGCTGTACGCGATGAAACTGGGCGCCGACAACCCGGTCAAGCTGACCGACGTGAACACGGACAAGCTGGGCGACGTCCGCTTTGGCGAGTACGAGCAGTTCTCGTTCAAGGGCGCGAACGGCGACACCGTCCATGGCTACGTGATGAAGCCCTGGAACTATGAGCCGGGCAAGAAATACCCGATCGCCTTCCTGGTGCACGGCGGCCCGCAGGGCAGCTTCGGCAATGGCTGGAGCTACCGCTGGAATCCGCAGGTGTATGCCGGCGCCGGCTATGCATCCGTGTTCATCGACTTCCACGGTTCGACCGGCTACGGCCAGAAATTCACCGACGCCATCAGCGGCGACTGGGGCGGCAAGCCGCTCGAAGACCTGAAAAAAGGCATGGCCGCGGCCGTGGCGAAATACCCGTGGCTGGACCGCTCGAAAGCCTGCGCGCTGGGCGCGTCCTACGGCGGCTACATGATGAACTGGATCGAGGGTAACTGGCCGGATGGCTTCAAGTGCATCGTCAACCACGATGGCGTGTTCGACACCCGCGGCATGGCTTACTCGACCGAGGAGCAGTGGTTCACCGACTGGGAAAACGGCGGCCCCTACTTCTCGGTGCCGGAAAAGCACGAGCGCTTCAACCCGGTCCTGCACGTGAACAAGTGGAAGACGCCGATGCTGGTGGTGCAAGGCGATAAAGATTTCCGCATCCCGACCGCCCAGGGCCTGTCGACCTTCACGGCCCTGCAGCGCCGCGGCATCGAGAGCAAGCTGCTGGTGTTCCCGGACGAGAACCACTGGGTGCTGAAGCCGGCCAATTCGCTGCTGTGGCACCACACCGTCATCGACTGGCTCGACCAGCACATCAAGCCCTGATTCGATGTGTGTGTGACACAATGCCCGCCGCTGAGCGGGCATTTTTTTGCATGCAGGCTGCGTAAAAATTGCCCCAGTGCTATGATTCTGACTTACCGGCGTTCCTGAATGTTACTGTGTCCGTCGGATGTGAAAGCGGAACCACGGAAAACAACATGAGCGGTATGCAGACGGAGCGGGAACTCGCGCCCAAGGAATTTACATTCGAGTCAATGAACCTGCAGGTCGGCGTACGACTGCAGTTCATTACCTATCGTCGCATCAAGCCAGTGCAGTATTTTTCGACGCTCATCGGCTATGCCAAGGATGAGTACCTGATCGTCAAGGTCCCGCTGGAGAACGGCGTTCCGGTCGGACTGGTCGAAGGCGAACGAATCACCATCCGCGTCTTTTCCGGCATGAACGTGTGTTCCTTTGCCTGCACGGTCCAGCGTGTCTTCGACCGCCCCCTGCTCTACGTCCACCTGTCCTTCCCAGACACCATCCAGGGCACCAGCCTGCGCACGGCGATGCGGGTCAAGGTCGACATCCCGGCCCAGGTCCTGCCGCCGCAGGCCGGCGCCGCGGTCGACTGCACGCTCACCAACCTCAGCGTCAGCGGCGCGCGCATCGAGTCGGCCCGCACCCTGCCGGAAGACGGCGGCGAGATCACACTGGAATTCGGCTTGCCCTCACCGCTCGGCGACGGCGAAATGCGGGTGCGGACGCAGGCGGCTGTCCGCAACGTCAACGCGCTGCGCAAGGAAGCCGACGGCAGCGAGATGTTCGCCTACGGCGTCCAGTTCCTCGATCTCGACCCTGTCCATCACACGATGATTCAGAACCTCACTTATGAGGTGCTGCTGGCGGACCGGCAGAATATCGTCTAGAAGTAGCCGGCTTCCCATAGGCGGGGCCAGTTTCCCTTGTGATTGATGGCCTTTTCGGCAGGCGTCGGCGCCTCACCGCGGGCATGGCGCACGAAGTCGGGCGCCACCGACCATATCAGACCGCATAAGGCTACCACTGCAAGCATGGCGGTGACGATGCGCGTCGCCGGCGATGGCGCCGGTTGAACCATACCTGCATCGAGCGAACGCAGCCAGCCGCCGGCGCAGCCGATGACGAGTGCGATGGCAAGCTGACTCTGTGGCATCACGAGCACGCCCGAAAACAGGCCATCCACAAAGATGGCTGCGCAGGCCATCAGCAAGGTGGCCAGGATCTGCTGGTTGTGCACATCCTCCGCCGCAATTCGTTTACCGCTGCCGGCCAATGCGCGCACGCCCAGAACGACCGCGCTGAACAGGCACAGCAGGGCCGGAACGCCCCACTCGACGCCTATCTGGAACAGCCAGTCGTGAGGGTGGGCGCCAATATAGAGCTTTGCACCTTCATGCGCGAAGTGCTGCGGGCCGACGCCCAGCCAGGGATGGGCAGCAATCAGCTGCAGCGCCAGTTTCCACAGCAGCGTGCGGCCCGAAGACGGGTCGGCCGCAGTGCGCGCCACGACGTTCGATGGCACGCCGATCGACCCCAGGCCGGCGAGCGTGGGCAACAGGATAAATCCGAGCACATAGACGACGACGCCGGCAAGGGCAGTCAGCGCCATCATTTGCAGCAGTGCGCGTGCATGCGAGCGGCGCAGAACGAGGACGGCAAGGCCGGCGGCGCCGAACGCCAGTATAGTGGCGCGCGCTTCGCTGACAAAGAGCAGCGCCCACCAGAACGCGGCCAGGGCAAACCAGGTGCGGCGTATGGTGGTCCTTTTCGGCGCCTGCAGGCACAGTAGGACGATCAGGGGCAGCAGCGCGGTCTGGGTATGGTTCAGGAAGCGGACATTGCTGAAGCCGACGGCCAGCGCATGCATGTCGATCCGCACACCGCTCGCGAGTGCTGCGGCGTACATGAGCACGACGCGCAGGGAATAAAGCAGGCAGGCCACTCCCATGCAGACCAGGACAGTTTGCAGGCCGCCTTTGCCGGTGCGGGCCAGTTCGGCGGCGAGGAGCGCTGCGGCCAGCAGCAGGAGCAGCAGGATCGACCACTCGTAGATCGCATGGCGCAGCGAGAAGGCCATCGACGCCGAGATCGCGCCAAGCATGAAGAAAGTTGCCAGGCACATTCGGGCGGGACGCATGCCGCTAATGGCTTGCGCCGCATCGCGCCCTGCAATGACCGCGCCGGCGAGGATCGCCAGCAGCACGATCTGGACACAGCGCTGCTCATCGTGGCCGGAGCACCACAGGAACGCCACTGCCATGGCGGCGATGAAAAGCAGGGAGAACCAGGGCCGGTCCGAAAATGCGGGAAGAGACAAGCGCGAAACCGGATGTGCGGAGCTGGACATGGATTACCTCATAAAAAAAGCCGCCCGAGGGCGGCTTTCTTGTACTGCGGTCAGATTACGAACCGGACGGAGCATCAACGCTGTTCTTGGTCAGGGTCTGCACTGCGGTCTCGTTGCTCAGACCGGTGCCGGCTGCGATGGTCCAGGTGACGGTGGTGTCGTTCGGGTTCGCGGTCAGGGAGAACTCGCCATCGTCGACGTTTTTACCGATACCGCTAGCAGCGAACTTGGCGGTGATCACGCCGTCGGCGACCGATGCGCTTTGCAGTTCTTTAGTAGCGGTAAAGACCGGGATACCGGTCGGGGTGGCAGCGGTAGTCGTAGTGCAGCCATCTTTTTTACCGCCTTGTTCCTGGATGCAGTTAGCAACTGCGGTTTGCAGGGACGATACCGAGCTCAGAGCCGCGCCAACCTTGGCCTTGATGGTGTAGTTCGAGTAAGCCGGGATAGCGACAGCTGCCAGGATGCCGATGATGGCAACAACGATCATCAGTTCGATCAGGGTGAAGCCGGCTTCGGCTTTCTTCATCATTTTCGGTGCTTTCATGGTATTTCTCCAGTTTTGGTACGACGTTTAAGGGTCACTGCTTGTCCGGGTTACTGCTTGCTTCTGCCCTCTACTATATGCAACCGCCGTGCCAGGTCGTTTCCAGGCAGAATCGTTAGCACCGAGATATCAAAATGCCGTGCCAGCGCCATTTTTTGTCAGTACTACCCTTGCCGTATGACAATTTTTGTCAGCCGGGTATGTCAAAAATTGTCCTGTTGTCGAAAAATGTCACCATGCCGGTAAAAAAAAACGGGGAGCCGAAGCTCCCCGTTTGCATTACTTATTAGAACTGGTCGATTACAGCATGGCCTTCAGCAGGCGAGCCATTTCCGACGGGTTCTTGGTGACCTTGATGCCGCAGGCTTCCATGATTTCCAGCTTGGCTTGCGCGGTGTCGGCGCCGCCCGAGATCAGCGCGCCGGCGTGGCCCATGCGCTTGCCCGGAGGCGCGGTGACGCCAGCGATGAAGCCGACGACCGGCTTCTTCATGTTGTCCTTGATCCAGTGAGCAGCGTTCGCCTCGTCCGGGCCGCCGATCTCGCCGATCATGATGACAGCGTCGGTATCCGGATCGTCGTTGAACATGCGCATCACGTCGATGTGCTTCAGACCGTTGATCGGGTCGCCGCCGATGCCGACTGCCGACGACTGGCCCAGGCCCAGTGCGGTCAGCTGGCCGACTGCTTCATAGGTCAGGGTGCCCGAGCGCGAGACGACGCCGATGCGGCCCTTCTTGTGGATGTGACCCGGCATGATGCCGATCTTGATCTCGTCCGGGGTGATCAGACCCGGGCAGTTCGGGCCCAGCAGCAGGGTCTTCGAACCGGCCTTGGCCATGCGGTCCTTGACTTCCATCATGTCACGGACCGGGATGCCTTCGGTAATGCAGATTGCCAGGTCGAGTTCGGCTTCGACGGCTTCCCAGATCGCGGCGGCGGCGCCTGCCGGCGGCACGTAGATCACGGACACGGTTGCGCCGGTGTTCTGCTTGGCTTCCTTGACCGATGCGAAGATCGGGATCCCTTCGAAGTCTTCGCCAGCTTTCTTCGGGTTCACACCGGCGACGAAGGCTTCACGGCCATTCGCGTAATCGCGGCACATACGGGTGTGGAACTGGCCGGTCTTGCCGGTGATACCTTGGGTGATGACTTTGGTGTCTTTGTTAATCAGAATCGACATGTTATTTCCTTTGCGAATTAGGCTTGGCCAGCAGCTGCGGCGACGACCGACTTCGCTGCGTCTTCCATCGTGTCTGCGGCGATGATCGGCAGGCCCGAATCGGCCAGCATCTTCTTGCCCAGGTCTTCGTTGGTGCCCTTCATGCGGACGACCAGCGGCACCTTCAGCGAGACGGCCTTGGATGCGGTGATCACGCCTTCGGCGATCACGTCGCAGCGCATGATGCCGCCGAAGATGTTGACCAGGATGGCTTTCAGGCCCGGGTTCTTCAGCATGATCTTGAATGCTTCGGTGACCTTCTCGGCAGTTGCGCCGCCGCCCACGTCCAGGAAGTTGGCCGGCTCGCCGCCGAACAGCTTGATGGTGTCCATGGTGGCCATGGCCAGGCCGGCGCCGTTCACCAGGCAGCCGATGTTGCCGTCCAGGGAGATGTAGGCCAGGTCGAATTTCGATGCTTCGACTTCAGCCGGATCTTCTTCGTCCAGGTCGCGGTAGGCGACGATTTCCGGGTGGCGGAACAGGGCGTTCGGGTCGAAGTTGAACTTGGCGTCCAGGGCGATGACTTTACCGTCGCCGGTCACGATCATCGGGTTGATTTCGGCCAGCGAGCAGTCGGTTTCCCAGTAGGCTTTGTACAGGCCTTGCAGGTTGGCGCGGGCAGCGGCGATCGAGCCTTCCGGCACGCCGATCTTGCGGGCGACGTCGTCAGCCTGCGCGTCGGTCAGGCCGATCGACGGCTCGATGACGACGTTGTGGATTTTTTCCGGGTTGCTGTGCGCGACTTCTTCGATGTCCATGCCGCCTTCCGACGAGGCCATCATGACGATCTTCTGGGTCACGCGGTCGGTGACCAGCGAGACGTACAGTTCCTGCTTGATGTCCGCGCCTTCTTCGATCAGCAGGCGGTTCACTTTCTGGCCTTCCGGGCCGGTCTGGTGGGTGATCAGCTGCATGCCCATGATCTGGTTCGCGTACTCGCGCACCTGGTCGATCGACTTGGCGACTTTCACGCCGCCGCCCTTGCCGCGGCCGCCAGCATGGATCTGCGCCTTGACTACCCAGACCGGGCCGCCCAGCTCTTCAGCTGCCTTGACGGCTTCGTCCACGGACATGCACGGAATGCCGCGCGGAACGGTCACTCCGAACTTTCGGAGGATCTCTTTGCCTTGATACTCATGGATTTTCATGCTGGCTTCCCTTCTTCGTTTACTGATGTGAATACGGTTGGATAAATAAAAATACTACCCCGATACCACCTTCAAGGCCCAGCGCGGGTAGTACTTCGCGACGGCGGGGCCGTCGGTGCGCAGCGCATGGCAGCGGTCGAGTTCATATGGACGCTCGGCCGATTGCGCGGCCTCGCGATTTTCCATGGCGTCGTCGGCAAAGGCCTGGATTGCCGCGGTGGGCAGGACCTGTGCCAGCTCGGTCAAGTGGGTGCATCCGAGGACGCCCGACAGGCGGTCCTTCAGGTGCAGCCGGAAATGTTTCATCAGCGACAAGCCGATCAGTTTCTTGTAAGCGGGCGCAATGGTGTCGCAATAACCGGGATAGGGTACGGCATCTGACGAAGCTTCGGCGTCCGCGATGACCATGTCGCGGTCGATCGTGATGCGCAGCTTGAGGTCGTGCACGGGCAGCCCACCCGGACGCTGGCCGGAAGGCAGTTCGATATCGTGGGTCTTGATGTCGCGGATGCAGGCGTCGAGGTCCCACAGCCCATCGTCGCGCGCGTACGCTTCGACGGTAATGGCGCGCGTGTGCCTTAGCTTACGCGGAGCGGGGGATGACAGGGGCATAAACACCAATGCCGGAATGCGGCGAAAAAAGTATGCAGCCGTTGTGCCTGATGCACGTTGCCGCAGCTTCTACGGCAACAACCGCTCTTGCGGCGCTGCTTAAACCATGAAAGTTTAGCACAGGGCGGTGGCGGATGCACCCGGCTGCCATTTCTGTAGGCAGTTTTACAAGGAAGATGGAGAGAATTGTTGCGTTCCAAGCGCACAGCGTCATTCCGCCGTTGAGGAGGTGTGCCTCGCGGTACACCGGCAGATGGCGCTGTGCGCTTGGGCCTCAGCGTTGAAGCATTTTGAGCGGTCAGGACTCGTCCTCGTCGTCCCGTCCCTGCATGGCGCTGCGGATCGCGCCCTGCGAAAAACCACGCGCCATCAGGAAGCGCATTTGTTTACTACGTTCTTCGGCGTCCTGCGGGACCCGGTCGAACTTGCGGCGCCATACTTCGCGGGCGCGGGCAACTTCGGTTTCTTTCAGGCCGGACTTGAGCTCGTCGAGATCCTCGCCCTTCACCCCATGCTGCTGGAGTTCGGCCAGCACGCGGCTGTTGCCGTAGCGTCCGGCACGGCGGTGCACCAGGGATTCGGCGAAGCGTTCCTGCGACAGCCAGTTGTTCTTTTCAAGGAAATCGAGGAGGGCTTCGACATCGTCACCCTCCTCGGCATAGCGAGACAGCTTGCGCCCCAGCTCGAGCCGGCTGTGCTCGCGCATCGAAAGGTATTTCAATGCGCGAGCTTTCAAGCTCAGTACTTGCCTCACCGGAGCGCCAGCATGGCAGATTACTCTTCGCTGGCTGCCGCTGCGACCGGCGCTTCACCGGCAGCCACCGGCGCCAGTTCACGCACGCCCAGGGCGGCACGGACCTTGTTTTCGATCTCGCGCGCCAGGGCCGGGCGATCTTTCAGGAACTGACGTGCATTGTCCTTGCCCTGACCGATACGCTCGCCGCCGTAGCTGTACCACGAGCCCGCCTTCTCGACGATCTTGTTGTCCACGCCCAGGTCGATGATCTCGCCTTCGCGGGAAGTGCCTTCGCCATACAGGATGTCGAAGTGGGCTTCCTTGAACGGCGGCGCGATCTTGTTCTTAACGACCTTGACCTTGGTTTCGTTACCGATCACCTCGTCGCCGGACTTGATCGAACCGGTACGGCGGATGTCCATGCGCACGGAGGCGTAGAACTTCAGCGCGTTACCGCCGGTGGTGGTTTCCGGGCTGCCGAACATGACGCCGATCTTCATACGGATCTGGTTAATGAAGATCACCAGGGTGTTCGTACGGTTGATCGAGCCGGTCAGCTTGCGCAGGGCCTGCGACATCAGGCGGGCTTGCAGGCCCGGCAGGGAGTCGCCCATGTCGCCTTCGATCTCGGCGCGCGGGGTCAGTGCCGCCACCGAGTCGATGACCACCAGGTCCACGCTGCCCGAGCGCACCAGCGCGTCGGTGATTTCGAGGGCCTGCTCGCCGGTGTCCGGCTGCGAGATCAGCAGCTCGTCCAGCTTGATGCCCAGCTTCTGCGCATAGGTGACGTCCAGCGCGTGCTCGGCGTCGATGAAGGCGCAGGTGCCGCCCAGCTTTTGCATCTGGGCGATGGTTTGCAGGGTCAGCGTGGTTTTACCCGAGGATTCCGGACCGTAGATCTCGACGATACGGCCGCGCGGCAGGCCGCCGACGCCCAGGGCGATGTCCAGGCCCAGCGAGCCGGTGGACACGGTCTGCACTTCCTCGACCGGCGCATTGGCATCCATGCGCATGACCGAGCCCTTGCCGAATTGCTTTTCGATCTGCGCGAGGGCTGCTGCCAGCGCCTTGCCCTTCTCTGCTGCGTTTACTGCGGATTTTTTGTCGTCCATAACTTTCTTTCTGTCCTAGAGTGAACCAAGATAAGGGCCGCTCGCGCGATTTCAATAGGAAGTACTGTATAAAATCCCAGTGGTTTTGGCAAGCGATATTTACCGATGTTTGAGGCAATCGACACGTTGCGAAAGATCACACACAATATGCAAGTACATAAAGTCTAACGAGCAACCGAGGGGACACCATGCGTATTTTACTAGCCGAGGATGATAGCGTACTCGCCGATGGCCTGACGCGCTCCCTGCGCCAGTCCGGCTATGCCATCGATTGCGTCAAGAACGGCCAGGATGCCGACACCGCACTCTCGACCCAGGAGTTCGACCTCCTGATCCTCGACCTCGGCCTGCCGAAGCTGTCCGGGCTCGACGTGCTGCGCCGCCTGCGCGCGCGCGGTTCCCTGCTGCCGGTGCTGATCCTGACGGCCGCCGACTCGATCGAGCAGCGCGTGGGCGGCCTCGACGCCGGCGCCGACGACTACATGGCCAAGCCCTTCGCTCTGTCGGAACTGGAAGCGCGGGTGCGCGCCCTCACCCGGCGCGGCCAGGGCGGCGGCTCGACCGTGATCCGCCACGGCCCGCTGGCCTACGACCAGGTCGGCCGCAGCGCCTACATCGACGACCAGATGCTGGACCTGTCGGCGCGCGAACTCGGCCTGCTCGAGATCCTGCTGGCGCGCACCGGGCGCCTGGTGTCCAAGGAACAGCTGGTCGATCACCTGTGCGAATGGGGCGAGGAAGTGTCGAACAACGCCATCGAGGTCTACGTGCACCGCCTGCGCAAGAAGATCGAAACCGGCGGCATCCGCATCGCCACCGTGCGCGGCCTGGGCTACTGCCTCGAGCGCTATTCCGACGGCGCGCGCAAGACCGCCCAGTGAAATCCCTGAAGCGGCGCCGCGCACCCGAGCCCGTCGCCGGCTACGACACGGCGCTCGAGCCCGCGCTCGAGCCCGTCTATGTGCCGCCGCCTCCCGAGGCCGAAGAAAGCATCCAGCACTCGCTGTTCGGCGAGATCCTCGACTGGATGCTGGCTCCGCTGCTGCTGCTGTGGCCGATGAGCATCGCCATTACTTACCTGGTGGCGAAATCGATCGCCAACCAACCCTTCGACCATGCGCTGGAAGACAGCGTCACGGTGCTGGCCCAGCAGGTCAAGGAAGTGAACGGCAAGGTGGTGGCGCGCCTGCCCGGCAGCGCGCGCGACATCCTGCGCGCCGACGACGTCGACAGCGTCTACTTCCAGATCACCGGACCGCGCAACGAAGCCATCGACGGCGACCGCGAACTGCCTCTGCCGCCGCTCGAGGACGCCGAGCGCAGCGGCCGCGTCCACTTCCGTAACGAGAGCCTGCACGGCACGCCGGTGCGGGTCGCCTATGCCTGGGTCAAGCTGCAGCCGCTGGCCGAGGCGGGCCCGGCCAGCCCTGAACCGCGCCTGGCCCTGGTGCAGGTGGCGGAAACGCTGGAAAAGCGCGCCCAGCTGGCCAACGAGATCATCAAGGGCGTGATCCTGCCCCAGTTCATCATCCTGCCCGTGATCCTGGCCCTGGTGTGGTTCGCGCTGTCGCGGGGACTGTCGCCGCTGGCCCAGCTGCAGGAGCGGATCCGCGCGCGGCCGCCGGACGATCTGTCGCCGATCGATTCGCGCCAGGTGCCGGAAGAGATCTCACCGCTGGTGGGGTCGCTGAACGACATGCTGGCGCGCCTGGCGCACACCATCGACGCCCAGAAGCGTTTTATTGCCGACGCCGCGCACCAGATGAAGACCCCGCTGGCCGGCATGCGCATGCAGTCGGAACTGGCGCTGCGCCAGGTCGATCCGGACGAGATCCACCGCTCGCTGGAGCAGCTGGCGAAGAGTTCGGAATCGGCGACGCGCCTGGTGAACCAGTTATTGGCGCTGGCGCGCGCCGAGAACCAGCCGCATGCCGGCCTGGCGCTGGAGCCGCTCGACCTGGCGGCGCTCGCGCGCAGCGTGGTGCAGGACTGGGTGACGGCGTCCTTCGTCCACGAGATCGATCTCGGCTACGAAGACCCGGACGGCGCGGTGGAAATCGCTGGCAGCAGCATGATGCTGCGCGAGCTGCTGTCGAACCTGATCGACAACGCGCTGCGCTATACGCCGGCGGGCGGCAGCGTCACCGTGCGCGTGCGCAGCGATGGCGAGCTGGCCCTGCTCGAGGTCGAGGACACCGGCCCCGGCATTGCACCGGGCGAGCGTCCGCGCGTGTTCGAGCGCTTCTACCGCATCCTCGGCTCCAGCGCCTCCGGCTCCGGCCTCGGGCTGGCGATCGTGCGCGAAATCGCGCAGCAGCACGGCGCCGAGATCGAGATCTTCAACAACCCGCGCAGCATCCAGAAAAAATACCCGGGCAGCCTGTTCCGCCTGACCTTCCCGCCACCGCCCGCACCACCTGATACCGATGCCGACTGACAGCGCCTCCACACCTCCCTCGCCGCCGCGCGAACGCATCCTCGCCGCCCGCGCCAGGCACTGGCAGCGCACGCGCCGCCTGGTTCTGGTCCTGCTCGCGCTATGGCTGGCGACCGGCTTCGGCACCGTGTTCTTCGCGCGCGACCTGGCCCATTTGTCGGTGTTCGGCTGGCAGCTGTCCTTCTACCTGGCGGCCCAGGGCGCCTCGCTGATCTACCTGGCCATCCTCGGCGTCTACGCCTGGCGCATGCGGATGCTCGACCGCGAATTCGTGCGCATGCTGAGGGACGGCGCGTGAACACGAACAAGAGCAAGAACCGCAGCTACTTCCGCCGCCTGTCGCGCTACTACCTGTGGTTCACGGCCTGCCTGGCCCTGTTCCTGGTGGCGCTCACCATCCTCGAAAACGAGGGCATGCCGCGCCAGTGGATCGGCCACCTGTACATGTTCGCCACCATCGTGCTGTACGCGATCATCGGCGTGGTGGCGCGCACCTCGAACGTGTCCGAATACTACGTGGCGGGGCGGCGGGTGCCGGCCCTGTTCAACGGCATGGCGACGGCGGCCGACTGGATCTCGGCGGCCAGCTTCATCAGCCTGGCCGGCACACTGTATCTGCACGGCTTCGACGCGCTGGCCTATGTGATGGGCTGGACCGGCGGCTACTGCCTGGTGGCGCTCCTGATCGCGCCCTATTTGCGCAAGTTCGCGCAGTACACGGTGCCGGACTTCCTGGCGGCGCGCTACGGCGGCAGCGGGGGTGGCGCCGGCGGCGGCAACGTGGTGCGGGCGCTGGCGGTGAGCGCCACCATCGTGGTCTCCTTCACCTACGTGGTGGCGCAGATCTACGCGGTCGGCCTGATCGCCTCGCGCTTCACCGGCGTCGATTTCTCGGTCGGGATCTTCCTCGGTCTGGCTTCCATCCTCGTTTGCTCCTTCCTGGGCGGAATGCGCGCGATTACCTGGACCCAGGTGGCGCAATACATCATCATCCTGGTCGCCTTTTCGATTCCGACCGTGTGGCTGTCCATGAAGTTTGCCGGCAATCCGGTGCCGCAGGTGGCCTACGGCTCGGTGCTGCCCAAGCTGGCCAAGCGCGAAGCCCAGCTGGCGCAGGATCCGCGCGAACTGGAAGTGCGTGCGCGCTTCCAGGCCAGGGCCGACGAATACGCAACGAAGCTGGCCACGCTGCCGCAATCCTGGGAAGCCGGCCGCATCGAAGTCCAGCGCCGTCTCGACAAGGCGCGCGCCCGCAATGCCTCGCTGGGCGAGGTGCGCAACGCCGAGCGCGAGCTGATCGCCTATCCGCGCACCGCCGACGAAGCCGCGCGCATCTGGGTTGAACAGCGCGCGGCCAACCTCGCGCGCGCCCAGCCGCCCGAGCCGCACGCCGAGCCCTTCCCCGGCAAGACCAGCGAGGAGTCAAGCCAGCGCCGCAACAACTTCCTGGCGCTGGTGTTCTGCCTGATGTTCGGCACCGCCGCCCTGCCCCACATCCTGATGCGCGCCTACACCACGCCCTCGGTGCACGAGACGCGGGTGTCGGTGTTCTGGACCCTGTTCTTCATCCTGCTGATCTATCTGACCATGCCGGCATTGGCCGTGCTGGCCAAGTACGACATCTACACCGCGCTGGTCGGCAGCGACTTTGCCAAGCTGCCGACCTGGGTCTCCTACTGGGCCAACGTCGACAAGGCGAATCCCCTGATCAGCATCGCCGACATCAATGGCGACGGCATCGTGCAGCTGGCCGAGATCGCGATCGACGGCGACGTGCTGACCCTGGCCACGCCGGAGATCGGCGGCCTGCCCTACGTGATCTCGGGCCTGGTGGCGGCCGGCGGCCTGGCGGCGGCGCTGTCCACCGCCGACGGCCTGCTGCTGGCGATCTCGAACGCGCTCTCGCACGACATCTACTTCAAGATGGTCGACCCGGGCGCCTCGACCCAGAAGCGGGTCACGATCTCGAAACTCCTGCTGCTGGCGGTGGCCTTCATTGCCGCCTACGTGGCCTCGCAGAAGCCGGCCGACATCCTGTCGCTGGTCGGCGCCGCCTTCTCGCTAGCGGGTTCAACCTTATTTCCGGCGCTGGTGGCGGGCGTGTTCTGGAAGCGCGCCAACCAGGAGGGCGCGATCGCCGGCATGCTGGCCGGCTTCTTGGTGTGCGTCTACTACATGCTGCACACGAACCCGATCCTGGGCGGGAACGCGGACAGCGCCTGGTTCCATATCGCGCCGATCTCGGCCGGGGTGTTCGGGGTGCCGGCGGGCCTGGCCGTGCTGGCCGTGGTCAGCCTGCTGACGCCCGCGCCGCCGCGCGAGACCATCGGGCTGGTCGACCATATCCGGGCGCCGGAGGAAGTGTAAAAATGTATCATCGCGGTGGCGAACAAGCATATCGGCAAGGACGCGCCGATCCGCTGAGCGCCGGCTTCAGGAAAACAGGATCTCGTACTGCGGGCGGCCGGGCGGCGCGCCGGCCTGGGCCAGCACCGGCACGATGTTCAGCAGATGCTCGCCGATGGCCGGATGCGCAAGGAGGTAGTTGTCCTGTGCCAGCGTGACCTCGGTGGGGCCGTCGAAGACCAGCGACAGCGGCGTGCGCAAATGGTCCGGCAAGCCGCGGCGCGGGCGCTCCACGGCCTGCGCCAGGGTCAGGACAAAGGGGCCGTGCGAAGTGTGGACGGTGAAGCCGGCGCCGATCAGCGCTTCGAACTGTGCGAGAGAAAATTGCATGAACTATTCCTCGAATGACGACGTGACTATGCTACCGCCTTCCATGCTGTTGCGGCCAGCGCTGGATGCCGACGCCGCCTTCCTGCAGGCCTTGTACGCCTCCACCCGCGAGGACCTGCGCCTGCTGCCGCTGCCGCCCGCCCAGGTCGGGCAGCTGATCGCCATGCAGCAGCGCATCCACGAAGACGGGCGCCGCGCCGCCTGGCCGCATGCCGAGGTGATGATCCTGGAGCAGGACGGCGTCGCGGCCGGCAAGGCCGTGCTGGACACCATGGGAAGCGACTGGCGGCTGGTCGAACTGGCGCTGCTGCCGGCACTGCGCGGCCGCGGCCTCGGCGCCGCGCTGCTGGCCGCTTTGCAGGCGCGCGCCCGCGCGCACGGCGCCAGCATCGGCCTGGCGGTCCTGCGCAGCAACGCGCCCGCGCTGCGCCTGTACCAGCGCGCCGGCTTCGTCATCACCGGCGGCAACGAGCTGCAACACCAGATGGTCTGGCCGGCGCCATGAGCGAAGCCACCCGCTGGCTGCGCCTGCCGCCCGTGTTCGAGCTTGCACGCCTGCAGGCGGATCTCGATACCGCCCTGGCCTCGCACTGGCAGGCGCACTACAACGACCGCGCCTACCGCGGCGGCTGGACCAGCATTGCCCTGCGCTCGGCCAGCGGCGGCGCCGGCGACATCGACGCGCGCGAAGACGCGGACTTCAGCGACACCGGCCTGCTCGGCTGCTGCCCGTATTTTCAGGAAGTCCTCGACAGTTTTGACTGCGAAAAGAAGGCGGTGCGCCTGATGGCGCTGGCGGCGGGAGCCGAGATCAAGCCGCACCGCGACCGCGGCGGCTCGCTCGAAGACGGGCTGGCGCGCCTGCACATCCCCATCGTCACCGATCCGGCGGTCGTGTTCACGCTCGACGGCGAAGACGTGCATTTCGGCGCCGGCGCCACCTGGTACATGAACGCCAACTGCCTGCACGCGGTCCGCAACGGCAGCGCGCGCGAACGCGTGCACCTGGTCCTCGACTGCGTCCCCAACGCCTGGCTGCTGGCCCTGTTCGCGCGCAGCGGCTGGCGGGCCGCGCCGGCGCCGAAATACGGCGACCCGAACATCACCGACGCCAACGCCGCCGAGGTGATCGCCCGCCTGCGCGCCACTGCTCTCCCCGCCGCAACAGCCATGGCGGACCGTCTCGAAAAAGTACTTTTTGATGGTGACAAGAAGTAATTTACGGTGCTAGGATGACTTTCCGGTTCACAACCTTAACTTAAAAACGAAGGGGGATGGCATGGAGGCATACATTGGAACGATCATGGCCGTTGGTTTCAACTTTGCGCCGCGCGGCTGGGCCATGTGCAATGGGCAGATCCTGTCGATTGCGCAGAACACGGCCCTGTTCTCGCTGCTCGGCACCACCTATGGCGGCAACGGCCAGACCACCTTCGCCCTGCCGGACCTGCGCGGGCGCACGGTGGTCGGCGCCGGCCAGGGCAACGGTCTCAGCCCCGTCGTGCCGGGCCAGGTCTGGGGCACCGAAAACACCACGGCGATCGTCAACGGCAGCGGCTCGGTGACCATCGACGCCGCCCACCTGCCGAAGCACACCCACCCGGTCAGCATCGCGGCCAGCCAGCTCGGCGCCACTTCCACCCTGAACGTCACCACGACGGTCGGCACCGCCACCCCGATCGAAGGCATGGCCCTGGGTTCGGGCGGCGCCGGCGGCCCCGGTTCGGCCAACATCTACGTCGGCGGCGGCGTCACCCCGAACGTGGCCCTGAACGCGAGCAGCGTCACCACCAAGCTCAACGGCCAGATCGACACCGCGACCGGCGAGAACGCCGGCGGTACTGGCGCGATCCCGGTGCCGTTCACCGCCAGCACCCAGGTCGGCGTGACCCAGCCTTCGCTCGGCATCAACTACGTCATCTGCCTGGAAGGCATCTACCCTTCCCGTAACTGAACGGTAAGGACCCGGTCGTGGCGCGCAGCGGTTCGGCACTGATGGAAAGCGGCTGGCTGCGCGCGCCGGCCCTGGATGCGGCCGGACTGGCCTCGATGCGCGGCTGGTTCCCGGTCGCGCTCGACGGGCAGAGCGTCAGCTGGCGCCACCTGCCCGCGCGCTTTACCGAGCCCTTTTTCGGCGACACGCTGCGCGCCCAGCCACGCGAAGAACGGCGGATCAGCCATACGCCCTACGAACGGCTCGCCGACATTGGCGAGACGCTCGCGCCGCGCCTGTTCATCTTTCACAGTTCGCGCTGCGGCTCCACGCTGCTGGCGCAGATGCTGGCGGCGCTGCCGCAATGCGTGGTGCACTCCGAGCCGCCGGTGCTCGACGACTTCTTCAACCACCACGGCGGGCAGCCGCATGCGCAGGCCGTACCGCTGCTGCGCCGGCTCGTGGGCGCCCTCGGCCAGCGCCGCGCTGCCTCCGAGACCCATTACATCGTCAAGCTCGATTGCTGGCACATCCGCCATCTGCCGCTGCTGCGCGCGGCGTTTCCGGACACGCCTTTCTGGTTCCTGTACCGCGAGCCGGCCGCGATCCTGGCCTCGCACCGCCGCCAGCGCGGACCGCAGATGGTGCCCGACCTGGTGCTGCCGCCCGACATCGGCGCCGGCATCGAAGCATGGGACCTGGAAGGCTATTGCGCCGCCGTGCTGCGCCACATTTTCAGCGAAGCGCTGGCCCATGCCGGGCAGCTGCGCCTGCTGGACTACCGCCAGCTGCCGTCGGTGGTGTGGGAAGAACTGCTGGCGGAACTGGGGCTTGCGCCAACGCCGCAGCAGCGCGAGGCACTGCAGGCGCGTGCAGGCTTCCACGCAAAGGCGGGCGCCCGCGCCTTCAGCGGCGACCCGGCCGCGGCGCAGGACACGCCGCCGCACCTGCCGCAATTGCTGGCCATGCTGGCGCCGCTCTACGCGCAGCTGGAAGCGCGGCGCCTCGCGGGCGCCTGAGAAGGCGCCCGCGCATTTCCGTCAGCCGACGATGAAGTCCCAGTCCGCCGCCGCACGCTGGTGGCCGACCATTTCCGCCGATTCCACGAAGTTCGACGCGACCTGCTCGAGGGTGAGGCCACGGCCCAGCGCCTCGGTCCAGTAGGCCATGCCGCCGGCGTCGGCCTCGCGATCGAAGATCGCCGCGTAGAGCAAAGCGAGATCGTGCGCCGCCACGCCATTGAAGCCCTCGTGGCTGGCCGCGTGCTCGCTCGAAGCGATCATGCTGAGCGCAATCGCGCCCCAGCTGGCGCCGGCCTGGTGGACATTCGCCCAGTACTCGATGCCCATCACGTCGGCCTGGCGGCCCAGCACCGTTTGGTAGATACCGGCCAGCGTGCCCATGTCGGCATTGTTCTGGACCGCGATGCTGGCGTCGCTGAACTGCAGCTGCTCGACATTGACGACCATCGCCTTCACATCCGGCGCGGCCTTGGTGCTGACCATCACATAGCCGTTGTGGAACTCGATGTTGTAGTCGGCGCGCGCACCGCTGAAGGTGGCGGCGTCGTTGGCCGCGCCGCCGTGCAGCAGCGCGACGCCGGCCGCCGGCGCCGGTCCCGCGGTGGCCGGTGCGGCAATGCCGAGGACATCGCTGCCGCCGCCGGCAAACACCGAGCCCGTACCGCCGGCCGCTACCGTGAAGTGCTGGCTGGCGCCGTCGCCGCTCAGGATCGTGTTGCTGCCTGCGGTGACGTTGGCGGCGCCGATCACGGCGGCAAAGTTCACCTGCTGCAGCGCGATCGTCGCCCCCGCGGCCAGGCCGCCGGTGTCGATCACCAGGGCCGTGCTCTGCCCTGCGCCGGGGGCCGGCCCGCTCAGGGTCAGCACGCCCTCCGGCGCCGCGCTGCTGACCGGCTTGACGGTCTCCACCAGCAGCGAGCCGCTTGACCCCAGCCCGGCCAGGAAGCCCTGGCCCTTGCCGGTCAGGTGGCCCTGGTCGGAAGGCGCATGGCTTGGCGTGGCGGCCTTAATCGCGGCGATCAGGAGTTCGCCGGCATTCGCCGCCGGCAGGTTGGCGCCGCTGGCGGACAGGCCGTAGCCCGCCGGCAGCTGGGCCAGCAGGATGGGCGCACCCTGGCCTGATTTGACAAGGGGAATGTCGGCCACGCCGGGCTGGCCACTGGTTTCAGTCCGGCCCGCGCCCACGACCGGGATCGAGACCGCGGTGCCCGGCACATTGCCCGGCAGGCTGATCGGGAAGACCTGGACCGGCATGCCGTCGACCAGGTCGATCGGCATCGGCGGCTCCGCGATGCGCAGCGTGAAGCCCGCGCTGGCCGCGGACTCGTTGCCGGCGGCGTCGGTCTGCGTGGCGCTCAGCAGGTGGGCGCCGGTGGACAGCCCGGTGGTCGCGATGCTCCACTTGCCGCTGCCGTCGGCCATGGCGGCGCCGAGCTTGACCTTGCTGCCGCCGACGGTCTCGTACAGCGTGACCAGCGTGTCGGCCAGCGCCGTTCCTTCGATAACGGGGATGGTGTTCTCGGTCAGGCCGTCGCCGATGTTGCCGGTGTCGCTCGAGGCCTTCAGCGACGGCGCTGCCGGCGCCGCCGGCGCCACGGTATCGACAGTCAGGCTGAAGACCGCGCCGGCGCCGGACGCGTTGCCGGCAAGGTCGACCTGGCGCGCGCTGATCGCATGCACGCCATCCGGCAGCGTGGCGGCGGTGATCTGCCAGGCGCCCTGCGCATCGGCCTGGACGCTGCCGATGACGGTGGCGCCGTCGTACAGCGTGACCTGGGCCAGGGCCTCGGCGCTGCCGCTGAAGGTGGGCGTGGCGGCTTTGGTGATGGCGTTGCCGGGGACGCCGCTGTCGCTTGCGGCAGCCAGCACGGGTGCGGCCAGGGCGGCCGGGCTGCTTGCATCGACAGTCACCGTGATGGCGCCGGACGCGGCGCTGGCGTTGCCGGCGGCGTCAAAGGTCTTGGCCGTGATCGCATGGCTGCCCTCGGCCAGGGCCGAGGTCGTGATCGCCCAGATGCCGCCGGCTGCCGTCGCATGACCGATCTCGGTGCTGCCGTCGCTGTCGTACAGCCTGACCGTGGCGCCGCTCTCGGCGCTGCCGGTGAAGACGAGCGTCGTATCGTGGGTCAGATCGTCGCTGTCGGAAACGCCGCTGTCGCTGTTCTTGTGCAGGTCCGGTGTGGACGGCGCCGCCGGCGCGAGCGTATCGAAGCTCAGAGAGGGCGGCGCGCCGGCGCTGCCCAGGTTACCGGCCGCGTCCTCGTAGCTGTCCGCCTTGATGGCGATGCTGGCAGCACCGCCGTTGGTGTCCGCACTTGGGGTGAACACGGCGGTGCGTACTAGGCCGTTGCCTGCGATGGCGGATAGCGTGCCGCCGCTGACAACGATATCGCCGGCATCGAAGCTTGCCCCCGGATCTTCGCTGAAGGTGAAGGTGATGGCAGCAGTCTGGCCGGCTTTCAGCTGCGCGACGTCGCTGGTGATGCTCACGGCCGGCTTGACGCTGTCGAGCGTATAGGCCTGGATGTGCACCGGGCCGGTGTTGTCGACCGCGTCGATCACGCGCACGCGGATGTCGTGTGCGCCGGCCGCGAGCGTCGTGGCGATCGACCAGGCGTCGCTGCCGGTGCTGCTCGCGGCATCGTTCCAGACGGTCCCGCCGTCGAGCGAAACCTGCACGCGCTCGCCGGTAGCCAGCATGACGTCCAGATGGCCGGAGATGGTCTGCGCCGCCGTGTTGGTGACGAAGTCGCCGGCCGGACCGGAATCCAGCGACAAGGCCATGTCCTTGACGCCCGTGGCAGGTCCGCCGGTAATGATCTGCACAGTCAGTCCGGAAGACGCCGCCCCCGCATTGCCGGCGGCGTCCACTGCTTGCGCGGTGATGCTGTGGGCGCCGGCGGCCAGGGCGCGGTCGCTGGTGATCTGCCAGGCGCCGCCTGCCGCCACGACGCTGCCGATCGTGGTGGCGCCGTCGTACAGGGTGACGGTGGCGCCGCTCTCCGCGGTGCCGCTGAAGGTCGGGGTGGTGTCGGCGGTAAAGTTGTCCGCAGCTGAGCTGCCGGTGTCGCTGGCGGCATCGAGGTCCGGCGTCGAGGGCGCGCCCGGGGCCAGGGTATCGAAGTGCAGCGAAGGTGTGGCACCGGCAGCGCCGTCGTTGCCGGCGGCGTCGCGATAGGAGCCCGCGCTCACGCTGATGCTCGCGGAGCCGCCGTTGGTATTTGCGCTCGGGGTAAAGGTCGCGGTGCGCACCGTGCCGGTGCCACTGATGGCAGACAGGGTGCCGCCGCTCACCGTCACGTCGCCTGCCGTGCCGTCCCATGTAAAGGTGGCGCCCGGATCTTCGCTGAAAGTGAAGGTGATGGTGGCCGTTTCGCCGATCTTCAGCTGGCCGGCGTCGCTGCTGATGGCGAGCATCGGCGCCGCGGTATCGATCGTGACCGTGGTGGCGCTCGATGCGGCGCTGACGTTGCCGGCGGCGTCGAACACCTTGGCGGTGACGCTGTGGCTGCCCGCGCCCAGCGTCGAGGTTGCGATGGTCCAGTTGCCGCCGGTCGCGGTGCCGCTGCCGATCTCGGTGCTGCCGTCGCTGTCGTACAGCTTGACGGTCGCGCCGGCCTCCGCCGTGCCCGTGAATACCAGGCTGGTGGCGTTGGTAAGATTGTCAGTGCTGGAAGTGCCCTTGTCGCTGGCAGCGGCGAGATCGGGCGCGGACGATGCCGCCGGCGCCAGCGTATCGAAGGTGATCGACGGCGAGCTGCCGGCCAGGCCATTGTTGCCGGCGGTGTCCTGGTAGCTGCCGGCACTGATGCCGATGCTGGCCGTGCCGGCGTTGGTATTCGCGGCCGGCGTGAAGGTCGCAGTGCGGGTCAGGCCGCTGCCGCTGATCGCCGACAGCGTACCGCCGCTGACCGTAACGTCGCCGGCGCTGCCGTCCCAACTGAAAGTCGAGCCGGGGTCTTCGCTGAAGGTGAAGGTGATGGTGGCGGTGTCGCCGGCCTTCAGCGTGGCCAGGTTGCTGCTGATGGACACGGTCGGCGCCGTGCTGTCGAGTGTGTAGGCCTGGGTATGGACCGGCCCCGCGTTGTCGACCGCATCGACCACGCGCACCTTGATGTCGTGCGCTCCGCTCAGGAGCGTGGTGGAAATCGACCAGGCATTGCTGCCGGTGGCGCCGGTGGCGGTATTCCAGGTCGCGCCGCCGTCGCGCGACACTTCCACATGCTCGCCCGATCCCAGGTTGGCGCTCAGCGTGCCGCTGATGGTCTGGCTTGCCTGATTAGTGATGAAGTCGCCTGCGGTACCGGAGTCGACGGACAATGCCATGCCGGCGACGCTCGTCGCCGGCCCGGCGGTGCGCACATCCAGCTCCAGCACAGGCGACGTGGCACTATGGTTGCCGGCGAGGTCGATCACTTCGGCCGTGATGTAGTGGACGCGCTGGGTCAAGGGCGTGCTGCTGGTGGTAATGTGCCAGGTGCCATCCGCCGCCACGTCGCTGCCGATCTCGATGCCGCCGTCGTACAGCACGACCTTGGCGCCGACTTCCGCGGTGCCGCTGAAACTCGGCAGGGTCACGCCGGTGATATTGTCCGTGCTCGATGCGCCGCTGTCGCTGCCCGCATCGAGGTCGGGCATGGACGATGCCGCGGGCGCGGACTGGTCGAGGCTATAGGCATGCGCATACGCCGTGCCGCCGTTGCCGGCCAGGTCCTCGACCTTCATTTTCAGGGTGCCGCTGCCGGCGAGCGTCACGCCCGCCAGTTCCCAGGTGTTCGCGCCGGCGCTGGCGCTGGCCGGGGTCCAGGTCGCGCCGTTATCGAGCGAAACCAGGACACGCTCGCCCGCCGCCAGGTTGGCGCTGAGCGTGCCGGAAATGGTCTGCTGCGCGTCCCTGACAACCATGTCGGTGGCCGAGCTGCCGGTGTCGTTGGACATCGCGGCGCTCGCGATCGTGGTCGAGGGCGGCGTGCGGTCGACCGTCACGGCCAGCGCGTCGGAGACCGGCCCGGTATTGCCGGCGGCGTCGACGGCGACCACGGCAAAGGTATGGTTGCCTTCCGCCAGGCCCGCGAGCGTGAAACTGTAATTGCCGCCACTTGCCGTCGTGCTGGCGATCTCGGTGGCGCCGTCGTAGAGCTTGACCGTCGCGCCGCTATCGGCGGTGCCGCTGAAAGTCAGGGGATTCTTGTTGGTGACGTAGTCGCTGTTCGATGCGCCCGAATCGTCGTTGATCGCAAGGCTGGGCACGGATGGTTTCGACGGCGCCAGCGTGTCGTAGTTGAGCGCCAGGTTGTTGCTGGCGACGCCGTCGTTGCCGGCCAAGTCTTTGTAGGTGCCGGTCAGAACACTGATGCTGGCGCTGCCTGCGTCGGTATCCGCGCTCGGCGTGAAGGTCGCCGTGCGGGTGGTGCCGCTGCCGCTGATCGCCGACAGGGTGCCGCCGCTGACGGCGATGCTGCCCGCGCTGCCGTCCCAGCTAAAGCTCGTGCCCGGGTCTTCGCTGAAGGTGAAGGTGATGGTGGCGGTTTCGCCGGCCTTCAGCGTGGACGCGCTGCTGGTAATGGACAGGGTCGGCGGCGTGGTGTCGATCACGACATCCGGTCCGGTAACTAACCCGCTGAAATTGCCGGCGGCGTCGAAGGCCTTGGCCTCGATCGTGTGCATGCCGTTCGCCAGCGTGCCGGTGGTCGTCACCGTGTAGGACGTGCCCGTCATGACGGTGGTGCTGGCGATCTCGGTGACGCCATCGCTTTCATACAGTTTGACTGCGGTGACGCCGGCTTCGGCGGTACCGGTAAAGACCAGCCCTGTGTTCTTGTTCGTCACATTGTCGGTGTTCGAGCTGCCGCTGTCGGCCGAACCGGCGAGGTCGGGCGCCGAGGGAGCGTTTGGCACGACGTTGTCGACGGTAAAGCTCACGCTGCTGGCACCGCTGTTGACGTTGCCGGCTGCGTCCGCGTACTTGCCTGAAGTGACCGCAATGGAGACGGTGCTGCCGTCCATGCCAGGGTTGGCCATGAAGGTCGCAGTGCGCACCAAACCGCTCCCGCTCAGCGAGCTGAGGGCGCCGCCGCTGCCTCCGCTGACGTCGACGTCAGCGAGCGTGAAGCTCGCACCAGGGTCTTCGCTGAAGTTGAATCTGATCGTCGCGGAATCGCCGTCCTTCATCACCGGGTGATCGGTCGTAATCGCCACCGTAGGCGCATCGGTGTCGATGACGATATTCCGGTTCGAGGACAGCGAACCGTCGTTGTTGCCGGGCGTCGGCAGCGTCACGATGGCATTGTTCGTGCTCAAGTACGCTTTGATCGTCCCGCCGTTCAAGTCGATGGCGGTGTCCTTGTAATCAAGGTCCGACGCCTTGTCACCGGCTTGCACCGTGTACCTGAAGATCAGCGCGGTCGATCCGGTGCCGCTAACATAAGTAGCGTACCGGTCCGTCGCGCCGGTTTCCAGCAGCAGCCTTGGCGTGCCGGTGACGTCGACGACGTTGTCGAAGTTGACCCGGATGTCGATCGTTGCCCCGGCTTTGTAGCTGCCGTTCCCTTGTACTGCGTCGACGTAACTCACCATCGCCGGATATGGCATGGCTGTGCCGACGGTGAGGCTGTCGATCATCAGGTAGTCGATCATGTTGCCATTCGTCGTCGCTGTGATCTTCAGCATCTTGACGATCTGCCCGCCGAGGGCTTCGAGGCCGATATCTGTTGCGGTGAAATCGGTTGTGAGCAAATTGACGGTGACAGTCGTTCCGACCTGGTTGTAGTGGGAATCGAAACCCCTGATCTCGAGGGTCTGGTTTGTGTGAGCGGTCGACCAGTTGGACAGTCCGATACGCTGGGGTGTGAATGCCTGGCCTGCGGCAAACGAGATCTTGATTTCGCTTTCAGGGGCCCTTGCCGCCGCGAAGACGCTGCCGACATAGCTGTCGTAGGCGCTCACAGCGGTGTCCTGCCCGTCAATGTGAAGCGCGTAGGAGGAATTATTGTTGACGCGGAAAATGACGTCAGTATCCCTGCTAACCATGTCGTCTGGATCTTTACCGCTGGTGAAGGTCCCGTCTGCGCCGAATTCGATCTTCCCTGGATTGATGTTCAGCACATTCCGATACAGGGCCGCTATCTGGGCATCGACCACTACCGCTGTCTCGACCTGTCCGCTGACCACTTCCAGCTCCCAGTCGCCGCCCAGCGAGGCCGCACCAGTTGCGTCGTTCGACGCCGCCACGTCCGCCCCGGTCGCGATCGCCATCTGCTGCACGAAGCTGGCGCTGTTCCCCGCGCCGATATCGCAGCCATACAGCAGGATGTCGCCGTCTGCGCTCATGCTGTGGCCTATCGCCTGCAGATCATCCTTGTAGGCATCGAGGCTTCCGGCGTCGAGCATCAGCGTACCAAGGCTCATTACCCCCGCGCTGCCGTGCGACACGATGTGGACGGCATCGATGCCGCTGCGCCCGGCCATTACCTCGGCGATCTGGTGCAGGCCATCGCGGCTCGAGTCCAGGATCACGATCTCCTTGCCGCTGCCGATCCCCCTGATCAGGATATCGATATCGGCAACGTTATCCTCGATGAAAACAATCTCCTTGCGCGTCGCAATGACGAGATTGTCGCTGGCGGGGTCGAAGGCAGAAGACATCATGCTTGTTTTCCTTGTTGTGCAGGCGCGATGACATTGGCGGCGCTGCCGGCCTTGTCATTCCAGAAGGACATCTGATTGAATTTCTCGAACAAATCGGGCGGGATGACGGTCGGACGCGGCGTGAACCGCACCTGCCGTTTCACCCGGTGCAGGCCGGGCGCGCCGAGCTGCTGGTCGAATTCCTCGGCGTCGTACTCGACGTTCTCGAAGTCGTGCTCGAAGTGCGGCTCGCCGAGGAAGTCGTAGACCAGCGGCAGCACCTTGGCCGGGGCGCGGGTCAGCAACCCGTAGTCCACCACCAGCAGCGAGGAGGCGTGCTCGCCGTAGAAGGCTTCGCGCAGGGCCGACCAGGCGTAGCCGACGGTCTGTTCATGCTGGGCCAGGCCCTCGAGGCGGCTGTAGACGGTGCCCCGCGCGCCTGCGGCGCCGAACAGGCGCGTGGCTTCGTAGGGATTGGCGCGGTACATGCGCTCGAAGCTGTCCATGATCCAGGCCACGTTGCGCACGCAGGCGATCACCTTCGCCTCCGGGAACAGGTCATGTACCAGCGGCATTTTGGCGGACCAGGCGCGGTTGGTGTCGAACACGACTTCACGGCCGACGTCGGCGTAGTAGGCATCGAACAGGCCGCGCAGCAGGGCCTTGCGCTTGTCGCGGCCGACCACGGCGCCGAACTCGCTGCCGGCGCTGACCTGGCCCAGCACGGCCGTGCACAGGCTGCCGACCGGGCTGGTCATGCCGGCGTGGAAGCGCGGATTCTGCAGCAGGATGCCGGACAATAGGGTGGAACCGGAGCGCGGCAGGCCGGTAATGAAATGGAAGCAGCGGCCCGGGGCCGGGGAACTGGACATCATGTCGGACACGTCTCTCGTCCGCTACAGGCGAACTAATTGGTATCCATCGATGATGAATTAAAAGTAATTCCTGATCAATATCTTGTCGGAATATTTAATTGACATCGGTCAATACGACCGAAAAACCGTCGATCTTGTTGCTCCGATTCGACGGGTGTGAAATTTATTTGTGACTCGAATTCACAAATAATCCTGTCACTATGCCGGAAATAAAAGGGCGTTCCGAAGAACGCCCTGGCATCGCAGTGCGGCGCGACCGCTTTTACAGGATGAAATTCCAGTCGAGCGGCGCGACGTGATGGCCGACCAGCTCGGCCGAATGCATCATGCCGTCGGCGATCTTGTCCAGCGAAGCGCCATTGCGCGCCACGGCCGACCAGTACGCCAGACCTTCGGCATCGGGGCTACGGTCGAACAGGCCGGCATACAACAGGCCGATGTCATGCTCGACATTGCCGTTGAAGCCGTCGTGGGTGGCCGTGCGCTCGGCCGATCCGATCATGCCGATGGCGATCTCGCCCAGGCTCACGCCCCTGTCGGCCACGTCGGCCCAGAACTCGATGCCGTAGACGTCGGCCTGGCGGCCCAGGGCCACCTCGTACAGGGCCGCCAGCGTCGACATGCTTGCGCCGTTGTCGACGTGGATCGTGGCGTCGCTGAACTGGAGCTGCTCGGCATTGACCACGATGGCCTTGGCGCCGGGTGCGGCCTTGCTGTTCACGACCAGATAGCCGTTATGGGCCTCGACGTCGAAGTCGGCGCGGGCGCCATTGAACACGGCGGTGTCGTCCCCGGTCCCGCCATGCAGTACCGTCGTGGCCTGCACCGGCGACGCGGACTGGGCGCGCGCCACGCCGTTCGCGCTCACGGAGGCGGGCAGGCCGAAGCTCATGGTGTCGCTGCCGCCGCCGGCGAACACTTGCGCGCCGCCGCTGGCAGCCACCGTGAAGTGCTGGCTGGCGGCATCGCCGCTCAGTACCGTCGCGCCGCCCTGCGCGACCACGTTCGCCGTGCCGACGATCGCGGCAAAGTCGACGTTCTGCAGCGCGATCGTGCTGCCCTGCGCCAGGCCGGCGGTCTGGATCACCAGCGCGGTGTGCTGCTGGCTGTCACTGCTGCCGGTGAGGGTCAGCATGCCGTCCGGCGCGGTGCTGCTGACCGGCTCGATGGTCTGGACCAGCAGCGAGTCGCCGGTGGCCAGCTTCGACAGGAAGTTCGAGGCATTGGCGGTCAGGTGGACCTGGTCGCTTGCGCTGTTGGCCTGGGTCGCCGCCTGGATTGCCGCGCTCAGCGAGGTGGCTGCACTGCCGACGGCCGCGTTGGCGCCGCCGGTCGCGGTCAGGCCGTAGCCTTCGGCCACCTGGGCTACCAGCAGGTTGCCGCTGCCGGACGTAACCAGCGGGATGTCGGCGGTGCTGACCTGGCCGCTCGTATCGACGCGACCGGCGCTGACGACCGGGACCTGGATCTGGCTGCCCGATGCGCCGCCCGGCAACACGGTCGGCGCGGTCGTCACGCCGACCCCGTCTATCTGCACGGCGCCCGGGCGGAGCGTCAAGGCGAAGTTGGCGCTCGCGGCGGACACGTTGCCGGCCGCGTCGGTCTGGGTTGCATTGATCGCATGCGCGCCGAGCTGCAGGCCGCGCACTTCGAGGCTCCAGTGCCCCTGGGCGTCCGCCCTGGTGCTGCCTACCGCGTTCTGGCCGTCGTACACCGTGACCAGGGCATCCGCCTGCGCGCTGCCTTCCATCAGCGGAATGGCAAAGGTGATGCCGTCGCCGATTCGCCCGGTATCGGTCGTCGCCGACAGCCGGGGAACGCCGGGCGCAGCCGGCGCGACGGTGTCGATCGTCAGCGACAGGGCCGATCCGGCGCTGGAGACGTTGCCGGCGGCATCCACCTGCTTCGCGCTCAGCGCATGCACGCCATCGGCAAGCGCCGACGAAGCGATGCTCCAGCTGCCGTCGGCGCCGGCCTGCGTAGCGCCGAGGACGGTCTGGCCATCAGTGTCGTACAGGGTCACCTGGGCGAGCGCTTCGGCGCTGCCCTTCACGGTCGGCGTGCTCACTTTGGTGATGCCGTCGCCTGCCGCGCCGCTGTCGCTGGCGGCCAGCAGTACCGGCGCCGCCAGCGCAGCCGCGCCGGTATCGATCGTGAGATTCAGCGCGGCGCCCAGTGCCGATGCGTTGCCCGCGGCATCGCTCTGCACGGCGCGCAGGGCATGGCTGCCGTCGGCCAGCGTGGCGCTGGTGATGGTCCAGGCGCCCTGGGCGTTGGCTGTTGCCGTGCCCAGCACGGTGCTGCCGTCGCTGTCGTACAGGGTCACGGCGGCGAGCGCCTCGGCGCTGCCGTGCACGGTGGGCGTGGCGTCGCCGGTGATGCCGTCGCCGGCGACGCCGCTGTCGCTGGCGCCTTCCAGCGCCGGTGCGGCCGGAGCGCCCGGCGCCAGCGTGTCGAAGCGCAGCACCGGCGTCGTGCCGGTGCCGCCGCCGTTGCCGGCCGCGTCGATGTACAGTCCCGCAGCCACGCCGATGGCGGCCACACCGCCATCGAGGCCGGCGGTCGGGGTAAAGGTGGCGGTGCGTACCAGGCCGCTGCCGGACAACGCGTCCAGCGTGCCGCCGCTGACCGTGACGTCGTCCAGCGTGAAGCTGGCGCCCGGGTCTTCGCTGAAGGTGAAGGTGATGGTCGCCTGCTCGCCGATCTTCAGCTGGCTGGCGCTGCCGGTGATCGCCAGCGCTGGTGCGGCGGTGTCGAGCACGTAGTCCTGGCTGGCCACTGGGCCGGTGTTGTCGACCGCATCCGCCACGCGCGCCTGCAGCGTGTGGGCGCCGGCCGCCAGCGTCGCCGGGAGCGACCAGCTGGTGCCGTTGACCTGGGCGGTGGTCCAGTTTGCGCCGCCATCGAAGGAGACCTCGACGCGTTCGCCGGCCGCCAGCGCGGCGCTCAGCGAGCCGCTGACGGTCTGCGCCGCCACGCTGGTGATGAAGTCGGCGCCGGAAGCGCCGCCGTCGTTCGAGAACGCGAGGTTGCCGATCGTGGTCGCCGGCGCGCTGGTGTCGATCCCCACGGTCAAGCCGGACGACATCGCGCCGGCGTTCCCGGCCGCGTCCGTGGCCTGGGCGCTGATCGTGTGGCTGCCCTCGCCCAGCTGGCTGCTGGTGATGCTCCAGCTGCCGTTGTGCGCGACCGCGCTGCCCAGCACCGTCGCGCCCTCGTACAGGGTCACGGTGGCGCCGGCTTCCGCGGTGCCGCTGAAGGTCGGCGTGGTGTCGGCCGTGATGTCGTCGCTGGCCAGGCTGCCGGTGTCGCTGCCCGCATCCAGGTCCGGCGCCGACGGCGCCGCCGGCGCGCTGGTGTCGAAGTGCAGCGACGGCGACGAACCGGTCGCGCCTGCGTTGCCGGCCGCATCGGTGTAGCTGCCGCCGGCGACACTGATGCCGGCGGTCCCATTGTCAATGCCGGCGGCCGGGGTGAAGATCGCGCTGCGCGTCAGGCCGCTGCCCGAGATCGCGCCCAGGCTGCCGCCGCTGACCGTGACGTCGGCCGCGCCGAAGCTGGCGCCCGGATCTTCGCTGAAGGTGAAGGTGATGTTTGCGCTTTCGCCGGCTTTCAGCTGCTGCACGTCGCTGGTGATGGCCAGCGTCGGCGCGGTGCTGTCGATCGTGAGCGTGGCGGCCGCGCTTGCGGCGCCGGTATTGCCGGCGGCGTCGGTGGCCGTGGCGGTGATCGCATGGGTGCCCGCCGCCAGCGTGTTGCCGGTAATGGTCCAGGCGCCGCCGGTGGCGACCGCCGAGCCGATCTCGGTGGCGCCGTCGTACAGCCTGACCGTCGCGCCGTTCTCCGCCGTGCCGGTGAAGGTGGGCGTGGTGTCGTTGGTCAGCGCGTCGCTGCTGGAGAAGCCCTTGTCGCTGCCGGCATCGAGCACGGGGGCCGGCGGCGCCGCCGGCGCCAGGGTGTCGAAGTGCAGCGACGGCGCCAGGCCGGCCGTGCCTGCGTTGCCTGCCTTGTCGGCATAGGAAGCGCCGGCCACGGTAATGGCAGCCACGCCGCCGTCGGTATCGGCCGACGGGGTGAAGGTCGCGCTGCGGGTCAGGCCGCTGCCGGCGATCGGACCGAGCGTGCCGCCGCTGACGCTGACATCGGCGGCGCTGAAGCTTGCGCCCGGATCCTCGCTGAAGGTGAAAGTGATGGTCGCGCTCTGGCCGATCTTCAGCTGGCTGGCATCGCTCGTGATCGTCAGGGCCGGCGCGGCCGTGTCGAGGGTGTAGGACTGGACAGCGGCCGGGCCGCCGTTGTCGACCGCGTTGACCACGCGCGCCTGCAGGTCGTGGGCGCCGTCCAGCAGGGTGAGACTTGCCGACCAGTGGTCGTCCCCGACGCTGGCGCTGGCGGTGATCCAGTTCGCGCCGCCGTCGGCCGACACCTGGACCCGCTCGCCCGCCGCCAGGACCGCGCTCAGCGTGCCGGAGACGGTCTGGGATGCGGCATTGGTAAGGTAGTCGGCAGGCACGCCGCTGTCGTTCGAGATGGCGATGCCGGCCACGGTGGTGGCCGGCGCATCGGTGATGACCTGCACCGTCAGGCCCGTGGACGGCGTGCCCACGTTGCCGGCGGCATCGCTGGCGACGGCGCTGACGATGTGGCTGCCCGCGCCCAGGGTCGTGCTGGTGATGGTCCAGGCGCCGCCGGTGGCGACCGCCGAGCCGATCTCGGTGGCGCCGTCGTACAGCCTGACGGTCGCGCCGCTCTCCGCGGTGCCGGTGAAGGTCGGCATGGTGCTGCCGGTGATGTCGTCGCTGTCGGACACGCCGCTGTCCGAGGCCGCCTTCAGGTCGGGCTGCGACGGCGCCGCCGGGGCGGTGGTGTCGATGGTGAGGTTGAGCGCATCCGACGCGACGCTCGTGTTGCCCGCCGTGTCAGTCGCCTTGACCGTCAGGGTGTGCGCGCCGGGCGACAGGGTCGTGGCCGTGATCGACCAGTGGCCGCTGTTGTCGGCCACGATGGAACCGAGTTCGGTGGTGCCGTTGCTGTCATACAGCTTGACCGTGGCGCCGGCGTCTGCGGTGCCGCTGACGGTGGGGGTAGCGTCGTTCGTGATGCCGTCGCCGGGCAGGCCGCTGTTGCTGCCGGCATCCAGCGCCGGCGTGCCGGGCTTGGCCGGCGCCGTGGTGTCGATCGTGACGGCCAGGGTGGCGGAGAAGCCGCTGGTGTTGTTGGCCGCGTCGGTGGCGGTGACGCTGAGCGCGTGCGAACCGCTGCCCATCGGGTTGGTCGGCGTGATCGACCAGTTGCCGGCGCCGTCGGCCGTGACCGAGCCGAGCACCGTGACCTTGTCGGTGTCGTACAGCTGGACCGTGGAGCCGGCTTCGGCCGTGCCCTTGAAGGTCGGACTCGACAGCTTGGTGATGCCGTCGCTTGCGCTGCTGCCGGTGTCGTTGTCGATGGCAAATGCCGGCGCCGGCGGCACGGCGGGCGGGGTGGTGTCGGCGGCGACGAAAGGATGGACGTTGTTGATCGCCATGTCGTCGAACATGAAGAACGTGAAGGGACTGCCGTCGTTCGACGTCACTCGCAATACCTTGACGTCGGTGAAACCGTTGAAATTGAGGATCAGCCCATCAGTGTTGTAGTTCCAGGTACGTGAGGTAATGACGTTGTTGTCATTGCCCACCGCTTCGAACTTCAACGAGTTATTACCCGTGCCAAATAACCTCAGCGATGACAGGTTGAATAGTTGGCCACCCGTGAACGACACCTCGGTATTCCCGCCGTAGCCATAGGAATTGACGATATGTGTGTCGCCCATTGGCGATGTATCGATCTGTGCCCAATAAGTTCCCGTAACGTGCAGTTCGTAACTCGGATCTTGCGGCAATTTGTAATACAGATCGTGCGACCAGTCGCCCGTGAAATTGCCGAGCGTTTCAAAATCGATGGTGAAGCTCGACGGCAGCGCCAGCGTGCCCTCGAAGGCCGACGCCAGCCCGCCATTGCCGATGCCGGCAGTCTCGATGGCGCCGCTGGTGACTTCGAGGTTCCAGTCGCCGCCCAGCGCCGTATTGCCGGTCAAGTCGTTCGAGGCCGCCACGTCGGCGCCGGTGGCGATCGCCAGGTCGTTCACGAAGCTGCTGCCGCTGCCCGCGCCGACATCGCAGCCGTACAGCAGGATGTCGCCGTTCGGCGCCAGGCTGCGGCCGATGGCCTGCAGTTCGGTGTTGTGTTCGGACAGGGTCGACTGGTCGAGCGTGAGCGCGCCGAAGTTCAGCGAGCCGGCGGCGCCGTGCGACACGATGTGCACGGCGTCGACATTGCTGCGTCCCGCCAGGGCGGACGCGATCTGCTGCAGGCCGTCGGCGCGCGAATCGAGGATGACGACTTCGCGGCCGGCGCCGGCCTGGCTGGCGATGGTCTGGTAATCGGCGATATTGTCTTCGATGAAGACGATCTCGGTGCGCGCCGCGCTGGCGATCGCCAGGTTCGCCGGGGCGATGCCGGTGTCCTGGCCAGCCTGCGTGTTCGTGGTGGACGTGGAGATGGTGAGCGCGCCGAGGTCGGCGCCGTAGCCTGGAGTGGTCATGCGTGATTTTCTTTATGCGGTCGGTGAAACGGGTTGGGCGGTGATGACGTTCGCGGCGCTGCCGGCGGCGTCGGCCCAGAAGGACATCTGGCTGTATTTGTCGAACAGGTCGGGCGGCAGGATGGTGCGGCGGACGCTATGCCGCACCTGCGCCTTGAGCGTGTGCAGGCCCGGCATGCCGAGCTGCTGGTCGAACTCCTCGGCCGAATACTCGACATTGTCGAAGTCGTGCTCGAAGTGCGGCTCGCCCAGGAAGTCATAGACCAGGGACATGACCCTGGCCGGCGCGCGCGTCAGCAGGTCGTAGTCGACCAGCAGCAGCGACTTGGCATGCTCGCCATAAAACGCTTCGCGCAGCGCGGTCCACGCCGAACCGACGGCCTGGTCGTGCTGGGCCAGCAGCTCCACGCGGCTGTAGACGGTGCCGCGCGCGCCCAAGCCGCTGAACATCCTGGTATGTTCGTAGGGGTTGGCGCGGGCCATGCGTTCGAAGCTGTCCATGACCCAGGCCACGTTGCGCACGCAGGCAATGACCTTCGCCTGCGGGAACAGGTCGAACACCATGGGCAGCTTGGCACACCAGGCACGGTTGGTGTCGAACACGACTTCCTTGTCGATGTCGGCGTAATACGAATCGAACAAACCGCGCACGAGGGCACGGCGCTTGTCGCTGGCCACCACAGGGCTGAACTCGCTGCCGGCGCTGAGCTGTCCCAGCACGGCGCTGCACAGCGCGCCCACTGGGCTGGTCATGCCGGCATGGAAGCGGGGATTCTGCAGGAGGATGCCCGACAGCAGGGTCGAACCCGAGCGCGGCAAACCTGAGATGAAATGAAACTGTCGATTGGAGCTGGAGATGGTATGAGACATGTCGACGCATCCGCGCACGGCGGACTGACAGATGAAATCCGGAGCGTCGATAGTGAGGCAAAGGTATCCGCACGGCAATATTCAGCCGTGCTATTTGCCTGGAAATGTTAATGCCCTGCGTCAACTACGTTAAATGTGTCCCCATCTAGCCACAGCTTGCATTCTCATCAATTCCACTTACGGTTACGCATCTTGCATAACCGGAGTCGATACGCCGGTGTCCAGGAATTTAACAATTCAGGCGAGCGCGGAGAGGATTTGCTTCCGCTCGAGGGCATCGAGCAGGCGGGCGACTTCCTCGTCCACCGAGGAAGTCGTACTGTCGACGATGAGTTCCGGAGACGATGGTTCCTCGTAGGGGGAGGAAATGCCGGTGAACTCCGGCAGCAAACCGGCCCGCGCCTTGCGGTACAGGCCCTTGGGATCGCGCTGCTCGCAGACGGCCAGCGGGCAGCGGCAATACACCTCGAGAAAATACGGGGATGGAATCAGGGCGCGCGCCCGTTCGCGGTCGGCTTGCAGCGGGGAGATCGCCGACACCAGCACGATCTGCCCCGCTTCGTAAAACAGGCGGGCGACTTCGCCGATGCGGCGGATGTTTTCGGAGCGCTCCGGCAGCGAGAAGCCGAGGTCGGCGCACAGGCCGTTGCGGACCTTGTCGCCGTCCAGCACGAAGACCCGGCAGCCGCGCTCGAACAGGGCGCGCTCGGCGGCCAGCGCCAGGGTGGTCTTACCCGCGCCGGACAAGCCCGTGATCCAGACCACCGCGCCGCGGTGGCCGGCGCGGCGCAGGCGTTCCTCGTTCGAGACCGGCTGCGTCGCTGTCACGCGCCTGTTTCCAGAGTCAGTTGACGATGGTCTGGGCCTCGCCCTCGGCGCGGGCGCGGATTTCGCCGATGCGGTAGACGGTCTCGCCGGCCGCCTGCAGCTGGGCCATGGCCGCGTCCGCATTCTCTTTCGCCACGATCACGGTCATGCCGATGCCGCAGTTGAACACGCGGTGCATCTCGGCGTCGGCCACGCCGCCATGCTGCTGCAGCCACTGGAACAGCGGCGGCATGGTCCACGATTTGCTGTCCAGCACGGCGGTCAGGCCATCCTGCAGCACGCGCGGGATGTTCTCGACCAGGCCGCCGCCGGTGATGTGCACCAGGCCCTTCACTTCCATAGCCTGCATCAGGGCCAGCAGCGGCTTGACGTAGAGGCGGGTCGGCGCCATCAGGACATCGGCCAGCTTGCGGCCGTGGAAGTCGGCGTCCAGGTCCGGCTTGGCGACTTCGATGATCTTGCGCACCAGCGAATAGCCGTTCGAGTGGATGCCCGAGGATGCCAGGCCCAGCACGACGTCGCCCGGGGTGATTTTAGAGCCGTCGATGATCTGCGATTTTTCCACGGCGCCGACGGCGAAGCCCGCCAGGTCGTATTCGCCGTCCGGGTACATGCCCGGCATTTCGGCGGTTTCGCCGCCCAGCAGGGCGCAGCCGGACTGTTCGCAGCCCAGGGCAATGCCCTTGACGACGGCGGTGGCGGTGGCGACGTCCAGCTTGCCGCAGGCGAAGTAGTCGAGGAAGAACAGCGGCTCGGCGCCCTGCACCAGGATGTCGTTGACGCTCATGGCGACCAGGTCGATGCCGACCGTGTCATGGCGATTCAGCTCGAAAGCCAGGCGCAGCTTGGTGCCGACGCCATCGGTGCCGGACACCAGGACCGGTTCCTTGTACTTCTTGCTGATTTCGAACAGGCCGCCGAAACCACCGATGCCGCCGAGCACTCCTTCGCGCATGGTGCGCTTGGCAAACGGTTTGATCGCTTCGACCAGGGCATCGCCGGCATCGATATCGACACCGGCATCGCGGTAGGAGAGAGAAACATTAGACGGTTGGCTCATGATATTTGGCAGCGGAGGCGGTAAAATAGATAGCGGTGAATCAACTGAACGCACCCGCGTCACTGCCGGGAACGGCCAACTGGTCAATCCGCTATTTTAGCAATAACAAGAAGAAGATGCCTTTTTTCCCTCTGCCCGGATGAGATGCAAGCCATGAAACAGCTGGTGCTCGATTTAGGCGCGGCCGACCCGGCGCAAAGCCTCGACACCTTCCAGATAGGAGCGAATGCCGAAATGGCGCACTTGATGCACCAGTTCGCGCAACGCGCCTCGCGCGAGCATTTCTGCTATTTGTGGGCCGAAACCGGCGCCGGCAAGACCCACATCCTGCACGGCCTGGCCGCCACGCCCGGATCGCGCTACATCGCGTTCGATGCCGGCGCCAAGGCGTTCACTTACGCGCCTGAGGTGAGCCTGTACCTGGTCGACGACATCGACCGCCTGTCGCCCAAGCGCCAGATCGACGCCTTCGCCCTGTTCAACCAGGTGCGCGAGCACGGCGCCTACATGGTCTGCGCGGGCCCGGTGCCGCCGGCCGTGCTGCCGGTGCGCGAAGACCTGCGTACCCGCATGGGGTGGGGCCTGGTGTACCAGATCCACGGCCTGTCGGACGACGAGAAGATCGCCGCCCTCACCCAGGCCGCCGAGGCGCGCGGTTTGACGCTGTCGGCCAGCGTGTTACCCTATTTGCTATCCCATTTCAAGCGCGACATGCGCTCCCTGTCGACCATGCTGGACGCCCTCGACCAGTATTCGCTCGAGACCCAGCGCCCGGTCACGCTGCCCCTGTTGCGTGACCTGCTGCTGCAGGGAAACCCGCAAAACGATGTAAAAGAATGAGCAATCTCGCGCTGTTTGACCTCGACCATACGCTGCTGCCGATCGACTCCGACTTCGAGTGGGGCCAGTTCCTGGTGCGGAACAAGGTCGTCGACTGCGACGCCTACCAGCGCCGCAACGAAGAATTCTTCGCCCAATACCAGGCCGGCACCCTCGACCCGGTCGAGTACCTGGAATTCGCCCTCGGCACCCTGGCCGGCTTCGAGCCCGGCCACTTGCAGGACCTGCACGCGCAGTACATGCGCGACGTGATCGAACCGGCCATCAAGCCGCAGGCGGTGGACCTGCTGAAGCGCCACCTCGACGCCGGCGACCTGGTGGCCATCATCACCGCCACCAACGGCTGGCTGACGGCGCCGATCGCGCGCGCGCTGAAGGTGGAGCACCTGATCGCGGCACGCCCGCACCTGGACGAACGTGGCCACCCGACCGGCAAACTGCTCGGCACCCCGACCCAGGGCCATGGCAAGGTCGTGCACATGCACGCCTGGCTGGAGGGGCTCGGCAAACCCTTCGGCGGCTTCGAGCGTAGTTACTTCTACAGCGATTCGCACAACGATATCCCGCTGCTGTCCGTCGTCTCGCACCCGGTGGCGACCAACCCGAGCGCCAAACTGGCCCAACACGCAAGCACCCACGGCTGGCCTTTACTCCATCTGTTCAATGATTAAAAAATTCATCCGCAAGATCCTTGGCGTGAAAGACGAGCGCGACCCCACCCAGCCCGTGATCCTCGGCGCTGAAGAGCATGGCATCGACCCGAAGCTGCTCTCTCCCAACGCGGTGCGCGTCACCCAGACCCTGCAGGAAGCCGGCTTCAAGGCCTTCGTGGTCGGCGGCGCCGTGCGCGACCTGCTGCTGGGCGTGAAGCCGAAAGACTTCGACATCGCCACCGACGCCACGCCGGAAGAAGTGAAAAAGCTGTTCCGCCGCGCCTTCATCATCGGCCGCCGCTTCCAGATCGTGCACGTGATGTTCGGCCAGGAGCTGCTGGAGGTGACCACCTTCCGCGGCAACGCCGTCAACAACAACGCCCCCAAGGACGAACACGGCCGGGTCCTGCGCGACAATAACTTCGGCCCCCAGCACGAAGACGCCGAGCGGCGCGACTTCACCATCAACGCCATGTACTACGACCCGGCCACGCAGTCGGTGCTCGACTACCACGGCGGCATCGAGGACATCCGCGCCAAAATCCTGCGCATCATCGGCCAGCCGGAAGCGCGCTACCGCGAAGACCCGGTGCGCATGCTGCGCGTGGTGCGCTTTGCGGCCAAGCTGCAGTTCACGATCGAGCCAGCCACTCGCGCCCCGATTCCGGTGATGGCCCCGCTGATCAACAACGTGCCGGCCGCGCGCGTGTTCGACGAGATGCTGAAGCTGCTGCAGTCCGGCCACTCGCTGGCCTGCCTCAAGGAGCTGCGCGCCGCCGGCCTGCACCACGGCCTGCTGCCGCTGCTGGACGTGGTGCTGGAACAGCCGATCGGCATGAAGTTCGTGACCCTGGCGCTGGAATCGACCGACGCCCGCGTCCGCGCCGGCAAGGGCGTCTCGGCCGGCTTCCTGTTCGCCTCCCTGCTGTGGCACCAGGTGCTGGAAAAGTGGAACGCCTACCGCGCCGCCAACGAAGCGCCGATCCCGGCCCTGCACCTGGCCGCCGACGACGTGCTCGACAACCAGACCGACTCGCTGGCCCTGCAGCGCCGCATCGCCACCGACATGCGCGACATCTGGGCCATGCAGCCGCGCTTCGAACGCCGCACCGGCAAGGCACCGTATAAACTGCTGGAGCACCCGCGCTTCCGCGCCGGCTTCGACTTCCTGCTGCTGCGCTGCGAATCGGGCGAGCTCGATGCGGAACTGGGCAACTGGTGGGCCACCTTCTATGCCGGCGACATCGCCGAGCGCGAACGCCTGATCAACAGCGCCCGCGAACCGGCCGGCGCCGACAAGAAGAAGCGCCCGCGCCGCCGCGGTCCGCGCAAGACCGGCGACGAGGGCGCGGGCCAGCTGGATTCGGGCGCGCAGCAAGCCGCATCGGGTCCGGACGGCGAATGAGCGCCTGGGTCGGCATCGGCGCCAACCTGGGCGACGCGCATGCGAACGTCCTCGACGCGCTGGACCGCCTGGCCTGGGTGCCGGGCGTGCGCCTGCTGCGCGCGTCCTCGCTATACCGCACCGCACCCATCGATTCCTCGGGCGACGATTACGTCAACGCGGTGGCCGAAGTCGACACTTCGCTCAGCCCCCGTGGCTTGCTGGCCGCGCTGCACGAAATCGAGCAGGCCCACGGCCGCGAACGCCCCTACCACAATGCCCCGCGCACGCTCGACCTCGACCTGCTGCTGTATGACGATGAGCTCATCGCCGATGCGCCCTCCTTGACTGTCCCTCACCCGCGCATGCACGAGCGCGCCTTCGTGCTGGCGCCGCTGGCCGAGCTGGCGCCGGGGCTGGTGATTCCCGGCCGCGGCCGCGTGGCCGAGCTGCTGCCCGGTGTGGCGGACCAGGCTATCGAAAGAATGTAAGCCATGCAGATTCCCGTCATCCTCCAGACCACCGGCCTGCTGATCCTGTCGAACGTCTTCATGACCTTCGCCTGGTACGGCCACCTGAAGAACCTGTCGAACAAGGCCTGGTATGTGGCGGCCCTCATCAGCTGGGGGATCGCGCTGTTCGAATACCTGCTGCAGGTGCCGGCCAACCGCATCGGCGCCGGCCAGTACAGCCTGGCCCAGCTGAAAATCCTGCAGGAAGTAATCACCCTGTCTGTGTTCGTGCCCTTCGCGATGCTGTACATGGACCAGCCGTTCAAGCTGGACTACGTGTGGGCGGCGCTGTGCATGTGCGGTGCGGTCTACTTCATTTTCCGGGGCTGAGGGCATGCTCTAATCCCCTCCCGGCAGGAATCCTGTCCTGGTATTACACTACGCCGTCGGTGCACACTCCCGACGGCTTTTTCATGAATAGCAAAGGAAAAACGATGAGCGGATATTTGCAGGGCAAGGACATGGCGGCACAGGGCGCGGACAATGGAGCGCAGGCGCCCGTTGCGGCCCCGGCGAAACCAGTCCCGATGGCCGTGACCATTCCGTCGCTGCGCGCGATGCGCGCGGCCGGCCAGAAGATCGCCATGCTCACCTGCTATGACGCCAGCTTCGCTTCGCTGATGGACCGCTGCGGCGTCGAAATCCTGCTGATTGGCGACTCGCTCGGCATGGTCTGCGCAGGCTACGATTCGACCCTGCCGGTGACGGTTGCCGATGTCGCCTACCACACGGCCTCCGTGGTCCGCGGCCGCAAGAATGCGCTGGTGCTGGCCGACCTGCCTTTCGGCAGCTACGGCACCAGGGAGCAGGCCTACGACAGCTGCGCGACCCTGATGCGCGCCGGCGCCCAGATGATCAAGATCGAAGGCGGCGCCTGGCTGGCCGAGACCGTACGCTTCCTGGTCGAGCGCGGCATTCCGGTGTGCGCCCATATCGGCCTGACCCCGCAATTCGTCCACCAGCTGGGCGGCTACAAGGTGCAGGGCAAGACCAGCGAAGGCGCCGACCAGCTCAAGCGCGATGCGCAAGCGCTGCAGGATGCCGGCGCGGCCATCGTGCTGCTGGAAGCGGTGCCGGCGGCGCTGGGCAAGGAAGTGACGGAGATGCTGCAGGTGCCGACCATCGGCATCGGCGCCGGTCCGGATTGCAGCGGCCAGGTGCTGGTGATGCACGACCTGCTGGGCGTTTTCCCGGGCCGCAAGGCGCGCTTCGTGAAGAACTTCATGGAGGGACAAACCAGCATCGACGCCGCGGTGTCGGCCTATGTGACGGCGGTGAAGGACGGCAGCTTCCCGGCGCCGGAACACTGCTTCTGACAGGCGGAGGGTGGCCATGGAGACCGCTTCGTCCACCCGACTCTTCCTGGCCCTGTGGCCTGATGCGGCCGTGCGCGAGCAGCTGCGCGAATGGCGCGACTTGTGGAACTGGCCGCGCGGCGCTTCGCCGGTCCATACCGGCAAGCTGCACATGACTTTGCACTTCCTCGGCAACCAGCCCGGCGATTCACTGCCTGCACTGCTGGATGGCCTGGCCGTACCGATGTCGCCGTTCCAGCTGCAGCTGGGCGTGGCCGCGTTGTGGCATAACGGGATTGCGGTGCTTTCCCCTTCCGTGGTGCCTTCGGCGCTTCTCGATTTGCATGCGGCCTTGTCGGCGGCCTTGCCTGGCGTGGGGCTGCAACCGGAGACGCGGGATTATCGGCCGCATGTGACCATGGCGCGGCGGGCTGGCCGGGTGGAGATTCCTGCGAACGGGCCGGTGATCGATTGGCAGGTCGATCATTACACATTAGTGGAATCGAAGACGGGGGATGGTAGCGGTTATACCGTGTTGCGGGAATACCGGTAGGTTTGCTGCGTGGGCACGGGGTGCCCACGTCCCACATCACCGTTTTACGATCCTGGCATTCGCCGCGATCACAATGCCCGACACCGACAAGATCCCCAGCGCCACCGCGATATTCGTATGCGCCGCCACCGACCCGATCAAGGGCGGCGCCAGCAGCAGCCCCGCATAACCCAGCGTCGCCACCGTCGCCAGCCCGCCGCCGGCCGACATGCCCGGCGTGCGTGCGGCGGCCGAGAAGATCAGCGGCACCACGTTCGCCGCCGACAGGCCGATCAGCGCAAAGCCGCAGGCCGACAGCACGAAGTGGGTGCTCAGCACCGCCAGCATCAGGCCGCAGAACATGCCCATGCCGCCCGCCACCATCACCCGCATCGGGCCGAAGCGCAGCACCAGGCGGTCGCCCGCGAAGCGGCAGGCCGCCATCGCCACCGAGAAGGCCGAATAGCCGAAGGCTGCGGACGCCGGATCGGCCTTCGTCCGCTCGGTCAGCAGCAGCGCGCTCCAGTCGACCAGCGCGCCCTCGACCGCGAAGCACAGCAGGCCAAGCAAACCGAGGAACAGCGCCGGTCCGCGCGGTAGTGCGAAGTGACTTTGCTGCGGGCTCTCGTGCTTTGCCGCCGCCACGTTCAATACGAAGGGCGTGCACAAGGCGACGACAATCGCGATGACCACGCCCGCCATCAGCCCACCGCGGCCGTCGCCCAGGCCGGCGCCAATCAAGAGGCCACCGAGCGCCGCACCCAGCAGCCCTCCCAGGCTGAAGAAGCCGTGGAAGGAGGACATGGTCGGGATGCCGCGCGCGGTCTCGACCTCGCTGGCGTTGGCGTTCATCGACACGTCCAGCACGCCGTTGCTGGCGCCGAAGGCGAAGGCCGCCAGGAACAGCGGCATCAGGCCATCGACGTTCATCAGCACCGCCGTCGTGATGGAGAACAGGAAGGCGCTGGCCAGGGCCACCGTGCGCGTGCCCCAGCGCCCCGCGAGCCAGCCCGCCAAGGGCATCGCCGCGATGGCGCCGCCGGCGATGGTCAGCAGCAGCAGGCCGAGCACGCCGGTATCGATGCCGGCGTGCGCCTGCACCAGCGGCACGTGGGCGGCCCACAGGCCGATGCCGGCGCCGTTCAGCAGGAAGATGGTGGAGATGGCCCAGCGCGCCTTGTTGACGGCGCCGGTGCTGGCTGGCTGGAGATTCTCGGCCGGTTTCATGGTTTCACTTTCGCTGCGAACTTGATGTCGGGGGTGGGGTCGAGCTGGCGCAAGCGCTCCAGCACCTCGGGCGGGCAGGCGGCTTCCAGCACCAGCTGGTCGACTTCGCCCAGGGGCGCGATCAGGAAGGGCGCCGGCGCCTCCAGGCGCTCGTTGAGCACCGCGACCACGCGCCGGCTGGCGGCGGCCAGCATGGCCTGCTTGACGGCGGCTTCCTCGGCGTCGCTCGCGCCCAGCCCGCGGTCGGCTTCGACGCTGCAGACGCCGACCACGGCCAGGTTCACGCGCAGCCTGCGGATTTCATCGACGGTCTGCGCGCCCAGCACGGCGCCGGCGTGGCCGGCATAGATCCCGCCCAGCAGGATGACCTTGGTCTTGCGCAGCTCGCCCAGCGCCAGCGCGATCTGCGGGCTGTTGGTGATGACGGTGGCGGCGCGGCCGTCTTCGAGCAGGCGGGAGAAGGCCAGGTTGGTAGTACCGGCGTCGACCAGCACGGTGTCCCCGGGACGCACGGCCTCGCACAGCGCCTGGGCCAGCATCGCCTTGCGGGCGCCGGCATCGTCGACGCGCTGGCCGAAGCTGGGCTCGGCGCGTGTACGCCGCATCGCGCCGCCATGCACGCGGCGCAGCAGGCCGGCAGCGTCCAGCTCGCGCAGGTCGCGCCGGATCGTATCCTCGGAGGTCTGGAAACGCAGCGCCAGCTCGGCGGCCAGCACCTTGCCCTGTTGGTCCACCATGTCGACGATTTGTTGCCGACGCTCTTCCGCTAGCTGCATGCCTGTCCTCGCTTGTTCGAGGCGCCATTTTACACGTTTACGCATAAACCAGCATATACAAGCACAGTTCCAGCATGAACATGCGTATTCTGCATGCATATTGACAACAAATTCCGCCTTGCCAGTTGGTTGAGAACGTATTCGTTGTTACACTCGGCCAATAGAAAAAGATATAAAAATCATGGACAAGTCCGCCTCTATCCTGATCGTCGACGACTACCTGCTGATCCGCACCGCAGTGCGCCAGGTGCTCACGGAACTCGGCTTCATCAACATCTTCCAGGCCGAGAACGGCAAAACCGCGCAGGACCTGATGCGGAAGCAAGCGATCGACATCGTGATCGGCGACTGGAGCATGCCGATCATGAGCGGCCTCGAGCTGCTGGGCTGGATGCGCAAGGACTCGCGCTACGCCAGGACCCCGTACATGATGCTGACCGCCGAATCGAACCCGGCCTCGGTGCGCAGCGCGTTGCAGGCGGGCGTCAGCGCCTACATGATCAAGCCCTTCACGGTGCACAGCTTCGCCAGCAAATTCATGGCGATGATCGGCTCGCCCTCGGCGCCGCCTGCTTCGCCTTTCCAGCGCGCGGCCGCGCCCGCGAAACCTGCCGCTGCACCGGCGCCGGCCCCTGCGCCCGCCGCAAGCGCGCCCACCCCGCTTACCCCGCCGCTCGATACCGGCGCCCACGTGATCGGCCTGCAGCAGCCGCTGGCGGAGCGCATCAAGAAAAGCACGGTGCTGATCGTCGACGACGTGCCGACGAATATCGAGATCCTGGCCGGCGCGCTGAAGGACGAGTACGCGATCAAGGTGGCCATCAGCGGCCGCAAGGCGATCGAGATCGCCAACAGCTTCCAGGTCGACCTGATCCTGCTCGACATCATGATGCCGGTGATGGATGGCTTCGAAACCTGCCGCGAGCTGAAGGCAAACCCGAAGACGGCCGGCATCCCGATCATCTTCCTGTCGGCGAAGGATGCCGTCGACGACGTGGTCGGCGGCCTGCGCCTGGGCGCGGTCGACTACGTATCGAAACCGGCCGACCCGACCATCCTGAAAGCGCGCATCGCGACCCACCTGACGCTGGCCGCGGCCACCGCCGACCTGCAGCGCCAGAACGCGCTGCTGGTGGAGAACGCCCACCTGCGCGAAGACGTCGAGCGCATGACCCGCCACGACCTGAAAAGCCCGCTGGCCGTGGCCCTGCACGGCAGCCAGGCCTTGCAGGATTCCGAGCTGACCGACAGCCAGCGCGAGCACGCGCGCATGATCGAGATGGCGGCCAACAACGCCCTCGAGATGATCAACCGCACGCTCGACATCTACCGCATGGAAAAGGGCGAGTACCAGCCGGCGCTGCAGGGCTTCGACATCAAAGCCCTGCTCGAGCGCGTGGCCCAGCAGACCCGCCTCGCCTTCGCGCCCAATGAAATCGACATCCGCTTTGCCGCACCCAGCGACACCATCTGCCTGGGCGAACCGCTGCTGTGCTACTCAATGTTCTCGAACGCCTTCAAGAACGCGGCCGAGGCCTCGCCGGAAGGCGGCGTCATCAAGGTCGACGTCTCGCCGGGCTACGGCAGCCTGCACGTGGTGATCGACAACGAGGGAGAAGTGCCGTTGACCATGCGCGGACGCTTCTTCGAGAAGTATGCGACCGCCGATAAGGAAGATGGATCGGGGCTCGGCACGTATTCGATTCGTTTGATGGCCGAGGTGCAGGGGGGTGGGGCGGAGATGGATACTGGGGATGGGCATACCCGGTTGACCATCACGCTGCCTTGCGTATAACCCCCGTCATTCCCGCGAAGGCGGGAATCCAAGTTTGCGTGCAACTCGTTAGCACATGCTATTTGTCCGCGACGAACTTGGGTTCCCGCCTGCGCGGGAACGACGAGCCAACTACACCAGCAGCATCAAATGCTCCCGCTCCCAACTGCTGATCACCCGCGAAAACGTCGCAAACTCCAGCTCCTTCACCTCGCAAAACGCCTCCACGAACAAGGGCCCCAGCATTTCCGCCAGCGCCGGGCAGCCACGCAGCTGCAGGATCGCATCCTCAAGGTTCCGCGGCAGTTCGCCATGCACGTGCTCCGCACTTTCCGCCGTCGGCGGCGCGGGCTGCAAGCCTTCCGTCATGCCCAGCCAGCCGCAAGCCAGGGTCGCTGCCATTGCCAGGTAGGGATTCACGTCCACGCCCGGCACGCGGTTCTCGACCCGGCGGTTGAGCGGCGTGGAGTTCGGCACGCGGATGCCGCAGGTGCGGTTGTCGTAGCCCCAGTGCACGTTCATCGGCGCTGACTGGAAGCGCGACAGCCGCCTGAAAGAATTTACATGGGGCGCGAACAATAAGGTCGCTGGCGGCACGTATTTTTCCAGCCCGCCGATGAATTGTCGGAACAGCGTGCTTTCGCTGCCATCCTCGTTCGAGAAGATATTGCGTCCACTAGCAAGCTCTACCACGCTCTGGTGCACGTGCATGGCGCTGCCCGGCTCGGTCTCCATGGGCTTGGCCATGAAGGTGGCGAAGATGCCGTGCCGCAGCGCCGTCTCGCGCACGGCGCGCTTGAACAGGAAGACGCGGTCGGCCAGCTCGAGCGCATCGCCGTGCGTGAAATTGATTTCCATCTGGCCGGCGCCGGCTTCGTGAATGAGCGTCTCGACGCCCAGTTCGTGCTGCTTGCAGAAGGCCGACAGTTCCAGAAAGAAGGGATCGAAGTCGTTGACGGCGTCGATCGAGTAGGACTGCCTGCCCTGCTCCGTAAAGCCGCTGCGGCCGGTCGGCGGGCTCAGGGGCTCGTGCGGATTGAGGTTGCGCGCGACCAGGTAGAACTCCATCTCGGGCGCCACCACCGGCTTCCAGCCGCGCTCGCGGTACTTTTCCAGCACGCGCCGCAGCACCGAGCGCGGCGCCAGCGCCACCGGGCTGCCGTCGAAGTTCTGGCAATCGTGGATCACACAGGCGACCCGTTCGGTGGCCCAGGGAACGACGCGGATCGTCGCCGGGTCCGGCACGCAGACCATGTCGGGGTCCATCGGTCCGACGTAAGGCATGTTGTTCGGCTGCTCGCCGTGGACGGTGTTCAGCAGCACGCTTTTTGGCAGGCGCATGTGCTCGCCGGACAGGAACAGGTCTTTGGGGAGGATCTTGCCGCGGGCGATGCCGGTCATGTCCGCGATGACGCACTCGACCTCGTGGATATTGTGTTCGCGCAGAAAAGCGCGCATGTCGCCGCCGCTTGCCTCAGCCATCGAGCTCCCCGCTTGCCCCGCTGTGAATCACGCAGTACAAGCCGAATATAGCACCGGGACCGAAGCTGCTGCGCGCCAATGCCCCGCGTTCCGATCCCGCAATTCGTTGCACGAAATTCGCAGTTGGCGTCATGGCCATCGCTATGGCCGGGATTCTGCGCCATACTTTCTGTTATGGAACTCACCACACATCACGCTATCCCGACCGGCCGCATGTGGCGCCTGTATGCCCTCGGCTGGTTTGCCTACCTGTGCCTGCTGATCATGGCGCTGCAAGTCGACGATTTGCGCGCCGGCCGTTTCAATTGGGCCGTGATCGGCCAGGCCATGTGGACTGCACCGCAGGCATGCATCCTTGCCCTGCTGTGGCCGCTGAGCGGCTGGCTGGAGCGCAAGCGCCCTGTGCCCGTGCTGGAATTCCTGCTACATGCGTTCAATGCCTGTTTCTACGCCATCGGTTCCTATGCCCTGCTGTTCCTGGTGACCGGATTGAAGCAGGCGCTGTCCTGGTACGTCTGGCCCGTCCTGTATGGCATGATGAGCTATGGGGTGATCGCCACCATGTTCCATCTGGTGCGCGTGAACCATGCCCGGCAGCGCCAGGCCCTCGCCATCCAGCAGGCCCAGACCCTGCTCGTCGCCTCCGAGCTGAACGCCCTGCGCAACAAGCTGAACCCGCACTTCCTGTTCAACACCCTGCACTCCATCATCGCGCTGACGCGCCGCAATCCCGAAGCCGCGGAGACCGCCCTCTTCCAGTTCTCCGACATGCTGCGCTACGTGCTCGACACCGAAAAGAGCGGCAGCGACCGCGTCACCCTCGAAGACGAGCTGCGCTTCGTGCGTAACTACCTCGAGCTGGAGAGCCTGCGCCTCGGCCCGCGCCTGAAGATCGAATGGGAACTCGACATGGAGGCCGCCGGCCTGCCACTGCCCGCGCTCTCGCTGCAGCCGCTGGTCGAGAACAGCATCAAGCACGCCTTCAATCCGCACAGCCGCCCGGGCCTGCTGCGCATCCGCACCCGCGTCGACGATGCGGCGCAGTCCCTGACCATGACCGTCGGCGACGACGGCCCCGGCGCCGACCTCGCCGGCGTCAGGCAGTCGAACGGCCTGGGCATCCGCACCGTCGAACGCCGCCTGCAGCTCGAGTACGGTCCGCGCGGCGCGCTGCAGATCGATACCGCGCCGGGCGCCGGCTTCGTCGTCACGATGTCGATTCCGTTCGAAACCGCCTGAGGAGCTTGCATTGGACACCAAAACCGTATTCATCGCCGAAGACGAACCGCTGGCCCGCGACGTGCTGCGCGACGCCATCTACGCCCACCCCGCCCTGCGCCTGGCGGGCGAAGCCGGCGACGGCGCCAGCGCGCTCGAACAGATCGAGCGCATCCGCCCGGACGTGGTCTTCATGGACATCCAGATGCCGGAGATGACCGGCCTGGAAGTGCTGCGCCGCCTCACATGCACGCCCGACATCGTGTTCACCACCGCCTACGACCAGTACGCGGTGACGGCCTTCGAACTGAACGCGGTCGACTACCTGCTCAAACCCTTTACGCGTGCCCGCTTCGACGCCGCCGTGGCGCGCCTGCTCGACTCCCCCGCGCCGCCGCGCGCGATCGTCGACGCGGCGCTCGAACAGGCCACACAACGTGCGGCGGGCCGCCTGGAGCGCATCCTGGTGCGCGACCGCGGGCGGATCTTCCCGCTGTCGCTGAACGAGATCGAGTACTTGAAGGCGGATTCGAAGTACACGGCGATTGCGGCGCGCGGGCAGACCTTCCTGGTGCGGATCGGGATCTCGGAGCTCGAGGCGCAACTGGACCCGGCGCGCTTCATCCGCGTGCACCGTTCGGCGCTGGTCAACCTGGATTTCGTGGATTCGATGCGGGCGGACGATCAGTCGCAGCTGGTGATCCAGATGCGGGATGGGGCGGTGTTGACGGCTAGCCGGGAGGCTTCGAAGGTGCTGAGGGAGATGGCGATCTGATCGTCGTCCCCGCGCCCTTTACTCGTCGTCCCCGCGAAGGCGGGGATCCAAGTTTGCGTGCAACTCGTTAGCACAAGCTATTGGTACGCAACGAACTTGGGTTCCCGCCTGCGCGGGAACGACGCTTATATTCGTATCCACGTCGTCTTCAACTCCGTGTACTTGTCAAACGCATGCAATGACTTGTCCCGCCCATTCCCCGACTGTTTATAGCCCCCAAACGGCACCGTAATATCGTCATTGTCATACTGGTTCACATGCACGGTCCCTGCCCGCAGCCTGCGCGCCGTGCGGATTGCCTTGCTCATGTCCGCGGTCCATACCGCCGCCGCCAGGCCGTAGGGCGTGCTGTTCGCCTGCCGCACCGCCTCATCCAGATCGGTAAAGGACAGCACGGACAGCACCGGCCCGAAAATCTCCTCGCGCGCAATCCGCATTGTCCCATCCACGCCATCGAACAGGGTCGGTTCGATATACAAGCCCCCCGTCTCCGCACGCGCCGCGCGTCCGCCTGCGAGCAGGCGCGCGCCTGCCGCCTTGCCATCCTCGATATAGCCGAGCACCGTCTTCATCTGGGTCGCATCGACGATCGCGCCCATCACGGTCCCGGGGTCGAGCGGATCGCCGGGCGCGTAGTTCGGCATCAGGGCCATCGCTTTATCGAGAAAAGCTTCGCGGATCGATTCCTCGACAAACAGGCGCGAGGGCGCGTTGCAGCTTTCGCCCTGGTTGAAGTAGATCGAGCCGATCGCGCCCGCCACCGCCGCATCCAGGTCCGGACAGTCGGCGCAGACGATGTTCGCCGATTTGCCGCCCAGTTCCGTCCACGCGCGCTTCAGGTTCGACTGGCCCGCCATCTGCAGGATCTGCTTGCCGACGCGGGTGGAACCCGTGAAGGCGATGCAGTCGACGTCCATGTGCAGGCCGAGGGCCCTGCCGGCCTCAATGCCGTAGCCGGGCAGGACGTTGAAGACGCCTTCGGGCACGCCGGCCTCCAGCGCCAGCTCGGCCAGGCGCAGCGACGTCAGCGGCGCCTTCTCGGACGGTTTCAGGACCAGGCTGTTGCCGCTTGCTAAGGCCGGGCCGATCTTCCAGGCCGCCATCAGCATCGGGTAGTTCCAGGGGATGATCGCGGCCACCACGCCCACCGGCTCGCGCACGATCAGGGCCAGGCTGTCCTGCGCGGTCGGCGCCACTTCGTCGTAGAGCTTGTCGATCGCCTCGCCGTACCAGCGGATGCAGTTCTGGGCCAGTTGCACGTCCACGCTGCGGCTGTAGCGGATCGGCTTGCCCATGTCGAGGGTTTCCAGCAGCGCCAGCTCGTCCCTGTTCGCCAGCATCAGGTCGGCGAAGCGGATCAGGATGCGCTTGCGCTCGGCCGGCGCCTTGCCCGACCAGCGGCCGTCTTCGAAGGCGGCGCGGGCGCTTTGCAGGGCCAGGTCGACGTCGGTCTCGGTGCAGCGCGCGACCTCGCCGAGCTTGCGTCCATCGATCGGTGAGATACAGTCGAAACGGGCGCCGGCGACGGCGTCAATACGCTTGCCGTCGACGACGGCGCGGCCATCGATCCGCACTGTTCTGGAACGTTCATGCCAGGATTCGGTCGTCATTGTGTCCCCTCCGGAGTCATGATTGTTGTCTGGCTGATACTAGCAAACAAAATCGATCCAGTTGACGATTTATGCCGCTATAATCGCGAATTTTTCCAGCCAGAATTTTCTCTTTCCCGCTGCCGGAGCCCCAATGAATACCATCCTGATTTCGTCCGTCGTGGTCTACCTGCTGGGCACGCTCGGCCTGGGCATGTGGGCCGGCACGAGGATCAAGAACACGTCCGACTTCGCCGTGGCCGGCCGCAGCCTGCCGCTGATCATGGTGATCACCACCACCTTCGCCACCTGGTTCGGCGCCGAGACCGTGATGGGCATTCCCGCCAGGTTCGTGCAAGGCGGCCTGAATGGCCTGGTCGAGGACCCCTTCGGCGCCGGCACCTGCCTGATCCTGGTCGGCCTGTTCTTCGCGGCGCGCCTGTACAAACTGAACCTGCTGACGATCGGCGACTACTACCGCGCGCGCTACGGCAAGGGCATCGAGGTGTTCTGCTCGATCGCGATCATCCTGTCCTATCTGGGCTGGGTGGCGGCGCAGATCACGGCGCTGGGCCTGGTGTTCTCGGTGCTGACCGGCGGCGCCATGTCCGAGACCGCCGGCATGATCGTCGGCACCCTGGCCGTGCTGATCTACGTGGTGGTCGGCGGCTTCCTGGCGGTGGCGATCACCGACTTCATCCAGATGATCGTGCTGGTGGTGGGCATGTCCATCATCGCCGTCTTCTCGTCGGAGCTGGCCGGCGGCACCGACGTCGTTCTGAAGATGGTCCAGCAGAAAGACCTGTGGAACTTCCTGCCGAAGCATAACTTTACCGACATCGCCTTCTTCGTCGGCGCCGCCGTGACGATGATGCTGGGTTCGATCCCGCAGCAGGACGTGTTCCAGCGCGTGATGTCGGCCAAGAACGCGCCCACCGCGCGCGCCGGTGCCGTGATCGGCGGCGCCAGCTACATCCTGTTCGCCTTCGTGCCGATGTTCATCGTCGCCTGCGCCGTCATCGTGATGGGCAACGACGCCCTGGAACTGGCCAAGAGCGACTACCAGCGCGTGCTGCCGACCTTCGTGATGACGAAGATGCCCTTGATTATGCAGATCCTGTTCTTTGGCGCGCTGCTCTCCGCCATCAAGAGCACCTCCTCGGCCACCCTGCTGGCGCCATCCACCAGCTTCACCGAGAACATCCTCAAGAACCTGCGCCCGGGCATGAGCGACCGCCAGCAGCTGTTCGCGATGCGCGTGACCATCGTCGTCTTCGCGGCGCTGGTGCTGACCTACGCGATCGCGATGAAGGGCACTTCGATCTACGAACTGGTGTCCTCGGCCTACCAGGTGACCCTGGTCGGCGCCTTCGTGCCGCTGGTGATGGGCCTGTACTGGAAGCGTGCGACCACCCAGGGCGCGATCCTGTCGATCGCGGCGGGTATCGCGACCTGGATCGTGTTCTTCCCACAGATCTCCGCGCTGGGCGAAGCCTTCCCGGGCCAGCTGGCCGGGCTGCTGGCGGCGTTTATCGGGATGATCGTGGGGTCGCTGGCGCCGCAGGTTTTGAAGAATCGGCATGAGCCGCACAAAACTGCACTGAGTGTGTGAATGATGGGGCCTCGAACGATGTTCGGGGCCTTTTTGTTTGCGGCTTTGGAAGGAAACTTGGGTTCCCGCCTGCGCGGGAACGACGGCGCCAACTCGTCGTTCCCGCGCAGGCGGGGACCCAAGTTTGGCGAGTAGCCGTCACCCCATCCAGCCCCGCTGCTGCACGTCTTTCAGGGTCAAATCCAGGCAGTACCTGATCCGCTCCACCATCTCATCGATCTGCCCCGTCGTCATCACCAGCGGCGGCGCCACGATCATCCGATCCCCGACCGCCCGCATGATCACGCCGTTGTCGAACATGTGAGCCCGGCACACCATGCCCACGCCCAGCCCTGAAGGGAAGGCTTCGCAGTCGTGCATTGACGCCCCCTTGCGCCGCACCAGGTTCAGTCCCGCCGTCATGCCCATGCTCTCCGCGTGCCCGACCAGCGGGTGCGCAGCCAGCGTCCCGAATGCCGCCTTCAGATGCGGCCCGGTTTCCAGCACTACTCGCTCGACCAGGCCTTCGTCGATCATGATGCGCAGGTTCTCCAGCGCCGCCGCGCAGGCGACCGGGTGGCCGGAATAGGTGAAACCGTGATTGAAGTCGCCGCCCTTCTCGACCAGCGCATGCGCCACGCGCGCGCCGACCAGCACGCCGCCCAGCGGCACATAGCCCGAGGTGACGCCCTTGGCGAAGGCGATCAGGTCGGGCCGCGCGCCCATCAGCTGGCAGCCGAACCAGGTGCCCAGGCGGCCGAAGCCGCAGATCACTTCGTCGGACACCAGCAGCACGCCGTACTTGTCGCAGATGCGCTGGATTTCGGGCCAATAGGTCGGCGGCGGGATGATCACGCCGCCCGCGCCCTGCACCGGCTCGCCGATGAAGGCGGCGACCTTCTCCGGCCCCAGTTCAAGGATCTTCTCTTCCAGCCAGCCGGCCGCGCGCAGGCCGAATTCGGCCTCGCTCATGCCGCGTCCATGCTCGGCAAAACTGGGCTGATCGATGTGGTGGATGCCGGGGATGGGCAAGGCGCCCTGCGCGTGCATGCCGGCCATGCCGCCGAGAGAGGCGCCGGCCACGGTGCTGCCGTGATAGGCGTTGCGGCGGCTGATGATGGCCTGACGCTGCGGCTGTCCCATGATCTGCCAGTAGCGCCACACCATGCGGATGATGGTGTCGTTGGCTTCCGAGCCCGAGCCGGTGAAGAACACGTGCTTGAAACCCGGTGGCGCAAGTTCGACCAGTTGCGCTGCCAGCATCACGGCCGGCACGTTGGTCGTGTTGAAGAAGCTGTTGTAGAAGGGGAGCAGGTCCATCTGCCTGGCCACGGCGGCGGTCATGCTCGCGCGGCCGTAGCCGACGTTCACGCACCACAGGCCCGACATGCCGTCGATGACCTTGTGCCCTTCCGAATCCCACAGGTAGATGCCGTCCCCGCGCACCATCACGCGCGCGCCGCGTTCGCGCAGGGCGCCGTGGTCGGTAAAGGGATGCAGGTAATGCGCGCTGTCCAGCTCCTGCAGCGCACGTGTGTCAAAGCCCGGAGTGTCGACCTCCAGGATCGGCGCGAGCATGTCGCCCGCAATGGTATCGCTTGCCATGTTGAACTCCCATTGTCATACATGCAGCAGCAGGTGCTCGCGCTCCCACGGGCTGATCACGGTCATGAATTCCTGGTGCTCGAGTTCCTTGACCGCGGAATAGACATCGATGAAGCGCTCGCCCAGGATGTCGCGCAGGCGGTCTTCCTTGCGCAGCAGGCTCAGTGCTTCCGGCAGGCCTTGCGGCAGTTCCACGGCCATCTTGTAGGCGCTGCCCTCCACCATCGGGGTCGGCTCCAGCTGTTCCTGGATGCCGAGGTAGCCGCAGGCCAGGGTCACGGCCAGCGCCAGGTAGGGGTTGGCGTCGGCGCCGATCACGCGGTTCTCGACGCGGCGGTCCTGCGAGCCCGACACCGGCACGCGGATGCCGACCGTGCGGTTATCCACGCCCCACTGCAGGTTGATCGGCGCGGCGGCGCGGCGCACGATGCGGCGGTAGGAGTTGACGTAGGGCGCAACGATGCCCATCGCCGACGGCATGTACTTCTGCAGGCCGCCCACGTACCAGCGGAACAGCTCGGACGGCGAGCCGTCTTCCTTGCTGAAGATGTTCTGGCCTGTTTCGCCGTCGACCACGCTCTGGTGCACGTGCATCGCCGACCCCGGCTCGCCCGCCATCGGCTTGGCCATGAAGGTGGCGTACATGTCGTGCTTGAGGGCCGCCTCGCGCAGCGTGCGCTTGAAGTAGAAGACCTTGTCCGCCAGCCCGAGCGGCTCGCCGTGCTGGAAGTTGATCTCCATCTGGCCGGCGCCGATCTCGTGGATGAGCGTGTCGACATCCAGGCCCATCATGTCGCAGTAATCGTAGATGTCTTCGAACAGCGGGTCGAACTCGTTGACGGCGTCGATGCTGTAGACCTGGCGGCTGGTCTCGGAGCGCCCGCTGCGGCCGATCGGCGCGGCCAGCGGCAGGTTGGGGTCGATGTTCTTGGCGGTGAGATAAAACTCGAGCTCCGGCGCCACCAGCGGCTTCCAGCCCTTTTGCGTGTAGAGCTTCAACACACGCCGCAGCACGCTGCGCGGGGCGAAATCGACCAGGCGGCCATCGGCGAAATAACAGTCGTGGATCACCTGCGCGGTCGGGTCGACGGCCCAGGGCACCATCGTGATCGTGCCGGGGTCGGCCTTCAGGATCATGTCGCGGTCGGTGGTCGAGATCGCGCGGTCGAAGGCGTCGTCGTTCTCGGGCGAATTGCCGGTAACGGTCATGCCCAGCACGATTTCCGGCAGGCGCATGCCGCGGTCTTCAGTAAATTTTACACGTGGCAAAATTTTTCCACGGGCGACGCCGGTCAGGTCGGGGACCAGGCATTCGATTTCGGTGACTCGTTTACCGTTGAGCCACTCGTCCATGTCGTTGTACGAAAAATTGTCGCGGATAGCCATGATGATTCCTCTGTTCGTTGAATGGTCGCGGGCGCGCAAACGCAGCCCGCGGCGCGCGGGTTGGTCTGAACAGGGACGCTATGGGACGGGGCGGGCCGCCCACTTTTCGTAGACGGTCATAGGTTCTTCCGTTTTTTGGATTGAAAACGGGCGCGGCAGGCGTCGCCAAAGGCACCGAACATCTTCATCGAGTGCGGATTCTGGGCGATGCGCCATTCCGGGTGCCATTGGCAGGCCAGGGTAAAGCCCGGCGAGATCGAGACGGAAAACGCCTCGACCAGCCCATCCTCCGCTACCGCTTCGACCGTCAGGCCGGGCGCAAGTTCGTTGACGCCCTGTCCATGCAGGGAATTGACCGGAATTTCATCCTTGCCCAGGATCCCATGCAGCATCCCTCCTTCGATGATCCGGATCTTGTGCGCGTCGCCATACTGCTCGTCCATGCCGAGTTCAGGGTTTTCGCGGTGGTCGAAATGCCCCGATACGGTCTGGACTGCCTGGAACAGGCTGCCGCCCAGCGCTACGTTCATCTCCTGGAAGCCGCGGCAGATCGCGATGATCGGAATGCCGCGCTTGACCGCCTCCCGGATCAGCGGCAGCGTGGTCTGGTCACGCGCCGGATCCTGCGGCAGGGTCGGGTCGAGTACTTCTTCGGAGTAGTAGCTGGGATGAACGTTGGACGCCGAACCGGTCAGCATGATGCCGTCGCACAGGTCCAGCATGGTTTCCAGGTCGAGCCTCTCCCCCAGCGACGGCAGGATCATGGGCGCGCAATCGGCGCCGATCACGACTGCGTCGACATATTTGTGCTGGGCCGCGTAATAAGGATGTTCTCCGAAATCGCGGGTGCAAGCGGGGATGATAACGATCGGGCGCATGGTCTCTACCTTGAAGTGAGGCGCACACGAACCATCATACTGCAATCTGATCCGAATGCGGAGTGGCCGTTAATCCAGATCAACTGGCTGGAAACCGATAGCAAAATCTTATCGTCAACTCGCAAACGATGCCAACACGAACCGGCGTCGACCGGGAATGCCGGCTCTACAGGGCGTGGACTTGCAAGGGCATGTCCATATGCATCCTCACCTGATCGCCTCCTGCATTTTTGGCGCGGTAGACAGCAGCATCCGCAGCGGCAAAGAGTTCGTTGATACTCTGCCCTTGTGCCATGGTTGCAACACCGATCGACACCGTGACCTGCACTTTCGGCTTGTTCAGAAGGGGAAGCTCCGCCACTCCCGTGCGGATACGCTCGGCCACTTCGCGGGCGGTGGGCAGCGTCGTCTCCGGCAGGACGACGACGAATTCCTCGCCGCCATAGCGCGCACAAAAATCGCCCGAGCGCAGGAATTCGCGCAGCCTTTGCGCGAACGCCCGCAACACATCGTCGCCGACCAGGTGCCCGAATTCATCGTTGATCTTCTTGAAGAAGTCGATGTCGAGCATCAGGATGGAGAAGGTTTTCTGGTGCTTGAGGAAGTCGTCGAGTGCGCGGCGGTTCCATTGCCCCGTCAGCGCGTCGGTGGCCGCATCGAGTTCGACCTTTTGCAGCGCCGACCGCAGCTGCGCCGCCAGCGACGCATTCGCGTGCTGCAAGCGGATCCCTTCCATCAAACGTTGCGAGATCGCGCGCGTGTAGTAGGCGGTGAGCGCGATGAACACGCTCAGGCCGGCAGCGTAATCGATCGCGCTCTGGCTGCCGGTCACCAGCATCAAACCGAGTACCGACACACCCCAGAGGATACCGATCTGCCCGTAATAAGCCGATACATAGGTGCCATACACTTGCGCATTGATGGACGTGACGCCGCACAGCAGCGCCATCAGTATGGCATCCAGCACGGGGTCGTAACCGACCAGGAACCACGCGAGCGATCCCCAGCCCAGGCCATCCAGTGCGGCGATCCAGCGGAAGCGCTTGCGATGCAGCGCCAGCTTCGGCCCCTTGACGATCAATTGCTGCAGGACCAGCAGGCTGCCGGCCCATATCGTGGCGGCCGTGCCCAGCCACAGGAAAATCGCGTCCGAGGGAACGCGGCCCCAGCAGAACCATACGGCGAGCAGCCAGCCGACCGGGGTGGTCGTGAGCGCACGCCGCAGCGCAATGGCGCATTCTGAAAAGCCCGCTGCGCGCGCGATGGAAAGGTCGGATTCGGTCATGGTCTCATTGGTGCTCACGGCCCGGCTGCCGGCAAATGTTCTTGTACGCGTCGGCATAAGGCTTGTCGAAACAGTTCTCCAGCCCCTCGACGACATCGATATTCAGCGGCCAGCGTATCTTCCGCTTCGAGCCGTCGGCAAATTCCGCTTCCATGTAGCCATCGACGACAGGCGGTATGCCGGCGCCCACTGGTGGCGGGACGGCAGCCAGTGCCAGCCTTGCCTGCCGCAGCGCCGCCCGGTTCCTGCGCAGGAAGGCAATCGTCGCGTCCACGTACGGGTTCCACCCGGCCCTGTCCTCCGCCGCGGGTTTGTAGGCCCGTTTCATCAAGGCGATCGCTTGCGGGTACTGTCCGGCATTGGCCCGTACCTGGGCCTCATGCCAGAACAGCAGGCCCGAGTCCGGATGATGCGCTTCCCGGTAATCGCGCAGCAGGTCCGCTGCCACCAGGGCGCAGCCCGGTATGGACGACAACGCCCGCCATCCTCCCGACATGTCCTGGTCGAACTGGTTTTCATCCAGCGCGAGCAGGTGTGCGCGGTCATGCGCGCAGCTTTCCGGGGCAGGCGCCTGCGCGCCGGCCACGCCGCAGGAGGCGCCGATGGCACACGCAAGGAGAACGATCAGAGGTCGGTTTGGCATAAGTCGCCAGTTGGGGGATTGATGCGAAGCATTAAGTTACCAGAAACTCAAGCCCCAAAATACATACATTCTCACGCCGACGACCGACTGTTGCGTGGCGTGCTATCTTTATCTTCTGATACGAGCACGTACGAGGACATCATGCTGAACCTGAAAGATCCCTCCCTGCTGCGCCAGCAGGCCTGCATCGACGGCGAATGGTGCGATGCGAACGAGGGCCAGACCGTGACGGTGACCAATCCCGCCACCGGCGAATCGCTGGGCACCGTGCCGCACATGGGCGCCCAGGAGACCCGCCGCGCGATCGAAGCCGCGAACGCCGCCTGGCCGGCATGGCGCAAGAAGACCGCGCGCGAACGCTCGCTCATCCTGCGCAAGTGGAACGACCTGATGCTGGAAAACGCGGACGACCTCGCCGCCATCATGACCGCGGAACAAGGCAAGCCGCTGGCGGAAGCCAAAGGTGAAATCAGTTACGCCGCCTCCTTCTTCGAATGGTTCGGCGAGCAGGCCAAGCGCATCGAGGGCGACGTGCTGGAGGCGCCGGCGCGCGACCGCCGCATCATCGTGACCAAGGAACCGATCGGCGTCTGCGCCGCCATCACGCCCTGGAATTTCCCCTCGGCGATGATCACCCGCAAGGTCGCCCCTGCCCTGGCCGCCGGCTGCCCCATCGTGCTGAAGCCCGCCGAACTGACCCCGTATTCCGCGCTGGCCCTGGCCGTGCTGGCGGAGCGCGCGGGCGTGCCGAAAGGCGTGTTCTCGGTGGTGATCGGCGATGCGAAAGCGATCGGCGCCGAGATGTGCGCGAATCCGCTGGTCCGCAAATTGAGCTTTACGGGCTCGACCGCGGTCGGCCGCCTGCTGATGGAACAATGCGCGCCGACGGTCAAGAAGCTGTCGCTGGAACTGGGCGGCAACGCTTCCTTCATCGTGTTCGACGACGCCGACCTCGACGCCGCGGTCGAAGGCGCGATCGCATCCAAGTACCGCAACGCCGGCCAGACCTGCGTCTGCGCGAACCGCATCTACGTGCAGGACGGCGTCTACGACGAATTCGCGCGCCGCTTCACCGAGAAGGTCAAGGGACTCAAGGTCGGCAACGGCATGGAGCCGGGCGTGAACCAGGGGCCGCTGATCGAAGACAAGGCTATCGTGAAAGTCGAGCACCACATCGCCGACGCCCTGTCCAAAGGAGCGCGCCTGCTGCTCGGTGGGAAACGCCATGAACTGGGCCACAGCTTCTTCCAGCCGACCGTGCTGGCCGACGTCACGCCGTCCATGCTGATTTCGGAAGAGGAAACCTTCGGCCCGGTGGCGCCGCTGTTCCGTTTTAAAACCGAGGAAGAGGTGATCGCCCTGGCCAACGACACGGAATTCGGCCTGGCCTCCTACTTCTACGCGCGCGACATCAAGCGCGTGTGGCGGGTGGCCGAGCAGATCGAGACCGGCATGGTGGGCGTGAACACCGGCCTGATCTCGAACGAGATCGCGCCTTTCGGCGGCGTGAAGCAGTCCGGCCTGGGCCGCGAAGGCTCGAAATACGGCATGGACGACTACCTGGTCATCAAGTACATCTGCCTCGGAGGCATGTAAAGCATGGAAGGCGACGACCCATTCGAATTCGTGCAGGATGCGCCGCTGTTCGTCGTGCCACGCACGCTGGAGCAGCTGCGCGCCTTCCGCGAAGGCCCCAAGCTGGCCGACCTGCCGGGCGTGAACCCGTCGCCGGAACGCGAGCGCCTGGCGGTGGTGCTGGACGACCTCACCACACGTCTGCTGGCCGGGATCGAGGCGCATCCGACCAAGTTCTGGGTGCTGAAACAGTTCCAGGAATCGCTGGAGATCGTGCGGGAGGAGGATACCGAGGCGCGTGAGCATTTTGGTATGGAGCTGGAGCGGCTGATGGAGATGCTCGGGATCGAGAGTTCGGATGGGGTGCTGACTTACTACCTATCTCCAATCTAGATTCACTCTGCAAATAAAACGCTGTATTATTCTTACAACTACTTACATAAGCAGTGTACGTTGTTAGACGATGTCATTTTCTACGACCTAGATGGTACAGCGCATCGAATTTTTGAACCGTATTGCATCGGCTTAAGCATACCGCTTACAAATCGGTTAAGAGCAAACCATTAATCATTCCACTTCGCATTTAATCACTAATAATCACTAATGCAGATCCTAGCATTTTCTGTAAAGAATTTTCGCTCCATTGTTGACTCAAAGTGGATCAAACTCTCCCCAGATGGAATTACTGTTTTTGTTGGGCAAAACGAAAGCGGCAAATCCTCCCTTTTAGCCGCACTTTCGTATGCGCTCTCTTATAATTATCCATCTAGTGATGACTTCAGGGTCGGCGCTGAAGATCCCACTGTAGATTTGAGAATACAGCTCCCGTATTCCGAGATCGAAGAAGACATGAAAGGATATACAAACTCCGAGTGTGAAGCAATACGATCGTATCTCGATGAAGAAAGCGAATTTTTAGATATTAGAGTTTACTGGAAAAAGACCGACAGCGGGATTGAAGAAGTCGAACGGGTAGTAGAACTAAAATCTGCCAGCCTAATAAAACGGATCGGAGAATTATCCAGAGCTTCAAAAGCCGGCCGTATGACTTTTAGTGGGAATAGCGCAAACGCATATGAAACAATTATAATTCGCGATGCTGCCGACGATGTAGAACCATCCTTAGAACTTACTCAGACTTTATTAGCGGATATCATTTGGCAAGCACTTCCACTCGGAGTCCTATTTAGTGAAGAAGATGGCCAGCTACCAAATACCATTGATATAAATGATGAAGGCGAGCCGTATGGAGACGGCGCACACGCCGCTGAAAGCTACCTACGCATAGCCAATATCAATCTGGCCGAGCTAATGAAAAAAGAACGCCGGAGCCGTGAATATATTTTAAACAAAGCCAATGAAAAGCTGACAGACGATTTTAATTTATTCTGGAGCCAAACAATTGGAAAAACTGGGCGTTTGTCCTTGAAATGTGAGATCGATCATTACGACATTACCGATATTGAGAGAGTTGGCAAGCCTCACCTTACATTTTGGATTTCTGATGGCCACACTCAGTTGTACCCACGGCAGCGTAGTCAAGGCGTACGGTGGTTTATTTCTTTTTATCTGCAATTAAAAGCAAGCGAAATTGATGGGTACGATCGAGTGTTCTTGCTTGATGAGCCGGGAGCAAATTTACACACGCGTGCGCAGGCGGACGTTTTAACGCTTATAAATAATCTTCGAAAGAAAAATTCCACTGTTATATATAGCACTCATAGCCCGCAATTATTAGAATACTCAAAATTGTACCGAGTACATGCCATACAAAGAAATAGCGATCTAGACGACAATCCATCAGTGGTTATTGGTGCCCACGAGTTAGGCGTAGCCTCGTCAGATACCTTATCTCCTATTTTGAACGCGATGGGAGCAAACTTATCGAATCAGCAAGTAATACATCGAAAGAACAATGTCTTGCTTGAAGAAATGAGTGGGCACTATTATCTCTCATCCTTTTGGAAGTTAACAAAACAAAGCAGAAATGCCCATTTTATAGCTGCCACGGGTGTCAATAAAATTGAACCGCTTGCTAATATGTTTAGAGGATGGGGGCTTGATTTTATTGTTGCAATCGATGATGACACTCAAGGACGCGAAGCCTATAAATCGATGAGAAAAAATCTATTTGGGGATAATGATGAGCTTTCACGCAGAAAACTATTAAAGCTTCCCGAGTGTCCCGGGATAGAAGACGTTTTTAGTCAAAGCGATTTTTCCCGATTCGTCCTCAAAGATCCAAATTTGAAGTTTTCAGAATCAACAAGCAGCTATGTTAAGATACAAGGGCTATCAAAACCGGTTCTTGCTTTCCAGTTTGCCCTTATGGTGGAGGAAGGGAATATCAAATTCGAGGACTTCGATGAAATTACGAGAACTAAAATATTAAAGGTAGTCAACGAAATCAATAAAAGACTTTCTGACTAAATTAATTACAGTTCTTGAAAATACCCTATGGTTCTGAGCGACTTTTGTACTCGTAATACTTGCGCGCATCCCCGCGCACCTGCTCCGCCGGGTACTTGGCCCGGTTGACCACCATCTTCTCCTGCACCGCGGCCACCAGGTCGACGTCCAGCTTGTCGGCCATACGCACCAGGTAGACCAGCACGTCGGCCATCTCGTGCCGCACTTCCACCAGCTTGTCCGGCCCGAGTTCCTCGATGCGGCCGTGCTGCAGCCACTGGAAGTGTTCCAGCAGCTCGGCCGCCTCCACCGTCAGCGCGGACGCCAGGTTCTTGGGCGTGTGGAACTGGTCCCAGTCGCGCTCGTCGACGAACTGGCGCACCAGTTCGCGCAGCTGCAGCAGATCGCTCACGCCGGAGTCCAGCCTTCCGCGTAGCGCGTCAGCAGCGCGTCGTATTTTTCCGTCAGCTCCTCGGCGCTGGACACGGTCACGCCGAGGTCGCGCAGCAGGCCGTCCTTCAGGCCGTAGACCCAGCTGTGGATCGTCAGTTCCTGGCCGCGCTCCCAGGCGTCCTGCACCACGGTGGTCTGGGCGCAGTTGATCACCTGCTCGGCCACGTTCAGCTCGACCAGGCGGTCGTGGGCGGCGGTGGGCTGCACGATCTCGCCCAGGTAGCGGCCGTGCTTGTGCTTGACGTCCTGCACGTGGCGCAGCCAGTTGTCGGTCAGGCCGACCCGGCGTCCGGTCAGGGCCGCATGCACACCGCCGCAGCCGTAATGGCCGCAGACGATCACATGCTTCACCTTCAGCACATCGATGGCGAACTGGAGCACCGACAGGCAGTTCAGGTCCGAGTGCACCACCACGTTCGCCACGTTGCGGTGGACGAACATCTCGCCCGGCATCATGCCCAGCAGTTCGTTGGCGGGTACGCGGCTGTCCGAACAGCCGATCCACATGTATTCCGGCGCCTGCTGCGCGGACAACGATTGGAAGAAATCCGGCTGCTTGGCGACGACCGATTCCGCCCAGGCGCGGTTCTTGGCGAAAAGTTCTTTGGTGATGGGTTTTGAATTTGGCATCTTTTTTCCCTAAAAAAAACCGCTGAAGGCTCGCACCGTTCAGCGGTCTGTGGACCTCTTACTCGAAGAAGTCCTTCACTTTATCCATCCAGCCCTTGCTTTGCGGGCTGTGCTTGGAACCACCTTCCTTGGTCAGGCGGTCGAATTCCTTCAGCAGGTCCTTTTGCTTGTCGGTGAGCTTGACCGGGGTCTCGACCACGACGTGGCAGAACAGGTCGCCCGCATAGCCGGAGCGCACGCCCTTCACGCCCTTGCCCTTCAGGCGGAAGGTCTTGCCGGTCTGGGTGCCTTCGGGGATGGTGAAGGACACCTTGCCGCCCAGGGTCGGGACTTCGATCTCGCCGCCCAGCGCCGCCTTGGTGAACGAGATCGGCATTTCGCAATGCAGGTCGTCGCCTTCGCGCTGGAACACTTCGTGCGGCTTGATGTGGATCTCGACGTACAGGTCGCCCGGCGGCCCGCCGTTGGTGCCCGGCTCGCCGTTGCCCGAGGAGCGGATCCGCATGCCGTTGTCGATGCCGGCTGGGATTTTCACTTCCAGGGTCTTGTTGCGCTTGATGCGTCCGGCGCCGCCGCAGGCCGCGCAGGGTTCCGGAATGATCTTGCCGCTGCCGTGGCACTTCGGGCAGGTCTGCTGGATCGAGAAGAAGCCCTGCTGCATGCGCACCTGGCCGTGGCCGGCGCAGGTCGAGCAGGTGACGGGCTGGGTGCCCGGCTTGGCGCCGCTGCCGTGACATGTGTCGCACTTGTCCCAGCTCGGCACGCGGATCGTGGTGTCGAAGCCGGCGGCTGCCTGCTCCAGCGTGATCTCGAGGTTGTAGCGCAGGTCGGCGCCGCGGTACACCTGCGGGCCCGAGCTGCGGCCGCGGCCACCACCGAAGATATCGCCGAAGATGTCGCCGAAGGCATCGCCGAAACCGCCGGCGCCAAAGCCGCCCCCGCCCATGCCGCTGTTCGGATCGACGCCGGCGTGACCGTAACGGTCGTACGCTTCGCGCTTCTCCGGATTGGTCAGCATCTCGTAGGCTTCCTTGACCTCCTTGAACTTCTCCTCCGCTTCCTTGTTGTCAGGGTTGCGGTCGGGGTGGTACTTCATCGCGAGCTTGCGATACGACTTCTTGATCTCGTCTTCCGACGCAGTCTTCGCGACCCCGAGGATCTCGTAAAAATCACGCTTTGCCATTTGTCGGCACCTTGCTGTTGTCTATCTACTGAACTGTCTGTGCAAAAAAACCGAGCCGGGCACCAGAAGGCTGCATCGGCTCGGGATATTCCGCGAGGGATGGCGGGTGGCCACACCGGCCATCCCGCAACCCCCTATTGTGACATTACTTGGCGTCCTTGACTTCCTTGAAGTCGGCGTCGACCACGTCATCGTCCGCCTTCGCGCCCGAATCGGCGCCCGGCTGTTGCGCGCCAGCCGCACCCGCAGCGCCAGCCTGCTGGCCCTGCATGTCGGCGTACATCTTCTCGCCCAGCTTTTGCGCAGCGGTCGACAGGGCTGCCACCTTGGCGTCGATCTCGGCCTTGTCGCCTGACTTGATCGAGCCTTCCAGGTCGGTGATCGCAGCTTCGATCTTCTCCTTCTCGCCGCCTTCCAGCTTGTCGCCGTACTCGGTCAGGGACTTGCGGGTCGAGTGGACCAGCGCGTCGGCCTGGTTGCGCGACTCGGCCAGTTCCTTGACCTTCTTGTCTTCTTCCGCGTTCAGCTCGGCGTCCTTCACCATCTTCTGGATCTCGTCTTCCGACAGGCCCGAGTTCGCCTTGATGGTGATCTTGTTTTCCTTGCCGGTGGCCTTGTCCTTCGCGCCCACGTGCAGGATGCCGTTGGCGTCGATGTCGAAGGTCACTTCGATCTGCGGGGTGCCGCGCGGCGCCGGCGGGATGCCTTCGAGGTTGAATTCGCCCAGGCCCTTGTTGCCCGCAGCGATTTCACGCTCGCCCTGGTAAACCTTGATGGTCACGGCCGGCTGGTTGTCGTCGGCGGTCGAGAACACCTGCGAGAACTTGGTCGGGATCGTCGTGTTCTTGTGGATCATCTTGGTCATCACGCCGCCCAGGGTTTCGATACCCAGCGACAGCGGGGTCACGTCCAGCAGCAGCAGGTCCTTGCGGTCGCCGGCCAGCACCGAGCCCTGGATCGCGGCGCCGACTGCGACGGCCTCGTCCGGGTTGACGTCCTTGCGCGGATCCTTGCCGAAGAACTCCTTCACCTTTTCCTGCACCTTCGGCATACGGGTCATGCCGCCGACCAGGATGATGTCGTCGATGTCCGAAACCTTGACGCCTGCATCCTTGATCGCAACGCGGCACGGCTCGATGGTCTTGTTGATCAGTTCCTCGACCAGAGACTCCAGCTTGGCGCGGGTCATCTTCAGGTTCAGGTGGACCGGCGCGCCGTTCGCCATGGCGATGTACGGCTCGTTGATTTCGGTCTGCTGCGAGGACGACAGCTCGATCTTCGCGCGCTCGGCCGAAGCCTTGATGCGCTGCAGGGCGATCGCGTCCTTCGACAGGTCGAGGCCGTTGATCTTCTTGAACTCGTCGATGATGTAGTCGATGATGCGCTGGTCGAAGTCTTCGCCGCCCAGGAAGGTGTCGCCGTTGGTCGACAGCACTTCGAACTGCTTCTCGCCGTCGACGTCCGCGATCTCGATGATCGACACGTCGAAGGTGCCGCCGCCGAGGTCATACACGGCGATCTTGCGGTCGCCCTTGTCGGTCTTGTCCAGGCCGAAGGCCAGTGCGGCCGCGGTCGGTTCGTTGATGATGCGCTTGACGTCCAGGCCGGCGATGCGGCCGGCGTCCTTGGTTGCCTGGCGCTGCGAGTCGTTGAAGTAAGCCGGCACGGTGATCACGGCTTCGGTGACTTCTTCGCCCAGGTAGTCCTCGGCGGTCTTCTTCATCTTGCGCAGCACTTCGGCCGAGATCTGCGGCGGCGCCAGCTTCTTGTCGCGCACGCCGACCCAGGCGTCGCCGTTGTCGGCCTTGGTGATCGAGTACGGCATCAGCGAGATGTCCTTCTGGACTTCCTTCTCGTCGAATTTACGGCCGATCAGGCGCTTGACCGCGAACAGGGTGTTCTTCGGGTTGGTGACAGCCTGGCGTTTTGCAGGCGCGCCGACGAGGATTTCGCCGTCTTCCTGGTAGGCGATGATCGAAGGCGTAGTGCGAGCACCTTCGGCATTTTCGATGACCTTGGGCTGGCCATTTTCCATGATCGCCACGCAGGAGTTGGTGGTGCCCAGGTCGATACCGATGATTTTGCCCATAATGTTGTCCTTTTTAGTACTTAGTGTTCAGATGTGTCGAATATAGGGAAAAACTGCGTGCTTTCAAGAGCTTGGAAGTAGGCTCAGCAATATTTATTTCGGCTGTGCAGCAGTCACGATGGCCGGACGCAGCAGGCGGTCGGCAATCATGTAACCTTTTTGCAACACTGCGACGACGGTGTTCGCTTCCTGCTCCGAAGGCACGACGGCCACGGCCTGGTGCCTGTTCGGGTCGAGCTTGTCGCCCGCCTGCGGCATCACTTCGACCAGGCGGTTCTTCTCGAACGCGGCGGTGAGCTGCTTGAGGGTCATCTCGACGCCTTCCTTGATCGACTCCACGGTGGGAGCTTCGACCTTCAGGGCCATCTCGAGGCTGTCGCGCACCGGCACCATGGCCTCGGCAAAACTCTCGATCGCAAATTTATGGGCCTTGCTCACATCTTCCTGGGCGCGGCGGCGGATGTTGTCCGCTTCGGCTTTCGCGCGCATGAATGCATCGTGCATCTCGGCCAGCTTGGCTTCGGTGGCGCTCAGCTGTTCTTCGAGGCTGGTTTCCGACGATTGCGCGGCCTGGCCTGCATTCGCGGCATTCGCCGCGTCGGCAGCGGCGTTGGCTTCCGGCTGGTTGGATACCTCTTGGTTTTCTTGGTCTTGCATCGAAAAAACTCCTAGAATCAAGGACTTGGCTGATTGTTTAACTTGTCCTGCTTGTCACACGGGCCACATATGGGGCGATCCCCTACGTTTTCAAGGGGAATTGCAGGGCTAACATGTGCATATCGCGTCATTTTTTGTTACAAGATTTACGCGGCAGCAGAACCCGGCAACCATTGGCCGTTTTACCATGTTTCCTAATTGGAACAGGGGAAAGATCATGAGACTGCATCTGATCAGCGGCGCCGTGGTGGTCTGGACCGCCCTCGCACTGGCAGCGATCTGCCTGGCGGAACTTGGGGCGACGCCGCAAAACGTGCCATTTTAGCAGGTGATTACGCGCCCAAACGGGCGGCGTGCTCGCGCGCGGCTTCCGCATCCTTGCGCTGGGCTTCGCGCTGTGACGGGCTCATCATCGTGGGCCAGCCGATCAGGTGCTGCTCGGCGATCTCCGCCAGCCCCGTGATCCAGACCGGATTGTCGTTCAGGCAGGGAATGTAGTGGTAGTCCTGGCCGCCATTGGTCTCGAAATCGCGCCGCACTTCCATATTGATTTCTTCGAGGGTCTCCAGGCAGTCGCTGGTGAAGCCCGGGCAGATCACATCGATGCGCTTGACCCCCTCGCGCGCCAGCTGCTGCACGGTCGGCGCCGTGTAGGGCTGCAGCCATTCGGCGCGCCCGAAGCGCGACTGAAAGGTCACCAGGTACTGGTCCGGAGACAGGCGCAGGCGCGCCGCCAGCAGGCGCCCGGTGCGCTGGCATTCGCAATAGTAGGGGTCGCCCAGCATCAGGGTGCGCTTCGGCACGCCGTGGAAGCTCATCACCAGCTTCTCGCCGCGGCCGTGGGTTTCCCAGTAATCGAGCACCGAATCGGCGAGCGCCTCGATATAGCCTTCGTGGTCGTGGTAGTGCTTGACCAGGCGCAGTTCGGGAATGTTGCGGACCTGGCCGTAGTGCGCGTAGACGGCGTCCCAGATCGAGGCCGTGGTGGTGCCCGAGTACTGCGGATAGGCCGGCAGCACCACGATGCGGTCGACGCCCTTCGCCTTCAGTTCATCGAGCACCTGCGGCAGCGGCGGCGAGCCGTAGCGCATCGCCATCGCCACTTCGACGTCCTCGTGGCCGCGCTCGACCAGCAGCGCCTGCAGCCTGCTTGCCTGCCGCGCCGTGTACACCTTCAGCGGCGAGCCTTCGCGGGTCCAGATCATCGCGTACTTCTGCGCCGACTTCCCGGAACGGAAAGGCAGGATGACGAGTTTGAGGATCAGGTTCCAGATCGCGCGCGGGATTTCCACCACGCGCGGGTCGGACAGGAATTCCTTCAGATAACGCCGCACCGCCTTGCGCGTGGGCGCGTCCGGCGTACCGAGGTTGACCAGCACGACGCCGCTCTTGGCGATCGTGCCATGGGTATGAGGCGGTTCTTTTCTGAAGGGCATGAGTTGGGATAGGGGAATTCGACCTGTAATTATGCCATCCGTCGTCCCCGCGCAGGCGGGGATCCAAGTTCGTGGCGCATCAGAGAAACTTGGGTTCCCGCCTGCGCGGGAACGACGGGCAGGCGACGACTCAAGACGCCAGCAGCTCGCGGGCGTGCTTGCGCGTGGTCTCGGTGATCTCGATGCCGCCCAACATGCGCGCCACCTCTTCCACCCGTTCCTTCTTGTCCAGCACGTCGATGCGCGAGACGGTCTTGCCCTCGCCGGTCGTGCCCTTGGCCACCTGGAAGTGTTGGTTCGCCTGGCTCGCCACCTGCGGCAGGTGGGTCACGCACAGCACCTGGCGGCTGTGGCCGAGGCGCTTCAGCAGGCGGCCCACCACTTCCGCGACGCCGCCGCCGATGCCGGTATCGACCTCGTCGAAGATCAGGGTCGGCACCGTGGTGGCGTGCGAGGTGATGACGGCGATCGCCAGCGAGATGCGCGCCAGTTCGCCGCCCGAGGCCACCTTGGCCAGCGGGCGCGGCGCCACGCCGGCGTGGCCGGCCACCAGGAATTCGACCTGCTCCATGCCGTAGACGGCCGGCTCGCAGGGGTTCAGCGCGACCACGAAACGGCCGCCGTTCATCGACAGTTCCTGCATCGCTTCCGAGACCTGCTCGCTCAGGCGCTGCGCCGCTTCCCGGCGCGTGGACGACAGCGCGGCGGCGACTTCCACGTAGGCGGCCTTCGCCTTCTCTTCCTGGCGCCGCAGGCCCTCGACGTCAGTGGCGTCGGCCAGCTGGCGCAGCTTGGCTTTCAACGTTGCGTGCTCATCCGGCAGTTCCTCCGGCGTGACGCGGAACTTGCGGGCGGTGCTGTGGATCGCATCCATGCGCGCATCGACCTGGGCCAGGCGCTCGGGATCGAGCTCGACCTTGTCGATGTAGTCGTTCAAGGCGTACACCGCTTCCTGCAGCTGGATGCGGGCCGGCTCCATGCAGTCGAGCACATTCTGCAGGCCGGCGTCGACGTCGACCAGCTTGGCCAGCTTCTGGTTCATCGAGGACAGCTGCGACAGGATGGGCTGCTCGGATTCGGAGATGGCGTTCAGCGCTTCCTGCGCACCTTCGAGCAGGCTGGCCGCGTGCGACAGGCGGCTGTGTTCATTCGTGATCTCGGTCCACTCGCCCGGCTTCACGGCCAGCTTGTCCAGCTCGCCCACCTGCCATTCGAGGCGCTCGCGTTCGAGCAGCACGTTCTTCGCGTTGGTCTCGAATTCCTCGCGCTGGCGGGCCAGCGCGCGCCAGGCTTTGTAGCAGGTTGCGACCGCGTGCACCTGGGCCGTCGATTCCGGATCGCGCACGGCGATCTGGTTGTCCAGCAGCGCGCGCTGGGCATCCTGCTTGAGCAGCGACTGGTGCGCGTGCTGGCCGTGGATGTCCACCAGCAGCTCGCCCAGTTCGCGCAGCTGGCCGGCGGTGGCGGCGATGCCGTTGATATAGGCCTTCGAGCGGCCGGCATTGTCGATCACCCGGCGCAGCAGCGCGCCGCCTTCCTCGACGGCGAATTCGTTCTGCTCGATCCAGCTGGTGGCCGCCGGCGTGAGGGCGAAGTCGGCGCTGATGTCGGCCTTGGCTGCGCCTTCGCGCACCATGCTGGCGTCGCCGCGGCCGCCCAGCGCCAGCTGCAGCGCATCGATCAGGATCGACTTGCCGGCTCCGGTCTCACCGGTGAAGACCGTGAAGCCATTCGAGAACTCGAGTTCGATCGTATCGACGATGACGAAGTCGCGGATGGTCAATGTGCGCAACATGAAGAAACAGGTCTCCTGAGGATCGGTAAATAAGCGGAATTTCTTGTTGATTATTTCAGCTTGCCGTCGCTGGAGGGATACTCGTTCCAGTGCAGCTTTTCGCGCAGGGTGTGGTAGTAGCTCCACCCCTCGGGATGCAGGAAGGTGATGGTGTTCGGCGAGCGCGAGATCATGATCTGGTCGCCGTGCTGCAGGCTCGTGAAAGTCTGCATGTCGAAGTTCACGCTGATGTCGCGGCCATTCATGATCTCGACCACGATGTCGCTGGTGTCCGGCACCACGATCGGGCGGTTCGACAGCGCGTGCGGCGCGATCGGCACCAGCACGATGCCGGCCAGGGTCGGATGCAGCAGCGGGCCGCCGGCCGACAGCGCGTACGCGGTCGAGCCGGTGGGCGTGGACACGATCAGGCCGTCCGAACGCTGGTTGTACATGAAGGCGCCGTCCACCGACACCTTCAGTTCGGCCATGCCGGCGCCGGAACCGCGCGCCACCACCACGTCGTTCACCGCCACCGAGCAGTGGATCTCCTTGCCGTCGCGCACCAGGCGCGCTTCCAGCAGGGTGCGTTCCTCCGCCCTCGCCTTGCCGCTGAGGATCTCGGCCAGCGCCGGCAGCATGCGGTCGATCGGGATGTCGGTCATGAAGCCGAGGCGGCCCTGGTTGATGCCGATGAGGGGCACCTTGTAGCGGGCCAGCTGGCGCGCCACGCCCAGCATGGTGCCGTCGCCGCCCATCACGATCACGAGCTTGGCCTGTGCGCCGATCTCGTCGACACCCATCGCGGCCACGCCCTCCACCTGCACATGGCTGGCGGTCTCCTGCTCGAACACGACAAGGTAGCCGGCATCGCGCAGGAAATCCACGATGGCCTGCACCGGCTCGTCGATCCCGGCAGTGTTGTGCCGCACGACCAGCGCGATGGTTTGTTGCGTTTCGGGCGTAGCGGACATAGGGAGATCTCGGCGGTAATGGAAAACGACACGGGGGAGATTAACCGATTCTCCCGGCTTCTGCCATACGGCCGCTCAGCAATTACTGTACAAACGCACAGTATATTTGGCCGGCGCAGATCCGGCAAGATTCACCGGAACTTAATGCGACGCCCCGACTCCGACCGTGACGGAGATGGCAACGGTCAGTGTCAGCAGATGCAGGAACATCAGCACGATCCATCTTAATGCCGTCATCTTGCGCGAGCCGCCATACACGCGGCGCATCGCGGTGGGCAGGTAGAAGGTCAGCCACAGGCCGAGCAGCTTGCCGACCCAGGGTACGCCGGACGGGATCACGAGGAGCAGGGTCAGCATCAGGAAGGCGAAGGCATTCGTGTGCAGCGCGAACAGCAGGTGCTCGCCGTAGCGCTTGCCGGTGCCCAGGTAAAGTATTTTCAGGTACAGGGCGAACAGCGGCATCATCGCGAACACCGCATAGGGCGCGGAGCCGAAGAAGACCTTCTTGAGCTTTGCGCCATCGTCGTCGGCTGCGGCGCTGGCGATTTTTTCGATCGTCTCGACGATGCCCGCATTGTCCTTGCCGAGGTCCTTCTTGACGTCCTGCAGGGCCTCGTCCTTGCGCAGTTCGGCGCGCACCTTGTCCATCGCCGGCGGATCGTCGCTTTCGTCCTCGTCCGGCTTGGCGGCCGTCGCGGCGGGCGGGTGCGTGGACGCGGCCTTCTTCTTGTCCTGTGGGTCGACTTTGACGACTGGGGCACCGTCGAGTTTGACGCCGCCGATGTGATGATCCTCGCCCATGAACTTAAACACGGCAAAGAAGATCAGACTGAAGGTCAGGTAGACGCGCAGCGGCTCGATGTAGCGCACGCGGCGTCCCTGCATGTATTCGAGGCTCAGCTGGCCGGGCTTGAGCAGCAGCAGCTTCATCGTCTGCAGCAGCTTGCCTTCCAGCGCCACGTAATGGCCGACGAATTCGTGCAGGAACTCGCGCGTGCTCGGCGGATGCAGCACGGTCTCCTGGCCGCATTCGTGGCAGAAGTTCCCGGACACATGGGCCCCGCAATTCGGGCAGTCGCTGGCGGTATGGTGGAGGTCGACTTGAGAGTTCACGGCAATTCCCGGCAAACGGCACACAAACCAGCATGTTAGCTATTTAATTGCAAAAAAGCATCACTGTCTTTGTATTCAATTGCGCGACCCGCTTTCAGGCTGCGCGTTAGGCTTTAAGCAATGTGAGCATGCTTGAGGAGAATTGCTATGGTAGAAGAAGCCAAAGACCGCGTCGTGAACACCGACCGCAAGATCGAAGAGCAGGACTACAAGCGCGAACCGCACGAGCGCGACGAATCGCCGGACGGCCAGGGCATCAAGCCGCGCGGCATCATCCAGCAAGCGGCTTCCGATCTGGAAAACGGCCTGGTCGATACCGAGAACTACGAAGGCCGCGGCACGCCCGGCATCGAGCAGGCTGTCGACCCGAAACCGGGCGCCACCGGCCAGGCTGAACCGCAGCCCGAACGCCATCGCGACATGCGCGATCACGATGCCGCCCGCCTGGGCAACGACGGAAAAAAAGAATGACCCCGCGCACTCTCACGGCGGCCCTGCTGGGCGCCGCGAGCCTGTGTGCGTGTGCCCAGCAGCCCGTCTCCCCGCCCCTGTCCGCCGGCGGCTATGCGCCGGGCTTCGGTCCGAATCCGACCCTGCCGGCGCCCGAGCACACGCTCATCCCGACGGTCCACATCGCGAAGGCCGAGGCCTGGCCGCAGGGCACGCACCCGACCCCGGCGGCCGGGCTGGCGGCCACCGCCTACGCCAGCGATCTCGAGCACCCGCGCTGGCTTTACGTGCTGCCGAACGGCGACGTGCTGGTTGCCGAGAGCAACAAGCCGGTCAATGCGCCGAAGGAGCCGGGCATCAAGGCCAAGGTGCAAAAACTGGTGCAGAAGCGCGCCGGCGCCGGCGTCGAATCGCCGAATAAAATCATCCTGCTGCGCGGCGTGAAGGCCGACGGCACGGCGGAATCGAAAACGGTGTTCGCGGAGAACCTGAATTCGCCCTTCGGCATGACCCTGGCCGGCAGCGACCTGTACATCGCGAATGCCGACGCCTTGTGGCGCTTCCCGTACAAGACCGGCGAGACCACGCTCGGCGGCCAGGGCGTGAAAGTGATGGACCTGCCGGCCGGGATCAACCACCACTGGACCAAGAACGTGGCTGCTTCGCCAGACGGCAAGAAGCTCTACGTGACCGTCGGCTCGAACAGCAACGTCGCCGAGAACGGCATGGCGGCCGAAGAAGGCCGCGCCGCGATCTGGGAATATGACATTGCCAGCGGCAAGGCGCGCATCTTTGCTTCCGGCCTGCGCAACCCGAACGGCCTGGCCTTCCACCCGCAAAGCAAGCTGCTGTGGACCGCCGTCAACGAGCGCGACGAGCTGGGCAACGAGCTGGTGCCCGACTACATCACCTCGGTGAAGGACGGCGCCTTCTACGGCTGGCCCTACAGCTACTACGGCCAGCACGTCGATACCCGCGTCAAGCCGCCGAGGCCGGAGATGGTGGCCAGGGCGATATCGCCGGATTACGCGATGGGCGCGCACACGGCCTCGCTGGGCCTGGCCTTCTACGACGCCAGCCTGATGCCGCAGTTCAGAAACGGCGCCCTAGTCGGCCAGCACGGTTCGTGGAACCGCAGGCCGTATTCCGGCTACAAGCTGGTCTTCGTCCCCTTCAGCGACGGCAAGCCGAGCGGCCCGCCGCAGGACGTGCTGACCGGCTTCCTGAGCAAGGACGACAAAGCCTATGGACGACCGGTCGGCGTCGCGGTCGACAAGCAGGGCGCGATCCTGCTGGCGGATGACGTCGGTAACGTGGTGTGGCGGATCACGCCGGCCTCATCAGGCAAATGAGCAATCAAATGAGCAAAAGGAGATACTCACATGATCAAGCGTAAGGGAAGCGCCGTCTGGAGCGGCGGACTGAAAGACGGCAAGGGCACGGTCTCGACCCAGAGCGGCGTGCTGAACCAGAGCCAGTACGGCTTCAATACCCGTTTCGAAGACGGCGCCGGCACCAATCCGGAAGAATTGCTGGCGGCGGCCCACGCCGGCTGCTTCACGATGGCCCTGTCGGCCCAGCTGGGCGAGGCCGGCATGACCGCACAAAAGCTGGAAACCACGGCCACTGTCTCGCTGGACAAGGCCGACGGCGGCTTCGCGATTCCCGCGGTCCACCTCGAGCTTGTCGCCACCATTCCGGGCGCCAGCGAGCAGGCCTTCCAGGAAGCGGCGCGCAAGGCCAAGGAAGGCTGTCCGGTGTCGAAGCTGTTCAATGCCGAGATCACGCTGGACGCGAAGCTGCAGTCGTAATTTCGTAGGGTGGGCTCTCCGAGCCCACGCGTGACGCTTGCATCTGGCCGGCATCGACGTGGGCACGGTGTGCCCACCCTACGTCAGCAGGAATTCTCCCGAGCGCATAAAATTCCAGCTTCACCGTATCTCTACCAAGGAACAAGAATGCGCCTCCTGCACACCATGTTACGCGTCGGCGATCTGCAGCGCTCCATCGACTTCTACACCAAGGTGCTGGGCATGAAGCTGTTGCGCACCAGCGAGAATACCGAGTACAAGTACACCCTGGCCTTTGTCGGCTACGGCAACAACCCGGACCACGCCGAGCTCGAGCTGACCTACAACTGGGGCACCGACAAGTACGAGATGGGCACCGCCTACGGCCACATCGCGATCTCGACCGAAGACATCTACAAAACCTGCGAGCAGGTGCGCGCAGCCGGCGGCAACATCACCCGCGAGCCGGGCCCGGTCAAGGGCGGCAGCACCGTGATCGCTTTCATTACCGACCCGGATGGCTACAAGGTCGAGCTGATCGAGCGTGCCGACAATGCCGGCGGCGGCGGTCTGAGCAGCTAAAAGCGGCGGCCGGCAGGCTTTTGCCGGCCCTGCTACAATCGTCTTCGCCTGTGTGAAAGCAGGCAAACAACCAATACGTCTTCGGGGCGGGGTGCAATTCCCCACCGGCGGTATGGCCATCACGGCCGAGCCCGCGAGCGCCTGCAGTGTCAAACTGCAGGGTCAGCAGACCTGGTGAGAAGCCAGGGCCGACGGTATAGTCCGGATGAAAGAAGATGTGCGTCATAACGCGTCCTGCTGCCGCTATCGGCATGCAGTGCCGCGCCGTTTCGCTTTGCCCTGATGCGTTCCTTTTATTATTTCGCGAGGAGCGTCTCACAATGAGTACCACCATCAACACCTTCACCCTCGAAAGCAGCGACCTCCAAGGCCGCATCGCCGCCGCCCTCGAAGCCACGCGCGCGGGCATTCCCGTGATCCTGCTCGACGACTTCGACCGCGAGAACGAGGCCGACCTGATCGTCGCCGCCGAAAAGCTCACCGTCGAGACCATGGCCGTGATGATCCGCGAATGCAGCGGCATCGTCTGCCTGTGCCTGTCCGACAGCAAAGTGCGCGCACTCGAGCTGCCGCCGATGGCGCCCGAAAACGGCAGCCGCTACGGCACCCCGTTCACGGTCTCGATCGAAGCGCGCGAAGGCGTCACCACCGGCGTCTCGGCCCAGGACCGCGTGACCACCATCCGCGCCGCCATTGCGCCGGACGCCCGGCCCGATGACCTGGTGCGTCCGGGCCACGTGTTCCCGCTACGCGCCAACCCGGCCGGCGTGCTGGGCCGCAAAGGCCATACCGAAGGCTCGGTCGACTTGTCCATCCTGGCCGGCCTGCAGCCCTCCGCCGTGCTGTGCGAGCTGATGAATGAAGACGGCAGCATGATGCGCGGGGAAAGCATCGAACGCTTTGCGCGCGAGCGCGGCTATCCGATCCTGACGATTGCCGAGCTGATCGCGTGGCGTACGCAGCTGGAGCAAAAGGCGGCGTAAGCGTCCGCCATCAACGAAAAACGGCGCCGCGGCGCCGTTTTTTACGTCAGCGGTGGAACCGCTTACGGCTGCGACAGCAGCGCATTCACCGGCAGCAGGTCTTCCTCGCGCAGCGAACCGGCAGCCGCCTTCAGCTTCAGGCCGGCCAGGATGGTGTTGTAGCGCGCCTTGGCCAGGTCGGTGCGGGTCTGGTACAGCTGGCGCTGGGCGTTCAGCACGTCGATGTTGATGCGCACGCCAACCTGGTAACCCAGCTTGTTCGATTCCAGCGCCGAGTTGCTCGACACTTCGGCCGCTTCCAGCGCCTTCACCTGGGCCAGGCCCGAGTTCACGCCGAGGAAGGATTGGCGCGCCACCAGGGCGGCGTTGCGGCGGTTCGCTTCGAGGTCGTTCCTGGCCTTGTCTTCCAGGGCGATCGATTCACGCACGCGGCTGGTGACGGCGAAGCCGCTGAAGATCGGGATGTTGTACGAAATGCCGATCGCGTTGTTGCTCGAACGGCCTGACTGGTTGGTCTGGCCGCTGAGGTTCGTATGCTGCGAGCTCGCCACCAGGTCCAGGGTCGGCAGGTGGCCGGCACGCTGCTTCGAGATCTCGCGCTTGGCCGATTCCAGCTGCAGCTGGGCCACCGACACGGCGTAGTTCTGGTTCTCGGCGGCCGAGACCCACTGGTCGACGTTGATCGGCTGCGGCGCGGTCAGGTTGACGCCGGTGCGCAGGGTGGCCAGCGCGGCTGGCGGGGTGCCGATGATGGCCTGCAGCGCGGTCTTCTTGCTTTCCAGGTCGTTGACCGCGGCGATCTCCTGCGAGATCACCAGGTCGTAGGCGGCCTGGGCTTCATGGGTGTCGGTGATGGTCTGGGTGCCGACTTCGAAGTTGCGCTTCGCCGAGGCCAGCTGCTCGGTCACGGCTTCCTTCTGGGCGCGGGTCGAGGCCAGGGTGTCCTGGGCCGCCAGCACGTCGAAGTAGGCCTGGGCCACGCGGGTGATCAAGTCCTGCTGGGCCTGGGCGAACTGGGCTTCGGCAATCGACTGCTGCAGCTTGCTCTGCTGGTAGGTTTCCCAGCGGTCCCAGCGGAACAGCGGCTGCGACAGCTGGACCGTGTACTGCTTCTGGGTCGTGGTGGCTCCCCCGCCTTCGACGAACTGGGTGACGCCGTCGTCGTCCTTGAAGGGCGTGCCGACGTTCCACGGTGTGCTCTCGCCCTTGGCGCGGGTCACGTTACCGATGATGCCGACAGTAGGCAGCAACCCCGCGCGCCCCTGGGGGACGCGTTCGCGGCCCACGGCAGCGGAAGCGCGCGCGCTCGCATAGGTCGCGTCATTCGCCAGCGCCTGCTGGTACACCTGCAGCAGATCGGCCGCCTGGGCGTTGAGCGAGAAAAACGCGCTGGCCAACAGCACGGCGATGAGGGGTTTCTGCATTACTTTCTCCGTCGGAGTCATCAATAGTCAAAGGACACAGGCCGCCGAATGCTCAGTACATCAGTACTTCGGCATCGATGGATCGACCTGCACGGCCCAGGCGTGTATGCCGCCTGTCAAATTCGTAATCTTTTCAAATCCGTTACGTTCCAGGAAAGCCGCCACCTGCATGCTGCGCGCGCCGTGATGGCACACGCAGACGATTTCCTGGTCATCTTCCAGCTCGCCGACGCGGATCGGGATCAGGTTCATCGGGATCTGCTTCGAACCGTCGATGTGGCAGGTCTCGAATTCCCAGTTTTCCCGCACGTCGAGCAGCAGCGGCTTCGGGCGCGACGGGTCGGCCAGCCAGGCCGCCAGTTCGGGAGCGCTTACGTGCTGCATCGTCTTAGAACTGGAAGTGCGAGACTGCCGGCGCGCCGGTCAGGTACTTCACGTTGGTCTCGAACACTTTCACCGTGTTCCAGCTGTTTTCGCCGGTGCGGGTGACGATGTTGAATTCCATGGCCGGCGGCTCGCCCACGATCGCTGCGATGCGGCCGCCCACCTTCACCTGCTTCAGGAAGGCTTCCGGCAGCACTTCCAGTGCGCCCGAGATCACGATCACGTCGTAGGGTGCGCCCTTGTCCCAGCCTGCAGCGCCGTTGCCCAGTTCTACGGACACATTGCTGATGCCGGCCTTGGCCAGGTTCTTCTCGGCCAGTTCCTTGATCTCGGGATTCACTTCCACGGTGGTGACCTTGGCCGCGCGGTGCGCCATCAGGGCCGCCATGTAACCCGAGCCGGCGCCGATTTCCAGCACGGTCTCATGCTTCTTGAGGCCGATTTCCTGCAGGATGCGCGCTTCAAGCTTCGGGTTCAGCATGGCCTCGCCAGCCGGCAGCGGGATTTCGGCATCCGCGAACGCCAGGTTCTGGTACGCGGCCGGCACGAACTGTTCGCGCTTGACCACGTGCAGCAGGTCGAGGATGTCGGTGTCCAGCACGTTCCATGGACGGATCTGCTGTTCGATCATGTTGAAGCGGGCTTGTTCGATATTCATGTTGTTACTCGGCGAGAAATTAAATAATCCGATATTTTATCGTTGAACGGCCTCGGGAACACATCTTAGCGATATGGCACCCGGGACCACGGGAAATTGCGACAGTCTGCAGTTTAGGAGGGATGAACGCCGGAAAAAGGCGTCCTGACTCGACAATATGCTCACGCCGCGGCCGGCCGCGTTGCGCAGTCCCTGGCCGGCAGCAGGCCGTTCAGGGCCATGTCGAGGAAGGTGTCGAGGAAGGCCAGCGGTTCCAGCTCGGCGCGCGGACAGGGGCCGACCGAATGCTTCCAGGTGATCAGCATCAGCATGGGCGCCACCAGCACCTGGGTCATCAGGGTGATGTCCATGGGACGGAACTCGCCGCGTTCGATGGCGCGTTCCAGCATGCTGGCCATGGCAGCGGTGCCGCGGTTGATGACTTCTTCCTGGTAGAAGCACGCCAGTTCGGGGAAGTTGTCGGCTTCGGCCATGACCAGCTTGATGATGCCGGATGCCTTGGTCGCGCCCAGGCGCTGCCACCAGGAATGGATCACGTGGCGCAGCAGGTCGGCGCTGTGGCCTTCGAATTCGGCGACGGAGGTTTCGGCATCGCCGATGACCGGCACGATGCTGCCGCGGACCACGGCCTTGAACAGCTCTTCCTTGTTCTCGTAGTACAGGTAGAGCGTGCCTTTCGAGACCCCGGCGCGGCGCGCGACGTCTTCCAGGCGTGTGGCGGCGTAGCCACGTTCGACGAACAGGTCGATGGCTGCCTCCAGCAACTCCTGGGGCCGCGCGTCTTTACGGCGCTCCCAGCGTGGCTTGGCATCAAATGGGCATGGCATGCTTCTGTCCGACAACTAACTGTTGAGTCAGGAAATATAGACCGGGGGCTGGGGGTAGTCAAGCTACCGGTAGTATACTTACAGGATGAATGTCCCGCCCGAACCCGCCAGTTGCCGTCCCGACTGCGGCGCCTGCTGTATTGCGCCCTCGATCAGCTCCCCCATCCCCGGCATGCCGAACGGTAAGCCGGCCGGCGTGCGCTGCGTCCAGCTCGACGAGCGCAACGGCTGCAGGATCTTCGGGCAGCCGGCGCGGCCCAGGGTGTGCGGCGGCCTGCAGCCCTCCCACGAGATGTGCGGCGATTCAAGCGGGCAGGCGATGTTCTTCCTGAGCGAGCTGGAGCGGTTGACCGCCTGACAAGGCGGGAAAAATGATACCGGGTAACTCGACGGCAGGCGGTCCCGGCATGGTAAGCTTGCGGCCTGCCGCAGTTCCGTCGCACCGAGCAGCCCCCTTCCCCGTTCCGACCACAATAACATCCTTAATAAAACTTCATGGACATCATTCTCGCCCTGAAAGCGATCATCATGGGCCTCGTCGAGGGCTTCACCGAGTTCCTGCCGATTTCCTCCACCGGCCACCTGATCCTGGCCGGCAGCCTGATCAATTTCACGGGCGAAGTCGCCAAGGTCTTCGAGATCGCCATCCAGGCCGGCGCCATCCTCGCAGTGATGTGGGAATACCGCGCGCGCATCGCCACGGTGCTGGGCGGTTTGACGTCGGATGCGCGCCAGCAGAAGTTCGTGCTCAACCTGATCGTCGCCTTCCTGCCGGCCGCGGCCCTGGGCTTCCTGTTCAGCAAGGCGATCAAGGCCCACCTGTTCGCCCCGGTCCCGGTGGCGCTGGCCTTCATCGTCGGGGCCTTCGTGATCCTGTGGGCGGAACGCCGCCATAAAGTGCTGCCGGGCTCGCACCGCATCGAGACCGTCGACGACATGAACATGCTCGACGCCTTCAAGGTCGGCTGTGCGCAATGCTTCGCGCTGGTCCCGGGCACCAGCCGTTCCGGCGCCACCATCATCGGCGGCATGCTGTTCGGCCTGTCGCGCAAGGCGGCCACCGAATTCTCCTTCTTCCTGGCGATCCCGACCCTGCTGGCGGCTACCGTGTATTCGGTCGTCAAGGCGCGCCACGAGCTGCACATGAGCGACCTGCCGCTGTTCCTGGTCGGCGGCGTGGCGGCCTTCATTTCCGCCTTCCTTTGCGTCCGTTGGCTCTTGCGCTTCATCAGCTCGCACGACTTCACGGGCTTCGCCTGGTACCGTATCGTGTTCGGTATTGTCATCCTCGTCACCGCGCACTTCGGCTGGGTGAACTGGGTCGACTAACCAAGGCACTGGACTGAACGAAGCAACATCATGACGAGCGACATCCAGCAAAGCGCCCTGCACATCCTGCAGACGGTATTCGGCTATCCCGCCTTCCGCGGGCAACAGGCCGAGATCGTCGAGCACGTGGCCAATGGCGGCGACGCGCTCGTCCTCATGCCCACCGGCGGCGGCAAGTCGCTGTGCTACCAGATCCCGGCGCTGGTGCGCGATGGCGTCGGCGTGGTGGTCTCGCCGCTGATCGCGCTGATGCAGGACCAGGTCGACGCCCTCGCCGAAGTCGGCGTGCGCGCGGCCTTCCTGAATTCCACGCAGACCTTCGAAGAGACGCTGCGCATCGAGCGCCTGGTGCGCACCGGCGAGATCGACCTGGTCTACGTGGCGCCCGAACGCCTGATGACGCAGCGCTGCCTAGACCTGTTCGAGGACTCGCACATCGCGCTGTTCGCGATCGACGAGGCGCACTGCGTCTCGCAATGGGGCCACGATTTCCGTCCCGAGTACATCCGCCTGTCGATCCTGCACGAGCGCTTCCCGCACGTGCCGCGCATCGCGCTGACCGCCACCGCCGACCAGCTCACGCGCGCCGAGATCGCCCAGCGCCTGCAGCTGGACGAGGCGCGCCAGTTCGTGTCGTCCTTCGACCGGCCGAACATCCGTTACGCCATCGTCGAGAAGACCAACGGCCGCAAGCAGCTGCTGGACTTCATCAGCGCCGAGCACCCCGGCGACGCCGGCATCGTGTACTGCCTGTCGAGGAAAAAGGTCGAGGAGACCGCCGAATTCCTCAACGAGAACGGCATCCGCGCCCTGCCCTATCACGCCGGCATGGACTACGCGCTGCGCGCCGATAACCAGGCGCGCTTCCTGCGCGAAGACGGCATCGTGATGGTCGCGACCATCGCCTTCGGCATGGGCATCGACAAGCCGGACGTGCGCTTCGTCTGCCACCTCGACCTGCCGAAGTCCCTGGAAGGCTATTACCAGGAGACCGGACGCGCCGGCCGCGACGGCCTGCCCTCGAATGCCTGGATGGCCTACGGCCTGCAGGACGTGGTGCTGCAGCGCCGGATGATCGACGAGTCGGACGCCGACGAGAATTTCAAGCGCGTGCTGGGCTCGAAACTCGACGCCATGCTGGGCCTGTGCGAAACGCTCAGCTGCCGCCGCATGCGTTTACTGGAATATTTCGGCGAGCGCTCCGGCCCCTGCGGCAACTGCGATACCTGCCTGATCCCGCCGGTTTCCTTCGATGCCACCGTGCCGGTGCAGAAGCTGCTGTCGGCCATCTACCGCGTCGACCAGCGCTTCGCCGCCGGCCACGTGATCGACGTGCTGCGCGGCGTGCAGACCGAGCGCATCACGCAGTGGCATCACGACAGCCTGACCGTCTACGGCGTCGGCGCCGACCGCAGCGAGCACGAATGGCGCGCCATCGTGCGCCAGGTGATCGCGCTGGGCCTGATCACGGTCGACCACGACGCCTTCAGTTCGCTGAAGCTGACCGAAGCGGCGCGCCCGGTGCTGAAGGGCGAGCGCAAGGTCGAGCTGCGCCAGTACCAGAAGCCGGTCAAGCAGAAGCGCCAGGCCGGCCCCACCAAGGGCTATGTCGAGATGGACCTGTCGCCGGCCGAGCAGAAGATCTTCGAGAAGCTGCGCTGGTGGAGACTGGAGACGGCCAAGGCGCACAGTGTGGCCGCCTTCATCATCTTCGGCGACGCGACACTGCGCGAGATTGCCAAGGTCAAGCCGACCTCGCTGGACGAGTTGCGCGTGGTGTCCGGCGTGGGCGCGAAGAAGTTAACGTCCTACGGCGACGAGATTGTCGCAATGATCACCGAGATGGTTTGATCATTCGTCGTTTCCCAGTTACTCCCTGAACAAGTGCACGAAGGTCCGGCTCACCGCCAGCTTCTCCTCACTCCCCTTCACCAGAACCTGCATCCGCTCGGCATCGATCCGCTCCGCCGCGGCAATCGCATTCGCGTTCACCACCGTGGCCCGGTGAATCTGCCAGAAGCGGTCCGGATCCAGCGTGCTCAATAAATCCTTCAGCGGCGTGCGCACCAGCGCTTCGTAGTCGCGCAGCACGATGCGGGTGTAGCGGGTGTCGGACTGGAAGAACAGCACCTCGTCGACGTCGATCACGCGCACCTGGCGGCCGACGCTGGCCTTGATCCATTTGGTGCGTTCCTGGCGCACGCCCGGCAGCGCGGTTTTCAGGTGGCGCAGCAGCTCGCCCATCGAGGCGCCGTCCGCGGGCGGCTGCGCCAGCTTGGATTTCAAGCGCGCCAGCGCCCGCTCCAGGCGGTCAATCTGCACCGGCTTCAGGAGGTAATCGACCGCGCCGGCGTCGAAGGCGTCCACCGCATACTGGTCGTAGGCGGTGACGAACACCACGTGGGCCATGGCGCCGATGCGCTCGGCCACTTCGAGGCCCGACAGGCCGGGCATGCGGATGTCGAGGAAGACCACGTCCGGCTCGTGCTCGAGAAAACCGTCCCAGGCATCGTTGCCGTTTTCCGCCACCATGACGACCCGCGCTTCCGGCCAGGCCTGCGCCAGCATCTCCAGCAGCCGCTCGCGCATCAGCGGTTCGTCTTCTGCCACCAGGATGCTCGTGTTCATGCGCATGGGTCTTTCAAAGGGATGCTCAGGTCGGCGATCAGGCCCGGCTCGCCGTCGCGCAGTTCGAGGCAGGCCGCGCCGCCGTAGGCCAGGCGCAGGCGGTGGCGGACGTTATCGAGGCCGGTACCGCCGCCGCCGTCCGGCTCCGGGAGCGTGCTCATGCCGACGCCGCCATCCTGCACGCGGATCCGCACGGCGCCGCCGACCGCCTCGGCCAACAGCGTCACCTCGCCGCCGCGCAGGGCCGGCTCGATGCCGTGCTTGATCGCGTTTTCGACGAGGGTCAGCAGGATCATCGTCGGCAGCTGGACCTCCTCGAGGGCGCGCGGCAGCTGAAGGCTGAAGCGCAGGCGTTCGCCCAGGCGCACCTGCATCACCTTCAGGTAGGACTCGACCAGGCCGAATTCAGCGGCCAGGCACACCTGCTCGCTGCGCATGTCGCGCATGCTGGAGCGCAGGAAGTCGATCAGGTTACTGGTGAGTTCCGCGGCGCGCGGCGCGCCGTGCTGGGCCAGTTGCTGCACGGCGCCCAGGGTGTTGAACAGGAAGTGCGGCTCGATCTGGGCGCGCAGCAGCCGCAGCTGGGATTCGGACAGTTCGCGCGCCAGGCGCGCCTGCTCGGCTTCCTGCTGCAGCTGCAGGTTCAGGGTTTCGTACTGGCGGTTGCGCAGGATACTGATGATCAGCGCCGGAATCATGATGGTCAGTGCGCCGGCCAGCACGCCACCCGTGAAATGCGACACCCTTTCCATGGCATGGCCCAGCGGCTGCCCTTTCATCCACATGGACAGGCCGGTCGAGGTGACGGCGGCGAACACGCTGAAGCCCAGGATCGCCAGCAGCAGCTTGCCTTTTTCCTGGGTCAGGCGGCGGTAGTCGTACCATGCGCCGACCACGGCGGCGGTGACCGAAAACCCAATGACGTTGGCGATGAACATCGAAAACAGGAAGCCCATGTCCTGCGCAAAAAAGTGCAGCAGGACGCCGCACAGGCTGAACACCAGGGAAAGCCTGGCAAGCGCCCAGGCCATGCGCGCGCCGCGGTATTTCTCGGTAAAGGCCTGCAGCTGCTTGCGCTGCACCAGCGGCATCTTCGCCAGTTTCAGCGCCTGGCGCTTGCGGTAGCCCGGCGGCAGGGTTTCCGCCAGCTCCGGCTGCGCCAGGACGGCCAGCGTTTCGTCTTCCCACTCCGTGTACCAGTTCGCAAACCTGCGCAGCATGATGCCCTCCCGTGATCGTTAATATATAGCAACGATCACAGTCTAGGCAGGGCTGGCTGAACCGCCTATGAAAATGGGACGAGCGACGAATCCGGGCGCACGAACGACGAGCCCCGCCTGCGCGGGGCCGACGTAAATCATTTTTTGGTGAACACCAGGTCCCACACCCCATGGCCCAGCTTCAGGCCGCGGTTCTCGAACTTGGTCAGCGGGCGGTAGGACGGCTTTTCCGCATAGGTTTCGGCCGTGTTGGCCAGCATCGGCTCGGCGCCCAGCACTTCCAGCATCTGCACCGCGTAGTCTTCCCAGTCGGTGGCACAGTGGATGTAGCCGCCCGGCGCCAGCTTTTCGCACAGCAGCTTGACGAAAGGCGGCTGAATCAGGCGGCGCTTGTTGTGGCGCGCCTTGTGCCAGGGGTCCGGGAAGAAGATGTGCACGCCGGACAGCGAGCCGTCGGCGATCATGTTGTTCAGCACCTCGACCGCATCGTGCTGGATCAGGCGCAGGTTCTCGATGCCCTGTTCGCCGATCTGCTTGAGCAGGCTGCCCACGCCCGGGGTGTGCACTTCGACGCCGACGAAATCCGTGTCCGGCATGGCCCTGGCGATGTGGGCCGTGGTGTCGCCCATGCCGAAGCCGATTTCCAGCACCAGCGGCGCCTTGCGGCCGAAGGGCGCGTGGAAGTCGAAGGCTTCCTTGCGGTACTCGATCATGAACTTCGGCCCGAATTCCTCGAGCGCGCGCGCCTGCCCGGTCGACAGCCGTCCCGCGCGGGTGACGAAGCTGCGGATGCGGTGCTCGGTCGGGTCGTAGAGCATCGGACGGCCTTGGCTGTTGGTGGGCGTATCGGAGGACATGATCGGTCGTGTGACAGGAGAAAAGGGCGACATTATAGCAGCGCCTGTCGGCAGACTTTACACTGCGGTTCCCAATGCAAACTTAAGCGTTTGTTTTTTCTGACATTTTCCTTGAAGGCATGAAATTTGCTTAATTGCAAACATCGTTTCTATCAATACAGGAATTAGCATGAAGAGCTTCATCACCTCCCTGGCCTTGGCCGCTTCCCTCACCGCGCTGGCCCTGCCGGCATCGGCCGATATCGTCTGGACCGACGTTCCTGTCACGGACAAGGGTGCACTGGGCCAGACCTGGACCGGCGTCTGGGACCAGGACAACAGCTGGAACGTCGCCGAATACGTCAGCGACGTCTCGGTGACCGGCAATACCCTGTCCTACAAATATCTGGGCGCGGGCTTCTGGATGGGCACCCCGACCCAGACCTATGTGTTCAAGACCACCGCCGCTACTGCCGGCTCGCTGACCCTGGGCATCGACCTGATCACCAATACGGCGTGGGATGGCTCGGCCGCCAACCTGTACATCTGGCAGGGCAGCACCGCCACCCGCACCCTGCTGGCCAGCGATACCGACGGCAAGGTCGAGCACAAGACCTTCGCGCTGGAGCTGGAAGCGGGCCAGGACTGGGGCTTCCTGGCCGTCAGCGGCAGCATCGGCGACGACCTTCACTTTACCGGTCCGGTGTGGGGCTCGATCACCATCACCGACCCGGCGACGCCTTCCGACGTCCCGGAACCGGCCTCGCTGGCCCTGCTGGGCCTGGGCGTGCTGGGTGCTGCCGCGGCGCGCCGCCGCAAAGGCTGATCCATCGGAACGGGACGTGGCCGCGCACGGTTCTCATTCATAATGGCGCTTCGCCGAATGGAGAGAGAAAAAGCATGCAGTCCATGTCCCACCCGATCGCGACCGAAGACAACGTCGCCACGTTCCAGCTGACGTCCTACCACTTCGGTACACCTGGCACCGGCAAAAAGGTCTACATCCAGGCCTCGCTGCACGCCGACGAAGTGCCGGCCATGCTGGTCGCCCACGTGCTGCGGCGCGAGCTGGAGCGCCTCGAAGCCGAGGGCCGGATCAAGGGCGAGATCATCCTGGTGCCGGCCGCGAATCCGATCGGCCTGTCGCAGGTCGTCCACGGCGCCCCCTTCGGCCGCTACGACCTCGCCAGCGGCCACAATTTCAACCGCTTCTACAAGCACGCCGCCGCCGACCTGAAGGCATCCCTGAAGGACAAGCTGGGCGCGGACCCGCAGGCCAACGCAGTCCTGGTGCGCGAGCATGCGCGCCGCTCCGTCGCCGACTGGAAGACCGACAATCCGACCCAGGACCTCAAGAAGACCCTGCTCGGCATGGCCATCGACGCCGACATCATGCTCGACCTGCACTGCGATAACGAGGCCGTGCTGCACCTCTACTGCGGCACGCCGCTGGCCGATCAGGTCAAGCCGCTGGCGGCGCTGCTGGGGGCGCACGCGACCCTGCTGGCGCGCGAGTCCGGCGGCGAACCCTTCGACGAAGCCTGCAGCCGCCTGTGGTGGGAGCTGGCCGACCACTTCGGGCCGGACACGCCGATCCCGATGGGCTGCGTCGCCGTGACCGTCGAGCTGCGCGGCGAGATGGACGTGCGCTACGACCTGGCCGAAAAGGACGCGCAGGGCCTGCTGCAATACCTGGCGATCCAGGGCGTGCTGGACCTCGAACGCGCGCCGCTGCCGGCCCTGATCGCCGAGCCGACCCCGCTGGAAGGCGTGGAGCCGATCGCAGCGCCGCACTCGGGCGTGCTGGTGTTTTTGAAAAAGCTGGGCGAGCGCGTGCAGGCCGGCGATGCCGTCGCCGACATCGTCAACCCGGTCAGCGGCAAGGTGAGCACGCTGCGCTGTACGCAGTCCGGTGTTCTGTTTGCCAGCACGGCGCACCGGCACCTGCTGCGCGGGATGCATGTCTGTAAGATCGCCGGAGGCACGGCCTGGCGTACGGGGAGCCTGCTGGGTAGTTAGCAGACCGTCGTTCCCGCGCAGGCGGGAACCCAAGTTTGCATGCGTTTCGGCTGCTCAAACAAAACTTGGATCCCCGCCTTCGCGGGGACGACATTTTTCGGCCGCCGGCCTCAGTTCAAGCCGCCAGCCTCTCATCAAACAAAAACCGCCGCGCCAGCAGCGGCGCCATCGCCTCCGCCGCCATCGGCCGCGCCACCAGATAGCCCTGGACCTCGTTACAGCCCAGCGTGCGCAGGATCGCCAGCTGGTCCGCATTCTCCACGCCCTCGGCCACCACCTCCATGCCCAGCGCGTGCGCCATCGAGACGATCGCCTGGAAGAACACGGTGCCCTCCTTCGAGCGCCCCAGCTCGGCGGTAAAGGAGCGGTCGACCTTCAGCACGTCCATCTTCATGCGCTGCAGTTGCGACAGCGAGGAGTAGCCGGTGCCGAAGTCGTCGACGTGCAGCTTGACGCCCAGTGCGCGGATCGCCGCCAGCTCGGCCAGGATCTCATCCTGGTCGCCCATCATCGCGGACTCCGTGATCTCGACCTCGAGCAGGCGCGCCGGCACAGCGTGGCGCGCCAAAGCCTCGGCCAGTTCTCTCCGCACGCCGCCGCGCAGGAACTGCTTGGGCGAGACGTTGATGGACACCGGCGCCGCCGGCAGGCCCTGCGCCGACCACGTTGCCAGCTGGGCGCAGGCCTGGTCGATCACGATCGCGCCGATTGGCACGATCAGGCCGCTCGCTTCGGCCAGCGGAATGAATTCGTCGGGACGGATCATGCCCAGCTGCGGATGCTCCCAGCGCAGCAGCGCCTCCATGCTCAGCAGCTCGCCGCTGCAGGTGTCGACGCGCGGCTGGTAGTGCAACACGAACTGGCGCTTCTCGATCGCTTCCAGCAGGCGCTGGCGGAGCTGGGCGCGGGTCTTCAGGGTCGTGGACTGGGCCGGCTCGAAGAAGCGGTACTGGCCCTTGCCCTCGTTCTTCCCGGCGTACATGGCGATGTCGCTGTGGCGGATCAGGGTGGCGGCGTCCTTGCCGTCGCGCGGGTACACGCTGATGCCGACCGAAGCGCCGATCGCGTGCTGCTCCTGGTCGATCTGGAAGGGCTTGCTGAAGGATTGGATGATGCGCTGTGCCACCATGGCGACTTGCTCGTCGGTGTCGAAGGGGCTGAGCAGGACGATGAACTCGTCGCCGCCGAAGCGCGCCACGCGGTCGCCCGGACGCAGCTGCGACAGCAATCGGGTGGCGGCGGCCTTCAGCAGGCGGTCGCCGACCGCGTGGCCGTGCGAGTCGTTGACCTGCTTGAATTCGTCAAGGTCGATGAACAGCAGGGCCAGGCCCTGGCCCTTCGCTTCCGCCTGCGCCAGCGCGGACGGTACGAAGTGCAGGAACCAGTGGCGGTTCGGCAGGCCGGTCAGGCTGTCCTCGTTGGCCAGGCGCGCCAGCTGCACTTCGTGTTCCTTGCGTTCGCTGATGTCCTGCAGGGTGACGGCCAGGCCGTCGCCGACCCGCACCAGGCGCCGGTGGCCCCAGCGGATGTTCAGTTGCCTGCCCTCGGACGCGACGAGCTCCGGCATGCGCCGGTCTTCCTGGTGGAAGCCGGTCGCCATCGCCTGGCGATAGGTCGCGATCAGTTCGGCCGAACCGAGGCCGTGATCGAACTGCGAAACAATGCTGCCGACCAGGCGCTCGCGCGTCATCCCGTAGAAGAAGGCGCCGCGCTCATTGCAGTCGACGATGCGGAAATCGAGGATCTGGCCCTTGCGGTCGCGTAGCGGCGCGACCATGTAGAAGCCGTCGTTGCCGCTCTCGGTGGCGGTGCGGTAGGCGCGCGCCACTTCGTCCTGCTCGCGCGCCCGCGCAGCGGCCCGCAGCGACAGCATGGTGGCGATACCGGCCATCAGCAGCAGCACCGCCGTGGCGATCGAGGTGTAGGTGCGGCTGTCCTGCCAGTAGGCGTCTGCACCGGCCAGCACGGCTTCGTGCGACAGCGCGACCAGCGCCACCACCGGATAGGCGCTGGAACGGCGCCAGCCCAGCACGCGCGCGCGGCCGTCGCCGAAGCCGGCCTGCCCTGCTTTCGCATCGACTAGTTGCACGCCGCGCGCCACCGGCCAGCGATCGGCATTCGCCGGCAGCAGCGAAGCGCGTGTATCGGTGCGTACGACGCCCTGGCTGTCCTGCTCGATGCGCAAGCCGCCCTCGCTGCCGACCAGCGCCAGCAGGCTGTGCGCACCGAGAGTCGGCGAGCTGACGAAGGAGGTGAAATAGGCGGCATCGACCGCCATCAGCAGCACGCCGTCGAATTCGTCGTCGCCGGTATCGAGGCGGCGCGTGAACAGCACCGCGCCGCGCATGCCCAGCTCCGGCGGCGGCATGGCGATGCGCAGCGCGGAGGAGTTGTTATCGCGGTGCTGGCGGAAGAAGGCGGCGCCGGATAAATCGGTATCGAGGCCAGGCCGCATGCCGCTCGTCGATGCCGGCCGGCCGTCGCGCCCGATCACGCCGACGGCGAGGAAGGCGCTGTCGGTGAACATGCCGTCGCGCCGCATGTCCTCGACCAGGGCGCGGTTGTGCGAGTGCTCCCAGCTGTGCTTGAGCTGCATCGTGATCTGGTCCATCTGCGCGATCGAGCGCGTCACGTACTGCTCGTAGGCTTCGGCGTAGGCGTCGGCTTCCTTGAAGGCCTGTTCTTCGGCGCGGCGCTGCTCGGTGTTCGCGCGCAGCAGGGCGGCGGTCCACAGCGCGGCGCAGGCCAGCACGGCCAGCGCGGGCCACAGCAGCGCGAGGAATCGGTGGGTGCGCGGGGCGGTATGCGTGCTGGGCTTGCTCATGCGGCAAGTTTAGCCAGCCCGTATGACGGTTTGATGACAGCGCCGGCAGGCGCCCCGCTAACGCCCGTGCGCCTTGGCGGCGGCCGCCAGCACCTCGTTGACCTGGTCCATATCCGCCGGCTTGACGAGGTAGTGGTCGAAGCCCGCCTGCTCGGCCTCCTTGCGGTCCTGGCTCTGCCCATAGCCGGTCAGGGCGACCAGGGTCGCATCCGCGCTTTCGGGCTGACCGCGCAGGCGCCGCGCCAGCTCGTAGCCATCCAGGTCGGGCAGGCCAATGTCGAGCAGCAGCACCTCATGGTGCTCGCGCCGCACCCGTTCGAGCGCGCCCTTGCCGTCGTATTCGACGCTGACGGCATGGCCCTGCACTTCGAGCAGCGCGGCCAGCATCTGGGCGGCGTCGACGTTGTCGTCGACTACCATGACGCGCAATGCGCCTGGCGCCTGCAGGCCGGCGGACGGCGTCGCCTCGTCGTCCATGCCGCCCGGCGCCGCGAGGCGCGGCAGGCAGATGCAGAATTCGCTGCCCTCGCCGATGCCGTCGCTGGACGCGTGCACGGTGCCGCCATGCAGGGCCACCAGGCTTTTCACCAGCGCCAGGCCGATCCCGAGGCCGCCCTGCGAGCGGTCAGGGGTGCGCTCGGCCTGGGTGAAGAGGTCGAAGATGTAGGGCAGGATGTCGGGCGCGATGCCGACGCCGTTGTCGCGCACCGCCACCAGCACGCGCTGTTCGTCCACCGTCACCGATAGCGTGAGGCGGCCGCCCGGCGCGGTGTACTTGGCGGCATTGTTGAGGATATTCGAGATCACCTGCACCAGGCGGGTGCGGTCGCCGACCACGTGGGCGCTGCGGCCGGACAGCTGCAGGGTCAGGGAGTGGCGCCGCGCGTCGACCAGCGGACGCACCTGCTCCACTGCGGCGGACACGATCACGTTCAGGTCCAGCTCTTCCTTCTCGAGCGTGACCAGGCCGCGGGTGACGCGCGAGACGTCCAGCAGGTCGTTCACCAGGTCGGTCATGTGGGCGGCCTGGCGCGCGATGATCTCGCTGGCGTTGGCCACGCTGCGCGCATCGAGCCTGCCGACCTTCAGCAGCTGGGCCGCGGTCATGATCGGCGCCAGCGGATTGCGCAGCTCATGGGCCAGCATGGCGAGGAACTGGTCCTTCTGGCGGTTGGCGGCGCGCAGCTCGTCCTCGACCTGCTTGCGCAGGGTGACGTCGCTGCCCTCGACGAAGATGCCGGAGACGGCGCCGCCGGCGTCGCGGATCGGCTGGTAGACGAAGTCGACGAAGCGCTCCACCAGCGGCCCGCCCGGCTCGAGCTGCACGCGCAGCGGCAGGGCGTGGCCGACGAAGGGTTCGCCGGTGGTGTAGACGCGGTCGAGCAGCTCGAAGAAGCCCTGTCCGGTCACTTCCGGCAGCGCGTCGCGCGCGGCCCTGCCGACGATCTGGCGATGGCCGATCAGCTGCAGGTAGGACTGGTTGGTCAGTTCGAACACGTGGTCGGGCCCGCGCAGAACGGCCATGATGCCAGGGGCCTGCTCGAACAGCGCGCGAAAGCGCTCGTTCTCCTCGTCGCGGTATTTTTCGGCCAGCACCTGCTCGGTGACCTCGACGCAGGCGCAGTGCATGCCGCGGATGGCGCCGTGCTCGTCGCGCACCGGCGAGTAGGAAAAGGTGAACCAGGTCGGCTCGTCATAGCCGTGGCGGTTCATCACCAGCAGCAGACGGTCGGCATAGGTCGCCTCGCCATGCAGCGCACGGTCGATCAGCGGACCGATGTCGTCCCAGATTTCCGCCCAGATGTCGTGGAAGCGCCGTCCCATCGCGCGCGGGTGCTTGTCGCCCAGGATGTCGCGGTAGGGGTCGTTGTACAGGAAGCCGAGTTCCTCGCCCCAGGCGACGAACATCGGAAACCCCGAGTTGAGCATCAGCCCGACCAGGGTGCGCAGCGCCTGCGGCCAGGTGCGCGGATGCCCGAGCGGCGACTCGCTCCAGTCCTGGCTGCGCATCAGTGCCCCGGCCTCGCCGCCTCCGCTCAGGAACATGAGCGAGCCGGCAAGGCTGTCAGTGTCGTGCAATGGATCTTCGGGCCGCGGGGCGTGTTGTTGCATGGTCAAGTCAGGTCGGAGGAAGACCCGAGTTTGCCATAGTTTCAAGATGGGAGCCGCACTACGGGGGTGTAAAGGCGGGAGCGACTGGAGCGGGTGAAGGGAATCGAACCCTCGTATGAAGTTGGGTAAGGAGAAAACCTCGCGGTTTCCCCCTCCCCTAAGAACCGTACGTGCAGTGGAGTAGGGAGCCGGCGAGTTGCCGCTTGCGCGGTACTTTTCCGGACACCCCTCCCCAAACCGGACGTGAGTCTTTCGATCTCATCCGGCTTTCCAGTGACGCCTTTTCTGAAGCCACGGGGCTCGGTGAATCTCCTCGTGGCACGGTATGCAGGTAACGAGGGTCTTGCGTCTGCGTGCAGCCATCCGCTTAACCCACAGAGGTTTTTCCCTCCGCCCCGGTTGGTCCAGGTCGGCCAGCTTCCGTACATGATGAACTTGGAATGGTCCGTCCCGTGTACCGCAGACTTCGCACTCCTCGGCTAACAGGCGGGACACGACCTCGCTGCGCAACCCGTTGAACACCTGCTTCGGATTGTCATCGATGACCGCTTCCTTGCGCCATGCCAGAGATATGCCCCCGAACATCGCCACCAGTGGCCTCTTTCCGTCCTTTCGTTCCTTCACTACCATCATTGCTTTGACTGTGCCCGAAGGCACGGCCACGTCCGCACTCAACTTCCGCGCCAAAACTGCAATCGACGCACGGTGCTTGTTGGCCAAGGTCGCTAGTAACGAATGCCGCATGACGCGGTGGACTTCCCAAAGCCTATGAGCGTTGAAGCCCAACAGGTAGTACTGGACGAACCCCCGGTATTCCGCTTGGTATTGCGTGACGATGCTGAAATCCTCGTTCGTCAGCCGTTCCGCACGGTGCGTTGGTTTGCCCCTTCGCATATATCGCCGGCACCGCTCCCTTATTACATCCATTGGTACCTTCAGCCGCACGGCCCCGTTGATGCTGCGTTGACCACGCTGGTCAAGCTTCACATTGGAGTCGAGCACCGTCACCTCGTAGCCCAGGAACCGCGCCGGATGCGTCTTGGCGTGGGTGATCAAGGTCTTTTCCTCAGACATCTCCAACCGCAATGTTTCGCGGAGGAAGTCCCTGAGTTGTTGCTTGATCTCCTCGGCTTCTTGCTTCGGGCCGCTGAATCCGAGCAGAAAGTCATCGGCATACCGCACATACCAAAGCCGTCGAAAGTCCGGGTCCTCGGGGTCACGCGACGGCATTTGCCGGGCTTGCTTGCGCAATTCCCGTGCCTTCTCGTGATCACCTTTGTCTCCGGCTGCCTTCGACGCGTTTAGCAGCGCCTTATATACCGGGTTATTCCTGCGTCGCGCACCTTTGTTGTACTTCGGAAGCAAGGTGTTCTCTACAAACCGATCCAATCGATCCAGATAGATATTCGAAAGTAGCGGACTAATCACACCGCCTTGGGGTGTACCGCTCAAGGTCTGATGGTGCCGCCAATCTTCCAAATACCCAGCCTTCAGCATATTGGAGACGAGACGCAAAAGGCGGTTATCGTGAATGTCCTCGCCGAGTATCGACAACAGTACTTCATGATTGATGTTGTCGAAGCACCCTTTGATGTCACCCTCAATGAACCATTTCACGCCGCGCCAACGCTGGGTTATTTCCCGCAACGCTGTGTGACATCCACGCCCAGGTCGAAAGCCGTGGGAGAGGTCGCTGAAACGGGGTTCGTAGTACGCCTCCAACAGGGTTTTAACTGCTTCCTGTGTCAGCTTGTCCGACCACGTCGGCAGCCCTAACGGACGCTTACCTCTCTTCTTTGGAATATACGTCCGCCTCGCTGGTGTCCACCGGTAGGTTTCCCGCCGAAGATGGCCGGTAATGTTCCCGATTTTCTCCAACGACATAGCGTCCACGGTTTCTGCCGTGGCACCTGGAGTCAATGCCCCATCATTACGGTAGATTCGCCCATACGCACGGAGGTAGAGGTCCGGTCGATACAGCTGCCGGTATACACCCTCCAGTGGTAGTCGTTGTTCACCACGCTCTGAATAGACGGCCAGGATATTTTCGATCGTTGCCATTTCGGCTACCTCCATATCTGGACATCACATCACCTGTGGCCCTTCGCCATGTAGACGGCTTTCCCGTCCTCGGACTACTACGGCCACTCCGTCACCATCGGCCTCGCGGCCGGAAGGTGATCCCGTGTTCGTACGAACCGAACGACAGCGCAACTTAGGTTCCCCGTTCAACTCCTTGAACGACCTCGCTGGTCGTCGCCCAATGGGGGAAGATTTTCAGTCGACGAAACTTGTTTCGACTGATCCCATTGGCACCGCCCTTACATACCGTGGCGGAGGAAGTGCGGATTTCATCGCTGGGGTCTGGGGTTCAAGCAATTCAGCCTTAACCATATTGCGCGGGTCTTGCACAGCGACCGGTCTGGTATGTTCGCCAGCCCTGCGCTTTTCAGTCATGCTCTTGTCCCTTAAGGCTTTCGCCGTCCGGTAAGACTGATGACCCGGAAGTATCTCTTCCGACTTCCCTTGCCTGTGGCAAGAATTCGATTCGCCGCTTTCACGGCGCACAGTTTCCCCGCATACGGCTCAAGCAATCCGTCAGCACCCCTTGAACATGGAGATGCCGGCAGGACCGTTTTTCTCGTTGGCGTGATGCTGCCTGTGACAGTCAGGATGCAGCAGTATCAGGTTGGTCAGCTTGTCCGATCCACGTTCGGATCGCTTGACGATATGGTGCAGATGCCACCCTGTCTCGCGTGTAATCTTCCGATCGCATACCGGACAAAGACCTTCCTGCCACCACCACAGCCATCGCAACTTGCGGCGTCCCTCGAAAGTTCTTTCCATGCGCTGACCAAGCCGTTTGGAGAAGTACTCGTCATGCTGAGGGTCGTAAGGATTCGCTTCGCTTCTTATCTTGATGTGATTGTGCAGCTTGTAATCACCCAAGACCGGCAGCAACTTGTCCTTGTCCGCGAAACGCCATTGGCGTCCCCTGATACACCTGAAGTAACGCTGCTTGATCCACCGCTTGCCTTTGGTGGGATGGCGTCTGCACGCCCAGCGCCACAACGCTTGCCAGATTTGATGGTCGCACTTTGCAAACGCCCGGGTTGCGTTCTGACTTTGATGATAGTTGGCCCATCCCCTGATGACGGGGGTGAGTTCTTCGATCACCTGCGTCTGAGCCACAGCCTTTCTCGACCTCAGCAGGTCGCGGATCTTGTCGAGAAATGCCTTCTGGTTCTTCTTCGACGGCTGTACCAGCAAGCCGCAGTCGAAGAACCGTACATTCCATCCCAGAAAGTCGAATCCTTCGGTCACATGAGTGACCTTGGTCTTCGTCTTCGAGAGGACCAACCCTCTGGCAGCAAGGAACTTCTCTACCAAGGGCCTGACCACATCTTCCAGCAGCTCTCGCGAGCTTCCGGTAATGATGAAGTCATCCGCGTACCGGACCAGGTTGACCTTTGCAGCCCTTGCTGACCTCACTGTCGGGAACAGATCGGCCAACGCTTTCTGCAGGCCATCCAGGGCCAAGTTTGCCAGCACGGGGGAAATGATGCCTCCCTGTGGCGTACCGGCTTGGGTCGAAAACATGCGTCCTGACTCGATGAATCCTGATTTCAGCCACTTCTTTAAAATCGCTTTGTCCATGCAGACGTTGGCGATCAGCCAGTCATGATTGATGTTGTCGAAACATCCTTTGATGTCCCCTTCAAGAATCCATTTTGGAGACGCTTCCCGACCTGTTGCGTTGCGTACCTGCTGCACCGCATCGGTCGTCGAGCGTTCGCGAAGGAACCCATAAGAGTCCGGATCTCCAGTTGTTTCAGCGACAGGATCCAGCGCCAGCAGATGCAGCGCTTGCATTGCCCGATCACGCATGGTTGGAATGCCCAAGGGACGTTTCCCACCATTGGCTTTCGGGATATAGATGCGACGTAATGGCAGAGGCTTGTATCTCTTGCTGTCGAGACCGTTCAGCGCTTGCCACTTCTCTTCCGGGGTGCTCCAGGTTTGCGAATCCACACCAGGAGTTTTTCGGTTACGATTCTCCGTCACCCGCCTCACTGCCAGAGCTTTCGCTCCAGAGGATTTGGTCAGGAGTCTCTGCAGGGAGCGAACCTTCCGCCATTCACCTGCTTTTACTGCCTTCGCAATGCGTGCCTGTATCCTCGCGACAGCCTGATAAACCTTGACCCAACTGATGTCGTGCCAGGTTTGCCAGCCTGTGGAGGCAATATCACAATCATGAAGACTTGCGTCCATATCAACCTCCGGTCGATTGGAGCGGGTGAAGGGGATCGAACCCTCGTCGTAGGCTTGGGAAGCCTCTGCTCTACCATTGAGCTACACCCGCACAATCCCAAAGGGATAGACGCACTTATCCCCCAAGGGGGCGTGCGTCCCCGATGGGTGCGATCAACAGACCTGTCTTGCGACAGATCACCAGATGGAAGTCTGCACGCTTTCGCGTCAGGGCAATCATTTCATCCCCTATCCCTTCCATTACAGAAAGGCATTCGCTTTTTCCATCATCCTTTACCTGCTGCGCCTTCGGTCCGCCTTTACAGCTTGTCCTAGTCTGCCAAGCTAGCCAGACAGCACATCAGGCTTACCTCGTTCCGTACAAACAACGAGATTGGGAAGGTTCTGCCTTTTCGCCGGTGATACCCACGTCAGCGTGTCTGCACCAAGCAAGCAGACAACCGATCACGTCGAGCCTACTACCATTGCACGGCTCGTCCAGCTTGACGACGTTTAATAGCAGTTCACTTTACGTTAACCATCCAACCCAGCCTAGCACCTCATCCGGTCGCAACTACCGAACTCACGAAAAACGCCTCGCGGTGTCTCCGTACCCCGAAGGGCGGTTACGTTGTTGGAGCGCTTTAGGACCCCACCGTTGCCAGTGACGCCCCGCTCCTAGGCTACGAGGGGCTGAACCCTCGGTCTTGCAGGTCATTGACGCACCTCAAGACAATTGCTTGTACAGCCTTCGTCGCTTCAGAAACTACTGAAATTCCACCCCACCTACCGAGTGGCGCACTGGGTTTTCACACTTTTGAACCGTAGTGTGAAGGCCTTGGCGTACCTTCGCGACGCGAGTCGCACGCTTGGGAAGCTGCCGTTCTACCATTGAACTACACCCGCGTTGCCTACATTCTACGCGGGTTCTAGCCGGTTTGACAAATCCCGACTCCCCCCTCGTTGATGCCGCCTAAGATGGGGAAGTTAATATTCATTCAAGGAAAATCTGATGGCTCACTTCGATATCGGCGCGATCGTGCGCGACCTGCACGACGCCCGCCAGCAATGGCGCCAGGCCCACCGTCCCGCCGGCGAGGTGCGCGGCATCGAGTTCCCGTCGCGCGATGCGCTGGCGGAGATCGTCGCCCAGCTGAAGGGCGTGCTGTTCCCGATGCGCCTGGGGCCGCCGGGCCTGCGCCGCGAAAGCGAAGACATCCACGTGGCCCACGCCCTCGATTCCGCCCTGCACTCGCTGCTGCGCCAGGTGCAGATCGAGCTGCACTACAGCGCCGCCCTGCAGCAGCGCACCGACGGCGACATCGCCAGCCAGGCGCTGGCGGCCACCCAGGCCTTCGGCGCCGCACTGCCGGACGTGCGCGTGCAGGTCGACAGCGACGTGCTGGCCGCCTACCAGGGCGACCCGGCCGCGCGCAGCGTCGACGAAGTGCTGCTGTGCTATCCCGGGGTGCTGGCGATGATCCATTACCGGCTTGCGCACCGCCTGTACGAACTGGGCCTGCCGCTGCTGGCGCGCATCATCTCCGAACTGGCGCACGCCGCCACCGGCATCGACATCCATCCCGGCGCGAAGATCGGCGCCGGCTTCTTCATCGACCACGGCACCGGCGTCGTGATCGGCGAGACCGCCGTCATCGGCCAGCGCGTGCGCCTGTACCAGGCCGTCACCCTCGGCGCCAAGCGCTTCCCGACGAATGCCGACGGCAGCCTGCAGAAAGGCCTGCCGCGCCATCCGATCCTGGAGGACGACGTCGTCATCTACGCCGGCGCCACTGTCTTGGGCCGCATCACGATCGGCAAGGGCGCGGTCATCGGCGGCAACGTGTGGCTGACCCACGACGTGGCGCCCGGCACGCGCGTGGCCCAGGCGGCGTCGCGCGAAGAAGTGTTCGGGGCGCCGGGCGACCCGTCTTAAGAGCGTTTAACAAACGCCCCAGGGCAAAGCGCATCGTCGAAGACAGTACGCTAGTACGGCGAGACGATGCAACGCCGCCATGGGGCGCTTTGTTAGACGCTCATTTCGGGCTCTCGACGGTATAACCCCTGGCCTGCAGCGCGGCCAGGTAGCTCTTCGGTCCCAGGATGTCGCTCATCTGCAGCATGGCAACCGTGGACGTGTTGTTGGCCAGTGAACGTTCGGCCGCCTTCAGCCAGGATTCGAGGCGCCGCTCGCGCAGGTTCTGGAAGGCCGGGTGTTTTTGGGCCGCCGGGCTGTTCAGGATGGCGTCGTTGCAGGCGTCCTCGCGCTCGGCGTAATCGAGATTGCTGATCTCGGCGATGTTGCCGTTGGCCCAGGCGTTGGCGCGCATGCGCATCGCGTCGATGTCGCCTTCGAAGCGCGCCAATGTCTTGGTGAAGCAGGCCGTGTCTTCCATCTGCGAATTCTTGAAGTCCCTGATCACGCGGGCCGGATCGTCGAGATTCACCGAATAACCGGTCGGGGTCAGCTTCACGTCGCGCTTCTTGGCGAGAGATTCGATCTGCTTGCGCACCTCGATGCCGCCGGACAGCCCGCTCTTCTTCATCCCGGCCTGCTGCAGCATTTGCGCAGCAAAGAAGGGGCGCAGGCTTTCGCCGCTGTCATCGTCGCCGATGTACTTCTGCCTCAGCACGCTCCAGCGTGCATAGACGTCGGCCGGCAGCACGTCATGCAGCTTGGCACCGTCGGGGTTCTTCACCATGCCGACGATGGACGGCAACGCTGTCAGCGCCTTCAGCCCGCCCCACCAGCCGACGCCGACGCCGGCCCCGGGCGGCCCCAGCACTTCCTGCGACTGTCCGATCAGGCGCTCGACCCGGCTGTCGTCCCATTCCATCTTCGGCGGCAGCGGCGCATAGAGGCCGACTACCCACATCACGTGGCCATCCTTGCTCACCTTCCACATGCCGGGGCCGGGGCGCTTGCCGGAGACGAGGACCTGGGACGGCGCCTCTTCAGGCGCTTGCGCGGCGGCTTGCTCCACGGACGCAGACGGCGGATCGGTCTGCGCCAGCGCCGCGGCGCTCAACAGACCCAGGGAAAAAACACAGGCAATACGCGTAGCAAGCATCGAGGACCCCTTTATTGTTGTGTGAGCAAAGATTACCTAAATGGCATCGGCGTAGATAGGTGCGCAACAGGATGTTACAAGCTGTGCATATCCAGATTGCATAGACATTGTGACATCCTGCCGGCCCCTGGAATTACTTTTTGACAATGGCTTTTGCCTTTTGTAGAGTCGGCCCTTCGTTCACGCAGGAGAGCCCGATGACGCTGGGAATGGCAGTGGAAGTGATGATGCTGGTGGCGGCCCTCGGCTTTGGCGCCTATGCCATCCGTTATTGGCGCGCGCGCGGCCAGCCGGTGCTGCGCGGACTCGGCCTGTGCTGGGATGCCGGCGCCGGACGCGACCTCGTCGTGGGGACCGCGATCACGAGCCTGGCCATGCTGGGCATCCTCGGCGCCGAATACGCGCTGGGCGGCGTACGCATCGTCCCCTTGCCGCGGCTGGCCTTCGGCGAGCTCGGCATCTGGTTTGCCGGCAAGGCGGCTGCCTGCCTGAAGGAGGAGATCCTGATGCGCAGCCTGCTCCTGTCCGGCCTGGTGCTGGCGCTGCGCGGACGCCGCACGCTCGCCATCCTGCTGTCGGCGCTGGCCTTCGGCTGCATCCATCTGAGCAATCCGGGGGCGACGCCCTTGTCCGTGCTCGGCAACGCGCTCGGCGGCGTCATCTACGGCGCCGCCTTCCTGCTCGGTGGGAGCCTCTGGCTGGCGATCGGCCTCCACTTCGCCTGGAATTTCGTCCAGGGTCCGGTGCTCGGGTTCCCGGTAAGCGGCATGGCGGCAGGCGGCCTGCAACAGGTCCAGGACCTCGGGCCGGCATGGCTGACCGGCGGCGCCTACGGCCCGGAAGCAGGCCTGGTCGGCATCCTGTTCCGCTTCGTCGTCATCGCGCTGATGCTGCTCTGGCTGCGTTCCCGCTGGCGCCAGGCTTCCACGCGCGCCCTGCCCTTCGGCATCGTCCAGGGATAGCTCAGGGGTAGTTCGACGCCGGCGGCTCTTCCGGCTGCCGGTTCAGCAGATCGTGGGCCAGCTTCAGGCTGTCCACCATGGTCTGGAAAGCTTCGCGCTTGGCCTCCTCGCCCGGCACACGCAGCACGTACGAGGGGTGGTAAGTGGTGACGATCCAGTGCCCTTCGTGGAAGACCGGGTGGCCGATCGAATTCTTCAAGGTCACGTTCGCGGTGCGCATCACGGACTTCAGCGCGGTCGCGCCCAGCGCCACGATCACGGTCGGCTTCACGTGGGCCAGTTCCTTGTCCAGCCAGTAGTGGCAGGCCTCGATCTCCTTCTGCGCCGGGGTTTTATGCAGGCGGCGCTTGCCGCGCGGCTCCCATTTGAAATGCTTGACGGCGTTGGTCACGTAGATGGTGTCGCGGTCGACGCCGGCCTTCTCGCAGACCTGGTCGAGCAGCTTGCCGGCGGGCCCCACGAAGGGCTGGCCGGCCAGGTCTTCCTGGTCGCCCGGCTGCTCGCCGACGAACATGATCTTTGCTTTCTTCGGTCCCTCACCACCCACCGCCTGGGTGGCGAACTGCCACAGCTCGCAACGGCGGCATTCGTCCAGCTTCGAAGGCTGCTGGCGCTCCGGCTGCGCATCCTCGGGGGCGATCGGGATGGTCGTGCCCTTGCGCTGGCCGACGGCCTCGTACTGGCCGACCTTGCGCGCGCCACGCGCCGCTTCCGAAATCATGTGGGTCACGATTTTACCTTCTGGCAAATTTTTCCAGCGATGCGAGGGGATGTGCTGCTGCATCACCGCCTGGTTCAGGCGCGCCGGGTTGAACACGCTGCGGTAGTAGGTCAGCCACAAGGCCTCCCCCGTGTCTTCGAGATCCTCGGAATTCTTCACCAGCGGGCCGGTGTTGTGCAGGGTCTGGCCATCCCACAGCACGCTGGCTTCGGGCGTGGCGATCATCCAGCTGACCTTGCCCATGCGCGAGACAAAGTGTTCCGCCACCTGCGGCAGCACGTCGTGCTGCGGCTCGTACCAGGCGACGAAGCGGGGCGGCCCGGCTTCGGGCGCGCGTTCGCGGAATCGGATGTAGGCATGCATGTCGTGCTCCTCGCGCCGCACCGCCTTCACCATCGCATTCAGGCGCGCGCCGTCTTCGTCGGCCGGCGACTGCACGTCATGCTCGCCCTGCTGCCAGCGCCAGATGACGCGGTACAGGAAGGCCCAGCGGTCCGGCACGCGGCAGCAGGCGGCGCTTTGCAGCATGTCCATCAGCGAGCGCGGAATGCTGGGAGCGCTGTGTCTCGGCCCGTGGCGTGGCGCGCCTGAGGCCACAGGCGGTATGCCGGCTGGATTATGCGGCTGCCCAGCCGCAGGCGGCGCACCCGAGAACAGGTCGCCGCCCGCATACGGCGTGCTCCAGGTGACGGCTTCCGGCGGCACGTCGTGGACCAGCAGCTCGCGCGCCGCCTCGCGCCATTCGGCGAAGGTCTCGACCAGCAGCGGCTGGCCTGCGCGCAGCTGCTCGATCGCGCTCATGCTGCCTGCAGCTCCGGCCACAGATTCATCTGCTGCGGCGCGTCGGCCATGTTCCGCCGCAGCAGTTCGGAAGACGCCGCGCCTGACGCCGGCTTGTAGTCCGCGGTCACCACGAAGGGCGCCAGCTTCTTCAGGCTGCAGCGCAGGCGGGACAGATCTTCCCAGCGGATGCGGCGCAGCCGCCGCAGGTCGATCAGGCGCTTGGCCGAGCGCAGGCCGATGCCCGGCACACGCGCGATCATGCTCTCGTCGGCGCGGTTCAGGTCCATTGGAAAATGCTCGCGGTTGCTCAATGCCCAGGCCAGCTTGGGGTCGATGTCGAGCGCCAGGTTGCCGGCCGCCGGCATCAGTTCGCCGGCCGTGAAGCCGTAGCCGCGCAGGAGGAAATCGGCCTGGTAAAGGCGATGCTCGCGCAGCAGCGGCGGCGGGGCCGAAGGCACGCTGCTGGGGCTCTGCGGGATCGGGCTGAAGGCCGAGTAGTAAACCCTTTTCAACTTGTACGAACCGTACAGGGTCTGGGCCGTATTCAGGATGGTCTGGTCGTCGCTGGCGTCGGCGCCGACGATCATCTGGGTGCTCTGCCCGGCCGGCGCAAAGACGGGCGCCTTCGGGTGGTCGTCCTTTTCATCGAGCCTGGTGCGGATCGAACCCATCGCCAGCTTGATGGTGTGGACGTTCTTTTCAGGCGCCAGGCGCGACACGCTGTCCTGGGTCGGCAGCTCGATGTTCACCGACAGGCGGTCGGCGTACTTGCCGGCCAGTTCGATCAGGCGCGGATCGGCATCCGGGATGGTTTTCAGGTGGATGTAGCCGCGGAATTGGTGCTCTTCGCGCAGGCGCCGCGCCACCTCGACCAGCTGTTCCATCGTGTAATCGCTGGACTGGATAATGCCGGAACTGAGGAAGAGCCCATCGATGTAGTTGCGCAGGTAGAAATCCTGGGTCAGCTTGACCACTTCCTCGACCGAGAAGCGGGCACGCGGCACGTTCGAGGTCCGGCGGTTGACGCAATACTGGCAATCGTAGATGCAGAAATTGGTCAGCAGGATCTTCAGCAGCGATACGCAGCGGCCGTCCGGCGTATAGCTGTGGCAGATGCCCATGCCATTGGTGGCGCCCAGGCCATCCTTGTCGACCGAATCGCGTTTCGGCGCCCCGCTGCTGGCGCAGGAAGCGTCATATTTGGCCGCGTCGGCCAGGATCTCGAGCTTGTCTTTGAGTTCCATTGTGCAGTAAATACTGTATGGATGAACAGTATACCGCAGTTCCGGTGCGCGCGGCGGTGCGTGGCCGCACGTATGCAACACGGGAAAATATTATAATTCGTACTATCTCTTTTGACGAATTTGATTGTCGATGTCTGTTCAATTCCGCAACAACGTCCATATTGCCGGTGCCGGCCACGCGACCATGGTGTTCGCGCATGGCCTCGGCTGCGACCAGAGCATGTGGCGTTTGCTCGCGCCGGCTTACCAGGACCGTTTTCGTACCGTCCTGTATGACCTCACCGGCAGCGGCGCCTCCGACCGCGCGGCCTACGACCGCACGCGGCACGGCAGCCTGCACGGCCATGCCGACGATCTGCTGGACATCCTGGAGGCCTGCTCGGCCGGGCCGGTGGTCTTCGTCGGCCATTCGGTCAGCGCGACGATCGGCCTGCTGGCGGCGAACAAGGCGCCCGAGCGCTTCGTGGCGCAGGTGATGGTGGGGCCGTCACCCTGCTATCTCAACGACGGCGACTATATAGGCGGCTTCAACCTCGACGACCTCGAATCGATGCTGGCCTCGATGGACGACGATTTTCCGGCGTGGACGCGGCGCATGGCGCCGGTGCTGATGGGCGCTTCGCGCGCCGAGCTGACCGCGGAACTGGTGGACACGTTCATGCGCAACGACCAGGGCATCGCCCGCCACTTCGCGCGCGCGACCTTCCTGTCCGACCACCGCGCCGACCTGCTGCACTCGACCGTGCCGTCGCTGATCCTGCAATGCAGCGACGACCTGATCGTCCCGCGCGAAGTCGGCGACTACATGCTGCGCCACATGCCGAACAGCAGCCTGCGCGTCATCGACGACCAGGGCCACTGCCCGCACGTCAGCGCGTCGACCGCCACTTCACGGGCGATCGACGTTTTCCTGCACCGTACGCTGGGCTGAACTCAGCGCACCGGCTTGCCGTCCGCGTCCAGCACCGTCACCTCGCCCCAGCCCAGCTTGCGGATGCCCGGCTCGACCTTGCGCAGGTCGCCGATCACGAGCCACACGACTTCGTCCGGGTGCACGTAGCGCGTGGCGGCGCCGGCCAGCTGCTTGTCGTTCAGCGAGCGCATGCCGCCGGCGTAGCGGCTCCAGTAATCGTCCGGCAGGCCGAGGTTGATGCTGGTGATGGCCGCGCCTTCCAGCGCATCCAGCGTGGCGAAGCGGCCCGGCAGGCGCGAAGTCACGTTGCGCATCACGCTGTCGAACTCCTCGCCGGCGATCGGACGCTGGCCGGCGATGTCGCGGATCTCCTTCGCCACTTCCTGCATCGCTTCGACCGTCTTGTCGGTCTGCACCGGCGCCAGCGCCAGGAAGCTGCGCTGGCCGCGCATGTCGATCATGCGCGCGGTGGTGCCGTAGCTCCAGTGCTTATCGAGGCGCAGGTTACGGTTCAGGCGCGAGGTCGCCATGCCGCCGAAGTTGTGCATCACCGCCTGGATCGCCAATTCGTCCGGCTGGCCGGCGGGCAGCGAGACGTGGGCGGCGACGATGGTCGACTGCGGCGCTTCCGGCTTGTCGATCAGGTAGACGCGCTTGCCCGCGGTAGCCGGCACGCTTGGCACCTGCTTGGCGGGGGCGCTGCCGGCCTGCCACTTGCCGAAGCTGGACTCCAGCGCCGGCACCAGCTTCTCGAGCGTGGTGTCGCCGGCCACGACCAGGGTCGCGCTGCCCGGACGGAACCAGGCATCATGCCAGTGCGCCACGTCGTCGCGGCCGATGGTCTGGTTGCTGGCTTCGGTGCCGGAAGCCGGGCGGCCGTAGGCGTGGTTCGCGCCGTACAGGATGCCAGGGATCACGCGTACCGCGAGCGCGGTCGGCTGGGCCTTTTCCTGCCCCACCTGGGCCAGGCGGCGCTGCCTGGCCAGCTCGACCTGGTCTTGCGGGAAGGTGGCGTTGAGGGCGGCGTCGGCCATCAGCGCCAGTGAGGGCGCCAGGTTGGCGCTGGTGGCTTTCAGGCGCACCACCGACTGGTCCTGGCTGGTAGAAGTGCTGATGTCGGCGCCCAGCGATTCCAGCGCATCCGACAGCTGAAACGCGTTGCGCGTCTTCGTGCCCTTGTCGATCAGGCCAAGGCTCAGCGAAGCCAGTCCTTCCTTGCCGGCCGGATCGGCGGCGGCGCCGGCGTCCAGCACCAGTGCGGCGTTGACGATCGGTGCGCCATGGCGTTCCAGCAGCACGACCTTCAAGCCGTTCTTCAGCTGGGCGCGCTGCATGGCCGGGAAGCTGACGTCGGGCGCCTGGCCCAAGCCAGGGAGCTGCTTGCGGTCGAAGGTCGATTTGGTCGCCACCAGTTTCGGATACGGCTTGACCGTCATCGTGTAGTGGTGTGCGCGCAGCCAGCGGTTACCGGCAGCCTTCACTTCCGCCGGGGTGGCGTTCGCCATCTGCTCGAGGCGGGTCAGGTAGGCGTCCGGGCTGCCGCCGTAGGTCATGCTCTCGGCCAGCACGTCGGCGCGGCCGCCGAAGCCGCCCAGGCGCTCGAGACTGCGCGAGAAGTCGGCCAGCTCGCGGGTTTTTACGCGCGCCAGTTCCTCGCTTGTGGGGCCCTTTTCCAGCAGCTCGGCCACGATGCGGTCGACTTCGCGTTCCACCTCGGCCTGGTCGGCACCGTTCTTCAGCGTCACGGTGATGCCGAAGCTGCCGCCCAATTCGCTGTCCCCCACGCCGGCGGAGACGCTGGTGGCCAGGCCCTTTTCGTACACCAGGCGCTTGTCCAGGCGCGCGCTCTTTGAACCGGCCAGCACGTCGCCCAGCAGCTGCAGGCGCGCCACATCGGCATCCTTCCACGCGGCGGCATGCCAGCGGCGGTAGACGCGCACCTGCGGTACCTGGTCCTGCATCTCGTCGCGGATGTCGCGGTCCAGCACCGGGATCCAGGTCTCGGTGCGCGGCAGCGGCGGTCCCGGCGGCAGCGCGCCGAAGTACTTGTTCACTAGTTCGAGCGCGCGTTCCGGGGTGATGTCGCCGGCCAGCGACAGCACCGCGTTGTTCGGGCCGTAGTAGGTGCGGTACCACTCGCGGATGTCTTCCAGCGAAGCGGCGTTCAGGTCGTCCATGCTGCCGATCGTGGTCCACGAATACGGGTGCGAGTACGGGTACATCTTGGCCGCGAATTCGTAGCGCACCTTGCCGTAGGGCTGGTTGTCGCCCTGGCGCTTTTCGTTCTGCACCACGCCGCGCTCGCGCTCCAGCATGGCCTGCGAGATGTAATTGCCGAGGAAGCCCATGCGGTCCGACTCGAGGAACAGCGTGCGTTCCAGCGCCGAGGTCGGGACGTCTTCGAAGAAGTTGGTGCGGTCCGTATTCGTGGTGCCGTTGCGGTTGTTGGCGCCGAGGTCGTCCATCGCCTCGCGGAAGCCGTGCGGGTAATTCTCCGAACCATTGAAGAAGAAGTGCTCGAACAGGTGGGCGAAGCCGGTCTTGCCGCGCTTCTCGTTGCGCGAACCGACGTGGTACCAGACGTTCACGCCGACCACCGGCACGCTGTGGTCTTCATGCACCAGCAGGGTCAGGCCGTTCGGCAGCACGAATTTTTTGTAGGCGATGCTGTAGGCCTTGCGGTCGAAGGCGGGCGATGCGGCTTTCGGCGCGGTGGCATTGGCGGCGAAAGCCGGCGCGGATGCGGCGGCCGCCAGGCCGAGCGCGAGCACGATCTGCTTCAATTTCATTGTCTTCTCTCTTGTTGTAATGATGATTAGGCTACGCCGGCGTAGCCGTTCGCCTGCGCGAGGAGAGCAGGTTCCATGCGTGCGGCGATGCGCTGGATATAAGTGGTGGCGGGGATGACGCCGGCGGCGCCGGCGCGGTGCAGCCAGGCATAGGCCTCGACCAGGTCCTTCTGCACGCCCTGGCCGCTGGCATACATGACGCCGAGGTTGAACTGGGCGCGTGCATGGCCCTGGCGCGCGGCGCACAGGTACCAGAAGTGGGCGGCTTCGTAGTCGCGTTCGACGCCGTGGCCGCTGTCATAGCGCAGGCCGAGCGCGAACTGGGCCAGCGCATGGCCCTGGTCGGCCGCCTTGCGGTACCACTCCCAGGCCTGGCGCGGATCGACGGCGCCGGAATCGTCGCGGTCCAGCAGCTGGCCCAGCATGTACTGGGCCGGCGCGTAGTCCTGGTCGGCGGCCTTGCGGTACCAGTGCATGGCTTCGTCTTCGATGCGCAGGGCGAGGTCGAACTGGGCGCGCAGGTGGCCCTGCTCGGCGGCTTTGCGGTACCAGGCGATCGCCTCCTGCGCATCCTGTGGCACGCCATGGCCGGCGTCGACCAGCTGGCCCAGGTGGTACTGGGCGCCGGCCGAGCCCTGTTCGGCGGCCTTGCGGTACCAGTGCGCGGCAATCGCATAATCCTGGTCCACGCCCTGGCCGTGTTCGTAGCGCAGGCCGAGGTTGTCCTGGGCGCCCGCGTGGCCCTGCTCGGCCGCCTTGCGGAACCAGTGCAGCGCCAGGTCCGGATCGCGCGCCACCCCATGGCCGCTGTCGTGGATCAGCGCCAGGTTGAACTGCGAGCTGGCGTGGCCCTGCTCGCCGGCGCGGCCGTACCACAGGATCGCCTTCTCGCTGTCCTGCGGCAGGTCCTGGCCCTTGTCGTAACGCAGGCCGAGGTTGAACTGGGCCGGCGCATAGCCCTGCTCGGCGGCCTTGCGGAACCAGTGGATGGCCTGCTGCACGTCGCGGGCGATGCCCTGGCCGCTGTCGTAGCGCAGCGCGAGGTTGAATTGCGAGCGCGCGTAATTCTGCTCGGCGGCGCGGCGATACCATTCGATGGCTTGCCCGATGTCCTGGGTCACGCCCTTGCCGCCTTCGTACATCATGCCGAGGTTGTGCTGGGCGCCGGGGTCGCCCTGCTCGGCCGCCTTGCCGAACCAGTGCATGGCCTGGTGCACGTCGGCCGGAATGCCCTGGCCTTTCGCATACAGCCAGCCCAGGTTGTACTGGGCCGCCGCATAGCCCTGCTCGGCGGCCTGGGTGTACCAGTAGACGGCCTGCGCCAGGTCCTGGGGCACGCCCTGGCCCTTCTGGTACATCACGCCGAGGTTGTACTGGGCCTGTTCGAGGCCAGCGCTGGCCGCCATGCGGTACCAGGCCACGGCCAGCTCGTCGTTCTTCGGCACGCCCTGGCCGTTCACGTACAGGAAGCCCAGGCTGTGCTGGGCGCTCGCCACGCCGCGTTCGGCCAGCGCTTTTACGCGCAGGAATTCGGCGGTGTGAGTGGCGACGGAATCCGGCACGATGGCAACCCCGGGATCAAGCCTGGAAGGCCAGCACATTGCCGGCGCCGGCCGGCATGCCCTGCGAGCGCAGCACTTCCGTGAAGCGCGGCAGCGGCATCGGGCGGTGGTACAGGTAGCCCTGCATGGTCATGCAGCCGTTCGCGCGCAGGTAGCGCGCCTGCGACTCGGTCTCGACCCCTTCCGCGATCAGGTTCAGGCCCAGGCCGCGCGCGATCGAGATAATCGCCAGCACCACCGGATAGTGGCCGTACTCGTCGTGGATCTCCTTGACGAAGGACTGGTCGATCTTGATCGTGTGGACCGGGAAGCGGTGCAGGTAGGCTAGACTCGAATAACCGGTGCCGAAGTCGTCGATGGCCACCGACACGCCCAGCTGTCCCAGTTTGTTGAGCTGCTCGATCGCATGCTGCGGGTTGCGGATGCAGATGTTCTCGGTGATCTCGACTTCGATCTGGCTCGGTGCGATCCCGTAGCGCACCAGGGCGCCGCGCATCTTCTCGAAGAAGTCGCCGCGGTCCAGGTATTGCGGGGACAGGTTCAGCGACAGCCGGACGTGATTCGGGCAGATGTTCTTCCACTGCAGCATATCGCGGCACAGGGCGCCGATCATCCAGTCCGAGATCGGGATCATCAGGCCGTTCTCTTCGGCGAAAGGCAGGAACTCGCCCGGCGAGACGATGCCGCGGGTCGGGTGGTTCCAGCGCATCAGCGCCTCGGCGCCGACGATGCGGCCGCTGGCGGCGTCGATCTGCGGCTGGTAATACATCTCCAGCTCGTCGTTTTCCAGCGCGCGGCGCAGGCTCTGGCCCAGCGCGATCTTCTGGTGCGAGATGTCCTGCATCGAAGCGTCGTAGAAGGCGTGGCCGTTCTTGCCTTGCCCCTTGACCTGGTACATGGCGATGTCGGCGTGGCGCAGCAGCTCGTCGATCGACTCGCCGTGGCCCGGATAGATCGCGATGCCGATCGAGGCCGAGATGTGGACCTGGTGGCCGTCCAGGTCGAACGGCAGCTGCAGGCACTCGAGGAACTTGTCGGCCACGTGGCTGGCGTCGCCGCGGTCGCGCAGCTCGGGCAGCACGATGGTGAATTCGTCGCCGCCCTGGCGCGCCAGGGTATCGCCTTTGCGCAGGCATTCCTTCAGGCGCACCGAGACCTGCTGCAGCAGCTCGTCGCCCTTGACGTGACCGAGGGTGTCGTTGACCAGCTTGAAGCGGTCCAGGTCAATGAACATCACCGCGAGCTCGGTCTGCTTGCGCTTGGCCTGGATGACGGCCAGTCCCAGCCTGTCCTTGAACAGGATGCGGTTCGGCAGGTCGGTCAGGATGTCGTGGTAGGCCTGGTAGGAGATGACCTCTTCCGCGCGCTTGCGGTCGGTGATGTCGCGCGCCACACCGTAGGTGCCGAAGAACTCCAGCTTTTTGACTTCCTGGTCGGGCACGTGCATGCCGATCGCGTTCAACGAAATCGTCATCAGGGTGTTGTTGAAGGTGCGTTCCTGGTTCGAGCCGGCGTGGCACTTCAGGCGCAGTTCGACGTTGCGCGAAGCCCGTTCGTCGACGCGGCGCTCGTTGAAGGAATAGCGCGCGCGCTCCAGGTCTTCATCGTGCACCAGCACCGAGTAATGCTGGCCGATCAGCTCTTCGCGGCGGTAGCCGAGCAGCTGGTAGGCGCGGTCGTTGACGAAGGTGAATTTGCCTTCGTGGTTCAGGGTATAGATGATGTCCGGCGAGGAGTCCACCAGGTAGCGGTACATCTTCTCGGAGTTTTCCAGCTGGTTCGCGATGCGGCGGTTGGCTTCCTCGAGGCGGCGCGCCTTGAGCGCGTTGCCGACGGTTTTGAGCAGCTCTTCGCGGCTGTAGGGCTTGCGCAGGTAGTCGTAGGCGCCGCGCTTCAGGGCGCCGATCGCGGCGTCGATCCCGATCTCGCCGCTCATCACGATGACGTCGGCGTCGATGCCCTTCTGGTTGATGAAGTCCATGATCTCGTGGCCGCCGATGTCGGGCAGGCGCAGGTCGAGCAGGACCATGTCGAAACGCAGCTTCGACAGGTGGTTCAGGGCCTCGGCGCCGGTCGACGCGGTGACCAGGTGATAGCCGCGGCCCTGCAGCAGTTCATACAGCGAGGACAGCAGGCGCGGCTCGTCGTCGACCAGCAGCAGGCGCGGCTGCTCCATGGCGGACGAGAGCGAGGAATGCGATGCTTGCGGCGCAAGCGCGTCGTGAGGCATGGGGGACGGGGCGCTGGCGGAGAATGGATTCATTGTTACCTTATACGGATCCAAGCGCGCGCACCGGCAGTCCGGCCGGGGCGCTGGCGCCGGCATGCGCCGGCAGCAGGATTTCGAAACTGGTGCCGGTCTTGCCGCTGCGGCAGGCGATATGCCCGTTCAGCTTCTTGACCAGGCTATGCACGATCGACAGGCCGAGCCCGTGATGCGGGCCCTCCTTCGTGCTCTTCACGGCGGAGAACAGGTTGGCCAGCACCTCGCGCGACAGGCCCGGGCCGGTGTCGGAAACGACCAGCTCCAGGTACAGCCTGCGCTCGCGGTTGACGTGGCCGCGGTTGGCGATCTCGATCCGGCCGCCGGTGGCGGACAGCGCTTCGATCGCGTTCTTGACCAGGTTGACCAGGATTTGCTTGAGGATGTCGGGGTCGCCTTCGATGCGGCCGGCTTCATCGAGCGTGCTGACCACGATCTCGACGTTCGGCGGCACGAAGTCGGTGGCGCGGAACAGGCGCAGCACGTCCTCCACCACCTTGCTGACATCCGCGCTGGCGCCGCTTTCAAGGATAGCTTGAGCCCCGGGTTGCACCTCGGTCAGGCTGTTGACCAGCTGGCCGACGCGGTCGATCTCTTCGTTCAGGATCGACAGCTCGCCACCCACCGGTTCCTGGCGTTCCAGCTTGCTGTCGAGGACGGACAGATAGTTCTTGATGATAGCCAGCGGGTTGTTCACCTCGTGCACCACGCGCCGCGAAGCCTCCCTGTATTCCTCGGCCACGTGGGCCAGCTGGCGGCGCGCGTGGCCGCGTTCCGACATCGCGTTTTCCAGCGCGCTCGCGGCCTGGGCGCCGAAGGACTGCATGAAGCGCTCGCGCTTCTGGCAGGACGGCACTTGCCAGCTCGAGATGCCGCCGATCAGGACGCCAATGCAGCGCGCGCCGCTCACCAGCGGCACGCAGACCAGCGATTCGGTGCCCAGCATGCGCAGCAGCTGCTCCTCGGGCAGGCCGAGCGGCGCGCCCTCGCGGCGCACGAAGGCCAGGCGGCGCTCCAGCGCGGCCTTGGCCACGGCGCCGCCCTTCGACAGCGGGATCGAGAACTCGGCGATGCGCTGCTGGGTCGGCGTCGGCGCGCCCACCAGCGCGTGGCCGGTCGGATTCTCCAGCAGCACGGCGACGTTCTCGAAGTCGAACAGCACGCGCGCCGAACGCGTCATCGATTCGAGCAGGCCGCTTTCTCCCTGCTGGCGTGCGAAGGCCTGGCCGATTTCCGAGACCAGCACCAGGTTGCGCATTTCCTCGGTCAGGCGTTGCTGCACCGGATCGACGGGCGGCTGCGGCGCAAAGGCCGGCAGCGCCGGGATGTCGTCGGCGCCGGCCAGGTCGATGCCGAGGTGGACCGCGGCGCGCTCGACCTGGCGCGAGGCCTGGGCCAGCAGCTCGTCGGCGGCTTCCGGTTCGAGGTCGCACAGCCTGGCCGCTTCGACCACCCGGTTCGGGTCCTCGGCGTGGCCGGCCAGCAGGTGGGCGGCGCGCACGATGCGGATCAGCGGATGCGCACCCTCCAGGCGCTCGCCCGGCTCATGGTGGTACAGCACGGCGTCGGACAGGAAGGAATCGAGCTGCCAGCGTTCGATCAGCCAGGCGCCGGCTTCGGCGTGGGTGATCTGCAGGGTGCGCTGCTCGACCGCGCACAGGTCTTCGTCGTCGCACGCGGTGAAATTGAAGCCGTATTCCTTGGGCGCGGTGGCCAGCAGGGCCAGGCGGCCGACGTTGTGCAGCAGGCCGGCCAGGTAGGCTTCTTCGGGCTGCGAATAATTCAGGTGGCGCGCCAGGTCGCGCGCCAGCACGGCGGTGGTGAGCGAATTCTTCCAGAACGCGCGCAGGTCGGTCGCGCTGGAATTCGGGAAGCTGTTAAAGGTCTGGAACACCGAATCGCTGATCACCAGGGTCTTGATCATGTCGGTGCCCAGCGAGACCATGGCCTGCTCGAGATTCGGCTGGCGTCCGCCGCGGTGATAGGCCGAGCTGTTGGCGACGGTGAGGACCTTGCCGGTCATGCCGGCATCCTTGGCCACCAGCGCGGCCAGTTCGGGCATGCCGAGGTCGTCGGCCTGCAGGTGGGCCAGCAGCTTGATGAGGATCTGCGGCATGGCCGGCAGCCGCGCGATCAGCAATCGATTGCGGATATCCTGGTCTGGTTGGTAATTGGTCTCAAGCACGGCCGCCACTTGTTGTTCTGGATAGTAAGTGGCGCTCTCCCCGGCTAAGCTGCCACGATAATTCTTCTAGTGGTACCCGGAACAAGGCTGGTTTTGGGCCATTGTTCCGAAAGTGAAAAACTTATCTTAGCATATATACATTTCTGACCGGGAACAACATTTTCCGCTGAAAGTGATGTGTTTTAGAGTCAGGACTCGGCCGCGCGTACTGACGTACGTCAAATTTTCGTTGGGTCAGGCCAGAGCCTGCTTGCGTCGATAGTGACGCGACACCATCCAGCATGCCAACGAAGCCAGCGCAAACGCGGCCTGCCCGATCGCCATCGCCAGCACCGAGTAGTCCACCGCCGGCACGATGATGCCGGCCACGATCGCGCCCATCAGGGTGGTGATGAAGGACTGGCAGGACGCCACCGTGCCGCGGATGTGCGGAAACAGGTCGAGCGTCAGCAGGGTCGCGCTGGGGTTGATGATCGAGCTGCCGAAGTTATAGAAGAACATCGGCAGCACGGTCCAGGGCAGCGCCGGCGGCAGGAAGCTGTGATACAGCACGCTGCCCGTCACCGCGGTCAGCATGAAGGCGTAGCCGATGCCGATCTGGCGCCCGTAATGCATCTTGCCGGCCAGGCGGTTGGCGGCCAGCGCGCCCAGGAAGATGCCGGCCACCGCCGGCACGAACAGCCAGGCGAAATCCGAGGGTCCCAGGTGCAGGTGGACCGGCAGCAGCACCGGCGCACCGGCGATGAACAGGAACATGCCGCCGAAGTTGAAGGCGACCACCGCCGACTTCATCTGGAACAGCACGGAGCTGAAGATGGCCCAGTAGCTCTTCGCCAGGAAGCGCGGATTGAAGGGCTGGCGCCGCTCCACCGGCATGGTCTCTGGCAGGTGCTGCCAGCAGACCCACCACAGGCCCAGGCTGAACAACAGCAGCGCGAGGAAGATCGCGCGCCAGTCGAGCAGGGTCACGATCCAGCCGCCCAGCACCGGCGCGATGGCCGGCGCGATCGAGAAGATCATCGTCACCATCGACAGCAGGCGCGCGGCCGGCGCGTCCGAGTACAGGTCGCGGATGATCGCCCGCCCCACCACCACGCCCGCCCCGGCCGAGAAGCCCTGCATGATGCGGAAGATCCACAGGTAGTGCACGGAATGCGCCGACGCGCAGCCGAGTGTGCCGACCGCGAACACGATCAATCCGACCAGCACCACGTTGCGGCGCCCGAAGGCGTCCGACAGCGCACCGTGCCACAGCGACATGACGGCGAAGGACAGCATGTAGGCCGTCAGGGTCTGCTGCACTTCCAGCGGAGTCGCATGCAGGGTCTCCTGGATGCGCGGGAAGGCAGGCAGATAGGCGTCGACCGAGAACGGCCCGAGCATCGACAGGGCCGCTAGCAGCGAGGCCAGGCCGCCGGCGGTCAGCATGGTTACCTTGTGCGGTTCCGGCAGCGGAACGGGGATGACCGGGTCTTTGGGTAGATTGTCTGGTTCGGGTTCGGGCAGCATCGTTTACTCGGGTTGGGACTTGGCCGCATCGGGCTTCGCCGCGTCTCTGCGGTTGAAGCCGGCGACCATGTCGAAGCGGAACAGGCGGCATTCCAGCGCGCCGTTGAAGAACGGGGTCTTGCGCGATTCCTTCAGGCGCAGCATCTTCGGCAGCGAGAGGTCGGCGGTGAACAGGTACACGGTCCAGCCGGCGAAGCGCTGCTTCAGGGTGCTGGAGAGGTCCTGGTAGAAGCCGACCGCCATTTCGTCTGCCGGGATGGTGGAGTCGCCGCGCACACCGATACGCTCGCCGTAGGGCGGGTTGGTCAGCAGGATGCCCGGCTGGCTGGTAGGCGGCTGCACCTGCTGCGCCTCGATCTGCTTGAGCGGGACCTCGAACATCACGCCGGCAATCTTGAGGTTATGACGGGTCATCGCCACCATGTCGCCCGAGATGTCGGAGCCGAAGATGGTCGGTTCAAGCGGCAGCGGGTTCGGCTTGATCGCCGTCTTCATGTCCTGCCAGGCCGCGCGCTCGAAGTTCTTGAATTTTTCGAAGGCGAAGCGGCGGCGCGCACCGGGCGGAATGCCCTGCACCATCTGGGCCGCTTCGATCAGGATGGTGCCCGAACCGCACATTGGATCGAACAGCGGCACGCCCGGCTTCCAGCCCGACACGCGCAGCAGGCCGGCGGCCAGGTTCTCGCGCAGCGGCGCGTCGCCGGTCTCTTCACGCCAGCCGCGCTTGAACAGCGCCTCGCCGGAGGTGTCGAGGTAAACCGTGAAGTTGCGCTGGTCGAGGAAGCCGAGGATGCGCATGTCCGGCTCGCGCGTGTTGACCGACGGGCGCTTGCCGAACTGGTCGCGGAAGCGGTCGCAGACGGCGTCCTTGATCTTCAGGGTCGTGAACTCGAGGCTCTTCAGCGGCGATTTCACGGCCGTGATGTCGACGCGGATCGTGTGGTCGACGTCGAACCAGTCTTCCCAGGGCTGCTCGAGCACCAGGTCGTAGATGTCGTTCTCGTTGGTGTAGGTCTTGTTCGCCATGCGCATCAGCACGCGCGAAGCGATACGCGAATGCAGGTTGATGCGGTAGGCGTCCTGCATGGTGCCGGAGGCGTGCACGCCGCCGGGGACCTGGTTGTGGACCTTCAGCGTGGGGCTGTTGGTGGTTTGGGCGATTTCCGCCAGTTCTTCGGCAAGCGCCGCTTCCATGCCGCGTGGGCAGGGGCAAAAGTATGAGGCCATCAGGGGAACCCTTTATCCGTAGTTAAAAAATCAATTCTTTTGTTGGCTCGTAAACGTCATTCCCGCGCAGGCGGGAATCCAAGTTTTGCGATCTACCTGTAACTTGGATTCCCGCCTGCGCGGGAATGACGTTCGAACGGTCGTGCTTAGAAAGGCTTTACCACCACCAGAATCACGATCGCGATCAGCAGCAAAACCGGTACTTCATTGAACACGCGGAACCACTTGTGACTGCGCGTATTCGCGCCGCGCTCGAACTTTTTCAGCAGCGATCCGCAGGCGTGATGGTAGCCGATCACGAGGATCACAAGCGCCAGCTTCGCATGCAGCCAGCCGCCCTTGATGCCGAAACCCAGCCATAACCAGAGGCCCAGCAGCAGGGCCGGAATCATCAGCATCGTGGTGAAGCGGTACAGGCGGCGGCCCATGCCCAGCAGGCGGGCCAAGGAGGCGGGATTGGCTTCCTGGGCCAGGTTCACGAAGATGCGCGGCAGGTAAAAGAGGCCGGCGAACCAGGAGGCGATGAAGACGATGTGGAAGGCTTTGATCCAGAGGTACATTTTATCCTTATAGTCAGTCGGGGTCAGAGCCCAACCGAGAAAACCGGGCTCTGACCCCGATTAATTTCGAACTTCTCCGTGCCCGAACACGATGTACTTCAGCGAGGTCAATCCCTCCAGCCCCACCGGCCCGCGCGCATGCAGCTTGTCGTTCGAGATCCCGATCTCGGCGCCCAGGCCGTACTCGAAGCCGTCGGCAAAGCGCGTCGACGCATTCACCATCACCGAGGCCGAATCGACTTCGCGCAGGAAGCGCATGGCGTCGGTGTAGTCTTCGGTGACGATGGCTTCGGTGTGCTTCGACGAGTACTGGTTGATATGCTCGATCGCCTCGTCGATGTCCGCGACGATCTTCACCGCCAGGATCGGCGCCAGGTATTCGGTGCTCCAGTCATCGATGGTCGCCGCGCTCAGATGCGGATAACCCTGCAGGATGCCGAACGCTTCCGGGTCGGCGCGCAGCTCGACTTCCCTGGTCGCGTACAGCGCGGCCAGCTGCGGCAGCACGGTGGGTGCAATCGCGCGCGCCACCAGCAGGGTCTCCATGGTGTTGCAGGTACCGTAGCGGTGGGTCTTGGCGTTCATCGCGATCGGCAGCGCCTTGGCGATATCGGCTTTCGCGTCGATGTAGACGTGGCAGATGCCGTCCAGGTGCTTGATCATCGGGACCGTCGCTTCCTGCATCAGGCGCGCGATCAGGCCCTTGCCGCCGCGCGGCACGATCACGTCCACGTATTCCGGCATCGTGCTGAGGGCGCCGACGGCGGCGCGGTCGGTGGTCTCGACCACCTGCACGCCCTGCTCCGGCAGGCCGGCGCCGCGCAGTCCCTCCGCCACCAGCGCGGCCAGCGCGCGGTTGCAGTGGATGGCTTCCGAGCCGCCGCGCAGGATGGCGGCGTTGCCGCTCTTGATGCACAGGCCGGCCGCATCGACCGTCACGTTCGGGCGCGCCTCGTAGATGATGCCGATGACGCCCAGCGGCACGCGCATCTGGCCGACCTGGATGCCGCTTGGACGGAACTTCATGTTCGAGATTTCGCCGATCGGGTCGGGCAGCGCGACGATCTGGCGCAGGCCCTCGACCATGGTGGCGATCGCTTTGCTTGATAAGGCCAGCCGGTCCAGCATGGCCGGCTCCAGGCCGGCGGCGGCGGCCGCTTCCATGTCGCGTGCGTTTGCGTCGCGCAGCGTGCCGGCGTCGCGTTCGATGGCCTCGGCGATCAGGAGCAACGCGCGGTTGCGGGTGGCGCTGTCGGCGCGTGCCATCGCGCGCGAGGCCGCGCGGGCCTGGCGGCCGATGGTTTGCATGTATTCCGTGATGTTCATGATGCGTCGTCCGTTATGAAGCCACTCTTAAAGCCAGCTGCAGCATCGCATCCCAGGCATCGCCCGCGAACTGCTTCGCGCGCAGACCCTTTACCATGCGGTCGACCTGGGCCGCTTCCTGCATGGCCGCTTCCAGGGTCGGCAATGAAACGCGGCGCAGCGCCGGTTCCATCATGCGCTCGCGCGGGCCCCAGATCCGGTATTCCTTCAGCAGCGCGCCCAGCGGGCGTCCCTGCGCCATCCCGGATTTCAATTTTAGCAGCGTGCGGATTTCTTCACTGACCGCCCACAAGACCAGCGGCAGCGCCTCGCCCTCGCCTTTCAGGCCCTCGAGCATGCGCACCAGGCGCGCCGGGTCGCCGGCCAGCATGGCTTCCGACAGCTTGAACACGTCGTAGCGCGCCACGTTCAGCACGGCGTCCTGCACCTGCTCGAACGTCAGCTTGCCCGGCTCGTACAACAGGCCCAGCTTCTGGATTTCCTGGTGCGCGGCCAGCAGGTTGCCTTCGACGCGATCGGCGATGAAGTCCAGGCTCTGGCGGTCCGCGCTCTGCTGCTGGCTCGACAAACGCATGCCGATCCAGGCCGGCAATGCGGGGCGTTCGATATTCGGGATCTCGACGTAGACCGCGGCCTGCTGCAGGCTGCCCACCCAGGCCGCCTTGGCCGTCTGCCAGTCCAGCTTCGGCAGCGTAATGAGCGTCAGGTTGTCCGGGTTGAGGTCTTTCGCGTAGCTCTGCAGGGCGGCGCTGCCGTCCTTGCCGGGCTTGCCGCCGGGGATGCGCAGCTCGATCAGCTTCTTGTCGCCGAACAGCGACATCGCCTGGTTCGCGGCCAGCAGCTCGCCCCATTTGAAGCTGCGCTCGACGGTGAGCACGTCGCGCTCGGAATAGCCCTGCGCACGGGCGGCGCGGCGGATCTTGTCCGCCGCCTCCAGCGCCAGCAGGTGTTCGTCGCTGGTAATCACGTACAGGGGCGCCAGCCCCTTGGCGAGCTGCCCGTCGAGCGCCTCAGGCCGCAACTGCATAATCTTTTCCTTATTTGGCCGGACGCAGGGCAGCCAGACGGCGCATGATCTGCTGCACCAGGTCGGCCGACATGTCGCGGTACAGCAGCGCTTCCTCGGATTCCTTGGCCAGCACCTGGGTCTCGTCGAAGGCCATGTTCCGGCGCAGCGTGATCTCGGTGGCCGGCAGCAGCTCGACGCCCTTGCTGTCGCGGACCGTGAAGGTCAGCGTATAGGTCAGCAGGTATTCGCGCACGCGGCCCAGGCTGTTCAGCGACAGGATCGATTTGCCGCGGCTTTCGCTCAGCACCACGAACTGCGCCTCGGCGTCGGCCGGCTTGTCGGCGATGCTCACGTCGCCCGCGCGCAGGTTGCGCTTGAGCTCAGTGCCGAGCGGCGAGGTGTCCGGGAAGGTCAGGTACAGGCTGTGGAAGGGCATCGTGTAGCTGCCGTTCGAGCCGCGCAACTGGAAACCGCAACCCGCCAGCGACCCTGCCACCAGCAGGGCCGCGACGGCGCGCACCACCAACTTCTTGGAATGGGCGCGCATCGGTTACACCACGATGTTGATGAGTTTACCGGGGACGACGATGACCTTCTTCGGCGTGCCTTCGATGAACTTCTGGGCTGCTTCCGAAGCCAGTGCGGCGGCTTCGATGGCAGCCTTGTCGGCTTCTTTCGGCACCTTGACCGAGCCGCGCAGCTTGCCGTTCACCTGGATCATCATCTCGATCTCGGACTGCTCCAGCGCTGCGGGGTCGACTTCCGGCCACTGCACGTTGAGGATGTCGCCGTACACGCCGGCGTAGCCGAGTTCCTGCCACAGCGCGTGGGTGATGTGCGGGGCCACCGGGTTCAGCATGCGCAGGAAGATCGACAGGCCTTCGGCGATGACCGCGTTGCTGGCCACGCCTTCGGACAGCCTGGCCGACTCCAGGGTATTCAGCATCTTCATACAGGCCGAGACCACGGTGTTGTACTGGATGCGCTTGAAGTCGTAGTCCGCCTGCTGCAGGATCTTGTGGACTTCGCGGCGCAGCGATTTTTGATCAGCGTCCACCGGAGCGCCGGCCGGCGAACCTTGCTGCTGGCCGGCCAGCGCCGCGGCGATGCGCTCGCGCTGCGCAAAGGCGAAGGCCCAGACGCGGCGCAGGAAGCGGCTCGCGCCTTCCACGCCCGACTCCGACCACTCCAGGGTCTGTTCCGGCGGGGCCGCGAACATGGTGAACAGGCGGGCGGTGTCCGCGCCGTACTGCTCGATCTGGGCGGCCGGGTCGATGCCGTTGTTCTTCGACTTCGACATCTTCTCGGTGCCGCCGATGATGACCGGGGCGCCGTCCAGCTTCGATGCCGCAGCCTGCGGGCGGCCGCGGTCGTCGAACACCAGGTCGACGTCGGCCGGGTTGAACCAGGTCTTCTTGCCGGATTCGTCTTCGCGGTAGTAGGTCTCGTTCAGCACCATGCCTTGCGTGAGCAGGTTGACGAAGGGCTCGTCGAACTTCACCAGGCCGAAGTCGCGCATCACCTTGGTCCAGAAGCGCGCATACAGCAGGTGCAGCACGGCGTGCTCGATGCCGCCGATGTACTGGTCCATCGGCATCCAGTAATCGTTGCGGGCCGGGTCGACCATCGAGTCGTTCGAGCCCGGCGAGGTATAGCGCATGTAGTACCAGGACGAGTCGATGAAGGTGTCCATGGTGTCGGTTTCACGGCGAGCCGGAGAACCGCAGCATGGGCAATCCACTTTCAGGAAGGCTTCGTGCTTCTTGAGCGGGTTGCCGGTGCCGTCCGGGACGCAGTCTTCCGGCAGCACGACCGGCAGGTCCTTCTCGGGAACCGGCACCGTGCCGCACTTCTCGCAGTGGATCATCGGGATCGGCGTGCCCCAGTAGCGCTGGCGCGAGATGCCCCAGTCGCGCAGGCGGAAGGTCACCTTCTTGTCGCCCAGGTCCTTCTCGGCCAGGTCGCCGGCCACGGCGTTGACGGCCGCCGTGTAATCGAGGCCGTCGTACTTGCCGGAGTCGATCAGGACGCCGCGTTCCTTGTCGCCGTACCACTCCTGCCAGCCGTCCAGCGAGAAGGTCTCGCCTTCGACCGCCACGACCTGCTTGATCGGCAGATTGTATTTTTGCGCGAACGCGAAATCGCGCTCGTCGTGCGCCGGCACGCCCATCACGGCGCCGTCGCCATAGGTCATCAGCACATAGTTGCCGACCCAGACCGGCACCTGCTCGCCGGTGACCGGGTGCATGACGGTCAGGCCCGTCGGCATGCCCTTCTTTTCCATCGTCGCCATGTCGGCTTCGATCACGGAGCCCTGCTTGCACTCGGCGATGAAGGCCTGCAGCTCCGGGTTGTTCTTCGCTGCCTGCGTGGCCAGCGGGTGCTCGGCGGCGACCGCGGCGAAGGTCACGCCCATGATGGTGTCGGCGCGGGTGGTGAAGACGTACAGCTTGCCCTCGTTGATCAGCTCACCGGCGTCGTCCATGATCACGTGCGGGAAGGCGAAGCGCACGCCGGTCGACTTGCCGATCCAGTTGGCCTGCATGATGCGCACGCGCTCCGGCCAGCCCGGCAGCTTGTTGTCGACGTAGTCCAGCAGCTCGTCGGCATAGTCCGTGATGCGCACGTAGTACATCGGGATTTCGCGCTTTTCGACCAGCGCGCCCGAACGCCAGCCGCGGCCGTCGACCACCTGCTCGTTGGCCAGCACGGTCTGGTCGACCGGGTCCCAGTTCACGGTGCCGGTCTTCTGGTAGATGATGCCCTTCTCGAGCATCTTCAGGAACATCCACTGGTTCCACTTGTAGTAGTCCGGCTTGCAGGCGGTCATTTCACGCGACCAGTCGATGGCCAGGCCCATCGACTCCATCTGGGCGCGCATGTGGGCGATGTTCGAATAGGTCCACTCGGCTGGCGGCACGTTGTTGGCCATCGCCGCGTTCTCGGCGGGCATGCCGAAGGCGTCCCAGCCCATCGGCATCAGCACGTTGTAGCCGTTCATCCGCAGGTAGCGGTACATCACGTCGTTGATCGTATAGTTGCGGACGTGACCCATGTGCAGCTTACCGGACGGGTAAGGCAGCATCGAGCAAGCGTAATACTTGCCTTTTGGGAAACGCGGGTCATTTTCGACCGCTTTATAGGCGTCGATCGACTTCCAGTAGGCCTGGGCGGCCTGTTCGACTTCGGCTGGACTATATTTATCTTGCATGATGTTCTGCGGACTAAAGGGAGGTGAGCAGAACATTATACTGGTTCATTCGTCTAGCGGAGCTCCAACTCCAGCGCCGGCTTTTCGCCGTAGTCCTCATAGCGCTCGTTGATGCCGATGATGCAGAAGGCCATTTCCTCCAGCACGTCCTCGGCGCGCTCGCGCATGGCGTCGGAATGCAGCACGACGATGTGCAGGGTCTCGTCCGGGCCGAGGCGGATGCTGCTCATGCCGTCCTCGTCGCGCAGGTAGCTGAGGCAGTCGACCCAGGAATCCATGGTGTGCGGATAGGAATCCGGAAAGCCGAAGGCGCGCTGGCTCTCGGCGTGAAAACTTTCGGTGTCGACGATTGCGGCGCCGTTCAGTTCGACGGTGGCCATATGGATTCTCCGATTCATCGTCGTTCCCGCGCAGGCGGGAACCCAAGTTTCGCGGCTTAGCTACGAACTTGGATTCCCGCCTGCGCGGGAATGACGGTTTTTAGTGATGTGGCCAGTATGCCAGCAGTCCGCCGGCAAAGCCGTACAGTTCGGCTTTAAGCCTTCAGCGCGTTCAGGCCGAGTACATCCTGCATGTCGTACAAGCCGGTCTGCTTGTCGGCCAGGAAGCGCGCAGCGCGCAGCGCACCCTGGGCGTAGCTCACGCGGCTGCTCGACTTGTGGCTGATCTCAATGCGCTCGCCGATGCCGGCGAACAGCACGGTGTGGTCGCCGACGATGTCGCCGCCGCGCACGGTGGCAAAGCCGATGGTCGAGGGGTCGCGCTCGCCGGTCACGCCTTCGCGGCCGTAGACGGCGCACGCATTCAAATCGCGTCCCAGGGCGTCGGCGATCACTTCGCCCATCTTCAGCGCGGTGCCGGAGGGGGCGTCGACCTTGTGGCGATGGTGGGCTTCGACGATCTCGATGTCATAGCCTTCCGAGAAGTTCTTCGCCGCCATTTCCAGCAGCTTCAGGGTGACGTTCACGCCGATGCTCATGTTCGGGGCGAACACGATCGCGGTCTTTTCGGCGGCGGCGCGGATCGCGGCCTTGCCGGCTTCGTCGAAGCCGGTGGTTCCGATGATCATCTTGATGCCGTGCTCGGCGCAGTAAGCCAGGTGCTCCAGCGTGCCTTCCGGACGGGTGAAGTCGATCAGGTACTGGGCGCCGGCCAGGCCCTCGGCCAGGCTCGAGCGGATCGTCACGCCGGTCAGCTGGCCCGAGAAGGCGCCGGCGTCCGAGCCGATGAAGGGATTGCCTTCGCGGTCGAGGGCGCCGGCCAGGGTCGCGTCACCGGCGGCGCCGATGGTCTCGATCAGCATGCGGCCCATGCGGCCGCTGGCGCCGGCGACGGCAATGTTCAGCTGGGTCATGCGCTTACTCCCCGCCGCGCTTGGCCGCGTCTTCGCGCTTGCGCTTCAGCTCTTCCAGCGACTCCTGCTCGGTCTTGGTCTCGTATTTCGAGATGCCGATCAGGCGCGAGATGTATTCACGCTCGCTCGGCAGGTTGCCGCCGTCGATCTTGGCGACCAGGTTGTCCTTGAAGTAGACGGTAACGCGGCTGGCGGTCAGCTCGCCGTTGCCGCGCGCGAGGTAGAACGGGTAGTCCCAGCGGTCGGCGTGGAAGGCGTCGGTCAGCAGCGGGGTGCCGAGGATGAACTTGACCTGGTCGCGGCTCTGGCCGACTTTCAGCTGGTCCAGCATCTCTTGCGAGACGAAGTTACCCTGCTGGATGTCCGGGCGATAGGGCGAGAACACCCACAGGAATTTCTGCAGCTTGGTGACTTTGGTGGTCTGCGCGCCCGAATTCGCGGCTGCCGCGGCCTTGTCGGCATCGGCGGCGACCGCTTCCGGAGCGGTGCTCACCGGCGCCGCCGGCTTGGTCTGGTTGCGCCAGGACGCGCAGCCGGAGACCGCCATGGCCGTGACGGCAAGGCCGGCCACGAGCGCGGCCCGGGCGTGGGAACGATGGAAAACGGCATTCATGACGCGCATATCTAACCTTAAAATCGAACGACTTTTGATTGGGCGGAGCTGTAAAACGCTATATCATAAAGCACTCCGCACATCTCAGCCCATTTAAGAGTAACAAAACATGAGCAATAACCCAACCGACCTGAAGGCCAGCGGCCTCAAAGCGACACTGCCGCGGCTGAAAATCCTGGAGATCTTCCAGAACAGTACGGTGCGGCATTTGACGGCGGAAGACGTGTATAAAACCCTGCTGAACGAGAATATGGACGTGGGCCTGGCGACGGTCTACCGCGTGCTGACCCAGTTCGAGCAGGCCGGTCTCCTGAACCGCAACCACTTTGAAACCGGCAAGGCGATCTACGAGCTCAACGCCGGCTCGCACCACGACCACCTGGTCTGCCTGGACTGCGGCCACGTCGAGGAGTTCTACGACGAAGAAATCGAAAGCCGCCAGCAAAAGATCGCCCTCGAACGCGGCTTCAAGATCGCCGAGCACGCCCTCGCCATCTACGGCAACTGCCAGAAGACCGACTGCCCGCACCGCCACCGCTAAGCAGCGGCCTCATCACAGCTCGATCACAGCTTGTTCTGCGCCGCGCGCCCATCGGCCGCGGCCATCACCTTTCTTACCGCCTCGATTACCAGTTCCGGCTCCTCCTGCTGGATGTTATGGCCGCTCCTCAAGGTCAGCACCTGGGAGCCCTCGCTGAACTGACGCAGGAAATCGGCGTGCAGGTCGCGCTTGACCGCCACCGCCTCCACGCTTTGCAGGAAGAACTCCGGCCTGGCCAGCTGCTGCACCGAGGTCAGGACGACCACCGGCACGTCCGGCAGCTTGCCGTTCAAGGGCGGCGGCAGCGCACCCTGGTCGAGGACCGGCTTCAGCGCATCGTACTCGGCTCTGAACTTGGCCGGCACGAGGGCGTTGAACTGGCGGTCGTCGTCGGCCGCGCGCGCGGCATCGAGCCTGCGCAGGGCTGGATTGAAGCGTTCGTCGGCCGGGTCGACCAGCACCATGCCGGCCACCTGCTCCGGATGGCGCAGCGCGAAGGCGCGCGCCAGCAGGCCGCCATAGGAATGGCCGACCAGGATGAAGGGCGGGGTCAAGCCCGCAGCAGCCACCAGCTGGTCGAGCTCGCGGCTGCTTTCCAGGATGCTGCGCGGTTCCGGACGCGGGTCGGAGCTGCCGTGGCCGGCGCGCGAGTAACTCATGACGTGCGCCGATTTCGCCACCTCCGGCGCAACCTTGCGCCAGGACTCCAGGCCGGTGCCGAAGCCGGATTCGAAGATCACGGTATAGCGCCCGCTGCCCTGCTCCGCCGCCTGCACCTGATAAGCGCCGACGGCGATGCGCTCCTCCGGGGCCGAAGCGCCGGGGCGGGCAACGGCGCAGCATGCCAGCACGATGGCGGCGAGAATATGGGTTCGTTTGAATCGGATCACGGCACACCTGGACGGAAAACGCGCGCACAGGCGCAATGAACCGACTATAGCCGGGGGCCGGAACCGCCGAAACTGTAAGAAACCGCAGGAAAGAGCGTCTCAAAAAGCCTTCATGGCTGCGTTGCATCGTCTCGCCGTACTAACGTACTGTCTTCGACGATGCGCCTTGTCCTGAAGGCTTTGTGAGACGCTCTTCAGGAGTGGCTGAGCGCGTTGGAGAGCAATTTGGCCGTGATATCCACGATCGGAATCACGCGCTCGTAGGCCATGCGGGTCGGGCCGATCACGCCCAGGGTGCCGACGATCTTGCCGTTCACCTCGTAGGGTGCGGTGACCACGCTCATCTCGTCCATCGGCACCAGCTTGGATTCGCCGCCGATGAAGATCTGCACGCCGCCGGCCTTGCTGGAGACGTCCAGCAGCTGCATCAGGCCGGTCTTCTGCTCGAACATCTCGAACATCTGGCGCAGCGAGCTCATATTCGACGAGAGATCGGCCACCGACAGCAGGTTGCGCTCGCCCGAAATGATCATGTCGTCGGTTTCCTGCAGCGCTTCGCTGCCCGCATCCACCGCGGACTGCATCAGGCGCGCCATGTCGTCGCTCAGCTTACGCAATTCCCCGGTCAGGCGCGCACGCACCTGGTCGAAGGACAGGCCGGCGAAATTCTGGTTCAGGTAGTTGGCCGACTGGGTCAGCTCGGAGGGGCTGTAGTCGACGTCGGTCAGCAGCAGGCGGTTTTGCACGTCGCCGCGCGGGTCGACGATCACCAGCAGGATGCGTTTTTCCGACAGGCGCAGGAATTCGATCTGCTGGAACGCCGATTCGCGCCGCGGGCTCTGCACCACGCCGGCGAACTGCGACAGCGAGGACAGCATCTGGGCCGCGTTCGCGATCACCTTCTGCGGCTGGTGCGCGGGCAGGCGCATGCCGGCGCCCACGGCGCCCTCGTCGATCTGCTGCACGGTGAGGAGCGTATCCACGAAGATGCGGTAGCCGCGCGGCGTCGGGATCCGGCCGGCCGAGGTGTGCGGGCTGGCGACATAGCCCATTTCTTCGAGGTCGGCCATGATGTTACGGATCGTGGCCGGCGACAGGTCGAGGCCGGAAATCTTCGACAGCGCGCGCGAGCCGACAGGCTGGCCGTCGGCGATGTAGCGCTCGACCAGGGCTTTCAGCAGGGTTTGTGCACGATTATCGAGTTGCATGGTTCACATTATGCACGTTCGCTAAGCGGCTGGGGAGTCATCATGCGTGCTCGCGCTTGAGCCAATCCAGCAGTTCGTCGAAGTTGCGCACGATCGCATCCGGCTCGACGCCGTGCTCGAGGTGCTTGCTGCTGCCGTTCCGGTTCATCCACACGCCGCGCATGCCGATGTCCTGCGCGCCCTGGACGTCGAGCAGGACGTCGTCGCCGACATACACCGCATCCCATGGCGCCACGCCCACCGCCCTGCAACCGGCCAGGAAGATCGCCGGGTCGGGCTTGGCCACGCCCAGCTGGGGCGCCGACACCCAGGCCTTGAAATGATGCTCCAGGCCGATGGTGCGCAGGTCGGCATTGCCGTTCGTGATCGCGCCCAGCAGCACCCGCCCCTTCAGGCGCAGCAGGCCGGGCAGCACGTCGTCGTAAGGCACCACGGCATTGCGCGCGGCGAAGAACTCGGCCATCGCCAGCTCCACCTTGGCGGCATCCTCGCCGGCCGTCTCGAAAGCGTTGATCAGGCAGACGCGGCGCAACTTACCGAGGTCGACCTGGAATTCCGGGCGCTGCGCCAGCAGCTCCAGGCGCGCCTGGCGCATGCTGTCGATGGTGAACTGCTGGGCCACGCGCGGCGCGTGCTCGCGCAGCCAGGCGTAAAGGGTTTGCTCGGCCTGCAGGATCACCGGGGCGATCGGCCACAAGGTGTCGTCCAGGTCGAACAGGATGGCTTTGGGCCATGCGGGGCGGGTCGAGGTCATAGTCAAGGATAGCGAGGCCGGCCATGAAAATCAACGATATGCAGACGTGGTTACACCGTGATACAAAGGCAAATGACGCTGCGGCTTGGCAAATGCTCTAAAATGTCGGGTTATATTCTACTCAGCGGTGCCGCCGGATTTCCGTGCGCCATCCCGTCCAACGGAGATTCTATGAAGAGTTCGATCCTGTATGCCGGCGCTGCGCTGGCATGCGCGCTTGGCCTGTCCGCCTGCGGCGGCGGCGATGGCGACCTGCCCCTGACCGTATCGATTGCCGGTGGCGTAACCAAAGACGGCCTGGTGTTGCGTAACGAAGGCAATGGCGAAGAAATCGCCGTCCCGGCCGGCGCCGGCAGCGTCCTGTTCACGAAATACCTGTCGACCGACGACGAATTCAACATCGTCGCCAAGACCGTGCCGTCGAACGTGGAAAAATGCACTGTCAGCAACGGCAAGGCCCGCGCCAACTACTACACGGTCTATACCACCGTGCCGTCGGTATTCTGCACCATCAAGACCCACGACCTGGGCGTGACCGTCAACGGCCTGACCGGCGCCGGCCTGGTGCTGGTGAACGGCTCCGACAAGCAGCCGGTAACGGCAAATGCCGGCGCCGCAGTCACCGTGCCGATGGCCAAGGTGCCGGAAGACGGCCCCTACGGCGTCACCATCCTGACCCAGCCGGATACGCAAACCTGCGCCATCAGCGGCGGCAGCGGCACCATGACCGCCACCGGCCCGAGCACCGCGCCGGTCGTCACCTGCGGTCCCAAGACCTAATCATCTGGAGAGTAAAGTATGAAGTTCCACCTCGTGCGCCCGGCCCTGGTCCTGGCTTCCTCCCTGGTCCTGGCGTCCTGCGGCGGCGGCGGCAAGGAGACCTATCCAGTCAAGGTGACGGTCGCCGGCGTGCAGTATCCGGGCCTGATCCTGACCACCAATGGCCAGGAACTGGCCGTGAGCCCGCCCGCCAAGGCCGGCGACAGCGTCGTCCTGAGCTTCCCCAACGGTCTCGACTACGGCACCTACTATAACGTGATCCCGAAGGGCGGCACCGCCAGCGGCGGCGGCTCGCAGCCGGCGCACCAGAACTGCCAGACCAATGGCTACCCGCGCGAATACGGCACCGCAGGCCAGACCGCTTCGCTCGAATCGGCGCGTACGCCGGCGATCGAAGTGTTCTACACCTGCGCGATCCTGTCGTACGAACTGAGCGGCACGGTCACGGGCCTGGAATCGTCCACCGCCAGCGTCACGCTGATCAACGGCAGCAACAGCCAGATCACCCTGACCAGCACTGCCACCACGACCACGCCGCTGGCGTTTGCCCTGTCGCCGGTTCCCTATGGCACCAGCTTCGGCGTGACCGTGCTGACCCAGCCAACCGGCTACACCTGCAGCGTTGCCAACGGTACCGGCGTCATGAACGACGCGCTGGAAGCAAAAGGCGGCAACAAGGAAGTCAAGGTTACCTGCGTCAAGAACGCCTGAGCAGGAAAGCAGTAGTTTCGATGGAGATATCTTCGTTGCTTATATCAAATATTTGAAACGAAAATTGGACGCATATGCTGTAACGCAGCATACTGCTTCCTGTCTCCTCCAACTCTCCTCAGAAAAGAATTGGATTTAAGCCCGCCTCAACAGCGGGCTTTTTTTTCGCCTTGTGCAGGCGCAGGAATTACAGCGCTGCCTTCTCGGCGGCGGTCAGGCGCTTCGCCGTCACCACCACCACTGCCATCTTCTGCCCCTGGACCGACAGCTGGGCTTCCTGGCGCACGCGTGCGCTCTCGCTGGCGGCGCTGGCGACGCTGGTGACACCGGTCAGGAAGGCGGCTGCCAGGAAGATCGCTTCCATGTTTTTCATGACGTTCATTTCGGTTCTCCTCGGGGTGAAGGCGTTGCGTTTTGTCTTTCGATGGTGTCACTGTAGGCGCCCGCGCCCTTGCCTTCCAGCGCACTGCGACGAACTGCAAAAAACGCGTCATGGATCGCCAAAAACCGAGAACGATCAACAGCCAGCACGCCCGTGCTCGCCATACTCGACGGCGGCACAAATGCGGAGGCGAAATGAGGCGGGAGAACTTTCTAAAACTTGAATCCGAAGGTGCGGATGCAGCCGCCGGCATGGCCGGCACCGTGCTCGGCTGGAACCGGCTGGCCTTGCAGGCGGTCCGCAAGGCGCAACCTGGGCCGGCGCCGGCGGCGCGCACGCTGGCGGCCTTGCACACCTGCATGTACAACGCCTGGGCCGCCTATGACGACACGGCGCGCCAGACCGCGCACGGGGTCGCAGTGCGGCTCCCGGCCGCCGAACGGCGCGCGGACAGCCGTGCGGCGGCCATGAGCCACGCGGCCTGGCGTGTTCTCGGCGACCTGTTCCCGGCGCAGCAGGCGGCCTTCGACGCCAGGATGGCCAGCCTGGGCCTGGACCCGGCGGCGGGCGGCGGGCCGTTGAGCCCGGCCGGCATCGGCCGCGGCCAGGCAGCCGCCATGCGCGCCTTCTGCCGGCACGAGGGCGCGGGCCGGCCGGGCGGGCTGGTCGGCAATGCGGGCCTGGCGTCGCCACAGGCTATGCCCCCGGTGATCGAGCCGGCGCCGGGACGCTGGTTCCTGCCGGCCCACCTGCTGTCCGAACACGACGGTTACAGCGACGACCAGGACGTGCGCCTGTTCTTCGCGCTCGCCAACGCGCTGGCCGAGGCCGGGACCCTGGCCATCCAGGGCAGCCTTGGCGCGGCAACGAGCGAGGTGATCCGACGGTTCAAGTGTGAAAAGCGGGGCGATACACGCTTCGAGCTCGCCGGCTCGGCCGGGGAGGAGCTGGGGAGGAAGGCTGGGGCGCGGGCTTTCGAGGGCGCGCGCCGTTACTGGGAAGGGAAGTTGTAGGGAACTTGGGTCCCCGCCTGCGCGGGGACGACGTTATGCTGGTTTGAGCAGGTTGGCCAGCGCCACGTACTGCTCCAGGCCCACCGCTTCCGGGCGGGCGCCCGGATCGATGCCGGCCTCGACCAGCTGGGCCTCGGTGAACATCCCCGCCACGCAATTCTTGATGACCTTGCGGCGCTGCGAGAAGGCCTTGGCCACTACCGCTTCCAGCGTGGCGGCGTCGGCCGGCAGCTGGCGCCTGGTCGGCACCATGCGCACGATCGCCGAATCGACCTGCGGCGGCGGATCGAAGGCGGTGGGCGGCACCACGAACATCATCGCCATGTCGTAGCGCCATTGCAGCATCACGGACAGGCGGCTGTAGGCCTTGGTGCCCGGCTCGGCCACCATGCGCTCGACCACTTCCTTCTGCAGCATGAAGTGCTGGTCCTCGACCAGGTGGGTGAAGTCCGCCAGGTGGAACAGCAGCGGGCTCGAGATGTTGTACGGCAGGTTGCCGACCACGCGCAGCTTCTTCCCTTCCGGGACCGGAATCGAACCGAAATCGAATTTCAGGGCGTCGCCGGAGTGCACCGTCAGGCGCTCGCGCGGATAGGCCTTTTCCAGGCGCGCCACCAGGTCGCGATCCAGTTCGACCACGTGCATGTGGTCGAGTTCCTTGAGCAGCAGCGCGGTCATCGCCGCCAGGCCGGGGCCGATTTCGACCATGGTTTCGCCGCGGCGCGGGCCGATGGCGTCGATGATGTCGCTGAGGACGTGGGCGTCGGTCAGGAAGTTCTGGCCGAAGCGCTTGCGGGCTACGTGTTTCATGAATTCTTCTTAGGTTGTTGCTCGGGCGCGGACCATGGACAGGGCGACGCGGATCGCCTCTTCCATGCTGCCGCAATCGGCCAGGCCAAGTCTCTGGGCCGCCAGGTCCAGCGCGGTGCCGTGGTCGACCGAGGTGCGGATCAGGGGCAGGCCCAGCGTGATGTTGACGCCGCGCCCGAAGGTGGCGTGCTTGAGCACGGGCAGGCCCTGGTCGTGGTACATCGCCAGCACGGCGTCGGCGTCCTGCAGGTACTTGGGCTGGAACAGGGTGTCGGCCGGATACGGGCCACGGGCGTCGATGCCGCGCGCCTGCGCCGCTTCCAGTGCCGGCGTGATGACGTCGATCTCTTCACGCCCCAGGTAGCCGTTCTCGCCGGCGTGCGGATTCAGGCCGGTCACCAGGATGCGCGGCGCCTTGATCCCGAACTTGCCGCGCAGGTCGGCGTGCAGGATGTCCAGCACCTGGTCCAGGGTCTCGCGCGTGAGCGCGGCCGGCACGTCTTTCAAAGGTAGATGGGTGGTGGCCAGCGCCACCCGTAAATACGGCCGATCCGGTCCCGAAGGTTCAGCTTGTAATGAGCCGGCCAGCATCATCACCACCTTGTTCGTACCGGTCTTCTCGGCCAGGTATTCCGTGTGGCCGGAAAACGCGATGCCGGCATCGTTGATCGTGCTCTTCTGCAGCGGTGCGGTGACGATGGCGTCGAACCAGCCGGCCTGGCAGCCTTCGATCGCCAGGTCGAGCGTGGCCAGCACCGCGCGGCCGTTGGCGGCGTCGAGCCGGCCCGGCGTCACGTGGGCTTCGAGCGGCACGTCGATCACGGGAATGGTGGCAGGGCCGAAGTGCGGCAGCCCGCTGTGGCGCAGCGCCATGGTGGAGAGCCCCGACAGGCGGATAGCCGGGTCGATCAGGCTGGCCGTCAGCGAGAGGAAGGCGGCGTCGCCGACCAGCACGCACCTGGCCTGCTCGCGCAAGGCCCAGGCGGCGCGGATCGCAATCTCCGGGCCGATCCCGGCCGGCTCACCGACCGTGACCGCCAGCGTGGGACGTGGGCCCGGATGATTCATTGCTTACTTGTCCTCGCGGAACTCGACGTAGGCGCGGTCGCGGGTCTGGCGGGCCCAGTCTTCCATCGCTTCCTGGCGCTTGCGCTCGGTCAGCACCTGGCGCGCCATCGCGCGTTCCTTGTCCTTCGAGGTGTCCTGGGTCTTGCGCTCGACCACTTGCACGATGTGCAGGCCGAACGGGGTCTTGATCGGGTCCGAAACCTGGCCCGGCTGCAGGCCATTGATCGCGGCCGCCAGTTCGTCAGGGACATCGCCAGGTTCGACCCAGCCCAGGTCGCCGCCCTTCGAGGCCAGGCTGTCCTGCGAATTCTGGCGCGCCAGGTCTTCGAACGTCGCCTGCTTGCCCTCGATCTTCGCCTTCAGGTCGAGCAGCTTCTTGCGGGCGTCCGCTTCGGTCTGGGTCGGGGTCACTTTCAGCAGGATGTGGCGGGCGTGGGTCTGCGTCACGGCGGCGCCGGCTGCGGCTTCCTGCGCGGCTTCCGGCTTGCGCACGTTGTTGACCTTCAGGATGTGGAAGCCGACGTTGGTGCGCAGTACCGGCGTCACCTGGCCCGGCTTCAGCTTCACCAGCTCGCTGGCGAAGGTAACCGGCAGGCGGTTCGGGTCGCGCCAGCCCACCGCGCCGCCCTGCAGGGCGTCCGGCGAATCGGAATAGGTGGCGGCCATCTTGGCGAAATCGGCGCCGGTGCGCAGCTGGCGCGCGACCTCGTCGGCACGCGCCTTGCGCGCCGCGATCTGCTCGGGCGAGGCGTTTTCCGGGATGCGCACCAGGATCTGCGACAGGTCGACTTCGACGCGGTCGGCCGCGGCGGCTTTCTCGGCGGCCAGGTAGGTGTCGATCTCGGCGTCCGAGACCTGGATCTTGGCATCGACTTCGTGGTCGATCAGGCGCTGCATGATGATCTCGTTGCGGATCTGCTCGCGGAACTGGGCGAAGGTCATGCCCTCTTTTTCCATCTGGTTGCGCATGTCCTGCACGCTCATCTTCTGCGATTCGGCGATGCGGCCGATGGCGCGGTCGAGTTCGATGTCGGAGACGCGGATGCCGTATTCCTTGCCGAGCTGGAGCTGGGCGCGCTCGGTGATCATGGCTTCGACCACCTGGCGGCGCAGGTCGTCCGCGTCGGGCAGCTGGGCGTTCTGCGCTTTCAGGCGCTGCGTGATCTCGTTGACGCGGTTGTCGACTTCGCGCTTGGTGATGACCTCGTCGTTGACGATGACGTAGACGGAGTCGATGACCTTGGCGTTGCTGGATGCCGGCGGCAGGAAACCGGTGGACGGCTTCGCCGCGGCAGGAGCGGCGGGCGCCGTGGTGGCCTGGGCCAGGACGTCGCCGGCTGCGATGGCGCACAGGAGCACTGCGGCCAGCTTGACTTGATGCAAACGGGTAGTACGCATATTCAGGGAAGCACTCATTTCAGGGTTTCTAGTTGTCCATGGCCAGACCGCTCAAGGGCGGCCGACGTTGGTGTTCAGCCGGGTGTAGCCCGGGATGCTCTTGTTAAAGGTTTCCAGCGGGTTGCCGAAGCCCAGGCGCGACAGACCATTCAGCTCGAGCTGGAAGAAGATCGGCGTCGAGGTGGTCTGCAGCGCGGTCACGAAGCGCTGCGCGCCCAGCCGGAAAATCCAGCAGTCCGCCTTGTACTCGAGGCCCACGAGGCCCTCGAGCAGCTTGCGGTCGCGCACCGAATAGCTGGCGCGCGCCACCCCATACCAGCGCCGCGACAGCGGCCACTGGCCCGACACGTCGGCATTCCGGAAACCGCTGGCAAAGCCGAGGGCGTCGCGCTGGTAACGGTACTCGAGATTCAGCACCTTCATCGGCGCAGGATTCCACTGCACCCCGTAGTTCATGCTGTACAGGCTGCGGCTCTGCGCGTCGTATTGTACGCCGCTGTCGAAGGCCCAGGTCTCGGAAATGCGGCCGGAGGCAGCCAGCAGCGCGTCGGAACGTGTCACGTTCAGCGTTTCGGCGCTGTTCAGGCGCACGTTCGGATCGCTGAAATAATAGCGGTTGCCGACCACCAGGCGCAGGCGCTCGGCGCCGTTGGACTCGATGAAGCGCGAAACCACGGCCGCCGTCAGCTGGTTGGCGTCCGACACCCGGTCGGCGCCGACGAAGCGGTTTTCCGTGAACAGCTGGGCGTAGTTGAAGCCCGCCACCGCGGTGTCGAAGTTCGGGATCGCGCCCTGGTCCTTGTACGGCGTGCGCACGTAGAACAGGCGCGGCTCCAGGGTCTGGGTCGAATTCCCGCCGAACAGCGAGCTCTGGCGCTCGAAGATCAGGCCGCTGTCCAGGGACACGGTCGGCAGCACGCGCGAGATCTTGTTGCGCTGCAGGTTCGTCGCCGGATCGATGTTGTTGTCGAGGTCGTACTGGGTCGCATGCAGGATCGCCTTGGGCGTGATGAACCAGCCCGGGCGCACCACGGGATAGCTGACCTGGCCCACCAGGTTGGCGCGGTTACCCTGCACGAAGGTCTCGGTCGGGTGCGAGAAGCGCACCAGCTCGGCGTCCACCGCCCAGTCGAAACCGCCCAGCACGTCGTAGCGGCCGGCGTGGAAGTTAATCTGCGGCAGGCGGTCGTAGGGACGCGCCACCGTGAGCAGGGCCGCGTTCGGGTTGTTCGGGTCCTGCGAGGCCGGGTCCTGCAGCACCTGGTAGCTCTGGACGCGTGCGTTCAGGCTCCAGTAATGGCCGGAATAGTCGGTGCGCAGCTCGCGCAGCAGCTGGCGCTCGGCGCTGGCCGCCACCGTGCGCGAGAAGTCGGACGGGTATTCGTTGTCGGAGGCCGCGTGCGCGTTCCAGCCGAAGCTCCAGCCCGGCGCCAGCACCTGGCTGTGCAGGGTGTCCACCCACCAGCGGTCGCGCTTGGCCACACGGTCGTTCGGCAGCAGCTCGAGGTGGGTCTCGCCGCTGTAGGGGCCGCGCGAGGTCTCGCCGAGGTAGCGGCCGGTGGCGCCCATCTGCAGGCCGCGGTTGAAGATATAGCGCGGGTACAGGGTCAGGTCGCGGTTCGGCGCGATGTTGACGTAGTACGGCACCATGACTTCGGCCGCGCCCTTGGAACCGGTGCCGATCGAAGGCGGCAGCCAGCCCGAGCGGCGCGCGCCGGACAGCGAGAAGGACAAGGCCGGGGTGCCGAGGATGGGCACGTCCTTGAAATAGATGATGGTCTTGCCGGCGGTGCCGACGTCGCGCCCGCTGTCCAGGTTCAGGGTGCTGGATTTCAGGTACCAGTCCGGATCCGGGCCTTCGCAGGTGCTGTAGGTGCCGTCCAGTACCAGGGCCTGGTTCTCGCCCAGGAAATCGATGCGCTTGGCCTTGCCCTGGCCGTTATTCATCTGCAAATGGTAGGCCGGATTCAGCACCCAGCCCTTGCCGGTTTCCAGGTTCAGCTGCAGGGCGTCGCCCTTGTAGCGGTCGCCGAAGCGCCACATCGTGATGTGGCCCTGGGCCGTGACTTCGTCTTCGACCTGGCGGTAGCAGGCGGTGTCGGCGGTGATACCGGTGGCGCCGCGCGTGACTTCCACCTTGCGGAACATGTTCAGCTCACGGTCCGGGCGGCCGGTGAACTCCTCGGCGCTCATGGTCGTGGGCTGGTCCTGGTCGTCCGCGCGCGAGCCGGCGGGCGCGGTCTGCGCATACAACGGCCCCGCGGCCACGGCGACGAGGGCGGAGAAGGCAGCGGCGCGCCGCGGCGGGAAAGGAAGGGCCGAAATCCAGCTCATGAAAGATCGCGTTGCACCATAGAGGGCGATTTTTTGGATTGAATCCCTTATTATATGGGAATTCCTTACCTCAACCGGATTCACCGGGACGCTTCATGTCTTCTCTGTCTCAACAAACTCCCGCCCCCATCGACAAGGATGCCCGCCTGGCCCAGCTGACCGCATGGCTGGGCAGTCTCGACCTGGTCGAGGTCGGGAGCATGCGCCCGGCCTCCGCCGATGCCAGCTTCCGCCGCTACTTCCGGCTCGATGTTGTGCCGGCGCTACGCGCCAGGCTGGGCGACACCCTGGTCGCCATGGACGCCCCGCCGGAGCGCGAAAACGTGCCGGCCTACATCCACGTGGACGGCCTGCTGTTCGACGCCGGCGTCACCGTGCCGGCCATCGTCGCCCGCAAGGTCGAGGACGGCTTCCTGCTGCTGTCCGACCTCGGCACCACCACCTACCTGCAGCGCCTGAACGCCGACAACGCTTCCTTCATGTACTCGGATGCCGTCGACGCCCTGATCAAGTTCCAGCTCTCCAGCCAGCCCGGCGTGCTGCCCGAGTTCGACCGCGCCTTCGTGCTGCGCGAACTGAACCTGTTCCCGGAATGGTTCATCGGCCGCCACCTGGGCGTCACGATGGACGAAAAGCAGCAGGCCCAGCTGGACAAGGTGTTCGAAGCCATCTGCGCCAACGTGCTGGCCCAGCAGCAGGTGTTCATGCACCGCGATTTCCACTCCCGCAACCTGATGTTCCTCGACCAGGGCAACCCGGGCGTGCTGGACTTCCAGGACGCCGTGTACGGCCCCATCACCTACGACCTGGGTTCGCTGATGCGCGACGCCTACATCCAGTGGGACGAGGAATTCGTGCTCGACTGGGTGGTGCGCTACTGGCAAAGCGCCAAGCAGATGGGCCTGCCGGTCAACCCGGACATCGACGCCTTCTACCGCGACTTCGAATACATGGCCCTGCAGCGCCACCTGAAGATCCTCGGCATCTTCTGCCGCCTGAACTACCGCGACGGCAAGCCGAACTACCTGGGCGACCTGCCGACCGTGATGGACTACGTGCGTAAGACCGCCAACCGCTACACCGAACTCAAACCGCTGCTGCGCCTTCTCGATGCCTTCGAGGACAAGGCGCCTTCGGTCGGTTACACCTTCTGATTCCCGGACCGAACGCATGAAAGCCATGATCTTCGCCGCCGGCCGCGGCGAACGTATGCGTCCGCTGACGGACGCCTGCCCCAAGCCCCTGCTCAAGGTGCGCGGCCGTCCGCTCATCACCTACCACGTGATGAACCTGGTCCGCGCCGGCATCAGGGACATCGTCATCAACCACTCCCACCTCGGCCACATGATCGAGGCGGAGCTGGGCGACGGCAGCCGCTACGGCGCGCGCATCGTCTACTCGCACGAGCCGACCCCGCTGGAAACCGCCGGCGGCATCGCCAACGCCCTGCACCTGCTGGGCGACGAACCCTTCCTGGCGGTGTCCGGCGACATCTACGCGCCTTACTTCGACTTCGAGCAGGTGCTGGACGCGCTGCCGGACAATGACGCCGTCGGCCGGCCGATCCCCGCCGACAAGCGCGACATCGCCTGGCTGTATTTGACGCCCAACCCCTGGCACAACCCGGAAGGCGACTTTGGCCTGACCATGTACACGCTGACGAACGAAGGTTCGCCGAAGTGGAATTTCGCGGGCATCGGCGTCTACCGTCCTGAAATGTTCGACGGCATCAAGGCCGGCGAGTTCCTGAAATTCGGCCCACTCATGCGCAAGTTCATCGATGAGGGCCGGGTCGGCGGCGAAATCTACGACGGCGAGTGGGTCAACGTCGGCACCGTGCGCCAGCTGGAAGAACTCAACGCCCCTTACGCCGCCAAAGCCAGGACAACACCATGACCAACTTTGCAGCACGCCGTGCGCGCCTGGCCGCGCAGATGCTGCCGGGCGCGGTGGCCGTGCTGCCCACCGCGCCGGAAGCCCCGCGCAACGGCGACAGCGACTATCCCTACCGGCACGACAGCTATTTTTATTACCTGAGCGGCTACACGGAGCCCGAGAGCGTGCTGGTTTTATGCGCCGCCAACGGCGAGCGGCCGGCGCGTTCGGTCCTGTTCTGCCGCGAGAAGAATCTCGAACGCGAGATCTGGGACGGCTACCGCTACGGCCCCGAAGCCGCGCGCACAGCCTTCGGCGTGGACGAAGCCTGGCCGATCTCTGAACTCGATACCCGCCTGCCCGATTTGCTGGCCGGCGCGCCCGCGCTGTACTACGCCACCGCCTCCAGCGCCTCGCTGGATGCCCGGGTACAGGGCTGGATCAAGGCCGTGCGCGCCCGCTCGCGCAGCGGCGTGACGGCGCCCGCCGCCTTCCACGACCTGCTGCCGCTGCTGGACGAGATGCGCCTCATCAAGGACGCCGATGAGCAGGCGACCATGCTGCGCGCCGGCGAGATCTCGGGCAATGCCCACGCCCGCGCCATGCGCGCCGCCCGTCCCGGCCTGCACGAATACGCGCTGGAAGCGGAGCTGCTCTACGAATTCCGCCGCAATGGCGCGCAGTTCCCGGCCTACACGCCCATCGTCGCTTCCGGCCCGAACGCCTGCGTCCTGCACTACAACGTCAACGACCGCGTCATGCAGGACGGCGACCTGGTGCTGATCGACGCCGGCTGCGAGCTCGATGGCTACGCCTCCGACATCACCCGCACCTTCCCGGTCAACGGCCGCTTCACGCCGGCCCAGCGCAGGCTGTATGAACTGGTGCTGGCGGCCCAGGAAGCGGCCTTCGCGGCGATTCAACCCGGACGCCCCTACAGCGCCTTCCACGAAGCGGCCCTGCGCGTGCTGGTGCAGGGGATGCTGGACCTGGGCCTGATCCCGGCCGGCCAGTATGCCGATGTGGAGGACGCCATCGCCGGCAAAGCCCATGTAGGCTTCTACATGCACGGCACCGGCCACTGGCTGGGCATGGACGTGCACGACGTCGGCGCCTACCGCGACCTGACGCAGCCTGACAAACCTTCGCGCGCACTGCAGCCGGGCATGGTGCTGACGGTCGAACCGGGCATCTACGTGCGCCCGGCGGAAGGGGTGCCGGAAGAATACTGGCACATCGGCATCCGCATCGAGGACGACGTGGTCGTGACTGAAGACGGTTATCGCATCCTGACGTCCAGCGCGCCGAAGACCGTGGAAGAGATCGAAGCATTGGTTGGAAAGGGTGTATGAGCGAGGTGCCGAAGACTGAAGAAACGCTGGAAGCCGACGTCGCCATCTGCGGCGCTGGCCCGGTGGGCATGGCGCTGGCCGCCTTGCTGGCGCGGCGCGGCGTCGAGGGCAAGCGCATCGTCCTCATCGACGGCAAGTCGCTGGGCCAGGCCATCTCCGATCCGCGCTCGATCGCGCTGGCCTGGGGCAGCCGCCTGCTGCTGGAAGAGGTCAAGGCGTGGCCCGGTATTGGATCGTCGGCCACCGCCATCCACCAGATCCACGTCTCGCGCCGCGGCCACCTGGGCCGCAGCATGATGGACCGCGACGAACACGACCTGGAAGCGCTGGGCTATGTGGCGCGCTATGGCGACGTGGTCGACGCCCTCGCCCGCGCCTGCGAGCGCGCCGGCGTGCAGGTGCTGCGCCCGCTGCGCGTGACGGACATCGTCGAACGCGCCGACAGCGTGCAGCTGCAGCTCGACGACGGCCGCAGCGTGCACGCGCAAGTCGCCGTGCAGGCCGAAGGCGGCGTGTTCGGCGAACAGGCAGACAAGACCACCACGCGCGACTACGGCCAGACCGCCGTGATTGCCCGCGTCTCCGCAAGCAGCCCGCTCGCGCACCGTGCCTTCGAGCGTTTTACGGACGAAGGCCCGCTGGCCCTGCTGCCGCAGGATGGCGCCGACGGACACCAGTACGCGCTGGTGTGGTGCGTGCAGCCCGAGCGCGCCCAGCACCTGCTGGACCTGGGCGAGGACGCCTTCCTGCACGAACTGGGCGAAGCCTTCGGCGAGCGCCTGGGACATTTTACGAAAGTGTCGCCGCGCCTCGCCTTCCCGCTCGGCCTGAACGCGGACCCGCGCGCAAGCAGCCGCACGGTGGCGATCGGGAACGCGGCCCAGACCCTGCACCCGGTGGCGGGCCAGGGCCTGAACCTGGGCTTGCGTGATGCGGCCGTGCTGGCGAGACTGCTGGCGCGCGAGATGACGCCGGCCGCCATCGACCGCTTTGCGAGCGAACGCGAAGGCGACCGCGGCATGGTGATCCGCGCCACCGACACGATGGCGCGCGTGTTCGCGGACAAGGGCCCGCTGCAGCCGCTGTTCGGGCTGGCGCTGGCGGCGCTGGATACCGTGAAGCCGGCGCGGATGCTGCTGGCGGAATTGATGATGTTCGGCCGCCGCTGATTCGCTGCGTGGGCACGGTGTGCCCACCCTACCCTACCCCGGCTTGCTCGCTTCCATGAACAATGAGGTCGGATCGATCACCGATCCATCCTTCACATCCAGCTCATAGGCCTGCCAGTCCGGAATCGCACTGCTGTGCGCATCCACCCGCCGCACGTTGGTGAAGCCGGCCTGCTCCAGCAGCCGGCCCAGCGAGTAGCGGTCGTACATCCACATGTGGATTTCCCCGCTCAGCCGGAAGGCGCCGATACGCAGGGCCTCGCTGCCCAGCTTGTCGCGCAGCTTGACGCGCAGGTGGCTGGCGAGCCGTTTGGGCGTGACCTTTTTCAGCTTCGCCATCATGGGGGTGGGCTGCGCGGCGGCGCTGCCGTCGGCCTGGCTGCGCCCGCGGGCGATGATGCTGCGCCCGACGTGCCCGATGCGCTCGACGATGTAGTCCTCGTTGGGCAGGCGCGGCTGCTTCAGGAAATCGCCCATCTCGCCTTCCGGCCGGTTGCGCACCGTCTGGTCGAACAGCTCGAGCAGGATCCAGTCGTAATTGGCGCTTGACACCGCACTCGGATGCTCGAGGTTTTCCTTCAGGTGACGCAGGTATTCGATGGCGATGTTTTCCAGGTCGGGCACCACCACGCGCAGCACGCCGCCGGGTTTCAGGACCCGAAGGCATTCGCGCACGAAGCCGGGCGCCTTGTCCTTGGGGACGTGTTCCAGCACCTGGGAATGGTAGACGACGTCGAACTGGTTGTCGGGATACGGAAACCCGTGCAGCAGGTTATGGACCTCGACGTGCGGACTGCTCGAGGCCATGTCGACGTTGGTCCACGCCGGGTGGAACTTCTTGCCGCAACCAACGTTGAGATAGTTGATTTTTTGCATGGCTGCCTCCACGAAGGATGTAGACAACCGATCCACTATATCAACTTCGCAAATTCAGCCGTGGACGATACGCAAATGTGTGGCGGGCGCGGCACAGTCGGCCGTGCCCGCCTGCTGTTTCATTCCACTGCTTTCACCATCGATTCGATCACCTTCTTCGCATCGCCAAACACCATCATCGTGTTCGGCTGATAGAACAGGTCGTTGTCCAGGCCCGCATAGCCGGACGCCATCGAGCGCTTGTTGACGATGATGCTCTTGGCTTTATAGGCCTCCAGGATGGGCATGCCGGCGATCGGCGATTTCGGGTCCTTGGCCGCCGGGTTCACCACGTCGTTCGCGCCCAGCACCAGCACCACGTCGGTCTGGCCGAACTCGCCGTTGATGTCCTCCATTTCCGCCACCTGGTCGTAGGGCACCTCGGCCTCGGCCAGCAGCACGTTCATGTGGCCGGGCATGCGTCCCGCCACCGGGTGGATCGCGTAGCGCACCGTCACGCCATGTTCCGTCAGCTTGTCGACCAGTTCCTTGACCGTGTGCTGGGCGCGCGCCACCGCCAGGCCGTAGCCCGGCACGATGATCACCGATTCGGCGTTCTGCAGGATGAAGGCGGCGTCCTCCGGCGAGCCGGATTTGACTGGGCGCTGCTCCTTGGCGCCGCCGGCGTCGGTACTCGTTGCCTCGCCGCCGAAACCGCCCAGGATCACATTGAAAAAGGAGCGGTTCATCGCCTTGCACATGATGTACGACAGGATCGCGCCACTCGAGCCCACCAGCGAACCGGCGATGATCAGCATCGAGTTATTCAGCGAGAAGCCGATGCCGGCCGCCGCCCATCCCGAATAGGAGTTCAGCATCGACACCACCACCGGCATGTCGGCGCCGCCGATCGGGATGATGATGAGTACACCCAGCACGAAGGACAGCACGGCCATCACGATATACGGCGTCCAGGCCGGCGCCACGCCATCCGAGAAGCAGAACACCAGGCCCAGCGCGATGATGGCGATCGCCACCAGCAGGTTGATCAGGTGCTGGCCCGGATAGCGCACCGGCGCGCCCTGGAACAGGCGGAATTTATATTTGCCCGCCAGCTTGCCAAAGGCGATCACGGAACCGGAGAAGGTCACGGCGCCCACGAAAGTACCGATGAACAGTTCCAGGCGGTTGCCGAAGGGGAGCGCGGCATCGCGGGCGGCGATGTTGAAGGCCCAGGGCTCGGACACGGCGGCAATCGCGATGCAGACCGCGGCCAGGCCGATGAGCGAGTGCATGGCCGCCACCAGCTCCGGCATCTTGGTCATCTCGACCTTGCGCGCGGCAACGGTGCCGATCGCGCCACCCACGACCACGCCCAGCAGCACCAGGCCGAAGCCCATGCCGCCGGTCTGGATCTGCTCTTTTAATTTGAACATCAAGGCGATCGTGGTGACGACCGCAATCGCCATCCCGCTCATGCCGAACACATTGCCCATGCGCGCCGTCGAGGGCGAGGACAGGCCCTTCAGCGCCTGGATGAAGCATACCGACGCCACCAGGTAGAGCAGCGTCACCACATTCATGCTGACGAAATTCATGCCGTCTCCTTTTCACGCGCGGCGGGCGCGGACTTCGCTTCGCGGGAAGCTTTCGGCTCCTTCTTCTTGAACATCTCCAGCATGCGCTGGGTGACCAGGAAGCCGCCGAACACGTTGACGGCAGCCAGCGCCACGGCCAGCGTGCCCGCCACCTGGCCGGTCACGCCCTCGGTCAGGCCGGCCGCCAGCATGGCGCCGACGATGATGATGGCCGACACCGCATTGGTCACTGCCATCAGCGGCGTGTGCAGGGCCGGCGTGACGGTCCACACCACGTGGTAGCCGACGTAGATCGCCAGCACGAAGATGATCAGGTTGATGATTGTGTGGCTGATTTCCATATTGTTTCTCCTTCCGAATTCCAGTTACCGTCATCCCCGCGCAGGCGGGGATCCAAGTCCGTTCGCGTAACGCTAGCTGAACTTGGGTTCCCGCCTTCGCGGGAACGACGATGAGTGTTATTTGCGCAGCACTTCGCCGTCGGCGCACACCATCACCGCCTTCACGATCTCGTCCTCGCGGTCGAAGGCCAGCTTGCCCTCCTTGTCGACGATGAGTTTCAGGAAATCGAGCACGTTGCGCGCGTAAAGGGCCGAGGCGTCGGCCGCCACCAGGGCCGGCAGGTTCGGCTCGCCGATCAGGGTGACGCCGTGCTTGACCACGGTTTTACCCAGTTCCGTCAGCGGGCAGTTGCCGCCCTGCTCGATCGCCATGTCGACGATGACGGAGCCGGGTTTCATGGCGCGCACCGTGTCCTCAAGGATCAGGACCGGCGCCTTGCGGCCGGGGATCAGCGCGGTGGTGATGACGATGTCGGCCAGCCTGGCGCGCTCGTGCACCAGTTCGGCCTGGCGGCGCATCCAATCGGCCGGCATCGGGCGCGCATAACCGCCCACGCCTTGCGCGATCTCCTTTTCTTCGTCGGTAATGAAGGGCACGTCGATGAACTTGGCGCCCAGCGACTCGACCTGCTCCTTGACCGGCGGGCGCACGTCGGACGCCTCGATCACGGCGCCCAGGCGCTTGGCGGTGGCGATCGCCTGCAGGCCGGCCACGCCGACGCCCATGATCAGCACGCGCGCCGCCTTCACGGTGCCGGCGGCCGTCATCAGCATCGGCATGAAGCGCTGGTAGGCGTTGGCGGCCATCATGACCGCCTTGTAGCCGGCGATGTTCGCCTGCGAGGACAGCACGTCCATCGACTGCGCGCGCGTGATGCGCGGCGCGGCTTCGAGGGCAAAGGCGGTGAGGCGCTTGTCGGCCATCGCGGCCAGGTTTTCGGTATCGAAGGGGTTCAGCATGCCGACCAGGGCGGCGCCGGGCTGCATCAGGTAGCGTTCGTCGGCATTCGGGGCGCGCACCTTCAGCACCAGCTCCGCCTGAAACGCTTCCTGGGCAGTGACGATGCGGGCGCCGGCAGCGGCGTAGGCGTCATCAGGCACGGAGGCATGCAGGCCGGCGCCTGACTGCACGAGCACCTCGTGCTGGGCGGCCAGCTTCTTGACGGTTTCGGGCGTTGCGGCGACGCGTGTTTCGCCCGGCCGCGATTCGGCCGGTACACCAATCTTCATGATGCCCCCATTAAATTGATAAACTGTCTACAATCTAGCATGCCAAAGTGGACAAGAGCTGTTGTCAATACCGATCAGTGGTATTTCGTAAACAGATCGGCAATTTTCCTGCTCAACGTGTTACTGACCTAGGCATATCCCACTGTTTTTTGTATCAAATCAAGCGAAAACCCCGGCTGGAACTGTTGCAATGCAGCGTGCGTGCAAGCAACGACCTTTTCATCAAGGTAGAATGTCGGCACATTTTCAAGGACGCGCATGACCCATACCTTCAGACCATCGGTGACCGTCGCCGCCATCATCCAGCGCGATGACGGCCGCTTCCTGCTGATCGAAGAGGAAACCAGCGACGGCATCCGGTTGAATCAGCCGGCTGGCCACCTCGATCCATTCGAATCGCTCGAACAGGCGGTCATTCGCGAAGCCATGGAAGAAACCGCGCACGAGTTCATCCCCGAAGCGCTGGTCGGCATGTACATCTCGCGCTACCACTCGAAGTCGCGCGGCGCCGACGTAACTTACCTGCGCTTCACCTTCTGCGGCAAGCCGGGCAAGCAATACGACCGGCCGCTCGACGATGGCATCCTGCGCACCCTGTGGATGACCCGCGACGAACTCGCGGCCTGCCAGGAGCGCCACCGCAGCCCGACCGTGCTGAAATGCGTGGACGACTACCTGGCCGGCAAGCGCACCTCGCTGGACCTGATCTACACAGATGAGTCCGTCTTCCATGGCGGGCTGCCAACCCAACCGAACGTAAGCTGAACACAATGAGCAAGAAAAAAGTCGTGATCGGGATGTCGGGCGGCGTCGACTCCTCGGTCGCGGCCTGGATGCTGAAGGAACAAGGCTATGAAGTCGTCGGCCTGTTCATGAAGAACTGGGAAGACGACGACGATTCCGAATACTGCTCCACGCGCCAGGACTGGATCGACGCGGCCAGCGTGGCCGACGTGGTCGGCGTGGACATCGAGGCCGTCAACTTCGCCGCCGAATACAAGGACCGCGTGTTCGCGGAATTCCTGCGCGAGTACCAGGCCGGCCGCACGCCGAACCCGGACGTGCTGTGCAACGCCGAGATCAAGTTCAAGGCCTTCCTCGACCACGCCATGAAGCTGGGCGCCGACCTGATCGCGACCGGCCACTATGCGCGCGTGCGCGAGAACCTGGGGACCGGCAAGTTCGAACTGCTGAAGGCCTTCGATTCGACCAAGGACCAGAGCTACTTTCTGCACCGCCTGAACCAGGCGCAGCTCTCGAAAGCCCTGTTCCCGCTGGGCGAGATCCCCAAGAACGAGGTCCGCAAGATCGCCGAAAAGCTGCAGCTGCCGAACGCCGCCAAGAAGGACTCGACCGGGATCTGCTTCATCGGCGAGCGCCCCTTCCGCGAATTCCTGGGCCGCTACCTGCAGCACAAGCCGGGTCCGATCAAGCTGGATAACGGCCAGACGGTCGGCGAGCACGTCGGCCTGTCCTTCTACACGCTGGGTCAGCGAAAAGGCATCGGCATCGGCGGCCTGAAGTCGCACAAGAACGCGGACGGCACCAGCGAGCCGTGGTTCGTCGCGCGCAAGGATATCGCCAGCAACACCCTGTACATCGTGCAGGGCCACGACCACCCGTGGCTGCTGTCCGCGGAACTGGGCGCGGGCCAGGCAAGCTGGATCGCCGGCGAGCCGCCTGCGCCGCGTGCGCTGTCGGCCAAGACCCGCTACCGCCAGGCCGATGTGGCCTGCAGCGTGGCGCCGGAAGGGCTGGACCGTTTCAGCCTGCGCTTCGACGAGGCGCAGTGGGCGGTGACGCCGGGGCAGTCGGCGGTGTTGTATGACGGGGATGTTTGTTTGGGTGGCGGCATCATCGATTCGGCCAGCGCAGTTTGAACGCTGACGCGTAACCCGCAACGTTTTGCACGTCATTCCCGCTTTCGCGGGGATGACGGCGGTAAGGCCTCAACTGTTGCATCCTCCCCCCAAAATTTCAAGAAATGTGCCCACGCTTGCCATTTCTCCATCGAACTCCCCGCCGAAATGCCGTAATCTTCACCAAAGTTGCCGAACGGCAAAATAATTGAAGAACACAGGGAGTAGCCATGGCTGAAGGTATCGTCAACAACACGACAGAAGTGCTGTCGTTCCGTCTGGGCGGCGAAGAATACGCGCTCAGCATTCTCAAGGTCCAGGAAATCCGCGGCTACGACAACGTCACCCGCATCGCGAGCGCGCCGGATTACCTGAAGGGCGTGGTCAACCTGCGCGGCATCATCGTGCCGATCGTGGACATGCGCATCAAGTTCGGCGTCGGCAATCCGACCTATGACGCCTTCACCGTGGTGATCGTCCTGAACATCAATGGCCACACCATTGGCGTGGTGGTCGACAGCGTGTCGGACGTGGTTACCCTGACCCCGGACCAGATCAAGGCCGCGCCGGACCTGGGCGCCAGTGTCGCCGCCGAATACCTGCAGGGCCTGGGCACCGTGGGCGACCGCATGCTGATCCTGCTCGACATCGACAAGCTGCTCAGCTCCGACGAGATGGGCCTGCTGACCGCCGCGCGCAGCGCCTGATCATTCAGCCGCCGCGGTGCTGCTTGACGATCGCCAGCACCGTATTGCGGATCGTCTTCAGTACCGCATCCGCCTTGAAGGGCTTCACGATGAAGCCCTGCACCCCGCGCGCCAGCGCCGCCTGCACCGCCGGCGCATCCAGCGTGCCGGACACCATGAAGATCATGGTCTTCGGCAGCTGGGCGCGCAGCTGTTCGACCACGTCGTTGCCGTCCTCGACCTGCTCGCGCGCGATGCAGAAGATGTGCGGATGGTGCTTCTGCGCCAGCAGGAAGCCGGAATGGCTGGTATGGGTCTGCCCCACGACGTCGTAGCCGGCGTCCATCAGCACCGTGTTGAGCAGGCCGCGCGAAATCGCGTTCGAGTCGACAATCACTGCCTTCAGCATCGTTCGTTCCTTGTAGTCAGAAGCTGTCGTAGGCGAGCATGTTCCAGCTCACCCCGAGCTTCACGTCGGTCTTCAGCTCGACCAGCTTGCGCGAGACCTCGAGGATTTCGCGCTCGGCGCGCAGGCGCTCGCCCAGCGGCGTCTTGAGGATGCCGGCGCCGGCCATCACGGCTTCCAGGCTACCGTAGGCATTCAGCAGGCGCGCCGCCGTCTTCATGCCGATCTTCGACACGCCCGGCACGCCGTCGGTCGCGTCGCCCATCAGCGCCAGCAGGTCGTGCAGGCGCTCCGGCGCGACGCCGAATTTATTCCGCACCCAGGCATCGTCGTGCCACTCGCCCTTGAAGTGGTCCCACACCAGGGCGCCGTGCGCGATCAGCGCGTGCAGGTCCTTGTCGGTGGTGGCGACGACGGCATCGCCGCGTCCTTCCGACAGCCAGCGCATCACGCCGGTGGCGATCACGTCGTCGGCCTCGACCTCGGGAATCATCAGCACGTGCAGGCCGGCCTCGCGCAGGCGCTCGTGGAATTCGGGCAGCGCCTTGCGCAGATCCGAGGGCATGGGCGCCCGCCCTTCGCGATAGCGCGGATACAGCGCGTGGCGCCAGGTCTCGCCGCCGTAGTCGAAGGCCGCCAGCACATGGGTCGGCGCATGCGCCTCCAGCACGTTGCGGAAGGACGAGAAGGCGTGGCGCAGGGCGATGCTCGCCTTCAGGTCGGAGTCCGGCTCGGGACTCGCCTCGTACACCCGGCGGACGATGTTCAGGCCGTCGATGGCCAGCAGTTTCGCCATGCTCTTTGCTCTTACTTTACGAAATCGTACTTGCCGCCCCGGTCGAGCGCGCGCTGGTAGGCCGGGCGCGCGTGGATGCGTTCGAGGAAGGCGCTCAGCTTCGGATACTGCGCGTCCAGCCCGCCGCGCGCCGCGGCCGCCTCCAGCGGGAAGCTGAGCTGGATGTCGGCCGCCGAGAATGCATCGCCCGCAAACCATGCGCGCTGCGCCAGTTCGCCCTCGAGGAAGGCCAGGTGCTGGCGGATCTGCGGCAGCACGAAGCTGTCCTTGACCTTTCTGGCAATGGCGCGCGCGATCGGCCGCACGAAGAAGGGCGCGGGCGTGCTCTCGACGCGGTCGAACACCAGTTTCAATAACAGCGGCGGCATGGCCGAGCCTTCGGCGTAGTGCAGGAAATAGGTGTAGCGCAGGCGCTCGGGCGTGCCGGCGGCGGGAGCCAGGCGGCCCTCGCCATAGCGCCCGACCAGATACTCGATGATGGCGCCGGATTCGGCCACGATGGTATCTCCGTCCTGGATCACCGGCGATTTGCCGAGCGGGTGCACCGCGCGCAATTCCGGCGGCGCCAGCATCGTCTTCGGGTCGCGCTGGTATTTTTTGATCTCGTAGGCCAGGCCGAGTTCCTCCAGCAGCCACAGGATGCGCTGGGAGCGGGAGTTGTTCAGGTGATGGACGATGATCATGTAAGGCCGGGGTCGCGTGAAATGGCGCTAGCTTAGCACTGTTGCGTGTTTGCCAGTAGTCATCAGCAATTTCGACAATTTATTTATTGATTTGATGCAACTTGCATGTATACTCGCCAACTTCCGTCAAAACTGACAATTGTTATTTCCTGATTTCATTCCCATGAAACGTTTCTCCAGCCTGAACATCGCGAGGAAGCTCGGCCTCCTCACCCTCATCACGGGCCTAGGCATCGCTGCCGTCGCCGCCGGCTTCCTGGTGTCCGAGCGCAAGCTGATCGGCGACGAACGGGGCCGCGCCGTGCGCCAGGCAGTGGAGGTTGCCGCCGGCGTGGTCGCCCGCTATGAGCACCTGGCCGCCAGCGGCGCCCTGCCCGCCGAGCAGGCCAGGCACGAGGCGCTGGAAGCGCTGCGCGCGCTGCGCTACGACGGCCAGGAATACTTCTGGGTCAACGACATGCAGCCGCGCATGCTGATGCATCCGACCTCCAGCAAGCTGGAAGGCACGGACGTCAGCGGCATCGCCGATCCGGACGGCGTGCACCTCTTCGTCAAGGCCGCCGACGTCGCCAGGACCCAGGGCGCCGGCTTCATCGCCTACATGTGGCCCAAGCCGGGCAGGGACAAGCCGGTCCCGAAGATCTCGTATGTGAAAGCGGTGCCGGGCTGGGGCTGGGTGGTGGGTTCGGGCGTCTACCTGGATGCCATCGGCGCCGTGTTCTGGCCGCGCGTGATCGAGTTCTCGCTGGCCGCCGCCCTGCTCTCGGGCGTGCTGATGCTGGCCGGCCACCTGATCTCGCGCAGCATCCGCCTGCCGCTGGCGCGCGCCGTGACGCTGGCGAACACGGTGGCCGCCGGCGATCTCACCACTGTCATCGAGGCCAAAGGCCAGGACGAGACGGCCCAGCTGCTGCGCGCCCTGCGCGAAATGAACGACAGCCTGTCCGGCATCGTCGGCGAAGTCGACGCCGGCATCCGCACCATCGCCAGCGCCTCGACCCAGATCGCGAGCGGCAACCAGGACCTGTCGAGCCGTACCGAGCAGCAGGCCGGCGCACTGCAGGAAACCGCGGCCACGATGGAAGAGCTGACCGGCGCCGTGCAGCAGAACGCCGCCAATGCGCGCCACGCCAGCAGCCTGGCCTCCTCGGCCAGCGACGTGGCGCAGCGCGGCGGCGCCATGGTCGCGCGCGTGGTCGACACCATGGATGCGATCCACGGTTCGGCGCAGCGGATCGCGGACATCATCGGCGTCATCGACGGCATCGCCTTCCAGACCAATATCCTGGCCCTGAACGCGGCGGTGGAAGCGGCGCGCGCCGGCGAGCAGGGCCGCGGCTTCGCGGTCGTCGCCGGCGAAGTGCGCGCCCTGGCGCAGCGCTCGGCGGCGGCGGCCAGGGAAGTGCGCAGCCTGATCGACGATTCCGTGCGCAAGGTCGACGACGGTTCGGCACTGGTGCGCCAGGCCGGCGACACGATGCGGGAGATCGTCGCCAGCGTCGACCGCGTGAACGGCATCATCGGCGAGATCGCCGGCGCCAGCGAGCACCAGCAGGAAGGCATCGTCCAGGTCAACCGCGCCATTGCCGGCATGGACGATGCGACCCAGCAGAACGCGGCCTTGGTCGAGCAGGCTGCTGCCGCGGCGGCGGCGATGAACGAGCAGGCGCAGCGCCTCAGCGAAGTCTTCAGCGTGTTCAAAGTAAGCTGAGGGCCTCTAAACATTAAACCGTGCGTGATTGCGTGCGGGGCTTCGCTTGGGTTATGCTTTAATGCAACTTTTAACAATGTTGCTTACTTAATCACCCATTGGAGAACCCGATGTCGCGTTCGCGCCTGCCGTCCCTGTCCCTTCTTCCCCTGCTGCTCGCCGCGCTCGGCGGCGCGGCCATGGCCCAGACGCCGCCGATGGCGCCCGACATCCCGTCCGACAAATTCTCCATCACGGTCCCGAACGCGGATTACACGAAGCAGGAAGTGATGATCACGATGCGCGACGGCGTCAAGCTGCATACCGTGATCGTGATTCCGAAGGACGTAGCGCACGCGCCCATCATGCTGACCCGCACGCCCTACAATGCCTCGGGCCGCGCCGGCCGCATGAAGAGCCCGCACATCAGCTCCATCCTGGGCGACGGCGACGACGCCTTCATCGCCAACGGCTACATCCGCGTGTTCCAGGACGTGCGCGGCAAGTACGGCTCCGAAGGCGACTACGTGATGACGCGCCCGGTGCGCGGCCCGCTGAACAATACCCAGGTCGACCACAGCACCGATGCGTACGACACCATCGACTGGCTGGTCAAGAACGTCAAGGAATCGAACGGCAAGGTCGGCATGGTCGGCTCCTCGTACGAAGGCTTTACGGTGCTGATGGCGCTGGTCGAGCCCCACCCCGCGCTAAAGGCCGCGGTGCCGATGAGCCCCATGGTCGACGGCTGGCGCGGCGACGACTGGTTCCACAACGGCGCCTTCCGCAATACCAACCTCGATTACATCGCCGGCCAGAACTCGGCGCGCGGCGCGGGTGAGCGCATCGCCACCGGCACCTTCGACGACTACGACGCTTTCCTGCGCGCCGGCTCGACCTTCGATTTCGCCCACCTGTACGGCGTCGACCAGCTGAACTTCACGAAGAAGATCTTCGAGCACCCGGCCTACGACAGCTTCTGGCAGGAGCAGGCGCTGGACCGCATCCTGGCCAAAAAGCCGCTCACGGTGCCGACCATGACCGTGGTCGGCCGCTGGGACCAGGAAGACATCTACGGGGCCTACGCGACCTATGCGGCGGTGGAGCCGAAGGACAAGGACAATCGCATGAATTCGCTGGTGGTCGGCCCCTGGCGCCACAGCGGCGTGAACTACGAGGGCTCCTCGCTGGGCGCGCTGAAATTCACCGGCGACACCGCCCAGCAGTTCCGCCGCGAGGTCATGCTGCCCTTCTTCAACCAGTATTTAAAAGATGGCGCGCCGAAGTTCGACACGCCGCCGGTGTGGAGCTATCAGACTGGCGTGAACCGCTGGCGCCGGCTGGAGCAGTGGCCGCTGGTCCCGAGTTCGACGAAGATGTACCTGAAGCCCGGCTTCGGTCTCGGCTTCAGCAAGGATGAGATGCGGGCCGACAGCAAGGCCACGGCCTTCGACGAATACGTGTCCGATCCGGCAAAACCGGTGCCCTTCGTGCCGCGCCCCGTGCGCATGAGCGAGGGCACCGTGTGGAAGCCCTGGCTGGTGACCGACCAGCGTTCGTATTCGGACCGCCCGGACGTGCTGACCTATGTGAGCGAACCCCTGAGCCAGCCGCTGGCACTGGCCGGCGAACCGATGGTCAACCTGTTCGCGTCCACCAGCGGCACCGACAGCGACTGGGTCGTGAAACTGATCGACGTCTATCCGGACGAAGTCGCGGCCCAGCCGGAGATGGGCGGCTACCAGCTGCCAATCGCGATGGACATCCTGCGCGGCCGCTACCGCCAGGGCTTCGACAAGCCGGCCGCGATCCCTGCCAACAAGGCCGAACGCTACCGCTTCGCGCTGCCGAACGTCGATCACGTCTTCCTGCCGGGCCACCGCATCATGGTGCAGATCCAGTCCAGCTGGTTCCCGCTCTACGACCGCAACCCGCAGACCTTCGTGCCGAACATCTTCTACGCGAAGCCGGGCGACTACCGCAAGGCCACCCAGCGGGTTTATCACGCGCCGGGCATGGAAAGCGCGATCGAATTGCCTGTCGTTTCGGCTGGGAAATGAAAGCGGCCGAGCTGGCCACGCGTTGTGGCCGCTCGGCGACAAATGTTAAAAACAGGCAGGACTTTCGTCACAGACAGGTGTAGGCTGAACCCAGCATTTCGTTCACCTGCACTCCTCCGAGGTCCACCATGAAACACCTGTTCACCGCCACCGCCCTGTTGTTCGGCAGTGCGCTCGCGCATGCCCAATCCGCCCACTGGACCTTCACCTATACCGGCTTCTACGACAGGCAAGCCGCCGCCTTCCTGCCCGACATGCAGATCGCCGGTTCCTTCACCGGCTTCGACCAGAACGCCGACGGCGTCCTCGAAATCGGGGAACTGAGCTCGCTCACCATCGGCTCCATGGACTACGTGGCCTGCGCCGCGTCCAGCAATGCTTATTACCACTGCGGCGCCGACAGCTTCGTCTTCTCGCCGAACAGGGGCCTGGCCTTCAGCCTCGGCGAATACGGCGGCGATCCCGAAGGCTGGAACAGCGGCGGCCACCTGATCGAGACGGGCAAGCTGAGTTACGACTACCAGATCACGCCCTACAACACGGTCGAACACCACCTGCTGTGGAACGAGAACACGGTGCTGAGCATGGTGTCGGCCTCGCCGGTGTCGCCGGTGCCGGAGGCGCCTGCGTGGGCGATGCTGGCAGCGGGGCTGGGGGCGGTGGGTTTGTGGCGCCGGCGGCCGGCAAAGGCCGTGCCCATCAGCCGTTAGTAGTGGTAGCGACAGGAGATAATCACCAGCTCTTCTTCGTTTAACTGGTAGACCAGGCGGCTGGTCTCGTCGATCCGACGTGACCAGCAGCCACTCAGGCTATGTTTCAAGGCCTCGGGTTTGCCGATCCCTTCGAATGGGCTTCTCTGTGCATCCTTGATCAGGTCGTTGATGCGCTTGAGCGTTTTTCTATCTTGTGTCTGCCAATAGATGTAGCTGTTCCAGGCTTCATCTGTGAACTTCAGGTTTCGCATCTTGCGCTTCCTCGGCTTCAGGGGTTTCAATTAACTCCCGATGCTGCGCTTGACCGCCACGTGCCTGAGCGAGTGACTTTGCAAGGTGAGCCGCGTTTGCTGGCGAACTCAACAAGTGCACAGTCTCCATGAGGCTACTGTAGTAATCAAAGGACATAACAACGGCATCCGGCGCATCGCGGCGCGAAATGACGGTTACGTCTGCATCTTCAACTACTTGGTCAATGACAGTCCGAAGACTGTTGCGAGCATCGGAAAAGTTGACGATTCTCATTGCGATGTATCCCTTCTCACCAAGCAAAACTTGTACAACAAATTGTACAAGTAATAGTATAGCGCAAACTGCGCAAAAAAGAATCCCGATTGATCACGGTTCGTCAACGTACCGAAACCTAGCCCCTTCCCGCCCTACCATCGCTGGCATGGGCGACATCTTCATCGGCATCTCGGGCTGGCGTTACGAACCGTGGCGCGGCGTGTTCTATCCGCGCGGGCTGGTGCAGGCGCGCGAACTGGAGTACGCCTCGCGCGAACTGCCCACCATCGAGATCAACGGCTCCTTCTATTCGCTGCAGCGGCCGTCCAGCTACGAAGCCTGGTACGCCGCCACGCCGCCCGGCTTCGTCTTCGCCGTGAAGGGCAACCGCTTCATCACCCACATGCTCAAGCTGCGCGGCATCGAAACGCCGCTGGCGAACGTGCTGGCTTCCGGCGTGTTCGCGCTGCGCGAGAAGCTCGGCCCCATTTTGTGGCAGTTCCCGCCGCAGCTGCGTTTCGAACCCGAGAAGACCGAACGCTTTCTGGCCATGCTGCCGGTCGATACCGGCCAGGCGCTGGCCATCGCGCGCGGCCACGACGCCAAGATGGAGGGGCGTTCGCTGCTGGAAATCGACGCCATGCGTCCGCTGCGGCACGCGGTGGAGGTGCGCCACGAGAGCTTCCGCGACGAGGCTTTCATTGCGATGCTGCGCAAGCATAATGTGGCGCTGGTGGTGGCCGACACCGCGGGCAAATGGCCGGACTGGGAAGACGTGACGGCGGATTTTGTCTATATCCGCCTGCATGGCGAGCATGAGCTGTATGCCAGCGGGTATGAGGACGAGTCGCTGGAGCGCTGGGCTTCGAAGATCCGCTTGTGGAGCGAGGGCAAACAGCCGAAAGATGCGCGGCTGGTGTCGAACGTGGCGCCGCCGAAAGCAAAAAGCCGGGATGTGTACTGCTACTTCGATAACGACATCAAGGTGCGGGCGCCGTTCGATGCGAAGCGTTTGATGGCCTTGCTGGACCTGGGATGGCGGACTGCGGCTTGAAACGTCGTCCCCGCGGAGGCGGGGACCCAAGGAAAAGTATGCTCTGATCGTGCAACTTGGATTCCCGCCTGCGCGCACTGCTGTCCAAGATAGTTCGTTACCTCTTCGTTAAAGTCTACGTCGCTGTCTCGGTTGTAGTGTCCGGGCCTTTTTTCGACACGTTCGAAAAGGCTCGGGGTCGACAACAGGTGGCTCGAAG
>NZ_CAKKMV010000007.1 GCF_918697865.1 Massilia sp. Bi118 | reverse complement strand
CGTCGACGCCCGCGCGAGCATGGGCCCCGCCCCGGAAGCCGGCGCCGATGCATCCCTGCCGCAACGCATCACCCTGCTCGACGCCGATGGCCGCTACCTGGCCGGACGCAGGCCGGATGCGATCCCGCTGGCGCGCCGGCCGATCGAGGTGAACGGCCGCACCGTCGGCTACCTGGGCGTGGCGCGCAGCCCGCGGCCAAGCGACGCCATGGCGCTGGCCTTCCTCGATCAGCTGCGCGCCAGCCTGTGGTGGATCCTGGCCTTTGCGGTGGCCTTCTCCGCGCTCGCCGCGACCCTGCTGGCGCGCCACTTCCGCCGGCCGATCCAGTCGCTGGCGGGCGGCGCCGGCATGCTGGCCGAAGGCCGCTTCGACGTGCGCCTGCCCGCCTCGCGCAGCGACGAACTGGGCGAGCTGGCGCGCCACTTCAACACCCTGGCCCAGCGTCTCGACAGTCTTGAGGACGCGCGCCGCCAGTGGGTGGCCGATACCTCGCACGAGCTGCGCACCCCGCTGGCCGTGCTGCGCGCCCAGCTCGAGGCGATCCAGGACGGCGTGCGCAGCGCCGGCCCGGACACCGTCGACGCCATGCTGCGCCAGGTGCTGGCCCTGAACAAGCTGATCGACGAGCTGTACGCGCTGGCGCGGGCCGACGTCGGCGCCCTCGACGTCAAGCCGGAACGCCTCGACCTTTGGCGGCTGGCCTGCGGCCAGGCCCGCGCCTTCGAAGCGCGCCTGCAGGCGGCGGGACTGGAGCTCGACATCGGCCCTGCCCCGCCGCGCTCGATGGCCATGGCCGACCCGGACCGCATGCGCCAGGTGCTCGACAACCTGCTCGAGAACAGCCTGCGCTATACGGCGGCAGGTGGCCGGGTTCGCATCAGCGCAGCGCTGCAGGGCACGACGCTGCATCTGCACCTGGACGACAGCGCGCCCGGTGTGCCGGATGAAGCGCTGGATCGCCTGGCGCAGCGCTTCTACCGCGTCGATGCCTCGCGCAGCCGCGCGCATGGCGGCGCCGGCCTGGGGCTGGCCCTGTGCCGCCGCCTGCTCGAGGCGCAAGGCGCGTCCTTGCGTTTCGCGCATTCGCCGCTCGGCGGCCTGCGCGCCACCATCTCGATCCCATCAAGCGACCGCGCATGAACACCGACATTTTCATCGTCGAGGACGAACCCGAACTGGCCGCGCTGGTGGCCGACTATGCCCGCGCCGCCGGCTACCACGCCACCGTGTTCGGCGACGGCGCCCTGGCCCTGGACGCGATCCGGCGCCAGCCGCCGGCGCTGGTGGTGCTGGACCTGATGCTGCCGGGGCTGGACGGCCTCTCGGTATGCCGCGAAGTACGGGGCTTCTCCGAAGTGCCGATCGTGATGGTGACCGCGCGCGTCGAGGAAATCGACCGCCTGCTCGGCCTCGAAGCCGGGGCCGACGACTACCTGTGCAAACCCTTCAGCCCGCGCGAGCTGATGGCCCGCATCAAGGCCATTTTGCGGCGTGCGGGTCAGGCAGCGGCGCCCGCCGCGCCGCGCATCGAGATCGACGACGCCGCGCGCCGTGTCCGCATCCACGGCCGGCCGCTGGAGCTGACGCCGACGGAATACGGGATCCTCGCGGCACTGGCGCGCCGGCCCGGCCAGGTGTTTTCGCGCGCCCAGTTGCTGGACGCCGCGCGCGAGGGCAATGCCAACCTCGAGGTGGCCGACCGCGCCATCGACAGCCACGTGAAGAACCTGCGGCGCAAGCTGGATGCCGTGCTGCCGGGCGTGGAAGCCATCCATTCGATCTACGGCCTGGGCTACAGATTCGATTTGTGACTGGCACGCACAAATCTTCATTTTTTCTCCACATTCGGGAGACATCATGTGTCCATCCAACCTGAGGAGAACACGATGAAAACCAGCGCCGCCATCCTGATGTTTGCCCTGCTGTCCAGCGCCGCCGGCGCCAGCCTGGCCGACGTCCACGTCTACGTCAACTGCAGCGACAAGGACGCCAAATGCCCGCCGCCGCCCAAACCGCCGAAGCCGCCGCGTCCACCCGCACCGCCGGCTCCGCCCGCGCCGCCTGCGCCCGATGGCGCAATGGCCTACACGCCGGCCGATGCGCCGATGCCCGCCATGCCGGCCATGCCCGCCATTCCCGTGCCGCCGGCACCGCCTGCTCCGCCGCCACCGCCGAAGGTGCCGCCGGTGCCGGAGAGCGCCCACGCCGACTGCGCGACCAGGACGCCGGGCACGCGCATGATGTTCACCCTGCGTCCGGGCGAAACCATGAGCGGCGTCTGCAAGAAACAGGGCGGCAGGATGGTGTTCTCGCTGCGCGAATACGAGCTGCACGAGTGACATCCGCGGCGGGAGACGGTATGCTGCAAGGCATGCCGCATCCCGCTTCCCCCCCCAAACCGACCCCGTCCGAACTGGAGCTGCTGCGCATCCTGTGGCAGCTCGGCCCCGCCACGGCCAGGCAGGTGCACGAGACTGTAGCAAGCGACCGTCCCGACCTGACGGCGGCCACCGTGCTGCGCCTGCTGCAGCTGATGCATGCCAAGGGCCTGCTGCTGCGCGACGAGTCCCAGCGCGCCCACGTCTACGCGCCGGCCCAGCCGCAGGATGCCCTGCAAACGAGCCTGGTCAGCGAACTGATTACCAAGGCCTTTTCCGGTTCCGGCAAGGCGCTGGTGCTGGCCGCCCTGCGCGGCCACGTCAGCAAGAAGGAGCGCGAGGAGATCCAGGCCATCCTCAACGACAGGAAAGACCCGTGAGCGAGCCGGCCGCACCCGCGGAGCCCGATCCGCGCCCCTTGCCGCCGAAGGAACCGGAACTCGAGGATTGCTGCGGCACCGGCTGCGTCATGTGCGTCTTCGACGTCTACCAGATCGCGCAGGAAAACTACGAAGCGGCGCTGGCCGCCTGGCTGGCGCGCCATCCGGAGGCAGAGAGCTAAGCATGGCCCACCTGCTCGACAACATCTTCTGGAATACGCTGAGCGGCACGCACGCCCACCTGGCGACCGGCACCGGGACGGCGCGGCGCTACGCCCCCGGCTTCTCGCCCATCGTCGGCTTTCCCGACCCGCAGCAGCCGGACTTCGCAGCCCTGCTGCCCTTCTGCGAACCCGGCGAGTGCTTTTACTGCGACGCGTGGTCCGGACCCGCGCCGGCAGGCTGGCGCATCGAGGCCGAGTCGACCATGTACCGGATGATCTGGGACGGCGCGATGCCCGAACACGACGCGGCGCCCGATGCGATCCCGCTCGACGCAAGCCATGCCGACCAGGCTTTGACGCTGGCCCTGCTGACCAGGCCCGGCCCCTTCGGCCCGCGCACCATCGAACTGGGCGAATACTTCGGCTATGTCGAGGGCGACCGGCTGGTCGCGATGGCCGGCGAGCGCATGGCGGCGCCGGGACTGCACGAGATCAGCGGCGTCTGCACGCATCCGGATCACCAGGGCCGCGCTTATGCACGGCGCCTGATGCTGAAGCTGATCCGGCGCCAGCTTTTACGGGACGAGACGCCCTTCCTGCATGTGATGCGGGCGAACGAGGCGGCGCATGGGCTTTATCTGCGCATGGGGTTCCGGGATTATTGCGAGACGGTGGTGCGGGTGGTGACGCCGGACGCCCACTACGTTCCCTAGCGAACAATCAAACCCGTCCACTGTCACTACAATCCTCTCATCAATAAGCATTCCACGAGAGGCCGTCATGTTTGATATGGATCTTCCCTGGTGGGAATTCATTGTCCGCGGCGCGATGATCTATCTTGCGCTGCTGGTCATGGTGCGCCTGTCGGGCCGGCGTACCATCAGCCAGCTGACGCCGTTCGACTTATTGGTCGTCATGCTGCTCTCGGAATCGGTATCGAACGGCCTGTCCGGCGGCGACAGTTCCGTCAGCGGCGGCCTGATCATCGCGGGCACGCTGATCGTGCTGAACGGCGGCATCGGGCTGCTGTCGGCGCGCAGCCGCAAGGTGGAAGCGATGGTCGAGGGCGAACCCGTGCTGATCGGGCGCGACGGCGTCTTCTTCGACAAGGTGGTCCGCCGCAACCGCATCGGCCAGATCGACCTCGAGCAGGCCCTGCGCGAATCCGGCTGCGCGCGCCATGAGATGCAATGCGCCTTCCTCGAAGCCGACGGCGGCATCACGATCATGAAGCGGCCGAAGGCGGGCGATTGATCGACCGGCGCAAAGAGCGCTAGAACGCGACGCCTGCGCCCAGCATGAACACATCCGAATCGCGCTCGTAGTTCGTGATCACGCGGCTCCAGGTGAGCTGGGCGCGCAGATTGTCGCTGATACGGTAGCGCATGCCGATCGAGGCGATCGGCGCGACCTTGTTTTCGCGTTCGCCGCTGGCGTCCTTGCGGTCCAGCTGGTCGCGCATCGCGTAGGCGCCGAAGCCCATCTCCAGCACGGTGCGTTCGGTGAAGGGACGCAGCAGCCAGACCTGGCCGCTGATGCCCTTGCGCTCGGCCGCATCGACCTTCCCTTCGCTCATCAGGATCACGCTCCACTCGACGTTCGGGTTCACCGTGCGGCGGTATTCGAGGCCGTAGGACGTTGCGGTCTCGGAGGCGAAGCTGTTCACGATCGAGCGGCCGGCCAGCAGCATCAGGAGATTGTCGCCGCGCTCCGCGTTCTGCAGGCGGATTTCGCGCGGCAGATTGCGCAGCTCGTAGCCGGCGCCGAACATCAGCATGGTGGTGTCGTGGGCGGTGATGCCGTGCGTGTGCGACAGGCGCGTTTCGAGATAGGCGTTCGAGGCCAGGTGGTACTTGGCGCTCACGCTCATCAGCTGGCCCCAGCCGTGGTCGTTGCGGTAATCGGTAAAGGAGCCGTTGCCGGTGGTGGTGTCGAAGTAATAGTAGGGACCGAAGCCGGCCGCGACCGACCAGCCGCGCGCGGGCACCGCCGTGTGGACCCAGAGCTGGGCGCCGAGGCCGTCGCGGTGGTGCAGCTTCGGGTGGCCTTCGTTCAGGTAGTCGGCGCTCACCGAGACATACTTGTTGATGTGGTGGGTGTAGCCGAGCGCCACCGCGAACGAATTGTCGCCCGCGTTCTGGTCGACGCGCATCGCGCCCGCCAGCAGGGACGCATCCTGGGCCTGGGCCAGACATGATACGAAAACGAGCGGCAGGGCAAAAATTTTGAATCGCATATTTACTGAATCTCTGGTCATTTTGGCCATTATGCCAAGCTTTCCAAATTCCAGTCGCCCACGGGCACTATCTCAGCCGTACGGTGCGGGTCTGGCTAATCCTCCAGTGCTAAGTTTTTGACAGCACCCAGGACGGGTGCGTTGCAGAGACTCTGTTCAACAGGAGGTATTCCATGAAACAAGTTCTGTCCGTTCTAGCACTGGCAGCGGCGGCGGGCCTGGCCAGCCCGGCCTTCGCCCAGACTTACCGGGCCACCGCCAGCGGCCCGGCCGAAAGCCCGCCCAACGGCTCTCCCGGCTCCGGCATGGCGACGATCATGCTCAGCTTCGATCCCGGCACCAGCAACCTGACGGTCGACATGCCCTTCAGCGACCTGGTGGGCACCTCGCTTGAGGCCCACATCCACTGCTGCACCACCGATGCCTTCACCGGCACCTCGGGAGTCGCGATCCCCTTCGCCGACTTCCCGACCGGCGTGAAGTCCGGCACCTTCTCGGCGACCCTGCCGCTGTACGAGGAAGCCACGTATGATCCCGCCTTCCTGGCGGCGAACGGCGGCACGGTGAAGGGCGCAGCTTCGGCCTTCGTGGATGGCCTCAATGCCAACGAGGCCTACGTCAACATCCACACCAGCGCCTATCCGGAAGGCGAGATCCGCGGCTTCATCGTGGCCGCACCGATCCCGGAACCGACCGAGTGGGCCATGCTGGCGGGCGGCCTGGGCGCGCTGTGGTGGGTAGGCCGGAGGCGGCGCTGGGAGGCCAGCTGGCAGCGCTAGCCTGGCAGTTCCAGTAGAGCGCCGCGTTCGGCAAGCAGGCTGGCCCAGGCCGGGACCGCCTCCTGCCAGAACGCGGCCAGCGAGCCGATGGACGGGGCCGGCGAGGCCAGCCGCAGTCCAAGGAAACCCGCCGCTTGTTGCAGGGCCGCGACGGCGGCCTCTTCATCGCGTCCTTGCGGACCGGAGGGGATGGCCAGCGCCCCGGTCTGCTTGGACAGCTTTTCGCCATTGGCGTTGCGCACCACCGGCACGTGCAGGTAGCGCGGCGTCGGCACGCCGAGCAGGCGCTGCAGGTAGATCTGGCGCGGGGTCGAGTCGAGCAAGTCGGCGCCGCGGACCACGTCGGTGACGCCCTGCTCCGCATCGTCGACAACGACCGCCAGCTGGTAGGCCCAGTAGCCGTCCGCCCGCTTGAGCACGAAATCCCCCGATTCCAGCGCCAGCCGCTGTTCCTGCCAGCCCGCGAAACGGTCGGCGAAGCCGACCACGTCCTCGCCCGCTTCCGGCACCCGCAGGCGCAGGCTGCGCGCCTCGCGTCCCGGCGCCAGGCCGTGGCGGCAGGTGCCCGGATAGATGGCCGCGCCGTCCGGCCCCACGCCCAGGCGCGAATCGGCGATCTCCCTGCGGTTGCAGCCGCAGCCGTACACCCAGTCGGCGATGCGCTCGCGCGCGGCCTGGTAGAGCTCCTTGCGCCGGCTCTGCCAGACGATCTCGCCATCCGAATGCATGCCCAGCCAGTCCAGCTGCTCGAGGATGGTGTCGGCGGCGCCCGGCACGGCGCGGCCCTCGTCGATGTCTTCGATGCGGATCAGCCAGGCGCCGGCGTTGGCGCGCGCGTCCAGGTAGCTGGCCAGGGCCGCCACCAGCGAGCCGGCGTGCAGCGGGCCGGTCGGGGATGGGGCGAAGCGGCCGACGTAGGGTGCGGCCGGGGCCGAGGTAGGGGCGGAAAGACTGCTCACTGCGCGCTGCGGAAATTCGCTCGATGGGGAAGGCGCCACCTTAGCATACCGCGTCTTGCAAGTGGCATCGTCGCAACTTTGTCCAGGACAAACTTACATTGTTTCCGAAAAGTAATATACAATCGCGCTTTGTCCTGGACAAAACTATGGTTCAATTACATACAAGATAAAAGGAGCACCATGCTGTCTACCCTCAACGTGATCGCCTTCGGCAAGGACGACATCGACAACAAGCTATCCCAGCTGTCGGGCAAGCAAATCGACGAGCTGGCATTCGGCGCCATCCAGCTCGACGGCCAGGGCAAGGTCCTGCGCTACAACCAGGCCGAAGCGGAAATCACCGGCCGCCACGCCAGCGCGGTGATCGGCACCAACTTCTTCCGCGATGTCGCGCCCTGCACCAATACAGCCCGTTTCAAGGGCGTGTTCGACGCCGGCGTGCGCGCGAATAACCTGAACACGATGTTCGAGTACGTGTTCGACTATAAAATGACCCCGACCAAGGTGAAGATCCACATGAAGAAGGCCATCAGCGACGGCAGCTTCTGGATTTTCGTGAAGCGCCTGTAAGCCCATGCCCGACACGCCAAGCGTCCTTTCCGCCCCATGGTGGGCCGACCGCAGTGCCCTGCTGCGCTTCGTCGCCGACCTGGTGGCGGGCGAGCTGGCAGCGCTGCGCCACGACCCGCTGCTCCTGCCGGACAGCTGGGAGCCCTCGCTGTCGCTGCAGCAGGACCTGGGCGTCGATTCGCTGGAGCTGCTGCAGCTGGCCGGCGCGCTGGCCGAGGCCCTGCAACTGCAGCACAGCGGCGTCGAGGACTACCTGCTGGCGCGCCGCACCCTCGGCGACTGGCTGGACATCGCCACCGCAGGCCTGCAGCACCGGGACGCCGAACTGACTTTCCGCACCTCCGGCAGCACCGGCGAACCGAAACGCTGCGCGCACGCCCTCGCCACGCTGGAGCAGGAAGCGGCCAGCCTGGCCACGCTGTTCAGCGGACGCCGGCGCCTGCTGATGGCGGTGCCGGCGCATCACATCTACGGTTTCCTGTTCGGCGTGCTGCTGCCGCGCCATCTCGGCCTCGAAGCGGACCAGGTCGTGAGCGTGCGCGCGCGCCTGCCGTCCCAGCTGGGGCGCCACCTGCTGCCCGGCGACCTCGTGATCGGCCATCCGCAGTTCTGGCAGGCGGCGCTGGACGCGGACCAGGACTTCCCCACCGGCGTGACCGGCGTCAGCTCGACCGCGCCCTGCCCCGACGCGGTGGCCGAACGCGCCGAGGCTGCGGGCCTGGCGCTGGTCCAGGTGTATGGCGCTTCCGAGACCGGCGGCCTGGGTTGGCGCGCCTCGCACCGCGATCCTTACCGCCTGCTGCCGCATATCGAACGCTCCGAGGATGCGCTGCTGCGCCGCGGCCCGGATGGCGAGCCGCAGACCCTGCATCCGCAGGACACGCTCGCCTGGTGCGGCGACGACCGCTTTACGCTCGGCCCGCGCCGCGACAGCGCGGTGCAGGTGGGCGGCGTCAACGTCTTCCCCGAGCGCGTGCGCCGGGTCCTGCTAGAGCACCCGCTGGTCGAGGATGCCGCCGTGCGCCTGATGCGCCCCGACGAAGGCCAGCGCCTGAAAGCCTTCATCGTGCCGCGCGCCGGCGCCGGCGAAGGCTTCATCCAGGAACTGCGCAGCTGGATCGACACAAGACTCGCCGCGCCCGAGCGCCCGAAGGCGCTCACGCTGGGCGAACGCATCCCGCGCGGCATGCTGGACAAACCCGCCGACTGGAGCATCGCCACATGATCATGCAGATCGACCTCCCGGCCGGCGGCCTGCCCGCCGTGGTATTCGGCGCCGGCCCCGTCACCGTGGGCGACATCGAGGCCCTGGCCGCGGGCCGCGCCCGGCCGGTGCTGTCCGGCGACCCGGCCTTTGCCGCCCGCATCGAGGCCGGCGCCGCGCGGCTGAAGCGCCCGGCGGGCGATGACGATGCGCCGCACCGGCTCTTCAGCTGGCACGGCGCCGGCCTGGACACCCCTTTCACCCCGGAACAGACCCGCGCGATCCTCGCGGTGCGCCTGGTCGCGCTGTGCCAGGCCGAATCCGGCGCCGGCATGGACACGCTGCGCCAGCTGGCGAGCCTGCTCGAGGACGACAAGCTGTCGGCGCTGGTCGCCGAGGACCAGGCACTGATCGACGGCGGCGCCGCCATGACCGGCCTGGCCTGCCTGGCGGCGGTACGCGCACGAAGCCTGTGCCGGTTGGGCGGCCGCATCGCGGCGCTGGCCGCCGTCGCCCTGGACGGCAACGCCTCCCACTTCGACCAGGCCCTGTTCGCGGCCCGGCCCTATCCCGGCACGCTGCGCGCGGCCGGCTGGATCCGCGACGACCTCGGCGAAGGGACGGGCGCAGCACAGCAGCACCATCTGGCGCCGCTGCGCTGCGCGCCGCAGGTGATCGGGGTCTTGCTGGACGGCCTGCCCTGGATGGTGAGCCACATCGAAGTGGAACTGAACAGCGCCGGCGGCGATCCGCGTTCCCTCGACCATGCCGGCCACCTGACCTTCGCGATGGAGGGCATGAAGAACGCGGTGACCAAGCTCGCCGGCCTGTTCGAACAGCAGATGGCGCTGGTGGTCGACGCCTGTGCCGGCAAAGGCCTGCCGCCCGGCCTGCGCAACGCGGCAGCGGGACACGGCCTCAAGGCGCTGCAGGCCAGCGTCTCGGCATGGACCGCGGAAGCGCTCAGGCTGACGCCGGACGCGGTGATCCACAAGGCCGGCACCGGCATGATCGCAGCGCGCGATTGCCTGCGCGCGGTCGAGCTGACGGAACAGGTAGCGGCGGCGCTGCTGGTGGCGGTGCGCCAGGCCTGCGCCCTGCGCCATCCGGACGGCCTGCCGCGCCGGCTCGGCGCCGGCCTGCTCGACTGCATGGCGCGCATCGCCGAGCTGGTGCCCTTCGCCGGCGCCGAACGGCGCCTCGACCAGGACCTGCGGCGCCTGCTGGCCGTGATCCGCTACGATGGCGCGGCCCTGCTCTGCCGCGCTAGAATAGACCTCTCATGAACGCCACCATCCTATCGCCCACCTTCAGCATCGCCGCCGTCGAGCGCGAGACGCGCCTGTCGAAGGACGTGCTGCGGGTCTGGGAGCGCCGCTACGGCTTCCCGCAGCCGGTGCGCGACGCCAACGGCGAACGCTGCTATCCGGGCGAGCAGGTCGAACGCCTGCGCCTGATGAAGCGCCTGATGGACCAGGGCCACCGTCCCGGCGCGCTGGCCGCGATGGCACATGGCGAACTGGCCGCGCTGGCGGCGCCGCAGCGCGCCGCGGACGAGGAAGGCCAGACCAGCGCCATCGCCCACCTGCTGGAGACGATCCGTGCGCGCGACCCGGCCGTGTTCCGCCACGCGCTGCGCCAGTCGCTGGCGCGCCAGGGCCTGGAGCGCTTCGTCGAGCAGACGATGGCGCCACTGACCACGGCCGTCGGCGAGTGCTGGGAAGACGGCAGCTTCGACGTCTTCGACGAACATTTCTATACCGAGTCGGCCCAGCAGCAGCTGCGCCAGGCGATCGCCGACCTGCCCGGCGCGCGCCAGGGTCCGCGCATCCTGATGACCACGGTCCCCGGCGAAGCGCATGGTCTCGGCATCCTGATGGCCCAGGCCCTGTTCTCGCTCGAAGGCGCCAACTGCATCTCGCTCGGCCTCGAAACGCCGCTGCTCGACATCGCGCGCGCGGCAAGCGCGTACGGCGCCGGCGTCGTCGCCCTGTCCTTCTCGGCGGCCTATCCGCGGCGCCAGGTGGCGCCGGTGCTGTCCCAGCTGCGCCAGGCCTTGCCGCCCGAGGTCGAGCTGTGGGCCGGCGGCGCCGGCGTGGCGCGCCTCGACGGCGTGGCCGGCGTGCGCCTGCTGCCGACGCTGGACGCCGGCCGCCAGGCCCTGGCCGCCGTCAAGTCATGACCAGTTCCACCAGGCGCTGGCAGGAAATCGCCTGCCAGACCGCCAGGCGGGCCGCCACCTTGTCCCGCGACTCCTGCATCGGATTGAGCGGCTCCAGGCGCACCTCGAGCAGCTGGATGCGCTCCGGGCGGGCGCGGTCATCGGTCTTGCGCGTGAGCTCGTCGCGCAGGTGCTGGACGCGGTCGCGCATCAGCTGGGCCATCCTGTCGTCGCCGGGGCTGCGCGTGGGCGGCCGGCCCTCTACCCGGCATGGGGGAAATTACGCCGCTTTGGCCTGCCAGTTGCGCATCTGCGTCATGAACTCTTCCAGCGGCGCCGGGCGCGAGAACAGGAAGCCCTGCATGGCCGGCTTGCGGTTCGCGGCCAGGAAGCTGGCCTGCTGGTCGGTCTCGACGCCCTCCGCCACCACGCGCAGGCCCAGGTGGTCGGCCATCGCCAGGATCGACTGCACGATCGCGGTGCCGTTGACGTCGCCGGGGGTGTCGCGGATGAAGCTCTTGTCGATCTTCAGTTCGTACAGCGGCATCTTCTTCAGGTAGGCCAGGTTCGAATAGCCGGTGCCGAAATCGTCGATCGAGAAGCGGATGCCCATCTGCGCCAGTTCGTGCATGCGCGCGATGGTCTCGTTCAGGTCGTTCACCAGCAGGCCCTCGGTGACTTCGAAGATCAGCTGACTGGCCGGGGCGCCGGTTTCGACCAGGACCGCACACACCTGCTCGACGAAGTCCGGCTGGCGGAACTGCAGCGGGCTGACGTTCACCGACAGCGGCACGGCCAGGCCGGCGCGGTCCAGGCGCAGCCAGTATTCGCAGGCCTGGCGCAGCACCCATTGGCCGAGCGGGTAAATCAGGCCGCTCGATTCGGCGGCCGGAATGAACACGTCGGGCGGCACGAAGCTGCCGTCCGGGCGCTGCCAGCGCATCAGCAGCTCGGCGCCCACCGGCATGCGCAGGTGGTCGATCTGCAGCTGCAGATACATCGACAGCTCGCCGTTGTCCATCGCGGCGGCGAAATCGCGTTCCAGCGTCAGCTTGCGCTCGGCCTCGGCCAGCATGCCGGCTTCGAACAGGGTCACGCCGTTGCGGCCGGCCACCTTGGCGTGGTACATCGCGGTATCCGCTTCGCGCAGCAGGTCGTGGCCGGTCTGGCCGCTGCGCAGCGGCAGCGCGATGCCGATGCTGGCCGAGGCGTGATACAGCTGGCCGCCGATCTCGACCTGCTCGGCCAGCGCACCGCGGATCTTCTCGGCCACCACCTGCGCCGCGAAGGTGGCGCGCTGCGCGTCCGGACCCAGGTTCTCGAGCACGACCACGAATTCGTCGCCGCCCAGGCGCGCCACCGTGTCGCCCTGGCGCAGCGCCGCCGCCACGCGCTGGGCGGCGTGCTTGAGCATGTTGTCGCCGATCGCGTGGCCGCGCGCGTCGTTGATGGTCTTGAAGTTGTCGAGGTCGATGAACAGCACCGCGCCCAGCCCGGCGGCAGCGTGCGCGCGCGCGACCATGGCGTCCAGGCGCTCGATCAGCAGGCGGCGGTTCGGCAGGCCGGTGAGGACGTCGTAGAACGCGAGCCGGTGGATGGCGTCGGCGGCGTTGCGGCGCTCGGTGATGTCGCGCCCGACCACCACCCAGTGCGTGTTGCGGCCGCCTTCGTCGGCGAAGGGCACCAGTTCCATCTCGACCCAGTATTTTTCGCCGCGCCGGGTGTAGTTCACCAGCTCGGCCTTGGCGGCCTCGCCACGCGCCATGGCGCCGAGGATGCGGGCGACCTCGATCTGGTCGGTCTCGGGGCCGTGCAGCAGGCGCATGCTTTGACCCACCACCTCGTCGCGCGTGTAGCCGGTGCGGCGCACGAAGGCGTCGTTGGCGAAGATGATCGGCTGCTCGGCGCCGGCATCGTCGACCACCCTGGCGATCAGGACCATGTCGTTCAGGCGCGCCACCGCGGCCGAGGTCAGGCGCAGCTCGGCGTTCAGTTCGTGCAGCCTGGCGTGGCCTTCCTCGAGCGAGTCGGCGGTGCGGCCCAGCTCCGCCATCGAATTATCGAGGCGCTGCAGCAGGCTGCCGCAGGTCAGGGTAATCAGTGCGCCGACGAACAGGTAATTCAGGGTGACGATCAGGCAGGGCAGCAGCTCGTGCTCTTCCATGCCGGTGACGTACAGCCTGGCATAGCCGGTCAGGCCGAGCACGAAGATGGTGGCGCCGCTCAGGCCCAGCGCGGCCAGCGCCGGCCGCATGCCCAGCAGGACCACACCCAGCACGGGTGGCGCCATCAGGAAGATCTGGCTGACCGGGCCGACCGTGAGCATCAGGCCGATGCCGATCAGGTAGAGGATCGCGAGGAAATTAAGGACGCGGAAGGTGTAGTTCAGGCGCGGCAAACGCCACAGCGCGGCCACCCAGGCCAGCGCCACGCTGTCCATCAGGGCGACCGGCCACAGGCCTTCGCTGACGGACAGGCCGATGCTGGGCACCGCGGCGAGCGTGCCCAGCATGACCACATACGACAGCAGGGACGCGAAGACCCTGGAGCGCCAGTGGTCGATGTCGTAATAGGTTCCCATGGAGCGTTCTTCTCACTTACCCCACAGAGAATTTCTATTGAGGATTGTCACTTGTTGCAAAGCAACATTCTAATTGTGTTTGACAGACCTTGTCATTCGATGAATGACAAGCTGTTGCGAATATAGTACAGGTATTGCAATAGAAATATTGAATATCTCTACCTGGCCGGTGCGGCCTCGGCCTTCGTCACCAGCGCCGTCACCTGCTTCGCGATCTCGTTCGGCACCGCCATCGACAGCTGGTAGTGCAGGATTTCGAAACCTTTGTTCGTCTTGCGGATCACCCCGCTGGCCATGCAGTGGCCCATGTTCGGCGTGTCGAGCAGCTCGTCGAACCAGATCAGCTTGCCATCGCCCGCAGTATACACGTTACGGCGCGTGGCCTTGAACGACCAGGCGGACGTCTTCCCTTCGAAGTACTTGCGGGCCCATGCCTTGAAGTCGTCGCGCTGCCACAGCTCGCTGCGATCGGTGCCGATGTAGACGCCGTCGGGCGCCATCTTGTCGAAATAGGCCATGCGCGCGTGGGCGGCATCGTCGTGCCAGGCGTCGACGAAGGCGTTGACCTGCTTCGCCAGGACAGGATCGGCGCTGGCGGCCTGGGCCACGCTGGCAAAGAACAGGCAGCAGGCCAGGACCAGGGATTTCAGAGTCGTGTGCATCATTTGAATTGGCCTCCGTCGACGTCGCGCAGGAATTTGATCAGTCCGGTGAAATAAGTTTGCTGGTCGTCGTACATGGACATGTGGCTGCCCTTCTCGCACATCAACAGGCGGCCATGCTGCACCTTTTGCGCCACCATCTTCATGTGGGCCGGGTCCATGGTGTCGTGGCGGCCGGCGATGACCAGGGTCGGCACGGCGATCCTGGGCAAGTCGGCCACGCGGTCCCAGTTCTCCAGCTTGGCGTTATGCGCGCCCAGTTCGCTCGGGCCCTGCATGGGCACGTAGATCTTCGGATTAATGTGGGCGATCGAGCGCGTGACGGGCTCCGGCCACTGCGCGTAGGGCATGCGCAGCACGTGGTGCACGTAGTGGTTCGGCAGCAGGAGCTCCATGTAACGCGGATCCTCGTACTTGCCGGCCGCTTCCAGCTGCTTGATCTCGCCCAGCGCCTTCTGGTCCATGGCCGGCATCAGGACCGTGTCGGCGTAGCGGTTATAGGCCGGGATGCTCATCATCATATTCGAGATGACGAGGCCCTTCAGGTTGCGGCCGTACTTGAGCGCGTACTCGGCGGCCAGGATGCCGCCCCAGGAGTGGCCCAGCAGATAGAAATTCTTGTTGTTCAGGCCCAGCGCCTTGCGCACCTGCTCGACTTCCTCGACGTAGCGCGGCAGCTCGACCAGGGAGGGATCGTCGGGCTGGTCGCTGTAGCTCGATCCCAGCTGGTCGTAATAGTAGTACTCGATGCTGGCGCCCGGGAAATAGCTGTCGAAAGCTTCGAGATACTCGTGGGTCATGCCCGGGCCGCCGTGCAGCAGCAGGACCTTGATGGTCGGGTTGTTACCGACGCGCTTGGTCCAGACCTTGAAGGTCCCTTTCGGCGTCGCGATCGGGATCATGCGCACGCCGCCGGACAGCACGTCGCTGCGGCCGCTGTTGTCGAAGTAGCTGGTCGTGGTGGCGAAGGCCGGGATCGTCAGCAGGAGCGCCGCCATCAGTGCAAGGAAACGTTTCATCGGAACCTCGTCGAATCATCGGTCAAGCATTGTACGTTGGAAATGTAACCAATTGTGCAAGATCTGTGATTGTTCGATAAGTCGTGTAGAGTTGACTCACCAGCAACTTTTGGGGGCGAGCGATGCGAGCGTGGACCTGGGTGACGGTGGTGGGGATGTGCCTGGCCGGGTGGCAGGCAATGGCGCAGGAGCTTGACGAACGCAAAGCCGAGGGCAAGCTCAGCCTGCGTCTGACGGATGAGGTGATCAGCAAGGCGGTGCGCGAGACGCTGGCCGAGCAGCCGGCCGGTCCCAGGATTCGTTCGGACAAGGCGCTCAGCGGCGATGCTTACCAGAAGTTCGAATGGGCTTTCTCGGAGGCCGAGAAGCCGGGCTGCCTGAATCCGAATGCGCTGAAGTTCCAGCCTGCGAGCACGGTCATCGGGGGACACGGTGGCGGGGGCTGGAACGTGGGCGTCACTGGCCTGTTGGCCCTGCCGTTCTGGGCGGCTGCGGTGGTACGCGGCAAGTGCAAATGAATCGCGCTACGTCGCCACGCGGACGAGAATCATGGATAATATCGCCATGAACGATACTAATCAACTCCCTCCCCTGCCCGACCACCTGTCCATCGACCCGCGCAGCCCGCACCACGACGCGGAAGTCTTCAAGCACCCGGTCGGCATCCGCTTCAATGGTAAGGAACGCACCGACGTCGAGGAATACTGCATCAGCGAAGGCTGGATCAAGGTTGCTGCCGGCAAGGTTGTCGACCGCAAGGGCCGTCCGATGCTGATCAAGCTGAAGGGCACGGTCGAGGCTTACTACGCCGTCTGATTTTTACTGACATCTCATTCATGTGGCGGCTGCCGGAGCGATCCGGCGGCCGTTTTTGCTGGCGATGACACAAGATAGCCCCTGGGAAAACTACGAGCGCATCGCGCGCATCCTCAAGTCCGGCAGTGTCGAGGACCTGGAACGTGAAGCGGCGGTCAACGACCAGTTCCCGCACGGACGGGACGACTGGCTGGAGCGGTGCTGGATCACCAACGCCATCGATATCGGGTCCATGCAGGCGATTGCCTGGATGGTGAACCGCGGCGTCGACCTGTCCTTCGTCGACGACGAGGGTTATACGCCGCTGCTGAGCACCCTCGACTGGCAGCGCGCGGACAAATACCGGATCCTCGAATTCCTTCTCGAGAACGGCGCCCGTACCGATTTGCACGGCCTGAACGACTGGACTGCGGCGCACATGGCGGCCACGCGCGACGACGTGGAAGCGCTGCGGATACTCGAGCGTCATGGGGCGGACCTGCACGCAACCCGAAACGACTTCGTGATCACCACGCCGCTCGAGGATGCGCGCGCGCTGGGCTGCATGAACGCGGCCACGTTCCTGGAGAGCAAGCAATAGGCCTGCAGGCGTGCGCAGTGGTATGCTCCCACCATGACTACCGATACTGATATTGAACTGTCCGGCCCCTTCCAGGCCAAGGATGGAACCGGCCGTACCCACGACGTCAAGGCGATCCGCATTTTCGACGAGGGTTACGGGATCATCGACGTGTACGTGGACTTCAAGGCGCGGCTGGAACCGGGCACGCACAAGGACAGCGTACTGCTGCGCCAGATCGTCGACCGCCTGCGCGCGGTCGGCTACAAGGGGCCGGACTTCGGGCTCAGCGATCCGGGCCTGCAGGAGAGCAAGCTGATCGTGCTCGAGGCGCCGGAGGAATTCTCGAGCTTTGCCAAGAGCAAGGGCTGGAAGAACCTCGCCGAAGATTTCGACGAATAATTTCTGAATAAAAAAAAGCGGGCCGAGGCCCGCTTTCTTGTTTGCGACGGCCGGCAAGCCGGCCTGGCAAATTAACGCTTGTCGATCGAAGGCACGTCGCGGCGCGGCGAGCCGACGAACAGCTGGCGCGGACGGCCGATCTTCTGTTCCGGGTCGGCGATCATCTCGTTCCACTGGGCGATCCAGCCGATGGTGCGGGCCATCGCGAAGATACCGGTGAACAGCGAGACCGGGATGCCCAGGGCCGACTGCACGATGCCCGAGTAGAAGTCGACGTTCGGGTACAGCTTGCGCGACACGAAGTATTCGTCGTTCAGGGCGATCTTTTCCAGTTCCATGGCGAGCTTGAACAGCGGGTCTTCCTGCAGGCCCAGTTCGTTCAGCACTTCGTGGCAGGTTTCGCGCATCAGCTTGGCGCGCGGGTCGAAGTTCTTGTACACGCGGTGACCGAAGCCCATCAGCTTGACGCCCGAGTTCTTGTCCTTGACCTTCTCGATGAAGGCCGGGATGTTCTCGACGCTGCCGATTTCCTTCAGCATGGTCAGGGCGGCTTCGTTGGCGCCGCCGTGCGCCGGGCCCCACAGGCAGGCGATGCCGGCTGCGATACAGGCGAACGGGTTGGCGCCCGACGAACCGGCCAGGCGGACGGTCGAGGTCGATGCGTTCTGCTCGTGGTCCGCGTGCAGGATCAGGATGCGGTCCAGGGCGCGCACCAGCACGTCATTGACCTTGTACTCTTCGCACGGGTTGGCGAACATCATGTGCATGAAGTTCGCGCTGTAGGACAGGTCGTTGCGCGGGTACATGAACGGCTGGCCGACCGAGTACTTGTATGCCATCGCGACCAGGGTCGGCAGCTTGGCGATCAGGCGGATGGCCGAGATCTCGCGCTGTTCCGGATCGTTGATGTCCAGCGAGTCGTGGTAGAAGGACGCCAGCGCGCCGACGGTACCCACCAGCACCGACATCGGGTGCGCGTCGCGGCGGAAGCCGCGGAAGAAGAAGTTCATTTGTTCATGGATCATCGTGTGCTTGGTCACGGTGTCGGTGAACTTTTCTTTTTGCTCGGCGTTCGGCAGCTCGCCGTTCAGCAGCAGGAAGCAGGTTTCCAGGAAGTCGCAATTCTCGGCCAGCTGCTCGATCGGGTAGCCGCGGTACAGCAGCTCGCCCTTGTCGCCGTCGATGTAGGTGATGCTCGAGTTGCACGAGGCGGTCGACATGAAGCCCGGGTCGTAGGTGAACTTGCCGGTCTGGCCGTACAGCTTGCGGATGTCGATGACGTCAGGACCGATGGTGCCCTTGTAGATCGGCATGTCGACCGACGGGCTGCCGTCGGAGAACGACAAGGTGGCTTTGGTTTCAGAGGTATTCATGGCACTTCCTTCTTTGGGAGGTGGGTACAAAATAAAAAAGCGTCGATTCGCTCACGCTTGCCGCAGCCGCGCCACCAGGGCGTGCACGTTCGGCAGGTCGACCTCGCCCGCGGGCTCGGTGCGTCCCAGCAGCAGGTCCATCAGCGGGTTGTCCGCCAGGTCCAGCAAACGGGTCAGCGCATCGACTTCCTCGTCCGTCAGCTCCTCTTCGTGCGCATCCAGGAAGCGCGTGAGGATCAGGTCGTTTTCAAGCAGCCCCCGGCGTGCGCGCCAGCGCAGGCGTGCACGGTTGGCTGGGTCGGATTGATGCGTTTTCACACTAGAGTCCGTTGTTCGGTCAACACTATACTCCGGCTGCCGGTTCGCGGCAGTACGGTAGTTTTACTGTATTTATGGAAACAAGATAAGCGCATTTCGCCGCAAATATACATTTTTTGGCGGGTCTGCGGCGTATCCGTGGGCACAGGGTGCCCACCCTACGTCGGTGCTTTCATCGTAGGGCGGGCTCCCCGAGCCCACGAAACGTTCGCACTTAGATCGCGCGGCGTACCAGCAATTCCTTGATCTTGCCGATCGCCTTGTTCGGATTCAGGCCCTTCGGGCACACATCCGTGCAGTTCATGATCGAGTGGCAGCGGAACAGGCGGTACGGGTCTTCCAGGTTGTCCAGGCGCTCGTTGGTCGCTTCGTCGCGCGAGTCGGCGATGAAGCGGTAGGCCTGCAGCAGGCCGGCCGGACCGACGAACTTGTCCGGGTTCCACCAGAACGACGGGCAGGAAGTCGAGCAGCAGGCGCACAGGATGCACTCGTACACGCCGTCCAGCTCTTCGCGCTCTTCCGGCGACTGCAGACGCTCCTTCTCCGGAGGAATCGAGTCGTTGATCAGGAACGGCTTGATCGAGTGGTACTGCTTGAAGAAGTTGGTCATGTCGACGATCAGGTCGCGCACCACCGGCAGGCCCGGCAGAGGACGCAGCACGATCGGCTGGGTCAGCTCGTTCAGGTTGGTGGTGCAGGCCAGGCCGTTCTTGCCGTTGATGTTCATCGCGTCCGAACCGCACACGCCTTCACGGCAGGAGCGGCGCAGGGCCAGCGAGTCGTCGACGTCGGACTTGATGCGCTGCAGGGCGTCGAGCAGCATCTTGTCGGTGTCTTTCAGTTCGACGGTGACGTCTTGCATATAGGGCTTCGAATCCTTGTCCGGATCGTAGCGGTAGATCTTGAGTTGGACAGTGCGTGCCATTTTTTACCTAATTAGAATGTACGGGGCTTCGGTTTGAAGGTGTCGACCGTCAGCGGCTTCTGGATCACCGGCTTGTACTGGAGTCGATTGCCTTCGGAGAAGAACAGGGTGTGCTTCATCCAGTTCTCGTCGTCGCGGTGCTCGTAGTCGCTATGGGCGTGGGCGCCGCGCGACTCCTTGCGCGCCGCGGCCGAGACGATGGTCGCCTTTGCCACTTCGATCAGGTTGTCCAGCTCCATCGCTTCGATACGGGCGGTGTTGAACACCTTCGACTTGTCCTTGAAGGAGACGTGCTTGCGGCGCTCGTCCAGCTTCATGATTTCCCTGACGCCTTCGTCCATCAGGGCCTGGGTACGGAACACGCCGCAGAACTTCTGCATGGTGGCGCGGATGTCGTTGGCCACGTTCTGGACCTTCTCGCCGCCGGTCGAGTTCTCGAGGGCGTTCAGGCGGCCCAGCGCGTAGTCGGCGAAGTCCTTCGGCAGCGCGCGGTTGCCCTGCGCCTTCAGGTTCTGGCCGACGATGTGATTGCCGGCCGCGCGGCCGAACACCACCAGGTCGAGCAGCGAATTGGTGCCCAGGCGGTTGGCGCCGTGCACCGACACGCAGGCGCACTCGCCGATCGCGTAGAAGCCGTTGACGATCTTCTGACCGCCGTTGCCGTCCGGCGCGACGACCTGACCGTGGATGTTGGTCGGGATGCCGCCCATCTGGTAGTGGATGGTCGGGACGACCGGGATCGGTTCCTTGGTCGCATCGACGTTGGCGAACTTGTGGCCGATTTCCAGGATCGACGGCAGGCGCTTGCGGATGGTGTCCGCACCGATGTGGCGCAGGTCCAGCAGCACGTGGTCCTTGTTCGGGCCGACGCCGCGGCCTTCCTTGATCTCCTGGTCCATCGAGCGCGAAACGAAGTCGCGCGGCGCCAGATCCTTCAGGGTCGGCGCATAGCGCTCCATGAAGCGTTCGCCGTTCGAGTTGATCAGGATACCGCCCTCGCCGCGCACGCCCTCGGTGATGAGGACGCCCGCGCCGGCCACGCCGGTCGGGTGGAACTGCCAGAACTCCATGTCCTGCAGCGGCAGGCCGGCGCGTGCCGCCATGCCCAGGCCGTCGCCGGTGTTGATGAAGGCGTTGGTCGACGCGGCGAAGATACGGCCGGCGCCGCCGGTGGCGAACACGGTGGTCTTCGCCTGCAGCATCATGACGTCGCCGGTTTCCATTTCCAGCGCCATCACGCCCAGCACGTCGCCGTCCTGGTTGCGGACCAGGTCCATCGCCTGCCACTCGACGAAGAAGTGGGTGCGCGAACGGACGTTACGCTGGTACAGGGTGTGCAGCAGCGCGTGGCCGGTACGGTCGGCGGCGGCGCAGGCGCGCTGCACCGGCTTCTCGCCGAAGTTGGCGGTGTGGCCGCCGAACGGACGCTGGTAGATGGTGCCGTCCGGGTTACGGTCGAAAGGCATGCCGAAGTGTTCGAGCTCGTACACGACCTTCGGTGCTTCGCGGCACATGAACTCGATCGCATCCTGGTCGCCCAGGTAGTCGCCGCCCTTGACGGTGTCGAACATGTGCCAGAACCAGTCGTCCTCGCTCATGTTGCCCAGCGAAGCGCCGATGCCGCCCTGCGCCGCCACGGTGTGCGAGCGGGTCGGGAAGACTTTCGACAGCACGGCGACGTTCAGGCCGGCTTCCGACATTTGCAGCGCGGCGCGCAAGCCGGAGCCGCCGGCGCCGACGATCACCACGTCGAAGTGGCGGGTGGGAATGGAAGAATTGAATGCTGCCACGATTAAACGCTCCAGAGAATTTGCACAGTCCAGGCGGCGCAGGCAAGCAGCCAGAACACCGTGAGGGTCTGCAGGGTCAGGCGGATACCGACCGGTTTGACGTAGTCCATCCAGATGTCACGGATGCCGACCCAGGCGTGGTAGAACAGGCCGAACAGGGTCACCATCGTGAAGAGCTTGAACCACTGGCGCGCGAACAGCCCGGCCCAGCCTTCGTAGGTGAAATTCTGGCCGGTCAGGAAGGAGACCAGCAGGACGACGGTGAACACCGCCATCAGGATCGCGGTCAGGCGCTGGGCCAGCCAGTCGCGCATGCCGTAGTGGGCGCCGACGACCAGGCGGCGTTGCCCGATATTCTTTTTAGTATTGGAACCTTGCATGATTAGAACACTCCGAACAATTTGAGGGCGACCAGCAGGGTCAGGACCAGGCTGACGATCAGCACCCAGCGTGCGGTCTTCTGCGACGCATCCTTGTCCAGGGCCATGTGGTTGTCCATGAACAGGTGGCGGATACCGGCGCAGAAGTGGTGCAGGTAAGCCCAGGACAGGCCGAGGATGATGATCTTGGCGACCGGGTGGCTGACGACGCCGGCGAAGTGCGCGAACGAGATCTCCGAGCGCAGGCTCTCCTGGAACAGCCAGAGCAGGAACGGCAGGAACAGGAACAGGCCGGCGCCGCTCACGCGGTGCAGGATCGACACGATCGCCGACGGCGGCTGTTTGTAGTAACCACGGTAAGTAATATCGCCAAAATCGACGTTACGAATTACCGGTCGACCCTTCTTTTGAGCCTCTCTCACGGCTTCGGACATTGCAACACCTCCCTCAAATACTTAGTTATCCAACCCAGATTCATCGATTTTGTGACCTGCTCCAGATCCGTTTTCAGACCTGGGGGAACGTCGACCGGGCTTCGTTGACGCTTTCCCAAAACCAATCCATTTTACTCGCTCGAGGCGAATCCTGCACCAGCATAGGGCCAGCGCAAAAATTTATCAGGACAATTCATTTTGGTAATGGTGCGAGGCGGTAAGGTATAAACCGCGCCGCAATTCCACTGCCTTGTCCCCGTACGTAAACGACACCCGGTCGGCGCACAGCAGCGGCGTGCCTTCCGGTACTTTCAGCAATTCGGCCGCGCCGGCATCGGCCGCCACCGCGCGGATCTTTTCCGTCGCGCGGATCATGCGGGTGCCGAACTCCGATTCGAACAGGCCGTACATCGGCCCCTTGTATTCCGCCAGGCGCTCCGCCGTCAGGCCCTTGAACAGCTGCCCCGGCAGCCACAGCTCTTCCAGGATCGTCGGCGCGCCTTCGAAGGACATGGTGCGCTTGATGTAGACGACCGCGTCGCCCGATTTCAGGTCGAGCAGGCGCGCCACCTCGGCCGCCGCACGGATGCGCTTGACCTCGAGGTACTGGTGATCCAATGGATGGGGAAGGCCTTCGTCGGGCACCAGCTTCAGGAAGCGGAAGTGGGCGCGCGCCTCGTTGTGGCTGGCCACGAAGGTGCCCTTGCCCTGGCGCCGCACCACCAGGTGCTCGGCCGCGAGCTCGTCGATCGCCTTGCGCACCGTGCCCTGGCTGACCTTGTAGCGGCCTGCCAGCTCGACTTCACTGGGGATGAGTTCGCCCGGTTTCCACTCGCCGGACTGCAGGCTCTGGGTGATCAGGGCCTTGATCTGCTGGTACAGCGGGGAGAATGTGGGGGAGGTGTTCGCCTGGGAAGATCCCGTTCCGGAGGCAGCGCTGCCGGCGCCGCCCGCGGTGTTATTTGCGGCGCCATTGCTGTTCGGATTGGACGGGACCTGATTCATAGACTGCGATTTTTTCACAAATCCCACTCTGCGTCCAGTGCGCAGCCGGAAAGATTATGTGTCTTATATAAGACATATGATATGAATTGACAGATGGAATATCGGAGGACTACACTCCCGGTCGATTCGGTGCCCGAACCACCGATTCGCTTTTGGTATCATAGTAGTTTTCCCGAACCCCTTTGGAGATTCATCATGGCTAAAACCCCAATGCGTGTCGCCGTTACCGGCGCGGCCGGCCAGATCGGCTATTCCCTGCTGTTCCGCATCGCCAATGGCGACATGCTGGGCAAGGATCAACCGGTCATCCTGCAGCTGCTCGAGATCGACAACGAGAAGGCACAGAAGGCGCTCAAGGGCGTCATGATGGAAATCGACGATTGCGCATTCCCGCTGCTGGCCGGCATGACCGCCCACAGCGATCCGATGACCGCCTTCAAGGATGTCGACGTCGCCCTGCTGGTCGGCGCCCGTCCGCGCGGTCCGGGCATGGAGCGCAAGGACCTGCTGGAAGCCAACGCCCAGATCTTCACCGTGCAGGGCAAGGCGCTGGACGCCGTCGCTTCGCGCAACGTCAAAGTGCTGGTCGTCGGTAACCCGGCCAACACCAACGCCTACATCGCCATGAAGTCGGCCCCGAACCTGCCGGCCAAGAACTTCACCGCCATGCTGCGCCTGGACCACAACCGCGCCCTGTCGCAGGTCGCCGCCAAGACCGGCAAGCCGGTCGGCAGCATCGAAAAGATGGTCGTGTGGGGCAACCACTCGCCGACCATGTACGCCGACTACCGCTTCGCCACCGCCGACGGCCAGTCGGTCAAGGACATGATCAACGACCAGGAATGGAACGCCAACACCTTCCTGCCGACCGTCGGCAAGCGCGGCGCAGCGATCATCGACGCCCGCGGCGCCTCGTCGGCGGCCTCGGCCGCCAACGCAGCGATCGACCACGTGCATGACTGGATGCTGGGCACCAACGGCAAGTGGACCACCATGGGCATCCCGTCGGACGGTTCGTACGGCATCCCGGAAGGCACCATGTTCGGCTTCCCGGTGACCACCGAAAACGGCGAGTACACCATCGTGCAGGGCCTGGACATCGACCAGTTCTCGCAGGAACGCATCAACCTGACGCTGAAAGAACTCGAAGAAGAGAAGGCTGGCGTCGCTCACCTGCTGGGCCAGTAATTTTTCCCGTCATTCCCGCGAAGGCGGGAATCCAAGTTCTGCAAGCGTCTCGACTGCGCATGCAAACTTAGGTTCCCGCCTCCGCGGGAACGACGTATTAATACGTTATCCAAAATGCACCCCTCCGAGGTTTTATTCCAGGGCCAACGCCAGCCACTGCTCCTCCCTGCCTGCGACCACTACGCCGGCAGCGAGAAGCTGATGCGCAAATCGATGGTCCTGCAACAAGAGCTTGGCCCGGTCTTCGACATCACCTTCGACTGCGAGGACGGCGCCGCCGCCGGTCAGGAGCGTGAGCACGCCCAGCTGGTCGCGAGCCTGCTGAACAGCGAAGACAACCGCTTCAAGCGCATCGGCGCCCGCCTGCACGACGTCGGCAGCGAACACTTCGCGCACGATGTCGGCATCATCGTCGGCAACGCCGCAGCGAAGCTGGCCTACGTGGTGCTGCCCAAGCCGAACGGCGTGGCCGATGTGCTGCGCGCGCAACAAATCATCAATGCAATCGCGGAAAAATCGGGGCGTCCGGCAGGCAGCAAGCCGATCCCGCTGCACGTGCTGATCGAGACCCACGGCGCGCTGCATGAAGTGTGGGAGATCGCCGCCCTGCCCCAGGTCGAATGTCTCTCGTTTGGCATCATGGATTTTGTGTCGACCCACTATGGCGCGATTCCGGCAAGCGCTATGCGTACTCCGGGTCAATTTACCCATCCGCTGGTAGTACGGGCGAAGCTGGAGATGGTTGCGGCATGTCATGCGTATGACAAGGTCCCCTCCCATAATGTGACGACCGATATCAAGGACAGTGCGGTTGTCGCCAACGACGCCACCCGTGCCGCCGGCGAATTCGGGTTCACGCGCATGTGGAGCATCCACCCCAGCCAGATCAAGCCGGTGGTGAAGGCCTTCACGCCGCGCGTATCGGAAGTGAACGAAGCAAGCAATATCCTGCTTGAAGCAATGGCAGCAGATTGGGGGCCGATCGCCCAGCATGGCCGCTTGCATGACCGCGCCAGCTACCGATATTATTGGGCGGTGTTGCAGCGCGCGAAGCTGGCTGGCCTCGCGCTGCCAGATGCCGCGGCGGCACTCGTCAACCAACCGGAATCCATCTGATGGCCATCACCCTGAAACATCTCGCCGCCGCCTGCGCCCTTGCGCTCGCGGCCGCCGGCATTTGCGCGCCGGCATCCGCCACGACCACCGATCATGAAAAGCACCCGAAGGCCGTCAAGGTCCTGAAGGAGCAAGCCAAGGCCAAGGCCTCGAAATCCAGGAAGAACAAGAAGGAAGAACCGAAGCAGGAAGTCGCGGACGACGAACCGGAACCGGACATCACCGACACCGTCGTCGCGGAATACGCGTGCGAGTTGAACAACAGGGTCACCATCTATACCAACGAAAAGGATAGCGGCCACATCGCACTGCGCTGGAAGAACCGCCTGCACCGCCTCGAGCGCGTGGGAACCACCACCGGCGCGCTGCGTTTCGAGAACACCAAGTTCGGCCTGATCTGGATCGGCATCCCGTCGAAGGGCATCCTGCTCGACTCGAAGCTGAACCGCCAGCTGGCCAACGAATGCAAGAACGCCGAACAGGCGAAGTCGCTGGTGGCGACGACGCCTGCGGAAAAGAAAAGCTGATTTTTACCAAGGAGAATTCATGTCTCACAACACCTTCAACACCCTCAAGGAATTCCCGCTGACCGCGGGCCAGAACGGCCAGTTCTACTCGCTGCCGGCACTGGGCGAAGCCCTGGGCGTGAACCTGTCGCGCCTGCCGGTGTCGATCCGTATCGTTCTGGAGTCCGTGCTGCGCAACTGCGACGGCAAGAAGGTCACCGAAGAACACATCCGCCAGCTGGCGAACTGGGGCCCGACCGCCGCCCGCACCGAAGAGATCCCCTTCGTCGTCGCGCGCGTCGTGCTGCAGGACTTCACCGGCGTGCCGCTGCTGGCCGACCTGGCCGCGATGCGCAACGTCGCCTACAAGATGGGCGCGAATGCCAAGAAGATCGAGCCGCTGGTCCCGGTGGACCTGGTGGTCGACCACTCGGTCACCATCGACTACTTCCGCACCCCGGACGCGCTCGACCTGAACATGAAGCTGGAATTCCAGCGCAATAACGAGCGCTACCAGTTCATGAAGTGGGGCATGCAGGCCTTCGACACCTTCGGCGTCGTGCCGCCGGGCTTCGGCATCGTCCACCAGGTCAACCTCGAGTACCTGGCGCGCGGCGTGATGAAGCAAGGCAGCATGTACTACCCGGACACCCTGGTCGGCACCGACTCGCACACCACCATGATCAACGGCGTCGGCGTCGTCGGCTGGGGCGTGGGCGGTATCGAAGCGGAAGCGGGCATGCTGGGCCAGCCGGTCTACTTCCTGACCCCGGACGTCATCGGCGTGAACCTGACCGGCGCACTGCGCGAAGGCTGCACCGCGACCGACCTGGTGCTGACCGTCACCGAAATGCTGCGTAAAGAGAAGGTCGTCGGCAAGTTCGTGGAATTCTTCGGCGAAGGCACGCGCTCGCTGTCTACCACCGACCGCGCGACCATCGGCAACATGGCCCCGGAATACGGCGCGACCATGGGCTTCTTCCCGGTCGACGAAAAGACCGTCGACTACTTCCGCGGCACCGGCCGTACCGAAGAAGAACTGGCTGCCTTCGAAAACTACTTCAAGGCCCAGAACCTGTTCGGCGTGCCGAAAGAAGGCGAGATCGACTACACCCGCGTGGTGTCGCTCGACCTGTCGACCGTGACCCCGTCGCTGGCCGGCCCGAAGCGTCCGCAGGACCGTATCGAACTGGGCGCGATGAAGTCGACCTTCACCGACCTGTTCAGCAAGCCGACCACCGCGAACGGCTTCAACAAGGCCGCCGACGACCTGAACAAGGTCTACGAGACCACCGACGGCCTGCGCGTGAAGAACGGCGACATCCTGATCGCCGCGATCACCTCCTGCACCAACACCTCGAACCCGAGCGTGCTGCTGGCCGCCGGCCTGCTGGCCAAGAAGGCCGTCGAAAAAGGCCTGACCGTCGCGCCGCACATCAAGTCCTCGCTGGCGCCTGGCTCGCGCGTGGTCACCGAGTACCTCGAAGCCGCCGGCCTGCTGCCTTACCTGACCCAGCTGGGCTTCGGCGTCACCGCTTACGGCTGCACCACCTGCATCGGTAACGCCGGCGACCTGACCCCGGAACTGAACGCCGCGATCACCTCGAACGACATCATCGCCGCCGCGGTCCTGTCGGGCAACCGTAACTTCGAAGCGCGTATCCACCCGAACATCCGTTCGAACTTCCTGGCCTCGCCGCCGCTGGTCGTCGCCTACGCGATCGCCGGCAACGTGACGCGCGACCTGATGAGCGAGCCGGTCGGCAAGGGTTCGGACGGCGTCGACGTCTACCTGGGCGACATCTGGCCGACTTCGCAGGAAGTCCAGGACCTGATGAAGTTCGCGATGAACTCGGAAGTCTTCAAGGCCAACTACGCCGACGTCAAGGGCAACCCTGGCCAGCTGTGGGAAGCCGTGTCGGCAGTCGAAGGCCAGGTCTATAACTGGCCGGAGTCGACCTACATCGCCGAGCCACCGTTCTTCTCGGGCTTCGAGATGACCCCGACGGCCACCGCCGCCAACATCAGCAACGCGCGCGCCCTGGGCGTGTTCGGCGACTCGATCACCACCGACCACATCTCCCCGGCCGGTTCGATCAAGGAAGATGGCCCGGCAGGCAAGTACCTGAAAGAGCACGGCGTGCTCAAGGCCGACTTCAACTCCTACGGCTCGCGCCGCGGCAACCACGAAGTCATGATGCGCGGTACCTTCGCGAACGTCCGCATCAAGAACAAGATGATCCCGCCAAAGGCCGACGGTTCCGCAGTCGAAGGCGGCATCACCATCCACCAGCCGAGCGGCGAACAGCTGTCGATCTATGACGCGGGCATGAAGTACATCGCCGAAGGCACCCCGACCATGATCTTCGCCGGCGAAGAGTACGGCACCGGCTCCTCGCGCGACTGGGCCGCCAAGGGCACCCAGCTGCTGGGCGTGAAGGCCGTGATCGCCCGTTCGTTCGAGCGTATCCACCGTTCCAACCTGGTCGGCATGGGCGTGTTGCCGCTGCAGTTCCTGGGCGACGACAGCGTCGAAACCCTGGGCATCACCGGCAACGAGACCTACGACCTGAAGGGCCTGGAAGGCGAGATCCGCCCGCAGATGCAGGCGACCCTGGTGATCCACCGCGCCGATGGCTCCGTGAAAGAGACCTCGGTACTGCTGCGTATCGATACCCCGATCGAAGTGGACTACTACAAGCACGGTGGCATTCTGCCGTTCGTGCTGCGTCAGCTGCTGGCTGCATAGGGGTCAGAAGTCAGGAGGGGTCAGACCCCGGTTCATCCGGGTGGGGTCTGACCCCGGTGATCAGTGGCAAGCCTCAACAAGAAAGGCCGGAACCCGCAAAGGTTCCGGCCTTTTTTCATTCTCCGGCAAAAGCGCGCCTGGTGAGATTGTGAGGAATTCTGCGGCCACAATCTCGGTATCCTGCACGTTCAATGACAGATGCAGACATACCGACCATGAAATTCCGCCATATCGCCCTCGTTGGCGCAACACTCTTGTCCGGCCTTGCCGCCGCAGCCCCCGGTGTCGATCCTTTGAGCGCCGACATCGACGCCCGCGACGCGCTTCGCTTCGCGCGTCTCATGCAGAACGGCGCCGTGCCGACGGCCGAGGTGCTGCAGCGCGGCTATCTGGACGGCGCCGGACCCGGTGTGAAGATCTTCACGCCGAACCGGATCGGCGACGCGCAACGCCTGGCGCGGGTGGTGGCGGCCAAGCCCGAGAACTACCGCTATGCCATCCGCGAATGCCTGCCGCAACTGCCTGCCCTGCGCAGCGACCTGCAGGCGATCTACCTGGCTTATGCCGGCCTGGTGCCGGAACGCCCGCTGCCCGCCATCCACGTCGTCTTCGGCGCCAGCAGCTCGGGCGGCACCGCGAACGCAGAGGCACAAGTGATTGGCCTGGAAATCACTTGTCTGCCGGGCACCACGCGCCAACAGTTCCGCACCACGATGCGCAGCTTCTTTGCACATGAAACGGTGCACACCTGGCAGGCCGACAGAAGCCCGCAGGAGCTGGCCGATCCCCTGCTGAGCGAGACCTTGCGCGAGGGCGTCGCCGATTACCTGGCGAGCCTGGTGACCGGCGAAATACCGGACCTGGAGCGCGACGCGTGGGCCCGTCAAAGGGAGGCCTGGCTGTGGCAGGAATTCCAGCGCGATCGCCAGGCCATGCTGGAGGACAGCGCCAGCCTGCGCAAGCCGATGGCCAGTCCCCGCTTCCGCCGCTGGATCGCGAACTACGGCTCGCCGCCCGAAGGATGGCCTTCCGAAGCCGGCTACTGGGTCGGGATGCGCATCGCCGAAGCCTACGTGGCGCATGCGCGTGACAAACACGCCGCCATACGCGAGCTGATCGAGCGACGGGATCCGGGCGCGATCCTGAAGGCCAGCGGCTACGGATTGTGAGGCGGTCAAGCAAAGGGGTTTTGATGAAAGCACTGACGATGCGTTGTGCCGTGATACTGCTCGGTCTCGTCGTGTCGACGACGGCGAATGCAGACATGCCTTCAACGAAACGAACGAAACAACAGAAGACCTTCGCGTTCGGCGACATTCGCATCGAGCAGTCTTTCGACTCGACGAAAGACCCCATGTCGCCCGATTTCACGGTACAGGTGTACGACAAGGGACGGCTTCTGCTCCAGCTGAACGACGCGGCCTTCGACACTTTTCACGCCGCGCCGAACGGTGAAGCCTTCGTCGGATTGTCAAACAGCGGCTGGCCTGGCACTGCGGTCATCATCTTCGACAGGCGGGGCCGCATCCTGCTGCTGGCAGAGCATCGATTCGCAAGATTCGATTACTGCATGGAGACATCGACCTTTCTCAAACAGTGGTACGACCCTGAAGATCCTCATGTTACGTTCCCGCCTGTTGACTTAAGCGCCGACAAAGAACCCGGGATTACAATCAAGGACTGCCGCGGCAAAACCATCGATTTGTTAGACACTGTTCTCAAAGCGACCGCACACGGAGATATGTCTCTCCGCCGTCTAATAAATCTGATGTACGGAACGCCTTAGAGTCAGGTCTCCGCCCACTGCCGCAACAGGTTGTGATAATGCCCGGTCAGCCCCACCAGCTCCGGGCCGTCACCGTGCCTGGCCCGCAGCGACTGGATGTTCGTATCGAGTTCGTAGAGCATCGCGCGCTTCCAGTCATCCCGCACCATGCTCTGCACCCACAGGAAGGACGCCACGCGCTCGCCGGATGTCACCGGCTGCACCTCGTGGATGCTGGTCGATGGATACACGATCGCATCCCCCGCCGGCAGCTTCACCTCGTGCGTGCCGTAGGAATCGATCACGCTCAACTCGCCGCCTTCATATTCCTCGGGCTCCGATAAAAACACGGTGCAGGACACGTCGGTGCGCAAGGCCGGCCCGCCGCGCTGCGCGCGGATGGCGCCATCCACGTGCGGCCCGTAATGCTCGCCGCCGGCGTAGCTGTTAAAGAATGGCGGCAGGATCCGCAGCGGCAGCACGCTCGCAAAAAACAAGGGATGCGCCATCAGCGCCGCGGACACGATCTGCCCCAGCTCCAGCGCCAGCGGCGACCCTTCCGCCAGCTGGCGGTTGCGCTTTACCTGCGCGCCCTGGCTGCCGACACTGGCGCGGCCGTCGATCCAGTCGGTGGACGCGAGACGCTCGCGCATCGCCTTCACCTGTTCCGGGGACAGCACGCCAGGGATGTGCAGCATCATGATGTGATCAGAACTTGAAGTTGGCAGTCAGGGTGGCCGAACGGCCCGGCGCCACGCCCGCATAGTGCGGCGACGACACCTTGTCGAAGTACAGCTTGTCCGCCAGGTTCTGCAGGTTCAATTGCAGGCTGATGTCCTTGTTCAGCGCATAGCTGGCCATCGCGTCGAAGCGTGCATAGCCCGGCACCCACTTGTTGTTGTTGACGTTGGCGTAGACCTTCGACATCGCGCTCAGGCCGAAGCCGGCGGTGAAGTCCTTCGTGAAGGCATAGCTGGTCCACAGCGAGGCGCTGTTCTTCGGCGTGGTCGGGAAGCGGTTGCCGTTGAAGGGCGACGCGGTCCAGATCGGCGCTGCGGTCGTGCCGGTGTTGGTAAAGCCGTTGTCCGCGATCTCCGCGTCCAGGTAAGTGTAGCCGCCGAACACGGTCCAGGCGCTGCTCAGCTTGCCCGAGAAGCCCAGTTCGACGCCCTGGATTTCCTTGCGGCCGACGTTCTGGGTAGTGCCGTCCGGCGCCGTCACGCGGGCATTGTTCATGGTGCTCTTGAACAGCGCGCCGGTCACCGACAGGCGGCCGCCCGGCAGCAGGTCCCACTTGGTGCCCAGCTCGAGGTTGCGGCTGCGCTGGGGCTGCAGGTTCTGGATCACCGCGGTCAGCGCATCCAGGCCGTCGCCGCCGTCGTTGCCCGGCGGGGTCGCCGAACTGGCGAAGGACAGGTAGATGCTGCCGTTCTTCGAAGGCTTGTAGACCAGGCCGGCCTGGGTGCTGACGAAATCGGTGTCGACCACGGCGTGGGCGGCGACCGTGGTGGCGGTCGGCAGCGTGTCCAGGGTGCTCTGGAAGTCGTCCCAGCGCACACCCAGGTTCAGCAGCCACTGCGGGTTGATCTCGATGGTGTCGAAGGCGTAGACCGCCTTGGTTTTCGTCGACACATGGGTCAGCGCGCCCGACTTCGTACGGGTGTAGACCCAGGGGTCGTAAGGATTCGGGTTGACCAGGGTGGTGCAGTTGTACAGCGTGGTCGCACCGGAGGTCGGGCAAGTAAAGGTGTTGGTCAGCGGGTTGTTGGTGCCCGGGGTGAACAGCCAGGTGCTGCGGTCGGTGGTCTCGCGGTCGAATTCGACGCCGGTATTGAAGCTGTGCTTCAGGCCCGCGGTCGTCAGTTCGCCGCTCAGGCTCGTCACGTTGGCGAAGGTGCGCGTCTCGGTGGCGCGGGTATTGGCGCGGCGCCAGACGGTGCCGTAGCGGACCGTGTTGCCCTTCGAATCGTCGGGCTGGGTCCAGACGTAGTCGTTGTTCGACTTGCCGTAGCGGGTCACGTTGCGCAGCGCCAGGGTGGGACTGAACTCGTGGCGCAGGTCGATCGTGCCGACATCGCTCCTGGTATCGCGGAAATCGCGGTTGGCCAGGCCGTAGAAGGTCTCGCGGTCGACCGCGAACGGCGTGCCGTTGCCGTTTTTCGACACGTCGGCGCCGGTCGTGACCGGGTTGTTGAAGGGGATGCCGGTATCCGGGATTTCGTGCGAGGTCAGGTGGTAGAGGCTGACGATGGCGCGGTCCGGGCCCTTCAGGCCGAAAGTCACGGTCGGCGCTACGCCCCAGCGATTGCCGCCGACCACCTTGCGGCCGGGGACGTCGTTCTCGTGCGCCATCGCGTTCAGGCGGAAGGCGCTGTTGCTGCCCAGCGCGCGGTTGACGTCGCCGGTAATACGGCGGTACTTGTCGCTGCCGATGCCCACCGAGGCGTTGTTGAAATCGTAGCCCTGCGCCGTCTTGCTGACCAGGTTGACGCCGCCGCCGGCCGAGGAACGGCCGCCGTAGGCCGAGTTCGGGCCCTTCACCACTTCGACCTGCTCGAGGTTGAAGATCTCGCGCGACTGCGAGCCGGCGTCGCGGATGCCGTCGATATAGGTATCGGTCTGGGCGTTGTAGCCGCGGATGAAGAGGTTGTCGCCGACCGGGTTGCCGCCCTCGCCCGCGCCAATGGTGATGCCCGGCACGGTGCGCAGCGCGTCCGTCAGCGAGACGGCGCCGGTCTGGGCGATCGTGTCGGCGGTGACCACGGTCACCGATTTCGGCGTGTCCAGCAGCGGCGCGGTGAACTTGTCGTTGGCGGAGACCGGCCCAGCCTTCGCATTGGCGCCAGTCACCTGCACGGTCGGGATGCTCTGGTCGATCACATTGTCGGGCGCCGCGTGGGCGGACATGCCAAGCGTGGCCAGCATGGCGAACGCGGGTGCAGGAAGAACACGGGCGTGCTTGCGGCTCTTGATGAAGGATGCTTGCTTATTGTTCTTGGTCATGGCGGCGGACAACAGTGAAGGATAATGAGAACGATTCGCATTATGATTCCTGTTGAGTTTTTTGGCAAGCTCCGGACTTGCCTGTGTGTTACAGGCATGTGGCCGAATAAACTACAATACCGTGGATAAGGGTTTATCATGGCCCTCTGAGTCATCGTTCCACATTCAAACACCTACTATGCGTCGCTCCTCCAAAGACTCACCCAAACTATCGGCAGAAAGCCAGCGTCTAGTCAGCATCAGCCAAGCCATCGTGCAGGCCGCCAGCCGCGTTGAAGAACGGACCTGGGAGCGCAATCTCGACTCGCAGCTGCAGAAGCTGCTCAAGACCAACCACCAGGACAGCATCGACGCCGCCCTGAACGTCCTGTTCAAGGGCGACCTGGCCGTCTACGACGTGCTGATGGACGGCGTAGAAGCCGTCAGCGAATCCTCGACCATGACGGAACAGGCGGACGGCGCCGAAGTCACCTGGCAGGCCCTGCTGGTGGCCGCGCCCGTGCTGGCCTGGACCCGCTTCTCGATCGCCTCCGGCACCATCCCCAACGACATCGTCACCACCCTGTCGGCCCACTTCTCGGCCCACCTGCTGGCCGAGGGCGCCCGCATGGCGATGGCGCCGACCCTGTACTCGCTCGACCAGCTGCCGCGCACCCATGCCGAAACCTATGGCCTGACCCACAAACTGGCCCAGGCCGCGCACAAGAAAGGCGCGAGCCTGAAGCCGGCCGCGCCCGGCCCGGACGCTTCGCAATTCCTGGCCGATACCCGCTACCTGCTGGTGGCCGTGATCGCCCCGGTGGGCGCCCCGCTGTTCCGCTGGCAGGAGCCGCAGCACCACGTCAACTTCGAAGCCGTGCGTGACGCCGCGCTCGAGCAATGGCGCGCCCAGGCCGGCCCGAACGTCGCACGCCTGCTGCCCGGCTGCGGCACCGAGCTGCTGCTGCCGGAAGCCTATTACGTGGCCTGCCGCGAGGCGGACAAGCTGATTCGTCCGGTCTCGGTGCGCGCCGCCGTGCATTACCTGACCTACACGCTGGGCGTCGAACCGGGCGACCTGCGCGCCGTGATCGCCGGCTTCGGGGACGAAGTCAACGACAGCCAGGTCGACGAATACCGCGTCGGCTTCACCCTGCGCCAGTCGCCGGACGTCGTGTACGGCATCGTCTGGCCGCTGTACGGCCAGGAAGACGAGGAAGGCACGCCGATGGAAGGCCCGGCCCACAGCGACCGCCCGCTGGCGCCGATCGACGAGATCGTCAAGCACCTGAACGAGATGGGCATCGCCCACGTCAAGCGCATCGCCGAGCGTTATGTGGCCGAGTACTGCGACGACTGCGGCGCGCCGCTGTTCGCCGACCCGACCGGCGAACTGGTACATGCCGAGATGCCGGAAGATACGCCGGCGGGGAACGAGCACTTCCACTAAAGCTGGTAACGGAGTCCCCGCGCCTTAAGTACGTCGTCCCCGCGCAGGCGGGGACCCAAGTTGCACGCGTTTCGATAGCGCACGCAGAACTTGGGTCCCCGCGGCCTCACTATCGTCGTCCAGTCCCACCTGGCACTCGCGCAGCCAGTCGCTGTTCGGATCGGCGCCGACGAACAGGAACATGTGCCGGGTCTCGAAGGCCACCTCGCGGCCGTCGGCGATGCCGCGGCAGTGGACCGTGCTCAAGCCGCCCTCGTCGCCGTCCAGCGCCGCCAGGTCGAGCCGCGTGTGCAGCTGGATGTTCGGCGCTGCGGCGATGCGCTCGATCAGATAGCTCGACATGGTCTCTTCCAGCCCGCTTCGGCGCACCATCAGGTGCACGGTCTTCGCATGCGCGGACAGGAACACGGCCGCCTGCCCGGCCGAGTTGCCGCCGCCGACCAGCACCACTTCCTGCCCGCGGCACAGGCCCGCCTCCACCGGCGAGGCCCAGTAGTACACGCCGCGCCCTTCGTAGCGTTCGAGGTCGGGCAGTTCCGGGCGGTGGTAGCGCGCGCCGGCCGCCAGCACCACCGTGTTCGCGCGCAGGCAGGTGCCGTCGTCGAGTTCCACCTTCAGCGGGCGCTCATGGCACAGCAGGCGCGTGGCCTGGGCCGGGATCGCGACCTCGGCGCCGAACTTGAGCGCCTGCACATAGGAGCGCCCGGCCAGCGCGCGGCCCGAGATCCCGGTCGGGAAGCCGAGGAAGTTCTCGATGCGCGCGCTGGCGCCGGCCTGGCCGCCGTAGGCGCGCTGGTCCAGCACCATCACCGATAAGCCCTCGGAGGCCGCGTACACGGCGGTCGCCAGGCCGGAGGGGCCGGCGCCCACCACCAGCACGTCGTAGACCTTGTCGCGGTCGATGCGCGGCAAGGTGCCCAGGCAGCGCCCCAGTTCGACCAGGGTCGGATTGCGCATCACGAAGCCGTCGGGCAGCGCCACCAGCGGCCAGTCCGACTCGCTCTGCCAGTGCTCGCGCACCAGTTGCGCCGCTTCCGGGTCGCGCGCCGGATCGCGCCGCGTGTAGGGATAGGCGTTGCGGGACAGGAAGTTTTCGAGCTCGAACAGGCCGGCGTGCGCGGGCGGACCGATCAGGATCGGGCCGCCGGGATGGTCGCCGATCAGCAGCACGCGGCGCAGGATGTAGGCCCGCATCACGCGCTCGCCCAGCTCGGCCTCGGCCATCATCAGCGCGCGGATCGCCGGCGCGTCCAGCTGCAGCGCCTCCAGTTCGCCCACGGCGATGCCGTCGACCATGGGCGGGCGGCCCGACAGCTGGGCGACTTCGCCGCTGAACTGGCCCGGCCCGTAGTCGACCACCTCGACCCGCTCGCCGAGCGCATTGCCGCGGCTGCACACGAGATGGCCCTGCAGCACCACCAGCATGCCGGGCGAGGCGCCGCAGGCGTGGAACACGCAGGCGCCATCTGCCCAGCGCCGCAGCTGGCCGAAGCGGCGCACACGCTGCAGCTCGTCGCTGCTCAAGGTGGGAAAGATCTGGTGGCCGCGCGTGGCGAGGTCGACGACCGCGCGCGATTCGGGATCGGCGCCGAGGGCATCGGGTCCGAAGGTAGGGAATTGGTCTTCCATGGCGGGCACCTCATCGAGGATCACGCCCGCCAATCTACCTTACTTTTGCTTGATGGCGGCAATCACCCGCTTCGCGAACTCGGCCGTGTTCCCCGCATGCCAGCGCCACACGACAACCAGGTCGTGTTCCGGTGACACCACGATGTCATTGCTGCCCGCGCCCAGCGCCGCAAACGCGCTGGCCGGCAGGCCCGGCAAGTTCTTGCCTTTGGTGTTGAGCCACCACAGGTAACCATAGTCGGGACCGTGCTCGCTCGGCATCAACGCGGCTTTCACATAGTCCTGCGGCAGGATCTGCTTGCCATTCCAGGCGCCGCCGCGCAGCCACAGGTAGCCGAAGCGCGCCATGTCCCAGGAATTGATCCACATGCCGCCGCCCCAGCGCGTGCCGCCGCTCACCGAGGGCACCAGCTTGCCCTTGAGTTCGACATAGCTGTTCGTGTAGGGCACCCATTTCCAGGTGTTCGAGGCGCCGATCGGATCCATGACTTCCTGCTGGAACACGTCCGGCACCGGCTTGCCGAACACGCGCAGCAGCGACAGCGCAAAGCGGTTGATGCGGGCGTCGTTGTATTCGTAGTGCTGGCCCGGCGCCTCGAGGGTACGTGGCTTGCGCTCGCCGGCGCCGAAAGCTTCGTGGCCGACGAAGTCCGCGTTCTTGCCCCACATGCTGCCTTCCCACTCGGATTCCTGCTGCAGGTGATGCTTCCAGGTGATGGCGGCGTTGTGCGGCGAGGCATAGCCGCCGTCCTGCACGGTCTGGCCGACCGGCTGGTTCAGGTCGGCGATTTTACCGTCGCGCACGGCGATGCCGGTCACGGTAGACAGCATGCTCTTCGCCACCGAATAGGTCGGGTCGACGAAGTTCGTGTCGCCGAACTCGGCCACCACATAGCCTTTATAAATTACCACGCCATTGGTGGCGGCGCGCCGGGTCGGCAAGGAACCGAGCGGCTGGCCGAAGGTCTGCTGCTGGTCCGAAAAGTCTTTTGCGCGCTCGGTCTCGTGGGCACTGGCGTAGGCGATGGCCTCAAGCAGTTTCGCCGGGTCCATGCCCAGCGATGCCGGCGATTTATGGGCCCAGGAACCGGCGGGCGGGAAGTAAGCGGCGGGAGCGGAGAAGACGGGAGCGGCCAGGAAAGCCAGGGGAAGAGAGAACGTCAGCGAGAGGACGGTACGGCGCGTAACACGCATCATGTTTTGTCGTTCCACCTGGAGTATGGCAGCCGGATCAGGCTGGAATTGTAGTAACGCTTCTCGCCCGTCACTTCCTGGCCTATCCAGTCGGGCTTCTCGAAGGCCTCGTCTTCGGAGCCCAGCTCGATCTCGGCGACGACCAGGCCGGCATTCTCGCCCTCGAATTCATCGACTTCCCAGGTGTGCCCGGCATGCGCTATGCGGTGGCGCGTTTTCTCGACCAGCGGCTGCTCGCACAGGCCCTCCAACAGCTCGGCGGCGTCCGGCACGGGAATCTCGTATTCCCATTCGCCGCGGGATGCCCCCGTGCTCTTGCTCTTGATGGTGATGAGGGCGCGCTCGCCCTCGATGCGCACGCGCACGGTGCGCACCGGGTCAGCTACCAGGTAGCCCTGGCGCATCAGGGTCGGCTGGCCCAGCCCGCGCCAGCCGTCGCCCTTGAGGAGGAACTTGCGCTCGATTTCGATGCCCATGATTCTCCCCCGCTCCTATTCAGTCGCTTCAGTCGTCCAGCGACAGCAGGATGGGCTGCAGCATCGCCGCACCCAGCGCCGCGCTGCGCGCGCCGTTCCAGCCGACATAGCTGTCCGGCAGGTTGGCGTTGTCCTTGAAGGGCATCTCCAGGGTCAGCGACAGGCACTTGTAGGTGTGGCCGATGTACTTCGAAGCCAGGGTCAGCAGTTCTTCGTTGTACTTCGAGGCGGCATAGCCGTAGACGTTCTGGAAGTCCGGGCTGGACGCCATGTAGCGCTCGACGAAGGCGTTCTGCGCGGCCAGGCGCTGCGGCGTGAAGTCCTGCAGCATCTCGCTGCCGGCCACGAAGTTGTAGGGCAGCGCTTCGTCGCCGTGGATGTCGAAGAACATGTCGACGCCGGTTTCCTCGATCTTGCGCTTTACGCACAGGACTTCCGGGCTGCGCTCTTCCGACGGCGTCATCCACTCGCGGTTCAGGTTGGCGCCGGCCGCGTTGGTGCGCAGATTGCCGCGCACCGAGCCGTCCGGGTTCATGTTCGGCACGATGTAGAACACGGCGCGCTGCAGCAGCTTGCGCGAGACCGGGTTCGAGTTGTCGAGCAGCGCATCCATCATGCCCTCGACGAACCACTCGGCCATCGTCTCGCCCGGGTGCTGGCGGGCGATGACCCAGATCTTCTTCTCGGCCTGCGGATTGCCGACCACCACCAGATTCATGTCGCGGCCGTCGACCGTGGTGCCGATGTCGTGCACGCGCGCGATCGGGTTCTCGGCCACTTCGCCCAGCAGGCGCAGGTGGCGCTCCCAGGTGTAGGGCTCGAAATAGGCGTAATAGATGCTGTCGAGCTCAGGCGTGTGGTTGATGCTCATCACCTGGCCGTCGAAACTGGTCGGCACGCGGAACCAGTTCTCGGTGTCGTAGCTGGCGACCGCCTGGTAGCCCTCGAAACCCTTCGGATAAGTGGCCTGGCCGGCGTTCAGGAAGCGGATCGTGCAGGCCTGGCCGCGCGCGCCCTGCAGGCGGAAGTGGAACCACTGGTGGATGTCGGCGTGCGAATCCTTACGCAGGTTCAGGTCGATCTTCGACGGGCTCTCGGCGCTGACCACGTCGATGGCGCCGGAGTCGAAATACTGGCTGATCTTGATGGGCATGGCCGCTCCTTTATTGGTCGAGGTCGATCAGGTCCTGGCTGTAGGCGATCAGGATCTGGCGCATCAGTTCGACGTTGCTGCGGTCGAGGACCAGGGTCAGGTCGGGCTTGATGTCGAGGTTGAAGGTCATGCTGATCTTGCCCGGCTGGACCTTGCAATTGACCGTCAATGCGCGCGGAACGTTCGCATCCCAGTCCCACTGGGTGATTTGCGGACCGGCCGGCGGCGGCTGCAGGGTCGGATCCTGGTTGACCGGGAGGTTCTTGATGAGGAAGAACACGATCGAGGCCGGGATGACGAAACAGGCGTCATTCGCACCCTGTGCCGAAAACTTGGCGAGCAAGAGATTACCGACCCGGTCGCACGACATGCTCATGCTCTTGACTTGACGAATGACCGCAGTTTTCACGACAACTCCTATGAGAATGGACAAAAAGGCGCAGCGATTCTACCTTATCCCATACGCGAATTGTGTGAAAGAAAAACAAAACGGGGAGCCTGGCTCCCCGATTTTGTGCCCGGAAGGGACGGCGCCGCCACCGCCCTGCCAAAGCTGCTTACTGTTTGTTGCCGCGCGAGCCGCCGCGCGACGATCCGCCCGATGCCGACTGGCGGTTGCCATGGCTCATGCTGCCTGCGCGGCGAGCCTCTTCCGAAGTGAACTCATGCGCCGTGCCCTTCTGGTGAGCGGCCTTGCCGCCCTGGCTGGCGATTTCGCGCTGACGTTCAGGATCCATCGACGCAAAACCGCGGTTTTTCGTACCGCCACTCTGTTTGTTGCCCTGGTTGTTTGAAGCCATGGTGCTCTCTCCTCTTTGCTCTAAAAACCGCCGCGTCCTGCGGCAGGCCGATTCCGACGCTCTCGGCAGACACCGATGAGCGCCGGTCGGAATCATCTTAGGCATGCGAGATGGATGAGGCTATAGGACGTTTTCAGATGACTTTGTAGGACAATGTGAGACAGAAAATGCACAGCCGAAAGTTACTTCCGGTAGTAAATTGTCAAGAAAGGCAGTCGTCAGTATTAGTCCTACAATCACCCGCTGTCTCTTCCTATACTGAACTTGGCCTCCGGCGCGCATTATCTTTATAAGAATGCATCGTTCCAGTTGAAAGGAGACGACCATGGATGCGAACCAACGCAGCGAAGTCAACAACCAGACGAATAACGTCGCCAACGAAAAATGGACGCCCGGTTCCAAGGGCAAGACCGCGGACGACGGACCGCTCGACCACACCTATCCGCAAGGCCTGGGCGCCCAGCAGCAGGGCAACCAGGGCATCGACACCATGGGCACGCAGCAGTCCGGCGCCGGCCCGGGCGCACAGCCCGGCGGTATGGGGGGCCGCGAGGACGGCGGCAACCAGTCGCAGACGCCGGGCGGCTCCATGCAGACCCAGATGAGCGGCGGCTCCGGCGCCGTGCAAGGCATCACCGACAGCCACCAGCGCCAGATGGAACAGAAGTCCGGCGCCTACGGCCTGCTCGAACAGCCCATCGGTCACCGTTCTCATGATTCCGGCGTGAACGTGACCGAGGGACACGACATGCACCGCGACGTGGTGCGCGGCCAGATGGGTTCGCAGAACCCGAACCAGCCCGATCTGCAGGGCGGCTCGCTGGGCCCGAACCATGGCACCGGCAGCATGCAATCCGCCAGCCAGGGCGGCACCAGCGGCGGCGGCATGCACGGTCCGCAGAGCGCGCCGACCAGCCTGAACGCCGGATCCGCGACCGGCAACCGGCAGCAGGGGAGCAGCCTGTACGTGTCCGACAACTCGACCCGCAATGGCGGCGGCATGCGCGGCCCGCTGAGCGGATCGCAGGGTAACGGCCAGGAAGCCCAGCGGGGCAACACCCAGCTCGGCGTGTCCGGCTCGGGATCGATGGCGAACCAGGCCGCCAGCATCGGCGGCGTGCACGAATCGAACGACGCGGCCGGCGGCCTGCCGCGCTCGCCGGGCAACAGCGGCGCCCGCAACGCGGCCGGCAGCACCGACCGCGCCGGCTCGCAGACCGGCGCCGGCGCCGCCGAGGGCGGACCGCCTGCGCACGAGTCGAACGACGCCGCCGGCGGCTACCCGCGCAGCCCCGGCTACGCCAACAAGCTGTCCGGCGACCAGAACATGGACGACGACACCGGCTTCAAGCGCAAGCCTTGAAAACCTGAGCCCCTGAACGAACGCGCCGCCCACCGGCGCGTTTTTCTTTTTCTACTTGACGCAGATTCAGGCATTCCCGCTGCAAGGGAACCCTGCCATTCCCGCCCCGGTCGAACCCGTCACATCATTCATACGGGGGGAGGCCATGCGCCGCCTGAACATCCTGACCTGGCACACGCACGGCAGCTACCTGTATTACCTGTCCCATGTTCCGCACGACTTCCACGTGCTGGCCAAGCCCGGCCGGCCGCCCGGCTACGGCGGGCGCTGCGGTCCCTTCCCCTTCGGCCCCAACGTCCACGACCTGCCGGCCGGGCAGGCGCACGAACGCGAATTCGACTGCATCCTGTTCCAGGAAGACCACCATTGGGAAAAGGACCAGTACGAATTCCTCACCCTGGCCCAGCGCGCCCTGCCCCGCATCTACCTCGAGCATGATCCGCCCGGCATCGCCGTCACCGGCGGCGCCATGCCACGCCAGGCCTGGCCCACCGATACCCGCCACCTGGTCGACGATCCGGGCGTGCTGCTGGTCCACGTCACGCCCTTCAATGCGCTGATGTGGGACAGCGGGCGCACGCCCACCCGCGTCATCGAGCACGGCGTCGCAATCCCGCCCGGGGTCCGCTATAGCGGCGAGCTCGAGCGCGGCCTGACGGTCACCAACCACCTGGCGCGGCGCGGCCGGCGCATGGGAGCCGATCTGTTCGCCGCACTGCGCGCCGAACTGCCGCTCGACCTGCTCGGCATGGGCGCCGCGGAGCTGGGCGGCCTGGGCGAGATCGACCACCCCGCGCTACCGGCCTTCGCCGCGCGCTACCGCTTCCTGTTCAGCCCGGTCCGCTACTCCAGCCTGAGCCTGTCCACGCTGGAAGGCATGATGGCCGGGGTGCCGGTCGTGGCTCTCGCCACCACCGAAATGGCCACCGTCATCGAGCACGGCAGGTCGGGCTATGCCGTCACCGATGCGCGCGAGCTGGCGCCCTGCATGCGCGCGCTGCTGGCCGAGCCCGAACTGGCGCGCCGCCTCGGTGAAGGCGCGCGCCGCACCGCGCTCGAGCGCTTTTCCATCGCCCGTTTCAGCGCCGACTGGGACGCCGCGCTGCGCCACGTCACCAGCCAGGACGCCCCATGAAACTCGACGACGCTCCACGCATGAAGCGCATCGCCCTCATCAGCGACCACGCCTCGCCGCTGGCCTCCCCGGGCAGCATCGACTGCGGCGGCCAGAACGTCTACGTGGCCCACCTGGCGCGCGAACTGGCGATGGACGGCCACCTGGTGGACGTGTTCACGCGGCGCGACGCCATCGGTCAGAAGCAGCTGGTGCGCTGGCGCGACAACATCCGCGTGATCAACGTGCCGGCCGGCCCGGCCCACCACGTGCCCAAGGAACAGCTGCTGCCCCACGTGCAGGCCTTTGCGCGCTTCACGACCCGTTTTGCGCGCCACCAGCCGGCCCTGTACGACGTCGTGCATGCCAACTTCTTCATGTCCGGCATGGTGGCCCAGCACCTCAGGCAGATGCTCGGCATCCCCTTCGTGATCACCTTCCATGCGCTCGGCCAGGTGCGCCGCCTGGCCCAGGGCCCGGACGACGCCTTCCCGCCGGCGCGCATGCGCATCGAGACCCTCCTCATGCAGCAGGCCGACCGCATCATCGCCGAATGCGCCCAGGACCGGCTGGACATGGAGCAGCTGTACGGCGCCAGCCCCGCGCGCATCGCGGTCGCGCCCTGCGGCTTCGATCCGGCCGAACTGTGGCCGCAGGACCAGCAGGAGGCGCGCAGGCAGCTGGGCCTGGCGCCCGGCCGCTTCACCGTGCTGCAGCTGGGCCGGATGGTGCCGCGCAAGGGCGTGGACACGGTCATCCAGGCACTCGCCCTTCTGCACAGCCAGCACGGCATCGACGCCCAGCTGCTGGTGGTCGGCGGCGACATGCATGCGGGTGGACGCGATGGCTCCGAGATGGCGCGCCTGCGGGCGCTGGCGGCGCGGCTCGGCGTCCTCGGGCACGTGCACTTCGTCGGCCAGAAGCCGCGCGCCGAGCTGCGCACCTGGTACAGCGCCGCCGACGTGTTCGTGACCACGCCCTGGTATGAACCCTTCGGCATCACCCCGGTGGAGGCGATGGCCTGCGCGCGGCCGGTGGTCGGCGCCGAAGTCGGCGGCATCAAGAGCACGGTCGTCGACGGCACCACCGGTTTCCTGGTGCCCTCGCGCGATCCGCAGGCGGTGGCCGAACGCCTCGCCACGCTGCAGCGCAATCCCCTGCTCGCCCGCAGCATGGGCGAGGCCGGCCTGCGGCGGGCCTACCGCCATTACACCTGGCGCAGCGTCGCCCAGCAGGTCGCGGCGGTCTACGCCGCCGTGCTGGCCGACGCGCAGGCGCGCGCCACCACTCTGAACCAAGCCCAGGAGTCACCATGACCGAACAGTCCTTCCCCACTTCCTCAGGCGCCCTGCGCGGCAAGACCGCCTTCATCACCGGCGCCGCCAGCGGCCTCGGCGCTGCCCTGGCCGATGCGCTGGCCGCCGCCGGCGCCGACATCATCGCGGCCGACATCCGTCCCGCCGCCCTGCACGACCTGCTGCCGCGCCTGCGCGCCCACGGCGTGCGCGCGGATGCCGCCGGACTCGACGTCAGCGACCCGGCCCAGGCCTTTGATGCCATCGAGCGCACCCTCGACCGCATGGGCAGCCTCGACATCCTGGTCAACAACGCCGGCACCGACGTCACCCTGCCGATCGACGAACTGAGCGAGGAGGACTGGCTGCGCGTGATCGGCACCAACCTGAACGGTCCCTTCCTGCTGTCGAAGTACGCGGCCCTGCACATGCGCCGCCAGGGCTCGGGCGACATCGTCAACATCGCTTCCACCGCCGCCAAGCGCGCCTGGCCCAACGCCAGCGCCTACCACGCCAGCAAGTGGGGCCTGCTCGGCCTGTCGCACGCCCTGCACGCCGAGCTGCGCCCGCACGGCATCCGCGTCACCGCCGTGGTGGCCGGCGGCATGCGCACGCCTTTCCTGCTGGACCGCTTTCCCGAGCTCGACCCGAACGTGCTGCAGGACCCCGCGGACGTGGCGCAGGCCATCCTCGGGGCGCTGCTGCTGCCGCGCGCGAGCGTGGTGGCGGAGCTGACCGTGCTGCCGGTGCGGGAGACGTCCTGGCCATGAAAGCGGTCTTCCTGGACAAGGACGGCACCCTGGTCGACGACCTGCCGTACAACGTCGAGCCGCAACGCATCACCCTGTGCAACGGCGCCGGCCCGGCCCTGCGCCTGCTGTCGCGGCTCGACTACCGGCTGTTCGTGGTCAGCAACCAGGCCGGGATCGCCTTTGGCCGCTTCGGCGAAGGCGCCATGGAGACCGTCCACGACCGCCTGCAGGACCTGCTGTTCCGCGAACACCTCACGCTGGACGGCTTTTATTATTGCCCGCACCATCCGGACGGCAGCGTCGGCGCCTATGCCTGCGACTGCCACTGCCGCAAGCCCATGCCCGGCATGCTGCTGCAGGCGGCGCGCGACCATGGCATCGACCTGCGCTCGTCCTGGATGGTTGGCGACATCCTGCACGACGTCGAAGCCGGCAACCGCGCCGGCTGCCGCACCATGCTGATCGATAACGGCAACGAGACCGAATGGCGGTTGGGACCGCGCCGCATCCCGACCCGCATGGCGCCCGACCTGTATGCCGCAGCGGTACTGATCGCCAGCCATGGGGACATGGCATGAGGGCTGACATGAAACCGGCGTGGGCGGAGGCGCGCCGCATCCTGTGCGTGCGCCTGGACGCCCTCGGCGACGTCCTGATGTGCACGCCGGCGCTGCGGGCTCTGCGCGATGCCGTTCCTGGCCGCAGCCTGACCCTGTTGAGCTCGCGCTCGGGGGCCGCCGCCGCGCCCTTCATCCCCGAACTCGACGATGCGATCGTGCACGCGGCGCCCTGGATGAAGGCGGCGCAGCCGTCCCGGCCCGACGACCTGTTCGCGCTGGCGGCCAGCCTGGCCGCGCGCCGCTTCGACGCCGCCGTCGTGTTCACGACCTATACGCAAAGCGCCCTGCCCGCGGCCACCCTGTGCTGGCTGGCCGGGATCCCGCTGCGGCTGGCCCACTGCCGCGAGAATCCCTACCACCTGCTCACCGACTGGGTCGAGGAGCCGGAGCCGAAGCTTTTGGTGCGCCACGAGGTCCAGCGCCAGCTGGCGCTGGTGCGGCGCGCCGGGGCGGCGCCGCCGGCGGGAGCGAAGCAGCCGCTGTCCTTCGCGCTGCGTAACGCCGACCTGGCCGCGATGCGCGCGCGCCTGCTGCGTCTGGGCATCGATGCCGACCGGCCATGGCTGCTGCTGCATCCGGGCGCCAGCGCGGCTTCGCGCCGCTATCCCGCGGGCCACTGGGCGCGTGCGCTCGAGCTTCTGGTACGGCGGAGCGGCCTGCCTGTCTTGATCGTGGGCGGCGCGCCAGAGGCCGCCACGATCGCGGAGATCCGCGCCGGCTGCGGCGTGCCCGTGCATGTACTGGCCGGCGAGTTGAGCCTGGGCGAGCTGGGCGCCGCGCTGCGCCTGGCGGCCGTCGCCCTCACCAACAACAGCGGCCCGGCGCATGTGGCGGCCGCGGTCGGCACGCCGGTGGTCGACCTGTATGCGCTGACGAATCCCCAGCACACGCCCTGGCAGGTGCGCAGCCGGGTGCTGTTCCAGGATGTGCCCTGCCGCTTCTGCTTCAAGAGCACCTGCCCGGCCGGCCACCACCAGTGCCTGACCGGCGTGGCGCCGGAGCGGGTGGCGGAGGCCGTGCTGGAACTGCTGGAGGCGCAAGCCGAGACGCGCTGCCTGGCCTGACTCACAGGGTCTCGCGCACCTGGCGCACGGCCTCGGCGGCGTCGTGCGCGATCTCGGCGATGTCCTTGCTGCGGCGCCGCTCGAACCACAGCAGCACCGCGCCGACGATCCACCAGGCCGGCAAGCCCGCCAGCACCAGGAAAGGCGCAGCCACCATCAGCACGCCAAGTTCGGCCGGCCCGCCGGCCAGGATCGCGAACTGCCCGCTCGACGCGAACAGGGCCGGCCACCAGCAGTAGGCGGCGATGGCGAGGATCGGCCCCGCCACCGTACAGGCCAGCAGTGTGCAGACGAAGCGCGCAGCCGCCTCGCGTCCCGACTTCGGCCACAGGAACAGGAAGCCGAGGCCGGTCGCCGCCAGGCCGGCGGCAAACGGAACGGCGGCGAGCTTCAGGAACAGGATCGCGATCATGGTGTGTCTCCAACGTTGATTATTGGCCTGTAAAGGTTTAGTATTCGAAACGAGTATAGAACTCTAAACTGATCTTAGTCAAGAACACTACACCAATCGAGTTTAGGATGCTAAACATGAACTCCCTGGCAGAACGCCTGAACGTCATCCATCACGACCTGCCCGAGCTCGAAGGCGAGCGCGGCCAGACCGGCCTGGTCAAAGCCTCCGGCGCCTCGAAGAGCGTGGTCAACCAGTGGCTGACCGGGAAGATCAAGTCGATGGATATCCGCTACGCCCTGAACCTCGAGCGCGAGCTCGGGATCTCCCACATCTGGCTGATGACCGGCGAGGGCGACCGCCACCATGCGCCCCTGCACGGGGTCCCGGATGCGATGCCGGTGCGCGCCGCCGCCAACGACGACGCCGACTTCGTCCAGATCCAGATGGTCAAGCTGCGCCTGTCCGCCGGCATCACCGGCTTCCAGACCGAGCCCGAGCAGCGCGAAGGCGGCACCCTGGGCCTGCGCCGCTCCTGGATCGAGCGCCACCAGCTGCGCGCCGAGCACCTGATCGCCATCCTGGTCAAGGGCGAGAGCATGGAACCCTCGCTGTTCGAGGATGACATCGTGATCGTCAACACGCGGGACACCAAGCCGGTCGACGGCGCCGTCTACGCCTTCAACTACGAGGGCGAAGCGGTGGTCAAGCGTCTCGTGCGCGACGCCGGCCAGTGGTGGCTGACCTCGGACAATCCGGACCAGCGCCGCTACCACCGCAAGCTGTGCAAGGGCGCCGAATGCCTGGTGATCGGGCGCGTGGTGCGCAAGGAAAGCGACCGGATCTGAGATGAAGATCCGGGTCGCGCTGACGGTGCTGAAAGGCGTGCGGGTGGCGGTGGCCTTCCCGCCCCCGGCCTGGGTCGTGCCCGGCATGGGCGATGCGCTGCTGGCGCGGCTGCAGCCCTGGTTCCCTGCCCTGCCGGTGCTGCTGGCGGCGCCACAGCTGCACGGCGTGCGCGCGCACGCGGCCTTCCAGGCCCAGGCGCTGGTCGAAGGCGCAGAGCTCGCTGGTCTGGAGACGATCGAGGTCGACCTGGACCACATGCCGCCCGAGCCTGAGGAAGCGCCGCCGTTTTAGCGAATCGAATCGCATGCTTTGCCGCAACTTTGTTATGCTGGGAGACCAACATCGATAAATACGTGACGGAGACAAGGTGCCCCCATTCGAGCGTCCCGGGATTTTGGTCGTCAACGACGACCATGCCAGCCTCCTGGCGCTGTCCAGCCTGCTCGATCTCTGGGCCGAGGAACTGAACTACACGGTCGTCAGCGCCCGCTCCGGGCAGGAGGCCTTGCGCCAGGTGCTGCTGCACGACTTCGCCGTGATCCTGCTCGACGTGAACATGCCGGGCATGAACGGCTTCGAGACCGCCGAGGCGATCCAGCAGCACCCGCGCGCTGCGGAAATCCCCATCATCTTCATCACGGCTTACCAGGCCGACGAGGTCGCGCGCCTGCAGGCCTACCAGCGCGGCGCGGCCGACTTCATCTTCACGCCGGTGATCCCGCAGATCATGCGCGCCAAGGTGTCGGTGTTCGTCGCCATGGCGCAGAAGAACGAAGAGCTGCGCCGCCAGACCGCCGCGCTCGGCCAGCATACCCAGGAACTGGTCGACATCAACGAGCGGCTGACCCAGGAGATGGAAGAGCGCCACGCCGTCGAGCGCGCCAGCCATGCCAAGGACGAATTCCTGGCGATGCTGGGGCATGAGCTGCGCAATTCGCTGTCCGCGATCAGCAGCGCGGCCTCGCTGCTGGGGATGCCGGCCATCACGACCGAAATCGCCCTGCGCGCGCGCAGCATCGTCCAGCGCCAGACCAGGCAGCTGAGCGCCATCGTCGACGACCTGCTCGACCTGTCGCGCGCGATGTCGGGCAAGGTGGTGCTGGCGCGCCGCCCGCTCGACCTGGGCAAGCTGGTCGAGACCTGCCTCGCGACCTACCGCGCGACCGGGCGCGCCGAACTCCACACGCTCGGCGAACAGCTTGAGGCGGTCTGGGTGGACGGCGATCCGGCCCGCCTCGAGCAGGTGATTTCGAACCTGGTCGAGAACGCGCTGAAGTACACGCCGCCGGGCGGCGCCATCGATGTCTCGGTCAAGCGGGTCGGCGGCGAGGCGGTGGTGGTGGTCCAGGACAACGGCATCGGCATCGATACCGATCTGCTGCCGCAGGTGTTCGACATCTTCATGCAGGTGTCCAGTGCACTCGACCGCTCGCAGGGCGGCTTGGGCATCGGTTTGTCGCTGGTGCGGCGGATGGTGGAACTGCATGGCGGCGCCATTGCCGTCAGCAGCGAGGGCAGCGGACAGGGAAGCGTCTTCACGGTGCGCCTGCCGGCGATCGAGCCGGCCGAGACGGCGCAGCCCGCGCGCCAGGTAAAGGCGCCCGGCGTCAGGCCGAGCCTCCTGCTGATCGACGATAACGACGACGGCCGCGAAATGATGGCGCTCGCGCTGCGCGCCCAGGGCTACGAGGTGCGCCAGGCCGGCGACGGCATCCGCGGCATCGAAGCGGCGCTGGCGAATCCGCCGCAGGTCGCGCTGGTCGACATCGGCCTGCCGGGGATAGACGGCTACGAGGTCGCGCGGCGCCTGCGCGGGGCCCCGGCCACCAGCGGCATCAAGCTGATCGCGCTGACCGGCTACGGCCTGGTGAAGGACCAGAACCGGGCGCTGGAAGCCGGTTTCGACCTGCACCTGGTGAAGCCGGTCGCTACCAACCGGCTGTGCGGCATCATCGACGAACTCGGTCAGGCAGTACCTTAAACGCTGCTGGCCTCTTCGAGCAGCGACTGCAACGCGGCCAGCGTGAAAGGCTTCGGCAGGAACAGCGGCTTGACCTCGAGACCGGTGGACTCCGGTGCGCCGTAGCCCGACGAGAAGATGATCTTCATGGTGCTGTCACGGGCCGCCACGATGCGCGCCAGCTCCAGGCCCGACATGCCGGGCAGCGAATGGTCTGTCAGCAGCACGTCGAATTCCTTCTGCGCCAGCAGCTCGAGCGCCTGCTCGGCGCTGCCCACGCCTTCGACGCCGTGGCCGAGGATCAGCAGCAGTTCGGACAGCATGCTGCGCGCGTCCTGGTTGTCCTCGACCACCAGGATGGACAGCGGCACTTCCGCCACCGGCAGCGCCGCCTCGCCATTTTCAGCGGCCTGCACCGGCGTAGGTGCAGGTGCAGATGCAGGCACAGATGCGGGCACAATCGCGCTCGCCTCCTTGCGCGCCGTGAGCAGCTGGCGGATCTTGCGCGCCAGCTCGTCGCGGCGGTAAGGCTTGCTGATCAGCTCCACGCCCGGATCGAGACGGCCGCCGTGCACGATGGCGTTCTGGGTATAGCCCGAGGTGAACAGCACTTCGATGGACGGGAACATCTGCTTGGCCTGGCGCGCCACCTCGATGCTGCGCACCGGGCCCGGCATGACGACGTCGGTGAACAGCATGTCGACCGGGATCCCGCTTTGCAGGATGGTCAGCGCGCCCTGGCCGTCGCTCGCCTTCAGCACGCGGTAGCCGAGGCCCTGCAGCATGTCGACCACGGTGGCCTGCACCGCCAGGTCGTCCTCGACCACCAGGATGGTCTCGCTGCCGCCCAGCACCGGCGCATTGCGCAGGTTGGGCAGCTCGACTTCCGGCTGCATCGAGCGCGGCAGGTAGATCTTGATGGTGGTGCCGCTGCCCACTTCGCTGTAGATGCGGATGTGGCCACCGCTCTGCTTGACGAAGCCGTAGGCCATCGACAGGCCCAGGCCCGTTCCCTCGCCTTCGCGCTTGGTGGTGAAGAAGGGCTCGAAGGCGCGCGCGACGACGTCCGGCGGCATGCCGCAGCCGGTGTCCGAGATCGCCAGCATCACGTACTGGCCGGCCGCCACTTCCGGCTCGTGCAGCACGTAGTTATCGTCCAGCATGGCGTTATTCAGTTCGAGCGTGAGGCGGCCGTCGCCCTTCATTGCGTCGCGCGCGTTGATGGCGAGGTTGAGGATCACGTTTTCCAGCTGGTGCGGGTCGGCCATGGTGGTCCACAGGCCGCCGGCGACCACCGTCTCGATCTGCACCGATTCGCCCAGCGCGCGGCGCAGCAGGTCGTCCATGCCGCGCAGGACGCGGCCGATGTTGGTGGCCACCGGCTGCAGCGGATGGCGGCGCGCGAAGGCCAGCAGCTGCGACGACAGCTTGGCGCCGCGGTCGGCCGCGAAGGCGGCCGATTCCAGGCGGCGCTGCGCTTCCGGATTGCCCGCCAGGGACATCTGCAGCAGCTGCAGGTTGCCGGCGATGACTTGCAGGACGTTGTTGAAGTCGTGCGCGACGCCGCCGGTCAACTGGCCGATCGCCTCGAGCTTTTGCGACTGGCGCAGTTGGGCGTGGGTCTTTTCCAGCTCGGCGGTGCGCTCGCGGATGCGCGCTTCCAGCGAATTGTTCAGCTCACGCACGGCTTCCTCGGCGGCGATGCGCTCCTCCATCTCGTGCTGCATCTGCACGTGCGAGGCTTCCAGCGCCTTGGCGCGCTCGCCGACTTCGCCGAGCATGCCGTTGAAGGCGTCGACCAGCACCCCGACTTCGTCCTCGGTGGTCTTCGGTACGCGCATCGAAAAGTCGCGGCGGCGGATCACCTGGTCGACGGCTTCGGTCAGCGCCAGCACCGGCTTGATGATGGCGGCCTGCAGCCAGCTGGACATCAGCATGGCGATCAGCAGGCTGCCCACCAGCACCGCACCGAGGATGCTCAGGTAACGCTTGACCTGGGCCATCAGCGGATATTCGGCCTCGACATAGGCGATGCCGGCGGTCTCGCCGTTGCGCAGCATCCTGACGGCCACGGCGATCTCGCCGCCGGCTATGGTGCGGCCTTCGTGCGGCAGGGCTTTCGGCAGCTTGCGCGCGTCCTCCGGCGTTTTCGAGTACCAGGCGAACAGCGAACCGTCCGGCCGGTAGATGGCCGCGGTGACGATCAGCGGCCTGGCGCGCAGCTGCAGCAGGTTTTCCTGGGCCACTTTCGAATCGTTGAATTCGAGGGCCGGCTGCGTGACCGTGGCGAGGATGTCTGCCTGCGCGCGCAGGTCGTCGGCCCAGCCAGTCTGGTAATTGCGGATGTCGAGCACCAGCATCGTGGCGCAGGCCACCAGCAGCGCGCTCAGGGTGGTCATCAGCACGCCCAGCACCAGCTTGCGCGAGATCGATTGTTTAACGGCGCCAAACATACTCAATGATTCCCTTTCACCACCTTCGTGGCCACACTGAACAGGCGCGAATTCAGGCGCAGTCCGCTCTGCTCGGCCATATCGACGGAGACTTCGAACCGGACCCGCTCGTCGACGGTCCGGAAATTGATGATGCTGCCCTGCTCCAGCGCGCCGTCGGCGGCGCTGACGGTCAGGATGGCCCGGCCCTTCGCCTGGCGCAGCCATTGTCCCAGCCTGGCGCGCTCGTTGCGGCCGACGTAGAGCATGTGCAGGTCGTTCACGGTATCGCCCGGCAGCAGGCGCTTGACGATGACGCCACGGTTGTTGACGCTGCGCCCGGCGGCGATGCGCGCCAGTTCGTCGGCCACCGCATCGTCGCCGGCGACGCCGATCACGTAAGGCGTATCGGCCTGCGGGAAGGAGGCGGGCGGCCAGTCGGCATAGTTCAGGAACTTGTGCAGGTACGCGGCCTGCACCCGCTCCTCGCTGGCCGCGATCTGGGCGCCGGCCGCCACTGCGGGCACGGCGGGCGCCAGCGCGGCGGCGCCGAGCAGGAAGGCCAGGAGCGCGGCGCCAAACCGCTGGCGATGGCGCGGGCGGGTCATCTTATAAAGTCCAGACCAGTTTGAGCAGCGCAGCGCGTTCGTAGGCATGTCGTCCTCCCGCGGCGCCGGCTTCGGCGTGCTTCGGATCGAGCAGGTTACGCCCGATCAGCGACAGCTCCAGGCCCTTGCGGATCCGCCAGCCGTAACGCAGGTCGAGCGCCGTGTACGAAGGCACGACCGGTTTTTCCAGCGCGCCGACGTAACGCAGCGTGAAGTCCAGCTCCTGCCCTTCCGCCAAGTCGTGCGAGGAGCGCAGCATCCAGTAGTGGCTCGGATCGCTGGTGGCGAGGCCGGTCGCGCCGGTGCTGTCGCGGCTGCCGGGGTTGGCGGCCGTGTCGACGCGCTGCACCACGCCGCCGCCCATCAGGCGCCAGTTCTTCGTCGCCTGCCAGGTGGCCCAGGCTTCGATGCCGCGCGTGTCGCCGTGGGCGAAATTGCGGAACACGGAACCGGTGCCGTTCGGGTTCGGCTCCAGGGTGCGCAGCTTGTCGTAGCGGCCGAAGAAGGCGGTGGCCGAATACGACAGCGTTGCCATCGGCTGCGCACGGTAGCCGAGTTCGAACACGTTGGCGACTTCGGACTCGAAGTCCGGGCCGCCGGCGATGCCGTACTGCGGCACGCCATTCACGACGGCCGGCACGGTGGGCGAATACAGGTCGCGGTCGATGCGCGAGGGCGCGCGCACGGAGCGCGACAGCGAGCCCCATACCAGCGTCGACGGCTTCGGATTCCAGGCCAGGCGCAGGGTCGGCAGCACCTCCACCCCGGTGTAGTTGTTGTCCTCGAACTTCAGGCCCGCGGTCAGGCGCAGGTTCTCGCGCAGCGCGAATTCATCCTGCGCGAACAGGTTGGCCCAGTGCAGGTTCATGGTGCCCGGCAGGAAGCCGAAGGCCGGACCGTTCTGCACGCGGTCATGGCCCCAGCGGTAGCCGCCGCCCCACACCAGGCGGTTGCTGTCGCCCAGGTCGACGGCATGCTGCAGCTGCAGGTCGAGCGTGTCGAGATGCTCGACGAAGGCCAGCGGCTGATCGCGCTCGGTATGGTCCCAGTACATCTGCAGAGTCGCGGTGGAGCCGCCTGCGAAGGTCTGGTTCAGGCGGCCTAGCAGGTTGGCGCCGCTCACCTGGATGTCGGCGGTGCCGGCCTGGTGCAGCTTGCCGTCGACGACGTCGCCCTGCACCGTCAGGTTGCGGGTTTCATTGCCCCAGTCGGTGCGGAAGCCCGCCTGCTGGCGGTGCCAGCCGGTGAGCACGGTGCCGCCGTTCTCGTTGCGCAGGTCGTCGTTGTCCGCGTACTTGGCGTACACGCGGTAGTTCCCGCCCTTGCCCAGCGCGCCGCCGTAGCGCACCGCGCCGTTGCGTTCATCCTTGCCCCAGGTGGCGCTGAGCAGCGTGCCCTGGGTCGCCGCGGCCGACTTGGTGATGATGTTGATGACACCGTTGACGGCGTTCGCGCCCCACATGGTAGCGCCTGGACCGCTGATCACTTCGATGCGGTCGACGTCTTCCAGCACGACGTCCTGCACGTCCCAGTAGACGCCCGAGAACAGCGGCGAATACACGGTGCGGCCGTCGATCAGCACCAGCAGCTTGTTCTCGAAGGGGCTGCTGAAACCGCGCGACGTGACCGAATAATTACGCGCATCGACGCGCGCCACTTCCAGGTTCGGCGCCAGGCGCAGCGCCTCGGGCAGCGTGGTGACGCCGGAGCGGTGGATGTCGGTGCCGCTGATCACGAAGATCGACGATGCCGCATTCGACAGCGACTCGGGGCGCTTGGACACCGAGGTGACCTGCACGTTGGCCAGCTCTTCGAGGCTGAGGTCGGCGATGTCCTGCGGGCCCGGGTTGGGCTGCTCGGCGTGGGCGTGCATCACGAACAGGGAAAGGGCGATGCCGCTGGCGATGGGCCGCAGGCGGGGCTTGTTCATTCGAGGACGTGCCATGGGGAAGTCTATAGACGTGAAGGAAGGATTCTAAACCAAAACGTTGCAAACCGTTAAAAGCATTTGCACACGAATTCATCATTTGATGTGGATCGGCGACGGTTTGCCGATCCCGTTCTGGCGAAGTCCCTGCCTATTCGACCGGCTTGTCCAGCCGCGCATCGATCCAGGCGCGCGCCAGCTGCAGGGCGGCTTCCCTGGCCTCGTCTTCGGTGCCGTAGGTCTTGATCTGGTCGCGGGGATGTTCGTACAGGGTGCGCGTGAACATCGGATTCGTGGTCGGCTCCAGGATCATGAAGGCATCCGTCAGGCTGTCTTCAGGCCGGCCGGACGGGTGGATGGCGATGTCGTGCTCGCGGTAGCTTGCGGTGGAGGCAGCACTCGTTCCCATGGCGGATCCTTTGTGGAAAAGACAATCCTAGCATGTCGAGCATAGCTTCCCCGTCGAGTGCTGGTTCTGGGAATGTCCCTGAATTCTTACTGACCGGGCCGCAAATGAAAAAGGCCAGCTAAAAAGCTGGCCAATCTCATCAATTCCATTGGTCGGGGCGAGAGGATTCGAACCTCCGACCCCCTGCACCCCATGCAGGTACGCTACCAGGCTGCGCTACGCCCCGACTCAGCCTGCAATTATATCAGAGGCAAACAAAATGATAAGCCCTTTTGTTACTTCCATTCACCACGCAGCGCCAGCACCTGCTCGTACAGCCCCTCCGGCGTGACCTCCTGCGGCGGCACCGGCCGTCCCACCGCCAGCGCCAGGCGTGAGCGCCAGCCGCGCGCGAAGGAGCGCTCGAAGACGTTGGCCGGGTCGCGCGAGAACACGCTGCCCCACAGGCCGCGCAGGGCCATCGGGATCACCGGCACCTTGCTGCGCTCGACGATCTTGGCGATGCCGCCGCGGAATTCGTTCATCTCGCCGTCGCGGGTCAGTTTGCCCTCCGGGAAGATGCAAACCAGCTCGCCTTGGTGCAGGGCCTGGGCGATGTCGACGAAGGCCTTCTCCATCAGCCACGGGTCTTCCTTGGCGGGCGCAATCGGGATCGCCTTCGCGGTGCGGAAGATGAAGCCGAGCAGCGGCGTCCTGAAGATGCGGTGGTCCATCACGAAGCGGATCGGGCGCGGGCTGGCGGCCATGATCACGATCGCGTCGACGTAGCTCACGTGATTGCAGACCAGGACCGCGGCGCCCTCCTCCGGAATCTGCTCGGCATTCACGGTCGAGACGCGGTGGATGGTATGGATCAGCAGCCAGGCCAGGAAGCGCATCAGGAATTCCGGCACCAGCGAGAAGATGTAGATGGCGACGGCGGCATTCAGCAGGGCCGTGGTCAGGAACATCTCCGGAATCGTGAAGCCCTGGCCGATCAGGAACACGGCGACGCCGGCCGCGGCCACCATGAACAGCGCATTCAGGATGTTCATGCCGGCGATGGTGCGCGAGACGTGCTTGGGGTCGCAGCGGGTCTGGATCAGGGCGAACAGCGGGACGATGAAGAAGCCGCCGAACACGCCCAGCAGCAGCAGGTCGAGCAGGATGCGCCAGGTGCCATGCTGGTGCAGCAGGCCGAGGAAATCCACGGTCGCCGTATTCACATACGCCTGGCTGGCGAAATACAGGTCGATGCCGAACAGCGAGAGGCCGATCGCGCCGAAGGGCACCAGGCCGATCTCGACCTTGCGGCCCGAGAGCTTTTCGCACAGCAGCGAGCCGGTGCCGATGCCGAGCGAGAAGATGGTCAGCAGCAGCACGAACACGCTATGGTCGCCGTGCAGGTACTCCTTGGCGTAGAGCGGGAACTGCGACAGCACCAGCGCGCCGTAGAACCAGAACCAGGAATTGCCGAGCATGGACAGGAACACGGTGCGGTTCTGGCGCGAATAGCCCAGGTTGCGCAGCGATTCGGCGACCGGATTCCTGCTGATGGCGAGATCCGGCGCCGGCGCCGGCGAGGCCGGGATGCGCCAGCTGGTCGCCAGCCCCAGTACCGCCACGGCAATGGTGCCGACGGCCACCATGTGCACGCCCCAGGCGCCATGACCGGCCAGCACCGCGCCCATCACCTCGCCCAGCAGGATGCCGACGAAGGTCCCCATCTCGATCACGCCATTCCCGCCCACCAGCTCTTCCGGCTTCAGGTGCTGCGGCAGGTAGGCGTATTTGACGGGGCCGAACAGGGTCGAGTGCACGCCCATGCCGGCCACCGCGGCGATCAGCAGCCACAGGGTGTGCGTGTACCAGCCGATGCCGGCCACCGACATGATCACGATTTCGAGCAGCTTGACCCAGCGCGCCAGCCTGCCCTTCTCGACCTTGTCCGCGATCTGGCCGGCGGTGGCCGAGAACACGACGTAGGGCAGGATGAACAGGCCCGGGATCAGGTTGTTGAGCAGGCTGGGGGCCAGCGTCGTCCAGGACAGCGCGTCGTAGGTCAGCACGACCAGCAGCGCGGTCTTGAACAGGTTGTCGTTGAAGGCGCCGAGGAACTGGGTCCAGAAAAAGGGACCGAAGCGGCGCTGGGTCAGCAAGGAAAACTGGCTCGTGTGGCTCATGTGCTTCATCGTGGCGTGTGTTTGGATGCCACAATCTACAACACAAGCCGCACCTTGAACATAGAATGTTGCTACACGTTAAGCATAAGCATCATATTCCGATACCCTCGGCTTCACTTTCCGCCGCGACGCCGCACGAAGTCGCCGATCAAGCGCCCACGTTCAGACTCAGTGCAGCCGCTTCCAGCCCCGATAAAGCGGCCCGATCGCCAGCACCACAACCACCATGCGCGACACGTGAAAGGCCGTCACTACCGGCACGCCCAGGTGCAGCACGCGCGCCGTCAGCGACATCTCGGCAATGCCGCCCGGCGAAGTCGCCAGCAGCATGGTTCCCGGGTGCAGGCCGGTCAGCGTGGCCAGGCAGAGCGCGAAGGCGGCGGCCAGCAGCATGGTCACTGCCGTGCAGGCGGCCACGCTGGCCAGGTAGCGCGGCGCGGTGTGCACGAAGCGCGGGGTGAAGCGCGTGCCCAGCGAGATGCCGATGAAGAGCTGGCCGGCGCGGATCATCCACTCCGGCAGGCGCGAAAGCTCGATGCCGGCCGCGGTCAGCGCCAGCGCCACCAGCAGCGGGCCGATCACCCAGGCGTTCGGCAGCTTCAGGCGTTTCAGCAGCAACGCGGCGAACGAAGTCACTGCGATCAGGACCAGCAGGCCTTTCATGTGCACGTTCGCGGCCAGCGGCACGAAAGGATCGATGCCGGCGCCCCAGCCATGGCTGCTCCACCAGCGCACGGCAAAGGGGATGGTGCCGACCACCATCATGATGCGCAGGCTGTGGGCGGCGGCCACCCGTTCGACCACGGCGCCATGGCGTTCGGCCTGCACCGCCATCTCGGACGCGCCGCCCACCGCCATCGCGAAGAAACCGGTGGCGTCGTCGCAGCCGGACAGGCGGCGCAGCATGGCGCCGGCGGCCATCCCAAGACAGATCGCGAAGGCGACCGCCAGCGCGATCCAGGCCAGGTTGCGCGCCAGCGCGGCCAGCACCGGCGCACTGAAGTAAAGACCGAGGGCGGTGCCGATCGCCCACTGCCCCGCTTCGCGCGCCTGCACCGGCGCTCCCAGGCGCGCGCCCAGCATGCAGGCGATGGCGGTCGAGAACAGCGGCCCGATCATCCACGGCAGCGGGGTGTCGAGCGCGATGCAGGCTTCGGCTGCGACGAAGGCTAGTGCCAGCGCCGGCAGGAAAGTGCGCAGCGTCGCCGGCAGACGCAGTGGCAGCGGGCGTCCCGGGTTCAGAACACCCACAGTTTCTCGGCCGGCATCTCGAGCCAGTACTGGCCCGGATCCAGGCGGTGCTTGGAGTAGGCGCGCACGTGCGCATCGCCGCTCTTGAACAGGCATTCCCAGCGGTCGCCAAGGTACATGGAGGTCAGCAGCGGCAGCTCGATGCCGTTGGGGACGGGGCTGCGGCCGATTTTGACTTCCTCGACGCGGATCAGCGCCGACGCATCCTTGCCCTCGCCCAGGCCGCGCGCGGTCGCGTTCAGTTCGCGGCCGCCCACCTGCAGGCGGGCGCCGCTGCCGCTGCGCTGGACCATCTGCGCCGGCAGACGGTTGTTACTGCCCATGAACTCGGCCGTGAACAGGGTGTCCGGCGCCTCGTACATCGACTGCGGGGTGCCCTGCTGCTCGATCTTGCCGTTGTTGAGCAGGAGGATGCGGTCCGAGATCGCCATCGCCTCGGCCTGGTCGTGGGTCACCATCAGGGCCGACAGGCCCAGGCGCACGATCAGTTCGCGCAGGAAGGCACGCGCTTCTTCGCGCAGCTTGGCGTCGAGGTTGGACAGCGGCTCGTCGAGCAGGATCACGGGCGGGTTGTACACCAGCGCGCGGGCGATCGCCACGCGCTGCTGCTGGCCGCCGGACAGCTGGTGCGGGAAGCGCTCGCCCAGGTGGCCGAGGCCGAGCTGGGACAGCACTTCGTTCACCTTGTCCTTGATCGCGCGCGAGGCCATCTTGCGCAGCTTGAGGCCATAGGCCACGTTATCGAATACAGTCTTGTGCGGCCACAGCGCATAGGACTGGAACACCAGGCCGAGGTTGCGCTCTTCCGCCGGCAGTTCCAGCGCGCGTCCACCCTTGGCGCCGCCTTCGAACACGCGGCGCTCGCCGATGTCGATGGTGCCGGCCTTCGGGCTTTCCAGGCCGGCGACGGCGCGCAGCAGCGTGGTCTTGCCGCTGCCGGAAGGGCCCAGCAGCGCCACCACTTCGCCGCGCTGCAGGTGCATCGACACGCCTTTCAGGATCGGGTTGGCGGAAGCGCCGCTGCCGTAGTCGAGGTGCAGGTCGTTGACGGTCAAAACGTTCATGGTCATGTCTCGCAAAAATTAGTTGTGCAGCTTGACGCCGAAGCGCAGCGCGATGCCCAGGCCGATGGCCACGAGCGTGATGTTGATGAAGGACAGCGCGGCAACCAGGTCGGTCGAGCCGCCGGCCCACAGCGAGACCAGCATCGCGCCGATCACTTCGGTGCCGGGCGACAGCAGGTAGACGCCGGTCGAGTATTCGCGTTCGAAGATCAGGAAGACCATCAGCCAGGCGCCCAGCATGCCGAACTTGATCAGCGGGAGGGTGACGTCGCGGGTCACGCGGCCGCGGCTGGCGCCGACCGCGCGCGCCGCTTCTTCCAGTTCCGGACCGACCTGCAGCAGCGAGGTCGAGACCAGGCGCATGCCGTAGGCCAGCCACACCACCGAATAAGCGAGCCACAGCGCAAAGATGGTCGAACGCAGCTGGCGCAGTTGCGGAATGAAATGCTCGGACAGCCAGGTGGCCCAGCCGGCGTCCATCCCCTTCAGCATCGTGTCCAGCCAGCTCGGCACGAATAGGAAGACCCACAGGAAGGACAGGCCGGCCAGCAGGCCCGGCACGGCGCGCGGCACCAGCACGCTGTAGTCGAGCAGGCGGGTCACGCCGTCCGGCTTGCGGTGCATGGCCAGCGCGATGGCGGTGTAGCAGACCACGGCCAGGGCGCCGCCCACCACGCCGATCAGGATGGTGTTGACGATGCCGCGCACCAGCGACGGCTGCTCGAAGATGTCGCGGAAGTGCTGCAGGGTCAGGACGTCGGCCAGCTTGACGCCTTCGCCCCAGTACTGGACGAAGGAGCGCAGCACGATGCCCGTCAGCGGCAGCACGATGGTGACCATGATCCAGGCGCCGATGACGGCCATGGCCAGCCATTTCCACTTGCCCAGCGGGAGCGGCTTCTGGCGCGCGCCCTTGCCCTTGATCGAGACGTATTTGTTGGCCGACTTCAGCAGCCAGCGCTGCAGCATCACCAGCGGCATGGTCACCGCCACCAGGCACACGGCCACCGCCGCCATCAGGTGGTAGGAAGGGGTGCCCAATTTATTCGTGAGTTTGTACAGGTAGGTCGCCAGCACCAGGTGGCCTTCCGGGTCGCCCAGCACCAGCACCAGGCCGAACACCTCGAAGCCGAGGAAGAACACCAGCACGCCGGCATAAGCCAGGGCCGGCATGATCATCGGCAGCGACACGTTGAACATCACCTGCCACGGCGAGGCGCCGGTGGTGCGCGCCGCTTCTTCGACGTCCGACCCCAGGCTCTTCAGGGCCGAGGAAGCGTACAGGTAGACGTGCGGCACGTGGGTCAGGCCGGCGATCACGACGATGCTGGTGAAGGAATACACGTTCCACGGGATGATGCCGAGCAGCTGGTGCACCCAGGTGGTGTAGAAGCCCACCGGGCCCATGGACACCACATAACCGAAGCCCATCACCATCGGCGAGACGAAGATCGGCACCAGCAGCAGCGGCGCGATCCAGCTGCGGCCCGGCAGGTCGGTGCGCACCATCAGAAAGGCCAGCATGCCGCCCAGCGGCACCGCGATCGCCGCCAGGCCGGAAGCCAGCAGCATGCCGTTCTTGAAGGCCAGCCAGAAATCGGGGTCGTCGAAGATGAAGCGGAAGGCGTCCAGCCCGAGCTGCTTGTCGGGCATGAAGAAGGGCGCCGTGAGGACGCTCTGGTAGAAAATCAGGAACAGCGGCAGGAAGATCGCCAGGCAGGCCAGCACCACCACGATGGTACGCGGCCAGTTGAAGCGGAAGCGGCGCGCGGCAGGCGAGCCGTCCGCGCCCTGCGATTTCAGGCGGGCGCCCGGGAGTGAGAAGGTAGGCATGTGAGAGTCCGATCAGGCTGCAAAAAACGGGGTGCGGCGGGCGGGCCTGCCCCGCCGCGGGTGCTTCAGGAAGCTTTACTTCTTGCCGGCGGTGGCTTTCCACTCTTTCAGGAAGGCCATGCGGATTGCCGGGTCCAGGTACTCCATCACGGCCGGGCTGACCGGCAGCGGCTTGATGTTCTTCTCGCCGATCTGCTTGATCAGTTCGCTCGAAGTGGTCTCGCCGGTAACGTCGGCACGGATCGCGTACAGCTTGGAGGCGTTGGAGATGACGGTCTGGCCGCGCTGGGACAGGATGTAGTCCATCCACAGCTTGGCGGCGTTCGGATGCTTGGCCGACTTGTTGATGAACTGGACGCGCGACATGACCAGCGTGTAGTCCTTCGGCAGCACGACGCCGAGCGACGGATCGGTCTTGGCGCGCACCAGCGCGTAGGAGCCGATGACGTTGTAGCCGATCAGGTTCTCGCCCGAGGAGATCCGCTCCAGCATGGTGCCGGTCGAGGATTGCACCCGCACCCTGGCCGTGCCGAAGGCCTGCTCGAGCTGCTTGAACTGCGCGAAGTCGCGCTCGTCCTGGCTCATGAACATGAAGCCGACGCCGGATTTCTCGATGTCGTAGGTGGTGACCTTGTCCTGGAACTTCGGCTGGCTGATGATGCGCACGAAGTCGGCGTGGGTCTGCGGGATGTCTGCGCCGGTCACCAGGCGCTTGTTGTAGACGAAGACGGCCGGCTCGAAGGTGGTGCCGTAGGCCATGTCCTTCCACGAGGCCCAGGCCGGGATCTTCGCCGCTTCGACCGATTTATAGGCCATTGCGTAGCCGCCGGCGGCCAGCTTGATCTGCAGGTCCATCGCCGAGGACCACAGCGCGTCGGCGGTGTCGCCGCCGGCTGCCGCTTCCGAGATGAAGCGGTTGTACACCTCGGTCGAGTTCATGTCGTTGTACTCGACCGTGATGCCCGGGTACAGCGTATTGAAGTCTTTCACCAGCGGCGCGACCGCCTTGCTGTCGGTGGCGCCGTAGATCACCAGCTTGGCTTCCTTTTTGGCGCCGTCGACGATCTGCTGGTAAGCGGCCGGGTAGCCGGCGGGCACCTGGGCCAGGGCCTGGCCCGCGCACAGCGCGGCGATGGCAGTGGCGACGGCGGCGCGCAGGATGAATTTCGTGGTTTGCATGTCTTGTCTCCTTGGGTTGATACCTGGTGGCGCAGGCGTCAATGCTCGCGCACGAGCTTGAACTGCCTGGCCTTCTGTTTGTAATCGAGGACGGCCTGTTTGATATAACGGGTCAAGGGGTCGCCGGTGAGGGAAAAGGGATACAGCCCGGCCTGGGCGCGCAGCTCGGCGAATTCCGGCGTGGCTTGCAGGCGGTCGAAGGCCGCGACCCAGCGCCGGTAGTCGGCATCCGGCACGCCGGGGCCCATCCAGACGCCGCGGATCACCGGCCAGACCAGGTCGTAGCCCTGCTCGCGCGCGGTCGGGACCGCGGCCAGCACGCCGGGCAGCCGGTGTTCGGACAGGACCGCCAGCACACGCACCTTGCCGGGGCCGGCGTACATGGCGGCTTCGGAGGTGTCGCCCGAAATCGCCTGCACGTAGTCGGCCTGCATCGCCGTGAATTCCTCGCCGCCGCCTTCGAGCGCGACGAAGCGCAGCTTGCGCGGATCGATGCCGGCCTGGCGCGCCAGCAGCGCCATCTTCATCCAGTCCTGGCTGCCGATGGTGCCGGACATGCCGATCAGGACCTTCTGCGGATCCTGCTTGAGCGCCTCGACCAGCTCGCCCAGGCTGTGGTAGGGCGAATCGGCCCGCACCGCGATCATGCCGTAGTCGGCGCCGAGCGCCGCGACCCAGCGCACGTCGTCCTCGCTGGCCTTGCCGAACTTGCCCTGGGCCAGGTTCAGCAGCGAGCCGCCGGAGAACGCCACCAGGGTGTTCGGCTCGGCGCGGCGCTGCGACGATTCCATCGTGTGCCACGCTACCGCGCCGATCCCGCCCGGCATGTAGGTCAGCTTGAATTTCGGCGAGCCGGACTTGTCCTGCATGGCTTTCCGGGCCAGTTTGCAGGTCACGTCCATCGCGCCGCCCGGTTTGGACGGCACCAGGCATTCGACATCGCCGGACTGGGCCGCACCGGCCTGTGGGCAGGCCAGTGCGAGGAACGGCAGCAGGAGCAGAAGCGGGAAGGTGCGCAGTATGTTCATGGCGCCCATCATAGCGGTGCGTGGCCGGCGCCGGGTCAGAAGCGGTGCTGGATGCCGGCGGTGATGCCGGTCTGGTTCGAGGCGAAGCCCGGATCGTCGCGCGACAGGCCCACCAGCTGGCCGTGGTCGGCATTCGCATGCGCGGCGGACAGGTAGAGGTCGGTGCGCTTGGACAGCGCGTACATCGCGCGCACCACCAGCATGGTCGGGTCGGCATCCTTGTCGGCAGCCAGGTTCTTGGTGTTGACGTGGTAGACCGCACCGGTCAGGGTCCAGGCATTCGGGTTGTAGCTGACGCCGGCCCAGTAGGTGTCGCCGCGCACGTCCGGGGTCGCGGCCTTGCCCGACTCCAGCTTGTAGCCGCGCATGGCGGCGTCGATGCGCCACGGGCCGGTCCTGTAGTCGGCGCCCACGTGGAAGGCGGTGGTTTCGTCGTGGCGGCCGGTGGCGGCCACGTTCAGTCCGTTGACCTGCTCGTAGGAGGCCATCACCAGCAGGCCGCTGCCGGTCCACGAACCGCCGACCGCGTACTTGCGGCCGTCGGACGGGCTGCCCGCCTGTTCGCCCAGGCCGATGGTGGCGCCGTAGACGAAGCCGCCGGTCTTGCCGGTGTACTTGATCAGGTTGTCGAAAGCGGTGGTCATGCCGTACTTCGACGGGCCGGTGGCGTTGCCGCTGGTGGCCCAGGAATAGTTGGGCGCGAAGCCCATCGGGTCGACCTTGATCACCAGGTCATAGGTGGTGGTGAAGGAACGGCCGATCACGACGCGGCCCAAGCTGCCGTCCAGTCCGACGTAGGCCTGGCGCTTGAACAGCGCGCCGTCCTGGGCGCCGGTATCGAGCAGGATGCCGCCTTCCAGGCCGAACACGGCCTTCAGGCCGCCACCCAGGTCCTCGGTGCCGCGGAAGCCCCAGCGCGAGGTGTTCTTGCCACCCGAGACCACGCGGGTCACGCTGCCGTCGTTGGCGGCGGCATGGTTGACGTGCTCGACGCCGGCGTCGATCAGGCCATAGACCTGGACGTTGGTTTGTGCGTGGGCGGTGGTGCTCAGGGAAAGCGCTGCCAGGACGGCGAGCGCGAGGGCCGACTTCTTCATGGTGTCTCCGGTGGTTGTAATTCTTCGCAGTCTTTTAGCGACTGCTCTGTTTGCAACAACTATATGCGTGCCAAGCTTTCAATCAGCTTTCAACGCCCGACTGTGGAAAACACGTAGACGAAGCCGGCAAGCCCGGCGCTTTTCGCGGGGCTGCCTTTGCGCTTACACTGGCGGGATGAGAATCCTGTTAGTCGAAGACCACGTCGAACTGTCGCACTGGGTGTCGAAGGCCCTGCGCGACGCCAAGCTCAGCGTCGAATGCGCGGCCACCGGCGCCGACGCCGACGCCCTGCTCCATACCCAGGACTACGCGCTGGTGATCCTGGACCTGACCCTGCCGAAGATGGATGGGCTGGACGTGCTGCGCCGCCTGCGCGCACGCGGCGGCGCCCGCGGCCGCACGCCGGTGCTGATCCTGACCGCGCGCGGCGGGCTCGAAGAACGGGTGCAGGGCCTGAACCTGGGCGCCGACGACTACCTGGCAAAACCCTTCGAACTGGCCGAACTGGAAGCGCGCGTCAAAGCCCTGCTGCGCCGCAGCGTCGGCAACGAGGCGGTGGTGCATCAGTGCGGGCAGCTCAGCTTCGACACCGTCGGCCGCATGTTCAGCTATTGCGGCGAGCCGCTGGCGCTGACGCCGCGCGAACACGCGCTGCTGGAAGCCCTGATCTCGCGTCCGGGCCGCGCCATGTCCAAGGAAAAGCTGTTCGACGAAGTGTTCTCGCTCGACGACGACGCCAACCTCGACGCCATCGAGCTCTACATCCACCGCATCCGCAAGAAGCTCGACCGCCGCCCCGACGGCGGCGCCGCCATCGCGACCCTGCGCGGCATCGGCTACCTGCTGCAGGAACGCCCGGCGGCCTAGCGATGAAGACGCCCCGCTCCCCCGGCAGCCTGCGCGGCCAGCTGCTGCGCTGGCTGATCGTGCCGCTGGTGGTGCTGGTGGCGCTGAACGCGGTGTCGCTGTACCGCGATGCGCTCGATGCGGCGGACATCGCCTACGACCGCTCGCTGCTGGCGTCCACGCGCGCGCTGGCCGAACGGGTCTCGGTCCGCGACGGCAAGGTGGTGGCCGACGTGCCCTACGTGGCGCTGGACAGCTTCGAGACCGATACCCTGGGCCGCATCTACTACCGCGTCGGCGGCTTGAACGGCGAAACCGTGTCCGGCTACGACGACCTGCCGCCGGTGCCGAAGAGCGTCAAGCGCTCGGAACTCTACCCGGCCCTGGTGCGCTTCTACCATGCCGACTACAACGGCGAGCCGGTCCGCATCGCCGCCCTGCTGCAGCCGGTGTACGACGATTCGATGCGCGGCATCGCCCTGATCCAGGTCGGCGAGACCCTGGATGCGCGGCGCGCGCTGTCGCGGCGGATCCTGGTGAATACCCTGCTGCGCCAGGCTTTGCTGGTGCTGGCGGTGGCGACCCTGGTGTGGTTCGCGGTGCGCCTGGTGCTGCAGCCGCTGATGCGCCTGAAGCAGGTGGTCGAGACGCGCAAGGTAGACGACCTGTCGGACGTCGACGCCAGCATGGTGCACCGCGAAGTGCGGCCGCTGGTGGCGGCGATGAACGGCACCATGGCGCGCATGCAGACCCTGATCGGCAGCCAGCGCCGCTTCATCGCCGACGCCTCGCACCAGCTGCGCACCCCGCTCACGGTGCTCAAGACCCAGGCCGAGCTGGCGCTGCGCGAGAACGACCCGGCCGCGATGCAGGCCATCGTGCGCTCGATCGCGGCCACCACCGATTCGACCGTGCACCTGGCGAACCGCCTGCTGACCCTGGCGCGCATCGAGCACGGCAGCGGCAGCACGCCATCGCATCCGGTCTCGCTGGCGACGCTGGCCCAGCAGGTCGGCCTGGAGCTGGCCCTGCCGGCGGTGCAGAAAGGCATCGACCTGGCGCTGGAAGCCGAAGACGGCGAGGACACGACGGTGCTGGGCCAGGAACTGCTGCTGCACGAAATGCTGAGCAACTTGGCCGACAATGCGATCCAGTACACGCCGCGCGGGGGCAGCGTGCTGCTGCGCGTGCGCCGCGTGATGGATGCGGTGCTGCTGGAAGTGCAGGACAGCGGCCCAGGCATTGCCGAGGAGGAGGCCGAGAAAGTGTTCATGCCCTTCTACCGCGCCCAGGCGGCGCTGGAAACCAATCCCGGCGGGACCGGGCTGGGGCTGGCCATCGTGCGCGATATTGCCACCTTGCATGGTGCAACCCTGGCCATGGGCAGCGCCGGCGAAGGCCGCGGCCTGAAGGTGAGCCTGCGCTTCGCCGCGGCGGCGGTTGCGCGTCCGCACACGGACGACATTGTGCTTTCTCAAACCTGAACCGGCGGCCAGCGCGGAGCATGGCAAGGACTGCCAGACAGGCCCTTTAGTATCGGCAAATGCTGCTAAACAGGAGCTGTTTGGAAACGCATATTGCGCACCGACAAATATGCGAGACGGCAAAACTTTAGGCGCTTGACCGAGCACAAGACCTATTCTGGACACGCATTCTTGTGCGCTGCAGCGCGGTTAGAATTCGCACATGAACACGACCCGTCACGCTTACAGCCTCCAGGACTACAGCGCCGCCGATGCGCTGTTCGACCAGATCGAGCAGGACCTGCTCGCCCTCACGACCGCGCCGCTCGACAGCCACGCCGCGGAGCCGCCCCAGTGCGTCGACGAATTCGCCGACGACTTTTTCAGTTGCTGGAGCCCGGCGCCAGGCGGCGCCGGCGAGCGTCCCGGGCAGGCCGGGCTACCGAATTAGCCCAGGCTTTCCAGGCGAATCCGCACGACCTTGCCGACCACCGTGGACAGTGCCTCGATCTTGGCGATCGCCGCATTCACGAATTTTTCGCGGGTCTGGTGGGTGATGATGACGATGTCGGTGCGGGCCTTTTCGCCCGGTTCCTTCTGCAGCACGGCGTCGATCGAGATGCCGGCTTCGGCCAGGATGCGGGTCAGGTCGGCCATCACGCCCAGCTGGTCCTGCACGTACACGCGCAGGTAGTAGGCGGTGCGGATCTCTTCCATCGGCAGGATCGGCAGGTCGGCCAGCTCGGCCGGCTGGAAAGCCAGGTGGGGCACGCGCTGGTAAGGATCGACGGTCGCCAGGCGGGTCACGTCCACCAGGTCGGCGATCACCGCGGAGGCGGTCGGCTCGGCGCCGGCGCCCTTGCCGTAGTAGAGCGTGGTGCCGACCGCATCGGCCTTCACCAGCACCGCGTTCATCGCGCCTTCGACGTTGGCGATCAGGCGCGCGGACGGGATCAGGGTCGGGTGCACGCGCAGTTCGATGCCCTCGGCGCCGTCGACCACGGTGCGGCGGGTGATGCCGAGCAGCTTGATGCGGTAGCCCAGCTGTTCGGCGTAGCGGATGTCGACCGCCTGCAGCTGGCTGATGCCCTCGATGTGGCTGCTGGCGAACTGCATCGGGATACCGAAGGCGATCGCCGCCATGATGGTCAGCTTGTGGGCGGCGTCCACGCCTTCGATGTCGAAGGTCGGATCGGCTTCCGCATAGCCCAGCTCCTGGGCCTGCTTCAGCACGGTGCCGAAGTCCAGGCCCTTGTCGCGCATCTCGGACAGGATGAAGTTGGTGGTGCCGTTGATGATGCCGGCCACGGACTCGATACGGTTGGCGCTCAGGCCTTCGCGCAGCGCCTTGATGATCGGCACGCCGCCGGCCACGGCGGCCTCGAAGGCCACCATCACGCCCTTGGCCTGAGCCGCCTCGAAGATCTCGTTGCCGTGCAGGGCCAGCAGCGCCTTGTTGGCAGTGACCACGTGCTTGCCGTTGGCGATCGCCTGCAGCACCAGTTCGCGCGCCAGTTCGTAGCCGCCGATCAGCTCGACGACGATGTCGATGTCCGGGTTGTTGACGACCGCGAACGGGTCGCCTACCACTTCGACGTCTTCGCCGCCGCCTTTAAGCCCTATTACACGGCGGGCGCGTTCGAGATCCCGGGCGGCGACCATCGCCACTTCGATGCCGCGGCCGGCGCGACGGCGGATTTCTTCCTGGTTACGCTGGAGGACGTGGAAGGTGCCGGCACCGACGGTGCCGACGCCTAGCAAGCCTGCTTTGATGGGTTTCATAGTTTCTATTCTGTTCTGTCGTTCTCAGCGCGCGTGGCGGCGCCGGTAACCGTCGAGGTAGCGCGCGATGCGGCCGCAGGCATCCGTCAGGTCGTCGGAATTGGGCAGGAACACCAGCCGGAAGTGGTCCGGGGCGATCCAGTTGAAGCCGGTGCCTTGCACCAGCAGGACTTTTTCCTCGGACAACAGCTCGCAGATGAATTGCTGGTCGTCGGCGATCGGGTAGATCTTGGGGTCGAGGCGGGGAAACATGTACAGCGCCGCTTTTGGCTTGACGCAGGACACACCCGGAATATCGGTAAGCAGCTTGTGCGCAAGGTCGCGCTGGCGCGCCAGGCGGCCGCCGGGCGCCACCAGGTCGGCGATGCTCTGGTAGCCGCCGAGCGCGGTCTGGATTGCAAACTGGCCCGGCGCATTCGCGCACAGGCGCATCGAGGCCAGCATGTTCAGGCCCTCGATATAGTCTTTCGCATGGCGCTTCTCGCCGGACACCACCATCCAGCCGGCGCGGTAGCCGCAGGAACGGTAGTTCTTCGACAGGCCGTTCAGGGTCACGAACAGCACGTCGTCGGCCAGCGAGGCCATCGACACGTGTTCTTCGCCGTCATACAAGGTCTTGTCGTAGATTTCATCGGCGTAGACGATCAGGCCATGCTGGCGCGCCAGCTCGACGATCTCCAGCAGCACGTCGCGCGAATACAGCGCGCCGGTCGGGTTGTTCGGGTTGATGACGACGATCGCGCGCGTGTTCGGCGTGATTTTCTTGCGCATGTCGGCGATGTCCGGCATCCAGCCGGCCTGCTCGTCGCACACGTAATGCACCGGATTGCCGCCGGCCAGGCTGACCGCCGCCGTCCACAGCGGGTAGTCGGGGGTCGGCACCAGCACCTCGTCGCCGTTGTTGAGCAGGCCCTGCATCGCCATCACGATCAGCTCGGAGGCGCCGTTGCCCAGGTAGATGTCGTCGATCTTGACCCCGGAAATGTTCTTTTCCTGGGTGTAGTGCATGACCGCCTTGCGCGGTGCAAACATGCCCTTCGAGTCGGTATAACCGGCCGCGCCGTGCAGGTTGCGGATCATGTCCTGCACGATCTCGTCCGGCGGATCGAAACCGAACACGGCCAGGTTGCCGATGTTCAGCTTGATGATCTTGTGGCCGTCATCCTCCATCTGGCGCGCTTTCTCGAGCGCGGGGCCGCGGATTTCGTAACACACGTCATCCAGCTTGTTCGATTTCAGGATCGGTCGCAAAATGTCACCCTGCCAAAAATAAAATTGTTGCAATGCGAAAAATCCCATTCTGCCCAAAGCGCCGGGATTAAGCAACTGACGGCTGGCGTTGCAACTAAACCCAGTTACAATACGCGGCTTGCGATCCTTGCCATGGCTTTCCTATGAAGCTACATACCAGCAATACCGAAAAATACCAGACCGTCACCGGCTACGACCAGTCCGGCGTCGAGATCAACGCCAAGCGCTACGACTACAGCGTGCTGGTGATGCCCGAGACGCCGCCGCGTCCCTGGAACGTGACCCGCTTCGAAGACCTGACTGCCGAGCATTTCGAGCAGATCGCTCTAGATGCGCCCGACGTGGTGGTGCTGGGCACCGGCGAACGCCAGCGTTTCGTGCACCCGCGCCTCATCGCCAGCCTCTTTAGCAAGCAGGTGGGCGTGGAAAGCATGGACAGCCATGCCGCCTGCCGCACCTATAACATCCTGATGGGCGAAGGCCGCAAGGTAACGCTGGCGCTGATCATCGAATGAGAGAACTGCACAAGAACAAGACGCTCGTCTGGACCCTGTTCCTCGCGTTTGCCGCCGTCCTGCTGGGCGTGCTGAAGATGCGGACCCTGGTCCCTCCCGACGAAGGGCGCTACGCCGAAATGGCGCGCGAGATGTTCGCCAGCGGCGACTGGATCACCACCCGCCTGAACGGCATCAAGTACTTCGAGAAGCCGCCGCTGCAGACCTGGATGAACGCCCTGACCTTCGAGATTTTTGGTCTGGGCGAATGGCAGGCGCGCCTGTGGACCGGCCTGTGCGGCCTGCTCGGCGTCGGCCTGACCGGCTACACGGGCATGCGCGTGTTCGGCAGCCGCGTCGGCTTCTACGCCGGCCTGGTGCTGGCGTCCTCGCTGTACTGGGTCATCTGCAGCCAGGTGAATTCGGTCGACATGAGCTTATCAAGCATGATGACGATCGCCCTGTGCGCCCTGCTGATCGCGCAGCGCGACGAGGCGACGCCTTCGGAACAGCGCAACTGGATGCTGCTGTGCTGGGCCGGCATGGCCCTGTCGGTGCTGGCGAAAGGCCTGATCGGCCTGGTGCTGCCGGGCGGCATCCTGGTCTTCTATACCCTGTTTTCCCGCGACTGGACGATCTGGACCCGGCTGCACCTGGTGAAAGGCCTGCTGCTGTTCTTCCTGATCGCCGCGCCCTGGTTCGTGCTGGTCGGTCTGAAGAATCCGGAACAGCCGCACTTCTTCTTCATCCACGAACACTTCGACCGCTTCCTGAAGAAGGAACACCACCGCGAAGCCGCCTGGTACGTGTTCTTCGTCCTGCTGGCGGCCGGTAGCGTGCCCTGGGTGGGCGTGCTGGTGCAGAGCCTGTGGCTGGGCGCCAAGCGCACCCTTGAACCGGGCCGCTTCAAGCCGCGCCTGATGCTGCTGGTCTGGACCGCCTTCATCATCCTGTTCTTCACCAAGTCGAATTCCAAGCTGCCCGGCTACATCGTGCCGGTGTTCCCGGCCGTGGCCCTGCTGGTCGCCAACTACCTCGAAGACGGCAGCCGCCGCGGCCGTATGCTGACCGCCGGCCTCACCGCCCTGCTGGGTGCGGGCCTGCTCGGCTTCGTGCCCTTCATGCTCAAGCTGGCCCGCCATCCGGGCGAGGACGTGCTGTACGCGGCCTACCAGCCCTGGGTGCTGGCGGCCGGCCTGGTGCTGCTGATCGGCGGCGCCCTGGCCATGCTGTACACGCGCCAGATGCAGCGCGACCTGACCGTGCTGGTGCTGGCCATCGCCGGTTTCGCGGGCGTGCAGCTGCTGCTGGTTGGCTTCGAGCCGATCGGCCAGGTGCGCGCCGGCGCCGGGCTGCTGCCCGCCATGAAGGCGGCCGGCGCCGCCAACCCGGCTACCCGCGTGTACTCGGTCGGCATCTACGAGCAGTCGCTGACCTTCTACCTCGGCCGCCCGGTCACCCTGGTCGACTACACCGACGAATTCGCCTTCGGCCTGGAGCAGCAGCCGGAACTGGGCATCCCGACCATCCCGGCCTTCCTGGAGCGCTGGCGCGCCGACGCCGCCGCCGGCGTGACGAGCATCGCCATCGTCCGTCCGGAATTCGTGGCCGAGTTCCAGCGCCAGGGCGTGCCGCTGCGCGTCGTCGCGGGCGACGCGCGCCGCACCGTGATCGCTACCCGGTGATCGCCCTTATCAATAAGTCATGAACCTCACTACTTTCGCATTCATCATTTCCGGCGTGCTGCTGAACGCCGTCGCCCAGGTGCTGCTCAAGGCCGGCACCAACGCCCTCGGCGGCGCCATCCACCTGACGATGGGCAACGCCTTCGAGACCTTCATCCGGGTCGCCACCCAGTTGCCCATCCTCGGCGGCCTGGCCTGCTACGGCCTGTCGCTGGTGGTGTGGATCATGGGCCTGTCGCGCACCGAAGTGAGCATCGCCTACCCGATGCTCTCGCTGGGCTACGTGGTGGCCGCGGTCGGCGCCTGGCTGTTCCTGGGCGAAACCATCTCGCCGCAGCGCATGCTGGGCATCGCCGTGATCCTGATCGGCGTGGTCGTACTGGCGCGCTCCTGAGCGTCCCGCGGCCGAGCAGGCTGATAAAATGACATCCGCATTTCCACCGATAACATCTACGAACCGATAGCCCTTCCCATGACTGCCGAGCTGCCCTTCCTGCCCTTTTCCCGGCCCACGATCGACGAAGAAACCATTGCCGCCGTCGGCGAGGTGCTGCGCTCCGGCTGGATCACCACCGGTCCCAAGAACCAGGCCTTCGAAGCCCTGCTCTCCGAGTACTTCGGCGGCCGCCCGGTACGCACCTTCAATTCCGGCACCTGCACCATGGAGATCGCCCTGCGCATCGCCGGCATCGGGCCGGGCGACGAAGTGATCACCACCCCGATCTCCTGGGTGGCGACGGCCAACGTCATCATCGAAGTGGGCGCCACCCCGGTGTTCGCCGACATCGACCCGGTCACCCGCAACATCGACCTCGACAAGCTGGAAGCGGCGATCACCCCGCGTACCAGGGCCATCATCCCGGTCTACCTGTCCGGCCTGCCGGTCGACATGGACCGCCTGTACGACATCGCGCGCAAGCACGATCTGCGCGTGGTCGAAGACGCGGCCCAGGCCCTGGGCTCGCAGTGGAAGGGCAAGCCGATCGGCTCCTTCGGCGACTTCGTCTCCTTCAGCTTCCAGGCCAACAAGAACATCACCACCGGCGAAGGCGGCTGCCTGGTCCTGAACAATGCGGACGAAGCGCGCCTGGCCGAGAAATACCGTTTGCAGGGCGTGACCCGCAGCGGCGTGGACGGCATCGACGTTGATGTGCTCGGCGGCAAGTACAACATGAGCGACATCAACGCCGCCATCGGCCTGGGCCAGATGAAGAACCTGGAAAAGCTGACCGCCCACCGCGCGTCGCTGGCCCAGCACTACTTCGACTGCTTCGGCGACGACTTCGAAGCGAAATACGGCGCCCAGCTGCCGGTCAAGGCCTTCGGCACGAGCAACTGGCACCTGTTCCAGATCATCCTGCCGGACAACGGCCCCGGCACCCGCGCCGAGTTCATGACCCGCCTGCAGAAGGAACACAATGTCGGCACCGGCTACCACTACGCGCCGATCCACCTGTTCACCATGTATCGCGAGCGCGGCTTTACCGAAGGCATGTTCCCGGTTTCCGAGAAGATCGGCCGCCTGACCGTGACCCTGCCGATGTTCAATGCCATGAGCAAGGCCGACGTCGAGCGCGCCGTGGCGGCTGTCAAAGCGGTGCTGGCAAAATGACGGTCATGGGCATGAAGCCGGAACTGTCGATCGTCATTCCGGTCTATAACGAGGAAGCCGGGCTGGGCAATCTGTTCGCGCGCCTGTACCCGGCCATGGACAAGCTCGGCATCCCCTACGAGGTCGTGTTCATCAACGACGGCAGCCGCGACAACTCGGTCTCGATCCTGGCCGAGCAGTACCGCCTGCGCCCGGACGTGACCCGCGTCGTGCTGTTCAACGGCAACTACGGCCAGCACATGGCCATCCTGGCCGGCTTCGAACAGACCCGCGGCGAGATCGTGATCACCCTCGACGCCGACCTGCAGAACCCGCCGGAAGAGATCCACAAGCTGGTCGCCAAGATGCGCGAGGGCTACGACTACGTCGGCTCGATCCGCCGCAAGCGCCAGGATTCGGCCTGGCGCACCTATGCTTCGAAGGCCATGAACCGCCTGCGCGAGCGCATCACCAACATCCACATCACTGACCAGGGCAACATGCTGCGCGCCTACGGCCGCAACGTGATCGACCTGGTCAACCAGTGCGCGGAGGTGAACACCTTCGTGCCGGCGCTGGCCTATAAATTCTCGCGCAAGCCGACCGAGATCGTGGTCGAGCACGAAGAGCGCGCGGCCGGCGAATCGAAGTATTCGCTGTACAGCCTGATCCGCCTGAACTTCGACCTGATGACCGGCTTCTCGCTGGTGCCGCTGCAGTTCTTCTCGCTGCTGGGCATCACGATGTCGCTGCTGTCGGCCTTGCTGGTGCTGTTCCTGCTGATCCGCCGCTTCATCCTGGGCGCCGAAGCCGAAGGCGTGTTCACCCTGTTCGCGATCGCCTTCTTCTTCATGGGCGTGATCCTGTTCGGGATCGGCCTGGTGGGCGAGTACGTGGGCCGGATCTACCAGCAGGTGCGCGCACGGCCGCGCTATGTGGTGCAGACCGTGCTGCAGGGCGTGCCGGCGGCCGAGGCTGCAGCTGACGAGGTCGAGAAGCGGCACGTGGTGCGCTGAAAAAAAACACCCGAACGCATGAATATCGTCGTCCCCGCGCAGGCGGGGATCCAAGTTTCGGGCTGAGCCACGAACTTGGGGTCCCCGCCTGCGCGGGGACGACGGCTCATCGGTTATCGCTTAATTGATACGAACATGACCCAACAACCCAAACGCGCAGTCGTCTTCGCCTACCACAACGTCGGCGTCCGCTGCCTGAAAGTCCTGCTTGCCGGCGGCGTCGATGTCGCCCTGGTCGTCACCCACCAGGACAGCGCCACCGAGAACATCTGGTTCGAGTCCGTGCAGTCGCTGTGCGAAACCGAAGGCATCCCCTTCATCACGCCGGACGATCCGAAATCCCCGGAGCTGCTGGCGCAAATCAAGGCCGCCAGGCCGGACCTGATGTTCAGCTTCTACTACCGCAACATGCTGCCGCAGGCCATCCTCGATGTCGCCCCGGCCTTCAACATGCATGGCTCGCTGCTGCCGGAATACCGCGGCCGCGCGCCGACCAACTGGGCGGTACTGCACGGCGCGCGTGAAGCCGGCGCCTCGCTGCACGAGATGACGGCCAAGCCGGACGCCGGCGCCATCGTGGCCCAGCAGGCCGTGCCCATCCTGCCCGACGACACCGCCTTCGAAGTCTTCGGCAAGGTCACCGTGGCGGCCGAACTGGCGCTCTATAAGGTGCTGCCGCAGCTGCTGGCCGGCACCGCGCCGCGCACGCCGAATGACTTGTCGAAAGGCGGCTACTTCGGCGGCCGCAAGCCCGAAGACGGCCGCATCGACTGGAGCCAGCCCGCCCAGCAGGTCTACAACCTGCACCGCGCGGTGGCTCCGCCCTATCCCGGCGCCTTTACGGACATCGGCGCGCGCCGTTACGTGATCGAACGCGCTCGCCTCTACCGCGGCGATCTGGCTGAGAAAATCGCCGGTTTGCCGCCTGGCCTGGCGGTGGTGGATAATGCGATCCTCGGCGTGTGCGGCGACGGCCGCGCCCTCCTCATCCACAGCCTGCTGGCCGATGGCATGCGCATCTCGCAGGCCGAACTGAAAGCCTCGCTTTGAAGACCACCTTATGAAAAAAGTCCTTATCCTCGGCGTCAACGGCTTCATCGGCCACCACCTGTCCAAGCGCATCCTCGAGTCCACCGACTGGGAAGTCTATGGCATGGACATGAGCACGGACCGCATCAAGGACCTGCTGGCCCATCCGCGCATGCACTTCTTCGAAGGCGACATCACCATCAACAAGGAATGGGTCGAGTACCACGTCAAGAAGTGCGACGTGATCCTGCCGCTGGTGGCGATCGCGACCCCGTCGACCTACGTCCAGCAGCCGCTGCGCGTGTTCGAACTGGACTTCGAGGCGAATCTGCCCATCGTCCGCTCGGCCGCCAAATACGGCAAGCACCTGGTGTTCCCGTCGACCTCGGAAGTCTACGGCATGTGCCACGACGGCGAGTTCGACCCGGAGAACTCGGAACTGGTCTACGGCCCGATCAACAAGCCGCGCTGGATCTATGCCTGCTCCAAGCAGCTGATGGACCGCGTGATCTGGGGCTACGGCATGGAAGGCCTGAACTTCACCCTGTTCCGTCCCTTCAACTGGGTCGGCGCGGGACTGGACTCGATCCACACCCCGAAAGAAGGTTCGTCGCGCGTGCTGACCCAGTTCTTCGGCCACATCGTGCGCGGCGAAGCGATCTCGCTGGTCGACGGCGGCGCCCAGAAGCGCGCCTTCACCTACATCGATGACGGCATCGACGCCCTCATGAAGATCATCGAGAACAGGGACGGCAAGGCCAGCGGCCAGATCTACAACATCGGCAACCCGGTCAACAACTACTCGATCCGCGAACTGGCCGGCATGATGCTGAAACTCGCCGCCGAGTATCCGGAATACGCGGCCGGCGCCGCCAGGGTGCAGATCGTCGAAACCAGCTCGGGCGCCTACTACGGCGCCGGCTACCAGGACGTGCAGAACCGCGTGCCCAGGATCGAGAACACGAAGCAGGACCTCGGCTGGGCCCCGACCACCGGCATGGCCGACGCACTGCGCCACATCTTCGACGCCTACCGCGGCCAGGTTGCCGCGGCCCAGGCGCTGATGGATTAAGGGCGCATCTTGGCTCAGTTAGTCCCTCCCCTGCTCGTCCTCAAGATCGACGTCGACACCTACCGCGGCACGCTCGAAGGCGTGCCGAACCTGGTGCGCATGCTGACCCGCCACGCCGCCGGCGCGACCTTTCTGTTCTCGCTCGGCCCCGACCATACCGGCTGGGCGATGCGGCGCGCGCTGCGTCCCGGCTTCTTCCAGAAGGTCTCGCGCACCTCGGTAGTCGAGCACTACGGCTTCAAGACCCTGATGTACGGCGTGCTGCTGCCCGGTCCGGACATCGGCCTGAAAGGCGCGGCCGAGATGCGCGCCGCGCGCGACGCCGGCTTCGAATGCGGCATCCATACCTGGGACCACGTGCGCTGGCAGGACAATGTCCGCGCCCGCGATGCGCAGTGGACCGATGCCATGATGCGGAAGAGCGAGCAGCGCTACGCCCAGGTCTTCGGCGAAGCGCCGCATACCCATGGCGCGGCCGGCTGGCAGATGAACGAGCACGCCTTCCGCCGCCACGATGCGCAGGGCTATGCCTATGCCTCCGACGGCCGCGCGATGCTGCTCGACAGCGGCGCGATGGCCGACCCGCACGCCGGTCCCTACCGCTTGACAAGCATGCGCCACATCCAGATGCCGACCACCCTGCCCACGCTGGACGAGCTGCTGGGCCGCGAAGCCGACGGCGCCGAGCTGACGACGGCGAACATCGCCGCCCACATCCTGAAGCTGACGGCGCAAAACCGCCGCGATCACGTCTATACCTTGCACGCGGAACTTGAAGGACAGAAACTTGCCCCCATCTTCGAGCAGCTGTTGTCAGGTTGGAAAGCCCAGGGCTACCATCTTGCCTCGATGGCGGACTACTATGAGAAGATAAAGCATGACCCGCTGCCCGAATATCCGGTTCAGTGGGGAGAATTACCGGGACGGTCGGGAGAGCTGATCGTCCTTGATACCTGATCCTGACAGGAGAGAACCGTGGCCGACAGCCCCAGCGCAGCACCCACCGCGAATACCCAGCTTGCCAACTTCAGCGCCCCGATGACGGGCGAGCAGACCTTCGAACTGCAGGGCCGTCCGGCCAAGTACACGGTGCTGTATTTCTATCCGAAGGACAACACCCCCGGCTGCACCACGGAAGCCATGGCCTTCCGTGACCACCACGACGAATTCACCGGGCTGGGCGCCGCCATCTACGGCCTCAGCCGCGACTCCCTGCGCTCCCACGAGAGCTTCAAGTCCAAGCTCGGCCTGCCCTTCGAACTGATCTCGGACCCCGAAGAGGCGGTCTGCACCCAGTTCGATGTCATGAAGATGAAAAACATGTACGGTAAGAAAGTACGGGGGGTCGAGCGCAGTACGTTTGTCATTGACGCTAACGGCAAAGTGGTGAAAGAATGGCGTGGCGTGAAAGTCAATGATCACGTCAATGAAGTGCTGGAATTTTTGAAGAGCCAGCCCTGAACGGATGGCTCGGTTAACACTAACCTGATGCCATTACGTCGCCCATTTTGAGTCCCAGTTTTACCTCAACGCATCTTTCCAATCTGGCCACCGGCCCCGCACTCATTTCGAGACGGCCGGTAGCCGCGCAGCTCCCCCCACGGTTGCATCTGTCCTGCCCGGCGGCGCCTACGCCCGCACGTGCATTTTTCCGACTTCCATACGATTGAGAACCTGATGCCACTACCGAAAATACCAAGCAAGCCGGCGACCATTCTGCTGGCAAAAGATTACCCCAAAGCCGAACCCGGCAAATCGCCTGTCCGCGCAGCCGCGAAGGCGGAGAACGACCCCGTCGAAGACCTGATCAGCGGCGAAGCCGTGCCGGCCAAGCCCGCGCGTGCGCGCAAGTCCAAGGCCGCGCTGCTGGTCGAAGCGCCGTCGCGCGAAGCCGTTCCCGAAAATGGCACCGCGAAGGCTGCGCCTTCGCCAGTTCCCGCCCCTGCCCGCGCAGACCGGAGCGGCAAGACCGGCGCCGAAGGAAATAAAACTGCGAAGCTGCGCGAGACCGACATGAACGAGCCGCATCCGGTCAAGCACAAGCCGGTCGAGGTCAACGTCAAGTCTTCGGCCAGCCGCAAGGCCGACAGCGCCGGCGTGGCCAAGATGTTCGTGCTCGACACGAATGTGCTGATGCACGACCCGACCTCGCTGTTCCGCTTCGAGGAGCACGACGTCTACCTGCCGATGATGACGCTCGAAGAACTCGACAACCACAAGAAGGGCATGTCGGAAGTCGCGCGCAATGCACGCCAGGTATCGCGCACGCTGGACGCGCTGATCGCCAACACCGACGACGACGCCATCGAGACCGGCATCCCGCTGGCCAAGCTGGGCAACAAGGATGCGCGCGGCCGCCTGTACTTCCAGACCCGCCTGAACGCCGCCAGCCTGCCGGAAGGCCTCCCCGCGGGCAAGGCCGACAACCAGATCCTGGGCGTGGTTCGTGCGCTCGAAGCGGACCAGTCGGGCCGCGCGATCGTGCTGGTGTCGAAGGACATCAACATGCGCATCAAGGCGCGCGCCCTGGGCCTGGCCGCCGAGGACTACTTCAACGACCACGTGCTGGAAGATACCGACCTGCTGTACTCGGGCATCGTCCAGCTGCCGGACGACTTCTGGACCAAACACGGCAAGAACATGGAGTCCTGGCAGGAGATCAAGGGCGGCAATTCGGCCACCTATTACCGCGTCACCGGCCCCTTCATCCCATCGCTGCTGGTGAACCAGTTCGTGTTCTTCGAACCGAACAACGGCGAAGCGCCCTTCCAGGCCCAGGTCAAGGAAATCAACGGCAAGACCGCCGTGCTGCAGACCCTGCGCGACTTCAGCCACAACAAGAACAACGTCTGGGGCATCACCGCGCGCAACCGCGAGCAGAACTTCGCGCTGAACCTGCTGATGAATCCGGAAGTCGACTTCATCACCCTGCTTGGCCAGGCCGGCACCGGCAAGACCCTGCTGGCGCTGGCGGCGGGCCTGGCGCAGGTCCTGGAAACCAAGGTCTACAACGAGATCATCGTTACCCGCGTGACGGTGCCGGTCGGTGAAGACATCGGCTTCCTGCCGGGCACCGAGGAAGAGAAGATGTCGCCCTGGATGGGCGCCTTCGACGACAACCTCGAAGTGCTGATGAAGGGCGACGGCGACGCCGGCGACTGGGGCCGCGCCGCGACCCAGGACCTGATCCGTTCGCGCATCAAGATCAAGTCGCTCAACTTCATGCGCGGCCGCACCTTCGTCAACAAGTTCCTGATCATCGACGAAGCGCAGAACCTGACGCCCAAGCAGATGAAGACCCTGGTCACGCGCGCCGGTCCGGGCACCAAGATCCTCTGCCTCGGCAACATCGCCCAGATCGACACGCCTTACCTGACCGAAGGCTCGAGCGGCCTGACCTACGTGGTCGACCGCTTCAAGGGCTGGAGCCACGGCGGCCACGTGACCCTGGCGCGCGGCGAGCGTTCGCGCCTGGCGGATCACGCGAGCGACGTGCTGTAAGTTTCAGGTCGCTGCAAAACGAAAGCCTGCGATCCCGAGAGGGACGCAGGCTTTTTATTTGCCCGACGGATCAACGGTTTCGTTCCATCATCGAACGATGCAGTCCACGCCACCCTTGTCCGGCGAACTACCGCTGTTCGACGCCTGCGGCCCTGACGCCCCGCCGTTGAAGCTCGGCGGCGGCGTGAACTGCAGGCCCGTATTCGGCGGCACGATCACCGGCGCCTGGTTCACGCCCGGCACGTAGCCGAACTGGCCGGCCTGGAAGCCGAGCGAGCCGCCGTTGTTCGTCACGACGATCGCGCCTTCCGTGACCGAGACGTGCAGGCCCGGCGGCAGCGCTGGAGCGCCCACCGGCGCCTTCTGCTGCGCCGCGTCCGGCGTGGGCGCCGGCAGCTTGCCCGCCCCCACGCCGACCTCGGTCAGCGGGCTCGGATTCGGATTGATGCGCATCGCGTCGCGTTCCGGCGCCGGCGGCGGCGGCGGCACATACTGCGCAATGAAGGTGGTGCCGCGGATGCCGATGGTGGCGCTCGGCGTCTTCAGCGAGAACTTCTCCTTGTTGCGCTTGCCCAGTAGGCCCGTGATCGAGCGCAGGCCGCCCTTCACCAGGTCGAAGGAGGCGCTGTCGGCCTCCGGCTTGCCGGCATCGTAGTTGAAGTTCTCGACGCGGAAGGTGGTGCCGGGCTTCAGCGTGATCTCGCTGTTGTCGACGAAGCGGATCTGGGCGTAGGTGTTTTTCTCGGACACCAGGGTATCGCCGTTCTCGATTTCCGACTTCGGTCCCAGCACCTTGACGCTGCCGTCGGCCTTGCGGTCGAGCAGCGGGCCGCTCAGGTGCGCCACCACGCCGACCACTTGTGCGGCCCAGGCGCTGTCGCCGGCCAGCAGCAGCGCCGCGCACACCAGGGATTTCAGCATGTTCGCCATCCCCCCAGTGACTAGCTTAGTTGCAGTACAGTTTGGTCGCTGGTTTTTCATTCTTTGCTCCGGTGTTTTCCGCTTGCGCCGGCCCGGCGGCGCGGCCGCCCTGGCCAGGATTCTTGTCGTCTTGTGCCTCGCCCTGCTGACCCGCGCCTGGCGTCGTGGCGCCCGGCTTGCTCTGGTTGATCAGCTGGACCACGCCCTGGACCGCCTGCGCGACCTGCTTGCCGTCCGCGTTCTGGGCGCTGCCGCCGTTGCCGGTGAAGATGGCGCAGCTCAGGTCGGCCGGATGGGCGCCGCAGAAGTCGGGCTTGGGCAGCACCGCTTCGCAGCCCGCGGTCGACGGCGAGGCAGCGCAAGTCTGCAGGCTGGGCAGGCGCACGCCGCAGCCCTGCAGCGAGGGGCTGCCGATACATTGGGCCAGTGTCGGCAGCACGGCGTCGCAGCCGCGCTCGGCGCTCTTGATCACGCACTGCGACAGGGTCGGCAGCACGCCGCTGCAGCTTGGATCGTTCGGATTGGCCAGGCAGGACAGGAAGGTCAATTCCAGCACCTGCGCGCAGCCCTCGGCCGACGGCGTCAGTTTGCAGACCGGCAGCTTGGGCAGCACGTTCTCCAGGCAGCCCGCGCCTTCCGGATGGGCCACGCAGCCCAGGAACCGGTCGCGCGCCAGCACCGGCGCGCAGCCGTAGACGCCGGCGTCGGCGCGGCACTCGGCCAGGGTCGGCAGGGTCTGGGCGCAGCCCGGCGCCTGCGGATTGGCGATACAGGCGCTGACTGCGTCGTGGCGCTGGATCACGGTGCCGCAGCCGTACGACGACGGCGTGGCCTTGCAGGCATCGTAGGTCGGCAGCGTGGCGCCGCAGCCCGGCAGCTTCGGATCGGCCAGGCAGACGTCGATCTCATGGCGGGACAGCACGACGCTGCAGCCCGGGGCCGCCGGGTTGGCCTGGCAGGTCTCGAGTTTCGGCAGCACCTGCGCGCAATTGGCGCCGTTCGGGTCGATGGTGCAGGCCTGCACCGCTTTCGAAATGACGTCCGCGCAGCCGGCCGCGCCCGGGGTGACAAGGCAGGTTTCCAGGGTCGGCGGCTTGTTCTGCCCCGGATCCGGGTCCTGGCCCGGTACAGGATCGGGCTGGCCGCCGGTCGAGCCGCTGTTCACGTGCAGCTTGTCCGGGCTGGACACGCTGATCGCATTCGCCGCGATCTGGGTGGTGCCGGCGGTGATGCTCACGCTGCCGCTGGCGGAGGCCACGCGCGCGCCCTCGGCGATGGTCAGGGCGCCGCCATTGTCGGCGACCAGGCGCACGTTGCCGCTGTCGGTGGTCACGCGGCCCAGGATGCTCAGCGGGCTGTGCGTGGTCAGGCTGATGTCGCCGCTGCCGGTGCGCACGTCGCCGACCGAATAGCCCGGCTCTTCGTTGCCCGCATAGGCCGGCACGGTCATGCCGCCCACGCTGTCGATCGCGATCGCGCCCGTGTTGGCGGGGCCGTCCTGCACCGCGCTGATCAGCACCAGCGCGCCCTGGTTGGCGATGTTGATCGGGCGGCTGCCCTCGCCCGCGTTCCAGGCCATCAGGGCCTTCGCCTCGGTATGCAGGGGCGCGGTGGCGCTGCCGATGCCGCTGGTGGTGCGCAGGGAGACCGTGTCCGCCTGCAGGGTGCCGTTGCCGCTCACGCTGCCGGCTTCCAGCTGGGCCATCACGCCGCCGCGGACATCGGCATCCAGACGCAGGTTGCCGGCCACCTTGAACTGCAGGGCGCCGCCGTTCGCGCTGACGCCGCTCAAGCCGTCGACGCTGCCGATGGTGAGCGCGCCGTCGTTGGTGAGCTGGAAGACGTTGGCGCCGTCGCTGTTGCTGGCGAAGGTGCCGATGCGGTTGGCGCCGCTCAGCACCACCTGGCCGCCGCGCACGGCGACGGCGCTGGCCTCGATTGCGCCTTCCGCAGTCTCGTAGATACCCAGGCCCGAGTTCAGGGCCACGGTGCCGGCGCTGAGCAGCGGCGCGCGGATCGCCAGTTCGCCGCTGCCGGCGTCGAGGACCAGCTTCGGCAATGCGCCTTCGCCGGTCAGGTTGACCATGCCCGCGACGTCGAGGCCGCCGGTGCCGCCGGCCAGGCCGCCGATCGTCAGGGTCGAGGCGTGGATGCTGGACAACGCGTCCTGGCCGATCGAGAAACCGACTTCGTTGCCCGCACCGCCGATCGTCATGTCGGTGCCGGTGTTATTCGGCATCAGGGTGACGCTGCCGCCCGCGCCGGTGGCGTTGACGGCGGCGGCTATCCAGACGCGGTCGCCCTGCAGCAGCACCGATTTCGATGCCGTCACCGGGTTGCCGACCTGGATCAGGCCATTCGACCCGCCGTACAGGCTGGCGATGAAGCGGCTGTCCGGGTTCGCCGTCAGGTTGACCGGCGCCTTTACGTAGATCTTGCCGCTGTTTTCGAGGACCAGGTTGGAAGACGCGTTCAGCGCCGACTCGATGGACACCGGCCCGGTATGCTGGCTGTTGCCCAGGTTGATCTCGAACAGGCCGGCACTCAGGCGGCCCAGGGTCGCCGCATCCAGCCACAGGATGCCGGCATCGCTGCCTGCGCCGACCGCGATCGTGCGGCCAGGGTCGGTCGACGTCAAGGTCAGGATGGGCAGCTGCGTGCCGGTGCCCTTGCCGACCGCGCCGGCCAGCGTCACCTTGTTGGCGGCGATGTCGATGTAGTTGCCGGTTTCGAGCGAGCCGGCGGCGCCGAGATGGAAGGCGTTCCCGGCGCGGAAATCGAGGTCGCCGTCGCGGCTGGCCACGCGGGCGTTCACGGTGATGTCGTTGCCGGCCTGTGCGCGCACGCTGCCGGCGGCTTCGATCGTGTCGCTGATGGTGAGGTCGTGCTGGGCCTGCAGCACCACGTCGGTGCCCGCGGCCGTCAGCGTCGACGGCGCGACGCGGGTGAGGCCGGTCTGCGCGCCGCTGGTGCTGGAGCGCACGTCGTTCACGCCGGCCGTGCCGCCGGCGACCACTTCGATGTCGTAGGGATCCAGCAGCCAGCTGCCGTTCTTCCCCAGCTTGCCGCCGGCCGCGCTGACGGCGATGCCGTCCACGTCCAGCACATGGCCCGAGGTCTCGACCAGGCCCCCGTTGCCGCCGCCGATGCCGCGCGCGGAGATGCTGCCGGCCGCGCGGGTCTCGCCGTCCGACCACAGCACGACCTTGCCGCCCTTGCCTTCGACGGTGGCGTCGGCGCGGATGCCGGCGCCGGCGTCCATGCGGGTGGACTGCGCGCGCTGGACGCTGCTCAGTGTTCCCAACCCGCCTTGATAGTCGCCGCCCACCAGCACCGTGCCGCCGCCCTGCTTGCCGCTGGCGTCGACGCTGGCCCGGCCTTCGATGGCTACCTGCTTGCCCAGCACCTGGATCTCGCCGCCCTGCCCCGCGCCGCTCGCGCTGGTCGTGCTGCCGGCGGCGAGAAGCGTGCTGCCGCTGGCCTTGAGGACGATCTTGCCGTTCGCGCCGACCACGGCGCTGTCCGCGTTCACCAGGCCACGCTGGTTCACCAGCGCGCCGAAGATGCCGATGCGGCCGCCCTGGGCGATGAGCGTGCCCAGGTTGAGCGCCTGGTCGCCGGGCGCCGACACCACCACCTGCAGGTTCGGATCGCTCGAGTCGACCAGCTGCACGCTGCGTCCGGCCGCCAGCACCACTTCGCCGTCCGGCGCCGTGACGATGCCGGTATTCTCGATGTTCGGTGCGACCAGGAAGACCTTGCCGCCGTTCGGCGTGGCGATCGCGCCCTCATTGCGCACCGCGCCCGGCGTCGTGCCTGCGCCGGCCTGGAAGTTCTTCTTCCCGGCCAGGAAATCGGCATCCGACAGGTTCAGGGTCGAGGCCACCAGGCCGTTCACGTCCACCCGCGCGCCCTGGCCGAACAGGATGCCGTTCGGGTTGATCAGGAAGACCTTGCCGTTCGATTGGAGGGCGCCGAGGATCTTCGTCGGGTCCTGGCCGAGGATGCGGTTCAGCACCGCGCTGTCGCTGTTCTGCTGGATGAAACGGGTGATCTCGCCGGCCCCGATATTGAAGCTCTGCCAGTTGATGATGGTGCCGGGCGTGTTCGTGATCGAGAACACGTTGCCCTGCTGGTTGAAGCTGGCCTGGCCGGCCACCACTTGCGGCAGGGTCGGCGCGGCTTGCGCGGCCGGGCCGGCCAGGTAGCAGGCGGCGAGCAGCATTGGCAGCAACTGCGTCGCCTTGCGGCGGAAGCTGCCTCGTTGGATAGTCGTCGTCATTCTCGTTCTCCCTAGTAGGCCAGGCCTACGCGGACATGAAGCTTGTTCTTGCTGGTGGCCTGGACCTGGCCGGTGTGGATGCCGTGGCCGTAGTCGAGCTGCACGCTGGCTTTGGCGCCAGCCGCGAAGCGCAGGCCCAGGCCCACGCTGGAGATCGCGGTGCGGCGCAGTTCACCCGGCAGGATGTGGTTGCGCTGGCCCCAGGCGCTGTCGTAGAAGCCCAGCAGGCGGCACTGCCAGAAAGCGCGCGTGCACAGGTTGGGCGTGTACAGCTCGACGTTGGTGACGAAGCCGGAATCGGTGGCCAGGTCGCGCTCGCCGAAGCCGCGCACCGTGGTCGAGCCGCCGGCGCCGAACTGCTCGCCCGGCACCAGCGCATCGCCGGTGGCCTGGCCGTTCAGCAGCACGCGGGTCTGCCAGTCGCCGGCGATCACGTTCGAGATCGCGGCCGAGAAGCGCAGCATGGTGTAGCTGGCCTTGGCGTTTGCGCGCACCGCGTTGAAATCGCGGGCGCCGCCGCGCGAGCCGCCGGCGATGTTCTGCAGCAGGGTCAGCGCCAGGTTCGCTTCGCCGTCGCTCATGACCGCATTGCCGGCCCAGCCGATGCTGAGCGGGTGCACGGTGACGTCGTTGCCGAAGTTCTGGCCGCCGAACACGACGTTGTTCTTGTAGGCCTTGTAGTCGGCGCCGTAGACCAGGCGCGACTCCAGCTGCCCGCGCTTGGCCAGCGCATGCGTGTAGCGCGCGCCGTAGACCGCACCCTTGCCGCTCAGGGCCAGGTCGAAGATGCCGGCATTGACGGTGCCCGAATCGACGTTCGAGTAGCTGGCGAACAGGTCCACCGAATCGCCGAGCGTGTACAGCGGGATGTGGTAGCCGGCCGACCAGACGGCCACGCGGTCCGGACGCTCGGCGGTGGTGGTGTACTGGAGCGAGCCGACATGGTCGCGGCCCCACAGGTTCGCATGCTGGAGCATCACGCCGGCATGGGTCTCGCCGGTGGCCTCGGTGCCGGTGTTATCGGCGCTGAACATGACTTTCCAGGGGCGCTCGTCGACCACCTCGACACGGGCTTCGACCTCGTCCTCTGCGTCGGCGCCGGCCAGGTTCAGCTTCACCTTCCTGGCGGGGTTCTCGTTCACCAGGCGCAGGTTGGCGGAGACCTCCTGCAGGTTCGGCGTCCGGCCCGGCTGCAGCGACGGCAGGCCGGCGCGGATGTTCGCTTCGCTGAAGTACTGGTTGCCGCTGACGGCCACGCGGGACAGGCGGGTCTGGATCACATTCAGGCGCACCACGCCGCCGTTCAGCTCCTGCTCGGGCAACTGGACGGTGACCACGTTGTAGCCGCGCGCGTGGTACAGCGCCTCGAGCGCTTCGAGGGCGCGCTGGACGTCGCCGAAATCGCGTCCCTGCCCGGTCCAGGGCGCGACCGCGGCCTGCACCTCGGCGGGCGCCAGCAGGGTATTGCCGCTGACCTCGAAGCGGCTGATCGGGAAGCGGACTTCGTCGTCCGCCCATGCCGCGCTGACGGCGGCTGCCAGCACCGATCCTGCGAACAGGCGGGCCAGGCGTAAAGTCATGTTCTTGTTCATTTTTTGTGGAAGAAATCCCAGTGACGGCGAGTGTAAACAAGGTTCACTTGCCCAGGAGAAAATTTCATGAAATTAGGGAATCTTCCCCTCGGGATGGGGGGATGCCGCCGCTGCCTGCGTTGCAGGGGCGATACAGGCTTCGGCTGGACCGAAGGCTACTTGCTGTCGAACGTCGTGACGCCGTCCCACCCCTCGCCCGGCGGCTGCGCGCGCCAGACGGCGATGCGCTCCAGGTAGAGCTGGTAGAGGCCGCGCTCCGGATGCGCTGCGCGCAGCGCCTCGATGCGGCCCTGGGCCTGGTCCCACTGCTGGGCGCGCACCAGCGCCAGCGCCGCATCCCAGTCGCGCAGCTCCTCGAGCACGCCCGGCGCCAGTTCGGCCGCTTTGCCGAGCGGCTCGAAGATCGCCACCGGCTCGTTCTTGCCCTTGACCCGCACCAGGTCCAGCTCGCGGTAGACGAATTCCGGCGCCGCCAGGCGGGTAGCGGCGCCGACTGCGATGCCGACGCCGTAGACCTTGGTGATGCCCTCCAGGCGCGAACCCAGGTTCACGGCGTCGCCCATCACGGTGTAGGCGCGGCGAATGCTGGAACCCATGTCGCCCACGTGCATGTGGCCCGTGTTGATGCCGATGCCGATCTTCAGCTCGGGCCAGCCGCGTTTCAGGAAATCGCGGTTCAATCGTTCGCTTGATGCCTGCATCCGCAGCGAGGTCGCGACCGCGCGGCTGGCATGGTCGGGAAAGGCCACCGGCGCGCCCCAGAAGGCCATCACGGCATCGCCGATGTACTTGTCGAGGGTGCCCTGGTGACTGGCGCGGATGTCTTCCGACATCGCGGTCAGGTAGATGTTGATGTACTCGCGCAGGGCCTTCGGGCTGAGTCCCTCGGAGATGGTGGTGAAGCCGCGCACGTCGACGAACATCACCGACAGCTCGCGGCTCTCGCCGTCCATATTGTAGGCTTCCGGGTTCTCGGCCATCTTTGCCACCAGCTCCGGCGCCACGTATTCGCCAAAGCGCGAGACCAGCGCCCTGCCCTTGCGAAATTCGAAGAAGTATCCCCAGGCGAGGTTCAGCACGAACAGCCCGGCGATCAGGGTCAGCGACATCCCCAGGCGCAGCATCCAGTCGAGCGTGTGGTAGGCGTAGTAGTTGAAACCGCAGACCGCGCCCGCCAGCGCCAGCGTGAGCAGCACGGCGGGCAGCGGCGACAGCAGCGGCAGGGCCAGCGCCAGGGCGATGCCGCTTGCGACCAGCACGATGGCGTCGACGGCATCGGCGTAATCGGGCCTGAACTTGATCGTGTCGTCGAGGATGGACTTGATCATGTTGGCGTGGACCTCGACCCCGGGATATTCCGGGTTCACCGGCGTCGACCGCAGGTCGTTCAGGCCCGGTACCGTGGTGCCGACCAGGACGATGTTCCCTTCGAGCAGAGGCTTTTGCACCCTGCCTTCGATGACGTCGCTGGCCGACACGTAGGTAAAAGCCCCGCCCTTGCGGCCACCGGGACCGCGGAATTCGATGGCGTCGCTCAGGTTCTCGCCGACCCTGACCTGCAGCTGCCGGCGCTCCTTGCCGCTGCCGATCCACAGGCCGATCGCTTCCGGCGCCGCGGTCGCGAGCTCGCTGGCTGACATCTGGTCGGCAGGTTTGGGGAACACCGGCTTCGGCGGACTGGCGCCGAGCGCCGCCGCCACCGTCGCCAGCGACAGGGTCGGGTAGTAGCCGTCACCGATCCTGACCAGCAGCGCGGCGTTGCGCAGAATGCCGTCCGCGTCGAGACTGGCGGTGAAGACCCCACCGCCGGCAGCGGCGTCCTGCAGGCGCGGCAGGTTGGCGATATAGCCCTTGCTGCCGGACGCGGGCACCACCCGCCCGTTCAGGTCGTCGACACGGAAGGCCGGCGCCGGCAGCTTGCCCTTGCGCTCGGCGTCCGTGAAGGTATAGCCCAGAACCACCGGCCTGTCCCGCAGCGCCTTGACCAGCAGGCCGTCGTAGTCGAGGGCTTCCTTCAATCCCCCGACCTTCTGCGCGAAGCCCGGCACGTCTTTCAAATCCTTGTGCGCCAGTTCGTCGAGAACCCCGTAACCCGAACTGTCGTCCGCTTCCGCGAACACGATGTCGTAGCCGACCGCCGCCACGCCGTAATGCTCGGTCAGCCGGGAGGTCAGCTGCGCCATCACCTTGCGGTTCCAGGGGAAGTGGCCGATCTTCGCGATGCTTTTCTCGTCGATGTCGACGATCACGATGCGCGGGTCATGCACGGCCGGCGTCAGGCGCATGCGCAGGCCGGCGATGAAGGTGTCGAGACGCTCGATGGGGTCCAGGCGCAGGTCGCCCGACACCTGCAGCAGGGCCGCCAGGCACAGTAGCAGTCCCGCGGCCCAGCGTGCCCCGACTTTGCGAAACCGTTCGCGCACGTCGCGCCCTTACGCCCGATAGCCCGGAATCGTGCTCTCGTCGACCGGGTCGACCTGGTGCGCATCCATGTGCTCCTGGGCGAACTTCAGGTAGACCTTCTCGCGCACGAAGATGTCAAACAGGTCGGGGTCGATGTGCCCGTTCTGGGCGAACTTGCCGAGGATGGCGAGCGACTCCGACAGCGTCTTGCCTTTCTTGTAGGGGCGGTCGGCGGCGGTGAGGGCCTCGAAGATGTCGGCGATCGCCATGATGCGCGCCTGCACCGACATCTGGTCGCGGGTCAGGCCGCGCGGATAGCCCTTGCCGTCCATGCGCTCGTGGTGGCCGCCCGCGTATTCCGGCACGTTCTTCAGGTGCTTGGGCCAGGGCAGCGATTCCAGCATCCGGATCGTGACCCAGATGTGGTTGTTGATGATCTTGCGCTCGTCGTCGGTCAGGGTGCCGAAGCGCACCGTGAGGTTGCGGACTTCCTCTTCGTCGAGCAGGTCGCGCTCTTGTCCGCCCGGGCCGGTCCAGCGCTGGCGCGCGATGCGGTACACGCGCTCCTGGTCGGCGGGCAGCATGCCCTCGCCGCCGACGTTGGCGCGGCGCAGGAATTCGCGGTCGTCAACCAGGCGCTTCTGCTCCGAGGCCAGCAGGTCGTCGATGGCCGCGTGATTGGCGCCTGGCTCGAGCCTGGCCTTCAGCGCGCGGATCTCGGCGTCGCGCAGCATCACCTCGATGCGGGTGTCGACCATGTGGATGCGGTCGAAGATGGTCTCCAACTTGGTCGACTTGTCGACCACGTGAACCGGGGTCGTGATCTTGCCGCAATCGTGCAGCAGGCCGGCCAGCCACAGTTCCTTGCGGTCGGCGTCGTTCATGCGGAATCCGGCCAGCGGCCCCTTGTCCGTCTTGTGCACCGCCTCGGCCAGCATCATGGTCAGCTCGGGCACGAACTGGCAGTGGCGGCCGGTGTAGGGCGACTTCTCGTCGATGCCGATGTTGATCAGGTTGACCAGCGCTTCGAGCAGGTTCTCGAGCTGCTGGATCAGCTGCTCGCTGGTGAGCGCCACCGCGGCCTGCGAAGCCAGTGCCTCGATGAAGCGCTGGTCGGTGCTGGAGAAGCTGCGGATCGCGCCGGTCTCGGGATCCATCGCGTTGATCAGCTGGAGCACGCCCACCAGCTCGCCCTCGTGGTCGGTCATCGGCACCGTCAGGAAGGATTGCGAGTGATAGCCGAAGGTCTGGTCGAACAGGCGCATGCCCGAGAAGTTGAAGACGTCGGCCTTGTAGACGTCCTCGATGTTCACCGACTGGTTGAAGTTGGCCGCGTAGGCCGCCACCGAGGCCAGGTTCCTGCTGCCGTAGGCATCGAGCAGCGGGATCGGCGGCAGGTCGATCCTGTTGCCGCTGACTCCGCCCTGGTGGATCTCCAGTGTATCGTTCAGCGAGATGTGGAAGGCCAGGCTCTGGCCGTCCGGGCTGGGCCGGTACAGCGTGCCGCCGTCCGCATTGGTCATGCCCTTCGCCACCCGCAGGATGCGCTCGAGGAAGGCCTCTATGTCGTGGTTCTCGCCGAGGGCGACGCTGACTTCGGTGAGCAGGTGCAGCCGCTCGGCGATATGGGACGGGGTAAGCTCTTGCATGGCGGGAGGGGTTGGTGTTGCCGGTGTGTAATAACCAACAGTGTAGCCTCCTTGTCCTTACATGTACAAGCTGGTGATGCGTAAATGCAAATTTAGAAAAATCCCCTCCCCGATGGGGCTATCATGGGCGGATGCACAGGCTGTAAAAAGAATATAAATAATCAGGGACAGACATGAAATTCCGATTCTGGGGCGTGCGGGGATCGATCCCCTCCCCCGGGCCGCGCACCGTCCGCTATGGCGGCAATACCACCTGTATCGAAGTTTGCAGCCGTGCCGGCGCCACGATCGTCCTCGACGCCGGCACCGGCATCTACGCGCTGGCGCAGGCGCTGATGGCGCGCCGCGCCGCGGGCGGCGGCGACATCCGCGCCGACATCTTCATCACCCACAGCCACTGGGACCACATCCACGGGCTGCCCTTCTTCGCGCCGCTGTTCGTGAAGGGCACGCAGGTCTGCCTGCACGGCGCCCACGATCCAGTCACCGGCAAGGGTATCGAGCACGTGATGGGCGTGCAGCTGCAGAACAGCTACTTCCCGGTCAGCGAAGAACGGATGGACGCCACCATCGCCTACCGCACCCTGGAGGCCGGCGAGCCGCACCACCTCGGCGACGTCCGCGTCGACAACGTGGTGATGAACCACCCGGTCACCAATCTCGGCTATCGCATCAGCTGCGACGGCGCATCGCTGTTCTTCACCGGCGACCACGAACCCTTCTACAATCCTTACGCGCCGGACCATCCCGGGCACGCGGCGGCGGCGCGGGAGATGGCGCGCCGCCAGCAGGAGATCGACGCGGTCATGGCCGGCGTCGACGCCCTGATCGTCGACTGCTCGTACACGATCCAGGAATACCCGGCCAAGCAGGGCTGGGGCCACGGCACCTTCGATGGCGCGCTGGAGATGGCGCTGCGGGTCGGCGCGAAGGCGCTGTACTGCACCCACCACGAACCGACCCGCAGCGACGACGAACTGGAAGCCGTGTTCGCCGAGGCCTTGTCGCGCTTCGAAGGGCGTTTGCACGGCCTGCGCGTGGTGCTGGCCCGCGAAGGCCTGGAGGTCGCGCTGTGAGCAGCGAGGCCTTCTTCCGCAAGCTGCAGGAGGTCACCACCAAGATCCACGCAACCGCCAACCTGGACGAGATCATGCTCGACCTGGGCCTGGACTTCTGCGACCTGTTCGACAGCGACCGCTTCACCCTGTACGCGGTCACGCCGGAAAAGGACAGCATCGTCTCGCGCGTGAAGACCGGGCTCTCGTCCTTCCGCGACCTGAAGCTGCCGCTCGGCCCCGGTTCCGTGGCCGGCTTCGTCGCGCAATCGCGCCAGACCGTGAACATCACCGACGTCTACGACGAGCTCGAGCTGCGCCGGCTTTCGCCCGAGCTGCAGTTCCAGCGCGGCGTCGACCAGCGTACCGGCTACCGCACCCGCGAGATGCTGGTGGCGCCGCTGGTGGCCAGGCATGGCGAGTTGCTGGGCGTGGTCCAGTTCATCAACCACCGGGGTGGCGGCCCCTTCCCGGCCATCTGCGTGGAAGGCGTGAAGCAGCTGAGCGAAACGCTGTCGGTGGCGCTCGGCCAGCGCCTGCGTCCACAGCGCCCGCGCGGCAAGTACGACGCCCTGGTGCAGGAAGCGGTGCTGTCCGGCGCTGAACTCGAGCAGGCCACGCGCACCGCGCGCGACCGCGACAGCGAGGTCGAGACCGTACTGATCGAGGAATACCGGGTGCGCCCGGCCACCATCGGCGTGGCCCTGTCCAGCTACTTCGGCGTGCCCTATGAACCGTATCGACCGGACCGCATCAAGCCGGTCGAACTGCTGCGCAACCTGAAGCAGCAGTACGTCGAGGAAAACGGCTGGCTGCCGCTGGAAGACGGCAAGGATGGCCTGGTGGTGATGGCACTGGATCCCGAGCGCGTCGGCGCCAGCCGCATCGTCGGCCAGGTGTTCCAGCGCGCCCGCGTATCCCTGCGCGTGACCACGCGCCACGATCTGCGGCTGTCGATCGAGCAGTTCTTCGGGACCGCAACGACGGACAACGCCTCGGTCGGCGAGCTGCTGTCCAACCTGGACGAAGGCGACGAAGACTACGAGGACGGCGGCGCCGACGTCTCGGAAGCCGTCGAGAACGAGCTGGTCAAGCTGGTCAACAAGATCATCGTCGAGGCCTACCGCCAGGGCGCCTCCGACATCCACATCGAGCCGCAGCCGGGCAAGGGCAAGACCGGCGTGCGCTTCCGCAAGGACGGCACCCTGGTGCCCTATATCGAGATCCCGGCCAGCTACCGCAGCGCGCTGGTGGCGCGCATCAAGATCATGTGCGACCTCGACATCTCGGAGCGCCGCAAGCCGCAGGACGGCAAGATCAAATTCAAGAAGTACGGCCCGCTCGACATCGAGCTGCGCGTGGCGACGCTGCCCTCCGCCGGCGGCGTCGAAGACATCGTCATGCGCATCCTGCAGGCCGGCGAGCCGATCCCGATGGCGCAGCTGGGCATCCTGCCGCACAACCTCGAACGCCTGAAGGGCGCGATCGAAAAACCCTACGGCCTGTTCTTCGTTTGCGGCCCGACCGGCTCGGGCAAGACCACCACCCTGCACTCCATCCTCTCGCACCTGAACACGCCGGAGACCAAGATCTGGACCGCCGAAGACCCGGTCGAGATCACGCAAAAGGGCTTGCGCCAGGTACAGGTCAACCGCAAGGCCGGCATGGATTTCGCCACCGTGATGCGGGCCTTCCTGCGCGCCGATCCGGACATCATCATGGTCGGCGAAATGCGCGACCGCGAGACCGTCAGCACCGGCATCGAAGCCTCGCTGACCGGCCACCTGGTGTTCGCCACCCTGCACACCAACAGCGCGCCGGAATCCATCGTGCGCCTGCTGGACATGGGCATGGACCCGTTCAACTTCGCCGATGCGCTGATCGGCATCCTGGCCCAGCGCCTGGCCAAGCGCCTGTGCAGCCACTGCCGCGAGGCCTATGCGCCGGATGAAGACGAAGTGCGGGCGCTGCTGGCGGAATTCTGCGAGGAGCTGCAGGCCACCGAATCCTTCAGGCGCGACCCGGAAGCCGCGCGCGAACAGGTGCTGGCCGGCTGGCGCGAGCGTTACGCCGGACCCGATGGCCGCTTCACGCTCTACCGCGCGGTCGGCTGCGCCGAGTGCACCAGGGGTTACCGGGGCCGGGTCGGCCTGCACGAGCTGATGCTGGGCAGCGACAAGACCCGGCGCCTGCTGACCGAGCACGCGCGCGTGGCCGCCCTGCTCGCCCAGGCGCTGGAGGACGGCATGCTGACGCTGAAGATGGACGGCATCGAGAAGGTGCTGGCCGGGATCACCGACATCAAGATGGTGCGCGCGGTGTGCGTGAAATAGGGATTTTCAACCGCAGTACTTTTACGAGGAGAGAGAATGAAGCATCTGGTTCTGCTGGCCGCGGCGTGTTCCGCCCTGCTGGCCGGCTGTGCGGCCGAATCGCAAGACAGCGCCGGGAAGGCCGGTCCGGAAGAGACCTGGGTCCCGACCGGCAGCCTGATCGCGCGCCGCAATGTCGACCGCGCCAGCGCCGTGAAGTCGGCCAGCAAGGAAGAAATGGAGAACTCGCGCGTGATGGGCGGCGGCGCCCTGAATTTGCCGCGCAACTGAAGCACCCTGTTTCATGAAAAACGAAGGGCCAGGAGCTTGCAACTCCCGGCCCTTTTCATCTGCGTCTCAGCTTTTTAGTCGTTGGCGTTTTGCACGAACACCGCCGTGGTGCGCGCCGGGATGCTGAAAGTGCCGCCGTTGCGCTCGAAGTCGGCGGCCTTCACCACCTCGTCGCTGCCGTTGCGCTGGATGCGGTGCAGCTGCAGCTTGCGGCCTTTCAGGGCCGGCACGGTGATGGTCTTCGCCACTTTGTCGACGTTGAACACGACCACCACGCCTTTATATTGCGCGCCTTTGTACTTGCCCGGGTCGTTGCCGTCGATTTCCATCACGATCGCGCCTGGCACCTGGTCGGGGCCGACGTTGTGGAACTTCAGGCGCTCGATCACGTCCTGGGCCGTGCGCAGGCGGAACAGGGTCGAATCCTGGCGGATCGCCAGCAGGTCCTCGAACACCGCTTTTGCGGACAGGATGGCGCGCATGTCCGGCTTGATCAGCGGATTGCGCAGGATCGGCGCCATGATGCCCCAGTTGTCCTGGTTCGGTCCCGCCATCGGCAGGCCGACGCCGAAGTTGTTGGTCGCGTAGCTGTAATCGAGGCGGTTGAACCAGTCGCCGGCGTTGTAGCTGTCGCGGTCCAGCGACTTCGAGCGCAGGATCTCCTGGCCTGCGTGGATGAAGGGCACGCCCTGCGACAGCAGCACGATGGCCGCGCCCAGGTTCTGCACCCGCACCCGGTCCGCCAGCGAAGTCGCTTGCGGCAGGCGGAAGGCGTTGATGTCGAACAGGGTCTGGTTGTCGTGGGCCTCGATGTAGTTGATGGTCTCGGACGGCTGGGCCGCGAAGCCCGCCTGCTGGCCGAAGTAATCGATCTGGGCATTGCTACGCAGGGAGCCGAAGCGGTCGGTGAAGCGGTAGTCGCGCAGGGTGCCCGACAGCGCCACACGCACCATGTCGGCCAGGCGCAGGGCGTCGTCGCGGCTCTGGTTGGCTTGCCCGTTCGGGTCGTACCATACGCCGTTGATGAAGCCCTGCTGGCTGACGAGGGCATCGCCATTGTCGCAGCAGCCGCCGCCGCGCACGGCGTCGCGCATGCGGTCGTTGAAGGAGCCGATGCCGGTGCCCGCCATGTTGGCCTGGCGCGCCTGCACGAAGCGGGCGTCGTTGGCGACGCTGCCGAAGTTCCAGGCTTCGCCGTACAGGTAGATGTCGCGGCCGGCGGCCTGGTTCACCGAAGCCTGCAGGCGCTTGAGCAGATCCAGCGGCGTGAAGCCCATGATGTCGAAGCGGAAGCTGTCGACCTTGTACTGCTTCGCCCACAGCGACACCGAGTCGATCATGAGTTTGCCCATCATGACGTTCTCCTGGGCGGTATCGGCGCAGCAGCTGTCGTTCAGGATGTTGCCGTTCGCGCCCAGGCGGTAGTAGTAGGTCGGCACGATGCGGTCCAGCACCGACAAGGGTCCCTGCTGCGACTGGCTGGTGTGGTTGTAGACCACGTCCATGGTCACGCGCAGGCCGGCATTGTGCAGGGCCTGCACCATGGAGCGGAATTCGAGGATGCGCGCGGCGCCGTCATTGGCATTGCTGGCATAGCTGCCTTCCGGCGCGCTGTAGTGCACCGGGTCGTAGCCCCAGTTGAAGCAGTCGCTGTCCGCTACCTTCGCGACGGCGGCCTGCTGGTCGGTCCAGTCGGGGCCGGCGTTCGGAATGGCCGGCGTCACGCAGCCGGCTTCGTTGACGCTGGCGAAGTCGAAGCTGGGCAGCAGGTGGACGTGGGTCATGCCCGCCTTCGCCAGCGACTTCAGGTGGCGCATCGGGTTCGCGTTTTCGTCCGTGAAGGCCAGGTACTTGCCGCGGTGGGCCTCCGGAACCGTCGTGTCCATCGCCGAAAAGTCGCGGATATGCAGTTCGTACAGCGCGATGTCGGTGGGCGCATCCAGCTTCGGAATGTGCTGTCCTTCCCAGCCGGACGGCTTCAGGGCCGGGCTGTCCAGCTCCGCCGCGAAGCTGCGCGTGCTGTTGGCGTTCAGGCTGAGCGAGTACGGGTCGGTGACGGTATTCGTCACGATCGTGTTGTTCGCCCAGCGCGACAGCACCTGCACCGTGTAGGTGTACCAGATGCGGTTCGACTGGCGGAATTCGTTCGAGCTGTACGTCCACACGCCGCTGGCCTCGTCGCGCTTCATCGGCACCGTGGTCGCCGTTTTCGCGTCGGCGCTGGCGTACATGTTCAGCGACACGGATTTCGCCGTCGGCGCCCATACGCGGAAGGTCGGCATGCCGACCACGTTGAAGCTCACGCCCAGGTCCATCTTCGAGGCCCTGGCCGCGAACACATCGTCCAGCATGCCGGCCATCTGCAGCGAAGTCGCCTGCACCAGATTGCCGTTGGCGTCGTACTGGGCGATCGCGAACTGGCCGCTGGCCTGCTGCGCGGCTTTTGCCGCATCGGCGTTCGACAGCTGCAGGCCGGTGGTCCCTAGCAGGTGCGGGTATTTCTGGCGCAGTGCGTCGGACAGCGGCGCCGGCGTCAGATCGAAGCTGCCGTTGGCGCCGGTCAGGCCGGTGGCGGCGTCGGGGGTGGCGCTGAGGCCGCCATTGGTCGCATAAAACAGTTTGTAGCTGGCGCCGGCGGCCGGCGCGCCCGGCCAGGCCAGGGCCGTCGCGGACAGCCAGTGCGCGCTGGCGTTGCCGAGGTTGCCGTAGCTGAGCGCCGGCTGGCTGGCGTAGACCGTGCAGTCGCCTTCCAGCAGCCAGACTTCCTGGCCTTTCGTGTAGACGTCCGCGTTCAGGTCGGCGTGCTGGTCGTTGCCGCAGTTCTTGAAGCCGGTGCCGTCGGTGACCAAGAACCAGATCGCGCTTTTGGCGGCGGCCAGCGGGATGTCGACGTAGCCGCCGAAGGCATCCGTATTCGCGAACATGAAGCGGTCGGTGATCCAGGCCGAGCTCGGGCGCTGCGGGCCGTCCCAGGAATACACGCCCCATTGGGCGGTGTCGTTCTGGATGCGGTGGAAGTGCATGCGGATGCTGCCGGGCGCGACCGGCGCCGCGGATGCGCTGGGCGCCGCGGCCAGCAAGCGCGTGCCGGAGGCCGTGCCCTGCTGCACGTCGGCACTGTCGCCGGCGCCACATCCAGCCATTGCGCCGGCAAGCAGGACGGATGTGCAAACGGCTGCGGCAAAGCGCAGCCGTGAAGTCAAACTACGTCTGATTAGCATAGTGTCCCCTATCGTTGTTATCGGTGGCAAGAGCCACTATGTAATATTACTACTTACGATAACAAAAAAGTAAAGGAACGCTGTTGCGTGGCGTGCACAAACAAAAAGGGCAGGATTTACTCCTGCCCTTTCCGGTTTGAAGCCAGTTCTGATTACAGCACGTGGGTGCCGATCCACCACGCAATCGCCGACATGAAGGCCGAGGCCGGGATCGTGAAGACCCATGCCCAGACGATGTTGCCGGCCACGCCCCAGCGCACCGCCGACGCCTTCTGCGCCGAGCCGACGCCGACGATGGCGCCGGTGATGGTGTGGGTGGTCGAGACCGGCACGCCGATCGCGCTGGCCAGGAACAGGGTGATCGCGCCGCCGGATTCGGCGCAGAAGCCGCCCACCGGTTTCAGCTTGGTGATCTTCTGGCCCATGGTCTTGACGATGCGCCAGCCGCCGAACAGAGTGCCGAGCGAGATCGCCGTATAGCAGGAGATGATGACCCACAGCGGCGGCGTGGCATCGCCGGCGTTCGAGACGCCGGCGAAGATCAGCATCATCCAGATGATGCCGATGGTCTTCTGGGCGTCGTTGCCGCCGTGGCCCAGGCTGTACGAAGCGGCCGAAACCAGCTGCAGGCGGCGGAACCAGGTGTCGACCTTGCGCGGCGGGGTGCGGACAAAAATCCAGGACACCGCCAGCATGACGATCGAACCGAGCAGGAAGCCCAGCAGCGGCGACAGGATGATCCAGGTGACGGTCTTCAGCAGGCCGCCGCCGACCAGGGCGCCGGTGCCCGACTTGGCCACGGCCGCGCCCACCAGGCCGCCGATCAGGGCATGCGAGGACGAGGACGGGATGCCGTAGTACCAGGTGATGATGTTCCAGACGATGGCGCCGACCAGCGCGCCGAAGATCACGTACTGGTCGACGATGGCGGGATCGACCGTGCCCTTGCCCACGGTGGACGCCACGTGCACGCCGACCGTGAAGATGGCGACGAAGTTGAACAGCGCGGACATGGCCACCGCCGTCTGGGGCTTCAGCACCCCGGTCGACACCACCGTCGCGATCGCGTTGGCGGCGTCGTGAAAGCCGTTCATGAAGTCGAAGACCAGCGCTAAAAGGACGAGCAGGCCCAGCACGTAGATGCTGATATGAAGATGATCCATATTGTTTTTATTGTTATGGTCTTACGCGTTTTCGACGATGATGCCTTCGATGATGTTGGCGACATCCTCGCAGCGGTCGGTGACGGTTTCCAGGATCTCGTAGATGGCCTTCATCTTGATCAGGTTGCGCACGTCCGGTTCGTCGCGGAACAGCTTGGACATGGCGGCGCGCATCACGTGGTCGGCGTCCGATTCCAGGCGGTCGATCTCTTCGCAGATCGCGACCATCTTCTGGGCGTTGTCCATGTTGTGCAGCATACCGACAGCCTGCTGGACCTTTTCGCAGCAGGCCAGGCACAGCTCGGCCAGGCGCTTGGCTTCCGGGGTCACGGCGTGCAGGTCGTACAGCGAGATGGTCTGGGCGGCGTCCTCCATCATGTCGAGGATGTCGTCCATGCGGGTGATCAGCTTGTGGATGTCGTCGCGGTCGAGCGGGGTGATGAAGGTCTTGTGCAGCAGGTCGACGCACGCGTAGGTGATCTTGTCCGCCTGTTTTTCGATGCTCTCCACAGCGTGGGTGCGGTTTTCCAGGTCGTCGAAGTTGGTCATCAGGCCGACCATTTCCTGCGCACCCTTCACGCACAGCGCCGCGTGCTGGTTGAACAGATCGAAAAATTTGCCCTCGGTGGGCATCAGGCGTCCAAACATATGGTTCTCCGTTGGTAATTCTCTTGGAACTTGCTTAAAAGGCTGCGGAGGGGTCAGAGCCCGGTGTTGCTTTTAAAAGGGCTCTGACCCCGGTGTTCAAACGCAGCGGTTATCGGCTTAATCGCCCTGGTAAATACTAAGGCTGCCGCTGTAATTGCCGAACTTGGTGTACATGCCCATCCAGGTCAGTCGAATCGCCCCGATCGGGCCGTTACGCTGTTTGCCGATAATGATCTCGGCGGTACCTTTGTCGGGCGAGTCCGGGTTATAGACTTCATCGCGGTACAGGAAGATGATGACGTCCGCGTCCTGCTCGATAGCGCCCGATTCGCGCAGGTCGGACATGACCGGACGCTTGTTCGGGCGTTGTTCCAGCGATCGGTTCAGCTGGGACAGTGCGATCACCGGACAGCCCAACTCCTTGGCCAGGCCCTTCAGGCTACGCGAAATCTCGGAAATCTCGGACGCACGGTTGTCGCCCGGTTTCGAACCCTGCATCAGCTGCAGGTAGTCGACGATGATCAGGCCGAGCTTGCCACATTGGCGCGCAAGGCGGCGCGCGCGGGCGCGCATCTCGATCGGGTTCAGCGCCGGCGTCTCGTCGATGAAGATCTGGGCGTCGTTCATCTTCTGGATCGCATGCGTCAAGCGCGGCCAGTCTTCGTCGATCAGCTTGCCGGTACGCAGGCGGTGCTGGTCGAGCTGGCCGATCGAGCCCAGCATACGCATGGCCAGCTGGGCGCCGCCCATCTCCATCGAGAAGATCGCGACCGGCAGGCCGGCCTCGACCGCAACGGCCTCGCCGATGTTGACCGAGAATGCGGTCTTGCCCATCGACGGACGGCCGGCGACGATGACCAGGTCGCCCGGCTGCAGGCCGGAGGTCATCTTGTCGAGGTCGATGAAGCCGGTCGGGACGCCGGTGATCTCGCCCTGGTTCTCGCGGCTGTAGAGTTCGTCGATACGCTCGACCACCTGGGTCAGCAGCGGCTGCACCGGGATCCAGCCCTGGGCGCCGCGGGCGCCCTGCTCCGCGATCGCGAAGATGCGCGATTCGGCTTCGTCGAGGATCTGCTTGACCTCGGCGCCCTGCGGATTGAAGGCCTTGGCCGAGACTTCGTCGGCCACGGTGATGAGCTGGCGCAGCACGCCGCGGTCGCGCACGATCTCGGCGTAACGGCGGATGTTGGCGGCGGACGGCGTGTTCTGCGCCATCGCGTTGAGGTACTGCAGCCCGCCCACTTCCTCGGCCTTGCCGAGCTGGACGAGCGACTCGTACACGGTGATCACGTCGGCGGGCTTGCCGGCGTTGATCAGGCGGACCATCTGTTCGAAGATGATCCGGTGGTCATAGCGGTAGAAGTCCTCCGCATGCATGAAGTCGGCAATACGGTCCCACGCCGCGTTATCGCGCAGCAGGCCGCCGATGACGGACTGTTCTGCTTCGATGGAATGCGGGGGAATGCGGAGCGACTCGATCTGCGGGTCTGCTGGGGTGTTCATGGCCGACATTATACCTTTTCCGCATCGACCGCTGAAATGATTGGTGATTTTCCAAATAGAAAAAACGACACCCTGAAAACCTCGTTTCAGCGCCCTAAAAACGTCGTCCCCGCGAAGGCGGGGACCCAAGTTCTGTTTGCGCTACCTTAGCGCCTGCAAACTTGGATCCCCGCCTGCGCGGGGACGACGGGGTGAAACTGTGTTACTTAGGCAGCTTCGCCAACCACGGACACGGTCACGTCGACAACGACGTCGGTGTGCAGGGCGACGGCAACCGGGTGCTCGCCGGTGGTCTTCAGCGGGCCGGTCGGCATGCGGACGTTGGCCTTCTCGACGGCGAAACCTTGCTTGCTCAGGGCTTCAGCGATGTCGAAGTTGGTCACGGAACCGAACAGACGGCCATCGACGCCGGCTTTCTGGGCGATGGTGATGGTCATGCCGTTCAGCTTCTCGCCCTGGCCTTGTGCGGCTGCCAGTTTCTCGGCGGCTGCCTTTTCCAGTTCGGCGCGCTTGACTTCGAACTCGGCCACGGCCGATTCGGTTGCACGACGGGCTTTCTTTTGCGGGATCAGGAAGTTACGTGCGTAACCGTCCTTGACCTTGACCACGTCGCCCAGGTTGCCGACGTTGACGACTTTTTCCAGCAGGATGACTTGCATATTATTCTCCAGTATACGTGTCGTGACCGACGATTAAGCGTTGTGCAGGTCGGTGTACGGCAGCAGGGCCAGGTAGCGGGCGCGCTTGATGGCGGTGTCCACTTGGCGCTGGTAGTGCGCCTTGGTACCGGTCAGGCGTGCCGGCATGATCTTGCCGTTTTCCTGGACGAAATCCTTCAGGGTGTCGACGTCTTTGTAGTCAACCTGTTCCACGCCTGCAGCGGTGAAGCGGCAGAATTTCTTGCGCTTGAACAGCGGGTTCTGCTGTTTGCGCTTCAGTTTTTCTTTAGCTTTGTTTTTGTCGAACTTTTTACCGAATGCCATTTTAGGCTCCTGTATCTAATCTGTTGAAATCAATGATGTGAAACACCAGGGCTTTGCTGTTGCGGTTCTTCCTGGCCAAAAACCCGCGGAACTGGTGCACGGCACCAAGTTCGGCATCGGCAAACCGGCTTGAAATCTCGCCCGCGGCCAGCGCGGACATCTCAAACTCGACCTGCCTGGCGATCCCTGCTTCCATCTGCTGCGATCCATGTTGCAGGATCCCGCTGACGATGGGGATGCCGGCCGGGGTGTAGCGCAGGCTGTCGCGTTCCGCGATGCTTGCGACCAGCAACAGCTCGTTCACTGCCCCTTGTGTATTAAGCAGCAGCGGCCGGAGCAGCTGCCTGCTCGGCGCGATGGCTCTTGGCTGCGTCTTCGCGCTGGACCGATTTCATCATCGGCGACGGTGCGGTTTCGGCCTTCTTCATCTTGACGGTCAGGTGACGCAGCACGGCATCATTGAATTTGAATGCGGTTTCCAGCTCGACCAGGGTCTCGTTGTCGCACTCGATGTTCATGCAGATGTAGTGTGCCTTCGGCAGCTTCTGGATCTGGTAAGCCATTTGACGGCGGCCCCAGTCTTCGACACGGTGGATGTTACCGCCGCGCGAGGTGACCGTGGTCTTGTAGCGCTCGATCATCGCCGGGACCTGCTCGCTCTGGTCCGGGTGGACGATAAACACGATTTCATAATGACGCATGCAACACTCCTTAAGGACGTTTAAACAAATGCCCACCTCGGCGTCAAGACGAGTGTGGGAAGGGAAAGCCCGACATTATAACCGTAAAAACGTCAAGAGCTCAATCACCATCTGCGGCGCCCGCCGCCGATCGCCTTGCCCTGTTGTTATCGGCTGTGCCCGCCAAGCAAAAAAAAGCGGCGAAAGCGACGGATTCCCCTTGCGCCCGGCGCAATACTGTACAAAAATACAGGGTATCGGGTGTCGCTCGCAGACGCTCCCTTACTTACACCTATTGAACATGCTTAAGCTCACCGCACGGCAAGAACAGATCCTCAACCTGATCAAGGAAGCCATCGACAACACCGGCTTTCCGCCCACCCGCGCCGAAATCGCGCAGGAGCTTGGCTTCCGCTCGGCCAACGCCGCCGAGGAACACCTGCAAGCCCTGGCGCGCAAGGGCGCGATCGAAATTTCTCCCGGCACGTCGCGCGGCATCCGCCTGGTCGGTGCGGCCGCGGACAGCGCCCCTGTGCCGGCCGTCCCGGCCGCCCTGTTGATGTCGCTGCCGCTGGTCGGCCGCGTGGCCGCCGGTTCGCCCATCCTGGCCCAGGAACACGTCGAGACCACCTACTCGGTGGACCCGGCCATGTTCTCGGCCAAGCCCGACTTCCTGCTGAAGGTGAAGGGCTGGTCGATGCGCGACGCCGGCATCTGCGACGGCGACTTCCTGGCCGTCAAGAAAGTGGATTCGGCCAAGAACGGCCAGATCGTGGTCGCCCGCATCGGCGATGAAGTCACCGTCAAGCGCTACCGCAAGACCGGCGGCACCATCGAACTGCTGCCGGAGAATCCGGACTTCTCCGTCATCACGGTCGATCCGCACAGCGACGAGTTCGCGCTGGAAGGTTTGGCTGTCGGCCTGCTGCGCTCGTGGCACTGAGTCGGCAGTGAGATAATTTTGCCAGATGGCAAAACGCCCCGCCCGGTTCGCGCCGGCGGGGCGTTTTACTTTCAGCGCGGTCCCGCTTATTTGCCTGGCGGGGCGTAGTTGTTCTTGCGGGCCTGCAGCTCCTGCTCGCGCTCCGGCGTCGGTGCACCCTTGACGATCTCATTGTGCTGCGAGACATAGGCATCGGTGGCGTCGCGCCAGACCGTGAAGTCCGAAACGACCATCCTGGCGCCGATCTTGGCATCTTCCGACAAGTTTTCCTGCACGGCATTCAGATGAGCCGTGGCCTGCTCGATTTCGGCCTTGGTCATCAGCTTCTTGACGTCCTCCGGAATGCGCTTGGTCAGCGGCGTCACGGCGTTCAGGTGCGCGGCATAGCGGTTGTAGCATTCCTGCCAGGCCTTCATCTTGGCGCTGTAGCGGTCGATCTCTTCGGTCTGGCGCGAGATGGCCGGGAAGCGCGGCGCAGGGCAGCGGTATTCCTCGGTACGGACGTCCGAGCCGTCGTATTTCGCAATCCAGTAATCGAGCTCGGCGCGGCGCTTGTCGCGCTGCTTGATCATCTCGAGCGAGGCGATGGCCGTGGCATTGCCCTTGGCGGCCGCCTTGCGGAACCAGCCGCTCGCCTTGTCGACATCGACTTCGCCGGCTTCGCCGTAAAAATACATCTCGCCCAGGTGCTGCTGGGCCGTCACGTTGCCGGCACTCGCCAGCTTGGTGTATTTCTGCAGGGCTTCGGGATAGGCTTTCTTGGCGAACAGGGCGTCGGCATCCGCCAGTTCGTCGGCACAGGCAGTGCCGGCCAGCAGCAGCGCTGCGCAAAACAGGAGAGTCTTCATGGAAACAGGGCTGTGAAAAAGGAAATCCATGATAACCCGCACAGCCCGGCCAGCTCAACCAGCTGCTGCTACTTCCCGCCCTTGCCGATCTGGCTGTTGTCGGACTTGCGCATTTCATCCATCCGCCGCTGGTCGTCGAGCAGCATTGCCTTGTCCGCCGCCTTTCTTTTCTCGGTCTGCGTATTGGCCTCGAGCACGAATTCATTGGTGGACTTGTGCCAGGCGTCGCGCTCCGAGGTAAAGCTCAGCGCCTCGTTCTGACGGCGCGTGACCACGTTGACCGTCGCATCGTCGACGTGCGCGATTGCCTGCTCCGCTTCGCGCGGGCTCATCAGCTGGAGCACATCGGCGGGGATGCGCTTGTTGGCCGGCGGAAGCTGGTTCACGCCGGCGACGAAGTCGTTGTAGCAGGTTTCCCAGGCTGCAATGGACTCGCTGACGGCCTTGATCTCGGCATTGGTCTTCGACACCGCTGGAATCTTCGGCATGGGGCAGGCATATTTTCCCGAAACAAGATCGTCGCCCTTGTACGCGCTGGTCCAGTAGGCCAGATCGGCGGCGCGCTGTTCGCGCTTTTGCAGGATCGCTAGCGTTTCCTTGGCGCCGTTGTGGCCGCTGTCCGCGGCCTTTTGCAGCCAGGTTTGCGACTTGGCCATGTCGACGGCGGTGCCGTCGCCATACCAGTACATCTCGCCCAAGCGGAACTGCGCCTCGGCATTGCCGGCATTCGCCAGCTTCGTGTAGATCGGCAAGGCCTTGTCGTATTCCTTCGCGCGCAAGGCTTTTTCGGCATTACCCAGGTCGTCGGCCGAGGCCAAGCCAGCCGCGAGCATCAGCAGGGCAAATACAATTCGTTTCATCGTCTCTCCTCCGGATACAGAAGTGGTGGTAAGACGATGATAGATGTGTGATTACTTTATGACAATGCAATCAGGGTAATGCTGAACGGAAATCTTCTACCAGGTCGGCGGTGTCCTCGATTCCCACCGACACCCGGATCAGGGACTCGGCAATGCCCATGCTGGCGCGACGCTCCGGGCCCATCTCGAAGAAGATCGTGTGCGCGACCGGGATCACCAGGGTGCGGGTGTCGCCCAGGTTCGAGGCCGGAATCGCGATATTCAGGCGGTTCAGGTAGTCGAAGCAGTCGATGCCCTCCTTCAGCTCGAAGCTGAACAGCGAGCCGTAGGCGCGGAACAGGTCCGTGGCCAGGGCGTGCTGCGGGTGCGAGGCCAGGCCCGGGTAGTGGACCGCGGCCACACGTGGGTCAGCCTCCAGCATTTGCGCCAGCGCCAGCGCGTTCGCGCTGGTGCGCTCCATGCGCAGCGCCAGGGTCTCCGCGCCGACGGCGATGTGGTGGGCGGCTTCCGGCGCCAGCGAGGCGCCGAAGTCGCGCAGCGATTTGGCGCGCAGCTGGGCAATGCCCTGGGCGGCAGGCGGCTGCTTGCGGAAGTTCGGGGCGATGTTCGGGTAAGTGCTCCAGTCGAACAGGCCGGTATCGGTCAGGGCGCCGCCCAGCGCCATGCCGTGGCCGCCGATCGACTTGGTCAGCGAATTCACCACCAGGCCGGCGCCTACCGCCTTCGGGCGGAACAGCCAGGGCGTGGTCATGGTGTTGTCGACCACGTAGAGGATGCCGCGCTCGCGGCACAGCTGGCCGATGCGCGCGAGATCCGCGATCTGGGTGCGCGGGTTGGCGATGGTCTCGACGAAGACCAGGCGCGTATTCGGCTGCAGCGCGGCTTCGACATTGGCGGCATCGGTGGCATCGACGAAGGACACCTCGGTGCCCTGCCCCGCCACCGTATTCCACAGGCTGTTGGTATTCCCGAACAGGAACGACGAGGACACGACATGGTCGCCTTCCTTCAGCAAGGCCTGCGCCAGCGCGCCGATCGCCGCCATGCCGGTGCCGAAGCACAGGGTGGCGACGCCGTCTTCCATCTTGCTGATCTTGTCTTCCAGCGCGGCGACGGTCGGGTTGCCCTGGCGGCCGTAGCGGAAGCCCGGTTCCTTGCCCTGGAAGACCGAGGCCAGCTGGCGCGCATCGCCGTAGCCGAAGGCCACCGAGGTATGGATCGGCTTGTGCAACGAGCCCTGCTCGATGGTTTTGCGGCGGTCGTTGTGGAGGATGGTGGTGGTGAAGCCGTAGTTGTTCTTGGTGTCGCTCATGATGGTGTCGTGCAAAATGAAAAACGGGCGCACGCGGCGCCCGTTCGATGATACGTGATTTACTCCGCTGCGACCGGCGGATTCAGATTCAGCTGCGTCCGCACCAGATCTTCGGACGACTTGCCCGAGCTCTTGTGGCGGTGGTTTTCCAGCTTGTCCAGGTACTCAGGCGAGATGTCGCCGGTGATGTAGACGCCGTCGAAGCAGGAAGCTTCCACGCTGGTCAGCGCCGGGTTCACGTCCATGATCGACTTCTTCAGCGCCTCGATGTCCTGGTAGACCAGGCGGTCGGCCGTGATCTCGCGGCAGACTTCCTCGACGGTGCGGCCGTGGGCGATCAGCTCGTCGCGGGTCGGCATGTCGATGCCGTACACGTTCGGGTACAGCACCGGCGGCGCGGCCGAAGCGAAGAAGACCTTGCGGGCGCCGGCTTCGCGCGCCATCTGCACGATCTCGCGGCTGGTGGTGCCGCGCACGATCGAGTCGTCGACCAGCAGCACGTTCTTGTCCTTGAACTCGGCGGCGATGGCGTTCAGCTTCTGGCGCACCGACTTCTTGCGCATGCCCTGGCCGGGCATGATGAAGGTGCGGCCGATGTAGCGGTTCTTGATGAAGCCTTCGCGGTACTCGACGCCGAGTTTCAGCGCGAGCTGGATCGCGGCCGGGCGCGAGGAATCCGGAATCGGCATCACGACGTCGATTTCCTCGACCGGGATCTCCTGGCGGATCTTGTCGGCCAGGTATTCGCCCATGCGCAGGCGGGTCGCGTAGACCGAGGCGCCGTCGATGACCGAGTCCGGACGGGCCAGGTACACATATTCGAAGGCGCAGGGATTCAGCGACGGATTCTCGGCGCACTGGCGCGCGTGCAACTGGCTGGCGTCGTCGATGAAGACCGCCTCGCCCGGCGCGATATCGCGCACGAAGCGGAAGCCCAGGCCCTCGAGCGCGACGGACTCGCTGGCGACCAGGTATTCCGGGCCATTCTCGGTCTCGTTCACACCCAGGCACAGCGGACGGATGCCGAAGGGGTCGCGGAAGGCCAGCAGGCCGTGGCCGGAAATCTGGGCGATCACGGCATAGGCGCCGCGCACGCGCTTGTGCACCATGGCAACCGCCTTGAAGATCGCTTCCTGGTCCAGCGAGTAGCCATTGGCGGCGCTCTGGATTTCATGGGCCAGCACGTTCAGCAGGACTTCCGAATCGGAGCCGGTATTCACATGGCGGCGGTCGATGCGGAACAGCTCGTCCTTCAGTTGCTCCTGGTTGGTCAGGTTGCCGTTGTGCGCCAGCGTGATGCCGAAGGGCGCGTTGACGTAGAAGGGCTGCGCCTCTTCTTCGCTGGACGAACCGGCGGTCGGGTAGCGGCAGTGGCCGATGCCGGAATTACCCATCAGCGAGCGCATGTTACGGGTGCGGAACACGTCGCGCACCAGGCCGTTGGCCTTGTACATCGAGAACATGCTGCTGTGGTTGGTTGCGATACCCGCCGCATCCTGGCCGCGGTGCTGCAACAGCAGCAATGCGTCATACAGCAACTGGTTGACGGGGGCTTGCGAGACGACGCCGACGATGCCACACATGGTGCGCTCCTAAACAGCTGAACAAAAGATTTTTAAAACTGCACATGCTGCGCAAAGGCAGCGGGCAAGAAAGGCTTGACTGTACGCGCCCCGGTTTCCGCCATGGGAGAGAGCAGCGCGTTTTTCCAGAAATCTTGTTGAGGGATGGAAGTCATTCCACACAATATGACGCCGGCCAGCACGATTACAATGCCCCGGCCCAGTCCGAACAGGCCGCCGAGTCCGCGATCGGCCAGCGACAGCCCGGTGGCCTCGATCAGGGCGCCGATCGCCAGCGCCAGCAGGCCCATCAGAATACGTACGCCGAGGAATAATACGATGAAGGCAACGATCAGCCTGAGCGCCTCGCCCGGAACCACCGATGGTAGCATGGGCGCCAGTTTCGCGCCGAAGGCGTTCGCCACCACGAAGGCCGCGATCCAGCCTACCAGGGACAGGATTTCCTTCACCAGCCCGCGCATGGTGCTGATGACGACCGACGAGATCAGGATGAACAGGACGATGTAGTCGAAAATCGTCACGGCTTCAGGCGGGGGTCTGGAAGCCCGACAGGCCGATGCGGCCCAGCTTGGCGCGCACTTTCTCGGCTTCTTCCTTGCTGAGCGGGCCGATCTTCACCTTGACCAGTTCGCCGGACTTCTGCGTATACGAGCTGATGCCGGCGCTGTGCAGCCTGGCCTGCAGCTCGGCGGCCTTTTCCTGGCTCGACATCGCGGCAACCTGCAGCACGACCTTTTGCGAACCGGTGTCCGCAGGCTTGTCGGCCTTATCCGCCTTGTCCGCGGCCTTCCCTTCCAGGATGGCCAGCGCGCGCGAGTCGTCGTGCGGCTTGACCGGCTTGTCCTCGCTCTTCGGTTTCACGGGCTTGTCGGCTTTATCGGCCTTGTCCGCCAGCTTGTGCTCGGCCTTGGCGTCCGGCTTGTGCTCGGGCTTGTGTTCCGGCTTCGGTTCAGGCTTGGCTTCGGCCTTCGCTTTCGGCGGCTCCGGCTTGCGTTCGGGCTTCGGCAGGTCGACGGCGGCAGGCGCCTTCGCGACGGGCCTGGGCGCCGCGGGAACATCCTGCAGCACTTCCTCGCCCTTGTCGACGCTGTCCGCCGCGGCCACGGTCTTCACGCCGCGCGAGGCTTCGGCTGCGGACACCGGCGCCGGCGCCGTCACCGGCGGCAAAGGCTCGGCCGGCACCGGCAGCGGCGCCGCCTTGTCCTTGGCCGGGATCTGGATCGCGATGTCGCCGGCCAGCGGCTTGGGCTGCGAATCGAGCAGCATCGGCAGGCCGACGGCGGCCGCCAGCGCCAGCGCAATAGCCCCTACCAGGCGGCGCCGGGCGCGCTTCTTCTCGGGCAGCAACGGGTCGTTGCCGGTGCCGCGGCCGCGCGTGCTGCCGGCGACGGCGCCCGCGCTCGAGGCACGCTTGGAACGGGCACGTTCGCCGAGTGCGGCGTCGTCGTCCTTGCTGTAGAAACGGCCGCTGTCCTCGGCAGCGCGGCCTTGCTTGTTTTTACCGAAGAACGAGAACAAGCCCATGCGTTGTCAGGTCAATGAAGAGAGGATTTACGGGCCGCCATCACGCCAGCCACGGTATAGAAGGAGCCAAAGACCACTATTCTATCATCCTGTCCGGCCCGGCTAGTTGCGTCCTGGAAGGCCGCGCCCGGATCGGCGAAAGTCGTCACCGAAAATTCGTCCGGCTTGGCCCCTGCGGGCATCGATGCTTCGAGCTTCTTCGCGAGTTCGTCGGGGTTGGCCGAGCGCGGCGACGGCAAGGCCGCCACGCACCAGTGATCGACGCAAGGGGCCATGTGGGCAATCACGGCGTCGATGTCCTTGTCCTGCATGATGCCGAATACCGCGTAGGTGAAGCGGTGGTAGCCCATGTTGCCCAGGTTCTGGGCCAGGGCCGCCGCCGCGTGCGGGTTGTGGGCCACGTCCAGCACCGTGGTCGGGCGACCCGGCAGCACCTGGAAGCGCCCCGGCAGTTCGACCATCGCCAGGCCGGCGCGCACTTCCTGCGCACCCACCGGCAGCACCAGGCGCAGCGCTTCGAGCGCGGCCAGCGCGGCCGAGGCGTTCAGCAGCTGGTTCGCGCCGCGCAGGGCCGGATAGGCCAGCGAATTGCGGCGCTGCGAACGGCCGCCGTAGGCCCACTGCTGCTTGTCGCCCTGGTAGTTGAAGTCGCGGCCGATCAGCCACAGGTCGGCGCCGATTTCCTCGGCATGCTTGATCAGCGAAGCGGGCGGCTGCGGATCGCTGCAGATCGCCGGTTTGCCGCTTCTGAAGATGCCGGCTTTTTCGAAGCCGATCTCTTCGCGCGTGTCGCCCAGGTAGTCCTTGTGGTCGATGTCGATGCTGGTGACGATGGAGACGTCGGCGTCGATCACGTTGACCGCGTCCAGGCGTCCGCCCAGGCCCACTTCGAGGATCGCGACGTCGATCTGCGCGGTCGACAGCAGCTGGCAGATCGCCAGCGTGGTGAACTCGAAATAGGTCAGGTCGATGTCGCCGCGCGCATTCTCCACCACGTCGAAGGCGGAGACCAGGGCTTCGTCGCTGGCCATCTCGCCGTTGATGCGGGCGCGCTCGTTAAAGTCGAGGAAGTGCGGCTTGATGTACAGGCCGGTGCGGTAGCCCGACTGCAGCAGCATCGCTTCCAGCATGGCGCAGGTCGAGCCCTTGCCGTTGGTGCCCGCGACCATGATCACGGGGCAGGAGAAGGCCAGCTGCAGGCGCTCCTTGACGGCGCGGACGCGGTCCAGGCCCATGTCGATATGGGTCTCGGCATGGCGCGACTCGAGCAGCGCCAGCCAGTCGGGCAAGGTGGTGGGGGTAGTGGGCATGATGATCGATGCGTGACGCAAAAGGCGGATGAACGTCGTCCCCGCGGAGGCGGGGACCCAAGTTATGCCAGCGTCATCGCTTCGCATGCAAACCTGGGTCCCCGCCTTCGCGGGGACGACGTATTGAATCAAGCGATGACGTCGGCCGGCTGGCTTTGCAGCAGCGCCAGCAGGCGCGCGATTTCTTCGCGCATCTTGCGGCGGTCGACGATCATGTCGACGGCGCCCTTCTGGACCAGGAACTCGGCGCGCTGGAAGCCTTCCGGCAGCTTTTCGCGCACGGTGTTCTCGATGACGCGCGGACCGGCAAAGCCGATCAGGGCCTTCGGCTCGGCGATCACGACGTCGCCCATGAAGGCGAAGGAAGCCGAGACGCCGCCCATGGTCGGGTCGGTCAGTACGCTAATGAAGGGCAGCTTCTTCTCCGACAGCTTGGTCAGCATCGCCGTGGTCTTGGCCATCTGCAGCAGCGACAGCAGGCCTTCCTGCATGCGCGCGCCGCCGGTGGCGGTGATGCAGATGAAAGGCACCTTCTGTTCCAGGGCCACCTGGGCGCCGCGCGCGAAACGCTCGCCGACCACGGAACCCATCGAGCCGCCCATGAATTCGAATTCGAAGCAGGCGACCACCACCGGCAGGCTCATGATCGAGCCGCCCTGCACGATCAGCGCGTCGGTTTCACCGGTCGCTTCCATGGCTTGCTTGAGACGGTCCGGATACTTCTTGCTGTCCTTGAACTTCAGGGTGTCGACCGGCAGCGCATCCTGGCCGATTTCATAGCGGCCGCCTTCGTCCAGCAGCGCGTCGAGGCGCGCGCGGGCGCGGATGCGCATGTGATGGCTGCACTTCGGGCACACATGCAGGTTGGACTCGAGGTCGGTCCGGTACAGCACCGCTTCGCAGGACGGGCACTTGACCCACAGGCCCTCGGGCATGGTCTGTTTTTTGGCGGCATCGGAGCGCTGGATCCGGGGGGGCAGCAGTTTTTCCAACCAACTCATGTGTTCTCCTTTGCGGCAAGTCTGAATTTGGCGGTAGTGTAGCCGGTCAAGTCCCGATTGTCGAATGCTTGCTCTAAATTACTTGCCAGTTGAGCAAGCTTGAAAGCCAGGCCAGATGCGGCTTGCAGCGGATCAGGGCAGGATCGTTTCGGCCAGCTCGAAATGCAGGGTGACGAACTCGAAGTCGGGATGCAAATCGTATTGCGGCAGGCAGGCGATGTGCACGTCCTGGAACTCGCGCGCGCTGGCGAAGCCCTCGCCGCGCCAGACTTCTTCGGGGATATTGCCAAAGCGGATTCTTTCAACTTTGGTCGCGCGGATCAGGCAGCGCAGGCGCTGTTTCAGGTCGTACACCTCGATCAGATCACCGGCCGCGTAGCTGCCGTCGCCATACTCGCCGTAGGGCTTGTAATAATCCTCGACGGTGTCGGCGGTGACGGTCTTGCGGCCTTCCATGACGGCGCGCGGCAGGCTGTCGTCGTCTTCGTCGGCGCCCCAGAAGGTCAGGCGTTTCAGGCGGCTCATTGTTCGAAGTGTTTCAGGTACTGGGCCAGCGGTTCCATGCCCATGGCCGCGCGGCGCTCGTCGACGTGTTCGCGGTCGGCGATCGGGTACAGCGTCATCTTGCCGCCGATATCGCCGCGCAGCTGGCTGCCGTAAATTTGCGGCTTTTCGTCGTTCATCAGGTCGCGGTCGATCGACAGGGCAAGCGAGCGCGGCGCCATCTCGCCCTTCTCCGCCGCTGCCTTCATGAGCGGCAGGCAGCGCTTCAGGAAGGCTGTGGAACCGTGCTGGGCGATCAGCCAGGCACTGTTCGCCGCCTCATGCCCAACCATCGAGGCAGTGGGCCAGCCTTTGGCCGCGATGATCTCGCCCAGGCGCTTCTCGCGCTTGGGGTCGTCCTCCTGCATGCGCCTGGCCATGTCGGCGCCGATCGTGGCGCTGGGGCCGGAACGGATCGCCTGGTCCTGCTCGCCCATCTCGATCAGCTCGGCCGCCAGCGCCGGTTCCGGCACCTCGGCCGGATAAAGGAGGAAATCGAGCGCGCCGGCGGTCTTCGGATCGAAGACGATCCTGGGCGCGGCATCCCAGCCCGCAGCCTGCAGACGAATGCGGAACATGCCGCTGTCCGGCAACTCGATGCGGTAGCGGCCGTTCTCGGCCTTGCCGGCGATGACGGGCAGCTTGTCGGCACGGTCGGCGAAGACTGCGATAGCGGCCGGCAGCGTGCCGGTAGAGCTCCGGATGGCGCCGGAGAGCTCCACCGCGAACGCGGGCGCGGCCAGCATGCAGGCAATGACTGAGACGGCCGCGAATCGGGTGGTCGTCAGCATCAGTCCTCGCCGCGCTCGGCCAGCGTGAATTCGATGCCGCCGATCCAGCCGGTGACGCCGTTGTAGATCCAGGCGCCGAGGAAGGTGAAGATGAAGCCGAAAATGGCGTACAGCAGCGGCATCCACCAGAGCATGCTTCATTGCACCGGCTGGTGCGAGAAAAGCATGGGCACGGCCGCCATCAGCATCAGGGGCAATGAAATGACCAGGTACAGCACGGCCATCACTTTCGAGGTCTGTAGTTTCGAGATATGGACGATCTGGGTTTTCATGTCGGCAGGATATTAGTTGCACTGACGACAATGTAGCGCAAGTTTTCCGTGAAGCAAACAAAAACCGGATGGGTCTTCTTGCCCCCAGGCTTCAGCTGGCGCTGTTGGTGTACGATGGTGTCCTAATCCACGCCGGACCCGACGAGAAGCCGCCATGCGTAATCGCTCAGCTGCCGTATTGAATGCATTACTGGTTGCCCTGATCTTTGCCATCGCTTTCTGGACGATCGGCGGCCTGCCAGGCGCCGGCCAGGTCGCGATTCACTGGGGGCCGGATAATCGCGCCGATGCCTGGATCGGAGGCTCTGCAGCCTACCTGGTGAATCCCCTGACCGCCCTGGTCATCTGGTTTCTTTTTTCAATGCTGGGGACTTTTCACGTCCGGTTTTCCAGCATCTTCCTGATTCAGCTGGCGCTTCAGCTGCTGATCGCGATCCACGCGCTGGGCTTGTTGCCGTTTTGATTGACGCGTAGCCCGGGGCGCATGGCCCCGGTCGTCTACTACGGCTGGCGCCCGCTTAACGGGCGTCCAGCGCCGAACGGATCCCCGCCACGAAAGCCCGCACTGCCTCCGGGCCCTGCTCCTTCGGCGTGTTCTCCAGCTCCTGGATGATGCGGCTGCCGATCACCACGGCGTCTGCCACCGCCGCCACGGACTTCGCCGTCTCCGCATCGCGGATGCCGAAGCCGACGCCGATCGGCAGCTTGACGTGTTCGCGGATCGCGGCCACGCGGCGCGCGACATCTTCCGTGTCGATGCCGCCGGCGCCGGTGACGCCTTTCAGCGACACGTAGTACGAGAAGCCGCTGCCATGCTGCGCCACCTGCTGCACCCGCCTGGTGGTCGAGGTCGGGGCCAGCAGGAAGATGAGGTCGAGGTCGTTCGCCTTCATCTCGGCGGCGAAGGCTTCGCACTCTTCCGGCGGATAATCGACCACGATGGCGCCGTCGGCGCCCGCGGCCCTGGCGCGACGGATAAACTCCGATTGCCCCATCCGCTCGATCGGATTCGCGTAGCCCATCAGGACCACCGGCGTGTGCGAGTCGGTCTTGCGGAATTCAAGCACGTAGTTGAAGACGTCGTTCATGCTGATGCCGAAGGCCAGCGCGCGTTCGCAGGCGCGCTGGATCACCGGGCCTTCCGCCATCGGGTCGGAGAACGGGACGCCGAGTTCCAGCACGTCGGCGCCGCCCGCCACCAGGGCGTGCATGATGGGCACGGTGAGGTCGGGGCCGGGGTCGCCCGCGGTGACGAAGGTCACGAGTCCGGTCTTGCCCTGCTCTTTCAGAGCGCTGAAGGTGTGTTCGATTCTGGACATGTGTGCTCTCTTATTGTTATCAACCGAAGTTCAGGCCGGCGCGCTGCGCGACCGTGTGCATGTCCTTGTCGCCGCGGCCGGACAGGTTCACCAGGATGATCTGGTCTTCAGGGAGCGTCGGCGCCAGCTTGGCCGCGTAGGCGATCGCGTGCGAGGATTCCAGCGCCGGGATGATGCCTTCGATGCGGCAGCAGTCGTGAAAGGCCTGCAGCGCTTCCTCGTCGGTGATCGAGACGTACTGGGCGCGCTCGATGTCCTTCAGCCAGGCGTGCTCGGGGCCGACGCCGGGATAATCCAGGCCGGCCGACACCGAGTGGGTCTCGATGATCTGGCCATTCGCATCCTGCAGCAGGTAGGTGCGGTTGCCGTGCAGGACGCCGGGGAAGCCGGCCGTCAGCGAGGCCGAGTGCTTGCCGCTGTCCAGGCCCTCGCCCGCCGCCTCGACGCCGACCAGCTTGACGCCGGCTTCGTCGATGTAGGGATAGAAGATGCCCATCGCGTTCGAACCGCCGCCGATGCAGGCCACCACGTAGTCCGGCTGGCGGCCGGTCATCTGCGGCATCTGCACGCGGCATTCCTCGCCGATCACCGACTGGAAGTCGCGCACCATCATCGGATACGGATGCGGGCCGGCCACGGTGCCGATGATGTAGAAGGTGTTTTCGATGTTGGTGACCCAGTCGCGCATCGCTTCGTTGAGCGCATCCTTCAGCGTCCTGGAGCCTGACTCCACCGGCACCACGGTCGCGCCCAGCAGTTTCATGCGGTAGACGTTCTGGGCCTGGCGCTTGACGTCCTCGGCGCCCATGTAGACGACGCATTCGAGGCCGAAGCGCGCGCAGATGGTGGCGGTGGCGACGCCGTGCTGGCCGGCGCCGGTCTCGGCGATGATGCGCGGCTTGCCCATGCGTTTTGCCAGCAGGGCCTGGCCGATCACGTTGTTGATCTTGTGGGCGCCGGTGTGATTCAGGTCTTCGCGCTTGAAGAAGATCTGGGCACCGCCGCCCTGCTGCGACCAGCGCTTGGCGTGGTACACGGGCGACGGCCGGCCGACGAAATGGGCCAGCTCGTAGCGGAACTCTTCCAGGAACTCGGGATCCTGGCTGTAGCGTGCATAGGCTTCGTTCAGCTCGGCCAGCGCGTGGCTGAGGGTTTCGGCAACGAAGCTGCCGCCGTAGGGGCCGAAGTGGCCGGAGGTGTCCGGCAGCTGGTATTCGGGGGTCTTGAACAGACCTTTAGGTGCTTCCTTCATGGTGTGACTCGCTCATATCGGGTGATGCATCGGCAGCCCGCACCGCGTCGACGAACGCGGCGATCTTGCGGGCATCCTTGATCCCCTTGCTTTCTTCGACACCACTGCTGATGTCGACCGCAAAGGGGCGTACGCGCATCACCGCGCTAGTCACGTTTTGCACGCTCAAGCCACCACTCAAAACGACCCGAGGCGCGAGCTCTTTTGGAATAAGAGACCAATCGAAAACCTTTCCTGCACCGCCGTAGGCATCGACCCAGGTGTCGAGCAACAGACCCGAGAACCAGGCGCTGGCGGCGCGGTATTGAGCTTCCGATTCTAGCAAATCGCCAGCGCTTGTGTCGGGTTTGACGCGGAAAGCCCGCGCGAAGGGGCGTTTCACCACAGCGGCGATGGCGGCGCACTGCTCGGCCGTTTCGTCGCCGTGGAATTGCAGCAGTGCGACCGGGCCGGCATTCACCGCCTCGCGCACCTCGTCCACGGTGGCGTTGACGAACAGGCCGACGCCGCTGACGAAGGGCGGCACGGCGGGCGCCAGCGCGGCGAACTGCGCGGGGGCGATGTAGCGCGGGCTCTTCGGATAGAACACGAAGCCGAGGGCGTCAGCGCCGGCGGCGACTGCCGCGCGCAGGTCTTGTTCGCGGGTGATGCCGCAGATTTTGATTCTGGTTCTTTGCATGGCTGCAGGGGTCACCGCAGGGGTCAGAGCCCGGTGTTGGTTTTAAAAAGGGCTCTGACCCCGGAGTTGCCGACGTTTGAGCAGCCGCAGTGAAGCTTGCCACTGACCACCGGGGTCAGAGCCCCTTTGAAAGCAACACCGGGCTCTGACCCCTATAGGCATGACCCCTATAGGCAGAACGGCTGAACAGCCTCCTGCGGCAGCCCCCACTTCGGATCGTAGTCGATTGTAGCAAGATACAAACCGTCCGGCATGAAGGTCGGCGCCGCCGCGTCGCGCGAGCGGGCTTCCAGTACCTCGGCCATCCAGCCCGGCTCGTTGCGCCCGGTGCCCACATAGATCAGCGAGCCGACGATGTTGCGCACCATGTGATGCAGGAAGGCGGAGGCGCGCACCGTGAAGACGATCACGTCGCCATGGCGCACGATGTTCAGCTCGTGCATCTGCTTGATGGGCGTGTTGGCCTGGCAGCCGGAAGCGCGGAAGCTGCTGAAATCGTGGGTGCCGATCAGGTGCCTTGCCGCTTCCTGCATGCGCTCAACGTCCAGCGGACGGAACACCCAGCCGGCGCGCCCGGCCAGCAGGGCCGACGGGTTCGAATGGTTGTACAGCACGTAGTGGTAGGTGCGGGACCTGGCCGAGAAGCGCGCATGGAAGTCCTGCCCTTCCGCATCCGGCGCGACCACGTGCGCCCAGCGCACCACGATGGAATCCGGCAGGAAGGCGTTGGTGCCGCGCACCCAGGATTGCGGCGGGCGGTCGAGCTCCGTATCGAAGTGGACGACCTGCTCGATCGCGTGCACGCCGGCGTCGGTGCGGCCGGCGCAGGCGGTGGCGATCGGTGTGCAGGCAAATTTTTCGAGCGCGATTTCGAGCCGGTCCTGGACCGTGTCGCGCGATGGTTGTTTCTGGTACCCGTTCCAGTCGGTGCCGATGTACTGGACACCCAATGCGATTCTTGTCACCCGGCCGGCCTCACGCGAGCTGTGCGCGCATCGCGTTGGCCTTCGTGACCTGTTCGCTGTTGCCGCCCTTGATGACTTCCTCGAGCAGCTCGCGCGCGCCCTCCTTGTCGCCGATTTCCTGGTACGCGATGGCCAGATCCAGCTTGGTTTCCATCTCCATGTGCGCGGCCGTCAGTTCGACCGGCGCAGCGGCAGGCGCCGCCACGGTCTCGAGATCGGGCAGCGCATTGCTCTCGCCCGGCAGGTCGAGGTCGAAGCCGCCGAGGTCGAAGGCCGGCTCGACCTTCGCCGGTTCCAGCATGTCGTGCGGCGCGTAGTCCGCGGTCTCGACCGGGGCCGGGGTCGCGGCCGGCAAGTCCGGCAAGTCCGGCAGGCCGAACAGTTCGTCTTCCAGCGACAGCGCCGGGGCCGGCGATTCGGCTTGCGCCGGCTTCACCTCATCGGCCAGGCCAAAGTCCATGGTGTCGAGGTCGAACAGCGGGTCCTTCAGCTCGGTGGCCGGGCTGGTCTCTTCCGGCGCGGCCGGGATGGCCGGCAGGTCGAATTCCCTGGCCAGGTTGGCCATGTCGAAGTCGCTGTTGGCGAATTCGGCGGCCGGCGCCGGCGCCGCGGCGATCTCCGAAGCTGCGCCTGCGCCCGGGACGGTATCGCCGAGGTCGAAGTCGCCGAAGGTCAGGTCGTCCACGGTCTCGAGCGGCTGGACGGCCGGTTGGGGGACCGGATTCGCGGCCGGGGCGCCGAAGTCCATGTCGAAGGAAAAGTCGAGCGGTTCCTCGGCGGCTGGGGCCTCCGCCGCTTCGGCATGCGCCGCCACCGGCTCGGCCGGGGTGACGGCCGGCGCGGCATCGAAGCCGCCCATGTCGAAGTCGAGCAGGTTATCGTCATGCGCGGCCTCGGCCGGCTTGCTCTCCTCGGCCTGGACCGGCTCGAAGGCCAGGCCGCCGAGATCGAAGTCCAGGGTGTGCTCGTCCTCGGCCGGGGCTGCGGCCGCTTCCGGCTGGATGGCCGGCTGCGCAGTGTTCATCGCGTCCGCAAAGTGCTGGTCGAAGCTCATCGCCTCGTGCGCGGCGACGGCGCCGGCGGCGGTGGCAGCAGCGGCCGGGACCGCGGTGCGGTCGGCATCGAAGGCATCGTCGAAGTCGTGCGAGCTCAGCGCAGGCGCCGCATCGCCCGGCGCCGGGACGACGTCGGGCTGCGGGCTGCCGGCCGCGTACAGCGGGTTCAGCGGATCGATGGACAGGCCCAGTGCGGCGGCCTGCGCCCATTCGTCGCCCTGGCCGCGGGTCATGCTGTACAGCTCACCGGCCTGGGTCTCGAAGGCGCGCTGGTCCTTGCGGGCGGCGTAGATCTCGAGCAGTTTCAGGCGCACCGGATAGCGTTCCGGATGGGTGCGCAGCGCTTCCTTCAGGATCTCTTCGGCCTGAGCGTCGCGGCCATAGGCGATGTAGACGTCGGCTTCGGCCACCGGGTCGACCTCGTTGGTGTCGAGCTGGCTGGCCGAGGGCGCGAAGCTGGAGTTGAACACGCTGTTGTTGGTGTCGACGCTCTGGCCGCCGGTCTCGGCGAACAGCGAGTGCGCCGGTTCGGTCGGCACGCCCAGGATCGAGGGTTCGGGGACGGCCTTGACTTCCTTCTTCTTGCGGCGCTGGGCAGCGAACAGGCCGCCGAGCAGCAGCACGGCCGCGCCGCCGCCGAGCAGCGGCAGGTTATCCAAGAGGAAGTCGAGCAGGCCCGGCTCGGCGACCGGCGAGGCCGGCTTGGCGGCCGGCTTGATGGTCGCCAGCTTCTTCTGGGCCGGCTTGTCCTGCGGTGCCGCCGGGGCCGCGGCCGGCGCAGCCGTCGATGCTGCGTTCTGCTGGGCCTCGGCGCCGCCCTTGCTCTTCACGGTCGCGAGTTTCTCGAGATCGTTGACGTTCTGCTCCAGCTCCTTCACGCGCTTCTGGGCTTCTTCCAGTTCGCGCTGCTTGGCGATGGTGTCCTCGGTGCTCATGGTCGAGCCCTTGCCGGCAGCGGCGCCGCCCGCCGGCGCCTTCGACAGGCGCAGCTGGTCCTGGGACTCGTTGGCGGCCGTCGGGCGTTCCTCGACCTTGGCGGTGATCTTGCCGCCGGCGCTCTGGCCTGCCGACGGCGTCTTGACCGGTTCCGCGGCGCCGACCTGGCCCGCCAGCTTGTTGCGGTAGGCATTGAAGTCGGCCGCGTGGGCGACCACGACGCCGTGGGCCTCGCCCTCGTTCAGCGACTGCACGCTGCCTGCGTCCGGCACCGACAGGATACGGCCCGACTTCAGGCGGTTCATGTTGTTGCCGATGAAGGCGTCCGGATTGGCGCGGTACAGCGCCACCAGCATCATGTCGAGCGAGACGTCGACCGGCTTCAGCTGGGCGGCGATGCGGCCCAGGCTGTCGCCCGGCTTGACGCGGTATTTCGCGGTCCCGCGGTCGGGCGCTGCTGTGCCTGCGCCTGCGGATGCGTTGCCGGCGGCGGGGGCCGGCGCGGCGCCCTCCTCGGCACGTGCGCGGCTGCCGCGGCGCGGACGTTCGGATGCCGCCGGGGCTGCCGCAGCCGCTGCTGCAGCAGGAGCTTCCGTGCGCGGACGCGCGGCCGGCGGCGCTTCGTTCGAGGCCACCTGCGCCGACTGGGTCGCGCGCAGTTCGGCCGGGTCGAGCAGGAAGGTGTATTCGCGCACCAGGCGGCCGTTATTCCAGCTCAGCTCCAGCAGCATGTCGACGAAGGGCTCATTCAGCGGCTGGGTCGAGCTTACGCGGATGAACTGGCGGCCGTTGCGCTGCTCGACCGCGAAACGCAGCGACAGCAGGGCCGGGTTGAATTCGATGTTCGCGGTGCGGAAGGCCTCCGGCGAGGCCAGCTTGGCCACCAGGCCGCTTGCCTCCTCGCTGGACACCGCCGTCAACTCGATTTCGGCGCGCAGGGGCTGGCCGAGCGCAGACAGCACAGTGAGTTTGCCGAGGCCTGCCGCGTGGACGGCCGAGCTCAAAACCAACGCACTGGCAACCGCCGCGGTGAGCTTCTTCAGCGCGGACGACTTCATCGAGGGACGGTGAGTGGAATGCATAATTCGACTGAGTGAGTTGAACAGGACCTGAGGCAAGCCCGGTGGTCTCGGCAACATAGCATCATGCACTATGGCACGCAAGCTCTACGGGGAGAAACATTCACCGTCCGTGAGATATGTAGACGGTCTATTCAGCGAACTGATGTTTTTTGGCTCAAACCATAACATTTCGTTAGCACCTATTGCCATGCCGACCACAATGAAAAAGGCGGCCCGCAGGCCGCCCTCATTGTACCCCGACACTTGCCAGACTTACTTGTCCAGTACGATGCGCAGCATGCGGCGCAGCGGCTCGGCGGCGCCCCACAGCAGCTGGTCGCCGACGGTGAAAGCCGAGATGTATTCCGGGCCCATGGACATCTTGCGCACGCGGCCGACCGGGATCGTCAGGCTGCCGGTGACGGCGGCCGGGGTCAGGTCGCGCATCGAGTCTTCACGCGTGTTCGGCACGAACTTCACCCACTGGTTGTCCCTGGCGATGATGTCGTTGATCTCGTCCAGCGGCACGTCTTTCTTCAGCTTGATGGTCAGCGCCTGCGAGTGGCAGCGCATCGCACCGATGCGCACGCACAGGCCATCCACCGGGATGACGTTACCCGTCGCCGAGCTGCGGCCGAGGATCTTGTTGGTCTCGGCGCCGCCCTTCCACTCTTCCTTCGACTGGCCGTTGCCCAGGTCCTTGTCGATCCAGGGGATCAGGTTGCCGCCCAGCGGCACGCCGAACTGTTTGGTCTCCTCGGCCGACATGCCATGCTGGGTCGCCAGCACGGTGCGGTCGATCTCGAGGATGGCCGAGGCCGGGTCGTCCAGCAGCGGCTTGACGGCCGCGTTGATGGTGCCGAACTGGGTCAGCAGTTCGCGCATGTGCTGGGCGCCGCCGCCCGATGCCGCCTGGTAGGTCATGGAGGTCATCCAGTCGACGAGGTCGTGCTTGAACAGGCCGCCCAGGCCCATCAGCATGCAGGACACGGTGCAGTTACCGCCGACGAAGTTCTTCACGCCGCGGGTCATCGCATCCTTGATGACGTTCAGGTTGACCGGGTCCAGCACGATCACGGCGTCGTCGTTCATGCGCAGGGTCGAGGCGGCGTCGATCCAGTAGCCGTTCCAGCCGGCTGCACGCAGCTGCGGGAACACTTCGGTGGTGTAGTCGCCGCCCTGGCACGAGATGATGATCTCGCACTTCGACAGCTCGGCGATGTCCGTGGCGCTCTTCAGTTTGGTCTCGTTCTTCGCCATGGCCGGCGCAGCGCCGCCCGGGTTCGAGGTGGTGAAGAACACCGGCTCGATGTGGTCGAAATCGCCCTCATCCTGCATGCGCTTCATGAGCACCGAGCCGACCATGCCGCGCCAACCAACCAGACCAACTAGTTTCATTTCCATTTCCTCTTTTATCTATTTGTGCTCGTGGGCACGGGGTGCCCACGATTACCGCGCATAACGTTTGATTATGCCAACGCGTTGACCACCGCATCGCCCATCTGTTCGGTGCCGACGCGCGTCGTGCCTTCCTCGAAAATGTCCGGCGTGCGCAGGCCCTGGGCCAGCACGGCCTTGACCGCGTTCTCGATGCGGTCCGCCTGCTCGGCCTTGCCGAGCGAGAAGCGCAGCATCATCGCGGCGGACAGGATGGTCGCCAGCGGATTCGCCACGCCCTTGCCGGCGATGTCCGGCGCCGAGCCGTGCGAGGGTTCGTACAGGCCCTTGTTGTTCGCATCCAGCGAGGCCGAAGGCAGCATGCCGATCGAGCCGGTCAGCATGGCCGCCGCGTCCGACAGGATGTCGCCGAACATGTTGCCGGTGACGATGACGTCGAACTTCTTCGGCGCGCGCACCAGCTGCATCGCGGCGTTGTCGACGTACATGTGCTCGAGCTCGACGTCTTGGTAATCCTTGTGCACTTCGGTGACGATGTCGCGCCAGAACTGGAAGGTCTCCAGCACGTTGGCCTTGTCGACGCTGGTCACGCGCGAGCCGCGCTTGCGCGCTGCCTGGAAGGCGACGTGGGCGATGCGGCGGATCTCGCCTTCCGCATAGCGCATGGTGTCGAAGCCTTCGCGCTGGCCGGCGAACGGACCGTCCGGGCACTCGCGCACGCCGCGCGGCTTGCCGAAATAGATGTCGCCGGTGAGCTCGCGGATGATCAGGATGTCCAGGCCGGACACGACTTCCGGCTTGAGCGTCGAAGCGCCCGCCAGTTCCGGGTACAGGATGGCCGGGCGCAGGTTGGCGAACAGGCCGAGCTCCTTGCGCAGGCCGAGGATGGCCTGCTCGGGGCGCAGCGCGCGGGCCAAGCTGTCGTACTGGTAGTCGCCGACGGCGCCGAACAGCACCGCGTCGGCGGACTTGGCCAGCGCCAGGGTCTTCTCGGGCAGCGGATGGCCGTGGGCCGCGTAGCCGGCGCCGCCGACTTCCGCGCTCTCCATCTCGAAGGATTCGCCCAGCGCCTTCAGGACCTTGACGGCTTGCGCCGTGATTTCCGGACCGATGCCGTCGCCCGGCAGGATGGCAATCTTCATGTGTTTCCTTGCTTAGATCGTGTTGGCGAGCCAGGGTTGGGCGCGCAGGTGGCGTTCCTCGAAGGCGCGGATCTCGTCGGCGTGGCGCAGGGTCAGGCCGATGTCGTCCAGGCCGTTCAGCAGGCAGTATTTGCGGAAGTCGTCGATCGCGAATTCGAAGCCCAGCTGGCCGTCCGGCGTGCGGATCACCTGCTGCTCGAGGTCCACCACCAGCTTGAAGCCGGGGAAGGCCTTCACTTCATTGAACAACTGGTCGACCTGCTGTTCGCTCAGCACGATGGGCAGCAGACCGCTCTTGTAGCAGTTGTTGAAGAAGATGTCGGCGAAGCTCGGCGCGACGATGGCGCGGAAGCCGTACTGCTGCAGGGCCCAGGGCGCGTGCTCGCGCGAGGAGCCGCAGCCGAAGTTCTTGCGGGCCAGCAGGATCGAGGCGCCGGCGTAGCGCGGCTGGTTCAGCACGAAGTCCGGATTGACCGGACGCTTGCTGTTTTCCATGCCCGGTTCGCCATGGTCCAGATAGCGCCACTCGTCGAACAGGTTGGGGCCGAAGCCGGTACGGCGGATCGACTTGAGGAACTGCTTGGGGATGATGGCGTCGGTATCGACGTTGGCGCGGTCGAGCGGCGCCACCAGTCCTTCTTGTACGATGAATTTTTCCATGGTTTGTCCGGAGGGGTCAGAGCCCGGTGTTGCCGCAGGGGTCAGAGCCCGGTGTTGCTTTTAAAGGGGCTCTGACCCCGAAGTTCGCGGCGTGTGCAAATCGGTAAATCGTTACTTGCCGCCCGCGCCCGTGATGACCTGGCCAACCTTCTGCACGTCCTTGCCGACGCCGGAAATGGTATTGCAGCCAGTGACAACGAATGCGATGAGTGCGAGAGCGATTGCTTTTTTCATGGTTTCCTATGTTTTGATGATCATGTATCCGGAGGGGTCAGAGCCCGGTTTTCTCGGGTGGGCTCTGACCCCGAAGTTGCTTGCTGCCGAGCAGCCCTTGGTCAAAGTGCGCGCACGTCGACGAAGTGCCCCGCGATCCCCGCCGCCGCCGCCATTGCCGGCGACACCAGGTGCGTACGCCCGCCCTGCCCCTGCCGCCCTTCGAAGTTGCGGTTCGAGGTCGAGGCGCAGCGCTCGCCCGGATCGAGGCGGTCGGCGTTCATGGCCAGGCACATCGAGCAGCCCGGTTCGCGCCATTCGAAGCCGGCGGCCTTGAAGATCTGATCGAGGCCTTCGCGTTCGGCCTGTTCCTTCACCAGGCCCGAACCCGGCACCACCATCGCCAGCTTCACGTTCGAGGCGCGCTGGCGGCCGCGCACGATGGCGGCGGCGGCGCGCAGGTCCTCGATGCGCGAGTTGGTGCAGGAGCCGATGAAGACCTTGTCGATGCGGATGTCCTCGATCGGGGTGTTCGGCTTGAGGTCCATGTAGACCAGCGCCTTTTCCATGGCGTCGCGCTTGACCGGGTCGCGTTCCTTGTCCGGATCCGGCACGCGGCCGTCCACGGTCGTCACCATCTCGGGCGAGGTGCCCCAGGTGACCTGCGGACGGATCTCGGCGGCGTTGATGGTCACGACCATGTCGAACTTCGCGCCCGGGTCGGTGTGCAGGGTGCGCCAGTAGCCGACGGCCTGCTCCCACTGCGGGCCGGCGGGTGCGAAGGGACGGCCCTTCACGTAGTCGATGGTGGTGTCGTCCACGGCCACCATGCCGGCGCGCGCGCCCGCCTCGATCGCCATGTTACAGACCGTCATCCGGCCTTCCATCGACAGCGAGCGGATGGTCGAGCCGGCGAATTCGATCGCGTAGCCGGTGCCGCCTGCGGTGCCGATCCTGCCGATCACGGCCAGCACGATGTCCTTGGCGGTGACGCCGGCCGGCAGCGCGCCGTCGACCTGCACCAGCATGGATTTCGACTTCTTCGCCAACAGGGTCTGCGTGGCCATCACGTGCTCGACTTCCGAGGTGCCGATGCCGTGCGCCAGGCAGCCGAAGGCGCCGTGGGTCGAGGTGTGCGAGTCGCCGCAGACCACGGTCATGCCGGGCAGCGTGGCGCCCTGCTCCGGGCCGATCACGTGGACGATGCCCTGGCGCTTGTCGTTCATGTTGAAGTAGGTGACGCCGAAGGCTTTCGCATTGCTGTCGAGCGCTTCGACCTGCAGGCGCGAGGTCGGGTCCGCGATGCCGTGGCTGCGGTCGGTGGTCGGCACGTTGTGGTCGGCTACGGCAAGGTTGGCGGAGGTGCGCCATAGCGGGCGGTCCGCCACGCGCAGGCCTTCGAAGGCCTGGGGGCTGGTCACTTCGTGAACCAGGTGACGGTCGATATACAGCACGGTGGTGCCATCAGCATCGGCACGCACGACATGCGAGTCCCAGAGTTTGTCGTAGAGCGTTTTTAACATGACCAATCCATTCAAACCCTCGCCTCATGCGAGTGTGGTCTTTGATTATGCCATATTTGTGCACTGCGTCACCGCGGGCTTCTTGCACGATTATTTCAATGGATTGCTGCAGGTGCAAATTTTATTTGCATGAAAAATCAAACATGCAAATAAAAATAGCCTGCACCGTTTCCGGGCAGGCTATTCTTGGCTTTGTAAGCTGTTGCTTTTATGCAGCGAGGCGCACTGAGGAGCGGCAGCCGTCCATCAGGAAGGACAGGCCCACCACCAGCACCAGCGAACCCTCGGCGGAGCGCGCGGTACCGGTGATGCCTTCGACGTGCAGCGCCGTCATCGGCTTGATCACCAGGTCGGCCGTGCCGTCCACGGCTTCCACCGCGATGATGTAGGGCTGGGGCGCGTTGATGACGATGCCGACGCGCTCCGAGCACTCCTCGTAGCCCAGCGAGGCCGCCAGCGAGCGCACCGGCAGCGGGCGGCCCTGGTCTTTCAGCACCGGGGCGCCGCCGACCTGCATGAAGGTTTCCGGCAGCTCGACCACGCGCTCGACCACCGCCATCGGCAGGGCCAGCTGGGCGCCCGAGGTGGACACCAGCATGGTCGGCACGATCGACAGTTCGATCGGCAGGCGGATCGAGAACTTGGTGCCCGTGCCGAGGTTCGAGTCGATGCGGATCGCGCCGCGGTTCTTTTCGACGGCGGTCTTGACCACGTCCATGCCGACGCCGCGGCCCGAGACCGAGGACGCCACTTCCTTGGTCGAGAAGCCCGGCAGGAACACCAGTTGATACGCTTCGTCGTCCGACGTCGCCTGGTGCTCGGAAATCAGGCCCTTCTCCATCGCCTTCTTGCGCAGCTTGGCCGGGTCCATGCCGCGGCCATCGTCCTGCAGCACGATCATGACGCTGTTGGCTTCCTGCCAGGCTTTCAGCAGGATGTAGGCCTTGGCAGGCTTGCCGTTGGCGACGCGGTCTTCCGGACCTTCGACACCGTGGTCGAGCGCATTGCGCAGCATGTGCACCAGCGGGTCGTACAGGCTGTCCACCACAACGCGGTCGACTTCGGTCTCCGCGCCTTCGATGGTGAGCTCGACTTCCTTGCCGAGGTCCTTGGCCAGTTCGCGCACCAGGCGCGGGAATTTCTGGAACAGGCGGCCCACCGGCTGCATGCGGGTCGCCAGCGTGGCGCGCTGCAGCTCGGCCGAATAGCGCGAGGCGCGCTCCAGGGTCTCGGTCAGGGTCGCCATCAGGGTGGCGGCCTGGCCTTCGAACTTGAACTGCGACAGGCGCTCCAGCAGCACGGCGGCCTGGTTGGCGGCCTGCACCGATTCGCCGGCCACTTCCAGCAGCGCATCCAGCTTGACCGCGTCGATACGGATGCTCTCGTCGGCCTTGGCGGCGGCGTTCTGCGCCGGCTTTTCACTGCCGCGACGCTCGATGCCGTCCCAGCCCGGCTTGGCCGGAGCGGATTCGGCGGCGGCAGCAACTTGCGTCGCCACCGCTGCGGCCGGCGCCGCCTCCTGAGCAGCTTCTGCCGGGACATGCGTGCCCGCCGGGACCACCGCCATGTACATGGCTTCCCAGTCCAGGCCATCGTCGCCCACGGGAGCGGCTGCGGCCGGCGCTGCAGTGGCGACAGGCGCCACCGGGGCCGCTGCGGGCGCAGGCGCAGGCGCGGCGGCGGCCGGTGCGGCAGCCTTCGGCGCATCCTTGCCGTCGATCGCATCCTTCAGCAGGCGCTCGAGGTCGGCCGGCATCGGCGCCAGCTGCTCCGGCGCGGTGCCGTTGTTCAGATCGTTGAGCTGGTCGGCGACGAAGCCGGAAGCCTGCAGCGACGCCTCGATCGCCGACGGCGTGACCGGGGCCGCGCCGGTGCGCAGCGCGTCGAACAGGTTTTCCGTCAGGTGGCAGGCGGTCACCAGCGCAGGCAGTCCCATGAAGCCCGCGCCACCCTTGATGGTGTGGAACGAGCGGAACACCGCGTTCAGCGTTTCCTTGTTATCCGGATCGCGTTCGAGGCGGAGCAGATGCTCCTCGACGTTGGTCGCCAGATCCAACGCCTCGATGACGAAATCCTTGAGCATTTCATCCATTAGAATCCCAGATCGGCAAGAAGGTCATCGACACTATCCTGGTCCAGCGCCGCGGTCGGCACCGAGGGGCCCTGCATCAGCTCAGCCGGCTTTTCCTGTTCCTGCACAGCCTGTTTCTGCGCCAGCTTTTCCTTGACCTCGGCCGGGGCGCTGTCGCGCAGCAGCTGGGCCAGCTCGTTCTCGACGGTCTGGGTGATCTTCACGACCTTCTTGATCAGCTGGCCGGTGATGTCCTGGAAGTCCTGCGCCATCATGATTTCGAGCAGGCGCGCCTTCTCGGCTTCGGTCGCTTCCGACACGGCCTGGGCGAAGCCGCGCGAATCGCCGGCCAGCGCCTTGAACTGCTCGATCGACAGCTTGCCGGCGAACAGGTCGGCCCAGCGGCTTTCCATGTCCTTGGCCTGCTTCGACAGGATGTCCTGGGCCGGCATGCCTTCGTCCAGTGTGTTCAGGACCTTGTTGGCGGCCTGCTCGGTCAGGCTGGCGACGTATTCCAGGCGGTCCTGGGCGTCCACGATTTGCGACGAGGCTTCAGTGAGCGCCTTGTCGTAGCCGAGTTCGCGCAGCGAGTCGTGCATGATGCGCACGATGCTGCCCAGGCGGGCGTACATCACCTGGCCATCCGGATCGTCGGTGGCTTCGGTGGCGGCGGCCGGCGCCGGTGTGCCGGCCGGTGCAGCTGCAGCCGGTGCGGCGGGCGCAGCGCTTGATGCTACCTGGTCGAACAGGGCCTCGAGGTCGTCAGTGTCGTCACTGGCGGCGGCGGGCTCGGGCGCCGGAGCCGGAGCCGGAGCCGGGGCCGGCGCGCTGGCTCGCTGCGCTGCCACTTCCTCGAATAATGCGTCGAAATCGTCAGCGGCGTCGGTCATAGTCCCTGCTTCTCCATAATGTGTAAATGTCGCGATGATCTGTACTGTGCTTGCTGCCGTCAATACGTTGACGGCAAGGGTATTGCAGGGAGTGTAGCAGCGTGGTTGCCGTAGGTAAATCTCGGAAAAGACACCGTTGCGCATTGGCGCAATAAACTTAGTCAATCGACCATCATTTCCAACTGTTTCTGAATATTTTCACAAAGCAAGTGTTGTATTTTTTTATCGCGGGCTTTATGTCAGTCAATGTTTTCAAGGCAGAAAGCAAACACATCACTGAGCAAGATCAAGCATTTACCATCTGCCAAGGATGATCAGGAGGACTACAATAAGCAGGTAACGTGACGTGAGGGAGGGCTCACCATGTACCAGAAAATTCTGATCACCACCGACGGTTCCGCGGTGTCCCAGCACACCGCCTGCGCCGGCGTCCAGTTCGCGCAACAGATGGGAGCCGAAGTGCTCGCGCTGTTCGTCGCGCCCGACTACCAGTATCCCGTGTATGTCGAAATCATCCCGCCTTCCTACCCCAGCGAGGAGGAATACATGGCGCAGATGCGGCGCATGGGCGAGGAGTACATGGGCAAGATCATGCGCTCGGCGGACCAGGCCGGACTGAAGCATTCCTGCATGACGGCGTTTTCGGACTCGGCGGCGCTGAAGATCGTCGACGTGGCTGAACAACAACACTGCGACCTGATCTTCATGGGCTCGCACGGCCGCAGCGGATGGGGCCAGTTGCTGCTCGGTAGCGTCACGAACAAGGTGCTGTCGCAGACCAGCAAGCCGGTCCTGGTGCACCGCCTGATCCGCGAACCCGGTACCTGAACCATCCATTCAGGCTATAGGGTCATTCCAAAAATAATACAATTTATGTTCTGGCAATGTGCTAGCGTGTAATTTACGCTGCACATTGCACTCTGGGGAACCTCTATGATTCGCATAGTCATCGCTGACGACCACACCATCATGCGCGAAGGCCTCAAGCGCATCCTCGACGGCGCCCTCGACATCGAGATCGTCGGCGAAGCCATCAACGGTTTCGAAGTGCTGTCGCTGGTGCGCCAGGGCGGTTTCGACCTGCTGCTGCTCGACCTGTCGATGCCGGGCCGCAGCGGCGTCGACCTGATTCGCCAGGTGCGCAGCGAAGCGCCCAAGCTGGCCATCCTGATCCTCACCATGCACGAGGAAGAGCAGTATGCGGTGCGCGCGATCCGCGCCGGCGCCCAGGGCTACCTGACCAAGGAGAGCGCCGGCACCCAGCTGGTCGGGGCGATCCGCAAGGTGGCCTCGGGCCGTCCTTATATCAGTACCGAAGTGGCCGAGCAACTGGCGCTGAACATCATGGCGCCGAACGAGCAGCTGCTGCACAAGCAGCTGTCGGACCGCGAGTTCGAAGTCTTCTCTCTATTAGTAGGCGGCAAGTCGATCACCGAGATCGCCAACAACCTGCATCTTTCGGTGAAGACAGTGAGCACTCACAAGACGCGCATCATGCAGAAGATGGGCATGACCTCGCTGTCGGAAATGGTGCAGTACGCGGTGGCCCACCGGCTGCTGGCGCCGATGAAAGCCTGAGCACCACCCAATTCGTCTTAGACATCATGGCCTGACTGTGGTTTCCACGCCCAGTGCGTGACGCCCAGGAGACGGCCTCTTCACCGCAGCTATCCTACACGGATATGCCCTGCTCTCCCTCGGAAGCGGCAGCAGTCAGTAAGAATATTCCTAAGCCCTGCCTCACCTTCCTACCTACACATTCAGCCGTTGCTGATATGAATGCCGAACTCGTGTTGGCATACTGACTTCAGCGTTTCGACTTGCTTGCGGTCCATTCTCCGCATTGAGCCGCCAGAAATTTCATGTTCCTAAACCTGGAGATGAGTATGCAGTCCCAGCCAATGTCAGAACAGCGTAACGCCTCCCCCTCGACTCTGCACTCGTCACAGATGGAAGCCGGGCGCCAGCGCCAGGGTCGCCTGTGGTCCAACCTGAAAGAGGTCTGCGACCTGCTCCATATCCCGGCCGCCGTATCGATGAATACCGAGGAACTCCTGTTCCAGCACGTGCAGTTCAAGACGGGCCAGCGCGTGCACACGATCGGACAAGCCTTCGACACCCTGTACATCGTCAACTCCGGCTTCCTGAAAACGGTGCTGATCGACGAATTCGGCAACGAACAGGTGCTGAGCTTCCCGATGAAGGGGGACATGCTCGGCGTCGACGGCATCCACACCCGCCATTACGCCTCGGAAGCCGTCGCCCTGTCCGACTGCGACCTGATCCTCGTACCGTTCAAGAAGCTCACTGCCCTGGGGAGGGTGCATGCCGAGCTGGAGAACCTGATGTACGGGGTGATGAGCCGCGAACTGGTGCGCGAACAGGCCATGATCGGCATGCTCGGCGCCCTGTCGGCGGAAGCGCGCGTGGCCCGCTTCCTGATCTCGCTGGCCGATCGCTTTGCCGCGATGGGCTACTCCAGCAAACTGTTCAACCTGCGCATGACGCGTCACGAGATCGGCAGCTACCTCGGCCTGACCCTCGAAACCGTCAGCCGCACGCTGTCGGCCTTCAACGAGATCGGCCTGATCACCGTCGACCAGCGCACCATCGGCATCAAGGATCCGGAAGCACTCAAGACCCTGCGCCGCCTGCCGCCCTCGCGCTCGCGCGCCAAGCAGAACGCCAAGCACAAGGCGGACGCCGAGTCCTCGGGCGACGGCGCGGTGCTGGCAGCGGTCTGAGCGCCATGAAGCAGCCATAAAAAAGCCGGCCCCTTGCGGAGCCGGCTTTGTCGTTTCTGGCACCGGATAAAAGCCCCCAGGGCAAGGCGCATCGTCGAAGACAGTACGTTAGTACGGCGAGACGATGCAACGCCGCCATGGGGGCTTTTGGTCAGTTCCGGGTCAGAACGCCATCGGCGACCTTGACCTGCTCCCCCACGCGGAAGCCCGGGTCGTTGTCGTAACGGATAGACTGGGTTGCGCCGTTTTCATAGCGCACCACCACCTCATAGCGCGGTGCGCGGGCGTTGCGCTCGATCGCGCGTCCGGCGATGGCGCCGCCGACCGCACCGGCCACGGTCGCCGCCGTACGGCCGCTGCCGCTGCCCACCTGGTTGCCCAGCAGGCCGCCCACCGCGGCGCCGCCCAGCGTACCGGCCGCGCCGGCTTCGGCTTCGATCACGTTCACCGATTCCACCGTTGCGCAACTGGTGCAATAACGGGCCACGCGCTGGCTGTCGTCGGCACGGCGGTCGTCGCGCCGGGCATCGCGGCGATCATCCATGCGGTCGCCACGCACGCGTCCACCCGCCAGCAGGGGCTGGCCCAGGGTCGCGGTCGAATAGCGGCCGTTGGATTTGATGGTTGCCGTCACCGAGGCGTCCGGTGCGATATTGTCGCCGCGGCGGATCGTGTACACGCCGTCGTACTCGCCCGGCCGCACTTCCGGCAGCGTGAAGATGCCGGAGGTGCCGGCGATCTGGACTTCAACCCGCGCGCCCGGCGTGCCTGCCACGGTAAAGCGCAGCTCGTGGCCAGGACCGAGGTCGTCGCTGCCGCGCACGTCGAAGGATTGCACGCGCGGCGTGCCGGCCATGGCGCGGTCGGCGGGGCTCACGCGTTCCGGCACGCGCACGATGGTGGCAGCCAGGGCCTGGGTCTTGACCATGCCGTTCACGCGCAGGTTGGCGGTGACGCCGCTGTCCGGACGGATGCGGTCATGGCGGCCGATCGTGTAGGTGCCCGAGTAAGTGCCGGGACGGGTTTCGACCAGGTTCAGGTTGCGGGTGGCGCCGTCGATGCGCACCGAGGCGTTGCCGCCCGGCGTGCCGAAGACTTCGAAGTTCAGTTCGGCGCCAGGTTCGATGCGGCGCAGCTCGTTGACGTTGAAGCCTTCGATGCGCGGCTCCATCTGGCGGGCACGCGGATGTTCCTGGGCCTGCACAGGGGCCGGCACGGTGGCCGCGAAGAGCGGCAGCGCGGCAACCACGGCCGCGGCGAGTGTCTGTCGGGTTGTTGCCATGGTGTCCTCCTGCGAACGGAAATTATCAATGTGACCAGCTTACGCCGCACACGACCGTATCTCGGTGCGCTAACGTACGCTGTGCACCGCCTCGCCCGAGCTCACCCATACGCGCTCGCCCGGCTCGGGCTTGAGTGCGTGTCCGCCGGTAAATGCCCCGAAGGACGGCAGGATCATGCGCTGTGGCCCGGCAATAAAGCACGGCAGGCGCAGCGCGTCCGAGCGGGTCGCCAATACATAGACCGGGTGCACGTGTCCGGCCAGCACGTAGCCGGGCGCAACGATGTCCGGGTGGTGGCAAAAGGAAAACGGCCCCACCGTCCAGGGCTCGTCGACGAGATCGATGCCGAGCTCGCCGGCCGGGTCGCCAGCATGCTTGTCGTGGTTGCCGCGCACCAGGGTCAGGGTCAGCTCGCAGCGTTTGCGGCGCCAGGCCAGCATCGCCGCCTGCGTCGACGCCGCGTGGGCCGCGCGCGCGTGCAGGAAGTCGCCCAGGAAAAGCACGTGCCTGGCGCCGGTCAGGTCGATCAGTTCGTCGAGGCCGTGCAGGTTTTCGCTGGTCGTCCCTTTCGGCACCGGAATGCCGAAGGAGCGGAAAGCCGCCGCCTTGCCGAAGTGAATGTCGGCGATGATCAGCATGCGCTCGCGCGGCCATAACGCGGCTTTCTGCGGCAGCAAGACCAACTGGTCTCCGCCCAGCTCGACCGTCAGCGCACCAGGAATCGCCTTCATGCCGCAGCCGCCTTTTCCAGTTCGCGCACCATGCGCGCCACGCGGTCGGACAGCTTCTCGGTCGAGACCTTTTCGCGGAAGCGTTCGACCATCAGCGGAAAGCCGAAGGGCGTGGCGCGTTTGACTTCGTGGAAGGACACGCGGCGCGCGTGCAGCTCGGTAAGCGTATCGCGCAGGCGCGTCAATTCGAGCTCCTGCTCCAGCACCTCGCGCTCGGCCTGGGTCAGCAGCAGGTTGCCGCTGTCGTGCTTGCGGAAGACTTCATAAAAGAGCGCGCTCGAGGCCTGCACCTGGCGCATCGACTTGCGCTGGCCCGGAAAACCCTGGTTCACCAGTCCGGCGATGCGCGCCACCTCGCGGAAGCGCCGCTGCGCCAGCTGGGTCGCGTTCAGGCTGTCCAGCACATCTTCCAGCAGGCGCCCGGTATCGAACAGCCCGACATCCGCGCCCGTCTCCGCATCGAACATGCGGGCCCAGTCCACCGGTTCCGGTGACAGCAGCTCGAAACCATAGTCATTGACCGCCACCGAAAAGGTCGAGGGCATCAGCTTGCCGACGCGGAAAGCGACCAGAGAGGCCAGGCCGGTATGCACCGAGCGCCCGCCGAAGGGATAGACGAACAGGTGATAGCCCTCGCGGCTCTTCATGCTCTCGATGACCAGCACCTCGCCCGTCGGCAGCGCAGACCAGCGCGCCTGTACCTCCAGCAGCGGCCGCACCGCCTGCATTTCCGGGCCTTCATAGATGCCGCGCGAGGCGCGCTCCAGCTCTTCCAGTCCGGCGCGCGCCATCTCGGCGCTGAGCGGGACCTTGGTGCCGCCCCAGCGGCTGATCGCGCCCTTGGTACTGGCGCTGCGCTTCACGTAAGCCGTCATCTCGTGGACCCGCACCAGTTCCAGGATGCGCCCGCTGAACAGGAAATGGTCGCCTGGCTTCAGGCGGCCGACGAAGGATTCCTCGACGCTGCCGATCCGTCCGCCGCTCACGTACTGCACCTGCATCTGCGCGTCCGAGACGATGGTGCCGATGCTCATGCGGTGCCGCCGGCCGATGGTGGCATCGGGCACGCGGTAGACGCCCTCCTCGTCCGGCAGCACGCGCCGGTACTCGGGATAGACGGACAGGCTCTGCCCGCCGCGCGCGACGAAGTCCAGCGCCCACTGCCACTCTTCCTTCGTCAGGTGACGGTAGGACCAGGCAGTCGTCACCTCTTCATACAGCTCCTCGGAGCGGAAGCCGCCGCCCAGCGCGATCGTCACCAGGTGCTGCACCAGCACGTCGAAGGGCTTGTTCGGCACCTGCCGCGCTTCGATGCGGCGGGTGGCCACGGCGCGCCTGGCGCCGGCGGCTTCCAGCAGTTCCAGGCTGTTGGTCGGCACCAGGGTCACGCGCGAGATCCGTCCCGGCGCATGGCCGCTGCGCCCGGCCCGCTGCAGCAGGCGCGCGATGTTCTTGGCGCTGCCGACCTGCAGCACGCGCTCGACCGGCAGGAAGTCCACGCCCAGGTCCAGGCTGGCCGTGCAGACCACGGCCTTGAGCTCGCCGTTCTTCAAACCTTTCTCGACCCAGTCGCGCACTTCGCGGTCGAGCGAGCCATGGTGCAGGGCCACCGTGCCGGCCCAGTCGGGCCTGGCCTCGATCAGGTTCTGGTACCAGACCTCGGAGGAGGAACGGGTGTTGGTGAATACCAGGGTCGCGCCGTTCTTCTCGATCTCGTCGATGACAGGCTGCAGCATCTGCAGGCCCAAGTGGCCGCCCCAGGGAAAGCGCGAAACATTCTGCGGAATCAGGCAATCGACCACGATCTGCTTTTTCAGGTCGCCCTCGACCAGCACGCTTTTGCTTTCATCGGCGCCGGTCCCCAGCAGCACATTGCGCGCATCCTGCAAATTGCCCATGGTGGCCGACAGGCCCCACACGACCAGTTCCGGATTCCAGCGCCGCAAGCGCGCCAGCGCCAGCTGCACCTGCACGCCGCGCTTGCTGCCCATCAGCTCGTGCCACTCGTCGATGATGATCATGTCGAGATGCTTGAACTGGTCACGCGCGCCCGCATGCGAGAGCAGCAGGGACAGCGATTCCGGCGTCGTGATCAGCGCGCCCGGCAGGTTCTTGGCCTGGCGCGCACGCTCGCCTGATCCGGTATCGCCGGTGCGCGCGCCCAGGGTCCAGGCGCCGATCGCATCGGGACTGGCGGCGCCCAGCTCTTCGGCCGAGACTTCGAGCGAACGCTGGGTGTCGGCAGCCAGCGCGCGCATGGGCGTGATCCACAGCACGCGCAGGCCGGTACGGTCGCGCCGGGAACGGTTTGCGCCGCGCAGCATCGCTGCGAACCAGACGGCATAGGTCTTGCCCGCACCGGTGTTCGCGTGCAGCAGCCCGGACTGCCCGGCCAGGGCGGCCTTCCACACGGCGCGCTGGAAGGGAAACACCTTCCAGCCGCGGCCCGCGAACCAGGCGTCGACCGCCTGCTCTGCCTGCGACTTGCTCATGGCTGCGCAGCCTCTAATAAACCCTTCAGGGTATCGAGTGTATCGGCTTCTTCGACAGGCTTGTCGTCGCGCCGGCGCAGGATGCGCGGGAAGCGCACCGCAATGCCGGCCTTGTGGCGCGGCGACAGCGCGATGCCCTCGAAGCCCAGCTCGAACACCATGGTCGGCTTCACGGAACGCACCGGGCCGAACTTCTCGACCGTGGTCTTGCGGATGACGGCGTCGACCTGGCGGATCTCGGCGTCCGTGAGCCCCGAATACGCTTTCGCGAAAGGCACCAGGCGGCGCTGTTCGCCTTCGCCGTCCCACACCGCGAAGGTGTAGTCGGTGTAGAGCGAAGCGCGGCGGCCGCTGCCCGGCTGGGCGTAGATCAGCACCGCGTCCACCGCATACGGATCGATCTTCCACTTCCACCAGGTGCCGACGTCCTTGGTGCGGCCCACGCCGTACTGGGCGTTGCGCGCCTTCAGCATCATGCCTTCGACGCCGCGTGCGCGCGATTCTTCGCGCAGCTTGCCAAGGTCATCCCAGGTATCGGCTGTCACCAAGGGTGAAATGCGCAGCTGGGGCTTGGCCACACCCGTCACCAGGGTCTCCAGCAGCGCGCGCCGCTCGTGCTGGGGCAAAGCCCGCAGGTCGACGCCGTCCAGCTCCAGCAGGTCGTAGGCCAGCAGCACCGCAGGCAGCTCGGCCAGCAATTTGGCGCTCAAGGTCTTGCGGCCGATGCGCTTCTGCAGGTCGGCAAAGGGCGCGGGAGAATCGCCCCCAGTCCAGATCAGGACTTCGCCATCGACCACCGTCCCTTCCGGCAGGCCGAGTGCGGCCAGCTCCGGGAAGCGCTCGGTGATCAGGTCCTCGCCGCGCGACCACAAATAGTTCTGGGCGCCGCGCCGTACCAGCTGGGCGCGGATGCCGTCGTACTTCCACTCGACCTGCCAGTCGGCGAGCAGCCCCAGCTCGGCCGGGTCGCCGTTCAGCTGGTGCGCCAGGAAGAAGGGATAGGGCTGGCCGCCGCGCAGCTTGTGCTCGTCTTCGGACTGGGCCGCGATCAGCTGCAGGAAGCCGGCCGCCGTCGGGCGCACGCGGCCATCGGTCCAGCCCATCAGGCGCTGGGCGATCAGCTTGGCGTCGACGGCCGCGATGGCCGCCAGCGCGCGCGTCACCAGCAGCTTCGACACGCCCACGCGGAAGCCGCCGCCGATCAGCTTCACGAACAGGAAGCGCTCGCGCCAGGTCAGCTCGTCCCAGTACTCGAACAGCTTTTCGCGGATGAAGCCGGGGTCGGCGCCGCGCAAGGGGCCGATCCGCTCTTCCATCCAGGTCGCCAGGCCGATGTCGCTGTGGCGCTTGGGCGCCGGCAGGATGTGGGCGATGGTCTCGGCCATGTCGCCGACCGCGGCGTGGGACTCCTCGAACAGCCACTCGTCCAGGCCGGCGTATTCGATGGCCGCTTCGCGCAGCACCCTGGTCGGCACGGCCTGGCGCGGCTTGCCGCCGGCCAGGAAGTAGACGGCCCAGGCGGCGTTCTCGGGCGCCGTGTGCTCGAAGTAGTTCTGCAGCGCTTCCAGCTTGCGGTTGGTAGCGGTGGTTTCGTCGAGTTCGGCGTAGAGCTGGGCGAATTCACGCATCCTTTGTCTCCTTCTTCGCTTCCCCCTCTTCCGGAGTTGCCGAACCCGTCGCCTCGTCGTTCGATGACGCGACGTCAGTCGCCTCATCGTCGCCGTACTCGGTATCGAAAGCCTTCGCATCCAGTCCGATCTGGCACAGCCAGCGCACCATCACCGGAATCGAGCCGTGCGTGACCACCACCTGCTGCGCGCCGGTAGCCTCGATGGCACTCAGCAGGCCTGGCCAGTCGGCATGGTCGGACAGCACGAAGCCACGGTCGACGCCGCGCCGTCGCCGCGCGCCGCGCAGCAGCATCCAGCCGCTGGCGAAAGCGTCGGAGTAGTCGCCGAAGCGGCGGGTCCAGGTCGAGCCGGCGGCGGACGGCGGCGCCAGGACTAAAGCGCGCTTCATCTCGTCCTTGCCGGTCTCGCTCACCAGTTGGGTATGCGGCAGCACGACCCCGCCCTCGCGGTAGACGCGGTTCAGCGGCTCGACCGCGCCGTGGCAGACGATGGGACCGATCGAGGTGTCCAGCCCGGACAGCACGCGCTGGGCCTTGCCGAAGGCATAGGCGTAGAGCACGCTGGTGCGGCCCTCCTCCGCGTTGCGGCGCCACCAGGCGTTGATGCCGTCGAAGACTTCCTGCTGTGGGTCCCAGCGGTAGATCGGCAGGCCGAAGGTGGATTCGGTGATGAAGGTATGGCAGCGCACCGCCTCGAAGGGGGCGCAGGTGGCGTCGGGTTCGACCTTGTAGTCACCGGAAGCGACCCAGATCTCGCCCTCATGTTCCATGCGCACCTGGGCCGAGCCGAGCACGTGGCCGGCCGGGTGCAGCGAGACGGTAACGCCGTTATGGACGATGCGTTCGCCATAGGCCAGGCCGTCGATGTTGATGTCGGCGCCCAGGCGCGACTTCAGGATGTTGACGCTCGCATCGGAGGCCAGGTAATGCTTGTGGCCCCAGCGCGCATGGTCGCCGTGGGCATGGGTGATGACGGCCCGGTCCACCGGCCGCCACGGGTCGATGTAGAAATCGCCAGGTACGCAGTACAGGCCCTCCTTCCTTACGACGACCATGTCACCCATAGAGCTCCTTATTCGATATGTTCCACGAAGTCTTTCATGAAGGACCGCTGCTCGCCATCCGGGAACTCGATACAAACCTGGTCGCCGGCCACCGAGAACACCACGCCCTCGCCATACTTCGGCACCTTCACGCGCGCGCCGGGTTCGAAGGAGCTTGCAGGATCGGGTGCCGGCTCCGGTTCGCGGTCGAACTCGTCGTCGCGGATCTCGATATCCTCCAGCACGGCCGCCGGCGGATTCAGACAATTATCGCAGCGGCAGCATTTCTCGAAGCCGTCGACCTCGTCGCCGAAGTAATCGAGCAGCAGCTTCCAGCGGCAGAAACCGCTCACCGCATAGCTGACCATCTGCTCCAGGGACTCCTTGTCGTGTTCCTGCTTGCGGCGGTAGACCTCGGCCATGGCTTCGAACAGGCTGTCCTTCGGCACCTGGGCGGTCACGTTGTAGGCCAGCTTGCGCGACTGGCGCAGCAGCTTGGCGTCCTTCAGCAGCTTCAGGCAGACCTTCAGGTGCGGACCGGCCAGCTCGCCGGCGACGTCGTCCACGCGCTCGGGCGTCGCGGTCTCGTTCTCCGCCAGTTCGCGCACGGCCTCGTAGACATGGCGGATTTCCTCGGCGGTCGGGTAGTGCTTCACCAGGAAGAACTGCTGCACTCTTTTATCGTCTTGCAGGAACAGCAGCGTGCATTCGGCATCCTTGCCGTCGCGGCCGGCGCGACCGGATTCCTGGTAATAGGCTTCCAGGTTGGCGGGAATCTGCATGTGGATCACGAAGCGGGTGTCCGGCTTGTCGATGCCCATGCCGAACGCGTTGGTCGCCACCATGACCCGCCGCTCGTCGTTCATGAACAGGTCCTGGTTGGCCTTGCGCTCGGCGGCCGGCAGCTTGCCGTGGTAGAGGGTGACGGATTCGCCGGCCTCCGCCAGCAGGTGATACACCTCTTCTGCCACCTTGACGGTGGCGGCGTAGACGATGCCCTTGCCCTCGGTCTCGCGGACCAGGCGCTGGGCTTGCTCCAGTTTTTCGTCCGGATTCGTCACCTGCAGCACGCGGTAGTGCAGGTTCGGGCGGTAGACGCCGGTGTTCACCACGTACATCCGTGGCCGGTTGAGCTGGCGGCCGATGTCCTCGACCACTTCCTCGGTGGCGGTGGCGGTCAGCGCCAGTACAGGCGGACGGTCCAGGGCTTCGATCGCGCCCGCCATCTCGAGATAGGCCGGGCGGAAGTCGTGCCCCCATTGCGAGATGCAGTGGGCTTCGTCGACCACCACCAGGGCGATCCTCACCTGCTTCAGTATCTCCACGAACTCCGCCATCACCAGGCGCTCGGGGGTGCAGAACACGATTTCGCAGCGGTTTTCCCCAATGGCGGCAAGCGATTGCCGCTCCTCCTCGGCGGACAGGCTGCTGTTGACCTGCACGGCGCGGATCCCCATCTCTTCCAGCTTTTCGAGCTGGTCCTTCATCAGGGAGATGAGCGGGGAAACGACGATGGTCATCCCTTCCAGGATGCGGGCGGGAATCTGGTAGCACAGCGATTTACCGCTGCCGGTGGGCATGATCGCCAGCGTGTCCTTACCGTCGAGGACGCTGTCGATGACGCGTTGCTGGCCGTCGCGCAATTGCTGGATGCCGAAAACGGTATCGAGCAGGCGGCGGATGGTGTTGCGGCGGACCGCAAGCAGGCCCTTGTGCAGGAGTTTGGGTTCGTGTCGGGTCATGATGGCCTCACTCTAAATAAGGCCGAACTGAACCGCTATAGGACGCAACCTACAGCTACCGTAGGAGCGCCACTAGAGCTTTCTGCCACCGCTCAGACAGGTCGACAAGGCGTTTTCCTACAATGCGGCGGAATCCCCGCCGATACTTGCCATTTTGCAGTCGACCTATCATGGAACCATATTCTCCTGCAACCGGCACACAATTGGAGTTCGATCATGATTCGCATCTTCCCCGCTACCTGGACCGCTCTCCACGTCGGACTCATCAGCATTGCTACCTGGCTGCTGGTAGAAACGGATGCCTTGAGCGGCATGGCGCCGATGTTCTTCCACTGAGCAACGCGGCAAAACCTGCAGTTCACCCTCCTTACTTGCCGCCTCTTTGCGCGGGGCGGAACTTCACCGCTGGCGCTTTGCAGCAGGCATCCAGTAAGCGCATTTCCACCCATTCGACACGGGCCGGACCGACGCCGTTGTTGTCGATCCGGTAGCCCATCAAGTGCTGGACACGCTCCGCTTCCGATCCACGGCTGCCCGGCATTGGTCCGCATCAGCTCTACGTATGGGTAGACGCGATGCGCGATTCAGTAAGGGTTACGCAAGCGCGATAGTTCGACGTTTCGGCGGACGAAGGCGCCCAGCAGGCGCCAGTCGGCGCCGCCGCCAAGCGCAATCGGACGGACCGCCGGGCGCGTGCCCTCGTCCGGTAGCATGCGTTTGACGCCGATGTCGACCACGCCTGGCTTGCCATCCTCGAATACCAGCACTTCGGCGGCGGCCGTATTGGCGTTGACGTCGACCGCGTACACTTGGCCATCGTGCGATGTGCTTACCCGGTCGACCAGGGTGTGGCCGACGACGATGCCGGTGGCGCCGAAATGCTGCAGCACTCCCGCGACCTCGGCGCTGCCGGCGCGCGCGTACCGCTCTTCGCCGTCTTCGAAATAGCCGCGGTATTGCGTTACGCCGGCGGGACCGATGACGGCGTCCAGCAAGGGCGAGCGCGCCGTGTCGCCGCGCCAGTACTGGCGCATGGCCTGGTTGAGGGCACTGACGCTGAAGCCTCCTGCGGCGACCTCGGGTGCGATGCCGCCGTGCGTCACCAGCACCGTTCCCGCCTTGAGCACGACCGGCTGGGCGCGCAGCCAGGCGCCGATCACGGTGTCGGCGCCAAAGGCGGACGCATGGCCTCCCATCTGTTCGAGCGCGTACAGATGCTCCTTGTGGGCCCGGGTCGTGTTATCGCGCAGGATATATTGTTCGTGATTGCCGAGCAGGACATGGACGGCTCCGCCGTGGCTCTGCGCCTGGAGGCTGAGCCCATACAGGCGCCAGAGCACGGCAAAGACCTCGCGGCCGCGATCGACCGAATCGCCGGCGATGACCAGATGATTGCTGCCATAGCGCCAGTTACCTTCTGCGTCCACGACGCCGAGCTTGACCAGGGCCGCATCGAGGAAGGCGCGGTTACCTTCGATATCGCTCAGGACCGCCAGCTTCTTCGGCATGGCAAACTCGGCCGGCGGGATGGTGGCGCGGGCCAGCGGATACGATGAGCGCCTGCCCGCGCAATCGATGTCGAGCCGGGCGCCGCGTCCCTCGGCGCGATGCGCATGCTGCTCGCAAAACCAGGTGGCCTGCCAGTTGCCGGCGGCATCGGTGCGAACGATGGGACCATCGAGGAAGCCGGCAATCGTGGGATCGTCGGCGGTGCCGCCGTAGAGCGGGAGCGCCATCTTCCCGGCCGGCCCGAGCGGCAGAAGCAGCCGCTTGTGCGCCCCGTGCTCGGTCAGCTCGACGCTCGCCTGCGACAACATCATGGCCAGCAATAGCACCGGCAGCAGCATCAGCACGAACAGGATCCGGATCAGTTTTTTACGCCGCACGCCCACTCCTCTTTATAAAAATGCAAGAGGCGTAACGATGGCTCAAAAGATGAATCCATGCAACAAAAAAACAGCGTCCCCCTCGCGAGGGACGCTGCTTTGCTTGCTACCGGCCGTGGCCGGGGCCTCAGGCCGCTTCGACCGCCACCGGCATGCGGATCAGGTAGTCGAAGGCCGACAGTGCGCACTTGGCGCCGTCGCCGGCCGCGATCACGATCTGCTTGAACGGCGTGGTGGTGGCGTCGCCGCCTGCGAACACACCGGGGATGTTGGTGCGGCCGTGGGCGTCGACCACGATCTCGCCGAAGCGCGACAATTCCACGCTGCCCTTCAGCCATTCGGTATTCGGCACCAGGCCGATCTGCACGAACACGCCTTCGAGCTCGACGTGACGGTCTTCGCCCGACACGCGGTCCTTGAAGCTGATGCCGTTGACCTTCTTGCCGTCGCCGGTGATCTCGGTGGTCTGGGCGTTCACGTGCACGGTCACGTTCGGCAGGCTGTTCAGCTTGTTGACCAGCACCGCGTCCGCCTTCAGCTGATTGGCGAACTCGATCAGGGTCACGTGCTGGACGATGCCGGCGAGGTCGATCGCCGCTTCCACGCCCGAGTTGCCGCCGCCGATCACCGCCACGCGCTTGCCTTTATACAGCGGGCCGTCGCAGTGCGGGCAGTAGTTCACGCCGGCGTTCTTGTACTGCTCCTCGCCCGGCACGTTGACGTTCCTCCAGCGCGCACCGGTCGACAGGATCACGGTGCTCGACTTCAGCGAGCCGCCGTTGGCGAATTTGACTTCGACCAGTTCGCCCGGCGCCGACGGCGCGATCAGTTGCGCGGCTTCCTGCTGGGTCATGATGTCGACGCCGTAATGGCGCACCTGGGCTTCCAGCGCGCTTGAAAATTTCGGGCCGTCGGTTTCCAGCACCGAAATGTAGTTCTCGATCGACATGGTGTCGTTCACCTGGCCGCCCATGCGGCCGGTGGCGATACCGGTGCGGATGCCCTTGCGGGCCGCGTACACGGCGGCCGCCGAACCGGCAGGACCGCCGCCGACGATCAGCACGTCATACGGCTCTTTCGCGTTCAGCTTGGCGGCGTCGCGCTCGCCGGCGCCCTTGTCCAGCCTGGCGACGATCTCTTCGACCATCATGCGGCCGGAACCGAACATTTCACCGTTCAGGAACACCATCGGCACGGACATCACCTGGCGCTCCTCGACTTCCTTCTGGAAGGCGCCGCCTTCGATCACGGTAGTCTTCACGCGCGGATTCAGGATCGCCATCAGGCTCAGGGCCTGGACCACGTCCGGGCAGTTATGGCAGCTCAGCGACATATAGACTTCGAACTCGTAGTCCTCGTCCAATGCTTTAATGGTGTCGATGGTGTCCTGCTCGACCTTGGGCGGGTGGCCGCCGGTCCACAGCAGGGCCAGCACCAGCGAAGTGAATTCGTGGCCCAGCGGCAGGCCGGCAAAGCGCAGGCTGCTGTTACTACCCGTACGTTGCAGGCTGAAGGACGGCTTGCGGGCGTCGTTGCCGTCGGTGCGCAGGGTGATCTTGTCGGCGCGCAGGCTCTGGATGGTCTGCAGCAGGTCGAGCATCTGCTTCGAGGTGTCGCTGTCGTCGAGCGAGGCCACCAGTTCGAAGGAATGCTGGACGCGTTGCAGGTAGGCACCCAGCTGGGTTTTCAGGTCATTGTCGAGAGCGCTCATGGTCTTGTCCTTTTCGTTCAAACGTGCTCAGGCCGATGCGACGCACATGCGGACGCATCCAATCAAATCAAAGTGGTAAATCCAAGCCGGCAGATCGACCAGTTTGATCGCCTGTCTTTCAGGGCAGGCCCATCGCGTGTGGGCTGCTTTTTGGGAGGGGGGAGAGCACGTCCCGCCCCCCGGCGGTCGGTGCTCTGGTGCTGCTGGTGCTGCTTGTGCTGCTTGTGCTGCTGGTGCTGCTTGTGGGCACATGGTGCCCACCCTACGTATTACATATTAGATCTTGCCAACCAGGTCCAGCGACGGCTTCAGGGTTTCAGCGCCTTCGGTCCACTTGGCCGGGCACACTTCGCCCGGGTGGGCGGCGACGTACTGGGCAGCCTTGACCTTGCGCATCAGTTCCGATGCGTCGCGGCCGATGCCGTTGTCGTGCACTTCCATGACCTTGATCTGGCCTTCCGGATTGATCACGAAGGTGCCGCGCAGGGCCATGCCTTCTTCTTCGATCATGACTTCGAAGTTACGCGACAGGGTGCCGGTCGGGTCGCCGATCAGCGGGTAGTTCACTTTCTTGATGGCATCCGAGGTGTCGTGCCATGCCTTGTGAGCAAAGTGGCTGTCGGTCGACACGCCGTACACTTTGACGCCCATCTTCGCGAATTCCGGCTGGAAAGCAGCCAGGTCTTCCAGTTCGGTCGGGCAGACGAAGGTGAAGTCGGCCGGGTAGAACATCAGAACCGACCAGGTGCCTTTGAAATCGGCTTCGGTCAGGTCGACGAACTTGCCATCGTGGAAAGCGGTTGCCTTGAACGGTTTGATTTCGGTGTTGATGATGGACATGAAAGCTCCTCTTTCGGGGTTAAAAAAAACGTCAGGTACGCACTATACCGCGCACGCACTTGAATGTGAAATTAATTGAACGGATTTCCTCAATTGATTTTAGCTATCGCTGGCGTGGATTGAGATACGTGGGCTCGGGAGGCCACGTCACGGAGTTCAAGCAGAAACGGCAGCAGCTGCCGGCACCTCGGCCTCGCTACAAGGCAGCAGCAAACTGAAAGTCGCCCCCTGCCCCGGCACACTCTGCACCGTCAGCTCCCCGCCGTGAGACGTGGCCAGCTGGCGCGAAATGTACAGGCCCAGGCCCAGCCCCTTCGGCTCGCCGCTCTTGGCCCCGCGCTCATAGGGTTCGAAGATGCGGTCGATGTAGTCGGGCGCGATGCCCTTGCCGTGGTCGCGCACGTCGATGCGGACATTGCAGCCGATCTGGTGCACGCTGAGCTCGACCGTGCCGCCGCCGCCGTAGCGCAGCGCATTGGTCAGCAGGTTGACGATCACCTGCTCGATGCGGAACTCGTCCCAGATGCCTTCCACCGGCGCGTGGGTTGCCAGCTGCAGGCTGGAGCTGGCCGCGGCCGCCTGCAGCGAGAGGTCGTTGACGACCCGCTCCAGCAGCCCCATCAGTTCGACTTTGGCCGGACGGATCGACAGCGTGCCGCTCTTCATGCGCGAGACGTCCAGCATGTCGTCGATCAGGCGGATCATGGCCTTGATCTGGCGCTCGTCGCGCTTGATCATGCCCGACATCTGCTCGGGGTTGAAGGCCGGCAGGTTGCCGCGCTTGATCTGCAGGCTGCGCATCTGGGTTTCCAGGAATAAGGTATTTAACGGAGTCCGCAGTTCGTGCGCCACCAGCGACATGAAGTCGTCGCGCATGCGCAGCGAGCGCTGCAGCTCTTCCTGGGTCTTGTTCAGCTCGCGCAGCAGGGTTTCCTGCTCGCGCCGGCTGCATTCCAACGCCTCCATCTGGCGCCGCATCTCGCGGCGCTGCTGGTCCAGCGTGACGAAGACGTTGACCTTGCTGCGCACGGCGTCCGGGTCGAGCGGCTTGTACAGGAAATCGACGGCGCCCTGCTCGTAGCCCTTGAAGGCATAGTTCAGCTCGCGCCCGGCGGCCGATACGAAGACGATCGGGATATTGCGGGTGCGCTCGGTGCCGCGCATCAGCTCGGCCAGCTCGAAGCCGTCCATGCCGGGCATCTGCACGTCGAGGATGGCCAGCGCGAACTCGTGCTCGAGCATCAGGGTCAGCGCTTCCTCGCCGGAGCTCGCCTGGAACACCTGGCGCTTCTCGTCGCGGATGAGGGCGTCCAGCGCGCGCAGGTTTTCCGGCAGGTCGTCGACGATCAGCAGTTTGCTTGGGTCTTGTGCGCTCATGATAACGTGGTCTCCAGCATGGGCAGCAGCGCCCCGATGCGGGCCAAAGGCAGGATCAGGTGCGGGGAAAATCGGTCGATGGCGCTCTTCGGCATGGTGGCCACCTGGGCGTCAGCGGGGTCTTGCACGACGGTCAGGCCGCCGCTCGCGTGGATGCGCGCCATGCCTTCGGCGCCGTCGTGATTGGCGCCGGTCAGCAGGATGCCGACCAGGCCGGCGCCATAGGCGTCGGCGCTGGATGCCATCAGTACATCGATGGACGGGCGCGCGAAGTGCACCGGCGGTTCGCAGCTCAGCGAAAACGTGAAGTCCTTCTCCACCGACAGATGGTAGCCGGCGCCGGCAAAGTAGACGGTGCCCGGCTCGATGACTTCCTTGTCCTCGGCTTCCTTGACCGGCAGCGGCAGGCGCTCGCCGAACAGCTCGGCAAGCCGGCTTTCGCGGTCGCCCGGCAGGTGCAGGATGCAGACCACCGGCAAGCCATAGCCGGCCGGCAGCGAAGGCAGCAGCGTGCCCAGGGCCTCGACCCCGCCGGCGGAGGCGCCGATCACCACCGCCTCGACGCGGCGGCCGGCGAGCGCGGCCTGGATATCCGTGCTCATTACGGTCCTACCTTGCGGAACACCCGCTCGCGCTTGGCCAGCGGCTCGAAGCGCTGGGCGTAGCTGGAGAAGTCGATGCTTTCCTTGCTGCCCAGGCCCAGGAAGCCGCGGTGCACCAGCGATTCGTGGAACAGGCCCAGCACCCGGTTCTGCAGGCGCCGGTTAAAGTAGATCATCACATTGCGGCAGCTGATGAAATGGGTCTCGGCGAACACGCTGTCGGTGGCCAGGCTGTGGTCGGCGAAGGTCACGTTCTCCACCAGCTCGCGCTCGAACAGGGCGCCGCCGTAGGCCGCCGTGTAATAGTCCGAGAAGGCCTGCGTGCCGCCGGACTTCTGGTAGTTCTCGGTGTACAGGCGCATGCGCTCGAGCGGCATCACGCCGCGCCGCGCCGCTTCCAGCGATTCCGGATTGATGTCGGTCGCGTAGATCAGGCTGCGCTCGAGCAGGCCCTCTTCCTTCAGCAGGATCGCCAGCGAATACACTTCCTCCCCAGTGCTGCAGCCGGCCACCCAGATCTTCAGCGACGGGTAGGTCTCTAGGTGCGGAATCACGTGCCGGCGAAGCGCCAGATAATAGTCCGGATCGCGGAACATTTCCGTCACCGGGATGGTCAGGAATTGCAGCAGCTGGGCAAAGGCGGCCGGCTCGTGCATCACCCTGGCCTGCAGCGCGGACACGGTATCGCATTCCATCACGCGCATGGCGGCCTGCACGCGGCGCTTTTGCGAAGCGCCGGTGTAGTCGCGGAAGTCGTAGTTGTACTTGAGGTAGACAGCTTCGACCAGCATCCGCAGCTCGATGTCGATATCGCTCGGGGGCTTGCTCAAATCCGCTCCATGGTCGGCATCCATACCCGCAGCAGCGAGTACAGACGGGTCAGGTCGATCGGCTTGGCCAGGTAATCGTTGGCGCCGGCGGCCAGGCACTGTTCCTGGTCATCCTTCATGGCCTTGGCCGTGATCGCGATGATGGGCAGGCGCGCGAAACGCGCATCCTGGCGGATCCTGCGCGTCGCTTCCAGTCCGTCCATGCCGGGCATCATGACGTCCATCAGCACCAGGTCGATATTGTCCACTTCGTCGAGCTTGGCAAGGGCTTCGAAGCCGTTGCGGCCCACCACCACATTGGCGCCCCGCTGTTCGAGCGCGCTGGTCAGTGCAAACACGTTGCGCACGTCGTCGTCCACCAGCAGGATGGTCCTGCCTTCGAACACCCGGTCGCGTCCACGCACGCTCTTGAGCATGGTCTGGCGCTCGGACGAGAGCGTCGACTCCACCTTGTGCAGGAACAGCGTGACCTCGTCCAGCAGGCGTTCCGGCGAACGCGCCCCCTTGATGATAATCGAGCGCGAATATTTCAGCAGTTCCGCTTCTTCCTCGCGCGTCAGGTTCCGTCCCGTGTAGACAATGACGGGCGGGAAGGAGCAGAGTTCTTCCATGGACATAGCCTTGAGCAATTCATTACCCTGCATATCGGGCAGCTTCAAGTCGATGATCATGCAGTCGAAAATCTGCGTGCGCAACAGGTTCAGCGCTTCCTCGCCCGAACCGACGGCGGCGATCTCGACGTCATTGTCCGAGATCAGCTTGACCACACTGTCGCGCTGGCGCTCGTCGTCCTCGACCAGCAGCACGCGTTTCACTTTCTGCGCCGATTTTTCCTTGAGCTTGACGAACACCTCTTCCAGCTGTTCACGGGTGGTCGGCTTCAGCGCATAGCCGATCGCGCCCAGGTGCAGGGCTTCGCCGCCGTTCTCCTGGCTCGACACCACGTGGACCGGGATGTGGCGGGTGGACGGGTTTTCCTTCAGCTGCTGCAGCACCGACAGGCCGGAACGGTCCGGCAGGCGCATGTCGAGCAGGATCGCATCCGGGTTCTCGGCGGCCGCCAGTTCCAGGCCCTCCGCCGCCGTCAGCCCGACCAGGCAGCGGAAGTCCATGTCGTGCGCCAGGCCGTAGAGGATGCGGGCGAATTCCGGCTCATCCTCGATCACCAGCGCGGTGCGCCGGCCCGACGCTGCCTCGAGGCGATCGTCGTCGAAGCGCGGCCCGGCCGGTGCTGCTTCCTGGGTTTCAGGCGCGGCCGGCGCCGGCGCAGGCGTGCGCATCGGCGGCGCCGCATGCACCAGCTGCGGCGCCGGCGGGGTCGCGGCGACGGCGCCGTTGCGCGGCAGGCTGAGGGTGAACGTACTGCCCTCGCCCGGGGTGCTGGCCAGGGTCAGGGTGCCGCCCAGCAGGCTGGTCAGATCGCGCGAGATCGACAGGCCCAGGCCGGTGCCGCCGTACTTGCGCGCGGTCGAGCCGTCGGCCTGGTGGAAGGCGTCGAAGATCTTGTCCTGCTGGTCGGGCGCGATGCCGATGCCGGAATCCTGCACCATGAATTGCACCCAGCCGTCGGCGTTTGCGCTGACGGTCAGGCGGACGCGGCCGGCGTCGGTGAATTTCACTGCGTTCGACAGCAGGTTTTTCAGGATCTGCTCGAGGCGCTGGCGGTCGGTGTGGATGGCCATCGGCACGTTCGGCTCGACCGTCACCGAGAATTCCAGTTCCTTCTGGCGCGCCAGCGGCTCGAAGGTGCGCGCCAGGCCCTCGACCACGCGGCGCAGCGGCAGCTCTTCCGGCACCAGCTCCAGCTTGCCGGCCTCGACCTTGGAGATGTCGAGGATGTCGTTGATCAGGTTCAGCAGGTCGTTGCCGGCGCCGTAGATGGTCTGGGCAAAGCGCACCTGCTCCTCGTTCAGGTTGCCGGTGGTGTTATCGGACAGCAGCTTGGCCAGGATGAGCGAGCTGTTGAGCGGCGTCCTCAGCTCGTGCGACATGTTCGCCAGGAATTCCGACTTGTAGCGGCTGGCGCGCTCCAGTTCCAGCGCGCGCTCGCGCAACTGGTCCTGGGCGGTGGTCAGCGCCGTGTTCTTGAGGTCGAGGTTGGCGGCCTGCTCGGCCAGCTGCTCGTTGGTCTGCTCGAGTTCCGCCTGCTGGTTCTCCAGCGCCGTCTGCGATTCCTCGAGCGCGCGCGACTGTTCTTCCAGCTCTTCGTTGGCGGTGCGCAGCTCTTCCTGCTGGACCTGCAGTTCCTCGTTCATGGCCTGCTGCTCTTCCAGCGCCACCTGCAGGCGCTGGCGGTAGACCACCGAGGCCACCGAGGCGCCCACGGCCGGGCCGATCAGCTCCATGAATTCGGTATCGCGCTCCCGCACGCCGTGCAGGAAGCCGATCTCGATCACACCCTTGATCTTGCCGTGGTTCGAGATCGGCGCAATCAGCAGTTCGCGCGGCGCGGTCTCGCCCAGGCCCGAGCCGACCTTGATGTAGTCGGACGGCAGTTCACGCAGGGTCAGGATGCGGTTCTGGTCGGCGGCCTGCGCGGCCAGCGAATTTTTCGGCTGGATCACCTTCGCGTGGCCGTCCTGATTGGCAAAGCCGTAGGCGCCGATGCGGGTCAGGACGCCGTCGTCGCTGCGCGCGTACATCGCGGCCACGACGCCGCCCAGGTAGGGCGTGACGAAATCCAGCACGGCGTGGGCCAGCGGCTCCAGTTCGTGCAGGTTGGCACTCTTGCCGGCCAGCTCGGCCTGGCCGCTGCGCAGCCAGTCCTGGTGGCGCAGCAGCGCATTGTGCTCGGCCTCGTGAGCCAGGATCTCGCCGTAGGAACCCGACAGCTTCACCAGTTCGCGGCGGCCGAACAGGGCCAGCAGGCCGGCGACGGTCAGGCTGAACAGCAGGAAGGCGCCGACCGACCAGCCGATCACGGTACGCGAAGAGCTGTTGCGCTCCTGCAGGATACGTTCTTCGGATTCGATGAAGAGCCTGAACTGGCGCCGCACCTCGTCGGTCAGCACCTTGCCACGCCCGGACTTGACCAGTTCGAGCACGTCGGCATTCTTTGCGCGCTGGGCGATGACTTCCTCGGCGTACAGCTGCCATTCGCGCTGGGCGGTACGAATCCGGCGCACACGGTCCAGCTGGGAATAATTATCGTCGACCATCCTGGCCAGGTCGTTCAGCGCCGCGTCGACCTTCGGCTTGGCATCGCTATAGGGCGAAAGAAATTCCCTGTCGCCAGACAGGAGGTAGCCGCGCATGCCGGCTTCCATGTCCGCCGACATGCGGCTGACTTCATTGGCCTGTCCGATCACCTTCTCGGAATGCTCCACCCAGCTGAGCACATTGATCAGGTAGGCAATGATGCCCACGAAGACCAGCGCGCTCAGTATGCCCATGCCCAGCGGCATGGCGACGTTACGGGACAGGATACGGCGGAACTGGCCGCTGTCGATACTCGATCCGGTCATGCTTATTCGCTAACTCTTAGGGAAAAAATATCCTAAGTGTAACGCAATCGCAAAATCGCGCGCGTTCTATTGGGCGCGAATTTGCCGCGTTTTAGCGTAAATACCGGGCGAGATACGATGCAGTTCGGCTGGTCCGGCTGCTTGCCACCGTCTGCGGCGGTCCCGAGGCGACGATCGTGCCGCCGGCCTCGCCCGCGCCCGGGCCGACGTCGATGACCCAGTCGCAGGCCGCCGCCACCCGCATCGTGTGCTCGACCATGATGACGGTGTTGCCGGCGTCGACCAGGCGGTTCAGCTGGGCCACCAGGCGGTCGGTGTCGAGCGGGTGCAGGCCGGTGGTCGGCTCGTCCAGTACATACAAGGCGCCGCCACGGGTGGCGCGCTGCAGTTCCGTCGCCAGCTTGATCCGCTGGGCTTCCCCGCCCGACAGCTCGGTCGCGCTCTGCCCCAGGCGCAGATAGCCCAGGCCGACCTCGCGCAACACCTGCAGCGGACGCGCCACCGGCTCCTGGTCTTCGAAGAAGGCATGGGCTTCGTCGACAGTCATGCCCAGCACGTCGGCGATGTTCTTCTCTTTATACGTGATCTTCAGCGTGTCGGCGTTGTAGCGCGCGCCCTCGCAGGTCGGGCAAGGCGCGTAGACGCTGGGCAGGAACAGCAGCTCGACCATCACGAAGCCCTCGCCGGCGCAATGCTCGCAGCGGCCTTTCGCCACATTGAAGGAGAAACGACCGGCGTCGTAGCGCTTCTTCTTTGCGCTTGGGGTCGCCGCGAACAGCTTGCGCACCTGGTCGAACAGGCCGGTGTAGGTGGCAAGGTTGGAGCGCGGCGTGCGCCCGATCGGCTTCTGGTCGACCCGCACCAGGCGCTTGATCCCTTCCATGCCCGCGACGATCCGGCCTTCGGTCTCGATCAAAGGCTCCTGTTCCAGGCCCGGCTCTTCTTCCGCTTCCTCCTGCGGTGCGCCCTGCCCCAGCGCTTCTGTGACGAGGTCGACCAGCACCTGGCTCACCAGCGAGGACTTGCCGGAGCCGGAGACGCCGGTCACGCAGCTCATCACGCCCAGCGGGAACGCGACCTTCAAATCGTGCAGGTTGTTGCGGGTGACGCCTTCGAGTTTCAGCCAGCTGCTGGGTTCGCGCAGCGTGCGCGCCTCGGCTTTTATCTCGTCGAACAGGTAGCGCTTCGTGTGCGAGCGCTCGACCTGCTTCAAGCCCTCGGGCGGGCCGCTGTAGAGGATCTCGCCGCCGCCCTCGCCCGCCTGCGGGCCGACGTCGACGATCCAGTCGGCGCAGCGGATCACGTCCAGCGCATGCTCGACCACGAACAGGGAGTTGCCGGCGTTCTTCAGCTGGTCGAGCGCCGCCAGCAGCGCCTCGGTATCGGCCGGATGCAGGCCGGCCGAGGGCTCGTCCAGCACGTAGACCACGCCGAACAGGCTGGAACGCACCTGGGTCGCCAATCGCAGGCGCTGCAATTCGCCCGGCGACAGGGTCGGCGTGCTGCGTTCTAGCGCCAGGTAGCCCAGGCCCATGTCGAGCAAGACGCCGAGGCGCGCACACAGGTCGGCGGCGATACGCTTCGTGACGATCAGCTGCTCCGGGTGTTTGGCGGCGGCCGTATCTTTACCGACCTCGCCTTTTGCGAACGGCTTCATCAGCCTGGCGAGCCGCTCCAGCGGGAGGCGCGACAGCTCGGTGATGTCCAGGCCCGCGAAGGTGACGGACAGGGCTTCCTGGCGCAGGCGCTTGCCTCGGCACAGCGGGCAGGAGGTAGAGACCATGTAGCGCGCCACGCGCTTCTTCATCGACGCACTCTCGGTGTTGGCGAAGGTCTGCAGCACGTAGCGGCGCGCGCTGCTGAAGGTGCCCTGGTAGCTGGGCGTTTCCTTGCGCTTCAGGGCGCGCTTCGTCTCCTCCGGCGTCAGGCCGGCGTAGACCGGCACGGTCGGGGTCTCGTCGGTGAACAGGATCCAGTCGCGGTCCTTCTTCGGCAAGTCGCGCCAGGGCGTGTCGACGTCGTAGCCCATGGTGACGAGGATGTCGCGCAGGTTCTGGCCATGCCAGGCCGGCGGCCAGGCGGCGACGGCGCGTTCGCGGATGGTGAGCGTATCGTCCGGCACCATCGACGCCTCGGTGGCCTCGTAGACGCGCCCCAGGCCCGAGCACTGCGGGCAGGCGCCTTCCGCGGTATTCGGCGAAAAGGACTCGGCATACAGGAGCGGCTGGCCGGGCGGATAGTCGCCGGCGCGCGAGTAGAGCATGCGCAGGGAGTTCGACAAGGTGCTGACGCTGCCGACCGAAGAGCGCGCGGTGGGCGTGCCGCGCTGCTGCTGCAGGGCCACCGCCGGCGGCAGGCCGTCGATCTCGTCGACTTCCGGCACCGGCATCTGGTGGAACAGGCGGCGCGCGTAAGGCGACACCGATTCCAGGTAGCGCCGCTGCGCCTCCGCGTACAGGGTGCCGAAGGCCAGCGAAGACTTCCCGGAACCGGAGACGCCGGTGAACACGACCAATGCGTCGCGCGGCAGCTCGACGCTGACGTTCTTCAGGTTGTGCTCGCGCGCGCCGCGTACGCGTACGCGGCCGTGGTCGGCGTGGGTCTTTGATGTGTCGGATGCCTTCATGACTTGATTGAAACGCACTCTGCCATTGCTGGCGGTGCGGTGACGCACAGTCCGTCGTTCCCGCCTACGCGGGAACGACGGCTCAGGGAATCAGCCGCTGCGCCCGCAGCGCCGCGAACAGATCGAAGAAAGAATCCTCGGTAGCCTGCCAGGCGGCAAAACCCAGCCGTCGGCTATTGGCCATGTCCGTCATCACCTCGATCGGGCGGCCGAGGTCGAGGTCGGTGTGCCAGGGCGAAGCCAGCCGGCTCAGATCCGCCTCCTGCAAATGGTGGCGGCGCGCGATCTCGCTCCACAGTCCGGCATCCTCGGCCATCGCGGCTTCCAGCGGCTGCACCGTGCCGTTGAAACCTTCGGCCTGCACGCCGAACCAGGCCGCCAGCCGGCGCCACAGCCAGCTCCAGCGGAAATAGTCGCCGTTGGTGATGTTGAAGGCTTCGTTGCGCGCAGCATCGCAGTCGGCGGCCCAGCGCAATTGCCTGGCCAGCATACGCGCATCGGTCACGTCGCTCAGGCCGTTCCACTGCGCTTCCGAACCCGGGAACTGGAAGGGGCGCCCGGTCTCCTTGCAAATCGAGGCATAGACGGCCAGGGTCGTGCCCAGGTTCATGGCGTTGCCGACCGCCATCCCGACGATGCTGTGCGGACGGTGGATGGTCCAGGTGAAGCGGTCGCGCGCGGCGGCGGCATAGACCTCGTCTTCCTGCGCATAGTAGAAATTATCGAGCGGCAGGCGCGGCTGGGATTCGCGCAGCGGCGTGTCCGGCAAGGTGCCGGAACTGGCGTAGGCTTCGAAGGGGCCGAGGTAGTGCTTCAGGCCCGTGACCAGCGCCACGTGGCGCAGCGATTTCCTGGACGACAGCGCATCGAGCAGATTACGCACCAGCAGCGCGTTGACGCGGATGTTCTCGGCCTCGCTGTCCTGGCGCATCCAGGTCGTGATGAAGACGTGGGTCGGTGCATCGTTGCCCATCGCTTCGGCCAGCGCCGCCTCCAGCCCGACCACCTCGAGCAGGTCGGCCGTCACCGGGATCAGGCCCGGCAGGTCGCGCGGCGGGCGGCGCGCCAGGCCGTACACTGTCCAGCCATTGGCCAGCAGTTCGCGGGCGGCATAGCGGCCGCCGATGCCGCTCGCGCCGACGACCAGTGCGCTTCGTTGCATGAGTTCGCTCCAGGGGAAATGACGGGGAACCGCCATTCTTGCGCGCTTTCGATCAGGGCCGGCGCGCCGTTGCCCCGGCTCATCGGTTAGCCGCCGGCCGCCAGCATTTCCAGACGCAGGCGCAAGCCCTGCAGGCCCTGCCCGAGTGCGAAGCGCCGGCTGATTCGGCGGCAGCGCGCAACCAGCTCCCGATCGCCGAGCAGCTGTTGCAATCCCCGCGCCAGGCGTACGCCGTTGAGCCGCGACGCCCTCGCACGGAAGGCCACGCCCAGGGCGGCGACACGCGCCGCGTTGTCGAACTGGTCGTGCGCCAGCGGCACCACCAGCTGGGGCGTGCCGGCGCGCAGGGCTTCGGCCGTGGTGCCGATGCCCCCGTGGTGGACCAGCACCATCGCGCGCGGCAGCAGGCGCCGCAGCGGCACGTAGTCCTGCCACAGGATGGACGAGGGCAGGTCTCTCGGCAACTGCTCGCGATGCGGGGTCAGGAAGACGGCGCGCAGGCCGATCAGTTCGACAGCCGCGCGCGCATGTTCGAAATAGGCGCGCGACTGGGTGTTGCCCGTACCGTGGGTGAAGACGACCGGCCTGGCGCCCGGCTCTGCGTCCAGGAAGCGTTCGAGCTCGGGCGACAGGACAGCGTCGGGGTTCGGATCGAACAGGGGAAAGTCGGCGCGGTACATGGGCCTGGGCCAGTCCGGCTGGGTCGGCGCGAACCAGTCGGGGAACAGCGTTACCGACAGGTCCGGCACGGCGAACAGGTGCGTGAGCATGCTGTCGACCTTGTTCATGCCCCGTGCCTGCCGCGCCGCGTTCACATCCTTCAGCGCCACCGGATCGATGACGCCGGCGGCCAGCCGCCGCAACAACCAGCTGCGCAGGCCCAGCGGCACCCAGCGCGGCACCGGCCAGGGACCGAACATCAGCGGATCGTGGATGGTCGGCAGGTTTTGCGGCGCCAGGTAAGCTGCCGCCACTTTCAAACCGGGACGCCTGGCCCGGCACAGGTCGGCCTCCGGCAAGGCCAGCGGATGGACCAGCAGCACGACCGCCTCGTCGGGCGGCAAGGCATCGACGAAAGGCACGATCTGCGCCATTGCCGGCCGCGTCGCGCGCCACACCACGCCAAAGCCGCGCGTCGCATGCCAGAGGTCGGGGTCGGCCAGCACGGCCGCGTCGACTGGCAGGCCGACGAAGCTCAGGCCGCTGTCCTTGACGTAGGGTGCGTGCTGCTCGGGCGCGAGGAAGCTGACCTTGTGGCCGACATCCTGCAATGCAAGCGCCATCGCCATGAAGGGAAACAGGTCGCCGGCCGAGCCGATGGTGACGACCACGAAGTGTGTACGTGCGGGTGTGTCGATACCGCCTCCGATAAAATATCAGCGTCGTCCCCGCGCAGGCGGGGACCCAAGTTTGCTAGAATACCGCCAACTTCAATTGGAGGACTTCACCCATGCGCCTGTAATGCCCGCTCTCGCAATCACCGCGACAGCACAGAACCCTCATCGCCGCTTTCGATTGGAAGGCCGGCGCGGTTTCGACTGGCATTACAAGGATCACACATGGCGCATCCCTATCTCCTGGCCCTGCACGGGCTGACCCTCGCCCTTCCCGACGGGCGCATTCTGTTCCACGACCTTCATGAAACGTTCGGCGCCGAACTCGTCGCCCTGATCGGCCCGAATGGCAGCGGCAAGTCCTCGCTCGGCCGCGTGCTTGCCGGCTTGTCCCAACCGGCACAAGGCCGTGTCGAGCACGCCGTCCCGGTTCATTACGTCGAACAGCAGACGGGTCTTCTTCACGCCACCAGCCTGGCGCAACTGGCCGGCCTCGATGCGCTACTGGGCGCCCTGCGGCGTTTGGCGGCCGGCGACGCGCGCGATGATGACTTCGCGATCATCGGCGAACGCTGGGACCTCGAAGCACGCTGGCAGGCGATGCTGGACCAGGCCGGGCTGGCTGAATCCATGACGCCGGCGTCGCTGTCCGGCGGCCAGCGCACCCTGCTCTCCCTGATCGGCGCTTTCTGCAGCGAGGCCGGCTTTCTTATCCTGGACGAACCCGGCAACCACCTCGACCGCGAGCGGCGGCGCTTCCTGATCGAGCAGATGCAGGCCTGGCGCGCAGGCGGCCGCGGGCTACTGGTGATCAGCCATGACCGCGAACTGCTGGAGCACGCCGACCGCACGCTGGAAGTCCACGCGCGCGGCCTGCGGCGTTATGGCGGCGGGTGGTCGCTGGTCTCGGAGCAGCGCGGCGCCGAACTGGCCTCGATGGAAGCGCGGCTCGAACGTGCGCGCGTCGAGCGCCGCAACGCAGAAGCGACGATGCGAACCGAAGCCGAACGCGCTGCACGCAAGAGCGCCCGCGGCGCGCGCGCGAAAGCGGCCGGCGGCCAGCCGAAGATCGTCCTCAACGCCCTGCCCCAGCGCGCCCAGCAGACCGACGGCGCGCGCGCCGAGCGCCATGCGCAGCGGCGGCAGGACCTGAAGCAGGACGTGCTCGACGCCTTCGATGCGCTCGACGGCGCGCTGGAGCGGCCCAGCTTTCCGCTGCTGGACTTGAATATTCCCGACGGCCAGTCGGCCGTGGTGCTGGAAGAACTGGTAGCGCCGTGGGGCCCGCGCCACCCGCTGGACTGGGGTGCGAACGGTGCGGCGAGGATCGCGATCCGCGGGCCGAATGGCTGCGGCAAGTCGACCCTGCTGCGGGTGATCGCCGGCGAGATCACGCCGCTGTCCGGCCGCTGCCGTACGCTGCCTGCGGTGCTGCTGGATCAGCATTTGGCGATGCTGGATCCTTCAAACAGCCTGCTCGATCAACTGCGCGCAACTGCGACTCAATATGACGAAGGCCGGCTGCGCCAATACCTGGCGCTGGCCGGTTTGAAGCCTGACCGGGTGCAGCGTCCATCGGGAAGTTTGAGCGGCGGTGAAAGAATGCGCGGGGCGCTGCTGTGCGCCGTGCTGCGCGAACCGGCGCCGCGTTTGCTGCTGCTGGATGAGCCGACCAATCACCTGGACTTGCATGGGATCGAGGCGCTGGAGGCGATGCTGCAATCGTGGCAGGGTGCGCTCGTGGTGGTGTCTCACGACGAGCGCTTCCTCGCCCAGCAAATGCTTACCCATCAATTAAGCTGGAATCAATACGGATGGGTTAGCAAGCTGGGCATGGCTTACTGCGATTAGCACAAAGTATATGTACTATTGCACAATGGAAAATGTCCTCATAGACTTATAGAGGCGCATCGCTCACCTTTTGATACCAGGACTTCGCAAATGCCGATAGATGAACTGATCACACCGCTGACACCTTCGCTCAACATCATGCTCGGCGCGCTTGCTGCCACCCTCGCCGCACGACTGCAGTTTTGGTCAACTGAGCGCACCCAAAAGGCACGGCTGAAAGTCGAGAAACTGGAACGCGCCTATCAGCTATCCCAAAAGATCGCAGAAGGGTATAAAAGAGAAATCATCAATGCGAAACGGCACTTGCCGGCGCACCCAGATAAATATAACGAATATCGACAGCATCTGGGCAGCGAAGTCAGTGAGCTGAAGATGGTTATAAGAAGCTATGCGCCTTCCCTTTCGGCATGCCTGCAGCAGGTCGAAAACGGTCATAAACCATTGAAAGAAGCATTCGAAGAAATCGACAGCCAGATCGCTATGGGCACACCGCTCACCGGAATCGATTTCCCAGCGCTATTTCAACTTTGGGAAGGCTATTTGAAGCTATTGAATCAAGGACTCGTCGGTATCAAGCGTGGCATTGAAGAGCAATTGCTCGCACTGACCAAAAATTAGCCCTGACCTGTCCGCTCACCATTGCAAGAGAGGACGACTCGCTGTCACGGTATCAACGAATGCACGTGGCGCGAGTTAAAGGCTTACAGGAACCGATCCAGAATCTTCCGGCTACCCTTATCGATCGCAAACATGTCGCGAATAAGGAAGTGAATCCCATGGCTGTCGGCGATCAGCAAGGAGTAAGCGCCCAAGCGGCGAATATCCTCCTCCCCCTTCAGCACGAACTCGGTGTCGCCCCGGTCCGTCTTCACCCGCCAGGTCGAAGGCGTGGCAAAACTCGACACGCCCTTGATCGACTGGATCTCGGGCATGAACTCGCGCCCATCCAGCTCATCGGTCACCAGCGCACGCACTTCGGGCGGCACGTCCGCGAGGTCCTCGATCCAGGCCACTTCCTTGCCGCCTTCGCGCACCAGCGAGATGCCGCGGCTCGGCGCCTGGACCGGGAAGGAGCGCACCGGCGCGACGCCGACGAATTCTTCGCCCTCGGCATTGGTCAGCACCAGCTTGCCGAACGAATCGCGGCGTAAAGTAAAAGTCGTCATCAGTCTTCCTTGCCTTCGTCGTCCGGACCTTCGTCGACGTTGCGCGCCTGCGCTTCGTACAGGCGGTAGTAGGCGCCTTCGGCGGCCATCAGTTGGTCGTGGTTGCCCTCTTCCACCACCACGCCGCGGTCCAGCACGACCAGGCGGTCGGCGCGGTGCAGCGTCGACAGGCGGTGCGCGATGGCGATCGTGGTGCGGCCCTGCACCAGGTTGTCGAGCGCCTTCTGGATTTCCTTCTCGGTTTCCGAGTCCACCGAGGAGGTCGCCTCATCGAGGATCAGGATAGGCGGGTCGATCAGCAGGGCGCGCGCAATCGAGATGCGCTGGCGCTCGCCGCCGGACAGGCCCTGGCCGCGCTCGCCGACCATCGAGTCGTAGCCCTGCGGCAGGCGCAGGATGAATTCGTGGGCGTGGGCGGCGCGGGCAGCGGCAATGATGTCTTCGCGGGTGGCGTCCGGCTTGCCATAGGCGATGTTCTCGGCAATCGTGCCGAAGAACAGGAAGGGTTCCTGCAGCACCAGGCCGATGTGGCGGCGGTAGTCGGCCACCGCGAACGAGCGGATATCCTTGCCATCCAGGAGAATGGCGCCCTCGGCCACGTCGTAGAAGCGGCAGATCAGGTTCACCAGCGTCGATTTGCCGGAGCCGGAATGGCCGACCAGGCCGACCATCTCGCCGGCCTTGATATTCAATGAAACCCCGCGGTTGACCGCGCGGTTGCCATAGCGGAAGCCGACTTCGCGCAGTTCGATGTTGCCCTGGACCTTGTCCAGCTTGATCGGGTTGACCGGATCCGGCACGCTCGACACGTGGTCGAGGATGTCGAAGATGCGCTTGGCGGCCGAGGCCGACTTTTGCGTCACCGAGACGATACGGCTCATCGAATCCAGGCGCACGTAGAAGCGGCCGCTGTAGGCGATGAAGGCGGACAGGGTGCCGACCGTGAGCTCGCCCTTGCTTACCTGCCAGATGCCGAAGCACCAGATGACCAGCAGGCCGAGCTCCGTCAGGAAGGAGACGGTCGGCGAGAACAGCGACCAGACCTTGTTCAATTTATCGTTGACGGCCAGGTTGTGCTTGTTCGCATCGCGGAAGCGGACGGCTTCGCGCTTTTCCTGGGCAAAGGCTTTCACCACGCGGATGCCCGGGATGGTGTCGGCCAGCACGTTGGTGACCTCGCCCCACACGCGGTCGATCTTTTCGAAGCCGGTGCGCAGCTTGTCGCGCACGACGTGGATCATCCAGGCGATGAAAGGCAGCGGCGCCAGGGTGACCAGGGCCAGCTTGGGATTCAGGCTGAACAGGATCGCGCCGGTCATGATGATCATGAGCACGTCGGACAGGAAGTCCAGCAGGTGCAGCGACAGGAACACGCAGATGCGGTCGGAGCCGCTGCCGATGCGGCTCATCAGGTCGCCGGTGCGCTTGCCGCCAAAAAACTCTAACGACAGCCGCAACAGGTGCTCGTAGGTTTCCGAGCGCATGTCCGCGCCCATCCGTTCCGACACCAGGGCCAGCACGTAGGTGCGTCCCCATCCCAGCGCCCAGGCCAGGACTGCCGAGGCCAGCAGGCCGCCCATGTACATGTAGACCAGCCCGGTGTCGATCTTCTGGCCGTTCTGGTAGGGGATCAGAACGTTGTCCATCAGCGGCATGGTCAGGTAGGGGGGAATCATGTGTGCGCCGGTACTGGCCAACATCAGCAAGAATCCGAGGAACAGCTGCCCTTGATACGGCTTGGCGAAGCGCCACAAACGGAACAGGGTCCAGGTGGACGGCGGGGTGTGCAGCACCTTGGTACAGATCGGGCAGTCTTCCTGGTCGGCTTCGAGCGGCGCCTTGCAGCTCGGGCAGGTGTGCTGCTCGGGCGGCTGGACGGCGACGCCGGTCAGGTAGCTCTGGACCTGGTCGTGGAACTGGTCGACCAGGCGGATCGCCTGCAGGTTCTGGCCGAGGGTAAAACGCCAGGCCGCCAGCAGGCCCCTGGCGTCGACCAGCTCGATGTGGCCGACGCCGGCGTGGTCGTAGTGGCGCATCGCCAGCCCGGCGCGGTAAGGCCAGTCGCGCCAGTGCTTGTCGCCGGGGCTGAGCGTGAGTAAGCGAATGTTTGTTACAACCAGTATCCCTTTGGTGAAATGTAATTTCGCGTCGAGGTCAACCTCGAGGGCGCTTAAAACGTTTTCCCCTGGCGCAAGCTTTTTCTGGACGTCCGCCTGCCATTGCTCGGGCAGGAAACTGGCGGCTGCCAGCGGTGCGGAAGGAACTAGTTGTTGAGTCGTCATGTGCTATCAGGAATTCGTGTGCGCCAAAAGCATGGAACGCTGAGCAGGGCACGCCGGTTGACAGGCGTACGGTATTCTATCGGCGGGGGCGAGACTGGCAGAATTCGGTTCAGCACGGTAAGCTTCGTTTCGGCAAGTATACAACATGTGCGCTGCAGCAATTCGGCACAAACATAAGGCAACGCCGCGTGGTGAGAGAGCGGTCACTGCGGGGCAAGATATTTTTCATGACAAACAAGAAAGACATTAAGATTCTTCGTGTAACCCACCTGCGTGGACCGAACATCTGGACTTACCGCCCCGTCATCGAGACCTGGCTCGACATCGGCGAACTCGAAGAATGTCCTTCGAACACCCTCCCCGGCTTCAACGAGCGCCTGACCGCCTGGCTGCCGGGACTGATCGAACACCGCTGCGGCGTCGGCGAGCGCGGCGGCTTCCTGGAACGCCTGCGCGACGGCACCTGGGCCGGCCACATCCTCGAACACGTCGTCCTCGAACTGCAGAACATGGCCGGCATGAAGACCGGCTTCGGCAAGACCCGCTCGACCAGCGACCACGGCATCTACAAGATGGCCTTCCGCACACGCGACGAAGTCGTCGGCCGCGCGGCCCTGCAGGCCGGCCACGCGCTCCTGATGGCCGCCATCAACGACACCCCGTTCGACATAAAGGCCACGGTGGCGCAGCTGACCGAACTGGTCGACCGCTACTGCCTCGGCCCGTCCACCGCCAACATCGTCGATGCCGCCACCGAGCGCCGCATCCCCTCGATCCGCCTCACCGAAGGCAACCTGGTACAGCTCGGCCATGGTGCAGCTCAGCGCCGCATCTGGACCGCCGAAACCGACCGCACCAGCGCCATCGGCGAAAGCATCGCCAGCGACAAGGACCTGACCAAGACCCTGCTCGCTTCCTGCGGCGTGCCGGTGCCGGAAGGCGCTGTCGTGCGCAGCGCGGACGCCGCCTGGGATGAGGCCGAGGACATCGGCCTGCCGGTGGTGATCAAGCCGGTCGACGGCAACCATGGCCGCGGCGTGACCCTGAACCTGATGAACGAAGCGGACGTGAAGGCCGCCTATGCGATCGCCGCCGAAGCCGGCGACTCCAGCGCCGTGCTGGTCGAGCGCTACGTGCCGGGCAACGAGCACCGCCTGCTGGTGGTGGGCTCGAAAGTGGTCGCCGCCGCCAAGGGCGAATCGCTGTTCGTGACGGGCGACGGCAAGTCGACCGTCACCGAATTGTGCGACAGCCAGATCAACACCGACCCGCGCCGCGGCCTCAGCGAAGAACACCCGCTCGGCCTGGTGACCCCGGACGACGACGAGATCAAGCTCGACCTGCAGCGCCAGGGCCTGACCCCGGCCTCGGTCCCGCAAGCCGGCCAGAAGGTGCTGATCCAGCCGAACGGCAACGTCGCCGACGACGTCACCGACGAGGTGCATCCGGACGTGGCCTACGTGGCGGCGCTGGCCGCGCGCGTGGTCGGCCTCGACATCGCCGGCATCGACCTGGTGTGCGAAGACATCTCGCGCCCGCTGGAAGAACAGCGCGGCGCCATCATCGAAGTCAATTCCAGCCCGGGCCTGCTGGCCCACATCAAGCCGGCCACCGGCAAGCCGCGCGAAGTCGGCAAGGCGATCGTCGAGCACCTGTTCGCCGATTCGCCATCGGCTGGCGACGCCTCCGGCCGCATCCCGGTGATCGGCGTGACCGGCCAGCGCGATGCCGCCCTGGTGTCGCGCCTGGTGTCCACCGTGCTGCGCCTGTCGGGCAAGTACACCGGCGTGGCCAACCGCCACGGCCTCTACCTGGATGGCCGCAAGGTGACGCCGGCCGACTGCACCCGTTTCGACGCTGCCCAGCGCCTGCTCATCAACCGCAACGTGCAGGCCGCCGTGTTCGAATCGCATGCGCGCGCGATCCTGACCGAGGGCCTGCCCTACGACCGCTGCCTGGTGGGCGTGGTGACCGGCATGGGCTCCGTCGCCGACGTCGAGGACCTGTACGTGCGCGACGAGGACGCCCTGTTCAACGTGGTGCGCAGCCAGGTCGACGTGGTCCTGTCCGAAGGCGCTGCGGTGCTGAACGCCGCCGACCCGCAGGTCGTGAAGCTGGCCGAACTGTCCGATGGCGCTGTCATCTTCTACGCGCTGGACGAGAACAACGAAGTCCTCAGGCAGCACCGCGCCGCCGGCGGCCGTGTGGCCTTCCTGCGCGACCAGCACATCGTGCTGGCCCAGGGCGCCGAAGAAGCGCCGCTGCTGGGCCTGGCCAAGCTGAAGCCGGCCACGGCGGGCGAGCCGGAAGCGGTGCTTGCCGCCTCCGCCGCCAGCTGGGCGCTGGATGTGCCGACCGACCTTGTCTGCGCGGGCCTGCGCACCTTCGACGCGGCCGCCCAGAAGGCCGACATTTAAAAACATTAGGATCGATTCATATGGAAGTATCTCGCGTCCGGGCCCTGCGCGGTCCCAACCTGTGGAGCCACCACACCTCGGTCGAGGCGATCGTCTCCTGCTCGCCGGAAGAAGAGTCGATCAAGTCGCTGCCCGGCTTCGAAGCCCGCCTGCGCGCCCTGTTCCCGCAGATCGGCCAGCTGCAGCCCTTCGGCCATGACGACACCATCCCGCTGGCCCACGTGCTGGAAGTCGCGGCCCTGGCCCTGCAGGCGCAAGCCGGCTGCCCGGTCACTTTCAGCCGCAGCACCGCCACCATCGAGCGCGGCATTTACCAGGTCGTGGTCGAGTACAGCGAAGAAGACGTCGGCCGCCTGGCACTGACCCTGGCCGAGCAGCTGATCCAGGCCGCGCGCGCCGACCAGCCGTTCGACCTCGACGGCGCCCTGCACCAGCTGCGCGAACTCGATGAAGACGTGCGCCTCGGCCCCTCCACCGGCTCGATCGTGTACGCCGGCGTGGCCCGCGGCATCCCCTTCCGCCGCCTGACCGAGGGCAGCCTCGTGCAGTTCGGCTGGGGCAGCCGCCAGCGCCGCATCCAGGCCGCCGAGATCGACGCCACCGGCGCCATCGCCGAGACCATCGCCCAGGACAAGGAACTGACCAAGAAGCTGCTCGATGCCGCCGGCGTGCCGGTGCCGCTGGGCCGCGTCGTGGTGGACCCGGACGACGCCTGGGCCGCCGCCCAGGAGATCGGCCTGCCGGTCGTGATCAAGCCGAAGGACGGCAACCAGGGCAAGGGCGTGACCGTGAACGTCAACACCCGCGAACAGCTGACCGCCGGCTTCCATGCCGCTTCCGAATTCCGCGACGACATCCTGGTCGAAAAATACCTGCCAGGCCACGACTACCGCCTGCTGGTGATCGGCAATCGCCTGATCGCCGCGGCCCGCCGCGACCCGCCGCACGTGGTCGGTGACGGCGTGCACACGGTGCGCCAGCTGGTCGACACCGTCAACCAGGACCCGCGCCGCGGCACCGGCCACGGCACCGCGCTCACCAAGATCCGCTTCGACGACATCGCCCTCGCCTCGCTGGCCAAGCAGGGCTATGACGCCGAATCGGTGCCCTTGAGGGGCCAGCGCGTCACCCTGCGCAACAACGCCAACCTGTCGACCGGCGGCTCGGCCACGGACGTGACGGACGACGTGCATCCGGAAGTGGCCGCACGCGCCATCGCCGCCGCGCACATGGTCGGCCTCGACATCTGCGGCGTCGACCTGGTCTGCGACAGCGTCCTCAAGCCCATCGAAGAACAGAACGGCGGCATCGTCGAAGTCAATGCGGCTCCCGGCCTGCGCATGCACATCTCGCCATCGTTCGGCAAGGGCCGCGCGGTGGGCGAAGCGATCATGGACACCCTGTACGCGCCCGGCGACGACGGCCGCATCCCGGTGGTGGCCGTGACCGGCACCAACGGCAAGACCACCACCGTGCGCGTGATCGCGCACCTGCTGGCGACCTCCGGCCTGCGCACGGGCATGACGAATACCGACGGCGTCTACATCCAGGGCCGCCGCATCGACAGCGGCGACTGCAGCGGTCCGCGCAGCGCGCGCAACGTGCTGCTGCACCCGGACGTCGACGCTGCCGTCTTCGAAACCGCGCGCGGCGGCATGCTGCGCGAAGGCCTGGCCTTCGACCGCTGCCAGGTAGCGGTGGTGACCAACATCGGCGCCGGCGACCACCTCGGCCTGAACTACATCACCACGCTGGAAGACCTGGCTGTCCTCAAGCGCGTGATCGTGCAGAACGTGGCGCCGGACGGCATGGCGGTGCTGAACGCGGCCGACCCGATCGTCGCCGCAATGGCCGAGAACACCCGCGGCGACGTGACCTACTTCGCGCTGGACTGCTCGCTGCCGATCATGCAGAAGCACCGCGCGCAAGGCCGCCGCATCGTCTACGTCGAGAACGGCCACATCGTCGCGGCGCTGGGCAAGCAGGAAGAGAAAATCGACCTGAAAGAAGTGCCGATCACCCGCGGCGGCGTGGTCGGTTTCCAGGTCGAGAACGTGATGGCCTCGGTGGCCGCGGCCTGGGCCGTCGGCATCGATTGGAGCACCATCCGCACCGGCCTGAAGACCTTCGTCGGCGAGAGCGACAATGCGCCGGGCCGCTTCAACGTCTTCGACTACAAGGGCGCGACCGTGATCGCCGACTACGGGCACAACCCGGACGCGATCCAGGCCCTGACGCAAGCCGTGGAAGCCATGCCGGCCAAGCGCCGCTCGGTCCTGATCAGCGGCGCCGGCGACCGCCGCGACGAAGACATCCGCGACCAGACGCGCATCCTGGGCAAGGCCTTCGACGACGTGCTGCTCTACGAAGACCAGTGCCAGCGCGGCCGCTCGGAAGGCGAAGTCGTGGCCCTGCTGCGCGAAGGCCTGAAGGACGCACCGCGCACCAGCCACGTCGAAGAGATCAAGGGCGAATTCGTCGCCATCGACCGCGCGCTGGAGCGTTTGCAGCCGGGAGATTTGTCGCTGATCCTGATCGACCAGGTCGACGAGGCGCTGGCGCATATTGCCAAGCGGGTGGCGGAGGCGAAGGCTTGATTGGCTTGAGGTGAGCAAAAGACGGGCGCCAGACGGCGCCCGTTTTCTTTTGTTAACTCGTCGTCCCCGCGAAGGCGGGGATCCAAGTTTGACGCACACCACGAAAGCCACACGATTCAGTTAGCCACCGCACAAGCCCCACCCGCCGCATGCCTTACCATGAACGGTCACGACATCGCCCGGGCAGCAAGATCATGACGAACGACAAGGCTCCAAGCGAACTCCCCTTCCGCTCCCTGCTCTACCGCTTCCTCTTCTTCGACTGGCTGTTCCGCGACGTCAGCGCCGCGCGCAACCGCATCGAGCGCCACGCCGCCTTCCAGCACAACCGCAAGATGAGCCGCTACCTGCCGGTCTACCTGCGCCGCTGGTCCTTCCTCACCGCCTTCGACTTCGCGCTCGGTGTGCTGTTCGAAAAGGTGCTGCAGGCCGGCCTGCTGTCGGCCTGGTTCTTCACCTGGACCTGCGTGACCCTGACCGGCATGGTGGTGATCACGGTCGCGTGGCTGGTACTGACCCACGCCAGACCTTCATGACATTCTTGATGTCAACTAAAATTTCCTAATCGCAAATGCGCGATCATTGCCTCTACCCAACCACCACGGAGGCACACATGACTTACCTGCGCATGGCTCAGAAAGTTCCCCGTCTCTACCCCGGCAATCGCAAATTCGAACGGCGCATCGATGAGCGCACCGCCAGCGACATCGGCGACGCCCTGCGGACCGACAGCGTCCAGGCAGCGGCGATGGCAATGGATCACCTGCAAGTCGACGTCGATGTAGCGCTGCGCGTCTTGGCCGGTAAAAATGACGATCGGGGCAAGAAGCGGCGACAAGCAGACGAAGACTTGCCGGCCGCCGCCTGAATCAAGCTTTCCGCACTTGTCTTCCTCCGTCCTGTGCCGGCATTGCCGGCCGGGACTTCGTTGCTCACCATCCCCCTGCACTGTTGACGTTCGCTAAGTTGCCATATCGGCAAGGCGAGATCATGTCATTTCAATAATGGAGGTTCAAAATGAGCTACCAATGGATCGACGACCACGGCCTTACCCGCAACCCGCACACCGACGCCCTCGGCGAGCGCCGTACCGACCACCAGACCGCCGAGAAAATCCGCGATGCGTTGCGAGCGCGCAGCATTCATGCGGCGGCGCAGGCGCTGGAGCATCAGCACGTCGATCTGGCGACAGCCTTGCGGGTGCTGGCGAAGCCGGAGTGGCGGCGGGCGTGTTGACGAACAAGCTCCTTTCACCCTCCCCGCCCAGCCCTAACGCGGTAAAATGGCAACCCAAGCCCGGCCCCCTGCCGGGCTTAGCCTGAATAGCCATGAACGTCCCACACGAAATCAACGCCGCTGCGGCCAAGGCGCTTGCCACCGCCGAAAAACACACTCCGATGATGCAGCACTACCCGCGTATGACTTTCTAATGGCCGTCTTTACTACGATATGACAGACAGTCGAGTCTGGCAGTCCCCTCCTACTCCCCATTGGCAACGTTGGCACTCGCTGCCCAAATGACGGCGGCCCTTCCTGCCGGGTAAGCTCCTCGCTGTAATCGGAACATGCCGAAGTCTTCTGTAATGGCCGACTCAAAGCCATCGATTCTCAGAGATGCTAGTCGCCCCGGTTTCGAGGAGAAACGTTGGCCGCCCCCATTTGTCGAACTGCGGCAAAGCGTTCGCGGAAATCGATCATCTCCGGCTTGATCGCATTCATCTCCGGCTTGATCGCATCTTTGTTGCTCGAATTGGCTATGCCAAGGTAGGTATCAAAGTAATATCGCGACAAAGCCTTCGACGCGTTGGCGATTTCAATCGCCAGCTTTTGACGTTCTTGGCCGTAGGGACTCTTGCGAAGCGCCGCGGCGGGCGGCATCCTCCACTCACTCGGATCCGGCAGACGTTTCAAAACGGTCTCAACTACGGACCCGACAAAGTAGTCGTTGCCGCCTCTCCAATAGGCCTCGTAGGCAAATATCATGGCAGAGCAGTGGTCGTTGTGCGCCACCTGCCCCTCCCACATGTTGCCAAAATAGCCGATGGAGTAACGAATTTTCGCGATCATCTGTCCGTATAGCGTCATCTGATCGACGTCCGACCAGTGCAAATTTCTTAACGCATTGGATGACTTTGGACTCACATAAACCGCTGCTAGCCGGAGGGGTTGCACCTCACAATCGGCTTCATCAATAATGTCGAGGATGAAGCGGTTGGCGTTCTCAAAATTCGCCAGCCAATACCCAGCTAAACGGACGAACGCCGATTTGAACTCATCGTGCAACTCCTTCAATTGTTCGCCCAGTCGCACTGGATCCTTATCAAAAAGTGGGGGATTGCCATTAGATTTGCTAGGCACGTTGGTCATCTTCATAAACTAGAGCTCCTAGATCGATTTCGAACACGCCGGAAGTAGCCACTGTCGGCCGCAGAGTTCTCATTTTCGGATCCGCGCGTAAGCATGAGAGTTACTTGCGGTAGAAAATGATAAGGCCGTGTCTGTCTCAATGAATAACTGCCGCTGCCGATGACAACGCTTCCTCATACTCTTGGCCGCCCTGCGAATTCGCATCATCCTTGCTTTCGTGGGGCTTGTGGAGACCCATAGCGCTACGTGCCGCGACCTACGGTGGGTTGAGCTATCAGCTTGCTGGCCTAGGCCAAATTGCGCAAAATTGCATACCAAGTTGCTTACCTCGAGCCAAGATCGTCGACTCGTCCCAATAAGGCAGTTCGTCAAAGTAGCGATTCAGCCGCAGCACGGAATTTTTATATTCGGCACGTTTAGTGTCGAAGTCGCCGTTGCTTGCAGAGGGGTTCAAATATTTGTTCACCAAAGTCAGGTTGCCTAAGGTCTGCAAAGCATTGTTCCGCAGACGGATAGGCTCGGACAAAGTTGCCAACTCACCCTTGGCGAGCCAGTGGGTCGTAGCAACGCCAGCGGGCACCTTCTGGCCTTGAATCGTCCAGTGCGCGCCCCAGGAAACCGGCATCACGTGCTCCACCTGGAGCAGCGTTTGCACATTCAAATCTTCGGTTTTTTTGTTTCGTTGATGGATCTCAATGCGCTCTAGCATAATCCGCAGCGTCGGCGCGCGCAGCGAGTGCCCAATAGGGCGATGCATCGCCGCGTCGAGCACCTCCTCGTCCGTCGGCCAGTGTCTTGTGCTGCCTCTTCCGCTTAGAAGTTTAGCTCGCAGAGCTTGGGGAACTTGCGCTGATGTCACTCCCATAACTGATCTCAACACGTCCACAAAAAATATGTTGTATTCCTTGGTTTCCCCACCGGTCAGCATCCTCCTTGCCAAGAATGATTGGAGCATCCCAAAGCACTCCGACAGCTCCTCAGGCGAGAGCTCGGCATCCACCTCCAAATAAAGGACAAGTGGAAGGGCTGTGGAGACGTCGAAATCCATCAAAATCCGGCGCAAATCGGTGCTGGGGAGTGCCGACACCATCGCCGACTCATACTGTTGATAGACGTCGCCATGACGAACGAAATCGGCGAGCTCCATTTCTACTGACGGATACTTGGGCGGCGCGCTCGATATCCACTGGCGATACACTTCGTTGACGCGCCTTGCGTCGACCATCACGCCTGTTTTCGCCATCAAAAAGTAGCGCAGCCCGAGGTCCAAGCGCGAGTATGAGCGGCCGCCTCGCTTCGTTTCAGCGCTCCAAAATGGCGTCTCGAATTGACTCCAATATTTTTTAAAAATTTCGTCCCGGTTCGCTTTCTGCTTTTCCGCTCGCATGAAGATCAGACTCCGCAATAGGTCGGACTGTGACAGGGGGCGACCCTGGGAATTAAGAGAGTAGAAAATCTCCTGCGAATCATCACCTTCGGACAGCACGATCTCGACAACGCAAAAATCCTGCTTGAGAGATTGGAACACGGCATAGCCAACGTCCTCTTGGCTCTTCCCGGCTGCGGTCTCGGCGGTTGAAAAATATTCCCTCAGCCGCTCTTCGAAATATAGATAAGCCTCCACAAGATTGCTTCGTGGCTCAAACTTCTTCTTTCTGGGCAGTTTGACAAGAGGGTATGCCCTCTCTACAGCCTGTCTCGAACCGGAGAGCAAAACAGTCTTGAAAACTTCCCTATTCAGCAGTGTCGGCCACAGCTTGAACCTTTCTTCGTCAGGATTTTCCATGACGTCTTGATCGGAATTTTCTATGAATCGATTGATTGGCCTTGCCAGGGCCTCCCACCCGTTGGCACGCGCCACATCGCGAAACGCGCACAACAAGATCTGCAAGGTAGTCAGCCGCTGTTGGCCATCGATGATGAGAAAACGCTTCACTTCCCTTGGCGACTCGGCTCGAACGCCCTCGATGATGAGAGCTCCCAAGTAGTGCGGCATGGCCTGACCACCTTCGAGGCGCAAGTCGGCCTTCTCTACGATGTCCTCCCAAAGCGTTTCCCATTGGGGCTTTTGTTGCCATACGTAGAGGCGCTGGAACATCGGAACGATGTAGCGCAACTGCGCATTGAACAGCGCGTCGAGGGTCAGCGGATTGGCTTGCATGAGGGAGGCAGCTTTCGAGTCAAATTTCTCGCGCGCATGGCAAAGTGTCTTGCCCGCATCGACGAGAGAGCAATATTTATTATCAATTTTACCATCCAGCAAAGACTATGGCGCCGCCTGTTTTTAGCATGTGAGAACATGGTTCCAGTTGACATCATGGGTGGTAAAATATCGAATGGACCGCATCACATCCGCAGAACGCAGCGCCCAGATGTCCCTCGTGAAGTCCAAGAATACAGGGCCGGAACTCCTGGTCAGGAGGCTGGTCCATTCGTTGGGTTATCGCTATCGTCTGCACGGGGCCAAGCTACCTGGGAAACCTGACTTGGTCTTCTCGAAACGAAAAAAAGTCGTGTTTGTTCATGGTTGTTTTTGGCACCGCCACGCGGGCTGCAAGAAAGCCACAACGCCGGCGACCCGCTTGGACTATTGGCTTCCTAAATTCGAACGGACAGTCGAGCGCGACCAGCAGAGCCTCGAACGGCTTTCTGCGCTCGGGTGGTCTGCGTTGATCGTGTGGGAATGCGACCTCAAAGATTTGAACGCTCTTGGCCAACGGCTCAAGGCGTTTTTGGACGACTGATCAAACGGCAAGCAGCCCGAACAGAAAAGAAACGCCCCAGAATGAAATACACCTTAGCCGAATTTTTTTGTGGTTGCGGAGGCACCTCCCGCGGCTTCACCCGCTCTGGCCGCTTCAACGTCCTTCTCGGCAACGACGTCAAGCCGGAAGCGTTGAGGACTTACGCATACAACCATCGCAACGACGAAATTGCTCCTGCGACCATACGCCAAGACATACGCACGCTGAAAGTTTCCGCCATCGAGGAGGCCCTTAAAGACCGCGGCGCGCGCCCTGGCGACCTCGACTGCCTCCTGGGCGGCCCGCCATGCCAGGGCTTCTCGCAACTGCGCCGCAGCGAGCATCGCGAAGAAGGTGAAATTCGAAAGTTCCGCGGCTACAGCCAGCTCGCGCACGACCCTCGAAACGACCTTGTGCTGCGCTATTTGGAAGTGGCCGAGGCGTTGCGGCCTAAATTTCTGGTCATCGAAAATGTGCCACAGATGCTCAATCACGGATTTGACGGCCGGCTTGGAAAGCTATCCGAAATCGTGATCGACATGCTTGAGAAAGATCTGGGCTACCGCGTCGAGGTCGCGGTGGTGAATTCGGCCGACTACGGCGTGCCGCAGCTGCGCGAGCGCGCGATTTTCATCGCCAGCTCCATTGGCCCCGCGTCGCTGCCTCCTCCGACGCATCGAGACCCTTCGAAGCTGGTCGAGGGCATGGACCTGCTGCCATGGGTGACCGTTGGCGACGCCATTGGCGACCTGCCCGAGCCGTCGATGAAGGAAGACATTTTTGGCGGCCGCGGCTTGGACCTCTACCGAGGCGAGCCCAGCGCTTACGGCAGGCTGATGAGGACGTCGGCGACCTTCCCCTACAACCACATCACGCGCGCCTATAAAGAATCCATCGTCGAGACCATCAAGGAAATGCGGCCAGGCCAAACCTGGGACGCTGAAAGCGCTCGCATGCGCTTGGCCTATGAGCAGTCCATCGCGGCGCTCGCGAAGGAAAAAGAAATCACTGAGAAGGCAGCGCGCAAGCTTCTCGAAAAAGCGGGCTCGATCAATCCGGTGTTCTACAAGGACTACTATTGGAGCGCTTATTCTCGTCTGTCCCCTGACGCGCCGGCTTTGACGATCACCGCCAACGCGAACTTCTTGGGCTCGGGCCGATTCACACACCCTACCGAAAACCGCGGCATTACGATGCGGGAAGCGGCTAGGCTGCAATCGTTCGACGACGACTTCCGCTTCATTACATCCGACAACGACGACATGGACACGACGAGAATCGGCATCGGCATGGACATGGTGGGAGAAGCGGTTCCTCCGCTGCTTGGAAAAGCGATCGCCGAACACTTGGCTCGACAGCTTGACGCCCGTGCCGAAGTCGTCGCTACGCCCTCTCCCGCCCCGGCGCCGGGAAAAAAATCTAAAAGCAAAGAACGCAAAGCCGAATTGGCTTAATTTGAAGAAAGGAAAAAATGGCGCTGTCAAACCAAGAAGTGGCTGAGATCGCAAAAACCGCTGTCGTCGACATGTTGCAAGCTTACGGACCAGAGCACAAATTTCCTTTTGACGCCATCTGGCAGCACGTTCCTTCACATATCAACATTCCAAGCAACAGCCGTCCGCATCAATCGAGGACGTTGATCAATCAAGGTTATTTGGAAAAAACAGGCGGCGTGACGAAGGCCGCCTCGGACAAGCGCGCCGGCAGCGCGACGCCGGAGTATCGTTTTGGTGAGGCACTGGTTAAGCGTGAGAAGGCCGCGACAGCGCCCGCAGTCTCGACTGGCAGCGAATCTCCAAGCGAGCTACTCCAAGCGCTACAGCAAACAATGGAAGCAGAGGGTTACGTGACCTCGGCGGCTGAGCTCGCGAACTTCTACCTCGCAATGATGGCTAGCCCGCTGGTGATTTTGTCTGGCATTTCTGGCACAGGAAAAAGCTTGTTGCCTCGTAAATTCGCCGAGCGCACCAAGTCTAGTTTTCAGTCAATCGCCGTGCAACCGCAATGGTCCGACAACAGCGACCTGTTTGGCTACGTGCCGACGTTGGCCCCAAACGCCTTTGTGGAGGGGCGCCTTGTCCAGAGTTTGCTGGATGCGAAAAACAACCCGTCGAAGCTGGTGATCGCCGTGCTCGACGAGATGAACCTAGCACCGGTCGAGCATTATTTCAGCGATTTCCTTAGCATCACGGAAACCCGCGCGCGTCGTGGCGGCGTCATCGAGACCGATCCGCTTCCCATTGAATTGCCAAAAGCGCGCTCTGAGGGAATTGACGAGTTCGCGCCCCTGCGCGGCATCGGCCTCCCCCACAATTTGCGAGTCATCGGGACGGCCAACATGGACGAGAGCACGCATTCGTTCAGTCCGAAAGTTCTCGATCGAGCTTTCACCATCGAGTTCGACGATCCCGACTTGACCGTGTTCGCAAGCGGCGCGGCACCCTCGGCGCTGACGTTCGAGTCACTCGCATCGATGATTGTGGACGTCGGCAACGCCATTTCTATTCGCGAAGCCACCGCGACGAGCCAGCCCATGTTCGAAGAAATCGCGCAGCTTTTGGCGGACATCCAAGACATGTTGTCGCCGGCTGGGATCAAGTTTGGCTACCGGACACGCGACGCTATTCTGCTCTACATGCACTTTTGGCAAAAACTCGGCATTTCCGACATCGTCACCGCGAGCGCGGCGCTGGATTTCTGCATCCTCCAAAAAGTCTTGCCCAAGATCGCCGGCAGCGGTGACGCGCTGGCCGAAGCGCTTACCAAGCTGCAAGCTTGGCTTGAAAAGGATCGTTCGGCGAAATCTGAGGGCGAAGCGGAGCCAAGCTTGACGACTCTTCGATTCACGGAGCCGTTCATGCGAAGCGCCAAGAAAGTGGAGCGCATGATCGCTCAGCTTGAATCGGACGGCGCGACGCACTACTGGGGAACCTGATGCCGCTGCTGTTGCGCGCCGAAGGCAAGGGTTGGAGCTTGGAAATCATCGGCAAGCTTCCGACGATGCCGCCCTTTATCCCCACATTGCCGCTATCGGAAGTCGTGGCCACTGGCGTTGCGGCGGTTTCAACCTTGGATCAGCAATCGGGCGGGCTTCAAACGCGGGCGCCGGGTGACATGATCAGCCCGCTCTTCTTCGAAGCCGTGGCCTACGACATCCATATCGAAAAGACGCCCGGGTCCCTGTTTAAGCTGACGCTGCCGCCAGGCGCAGAAGAGCGCAGGGTTCGCGACGGCAGCGAACACCACACGCTCAACTTTGGCAACAATGTCGGCTTCGCCGACATTGGCGTCGCCGCGGCCGATGGCGCGTTTAAGCTGCGCCTGGAAGTGTTCTCTCGCAAGGTCGATTACAAGACAGATTACGTGGCCATGCGCGACGAAATCTCGGCGGTGCTGCGCAATCTTGCTATGACGGCCAATGCGAAAACGTATGGCCTGGCTGCGCCGGCGAAAAATCACCGCCCGACGTTGGTCGAGTGGTTCGCGTTGCTCAAAACCCATTTCGACGACTTCGTCAAGTTGGCCAACGCCGTCGCCCGCAAACCTCACACGGCCCTGGTCCAGCGCGCGGTCCAGCGGGACACCGATCGGGCTCGGCGCGTCACTCGCCAAACCTTGTCGCGCGCGCTTCGCCGAAACAACTCTGGCCCAGTCCACCCTGACTTGGGCGTCGCGCTCCCCCGACGCATCGACGAACACGTTTCCTCCATCACGTTCGACACCGCGGAGAATCGATACTTCAAAGGCTTGCTCGAAAAGACTTATCGCAATATGCGAGCCTTGTCGAAGATCGACGAATCTGGGGACGAGGACGCCGAACGCGATTCCGAACAAAAGTTTTTCGTCTCCATCCGCCCTGATCTCAAAGCCATGGAGCGCAGGCTTGAAGCCGTAATGAAGGCGTCATTTCTTCTTACCGTCGGCCCGGGCACGCTCGAACGCCCCGCGTCGATGGTCTTGCACAAGCACCCCATCTACTCGCGAATCGACAAGCTTGCGCGCCTGCTCAACGGGGGGCTTTCCTTTGCCGGCGACATCGTCCCGGTGGGTGTCAAAGACACCGCGCTGCTTTATGAATACTGGTGCTTCATCAAAATTGTCGAGCTGCTGCGCGAGCGCCACGAGCTGGCTGACCAATCCATTGTCAAGACCAACCGCTTCAAGACGACGGTGACGCTGGCCAAGGGCAAAGCATCGGCTATGCGCTTTGTCCACTCTCCGTCAGGCAAAGATCTCTTTGTCGTCTACAATCGGGTGTTCGACAGGCTTCCGACGATCGCCCAAAAACCAGACAATGTAATCCAGATCGCAAGCGAAAATCGCTTCTATATTTTTGACGCCAAATATCGCATTCAGTTCGACAAGTCTTACGTCGGGCAGTTCGGAGGCCCTGGCCCGAAGACCGAAGACATCAACACAATGCATCGGTATCGGGACGCTATCGCCATTCCGCATCCCATGCGGCGCAAGGAATATCTGCGTGGCGTTGTGCAAGGCGCCGTCGTCCTCTTTCCCTATCCCGACGAGGAAAAATACACGGGGCACCGCTTCTATAATAGTATCGCCGAAGTCGAGATTGGCGGCCTTCCCTTCTTGCCCGGCGCCACCTCCCTGATGGATGCGAAGTTAAGCGCTTTGATCGATGCGGAGTATTCCGTTGAAGAGCCGCAACCAAGCGATGGCCGTCCCCTACAATAACGAGAAAGTAAACTGCTATGAACGAAAAACGCGCTCAATACCTCCAACTTCCAAAATCTTTGGTCGTTGAGGAAGACGATATACCCGAAATCATTACCCAAAAAGCCGTAAAGCTTTATTTGGAATATGGAAAATACGGTGCGGGACTTATATCAGCAGATGCTGAAAAGATAATTGAACGTGAAAGCGAAGCCCTGACGTCCTATAACGCTTCGCAGTTTCAAACCCTAGAGGCACTTTTAAAAGCGCTCATTGACCCGGAAAAAATCGAAGAAAGCCGCCAGCGCGCGTTAAGCTTCTACAATCTGGTGGTGGCTTCGCTGCCATCGAAATCGCACTGAGCTTGCGAAAAAATTCAATTCGCCGAAAGTAAAAACCGCCGTCTGGTGTAGCCAGCGCGACGGCTTTGTCAGCGTTGAAAAATTATTTTCCAGAGGCCATGCCGGATTTCGAAGAAGCCATCTGGTCCGCCGACTTAAGGTGCTGCTCCACCACCGGCATGTGCTGGTCGGCCACAGCCTTGACATCGGCATCCTTAATCTTCTTCGCGTCGGCCATCAGCTTTTTGTGCACCATGCTGTGATCTTTGACGCCGCCGTTTTGCATGTAAGCCTTGTCGAACGCGTCGCCGCTGAGCTTTTCCAATTTGGCCGCCATGGCTTTGTGCGTCGCGTCGGGTTCGGTCGGCAGGGTTACGCCCTTTTGCTGGGCAACAGCTTGGACCTTCGTCAAAGCTTGGCCGTGATCGTCAATCATCTGTTGAGCATATGCTTTGACTTCGCTGCTTTGCGCTTTGGATACGGCAATTTTGCCGGCGGCTACTTCATTGATGTCCGCTTGCGCCATGTCCTTGAGCGCCTTCTGGTCTCCGCTGCTCAGCTTATCGCCCGACGAGGCGCTCGTCCCTGCAGCGCCGGACGCGCCCATGCTCATGCCAGAGGAACCTGCCTGCGCACGGTTTTCCATGCCCGAGCTGTTTGTGTTGTCCACAGTGCCATCGGTGGCCGTCTTTCCAGACATGTTCTGCTTGCCTAGGCTAGACGTGCCAGTTTGGCTGACGCTTTGACTAGCCGTATTAGCTTGGGAGTTTTGTGCTTGGGTCGCGAACGGGACGAACATGGCCGCGGCTGCCGACGCGGCAAGCAAACGCTTCAACACGTTTTTGTTTTGCATCTGAGATCTCCTAATTCATAGTGGAAATTGGCGCCCAGCTTGCATAGCAGGCCCGCCATCATAACAAGCCAGTTGAGCATATCAATGTTTGAAAATACACAGCGCGCGTTAGCGACATGGGATAAAACTAAGGTTTTTCCAACCCAACGCACGGCGAGGTTCCAACTAAATTCCTTAATTTCCTCCGCCATTGGCTGCACTTGATATGAAGGACATCCAACTTCGTCTGCGCCGAGGTGATCGCGAACGCGCAAGCGGCCTTCGATGCCAACGGTCACGTCTTGGCCCTGGACGGACAGATCAATCCGCGCGTCATGGATTGAACTCATGTAGCAAAGCTCGCGGCAACTCTGCAAAGGCCTATGCCGATCCCTTCAGGTTGGCCCATGTATCGCGCTTGCGCCCGGACGGCGCAAGCGGGCATGACTCGCCGGGGCGATCAGTGGCCGGTGCTGCTGCGACCGGACGTGGTGTTCGGCGTCGAGGCGCCCGTGCCAGTCTGAGTGCTCGAGTTCGGTAAGCTCGACGCCGACGAGGCGCCGGTGCTGCCACTCATGCCACTGGAGCTGGGAGAGCCGGTCGCGCCGCTCGCGCCCGACGAACCGGACGAACCATTCATGCTGCCGGACTGGCCACTGGTGCCTGTGCTCGTGCCGGCGCCCGAGCCACCACTGCTCGATCCGCTCGTGCCCATGCTGCCGCTGCCCGAGGTGCCAGTGCTCGATGCATCGCTGCCGCTGGAACCGGTGCTTCCACTCGAGCCGCTCGAACCACCTTGGCTATTATGCTTGCGCGATTGATGCTGTTTCTTGGAGTGCTTGGTCGATGGGCTGCTCGAGGAAGAGCCCGCATCCGATTGCGACGTTGCCGTCGAGCCGCCGGTCGACGAGCTGGCGCTCGACTGAGCCTGAGCGTTCACTACGCTGCACATCGCCACTGCAACGGAAGCGCTTAGCAGGCCTTTCAGTAACTTATTCATTTTCATGTCGCTCTCCTAATAGATATGGGGCAAAAATCTCAACAAAATCAAGCGAATTTGTGAGGTGAAGAAGTGTATGATGCGCTCTTTTATCGGTGCGCTCGTTAGCCTTGTGGAAAGAACAAAAGCACCCGCACACCCCTGCGGCAGATGTGAACGTGTTTTCTCCGATCGCGCGCCCGAGCGCCGGAGCGGCTCACCTTCATGCGCGCCAGGCAATCGTCTGCGCAAAAGCGCCGCCAAAGCGCGGAAAAGTAGCGACCATTTCCGCCAGCACTTCAGGATTAGTCGCGGCGCTTGCGAGCTCGCTTAAAGCTCTTGCAGAGGTCGCGCAGCATATGCCCCCAGCCTCCCCATCCTGCAAACTCTTGACATCGCGAGCGCGTAGCCCCAACCGGCCTAATCAACGCAGCAAAACAAAAACAGTCCCGCCTCGAAGGGCCATCGTCAATCCGACGCCCATCCTAGAGAATGGACGAACAAAGGCGAGCCGCCGCTAAAGCACGCTGCCATGACGTTGTATTCAAGGAATTCGACGGCGCCATCGGAGTCCATGCCGTCGCGGCGCATCAGCTCGTGGACGATGGCTTCGATGTCATAGACGACGCGCGGCTCGCCATCGACCTCTACAAGGCCGACGATGGCCGTGTCGTGGCCGTCGATGAACATCAGTGGCTCGCCGCCTGCCGCGTCCACACAAGCTTGCCGCAACATGACCTGATCGTGGACTTGCCGCCCCAACGGATTGCCAGCGCGTGGTTCATCCTTCATCCCGTGCTCCTCTCATATTCTTCGACCCACTCTTTGTGCTCGTCCATCGCAGTCCTCTGCCGCTCCAAGCCGAGCATATAGCCGGCCATAAGCTCCGCGTCCTTAGCCGCTGAAAAGATCGCCATGGGGTCCGCCGCCACAGCCTTCACCCAGTAGTTGAGATATGCGGCATGGTTGTCGATGTGCGCCTGCGACATGGGCACGCCAGTCTCCGCCGCGAGAATGGCCGAGCAAATTTCGGCGCGCAGCTCCTCGACGGCGTAAGCTTCATCGCCCCACTTCTTCGCCAACGCATCTTTGCGGTCGAGGCGCTTCGCGTGCAAAGTGCTGTGCGCGCCTTCGTGCAGGGCCGTGGAGTAATAGTCATAAACGCTGTGAAAGGATGTCTTTGGCGGCAAGCGCACTTCGTCAAGGGAAGGCACGTAGCATGCCTGCGCGCCGCCGTGAACGACGAGGAGCCCAGTCCGCTCCCGCAGCGCGGACATCATCGACTCGGCGCGCTCCACTGGGTTAAAGTCCAAACCAGCCGCGGCTTCAAGCTTAGGAACGCCATCGATTTGTTCAGCATTGAAGATCGTGTAGCGCCGCAGGACGAACGTGCGCCGTGAGCCCTCTTCGGTCTTGGCGTCTTGGGCTCCCTCCGTAAAGGCCGTGGCGTCCGTTTTCCCCAGTTCAACCAGCTTGACTATCCCGGTCCCTTTTTCGCCACGCCTCACCTGCCAACCCTTAGCTTGGGCTTGCTGGTAAGTCATCCAGCGAGGATCGGAGCGACCCGACAGGGCGAGCAACAAGCGATTGATCCCTTTGTAGCCGTTGCCCGAGGTCGGATTCATCGGCCGAAGCGCTCGACTGTTCCAAGGCTTTTGCCAAGGCGTGTCTCCACGCTGCATGGCATCGATCAACGTTTTGGCGATCTCCGATTTGAGATCCGTTCGCGGTGACGCCGCATCGACAGTAGCGGGAGCGTTCATGGCCGCTCCCGGCTGCCCACATCGGCTTCCAAGTCAGATACGCTACGCGGCGGCAACGCGCCGGCGACGTCGGCTTGCGCCGGCGCGCCACCTCCACCTTCATCGTCTCGTGCGCGTCGAAGCTTGGCGAAGAGGGCCGAGTCGCCCAACGCGCTCCACTCGGTTTCTGAAAAAAACGCTTCGCCGTCCAATTTGGACACTCGGCGCTTCCCCGACTGCGTGGACCACAGCGCGGCCAACCTGGCCAACACCAACGCGAGTTTGCCGACGCCAGCTCGGCTGGCGAACCCGTCGGCCAGCTCCGCCCTTTCTTGCTCCAGCGTCGAAATGCGCGTTGCTTCCACCGCGCCAGAACAAGTTGCTACATCCAATGCGCCATCGTCATGTTCGTCCATGCTCCTCCCCGTCGACTCACCATGAGCCTGGCGGGATTTGCTGGCGCGTGTTTCCATCCGCCGTCCTCAAGCGGCTGCGCCGATGGGCGGATGCTTATCGTGGCTCGGAAGCTATTCGACCAAGAACAACATGCAGGATCAGGAGCTCAGTCTCCGGTGTATGCGAATTCGCCCCACGTGTCGCGATGCCGCTTGCGAAACATCGCCTCGAGCGCGGCTCGCTGTTGCGTCGAAATTTGCCATTGGCACTCGACTTCATCAAGCCATTCCATGTCCATCCCCCATTCGAGCTGAGATTTCAGTTTGGCTTGCTCGGCTGTCTTTTTCGCATCGTAATTGAAGACGGATGCCAACATAAGGACTGTGTTCATGTCCTCATGATATCGTCGAGGGGGAATGTTCACAGGTGGCGACGCCAAGCCCAAGTTTTTTTCGTTTGCCATGCGATGTCCGTCGAGAGAAGATCGTGAAGGCTTCTCAAAATTTTCACAAGTCGTCAACGAGGCGAACGCGATCATGAACTCAGATGTGTTTCAACTGCTTCTGGCCCATAAGAAGATTGTGATGTTGTCCGAATCCGTTTGGGAAACCGCGAACGATGCGAATGGCGCGCAAAGGCTCGAACTCCTCGCATCGTTAAGTGCCGGCAGCGATCCAGCGTTCACCCTGCGAAGACAAGCGCTGGGACGGGAAGCGACCGTTGAGGTATTAAATCGAGATGACGTCGCGGCGGCGCTTCGAGCAGGCAAGCCTTGGCTTCAACACATCGTCGAATTAACACAGCAAGGGGCGCGTGTTTTGGAAATGGATGAGGAGAAGTCGGAAAGAATTTATTTGGAATCGATTTCGTTTGGGGCGGCGACTCTTTCGATCACCTACGAAAGAGTGTTGGACCAAGGAATCGAGCGCGAGGATTATCGTCTCGTCTTAAGAACGCCGAAAAGCAGGCCAAAGCAAAGGGACTATCCGATGGCTGTCGACGACGTAGCCTCTGCGGTTGCGCGTGGGGAGCCGATCCTACTTCTAGCCCTCCAAGTTCACGAAGAAGCTCGACTCGCGCTGTTGTCGGAAGACGCGGGAATTTTCTCCGCCGCCGAGGCAGCCGCAATTAAAGTGGCCGCCGCATCCCCACCGACAAAACGCGGCGCGCTTTCTCTTTAAGAGGGGCCGCCCCTCCCAGCCAAGAGAAGCATCATTGGCGAGCGCTGTCTTTTTTGGCCTTTGTCATTCCAGACCGGCGTCATCATTGGCGAGCAATGCTTCGATTTCCGCAATGGTGGGCATTCGCGACGTGGGCGCGGCCCAGGGGAGCGCCTGGGAATCGAGATCGTCGACAAGATCCAAGAGATCATTTAATTCTCGGGCGTCGTCGTCGGATATCAGCTCGCCATCCGCCGTAATGGCTTGGCTGAAATCAGATTGCGACTCATCGAGCTTCCTTGTTTCCGCCACCTTGGGGATTGCGCCTTCCGACGTCGGCGCGGCAAAACCTTTCTGGTGAGCGAGAGCGCTTTGTTCCTTCGAGCTGTCGATCTCTTCGAAAACGAAACGCCGTGTCCATGGCGCGGGGACGTGCGCGGGCCGAGCGTTCTCCATGTCGAAACGAGGCCAGAACAGCTCGTAGGCGTCTCCGCCCAAGCACAACGCCATGCGCACTCCCCGTCCATCCGGCGTCAGGCCCAGACGGGAGGCGAGCTCGGAGGGCTTGTAGAGCGCGAGCTCGTCGCGCGAAAATGAAAGCGTCGTCGAGCGGCCCGCTCCATTCCCGACCGACGCCGACACGTTCGCGCGCTCCACCTCCCGGCTGCCCAGCGCTTTGCAAAGCTGTTCGGAGGTCTCGCCAGGCATCATCTGCCCCAACAAGATCGAGCCCGCCATTGAGACGATGGCTTTGACGGTCTTGTCCCCGTGGATCTCTTCAAGCTGGCCGAGATCCTGGCAGGCGACCACGCAGCGAAAGCCGCGCGAGCGGCCGACGTCGAACAATGGGCGAATTGGGACTTTGCCCATCTGCGCGGCCTCGTCCGCGATCAACCAAATTTTTCGACGCGGGTCGTCGTCCATCTCGACGCTGTTGACGATCGCGGCCACGACGCCGACGATCCCCTCCAAACAACTTTTCGCAAGGTCTGGATACGCCCCGTGCCCCTGCAAAATAATCTGCCCGCGCTTGTCGCGCCCATGCGTCCAATCGACGAAGCTCACCCGCCTATGTTTTGGCGTCTCGCCCCAAGCCTGCGCCAGATCGCGCACAGGGGACATGAACGACGCGAGGTTGATGAGAATGCCTTGGGTCGTCACCGACGCCCGCTCCACGGCCCGCGCGGCTTCTGGATGGTGCCGCTCCATCATTGGCAAAATTTGCGACTGCGGAGCCGAGGAGATTTCGTCGAGCTCTTTCCAGCCCCAGTCGTCGCGCCGAGTCGCCTTGAGGTAGACCATGAAGCCGACGAGAAGCTGGCGGGCGGCGTTGGACCACATTGGATCTTGGGCCTCCCTGACAAATGCGGCCGCGAGCCGGCGCATGTCGCCAAGGTTTCGCATGTCCCGCGCCACGTCCCATGCGAGGGAGCGAGCGTCCCACGGCGCGACGATCGCTGGGCGCCCAAATCCTTTGGTGAACTCGCCTTTGGGGTCGAAGATCAGTGCGCGCTCGTCTTTGGCGACCACCTTCGCGATCAAAGGCTTCAACGCGGTCGACTTGCCGCTGCCGACGCCGCCGACGACGAGCATGTGGCGAGTCCACATGTCGGCCGAATAGGTCACGCCCGGAGCGATGTCATGGTCGGGACGCGCGGCGCAGCGCTTGGCAAGCAACTTGCGCAATTCGGCCTTTGCGGCTTCCCCCTCCCAACGGGCCGGACCGCGAAGCACTGTCAGTCCATCGCGTGGCCTGAGCATCTTTGGCGCCAGCCAAGCCCCTGGGCAGCAGCCTGCCAGAGCAGCGGCGCAGGCCCTCCATTGCAACGCAAACTTGGCTGAGGGCGAAAGCGCAGCCAAGCCAGAACCATAGCCAGACGCTTCGCGCGCGAAAGCCGGCGCGAAAGCTTGGTGGATCAGCCAACGCATCGCCAGCCCGGCATGTTCGCGCAGCTCGCCAGGAGGGGCTTCGAGCCCCGGCAGCGGCCTCCACAGCGCGGCCAACGCCGCCACGCCAGAGAGCGCTGCGAGCGCGACGCTCGCAAACGCCCATGACGAAATTCCCACCCGCTTGGCTGTGGGCGCCACCAAGGGCATCGCCCCAAGGTCATGCCAAGTTTTTTCCCGTCGCGCCATTGCCTCGCCTCCCATCGAGGCATTGCAGGCCGAGCATCGCCCGAGCCGGCCTTTCGTGCGGGAGACGACAGCCGGCGATGGCGCCCTTCGGTCGGGCCGCCGGGCCGCGACGGCGTTTCGCCCGCCATCTGAGCAGAGCCCACGACACCACAACCACGGAACGCACAATGACCCAACACGCCACGCCGCAGGACATCTTGGACGCCTTCGCGAACCTATGCGACCGGGAAAAGCGCGTCATTCACGCGATCGCCCGCAAGCACTTGGGCGGCACGCGCTTCTCGGAGCCGCTGGATCTCGTCCATGAGGCGTTGTTTCTGTCGGTCGAAGGGCGGCGCAAATGGCCGATGAATATCGACTTCGCCATCTTCCTGTCGATGACGATCCGCAGTGTCGCCTACGCGGACCGCACCGTCAGCGAGAACGCCATGGCGGCGAGAGCCCCGGTGGAGGAGATTGTGGAATGGTCCATCGCGCCGCACGCGTCCCACCCGTCCGCCGAAGCGTGCGCCGAGCAGGCGCAAGACTGCCGGATGGCATGGTCCAAAGTCGCCTCGACGCGCGGCCGCTTGGCCGAGCGCGATCCTATCGCCGCGCGAGTCCTCGACGGCTTCGTGGCCGAGGCTCCCGCCGCCGAGCTGCGCCGCGAGCTGGGAATCTGCGCCGCCGAGTTGGACGCGGCCAGAAAGAGAGTCTTGCGCGCGCTGCGAAATACAGCGAGACTTTGAAGCCGACGGCGCAAAGCGGGAATTTGCATTCGACGCCGCCAACGCTCGGAGCCCGCCAACATGAAAAGCAAAGCGAAGCGAAAAAGCGAAGACAATCACAACGCGCGGCCGCTCCCGGTGGAGGAGTATGCTCACTTGGTCGAAGGCTTGAGCGAAGCCGACATCGAAGCCGCATGCGCGCAAGACGGCGCCGTTCCAGGCGGCGTTCCGCCTGCTTGGTCGACGAGGCGCCCCATGAACAAGTCGGGAGAGCGCCTCAATGCCCCGACCGTCTCAGGCGCGCCGGCACCACTTTGGTTTGAATGGGAGCGCGCGCAACCTTGCCGTATCGTCGCGCGCGGCGAAGACCTCGCCGCCCTTGGCATCCACGACGGCGACGAATTTGTCATCGATGGGGACGCCGAGCTCAACGAGGGTGACCTGGTCGCCCTCGAAGGCAGCCAGGGACGGCTGCTCAGAAGGCTGCGCTACGTGGGCGGGGCTCTCTTGCTTTGCTCTGGAAACCTCGAGCGACCTGCCATAGCATGCGACTCGAAAATGCTTTTAGTCGGAGTTGCCAAGGCTATCCAAGAACTTGAAGCAATGAACGTGCCCCGCACACGTGCGGTTTGACACGAGCTAGTTCATTGGTATAATTGAAAAATCCGTCAAGCCTGTAGGCAGGCATCTATCCGCTACGCTCGTAGGCGAGCATCAAACCGTCAAGCCTGTAGGCAGGCAATTTTATCCGCTACGCTCGTAGGCGAGCATAGCCCCAAGAGGAAACTCTTGGGGCATTTTCTTTTCTGGACCGTGGAGCGTCATTAATGAATGTTGCGGTTTTCATCGACGGCGGACACCTTCGTGTGTGCGCCAAAAAAGCTCACAAACAATATGATCCGGCGTTCATCGTGAACGTCGCGAACTCATGCGTCGTCGCTGGCGAAAAGCTGTTTCGGATCCTTTACTACGACTGCGACCCTTACACCGGCACCGTGCAGCTACCCGTTTCCAACGGTCAAAAAACTTTCAACGCGCCCAACAACTTGTTGGATGATCTTGGAGCATTGGAGTATGTCGCTGTGCGCCGCGGGATCTTGAAGTTCAGAGGCTGGGACCGCACCCCGGCGAGCTTGAAAGCGGCCAAAACCGCAGCGGATACGGGCGCTGTGGCGCCGCCGCTGGCCGACCACGACTTCAAGGCCCGCTTTGAGCAAAAGGGCGTCGATCTGCGCATCGGTCTGGACATGGTCACCATGGCGAACACCGGCGCGGCCCAGTTGATGATCGTCATCACTGGCGACACTGATCTCATTCCGGCCTTTAAGCTCGTGCGCGCTCGAGGCTTCCAGGTCGCTGGGGTGAACCTGCCCAATTCACAGATAATCCATGAGTTGCGGCAGCATTTAGACTTGTTCAGGACCGTCGCGGCCTGGTAACCCCTTCACATTCTGGCGCCAGCCAAGCCCATGAGATAGGTTCACGCCACGCCCTTCCAGAATCACTCAAACACTAACGGCCCGCTGGACCGTTAGTGTTTTCAGCGCGCATTGCGCTTTCGACGGTTGATAGGTCAAGTTCCCCCGCTCGAAGGGTGTCGTCTGCTGCTTTGTTCGCTGCCGCGTCCACTTTCGCTCGCGACCACGCGTCGGAGCGGCGCCAGCGACCAAAGCTCGGTCTAAGGTAGCAAGGCATCAACACAAAGCCTGTTTGCTTGGGCTACGACATATGGATTTCGCGGTCCTTGACCTCAAGTGGTATACTAGGGTAAAGATTGGATTAGCCTTGGCTCGAGAGAGCCGTCGCCAATGGAGGCAATATGTCAAACAAACAACGCATCGCTACATTTTCCCAGCAACCTTCCCACGTCGAGTGGAAAGCGGCTGAACTGCTGACGCCCTCCATGGAAACGCACTTGGCTCGCGCCGCAGCTGAACTGCATGAGGCGAGTGAGCGCGCCGCGCTTGAGAAAATGCGTGACGCCTCCATCGCAAAGTTCAAGGAAAAGTTTGGCAATGCCATGAGGGTCAAGAAGGCTAGCTTTGTCGGATGAGTTCGTCAGCCAATTGGGTCACTCCATCCGTTCGCGATGTGATTTTGTTGGACAAGTTTCCCGGCCGTGAGCCTGCGCCGCATTTTGGCCTCGTAGTCGGGTTGTTCAAAATGATTTTCGAGACAGAGAAAGGCGAAGTTCACGCGCGATTCCTTATGGTCGCCCCAGGCACATCGGTCAAGCCACAATATCCTCTTAGGTTAAATATTGAATTGCCTGTTCAACAAGGCGATGGCGGAGTTGGCAAGCCCACGAAGTTCTACTTTGATGATCTCGTTCAAATTTTTGAATTTCCATCGGAAGCAATAATCGAGAATAACAAACCGAGAGCGCAACCCGATCAAGCATCGACAATCATTGGCGCGCTGGATCCCTCCATCGATCATATCGCGCGCATTCGTCGTCATTATGATGGCAACATGATGAACTTGTATGCGAAGGTTTTGGACCGGTTTGGAATCGATATTGAGGAGTGCCTAGATATCAGTGCCAAAAAACCGATGTCTTTTTGGACTTGATGGCGTTTATTTCCTCATCAGGCAGTTGATGCACCGATATGCACTCGCGCTATTGACGTTGATTGTCGGTGTCGTTCTTTTCGTTAAAAATAAAGCGGCCTAAGGGCCGCTTTATTTTTCAGCGTGTCTTAGGCCTGCGCCGTGTTGATGGATCGATGCCGGCCGCTCGAAGGGCGTCGTCTGCAGCTTTGCTCACGGCCGCGTCCACTTCGGCCCGCGACAATGCGCGGGGCTGGTTGGCCGCGCCATGCGCGTCCGCGTTGACGGCCGCCGCGCGCGGCCGCGATGGCTTCTCCCCGAGCGCCGGCCCTGTCCTGTCTCCGGACAAGTGCCACGCCACCAAGTCGTCGATCCATACCCTAGGAGAAGCGTTCATCGCCCGATAGGGCAGAAAAAAGCGTCCAGTCCGGATCAACGTGTAAATCGTCGACGGCGCGATCCCTAAGATCATCGCTAGTTGCGAGACGCTGAGGAACGCCGAGGTCAACTTGAACCGCGACACATACCACATGCGCGTCGCCTGCGTTCGATCGGGATCGATGGAAACGTGGACCGCTCCTTTTTGAGCTTCCGCCAGTCCGCCAGCCGCGCAGTTCTCAATCGCGATTCCGCCAACGGCCGCTTCCAGTTGCGCGGCTTCGGCCAGGCCGGCCTCCATGCCAGGCCAACATCTCTCCGCTTGCTTGCCTCCCTCTATCCTCTCTCGACGTCGTTCCATGAATCCTCCCAGAGTCGCCGCCCACGCGGCGTCGTGGGAATGCTGCGAAGCGCGCGCAAAACGCCGTCGCCACGCCGAGCAAATCGATCCATCTCGACGCGCGGTCGAGACAGCTCCGCCCATCAGGCGCCACGCAAATTTTTGGCAAAAGCTGCCGGTTGAGCAGCCATCTACCTGCGCAGGGCGTTAGTCGCCACGCTTCGGAACTGCGCCGATAAGCGCGCAAGAACGCCAAGTAAAGTAGCGCGAAGCGTGCTATTGACAAGATGGTTGGTCCTTGAGAAGCGTATACCCAAGAACTGTTAGAAAGTTGTTTACGCGTTTACGCATCAGTGTCGGAGGACTGACCATGAACTCGAAAGAGATTTCGCAAGAAGACGATCCCAACGAATGGCCGCCTTACCACTACCCGCCTGCCACGCGCTTGGGCCAGGGCAGCGAGTCTGGCGGCGGCGCTGCGCTCGGCCCGTATGAAGCGCCTCGCGGGCTCCACGCCGCGCAACCATCCATGGCGTCGAGCGCGTCAGCGAGCGAGAGCGGTGGCGGGACGTCAAGCGAGGATCATGCGTTGCCGGCCGAAAGCGCCGCTTCTGGCTGCTATCGGCTGCCGCCAACGCGCCCCTCCCCGCCAGCCTCCCTGGTCGGCTCGGACTGGATGGCCGGCGTAGACGTGGACCACGAAGCGCCTGCGAACGCTCCCGAGATGGCGCCCGACGACGCGACGCCCGGCACGGGCTGCGCGCAAGCCGCGCCCGAAGAGGAATCCACACCAGCGGCGCCTCGCGGCCGGCAGCTCAAACGATCCTATGGACGCGCGATGGCGCCGATGGCCGCGGCCCCAATGCTTTTGCCGCTGGCCCACGAGCTCGACATGTTCCCCGCCTTCATGTCGAGAAGCGCCCTTTTTTCCGCCATCCGGTCCAACAGCGGGGGCTCTCACGCCGGCCCGCTTAAGGCGTCGGGAAAAGTGTCCCTTGCGCTGCAAGGGCCGCGGCTGTCGATGGCGGACAAGCGCGTTTGGCAGGCGCTCGTCAGGCTGGCCAAGCGCGGCCGCGTGGACGTGGCGGGTCCATTCGACATCGCGTTGACCGAGGTTGCGGAAATGGCGGGATTTGGGCGCGGCCAAACGCGCTCCGCTTGGGAGGCCATCGAACGGTTGGCGGCGTCGAAGGTGGATGCCGTCGTCGACGGCGTGGCCGTGAACGGATGGCTTTTGGCTTCGGCGAAGAAGGACCGGCGGCGTCGTTCGGTCGCCTTCGACGCGGCTTTCATTGAGGCGGCGTTGGCTCGCGTCCTCAACGTCGAATTGGTCGGCTCGCCGCGCGGCCGGTCCCAGCCGCCCTTGGCGCAGTGGCTTGGCGATTACTTCTTGTCCCACGAGCCCTCGGACAAAGCGCCAGACTTGGATTATTTGCGCGGGCTCTGCGGCTACGGCGGGGCGCCGAAAGACTTCGCCGCGGCATTGGAGGAGGCCATGGATGCGCTGGCGGCCTCGCGCCCCGACCTGATCGAGGGGTGGTCAATCGACAAATCCAAGCGGTCGAGCCTCAATTGGACCCTCGCCGCACGACGCGGCGGCTATTGCCCAAGGGCCAAGCATCCTCCCAAGCTCAAGGCGGTCCCCGTGCCAACGCCAGCCAGCCTCGCCATGGCGGCCGCCGCGGCGCGACGCCGCGGGCCTGCGTTATGACATTGGCTTTTAAGCCAATTCTGCGGCGCGACTTAAAGCTGGCGCGCCATGCGTGCGAGTTCCAAAGCTTTGCGCAACGGTAGTCAGTGGCGAGACGTTTTGACGCATATAAGTTTACTTCCGGTGTTTAAATCGCCGCCAGCGGTGTTGGAGTCGCCGCTGGCGGCGCTTCGCCCTATGACGGCCTCGCATGTCGCTTGCGCGGGCTTTGCCGTTCCCGGCGCCATCGCATCGCACGGCATGCTTGATTCAAAGCCGCATTCAATTCCCCGACAGCCTCGTTTAATTTGCGTGCATCGGCGTTGAGTCCGCCGCCAGCGGCGCCTTGACGGCGCCATGTTCAATGTTTTTTCTAGAACAAAGCGAAAGGTTTTGCGGAAACTGTTCCAATCGGCCTGTCGGCGTTGAATTCGCCGGTAGCCGCGTTTAAATCGCCCACATCAGCGTTGTATTCGCCGATCGCGCGCCGCAGCCGCGTTTAATTCTCCGGAATCGGCGTTTGATCCGCCGCCCGCTCTATGAGCTATAGGTTTTAATAGAACTTCAAAAACAATAGGGATGTAGCCGGCGGCCACGGACCGCGCTTGCGCGCGGCCGAGCCCGCCCCGTCGGCCGAGCGCGGCGCCAGCGCCGCTGACTTCTTGGATCGCCAAACCCATGGCGACGGGCCCGACGGGCCTCGCCGGCAAGGCGGGATGAACGGTTTTTCGCGCCGTTCGTCAGCCCGTTCGCACCGCGGAATTCGCACCGCGAATTCGCATGATCTGCTCGATCAACTCTGTTAGGAAATCAGAAGATGGCGAATGGACATTACAGAAAACGAATTTTAACTAATCATAACAATAATAAATGTTTAAATTGAACAGAAATTTGGCGGAGGAGGGCAACATCAGGGGCATCGAGTTTTTCGTCTCTGTTCCCACCTGCCATGAAACCGCCACTTGCGCCAACTTCCTGTTTGCGAGGTAGTTTATTTCGTGCCGTTCGCAACACCGCGAATTCAACCGCAATGTCAGTCTTCCAATCGTCACGCCGTTCGTCGATTTCTCGGAGAGTCAAGCCTGATCGTCAGCAGCAACAACAACAACAACAACAACAACAACAACAACAAGGAAAATATTTCATGGGAATCAAAATACTTAAACTCAGCAACGGCGATGTCAGATTTGAGGCGGACGTTCGCATCCAAGGCGTTGATCGCAAGACCGCGACGTTCGACACCAGGGACGCGGCCGAGGAATTCATCCGCTCCGTAACGGCCGCGGCAAGGACAGCCAAGCGTTCCAGCGCGGTTTACCGCTTAGCGCAAAAGGCAAAAATCGGAGGCCAGCGAACATACGACCGCGCCTTGCTCGCCGACGTCATCGCGGCCTTCGTCGAAAGCCCGAAATGCTCAGCGCGATGCGCGAAAGACCTCATCCCCGTCGTCAACCTTATCGGGAAGGTCACGGTCGAACAGGCCAACGAAGCTTGGACAGAGAGCTACGTGGCAAAAGCGCGCGTGACAAAAACCCATATCGGCACGGCCTACTCGTATAGCACTATACGAGGCCAAGTCGCCAGCCTCATCGTCGCGTGCAAATGGTGGGCCAAGCAAAATGGCGTCCGCGATCCCATCATTGAAATTTCGACAGCGTGCTTTCCAAAAAATTGGGAAAACAAGCGCGATCGAAGGCTGGAAGACGGCGAATACGATCGCATTATGAATCGAATCAGCCATCGACGAAATCACAGCGCCCATTGGCGTTGCCTCGTCGACCTCTGTTTGGAAACAGGCGCGCGACAACAGGAGCTTGTGCTTGCCCGTTGGAGCGAAATGACGCGCGACGATCAATTATGGAAGATCCCGGCCGAGCATACGAAAAAGAAGAAAGAACGCCGCGTTCCCCTTTCTGGCAAAGCGCGGGCGATTATCGTCGAGCTTAGGTCGCTGCGGCAGCCCGGGGACGAGCGCATTTTTCAAGTTTTTCCCAAGCCAAACTGGGTCTCCCATCATTTTGGCCGCATTGTCAAGGCCACAGGCGTCGTCGACTTTCGATTTCATGACCTGCGCCACGAAGCGATCAGCCGGATGTCCATCGACAAGCCGAAGGCTCCAATCAAAGCCATCATGGAAATCGTTGGCCATCAGACTTATCAAGCCTTCACGCGATATTCGCACCTGCGCGATGACGAGCTCATCGGCTTGCTCGACTGAGTCGCTCGACTGCCAACACCTCCTTTGTCGCAAGACACCTCCCGCCAAATTTTCGGCCCGTCTTAACGGGCCGTTATTTATCGCGGAACCGCAATTTCGTCAGCATAGTAGCTGGGAGGGCATCGATGATCGACCAGAATGACAATACGCTCGAAGCCGAACGGGCGCGGCGCAAGCGTGAGAAAAACCAAGCTTTTTACGCGCGCAGTAAATCCCAAACCGAGCATGTCCTGCTCAGACTCGGGAAAGGCTCGCTGGCCCTGCTGGACGCGGCGCGCGCCGGCACGGGAATGTCGAGATCAGCCTATATCGATGCCTTGCTTCGATCGAACGCTTGCGCTGTTCGCCCGGAGCTGCCGTCCACCCGCGCCCCTTCCACCAAATCTATTGGCGACGAGTTCGAGGCCCTATTCGGCGAAGGAGCTTAGGCCATGCTGTCGATCACGAAGATCAACTCGTCCGCCAACCAAGCCAAGCGAGGCAACGCTGGCGGATATCTGCATTACCTGGGCGGCCCGTCCACGTCGACAAAACAGCGCGGCGACTTCGACGACTATGCTCGCGGCGAGGCTAAGCAAGCCGGCCCACCGCCGACATGGGCATGCATCGGAGCCGGTCGGCTGGGCCTTTCGGGCGTCGCCGAAGCCGAGCAGGTGGAGCGGCTCGCCCAAGGCTTTCATCCTCTCACCGGCGAGCCGCTCGTCAAAGGCGCCGGCGACAAACATGTCATGGGCCTGGACATGACGTTTTCCGCGCCCAAAGACGTCTCCGCCATCTTCGCCGGGGCCGACAGCGCGACGCGCGACGCCGTGGCGCAAGCCGTCATGGACGCCGCCAGGACCGCCCTCGCCCACGTCGAGACCGAATGCGTCACTCGCCATGGCAAAGCCGGTGCCACCAAACGCTTCGCGCGCGCCGCGGTCGCCGCGTGCTATCCCCATTTCGCCAGCCGAGCGCTCGAGCCCCAGCTCCACGTGCACGGGTTCCTCTTCAACCTCGGCAAGCGCGAAGGAGACGAGGAGTGGAGCGCGCTGGAACAACGCGCGCAGTTCGAGCGCAAAATGGCCACGGGCATCCTCTTCCGGGTCGAGCTGGCCAGCCGCATAAAGGCGCTTGGCTTTGAGGTCGAGCCGGCCGGCGCATACTTCACCATCCGCGGCGTCGACCAAGCACAGCGCGACGCTCTCTCCTCCCGGTCCAAACAGATCGCCGAGTATGTCCGCCAGTGCGGGATGCTCGAAGTCGACGGGGCCGCCGCCCGCGAGGTGGCCGCCCTCAACACGCGCGCCGCGAAAGCCGAGCCGCCGCTGCCGGAGCTGCTGGCCAGCTTTTCGAAGCAAGCGGCAGATATTGGTCTCACGCCCGCGAGCGTCTCCGCCATGCGCGGGCCTGCCCCGTCGGTGTCGGCGGTCGCATCCATATTGGCGCCTGAAAGCCCGGCGTCGATCGGCCTCGATCTCCTTGGCGCGCCGCCGACCGGAGCCGACCCAGCGCCTTTCTCCATCGACCATGGCGCGCTGATGGAGCGGCTGATGGAGTCCCAGTCGTGCGCGACCTCCTCCGACGCCCTTGCGGCGATCTGCGAGATGGCGATGGGCCAATGGGATGCGGCCGAATGCATCGCGGAGCTGGATCGATTCCTCGCCTCGCCGATCGCGGTCAACCTAGGACGCACCGAACAGCTCAATGAAGTGTTCACGTCCAAGGCGACGCTGGCTACCGAATCTAAGTGCTCGGACGCCGTGAGCCGAGGCGCCGACGATCAAGGGCACCGGTTAGGGCGAGACATCATCGACCGCGAGTTTGATCGCCTCGAAGCGGAGATATCCGCCAAGATCGGCGCGCCGGCGTCGCTGGCCCAGCAGCGCGCCGCGGCGGCCCATGTAGCTTGCGAGACGGGCCGCCACGCCTTCGTTGAAGGCTGGGCCGGCACGGGCAAGACGACGATGCTCAAAGCCCTTGGCGAAGCTTATAAGGCGTCCGGCTTCGAAGTCCTCGGCTGCTGCCAGTCCGCCGCCGCCAGCCAAAACCTCGCTCGCGAGACGGGCATCCCGTCGCGAACTATTGCGAGCCTGCTCCACGCTCTGGACAAGGGCAAAGCCCACTTGGGTGAGAAGACGATCCTGATCCTCGACGAGGCCGGGATGGTCGGCTCGAAAGAGTTTTCGCTTCTGCAGCGGGCGATCATGGACGCCGGCGGCAAGCTCGTGGCCGTCGGCGACCCGAAACAGCTTCAACCGATCGCCGCGGGCGGCATCTTCCGGACGCTTTGCGAGCGCCACGGCAAAGCCGAGATCTCGAACATCCAGCGGCAGCGCACCGACTTTGCCCCCCTGCTCGACTGGCTGCGAGGCCGGGGCGACCTGACCAAGGCCGCGGCCGTGGCGCTGCGCGCCCTTCCCGAAGACGCCAGGCTCGCCGCCCTCGAATCGATGTGCGCCCATCAGTCCAAGCTCGCCATCGCCTTCGGCCGATGGCGCGAACGCTACGACCACCAATGGCTGCGCGACGCAGTGCGCAAATTCGCCATGGGCGATGCCAAGGAGGCCTTGTCGATGCTCGACGAGCGCGGCCGCTTGAAGCTGATATCTGGCCACGCCGCCATGGTCGACGCGCTGATATCCGACTGGGCCGCCGACAAGGCCGCGCTACCGGCAAAGACGATGATCGCGGGAACGCGGGCGGAAGTGCGGGAACTCAACGACAAGGCGCGCGCGCTGCTGATATCCGCTGGCCAAGTGCGCGACGCCGAGGGCTTGGATGCCGAAATCATCCATCGCGACGAGACGCGCGAATCGAAGCGCTTCGCGCCTGGCGATCGTGTGGTGTTCACCAAGAACGACAAGGACGTCGGCGTCGCCAACGGCGTCGCGGGGACGATCGTCGCGATCGAGCGCGCCATGTTCACGCCGCTGCTGCGTATCGAGCTCGACGACGCGAACGAGCGCGGCGACAAGGTCGTGATGGTTCCGCCGGCCTTCGGCCGCTTTGACCATGCCTACTGCCTCACCAACCACAAGAGCCAGGGGCGCACCTTCGACTCGGCCTATTGCTTGGTCAACCCGTCGATGGCTGACCGCGAGTGGACCTATGTGGCGGCGAGCCGCTCCCGCTTCTCGACGACGATCTATGCCAATCGCGGCGCGCTCGCGCCGATCGACATCGATTCCCACCAGGCTCAGGCGACCGAACCTGGGGGCGAAGACCGCTCCGCCCTGGTCGAAAAGCTCGCTTTCGGCATGTCCAGGAGCCGCGGCAAGGGGACCGCGCTGGACTGGACTCCGGAAGCCGAAAACGGCGGAATCGCGCCCTCCACGAAGGCCAAAGTCTCCCCATCGGCCGCGGCTCGCTTTCTGGCCGCGCTTTCGGCCAAAGCCACGCGCAGTCGCGGCGCCGCACCTGAACGCTGACGAGTCTTCGCGCCGCGATGCCTGAACCATGCTTTGGCCACGACATAAGCTAGCGGCCGAATCTTAAATCACCCTGCCCCCGTCGAGGAGATGCCATGGCCCTCAAGCGAAGCGAAGCGAGCTTAAAACGTGCGCCGGCGCGCCCAGCAAACAAAAGGGACCGGGAGGCGGAAACCGAAGCTGGCGTCTTGTTGGCAGGCAGCGACGCGGCTTGGACGCGCGACGCCGTGACATTTCGACTAACCGAGCAGCGCAAACGGGAACTGCGCGCTTTGTCGCACGACGGCGGCGAGTTGCCCTCACCGACGGCAGCTTTGGATCAGGCGATCGAACTGGCCATCGCCGCGCGGGCGCGTGAAGCCGATCACCAACCTGTCGCCGGCCGCGACGAGCCCGACATCGCCGCGCTGGCCGACGAGCTGCGCGACGCAGCGCGCGCCCTTGCCGGCGCGGCGAGCGGGTGGCAGGAGATCCGAGCGCAGCTCGCGCGCGTCGCCGCCGACTGCGCGGAGCTCCGCGCGGCGATCGCTTCCGCCGCGATGCTCGCCGACGGCGTCCCTGTCGGCGAGACCGACGCTCCGGCGCCGCTCAGGGAGTGGCTTGAGCGGCAGGCCGGCCCCGCGACGGCTTGGCTTGTCGTCAAGGCGAGCTGGCTCGGGAAGCGCCCAGCGAGCGCGGGGCTTTCGACTTGGGAGTTTGAGGCGCGCGAGCTTGGCCGCGATGGGCAAGGTCACGCGTCCCAGGCTGAATCCTGCCGAGTGTTGCTCGGCCCCGCGCCGGCAGATGGCCCCCTTGCGAGGCTCGACCGCGACGGCGGCTGCGTCCTTTCGTGCGCGCGCAACGGCCAAGGATGGAGGGTGTCGCTGCGCTGCGCCTTGGAAGGCGGCAAGCTCGGCGAGGCGTTCGCCGAGCTGTCGATTTGAGGGGCGCGCTAAGCGCGCACCGCGCCCGCACCGCGGACAGGTGCGTCTGGTGTATAACCCAAAAGGCATGAATTCCCCCAGCCTCCAAACAGGGCTTGCTGCCCATGCCCAATCCACGCATCGGCGTCGCAAATGCGATACCATCATTGAGTCGTCCGCGAGAGCTGCCGCGCAGCGAGCCATTGTGGCTTATGGCGAATCGCCTGAACCCGCCGTTGCTTTTCCGTCCTCGCCCCAAAAAGCAATCTCCACTCCTCGCATTTTCAAAAAGATACGAATATAATTATTTTGATAATTTATGTTCGTTAATTTCTTGCCCCTAGCTTCGATGAATGCGCGCGACAGGGCGCCTGTTCGGAGACAAGATGAGCAACATGTCAGTGGGGTCAACTTGGAAGAAATGGGATCTGCATGTCCATACGCCGGCGTCCATCGTGCACAACTACGAGGGAAATCAAGAAGAGGCGTGGGAATCGTTCTTAACGGATCTTGAACGCCTTCCGCCTGAATTCAAAGTCATCGGCATCAACGACTACCTGTTCGTCGATGGCTATGAGCGAGTTCGGCGCGAGAAGGCTTCGGGACGCCTCGCCAACATCGACCTCATCCTGCCCGTCGTCGAGCTGCGGCTCGACAAATTCGCCGGCGTCGTAAAGCGGGACAAGGACGGGACCTATTCAAAGTCCGACTGGAACCGGATCAATCTCCATGTCATTTTCGACGCGCTCGATCCGGACACCATACGGCAACAGTTTTTGTCGGCCCTCGCGCCGTCGTATGACTTGGTCCCGTCGGCTGCGGACTACAAGGGCCGCTGGAATGCAGTAATTTCGCGTCAAAGCGTTGAGCAGCTCGGCGAGCTGATCATCTCATCCGTGCCAGAGGACAAACGCGAGGCCTATGGATCTCCCCTGCAAGAAGGCTTCAACAACCTGTGCGTGAGCATGGAAAAGGTGATCGATGCCCTGGACAATCACAACTTGAAGGATCGCTTCCTGATCGCCGTGGGCAAGACGGAGTGGGACAACATGAAGTGGGACGACCAGTCTATCGCCGAGAAGAAAAACGTGATCAACCGGGCGAACATCGTCTTCACCGCCGCCGAAAGTCCGGAGAAATACGAGCAAGCGCGCAGCAAGCTTACCGAATCCAAAGTCAACAACCTCTTGTTGGATTGTTCTGACGCCCACGCGACCAGCGACAACGATCACAAAGACCGGGTTGGCAACTGCTTCACATGGATCAAAGCCGACGCCACCTTCGACGGGCTGCGCCACGCGCTCACCGAGTTCAAGGATCGAGTTTTTGTCGGCGACCGGCCGCCAAAGCTGCGTCTGGCCGACCAACATCGCACGAAATACGTTTCGCGCATCAAGATCGGAAAAAAGGCCACGGCTGGCGATGGCCCTCACTGGTTCGACGCCGACATCCCGCTCAACCATGACCTGGTCGCCATCATCGGCAACAAGGGCAGCGGCAAGAGCGCGATGGTCGACATCCTTTCCCTCGCGGGAGGGACCAAGAACGGCGAGGGATTTTCGTTTCTGACCCCCGATCGCTTTCGCAGCCCCAAAACGAGATTCGCCTCGCGCTTCACGGCGGCTCTGACTTGGCACGACGGCAGCGCGACGGAGCAGGCGCTCGATCTTGATCCATCCACAACCTCGGTGGAGAGGGTCAAGTATTTGCCGCAGAAATACGTCGACACTTTATGCAACGAACTGGGCGAGCTGGGCTCTGGAACGTTCGACGCCGAGCTTCGAAAAATCATCTACACCCACGTCCCGGAAGAGGACAGGCTTGGCCACGCGTCGATGGACAAGTATCTCGAATTCAAGGTGGCCGAGATCGCTCAGGAACGGGCGCGCCTCGCCCGAGAGCTCACGAAAGTGAACGCCGAAATCATCGCAATCGAAGGAAGGATGTCGGACGAATTTCGCCAGACTCTCGTGGCAAAGATCGATGCAAAGAACGGGGAGTTGATGGCGCATGATGCATCAAAGCCCATCCAAGTCGAAGATCCCAGCGCCTCAGAAGCATCCCAAGCCGAGTCCAGCGAGGCTTCCGCACGCATTCAGGAGCTTGAGGCCCTAGATGGCCAGCTTCGCGCGGAAGAGACTTCCGCACGAGATCGTAAGATCGTCGTGACTAAAAAGCAGGCCACCCTGATGCGCGCCGAGCAAGCAATCGAGAACCATCGCAAATCGCATGCTCAATTCATGTCCGAGCTTGACGTCTTGCTCCAAGAAGCGAGCGCCGACTTCACGTCCGCCGACCTGGTTCAAATGTCGATCACCATGGCGCCAATTCACCACCTGCTGGACTCGGGAAAAATGGAAGCGGAATTTCTCGACGCGACGTTGGGAGGAGACCTCGAAGGCAGCATTCCGAAGCGGAGGGAGGCGCTGGAACGCGACATCGCGGCCGCGAAGGGCAAGCTTGGGGAGCGCGCGCGGCTTTTCGTCCTCTACAAAGAAGAGCTCGGGTCATGGGAGCGTCGCCGCGCCGACTTGATCGGCGCCGCCGATAAGCCCGACAGCTTGACGGGCCTTCAGGCTGAGCTTGCGGGCCTCGCCGACCTGCCCGCGCAGCTCCAAGCGAGCGCCTCGACCAGAAGCGAGATGACGCGTTCGATTCACGCCCTCATCGCGCAAACGGTGGAGGAATACCGGCGCCTCTACGCGCCCGTTCAAGCGTTCGTGAAATCCATCGAAAGCATGGACATGCCCCTCCCCCTCGGCTTCGACGTTCGGATCGAAGAATCGAGCTTCCAGGACGACTTTCTCGACAACGTCAATCGGCAGTCTCGGGGAACGTTTGCGGGGGTGGAGGAAAGCTCGACGCTCGTCCGCAATTTGCTGCGCGAGGCGGAGTTCTCGTCGGCTGAAGGCTCCGTCGAATTCGCGGAAAAAATCGATCGCATGCTCCGCGCGGACCATCGCGATACGGGCGACATGCGGCCGACGAAATTCGCCGATCAGTTGAAAAAAGGGCGTCAACCGAACGAAGTCTTGGACCACCTCTACGGACTCAATTATCTGGCCCCACGGTATTCGTTGACGTTCAACGGGCAGGAAATCAGCCAGCTCTCGCCAGGCGAGCGAGGGCTGCTTCTGCTGGTGTTCTATCTCTTGGTGGACAAAGACGACATCCCGCTTGTGATCGACCAGCCCGAGGAGAACCTCGACAACCAAACGATCTATCGCGTGCTCGTCACCTGCATCAAAGCCGCCAAACAGCGCCGCCAAGTCATCATGGTCACGCACAACCCGAACTTGGCAGTGGTGTGCGATGCCGAGCAAATCATCTATGCGACCCACGACAAAGCGACCAATCGCTTCGCCTACATCTCGGGCGCCGTGGAGTCGCCAAAGATCAAAGAATGCGTGGTCGAAATTCTCGAAGGCACCGAGCCAGCTTTTAGAAATCGTAAGCAAAAATACGGCTTGTGATGCTTGATATCCGCTGCGTTCCTTGCGAACGCAGCGGGTCTTTGCCAGGCGTCGCGCTCCATTGAACGCTGGCGGGACAGGGGTTTTCAAACAGGCTGTCTTACCAGCGCTTGCTCGTCCAGTTCTTGCCGAAGAATCTCGGCCCAGCGCGCTCGGTCCGCGGCGTCGAACATCGAAACGCGCCACAGCGGATGCTCGACATCCTTCATCGTCAAAAACAGTCCAGTTTCGCGATCGGCTTGCATCGATGCGGCAATGTTCTGCGAGCCCGCCGCGATGGTTCCGCTCACTCCGTATCCGACTGCCCCGCCCGCCCGGCTGACCTTTCGGACGTCCCACTCCCGCACGTCGTCATAGCCATAAATTTTGGATTCGCCACCGGCTGAGACGGCAATCCGCCGCGTCCGCGAGTTCAGCACGATCGCGGTGTTTCTCTCCGAGTGCGCGAAGTTCGAATCGAAGGGAATGCCGACGGCTTCGCATGCCGCCGCTTTGAGCGTGTCGGCGTCGCTTCTGGCCGACTTCGCCCTCGAAGAGAACATCCAGAGCGCCACGCCAATCGCGACAACCGTCCCGGCGCCTGCGGGACCGGCAGCCAAGGTCGCGAACAGAAGGCAAACAAGGGCTCCAACAATCGTCAATGTCGCTTTCATGCCAGTTCCTCATTTGTTGGCGAGATTGACGAACCAAAGGCGCTGGTCTCCATCGAGGGGCCCTCGATAGCCCATGGCGAGAAACATCTCGCCGAACAGATATCCGCCGTTGCCGTAAAGCGCGCGAGCCTCTGGCGTGTCGAAAGGGATGAGTTGCGACGGCACGCGAGGACCCGCGGTGCGGACCTGCTCCGAGCTGATCGACACTGGGGCCATGAGCGAACGGTAGTTGCGCAGGGCTCCCATGGTCAGCCGGCTTCCGTCAGCCTTGAGATCGCCATTGCAAAGCGCGACGCCGTCGACGTTCTGCGACTTCTTGTTCGACGTCCAGATCACCGCGTCGAATTTGATGCACTCCGGCGGCCGGGCTAGGTTGGGCGTCGTAGAGCCCGGCATTTGCGTCTGATACCGAAGGTTTGGCTCGCTGACCAGCGTGTCGGAGTAGTCGATGATGCGAATGCTTACGCGTGGCCAGTAGTCGCCGGGCCTTGCAATCGGGTGGCGCACGAACAGGCCCGCCAAGGGCGTCTCTTGGATACGCTTGCCAGCCCAGCGAGGTTCAGCTGGATGGGCCTCCTCGATCATGACATTGACGGCGTTGATCGACGCCATCTTGCCTTGTCGTTGGGCCGCCGGCTGAATCGGATGCGACGATGCCGTCGCGCCAACGGGACTGAGCGCTCCACTCAATGCTTGGACCGCATTGTTGAAACTCGGTTGGGCCATGGAGCCGGCCGTTTGAGCGCAGCCGGCCAACGCCATGGCCGCCAAGACGCAGATTGCAATGTTTGATTTCACGTTTTTTTCCTATTCAAAAGATAAAAAAAAGCGAAGCGCGATGCGCCTCCGCAACGAAGCTTCGGCCTTTACGCCTCCGCAGCGCGCTCGTTCACCTCTTGCCGCAAGAGTTCCATCCAGCGCTCGCGTGTGCGCAAGTCGCGCATCGCGACGCGCCATGTCGGGCAGTCGAGATCGCGAAACGTCAGGAACAATCCAGTGTTGGCCCGCGCGTCGCGCGCCATCCTCGCATTCGCCCCCGCTGCCATAACGCCATTGGCGACTCCAAAAGCCGGCGTCACGCTTCCCGCGCGCTCTTCGCGAATCGTCCATTCGCGCAACTTCTCGTAGCCATAGGTGCGATAGGCTCCGCCGCTAAGGACGCCGACGACCCGCTGATCGCGATTGATCGCGATGCCAGTGCCGTTCTCGCTGTGATCGAAGCCGCGCCCTGGCGTGACGCCGATGTCGTCGAGCATTTTCTTGTGCGCGGCTTTGCGCCGCTTCGATCGATCCATCGCAAACCAGACCAAAGCTGCGGTCGGCGCCCACCCGATAGCAAAGACCGTGATTTTGGCAAGCCCGCCCGGTGCGAACGGCGCGAACACAGAAACGATCAATCCCCAAACCACGAACACTCCCGCCAGCAATCCCATCGCTATCTCCTATGACCGCGGCCAAAGCGCCACCCTGCAGAAACGCATACTAAACTAATTTAGTTGACACACAACTTTTAAAGTCCTTCAAACCGTGGAGTGGAGACTCGACCATTGGAGTCGAGGAGATTTCATGCAACATCCACTTCATTCATCGTCCCACGACACCGTGCCCGCAAATGTCTTGGACATTCGCAAAGCCATCGGCCATTCGATCGCCCGGGCTCGCCAAGACGCCGGCCTGACCCAAGAAGCCGTCGCGGAGCGCCTTGGCATCGGCCCGGAGGCCGTCTCTCGACTGGAGCGCGGCATCGGCTCGATCACGGCCGAACGCTTGGTCGTGCTCGCCGAGATGTTTGGCTGCCGGTCGGACCAGCTGTTGCTCGGCGCGAGCTCCCGCCCCGACGATCAAGCCGCCGCGGTCGCCCAGCTTCTCGATGGCTTGGCGCCGCGCGAGCGCGTATTCGTGCTTGAAAGCGTCGAGCGTCTCGTGGACTTCTTGCGCCAGGGCGGCGAGCGCCAGCCGAAAAGGCCCTGACGCGCAGCGCCATCAATCCACGCCTGACTTAGCCGCGAGGTTATAGCAACGTAGATGGATTGAATTGAATCGGCGCGACAGCGAGCTGAACGCTAAGCGCCGGCGGATTTTGGGAATGGGCGCGACGCGATCGCGCCCACGCGGCGACAAAGTAGGCGTCGAACCTTAAAGTTCGTCGAAAGCCGCGCGGTGCATCATCTGCCCGTGCGGGCGCCCATAGGGCAGGCGCGATTCGAAGCCGTCCGCCTTGCGGTCGTCGCGCGCGATCTCGACAAGCATGGTCGGCGTCAAGCCGCACGAAGCGCGAAACGAGCGGCTCATGTGCGCCGCGTCGGAAAAGCCGCAGTCCGCGGCGATGCTCGTCAGGGTGTGGCCGGAGAAGAGACCGGCCGTGGCGCGCATCATTCGGTCGGCGCGGCGCAACGCTTGCGCCGTCAGCCCCACATCGCGCAAGCTTCGCTCAAGAGTCCTTTTATGACAGCCCAGCTTGCGAGGCAAAAGCGAAAGCGGCGCGAGCCAATCGTCTTCGATGGCGCGCGCCACGTCCGCCCCAATCCCATAGCCGCGGCCAAGGATTTCCGCGAGGTGCGAAACCGAAAGCGGCCGCGACAGACACGTCCCGCCGCTTTGCACGTGCTCGATGACGCTCGCGGCGACCGTCAACGTTGCGGTCCTGCAAGGGCTGGGGTCGTCTGCGAGCGTGCGCAAGTCGCGCGCCGCGGCGAGCCGCCTCACGCCTCGCTGGCCCTGGTCTTTAATGTCGACGCTGGTGCGCACCGCAAGGTTGGCCGTCGCGTTGTAGAGGTTGTAGCCGCGCAGAGCGCTCTCGGCGCGATTAAGGTTGGCCAAAAACGCGATCGCCGGATTGAGGTCGGTTTCGAGAAAGTCGCGCACCAAGCGCTGGACGCCTTCCTCTCCGATCCCTTCTCGGGCGCGGGCGCGCCCGGCGGCATGGTAGCGCGGGTAAGCGAGATGGCCATCCACCGCGTGCGACACCGCCGCGGCGAAGCGGCGGTCCGCGCTCCATCCCGCCTCGGCCTCCAAAGCGTGGACGACAACGTGGTAGGCGAGTGGCTCCTTCAATCCGCGCTTTCTTATCGAGCGTTGGCGGCAAGTCCTCATTGGAGCCGCAACCGACATGTATAAATATTAATATCATCGCACACACGGAGCAACGAGTTGGCGCCGCGTTGGAACTGCTGTGCTGGCAAGAGCGAGCTGCGTCGCCCGCCGCCAAAGCAAGCGCCACTGCGAAGAATGACACAGGGATCGATCAAAAGCTTGAATTGGCGCGACAACTCCCGCGCGTCCAGCGCAAGCTCTGTCGCGCGGATTCAAGCGAATTTGTTGTCATTTCTTTACGCTCAACCCTTTCAAACCGAAAACCGAAAGGGACCTCATGAAAGCAAGACCAACGCGCGTCAAAGCCGCCCTCCAAGCGGCCTTCGCGATCTCGCTCGCCTCTTCGTTGAACGCCGCCGCCACACCGTTGACATGGAATGCCGCGTCGGACTTTTCCACGTCTTCCTCCGCTGGCGAAGCGTGGTCCTACGGCACGACTGGGATGTCACTTGACGGCGCATTCAACCTGTTCACGCAGGCTGACTCCCTCCCTGGTTACAGTTATTGGAGCGGTCCCTCATACGCGCAGATCGGCAAAGCAGGGCCATCTGGTTTCGCTTCGGGCACCGTCTCAGTTCCGGCAGGCTCCCTCAATGTCAGCCCTGGCGCCAATGGCGAATACGTCGTGTTGAGGTTCACAGCCCAGTCGGCCGGATCGTATGCGATCGACGCCGCGTTTTGGGGCGACGACTTCGTCGGGCCGACGACCACCGACGTCCACGTGCGCCTCAACGGCGCGGACTTGTTCGGTGGCGCAATCGCGAGCTTCGGCAAGGCCAACGGCCTCTCGTGGTCGGGGCCAGTCGTGTTGGCGGCGGGACAGGCGATTGACTTCGCGATCGGCTTCGGCGCCAACAAAACCTACAACTACGACAACACAGGGCTGGATGTGACGGTTGCGCAACTGGACGCTAGCATCCCCGAACCGGGCACGCTGGCTGTCACGTCCTTGGGTTTTGGACTGCTCGCGGCATCGCGGCGCAAGTCGCGTCGCGGATCGGTCGCCGGTTGAGAGAACCGGACTGGGATCGCAAGACCGACGCCCGCTTGACTCCGGCCGCTTGGCCAGGATTTGAGCGGGCGCCGATTATGCTTTCGGCTCAGTCGACTGCGCGCCCAGTTTTCGCGCGGCGATCAGGTCAAACACCTCCGTGGCGAAAGTTTCGACAGCTTCCGCCAGATCGCGCGCGTCTTGCTCGAACACCGCGACCGGATTGCCATCGCGCCCGCATCCGCTTCGATGCACTATATCGTGGCGCTTCGACAATGCTTGCTCGAAGACGCCAACCCCTGGCAGTTTCACGCCGAGCCCGAACCTGAATAGCTGCGCGACTTTGTCCCAGCGGTGCCATACTAGGTTTTGCAGGTAGGCGAGCGTGCGCGCCTCGATGGCGTTGTGCTCTTCAAAGATGTCGCCTAGCTTCATTGGCTGGTCTTTGAAGTCCGGCATGCGCGTGACAATTCCTTTGAGGACGTCGCGATCGCGCTTGACCCAGTAAACCATCGTTTCCCAAAGATACGCCTCCAACGCCGAGATGGCCGCTCCAAACACCAATTTGGGCAACTGAGCCATCGCGGCGGGCTCCCCGCGAAGTTCGAAGATGCTCAGGGATTCACGCAGCCGCGCGGCCAATTTCCAAAGCGGGTCGACAGGCCTGTCGAAATCGAACGCGAAGATCTGCGCGAAGTCTTCTTGAGGTTCGACAATCGGCTCCCACCGCGCTCCGGCTTTGAGATAGAGATCCGCCGCCAAAGCGCCGATGGCGGCATCGTCGGCCACGGCGCCGAATCGCTCTCGCAAGAGTGTTCGTGGGTCGCCGCCCCAAACGGATTCTCCCATCCCAGCGCTCCATGCGGTTTCAGCATCCGGAGCGAAGTAACGGGCGAGAAACCAGCGGCGCATCAACTCAATCTGCTCGTCGCCGCTCGCGAGATGCATGTCGGCGTCGGCTGGTTCAAAAGGAGCTGACTGGGGCCAGTCCGCCGGCCAGCCAAGCTCAGTTTGCGATCGCTGGGAGCCTTCTCGTTCGCAGCTCATCTGCGGGCCTCGGGACGGCGAGCTTCCGATGCGATCTCGGATGCTTCCACGCCGGCCTCCGCGCGCAGCAACTCGGAACGCAGGACGTTTGAAACGGCGCCGGCCAAAGTTCGGTGGCTCGCCAAGTCGCTCCACGTTCGGGCCGCGGCGTCCGCCACGGGAAGCCATGCGATTTCATACATTCCCAGTCGCTCGACGACGGTCCCCACCAGCGCCGCTTCGACCATGCCAACGACCTGGCCATGGGCGTCGACCCAGAACGCTTCCTCGCGCGCGAGGTCGGCGACGGACATGAAAAGCTGGCCTTTCCGAACAGCCGCCTCCACGGTCGAGGACACTTTGTTCGCTCGCATCCAGGCAAGCAAATCCGCTTTCTCGTAGAGGCATTTCTGGTTTGACCCGACCGATCCGCGGCCGCCTCCTTGGATGTAAGCCGGACCGGTGCCCTTGGCCCTCATAGATTCCAGCGCGCTCACCGAGCTGCGCAAGAAGATCGCCGCTTCGCTTGTGGTCAAAGCCACCGCGTCCGGGAGCGCGTGCAGTCTCGCGAGCGCGTCCAAGTCTGCTAAACGAGTGGAATTCATATCCGTCCTTCGTTCCGGTTACGACCGCAGTTTTTGATGGCGAAAGCCTGCCGCGTTCAATGACGTTGCCCCGACCTCTGCATTGCCGAGGCTGCGGTCGTGAAACGCTCTCCCCTAGCCCTCGCCAGCCTCGGCGACTCGACATCCGGTAATCCCAACGAACTTCTTGCTTTCGCTTGACATTCGCTTTGGAGCGCAGCAAAACGCTCAACAGGAGGCGGCCATGGACGAACAGGAACAAGAGCGCAATTCAAAAACCATCGAGCAACGCATCGCCGCAGTGGAAGACTGGCTGGCGTTGATCACCGATCAAAAGTTCCCTGGAACACGGGACCTCGAAGGCTTCAAACGAAAATTGGCCGAGCTAGCGCAATTCAAAAACCGCAATGCGATAGACTCCTGACGCTTCAACGCTCCAAGAGCTTTAGGATTTGGGCCCCGACTCCCCAATTCAGTTCGTTGAATCTGTCACTTTGGAGCTCGTCGCCTTTTTTGTTCAGCTCCGCGACGGCGGCGCTGGCAGGGCCCAGTTGATTGAGTATCGCTTTCACCGCCAATTGCAGAGCTTGAATTTCGGTTTCGGACATTGCTCGAACTCCTAGAAAAATTGTCGAAATATTTTACTTCATTGTCGAGAAGTTAAATCTTTTTTTGGCCTGCCCGAACGAGGCTTGGCCGCTCGACTAACGTGAGGCTCCGGCGCTGGCAACATTGGCCAGTCGACTGGTTTGAGCGCGTTGTAGACGTTGGGCGCCTTGGCCAGAATTCCCTGCTCGATCCGCGTCATCCATTCGGTAAGCAACGCCCACTCCGGTTTCGTGTAGGTGTCGGTCACGTTGGCGTCGGCATGGTTGAAGAAGCGCTTTCGAATGCCTTCGGGCACATCCAACGACTCCATCACCGCCCCAAACGACCGCCGCAGGTCGTGGCGGGTGAGCTTGTCAATCCTTGCCTCGTCGCGCAACGCGTCGAGAAGCGTCGTCGCGTCCGAATAGTGACCGCTCTTCGATTTCACGCTGCGCGCCGGGAAGACGAAGCCGCGCGACTTGATCTCGAATCCGCGCCGAGCGCACTCCTCGGCCGCCGACACCTGTCGCCGCCGCAAAAGCTCGGTCGCCATTGGGCCTAACGGCAAGCGATGATTGCGGCCGTTTTTCGTGTTTGCGAAGAAGACATGGGGTCCATGCTTTTCGTCGCCCTCGAAGTTCACGTGGCTTACCACCATGCGCTCTTCGCGCGACAGCAGCTCGCCCCACTTGCATGGCGCGTGCTCGGACTTGCGACATCCCCAGAGCAACATGAGGATCAGATAATGGACGCCGGTTTCGTTGTCGTTGACCGCGCGCTTGGCCCAGGCCACTTCCAAAAACTCGCCCACCGTCTTCGAAGGCGTCAGTGGGTTGCGCTTGCCTTCCTCTTCGCGCGCCGCTTCGATCTGCTCGCGCGAGCGGAATGCCTTGTTGATCGTCAGGATCATGAATGGGTTCGCTCGAAGCAATGGTTCGCGGCCGGCCGACGCGGCGTCGAGCTCTTCCATGCCCATGCACCAGCGCACGGCCGCCGAAGCCCAGCGAAAGGCTTGCTCGTTGGCGGTGGGGTGGGCCGACTTGCCGACCTCAAAGCGCTGCTGAATTTCGTCCGGGGTCAGCTCTTTGATGCGCTTGTCCATCCACTTCCAGGCGGCGAATTTGCGCGCGGCGCGGTCCGCGACACGTAGCGTTTCCTTAGTTGCCGGCCGCTGCGTGCGCGTCGCAAGATGATGCCTATATTTTTCGAACGCGTCTCCCAGCGTCAGCTCGGCGGCGGAGCGCTTGCGCGCAGTCTCGTTGGGATTCGCGCGCGTCTCGACGATCTCCAACGCCATCTTGCCCGCTTTGGCGCGCGCGTTCGACAACGCGCTCTTGGTGTCGGCCATGAAGTCCGCGACGTTGCCCACCGTAGGCATGAAGGATTTGCCATGAACTTTTCTGCGGATCACGAACGTCTTCTTCTTCGCGACGCGGACGCCGAACCCTGGCGGCGCTTCCTGACTCGAGTCGTAGACGATGTAGTCCTTCCCGCTAGGGTTGGGCTCGAACAGCAGCTCGCCCTTCGCGTCGATTCCCACAGGCTTGGAATCCAGCCGCAAGCGCTTGATGAGCGCCATGGTCAGTTCAATTTTCATCGCCGCTCCCTGAACGAAATCAGTCCCCGGCGCGGGGGACTGCGCAAAAAGATTAACGTATAATTCTGTCCTCGTTGTCGCTCGGCCCATGGGGGACCAAAATCCGTGTCAAAACTCCTTGTTTTTCAATGAATTACAAGTCGAGAAGACCGCCGGGGGACTGAAATGAATTATATAGAAATTTTTCCCTCTTTAGTTCCCTCCTCGCACCCATCAACCGCTGGGCAAACAATGGCAAACGAGGGCACACTAAGGCAAACGAAGGAACCGAATTTTGCGCAAGTCGTTGAAAAATATGAAGATTGACACTCGCAGGGAATGGCAACGATGAGCGCAGTTTTGCAAGAAAAAGTCACGCCAATGATGCAGCAGTACCTCCGTATCAAGGGAGAGTACCCGACCATGCTGGTCTTCTACCGCATGGGCGACTTCTACGAGCTGTTCTTCGAGGATGCCGAGAAGGCTTCGCGCATCCTGGGCATCACGCTGACGGCGCGCGGGACCTCCAACGGCAATCCGATCAAGATGGCGGGCGTGCCCTTCCACGCGCTCGATCCCTACCTTGCCAAGCTGGTGAAGCTGGGCGAGTCCTGCGCGATCTGCGAACAGATCGGCGATCCGGCCCTGAGTAAAGGCCCGGTCGAGCGCAAGGTGGTGCGCGTGGTCACGCCGGGCACGCTGACCGATTCGGACCTGCTGCCGGAGAAGGCCGAGCGCCCGCTGCTGGCCGTGTGCACGGTCCCGAACCGCAAGCATGTCACCACCGGCCTCGCGTGGCTGTCGCTGGCCAGCGGCGCGCTGCGCCTGATGGAGTTCAGCGCCGATTCTAAAAACGCCGCGCTGCGCCTGGTGCAGGAACTGGAGCGTATCGCGCCGGCCGAGGTGCTGCGCGCGGACGCTCACGGCGGCGACATGTTCGAGGAGACGAGCATTGGCCACAACCAGCGCGTGCCGGAATGGCATTTCGAGGTCGTGCACGGCCACAAGGCGCTGCTCGACCAGTTGGGCGTGTCGACCCTGAGCGGCTTCGGCTGCGATGGCCTGGGCGCCGCCTTCGGCGCGGCCGGCGCGCTACTGCGCTATGCCCAATCGACCCAGGGCCGCGGCCTGCAGCACGTGAAGAGCCTGTCCGTCGAATCGGAGAGCGAATTCATCGGCCTGGATGCCGCCACGCGCCGCAACCTGGAGCTGACCGAGACCATCCGCGGCACCGATGCACCGACGCTGTTTTCGCTGCTGGACGGCTGCCGCACCGCGATGGGTTCGCGCCTGCTGCGCCACTGGATCCACCATGCGAAGCGCGACCAGTCGGTGGCGCGCGGCCGCCACGAGGCGATTGCCGCGCTGGCCGAACACGATGCGATGGCGGCGATGTCGGGCACCTTGGCCCACGTGCCGGACGTCGAGCGCATCACTACCCGCATCGCCCTGCTCACCGCGCGCCCGCGCGACCTGGCCTGCCTGCGCGACGGCCTGAAACAGCTGCCGGTGCTGCGCGAGTCGGTGGCAAGCTGCTTCATCCCCGGTGACTCGTGCCTGCTGCGCGACATCCATGAAGCCATCGCGATTCCCGAGCACTGCCTGGACCTGCTGGTGCGCGCGGTGGCCGAGGAACCGGCCGCTATGGTGCGCGACGGCGGCGTGTTCGCGCGCGGCTTCGATGCGGAGCTCGACGAGCTGCGTGCGCTGTCCGAGAACGCTGGCCAGTTCCTGGTCGAGCTCGAGGCCCGCGAGCGCGCCCGCACCGGCATCGCCAACCTGCGCGTCGAGTACAACCGCGTGCATGGCTTCTACATCGAGGTCACCAACGGCCAGGCCGACAAGGTGCCGGAAGACTACCGCCGCCGCCAGACCCTGAAGAACTGTGAGCGCTACATCACGCCAGAGCTGAAGGCCTTCGAGGACAAAGCCCTGTCGGCCCAGGACCGCGCACTGGCGCGCGAGAAGCTGCTGTACGACCTGCTGCTCGCCGACCTGGCCCCGCACATCGCCTGCCTGCAGACCGTCGCGCGCGGCATCGCGCAGATCGACGCGCTGGTGGCGCTGGCCTCGCACGCGGTGCGCAACAACTGGTGCAGGCCGCAGCTGGTGGCCGATCCGTGTTTGACCATCGTCGAAGGCCGCCATCCGGTGGTCGAGAACCAGATCGAGCGCTTCATCGCCAACGATTGCAAGCTCTCCAACGACCGGCGCTTGTTGCTCATTACCGGTCCGAACATGGGCGGTAAGTCGACCTTCATGCGCCAGGTCGCGCTGATCACGTTGCTGGCCTATGTCGGCAGCTACGTGCCGGCGACCAGTGCGGCCATCGGCCCGATCGACCGCATCTTCACCCGCATCGGCGCCTCCGACGACCTGGCCAACGGCCGCTCCACCTTCATGGTCGAGATGACGGAATCGGCGGCGATCCTGAATGGCGCCACCGAGCACTCGCTGGTGCTGATGGACGAAGTGGGCCGCGGCACCTCGACCTTCGATGGTCTCGCACTGGCCTGGGCCATCGCGCGCCACCTGATCGACGCCAGCCGCAGCTTCACGCTGTTCGCGACCCACTACTTCGAACTGACGCAGCTGCCGGAATCGCATCCGAGCGCGGCCAATGTGCACCTGTCGGCGGTCGAGCACAAGGACAGCATCGTGTTCCTGCACGCGGTGCAGGACGGCCCGGCCTCGCAGAGCTACGGCCTGCAGGTGGCCCAGCTGGCGGGCGTGCCCCCAAGCGTGATCCGCGCCGCGCGCAAGCACCTGGCGCGCCTGGAATCGCAGGCGCTGGATGCGACGCCGCAGCTGGACCTGTTTGCCGCCGCGCCCTGCGACGACGACATGCTGGCGGAAACGCCGCTCGATGCGGCGCCCGCCGCGGCCGCGGTGCAGGCGGTGGCGGAAGAATCGCCGGCCCTGACCCTGCTGGATGCGATCGACCCGGATGCACTGACCCCGCGCGAAGCGCTCGAGCGCCTGTATGAGCTCAAGCGCCTGGCCAGCGCGTAATGCGAACGACTAGCCGGCGCCTGAGCGTCCTTCTCGCCGCCGTCCTGCTCACCAGCAGCGCGCTGGCCGCGAAGAGCGCGAAGAACGTCAAAGCCGACGACGACACGCATCGCTTTGCCGTCATAGGCCACAGCCTCGGCGACGGCTTTGGTGCGCGCCTCAAGCAGGCCATTGACGAGGCCGACGACAAGTCGACCGCCTTCGTCATCGTCACCGGCATCAAGGGCGCGAAGGAAGCCTGCAGCGACAAGCTGTACCAGCAGCGCCGCGAGCTGGTGGCCGATGCGCGCCGGCCCGCCATCGTCGTCCCCACCGCCAGCGACTGGACCGGGTGCCGCAACAGCGCCGGCCGCACCAATGCCATCGAACGCCTGAACCGGATCCGCGAACTGTTCTACGCCGAGCCGCAATCGCTGGGCGCGCGCAAGCTGCCGCTCACGCGCCAGTCGATGAGCCCGCGTTTCCGCAGCTATGCAGAGAATGCCCACTGGTCGGTCGGCAAGGTGCTGTATGCGGCACTGAATCTCCCGGCCAACAACAACCACTACCTGACGGAAGCGGGCCGCAACAGCGAATACGAAGACCGGCTGGTGGCCAACCGCTTCTGGCTGAACCGCCTGTTCGCCATCGCGAAGCGCGACAAGCTGGAAGCGATCGTGCTGTTTGCCGAGGGCGACTTGAAAGCGCTGTCGCAGCCGACTGGTTTGCGCGCTCTGCTGCGCCGCGCGGTGCCGGACAACGACGGCTTTGCCGAGACGCGCCGCCAGGTGCTGGCGCTGGCGCAGAAATTCCCGGGCAAGGTGCTGCTGGTAGACAGCGCGCCGCTGGCAAAGGGCGCAAAGCCGGCGATCGAATGGCGCGGCAATCTCGGCCATCTGTCGGTCGGCAAGGAAGAGATCGAGGTGACGGTGGACCCGGCGCGCAAGACCCTGTTCAAGGTCGGGGAAGCGGAGGATGCCGGCGAGAAGACCAAGCCGGAAAAGCAGGAGAAGCAGGAAGAATCACGCCATCCAAAAGCGATCAAATGAGCAGACGCAAAAACGCACGGGCCGCAATCAGCGGCCCGTTTTCACATCCGCTGAATCAGTTCAGCGGCTGGCTGCGGAAGTGGTCGCCTTCCTCGCCGTCGTCCATGTCCTCATGGCCGTGGTGGTGGCCATGGGCGCCATGCACGTGGCCGTGGGCGATTTCTTCTTCGGTGGCGGCGCGCACGTCGATCACCGACAGTTCGAAGCGCAGGGCCATGCCGGCCAGCGGGTGGTTACCGTCGAGCACGACCTTGTCGTCCGCGACTTCGGTCACGGTGAAGATGGTCGGCTCTTCGTCGCTGCCCTCGGCCATGCCTTCGAACTGCATGCCGACTTCCAGCGGTTCCGGCAGGCGCGAACGCTCTTCCACCTTCAGCAGGCTCGGGTCGTAGTCGCCGAAGGCGTCTTCCGGCTCGATCTGGATGGTCGACGAGTAGCCCACTTCCTTGCCGTCCAGTTCCTCTTCGATCTTCGGCAGCGTGTTTTCGTAGCCGCCGTGCAGGTACACCATCGGCTGAGCGCCGTCTTCGATCAGGTTGTTCTGGGCGTCGGACAGCTTGTAGTTGACCGATACCACCGTGTTCTGGGCAATCTTCATTGCGCTTCCTTTCGTGATTGAGGCTCGGATTATACTCCCTGCCGCGACGCTGCCTTTCAGTGGCAGTTTATAATGTCGCATGAAAAAATTACAGCTCCTCGGGAACATCACTCCCGCCCAGTTTCTCCGCGATTACTGGCACAAGAAGCCGCTGCTGATCCGGCAGGCGATCCCCGATTTCAAGCCGCTGCTCAAGTTCGACAAACTGGCCGAACTGGCCAGGCTCAACCACGTCGAATCGCGCCTGGTGACGCTCGCCGATGGCCAATGGGACATGCAGCACGGCCCGCTCCAGGAACTGCCGCCGCGCAGCCAGCGCGAGTGGACCATGCTGGTGCAAGGCATCAACCTGCACGACCCCAGGGCCGACGCACTCCTGCGCGAGTTCCGCTTCGTGCCGGACGCGCGCCTGGACGACCTGATGGTCAGCTTCGCCACCGACGGCGGCGGCGTCGGTCCCCACTTCGATTCCTACGACGTTTTCCTGCTGCAGGCCCAGGGCCGGCGCCGCTGGCGCATCGGCGCCCAGCAGGACCTGAGCCTGGTCGAAGGCCTGCCACTGAAAATCCTCGCCAATTTCGAGCCGGAAGAGGAATTCGTGCTGGAGCCGGGCGACATGCTCTACCTGCCGCCCCACTACGCCCACGACGGCGTGGCCGAAGGCGAGTGCATGACTTATTCGATCGGCTTCCGCTCGCCCTCCTTCCAGGAACTGGGCGAAGCCTTCCTGCAGTTCATGGCCGACGCGATCGACCTGCCGGGCCGCTACGCCGATCCGGACCTGCAGCCGGCCAAAAATCCGGCCGAGATCCCGAAGGAGATGCTGAGCAGCATCACCGAAGAATTGAACAAGGTGCGCTGGGACGAGGAAGACGTCACCATCTTCATGGGCGAATACCTGTCCGAGCCCAAGCACAATGTGTTCTTCACCCCGGTCGCCAAGCCGCTCACCGTCGGCCGCTTCATGGAGCAGGCCGCCAAGCGTGGACTGAAGCTGTCGCCGAAGACGCTGATGTTGTACCGCGGCAAGCACGTGTTCATCAACGGCGAATCCTTTGCCGTAGGCCGCGCCGACAAGACCGTGCTCGACGTGCTCGCCAACCAGCGCGGCCTGGGCGGCGCGATGCTGGAGCAGGGTTCCGATGACGTGCTGGAAGCGCTCTACACCTGGTATTCCGACGGCTGGCTCGAGCTGGGCTGATCATATGGAGATCCTGCGCTTCGATACCCGGGCCGAGTTCCAGCGCCAGCAGCGCGCGGTGCTGGAGCGCGCGCAGGCTTCGCTCGCGCTGTTCGATCCGGATTTTTCGCTGTTCGTGCTGGGCGAACCGGACGCCGATGCAATCCTGCGCCGCTTCCTCCGCGGTGGTGGTACGCTGCGCCTCGTGATGCACGATCCCAGGCATATCGAGCGCAACTGGCCGCGGTTCTTGCGCCTGTTGCGCGAACATGGTCACCGGATCGAATGCCGGGTCACGAATCGCGGGATACGCCAGCTCACCGACTCCTTCTGCATTGCGGACGGTGTGCATCTGGTGCGGCGCTTTCACAGCGACCATTTGCGGGGCGAAGCGGCCTTTGATGCGCCGCAAGAAACGGAAGTGCCGCGTGAGCGTTTTGCGGCAATCTGGGAGGAATCTCAGCCCGGCCTGCACGCCACCGTGACCGGCCTTTGATACTGAATTTCCCTATGAAACTGATACATATGGTACTGTTACAAGTTGTAACAATATGAATGTTGTTGTTACCTACAATAGTTTCAGGATAGCATGTGTTTTCTATTGCGATTCAGTAAATTTGGCTATAATATCGGGTTAGGAAGATTCCGTTACGGTAATTCCTAACGAGCGATAATTACCGGTAATTATTCATCGCATTAGACCTACTTCCCTTTTGAATTAACTAAGGAAAAACCATGAAAAAATCTCTGCTGATCGTTTCCCTGCTGGCTGTTGCTCTGGCTGCTTGCTCGAAGAAAGAAGAAGCTCCTGCTGCCGCTCCGGCTGCTGAAGCAACCGCTCCGGCCGCTCCGGCTGCTGACACCACCGCCGCTCCGGCTGCTGCTCCGGCTGCTGACGCTACCGCCGCTTCGCCGGCTGCTGCTGACGCTGCTGCTTCGGCCGCTTCGGCTGCTGCTTCGGCCGCTTCGGCTGCTGCTGACGCTGCTGCCGCTGCTGCTGCTCCGGCTGCTTCGAAGTAATCTGCATTACTTCAAAAAGAACCGGCCTGCGGGCCGGTTTTTTTACGCCTGTACTATTCACCACGCCATTCCTGCAAAAACGAGAATGTCGTATTTACGCGGGCAATAAAAAAACCGGCCAGCAGGCCGGTTTTTCTCTGGAGCGGAACCGGATTACTTCAGCTCATCCGCCAGCAGCTTCAGGATCTTCGCGCCGGTTTCCGAGGTCTCCGGCTTGCCATCATTGGTCTGCACGCTGACATCCGTGGTGGTCGCATTCGGCACTGCCGAGACCAGCACGCGGTAGCGCTGGGCTTCCTTGTTCTTGTCTTCGTTGCCGAACAGCTTGCTGAAGAAGCCTTCCTTGGCGACCTTGTCCGGATCGACGTAGCGCACGAAGTAGATACCTTGCACGCGGTCGCGGTCTTCGACAGTGAAGCCGACGCGGTCGAGCGCCAGGCCGACACGGCGCCATGCGCGGTCGAAGCCTTCGTCGACGACAACCTTGCCGTTTTCCAGCTTGGCGTGCTGGGCTTCCGGCGCGGCGTTGACGACGGCGGCGGTGGCCTGCTTGACGTCGGCCGGCTTGGTGCCGCCGGTCAGCTGGGCCATCAGACGGCCCAGGAACTCGGCTTCGAGGCCCGGGTCGCTCGGACGCACGGTCCAGGTCGTGGTTTCCTTCTGCGGGCCGACCAGGACTTCCTCGGCGCCACGGTGGCTGATGTAGATCTCGGTCGAACCGTCGGGACGGCGCTCCAGGCGGGTGCGGAACTTGTCGCGCTCACCGGTCGAGTAGGCCGAATCGAAGACCTTGCCGATGGTGCGGCGGATGATGTCCTGCGGGATCTTGGCGCGGTTCTCGGCCCAGTTGGTTTCCATGATGCCGGTCTGGGCGTTCTCGGTTTCCACCGCGAAGCCGACGCTCGGCCAGAAGGCCTGGAGCTGCGGCCACAGCTGTTCCGGAGTTTCCTTGACCACCAGCCAGCGCTGGTTGCCGGCGCGCTCGATGCGCACGGCATCGGTCGAGACCGGGCCGACAGTACCGCCTGCCACAACCGGCGCAGCCGGGTTGCCGCGCGCCTGCTGGAAGCCCGAGGCGGTGGCGACGCCGCGGCCATCCGGCACGGCGTAACGGTTGTCTTTCTGGAGCTGGGTCAGGTCCGGCGGAATGTCGAGCGGCGCTGCTTTCTTGGCGGCGCGGTAGTCCACCTTGTCCGATTCGAACACGGTCGTGCACGCTGCCAGGCTGAGTGCCAGGGCGGTCAGGGCGACGGTGCGGGTAGCGTGGTGAGTCTTGATCTTGCGATTCATCATGTGTTCTGAGTCTGAAGCTATCAAAGTACGCCCGATTCGCGCAGCGCTGCGCGGACGGTGTCGTGGTATTGCGCGGACAGCGGCGCCAGCGGCAAGCGCAGGCCCGCCGGCATCTTGCCCATTTCAGCCAGCGCCCATTTGACCGGGACCGGATTCGGTTCTACGAACAGCTTCGCGTGCAGCGACAGCACGCGGTTATTGATTTCCACGGCACGGGCAACCTGCCCCGCCATCGCCGCCTCACACAGTTCGTGCATGGCGCGCGGCGCGACGTTGGCCGTCACCGAAATATTGCCGGCGCCGCCCATGAACATCAGCGACATCGCCGTCGGATCGTCGCCCGAATACACGCCGAAGGGCTTGCCGCCGGCGAAGGAGCGGTCGATCTCGCGCAGCAGCTCGGCCCCGCGGCCGATGTTGCCGGTCGCATCCTTGATGCCGACGATGTTGTCCACCGCCGCCAGGCGCAGCACGGTCTCGTTGCTCATGTCCGCCACGGTACGGCCCGGCACGTTGTACAGGATCACCGGCAGGTCGACCGCTTCCGCGATCGCCTTGAAGTGCCGGTACATGCCTTCCTGGGTCGGACGGTTGTAGTACGGAACCACCTGCAGCGAGGCGTCGGCGCCGACATCCTTGGCATGGCGGGTCAGTGCGATCGCTTCCGCGGTCGAGTTGCCGCCCGAGCCGGCGATCACCGGAATACGGCCAGCGACGTGCTCGACCGTCAGCCTGATCAGTTCGCAGTGCTCCTCCGGGCTGACGGTCGCCGATTCGCCGGTCGTACCGACGATGACGATGCCGTCCGTGCCTTCCGCAACATGCCAGTCGATCAGTTTTCGAAGGCTGTCCTTGTCCAGACTGCCATCTTCAAACATCGGAGTGACGATTGCTACTATGCTGCCCTTAATCATAATCAGTGGACCGTGCCGTTAATAAAGTTGGGTAGGAAGAGCCTGTTACCAGGCCCCTCCCCCCGTAGAACCGTGCGTGCGACTTTCATCGCACACGGCTCGAGTGTAATAAAAGCTCCTATACAGGAGCCGGCTTAACAACTTTCAAACCTAGGCTGTGTATCTGCCTGTGGCAAGTCGGGTGCACCAGAACTTTGTTGCTGAGAGCTTCCGAGCCGCCGTTCACCTTGTAGACGATATGGTGAACATCCGCCTCCTCAGTCAACTCAAAGCCACATACCGGACACTTCCCCTGCTGGTCGAGATACAGTCGAGCCCATCGCTTGAAGAATACCGCTTTACGCTTCATCCTCGTTTGCAGGGTCTCTTCCAGGTACGCCTCGTCCTTCGGGTCGTAAGGGTTAAATTCTCCCTTGATCTTCAAGTGCCTTAATATGGGCGTGCTAGACAGCGAGTATAACTCTAGCACATCTTCTGCACCATCTTTCTTGGCTGCATTTACGGCAAACACCCAATTTCGATCTTCAACCGTCCGCCAGTACTTCTTGCGAATGTCGTCCTTCTTCTTTCGTGGGTGCCTGCGCTTAGCCCAACGCACGAGACGCCAGTACAGCAGCGCATCGATGCGCGAGAAGGTTTCCTTTGCCACGACCGGGCTGTGATACGCCGTCCAGCCCATCAGCTTGGGATTCAGCGCGCGGATAAGATCCTCCTGCGTCGCCGTCGCCATCGATCTGACAACTCTTCTCAGCTCGTCATAGAACGCTTTCACGTTCTTCTTGCTTGGCTTGATGAGCAGCTTCCCGGAGTACTTGCGGAAGTTCCAGCCAAGGAAGTCAAAGCCATCGTCAATATGCACGACCCTCGTCTTCGACCTGGAGAGCCTGAGACCTCTCTCCGCCAGGAAGGATTCAAGCCAGGGAACGACCTCGTTTTCCAGCAGCTCTTTCGAGTCCGCAGTGATCACGAAATCATCGGCATACCGTATGACTCCGAGCTTGAGCTTGTTGGTCCGAACCGTGCCCCACTTCCCGATGAAATGTTCGGTAAGGCCTGCTTCCAGTCCGTTCAACGTCCAGTTCGCTAGTGCCGGGGAAATGACACCTCCTTGCGGCGTTCCAGCGACTGTTGCAGCCAAACCTGCCTTGTCAATCACACCGCACTTCAGCCACCTTTTCAGGATCAGCTTGTCCATGCAGACGTGCTCAAGTAGCCACTTGTGATTGATGTTGTCGAAGAACCCCTCGATGTCCGCGTCGAGCACCCATCCAGCTGAAATCTTCCGGGCCATTTTCACGAACAGTTGGGACATCGCATCTGCTGTGCATCGAGATCGCCGGAACCCATACGAGTTCGGGTCACTCTTCGTTTCCAATACCGGATCAAGAGCAAGCTGATGCAGCGCTTGCATTGCCCTGTCCAGCATGGTCGGAATCCCCAGCGGGCGCATCGTTCCGTTCGCCTTGGGAATGTACACACGACGCAATGGCAAGGGGTGGTAGCCCCGCTTCTTCAACCGGGATATCGCCACATACTTCCACTCTGGCGTGTCCCACAGCTCACGGTCGACTCCTGCCGTCCGTTTGCCTCGGTTCTCCGTCACTCGTCTCACTGCCAATGCTCTGGCAGAAAACGAGCGGGTCAGCGACCGTTGCAAGGATTTGACCCTGCGCCAATCGCATGACGCTGTTGCCTTCGCTAGCCGGACCTGCATGGCTCTCACGTTTCGCTGGACTAAGCCCCAATCCACCGTTGCCCAATCCCTGTCGACGTGTGAGGACGCAGAACCGGCCATCATGCCGCCAGTTACTTCCATGCTGTACCTCCATAGTCAATGACTTCAGAGGCCGCACGCCGTCCCCGAAGGGATGACGTGTTCCCTCCTGGGTCCAATGAAATAACTACAAAGCCGGAACAGATGCTAACGACTACTACACCTCATGGAAGTCTGCCCCCTTTCGGGCGGGACAAATCTTGAATCCCTATCCGGACCATTACAGCCCGGCCTTCGCTTTTTCCACGATCCCCCTACCCGCTATCCCAACAGCTCGCGCCTGCCTGCTCTTTCGGTGTTTTGTCCGAACAGGCGAGAAGACGGGCTTACCACGTTCCCTGCAATGCCGACGCGGGACTTGACCACCTCCCGCGACCTACCGTTTAGGGTCCATCTTTCCCCCGGTGACCGTTCAACGACGTGCTCTGTTTTTCAATCAGGGCAACCGGTCACGTACCTTTTGGTTAAGGCCATCAAGCAGCTTAAGCCTTTCAATCGTCACGAGGGTTCACACGATGGTTCAGTTAATTTACCCATGCGGCACTAGCCTTGCCCCGCAACCGCCTGCTGCTGGCAGTATCCATGTTCCACTCGCGTGGCGCATGACAGTAAGAAGCTCCTGTGGGACGTGTTCCTGAGGCTTCGAACCCCACCGTTACCGGTGACGCACGCTCAGTCCAGGCTACAGATGGTCGTACATCTGGTTGTGGCACCACTAAATAATTCATGGACACAACAAGGCATCACAGAGCAGAGGTGCTCTGGACAAGGAGACATGTTGCACGCCTCCCCGCTCCACTCATGACACAAAGAATGTTGTAAGCAGTTGTTACGAAAATGCCTACAGTGACAAAAATGCTACATCCTGCCAATATCAAGCTACAACTTCAGACAAAGGCTCGACCTGTCACCTCCATTAATGCGAGGCAACAACTCAATTGTGCAGTTCCAGAGGGAACTGAATAAAGCGTCGGAGCCGAAGCGCCAGACGGTTCTCTCAGAGTGAAACTTCAGAATAATGCTCGCCAAAACGCACAAGGCCAGCTTTTGTGTCCAGGCAACACTCAACGTGTCGCACTAAAAATTCGATTGTACTGGATAGCCCGAGGTTATGGTTCATTTCGCATTTAGATAAACCGTTCGGTTACAGCTCGGTTACAAATTCCCCCGATCGAGCCTGGCCGCCCCCAGGTCGAAGCCCTGCCCCACCGCGCACAGGCGCTGCACGCGCGCCGGCTTGGGCGACTCGACGACGCCGTCTTCGTAGGCCACCACCCGCAAACCGCCGCTCGCGACGAGGGCCAAGAGTTCTCCCGGATTCAGCAGGAAGTCCGGGTTCGACGGCTTGCCGAAGATTTCGTTCCCACGGGCGAAGGTCTCGTAGATCAGCACGCCATCCGGCGCCAGCGGCGCGGCGATCCGGCCGAACAGCGGCCGGTGCAGATAATTGGTAACGACGATGCCGGCCAGGCTGCCCGGCGCAAAGGGCCAGGCGGCGCCTGGCGCTTCCAGGTCGTGCTGGAGCGTGACGATGCCCTGCCCCGCAGCCGCCGCCAGGGCCTGGGCATCGCGGTCGAGGGCGGTCACGGCGTGGCCGAGCGAGGCCAGCAGGCGCGCATGGCGGCCGCGGCCGCAGGCGAGGTCGAGCGCCTGGCCCGGACGGATCAGCGGCGCCCAGCGGGCGACCCAGGGGGAAACAGTGTCAAGGCTATGCATCAGTAACCGAGACCCATGGCGTCGCGCACGTCGCGCATGGTTTCCTGGGCCAACCTTCGCGCCTTCTCGCAGCCGTCGGCGACGATCGCGCGCACCAGCGTCGGGTCGTCCAGGTATTGCTGGGCGCGCTCGTGCATCGGCTCCTGCTCGGCCAGCACGGCGTCGACCACCGGCTGCTTGCACTCGATGCAGCCGATGCCGGCGCTGGTGCAGCCCTTCATGACCCAGTCTTTCGTGGCGCCGCTCGAGTAGACCTCGTGCAGCTGCCACACGGGGCACTTGAGCGGGTCGCCCGGGTCGCTGCGGCGCACGCGCGCGGGGTCGGTGGGCATGGTGCGGATCTTCTTCGTGACGGACGCAGGATCCTCGCGCAGCGAGACCGCATTGCCATAGCTCTTGCTCATCTTGCGGCCGTCCAGGCCCGGCAGGCGCGATGCTTCGGTCAGCTTGACTTGCGGCTCGACCAGGATGATCTTGCGGCTGCCCTCGAGGTAGCCGAACAGGCGTTCGCGGTCGATGTTCGACAGGCTGCCGGCATCGTCCAGCATCGCCCGCGCCTGTTCCAGCGCGGCGTCATCGCCTTCCTGCCGGTAGGCGGTGCGCAGCTCGGTGTACAGGCGCGCGCGCTTGCTGCCGAGTTTTTTCACCGCATCCAGCGCCTTCTGCTCGAAGTCCGGCTCCTTGCCGTACAGGTGATTGAAGCGGCGTGCGATCTCGCGCATCATCTCGACGTGCGGCACCTGGTCCTCGCCCACCGGCACCTGGGTCGCGCGGTAGATCAGCACGTCGGCGGCCTGCAGCAGCGGATAGCCGAGGAAGCCGTAAGTGGCGAGGTCACGGTTGGCCAGGTTCTCGATCTGGTCCTTATACGTCGGCACCCGTTCCAGCCAGCCCAGCGGCGTGGCCATCGCCAGCAGCAGGTGCAGCTCGGCGTGCTCCGGCACCCGCGACTGGATGAAGAGGGTCGCCTGCGAAGGGTCGATGCCGGCCGCCAGCCAGTCGATCACCATGTCCCAGGTGCTCTTTTCGATGATGCCCGGATCGTCGTAGTGCGTGGTCAGGGCGTGCCAGTCGGCCACGAAGAACAGGCAGGGCAGCTCGGACTGCATGCGGATCCAGTTCTTCAGGGCCCCGTGGTAGTGGCCCAGGTGCATGAGCCCGGTGGGGCGCATGCCGGAAACGACGCGGTCGGGGAACATGGCTAACCGCTTGAATCAGCTGAGGACGGCGCTCAGCGGGTAGACGATCACCCGCAACAGGATCTGCGCCACCGCCATGACCGGCAGCACCCAGTAAGGCAGCAGCTTCAGCAGCATCAGACCCAGCAGGATGAAGAAGCCGTAAGGCTCGATGCGCGCAAATTTATACGCCAGCTTGTTCGGCAGCAGGCTGAACAGCACGCGGCCGCCATCCATCGGCGGGATCGGCAGCAGGTTAAAGGCCAGCAGCACCAGGTTGGTGATGACACCTGCCTGGGCAACCCGGTTCGGGAAAGGTTCGCTGACGCCGAAGTATTCGAGGAACATCGCCAGCAGCAGCCACAGCAGCGCCATGCCGAAGTTGGCGGCGGTGCCGGCCAGCGCGACGAAGGCCATGTCGCGTTTCGGCTTGCGCAGGCGGCCGTAGTCGATCGGCAGCGGCTTGGCATAACCGAAGGCGAAACCGGTGGTCAGATACAGCAGCGCCGGCAGAATTACGGTGCCGAAGGGATCGATGTGGGCCATCGGGTTGGTGGTGACACGGCCGGCCGCGAAAGCCGTCATGTCGCCGAAATATTTTGCGGCATACGCCTGGGCGGCGTTGTGCATCGTGATCGCAAAAAGAACGGGCAGCGCATAGACTGCGAGGTTACGTATTTGTTCATCCATACGGGGATTTTAACAGACGCTAGAGCCCGAACGCCGCCGGATCGCCGCGGCCTTCGCGCAGCAGTACCGGTTCGTCGCCGGTCAGGTCGACGATGGTGGTGGGTTCGAGGGTGCCGGCGCCGCCGTCGATCACCAGGTCGAGCTGCTTGCCAATGCGCTCCCTGACCTCTTCCGGATCGGACAGCATGTGGTCGTCGCCGGGCAGTTGCAGGGTGGTGCCGATCAGCGCTTCGCCCAGTTCTTCCAGCAGCGCCAGCAGGATTGCGTTCTCGGGCACGCGCAGGCCGATGGTCTTGCGCGAAGGGTGCGACAGGCGGCGCGGCACCTCGTGGGTGGCGTCGAGGATGACCGTGTAGGGACCGGGCGTGACGGCCTTCAGCAGGCGGTACTGGCGGTTGTCGACGCGCGCATAGGTCGAGATTTCGGACAGGTCGCGCACCAGCAGGGTCAGGTGGTGCTTCTCGTCGACGCCGCGGATCCGGCGCAGCTTTTCGACCGCGGCCTTGTCGTCGAGGCGGCAGACCAGCGCATAGGCCGAATCGGTGGGCGCGGCGACGATGCCGCCCGACTGGATGATCTGGGCGGCCTGGCGGATCAGGCGCGGTTGCGGGTTCTCGTGGTGGATTTCGAAGTATTGGGTCATGGCCGGCTCGTCTTCTCCAACTCAGAACCAGTCGTGCCACACCGGCGTCACGCCCGCCGGCAAGGGCGGCAGCTTGTCGAATTCCACCCGGGACTCGCCCGGCGCGTGGAAATCGGTGCCGCGCGAGGCCAGGAAGCCGTAGCGGCGCGCCGCTTCGGCATAGGTCTCGTACTGGTCCGGGGTATGGCTGCCGGTGACCACCTCGATGGCCTTGCCGCCCAGCTGCTTGAATTCGTCGAACATCGCCCCTTCCGCCACTGGCGAAAAGCGGTAGCGGCCCGGGTGGGCGATCACGGGCACACCGCCGGCCTGGCGGATCCATCCGACCGCCTCGGCCAGGCTGGCCCAGCGGTGCGGCACATAGCCCGGCTTGCCTTCGGTCAGGTATTTGCGGAAGACTTCGGAGGTGCTGCTGCAGGCGCCGGTCTCGACCAGGTAGCGCGCGAAGTGGGTGCGCGACAGCAGGTCCGGGTTGCCGACATATTTGAGGGCGCCTTCGTAGGCATTCGGGATGCCGGCCCGTTCCAGCTGGGCCGCGATCTCGCGCCCGCGCGCATCGCGTCCGGCGCGCGTGGCCGCCAGGCCCTGCACCAGCGCCGGCTCGTCCTCGTTCACCTGCAGGCCGACCACGTGCACGGTCTCGCCGCCCCAGGTCACGGAGATCTCGACGCCGGGCACGAAGCGCATGCCCAGCTCCTGGGCCGCCTTGCGCGCGGCCTTGGTGCCGCGGATCTCGTCATGGTCGGTCAACGCCCACACGTCGACCCCGCCCTTGCGGGCATAGGCCGCCACGGCGGCGGGTGCGAGCACGCCGTCGGAGACGCTGGAATGGCAGTGGAGGTCGACTTTGAGCATGGTCACATTGTAACCGCATCCCATCGATCACGAATGCATGCGTCCGCGTGGGCACGGGGTGCCCACCTGTCACATCAGTCCGCCAGGAACTCCTCGATCATCTGCGCAAGGAGTTCCGGCTGGTCATGATGCAGCATATGCCCCGCCTCCGGCATCATGCGCGGCGTCACCTTCGCCAGGTGCCCCATGCGGCGTTCGACTTCGGCGCGCGCCTGCTCCTTCGGCCCCATCCACATCCACATATTCGTGTGCTCGGCCTCGACCCACAGCACCGGCGCGGTGACGCGGCGCCAGCAGGCCATGATTTCCTCGACGTGGTACAGCAGCGGGCCGCGCATCTTGTGCGCCGGGTCGCCCAGGATTTCCCACTGGCCCTCGTCGTTCTGCGCGGCCCAGTGCGGCGCCAGGAAGGCGGCGCGCTCGGCGGAAAGACGCGGATTGGTCTTCTGCAGGCGCGAGGCCACCTCGTCCAGGCTGCCATAGGGGCGCATGCCCGGCGGCGACTTCAGCTCGTCCAGCCAGCCGGCGTAGCGGCCAGGCGCCGATTCCGGTTTCGTTGCCGCCAGGCCGAAGCCTTCCAGGTTGATCAGGCGGGCGACGCGCTCCGGCCGCACGCCCGCATACACGCTGACGATATTGCCGCCCATGCTGTGGCCCAGCAGGTTGACGGCCTCGCCCGGCGCGTAATGGTCGAGGATGGCGTCGAGGTCGGCAAAGTAATCCGGGAACCAGTAGGTGTCCGTGCCCGGGCGCTCGGTCAGGCCGAAGCCGCGCCAGTCGTGGGCGATCACGTGCCAGTCGCCCTCGAGGGCATCGACCACGAACTGGAAGGAGGCCGACATGTCCATCCAGCCATGCGCCATGAAGAGCTTGGGCGCGCCTTCCCTGCCCCAGTGCCGGACATGGGTGCGCAGACCGCGGATGCTGAGGAATTCGGAACGGGAAGGAGTCATGTGGCTGCCTGGATAAGAAAGATGAAATCGAACGACCGTTCGCATTATAAGCACAAGCGACTTGATTTGCTGGAGGGCGTCCCCATCTCAGCCCCTTGCCGGACGACAGCTGGCGCGAGGGCGTAAAATAGCGATATTCATAACCTCCCGCGAGCATATCCATGGCAATTTACCAGCTGGGCGAGCATGCGCCCGAGATCGACGCTTCCGCCTACGTCGCCGATTCGGCCAATCTGATCGGCAAGGTGACCATCGAAGCGAAAGCATCGGTCTGGGACGGGGTAACGATCCGCGGCGACAACGAGCGCATCACGGTCGGCGAAAACAGCAATGTGCAGGAAGGCACGGTGATGCACACCGACATGGGTTTCCCGCTGGTGATCGGCAAGGGCGTCACCATCGGCCACCAGGCCATGCTGCATGGCTGCACCGTCGGCGACGGCTCGCTGATCGGCATCCAGGCCGTGGTGCTGAACGGCGCCAGGATCGGCAAGGGATGCCTGGTCGGCGCCGGCGCCCTGGTGACCGAGGGGAAGGAATTCCCGGACCACTCGCTGATCCTCGGCACCCCGGCCAAGGTCGTGCGCACCCTCACGGAAGAAGACATCCTCCGCCTGCAAGGCAACGCCGCCAGCTATGTCGAGCGCGGCCAGCGCTTCAAGGCGGAACTCAAGAAAATCGGATAAAGAATGACGACTGATACCAGCAAGGACATCCTGCAAAAATTCATCTTCGACAACGCCGCCGTGCGCGGCGAGCTGGTCGAGATTTCAAACGCCTGGCGCGAGATCCAGTCGCGCCACGTCTACCCGAAGGCAGTCAAGGGCTTGCTGGGCGAAATGGTTGCCGCCGCCGCGCTGCTGTCGGCCAACCTGAAATTCAACGGCTCGATCGTGATGCAGATCTTCGGCGACGGCCCGGTCAAGCTGCTGGTGGTCGAGTGCGACGCTGAGCTGCACCTGCGCGCCACCGCCAAGCTGAGCCCGGGCGCCGTGGTGCCCGACGATGCCTCGGTGACCCAGCTGCTGAACGTGGGCGGCCAGGGCCGCTTCGTGATCACGCTCGACCCGAAGGACAAGGTCCCGGGCCAGCAGCCCTACCAGGGCGTGGTGCCGCTGCACGGCGAGGACATCGCCACCGTCATCGAAAACTACATGCTGCGCTCGGAACAGATGGACACCAAGCTGTGGCTGGCGGCCGACGACAACGTTGCGCGCGGCCTGCTGCTGCAAAAGCTGCCGCGCAACAGCGAAGTCGAAGGCCAGGTGGCCCAGGCGACCGAAGAGGAAGACGCCGAGACCTGGAACCGCGCGCTGGCGCTGGGCGGCACCCTGAAGCAGGAAGAGCTGCTGAGCGTCGACGTGGAAACCCTGCTGAAGCGCCTGTTCTGGGAAGAGACGATCCGCGTGTTCGATCCGATGCACCCGGAATTCCACTGCAGCTGCTCGCGCGAGAAGGTCGGCAACATGCTGAAGATGCTGGGCAAGGAAGAAGTCGACTCCGCCCTGCACGACCTCGGCCAGCTGGCGATCAACTGCGACTTCTGCGGCAAGCACTACGAGTTCGACGCGGTCGACTGCGCCCAGCTGTTCGCGGCCGACCTGACTGCCGACGCGATTGCGCCGGCCTCCGATGTGAAGCACTGATAACAGGTCCGCATGCGCGACACGCCCCGCTCCGCCTTCCCGCATTTCTGCGCGATCGCTACCCGCTGGATGGACAACGACGTCTACGGCCACGTCAACAACGTCCATTACTACAGCTACTTCGATACGGCGGTGAACCGCCTCCTGATCGAACGGGGCGTGCTCGACATCCACGGCGGCAAGACGGTCGGTTTCGTGGTCGAAACGGGGTGCTCGTATTTTGCGCCGGTGGTGTTCCCGGACACCGTGCACGTGGGCGTGCGCGTGGCCAAGCTCGGTAATTCCAGCGTGCGTTACGAGATCGGGCTGTACCGCAACGACGACGAGCTGCCGGCTGCGGCCGGGCATTTCGTGCATGTGTATGTGGATCGGGAGAGCAATCGGCCGGTGCCGGTTCCGGAAGACGCGCGCGCGCTATTGGAAACGCTGCAAATGTAAGCGGTCGTTCCCGCGAAGGCGGGAACCCAAGTTAAACGTGCATATCCATTTGTTGTTGATCTGATATATACATCATCGGCATACTCGGCGGTATTCCCCACTCCGCCGAGGTCTTCATGCGCCGCATCCTTCTTCCCACCCTCCTCGCCTGCCTGTGCGCTTCCGCCCAGTCCGCCGTCACCAGCGTCGACGTCGGCGCCCCGCTGCCGCGCTTCAGCCTGATCAAGCCGGGCACCCACTACTACCTGCGTTATTTCCGCACCGCCGACGGCGCCAGCATCCCGCTCGATATCTGGGCGCGCGAAGTGCGCTTCGAGCAGCGCGACGGCAAGCAGCAAATGCACATCGTGCAGCGCTGGGACGGGGCGATGGCCTCGCCGACCGCCCCTGCTGCCGTGAAGCGCCTCGATTCCTGGTTCGAGACCGCCACTTTCCGCCCGCTGAGCCATGTGCGCATCACCGAGCGCGATGGCAAGAAGCTGGTCGAGGGCTTCACGTTCGCACCGGACCGCGTCAGCGGCATGCCGGACCTGGCGGACAACGCGCAGAAGGCGCTCTCGGTTCCCTCCCCCGAGCCGACCTTCAACTTCGAGACCGACATCGAATTCCTGCAGGCGCTGCCCCTCGCCGAAGGCTACGAAGCCAGCATCAACTTCTACCACCCGGGCGGCGGCTCGGCGCCCAAGCGCTACAGCTTCAAGGTGAGCGGCTCCGGAACCATCGCCGGCCCTACCGGCCCGGTCGACTGCTGGCTCGTGACCACCGACTACGGCACGCCGGGCGCGGACTCGACCTTTTGGTTCGCCAAGGGCAGCCAGCTGATGCTGCGCCAGGAAAGTGCAATGCGCGACGGCAAGGTGCTGGTCAAGACCCTGATCGACTGAAAAAACCTTTTATCCGGACAGTCAAGTCGAACCGGAAAGATTCCTGTCGGAATTCCCTGAATCCCTGCCTTGCGTATTACCAATTTGAGCAACATCAATTGGCGTGAATCAACGGCGCGGTCCAATGGCCACCAGTGTACGGAAGCGTACACACGGTGCCGGGACAATGTCGCTTTTGTACAAAAGGCGTCATTGGTCCGGTCAGTCGAATCCGTCGTTTGGAGATCAGGGAATGAATGAAACTAGTGTTCCGCGCAAGGTGCTTGCCCGTTATCCGATTGCAACCGTCGGCTCGCGCACCAGCCGCGGCGGCCAGGTTGTGCTGGCATCGAATGACCAGTTCGCGGACGATTACCACGTCGCCTGTGTCGGCGACCGCGTCCGCTACCCGGACGGCAGCGAGAGCGTGATCGTGTCGGGGGCCGGCCATGCCTCGACCATCGCCAACCGTCCGATCGCGCTGGTCGGCAGCCACGTCGCCAACGGCGACCGTATCGTCATGCGCGCGCAAAGCATCGGCGAAATCGTCGTGCTGGAAGGCGAACCTGTGCCGGGCCTGCTCGAGCCGGGTTATGTGCCGCCGCTGGCGGGCAGCGCCGCCTGAGCTTCGCCAAGCCTCGGCTGCCGGCGCCGCCCTTCGGCGACCGGCGGCTCAGGCTGGGTTCGCCTGCTGGCCGCTCTCGGCAAAGGTCACGATGTCGAGCGGTCCGGAAAATTCGATCACGTCGCCGCTTTTTATGCGCTCGGGATCGATCCTGAGGAGCTTGCAGTTGCCGATGCTGCCGTCGGACACCGGTTTACCGTCGATGAGGATGTCGCCGCTGGCGTCGAGGAAGCAGGCCTTGATGGCATCGTGCCGGTCGCGCTTCAGGTGCCGCAACTGCCGGTTGAAATAGGAAATCTTCCCGAGCAAGGTATCGATCTGCTCCGAGGCCTTTCCCAAGTCGGCATAGCGGATGCGCTGGCCGGCTCCCACCCGCAGGGAAAAATACAGGTAGAGCGGCCGGGTGGTCGGCTCCCTGAACAGGATGCTCCCCTTCTCCCGATAAGCGCCGTCCACGTCCGGCAGCACGAAATAGCCGCCGCGGCGCACCGGCACGTTCAGGTCCACGGAAGGACTGACGATCGCGACACCCCAGCGCTGCGGCATATAGGCATCCTGCTCGGCGTCCGACATGAACGGGTATTTTGCGCGCACGAGCACATCCACCAGCCGCGGCTCGGCCGGCTGGTAGGACTGGAGCAGCCGGAAGCTCTCGATGACGGGACGGTAGGGCAGCTCGCCGAATTGCTTCGATTCGCTGACCTTGACGGTGAGCGGCGCGGCGGCCTGGGTGGCCGGCGCCCGGTCTTGCGCAGCCCCATGCGGCGTCCAACAGAAAATCAGTGCAAACGCGAGCACAGGCAAGGCCTCGGCCCGGATAGGCAGAGAATACAAGAGTTCCCCCAAACAGTTAGCTTATGGGAAACATTGTATTCGTAAATTCCCTGAGGGTAACTTAATTCCGGCTTAAAAAAATGGCAAGCTGGGATCGGGCCGCTGTCACGGCATGTGCAGGTCGATGACCTTCATGATGGCGAGCGTGGTGTCGAGGCTCATCTCGCCGGCCAGCATGGCTTCGGCGAGCTCGGCGCGCGGCAGGCTGGCGGCGGCGGACAGCGCGGCCAGGCCACTTGAACCCGCGACCGCCGCCAGCGCGGCGGTCATGGTTTCGGCGCTGCCGCTTTCGAAGGCCGCGGCCAGGCAGGCGGCGACGGCTTCCAGGGTGTTCAGTTGGTCGGTCATGGGAGAAACGCTCAGTCGTCGAGCGGCTTCTGGGGCTTGGCGCCCTTCGCGCCTTTCGGCTCGCGCGGCGGTGGCGGCGGCGTCATCATGACGGCCGGCTTTTCGTCCTTGCGCAGCACCTGCACGAAGATCTCGTTCTGCTTGATCATGCCGAGTTCGTAGCGGGCGCGTTCCTCGACGGCTTCGGTGCCGTCCTTCAGGTCGCGCACTTCGGATTCGAGCTTGGCGTTGCGCGCCCTCAGCTGGTCGGTGCGCGCGTGGCTGGAGGCGAGCTGGCGCTCCAGTTCGCCGACGTCCAGCCAGCCTCCCTTACCCAACCATAGCGGGTACTGGATCAGCAGCAGTAAGGTGGCAAGAGCAAGGGTGATGAGGCGCATGAATGAAGAGTATACGAAAAAATTCCCGCCAGCCGATGCCGACGGGAATTTTCTGTTGCTGCGATCTTACATTACTTCAGGTTGTAGAACGCGTCGCGGCCCGGGTAGGTAGCGATGTCGCCCAGGTCTTCCTCGATGCGCAGCAGCTGGTTGTACTTGGCCATGCGGTCCGAACGCGACAGCGAGCCGGTCTTGATCTGCAGGGCGTTGGTACCGACCGCGATGTCGGCGATGGTCGAGTCTTCGGTTTCGCCCGAACGGTGCGAGATCACGGCGGTGTAGCCGGCGCGCTTGGCCATCTCGATGGCGGCGAAGGTCTCGGTCAGGGTGCCGATCTGGTTGATCTTGATGAGGATCGAGTTGGCGATGCCCTTCTGGATGCCTTCTTTCAGGATCTTGGTGTTGGTGACGTACAGGTCGTCGCCCACCAGCTGCACTCGCTTGCCCAGGCGGTCGGTCAGGATCTTCCAGCCGTCCCAGTCGCCCTCATGCATTGCGTCCTCGATCGAGATGATCGGGTACTTGTCGCACCAGGTTTCCAGCATGTTGGTGAAGTCGGTGGCGCTCAGTTGCATGCCGCCTTCGCCTTCCAGCACGTACTTGCCGTCCTTGTAGAACTCGCTGGCGGCGCAGTCCAGGCCGATGGCGATGTCCTGGCCGGCCACGTAGCCTGCCTGCTCGATCGCCTGCATGATCAGCTTGATGGCTTCTTCATGGTTCGCAACGCTCGGCGCGAAGCCGCCTTCGTCGCCGACCGCGGTGTTCAGGCCCTTCGAGTGCAGGATCTTCTTGAGGGTGTGGAACACCTCGGCGCCGTAGCGGATCGCTTCCTTGAAGGACGGGGCGCCCACCGGGATGATCATGAATTCCTGGATGTCCAGGTTGTTGTCGGCGTGCGCGCCGCCGTTGATGACGTTCATCATCGGCACCGGCATCTGCATCGCGCCCGAACCGCCGAAGTAGCGGTACAGCGGCAGGCCGGCTTCTTCGGCGGCTGCCTTGGCGACGGCCATGGAGACGGCCAGCATCGCGTTCGCGCCCAGGCGGCTCTTGTTCTCGGTGCCGTCCAGGTCGATCAGGGTGCGGTCCAGGAATGCCTGTTCGTTGGCGTCCAGGCCCATGATGGCTTCGCTGATCTCGGTGTTGATGTTCTCGCAGGCCTGCAGCACGCCCTTGCCGAAGTAACGCTTCGGATCGCCGTCACGCAGTTCGATCGCTTCGCGCGAACCGGTCGATGCGCCCGACGGCACGGCGGCGCGGCCCATCACGCCAGATTCCAGCAGAACATCGCACTCGACGGTCGGATTGCCGCGCGAGTCGATGATTTCGCGGCCGATGATATCAACGATAGCACTCATGGTTTTTCAGTCTCCGGAAGGTAAAGAAATCGAGGGGTCAGAGCCCGGTTCACTCGGTTGGGCTCTGACCCCGGTTTTCAGTGTTAGCGCAAATGTGCCAGCGTTTCGATAGCGCGAGCAAACTTGGGTTCCCGCCTTCGCGGGAACGACGGGCTATGTGTTACTCGAAGTTGGACTCGATGAACCCAGCCTTCTTGACGATACGATCGATCTCGACCAGCGTCGTCAGCAGTTCCTTCATGCGCCCTAGCGGCACCGCATTCGGGCCATCCGACAGTGCGCAGGCCGGGTTCGGGTGGGTTTCCATGAACAGGCCCGACACACCCGCTGCAACCGCGGCGCGCGCCAGCACCGGCACGTGCTCGCGCTGGCCGCCGGACGAGGTGCCCTGGCCGCCCGGCAGCTGCACCGAGTGGGTCGCGTCGAACACGATCGGGCAGTTCGATTCGCGCATGATGGCGAGCGAACGCATGTCCGACACCAGGTTGTTGTAGCCGAAGGAGACGCCGCGTTCGCAAGCCATGAACTGGTCCGGCAGGCCGGCTTCAGCGGCCGCTGCACGTGCCTTGTCGATCACGTTCTTCATGTCGCCCGGCGCCAGGAACTGGCCCTTCTTGATGTTGACCGGCTTGCCCGAACGCGCGACGGCGTTGATGAAGTCGGTCTGGCGGCACAGGAAGGCCGGGGTCTGCAGCACGTCGACGACGCTGGCGACCACCGGAATCTCTTCTTCGGTGTGGACGTCGGTCAGGACCGGCACGCCGATTTCCTTGCGCACGTCCGCCAGGATCTCCAGGCCCTTCTCCATGCCGGGACCGCGAAAGGTCTTGCCGGACGAGCGGTTGGCCTTGTCGAAGGACGATTTATAGATGAAGGGAATGCCCAGCGCGCTGGTGATTTCCTTCAGCGTGCCAGCCGTGTCCATCGCCATCTGGCGCGATTCGATCACGCAGGTGCCGGCGATCAGGAAAATAGGCTGGTCGAGGCCGACTTCGAATCCGCAAAGCTTCATGCTGCATCTCCTTGCACGGCCGGCGCAAAGCTGCTCACATTCGCCGGCTGCTGGTTGCTGTTTTCGGCCTGGTGCTTCAGGGCCGCCTGGATGAACGACGTGAACAGCGGATGGCCGTTACGCGGGGTCGACTTGAACTCCGGGTGGAACTGCACGCCGATGTAGTACGGGTGCGCTTGTTCTCCACTGCGCGGCAGTTCCATGATCTCCAGCAGGTCTTCGTTCGGGGTACGGGCCGACACCACCAGGCCGGCCGCTTCGATCTTCGGCAGGTAGTAGTTGTTGCCTTCGTAGCGGTGACGGTGGCGCTCGGTCACGACGTTGCCGTAGATCTCGGCAGCCAGCGTGCCCGGATTCACCGCGCAGGTCTGGGCGCCCAGGCGCATGGTGCCGCCCAGGTCGGAGTTCAGGTCGCGCTTCTCGACCTTGCCGTCATGGTTCTGCCATTCGGTAATCAGGGCGACGACCGGCTGGTCGGTTTCCGGATCGAACTCGGTCGAGTTGGCATTCGGCAGGCCGGCCACGTGGCGCGCGTATTCGATCAGCGCAACCTGCATGCCCAGGCAGATGCCGAGGTAAGGGATCTTGTTCTCGCGGGCATAGCGCGCGGCCATGATCTTGCCTTCCACGCCGCGCTTGCCGAAGCCGCCCGGCACCAGGATGGCGTCGTACTTGGCCAGATGGGCGCAGCCGGTGCTCTCGATCTCTTCCGAGTCGATGTACTCGATGTTGACGCGGCTCTCGGTGTGGATGCCGGCGTGGCGCAGCGCCTCGGTCAGCGACTTGTAGGATTCGATCAGGTCGACGTACTTGCCGACCATGCCGATGGTCACTTCGTGCTTCGGGTTTTCCAGCGTGTGGATCAGCTTGGTCCACATCGACAGGTCGGCCGGCGGCGCCTCGAGGCCCAGGGCTTCGAGGATGATGTCGTCCAGGCCCTGGTCCTGCAGCACCTGCGGCACCTTGTAGATGGTGTCGACGTCCCACACGGAGATGACGGCCTGCTCTTCGACGTTGGCGAACAGCGAAATCTTGGCGCGCTCGTCGTCCGGGATGCGGCGGTCGGCACGGCACAGCAGTGCGTTCGGCGAAATGCCGATCTCGCGCAGCTTCTGTACCGAGTGCTGCGTCGGCTTGGTCTTCAGTTCGCCGGCGGACGAGATGTACGGGACCAGGGTCAGGTGCACGAAGGCGGCGCCCTTGCGGCCCTGGCGCAGCGACAGCTGGCGCGCGGCTTCCAGGAAAGGCAGCGATTCGATGTCGCCGACGGTGCCGCCGATCTCCACCAGCGCCACGTCCACGCCTTCGGCGCCGCGGCGGATGTAGTCCTGGATCTCGTTGGTGATGTGCGGGATCACCTGCACGGTCTTGCCGAGGTATTCGCCGCGGCGTTCCTTGCGGATCACCGATTCATAGATCTGGCCGGTGGTGAAGTTGTTCACCTTGCGCATACGGGTGCTGATGAAGCGCTCGTAGTGGCCCAGGTCGAGGTCGGTCTCGGCGCCGTCGTCGGTGACGAAGACTTCACCGTGCTGCGTCGGGCTCATGGTGCCCGGATCGACGTTGATGTACGGGTCGAGCTTCAGCATGGTGACTTTGAGACCGCGCGATTCGAGGATCGCGGCGAGGGAGGCGGCCGCGATCCCCTTACCCAGGGAAGACACGACGCCGCCAGTGACGAATACGAATTTGGTCATTGTGCAGATGGTGCCGAACGGCACGCGCGGGAAATTGAAATTATACCTTAATCCTGCAAATACTTCTTCATTACAATTTGGCAATTCAGGCCCATAGCGGGCAATGGCGCCGCTTTGCCGCCATGGCGTGGCGTATCCGACTCAGCCTGCATCAACAGCTCTTGCAAAAATTGCCAATACACGTGAGCTGTGGCTACACTGGGCGTCTTTCCTTCATGTCAACATCGAGCCCACCCATGATCGAGCATGACTACGCCCTGGACGCGACCCTGCCGGTCGATACCGTCCCCGAGGATCCGCCGGCGCCGCTGGCCTTCGGCTTCAGCGGCAGCGGCGGCGAATACTTCCGCATCTGGATCGTCAACCTGCTGCTGACCGTGGCCACGCTCGGCATCTATTCGGCCTGGGCCAAGACCCGCCGGCTGCAGTATTTTTACCGGAACACCCAGCTTGCCGGCGCCAGCTTCGACTTCCGCGGCAATCCGGCGGCGATCCTGCGCGGCCGTTTGCTGGCGGTGGTGCTGCTGGCCGCCTACCACTACGCCTTCGGCTTTTCCGCCGTGGCCGGCGCGGTCACGGTGAGCCTGCTGGTCTGCCTGCTGCCCTTCATGATGCGCTCGGCGCTGCGCTTCCGGCTGTCGAATACCTGGTACCGCGGCCTGCCCTTCGGCTTCGCCGGCGAGATCCAGCCCGCCTACCGCGCCTACGCGCTGCCGGTGGCCATGTTCGTCCTGCCGGGCGCCCTGGTCGCCCTGCTGCCGGACCGGCCGATGGTGAGCGCCGTGTTCCTGCTTTATCTGCTCTGGCCGCTGATGCACGGCGCCATGAAGCGCTACCAGCACAGCAGCCTGACCTACGGCGACCAGCGCGCCGAGTTCGGGGCCAGCAGCACCGAGCTGGCCGCGCCCTATGTGGTGAGCTTCGTGGCGGGCATCGTCGTCTTCGTCGTCCTCGGCATGATGATGTATGCGGGTTCGCAGCTCCGCGCCGACACCGGGGCGCGCGGTATCGCGTCCGCGCTGATACCGCTCGGCGCCGTCCTGCTGGTCTACCTGTTCCTCATCTTCAGCGCCCTGTTCGTGATGGTGCGGATGAACAATATCGCCTGGTCGGAGACCCGTTTCCCGGGCGTGCGCATTGCATCCGCGATGCGGCTGCGGTCCTACTTTCGCCTGCAGGCCGTCAACGTCCTGCTCACCTTGCTGACCCTGGGCCTGTTCCGTCCCTTCGCCGCAGTGCGGACCTGGCGTTACCGCCTGGCCCACGTGCATGTCGAGGCGCCCGATGGTTTCGAAGCCGCGACCGGCCAGGCAAGCCGGCGCCCCGCCACCGCGGCCGGCGACGGCAGCGCGGAATTCCTCGGCCTCGATCTTTCCTGGTGACGAACATGACCAACGCTCTCTATTTCGACGGGCGCAACGCGCGCCTGCATCCGGTCCGTCTGAACGTGGACGCCGGCATGCTGCGGCTCAGTTCCCCGGCCTTCGAGCGCAGCTATCCGGTCGGCGCGGTGACGCTGTCCGAACCCTTTGCCGCCGCGCCCGCCGTGCTGCGCTTTGCCGACGGCGCCAGCTGCGAAGTCGCCGGCGACGGCCGCCAGCCGCTGCTCGACGCGCTCGGCTACCGCAAGAGCGCCGTGGTGCGCTGGCAGGAACGCTGGCCGGCCGCACTGCTGGCGCTGGTGCTGCTGGTGGCGCTGCTGGCCCTGCTCTACTTCCGCGGCTTGCCCGCCGCCGCCGAACGCATCGCCGAGAAACTGCCGCCTTCGGTCGACATCCGCCTCGGCCGCGCCGCCCTGGCCAGCCTTGAACGGCACGGCCTGCTGGAACCCTCGCGCCTGAGCGAGCAACGCATCGCCGAGGTCCAGACCCTGCTGTCTGGCGTGCTGCCGGCGCATCCGCGCGTGCCGATGCGGCTGCTGGTGCGCAATTCGCCCAAGCTGGGCGCGAATGCGCTGGCCCTGCCGGACGGCACCATCGTCGTCACCGACTGGATGGTGCGGCTGGTCCAGAACAAGGACAACCAGCTCGACGAAGCCGGCAAGGAGCAACTGGCCACCGTGCTGGCGCACGAGGTGGGGCATATCGAGCACCGCCATGCGGCGCGCGCAATGAGCGGTTCCTCGCTGATGGCGGCGCTGTCGGCCGCGCTGTTCGGCGATTTCAGCGCGGTGGCTGCCGGCGTGCCGGCGGTGCTGACGCAGATGCAGTATTCGCGTGCGATGGAGCTGGATGCCGACGATTACGCGGTGGCCCTGCTGCGCCGCCAGGGTCGTTCGCCTGTCGCCTTCATCCAGGCGCTCCAGGCTCTGGAAAACCAGGATCCGGACGAAGCCGATACCCCGCGCTGGCTGAAGACCACGATGAGTTACATGTCGACGCATCCGGACACTGCCGGGCGCATCGGGCGCCTGGAAGGGCTGATGGAGGATGAAGCGGAAGCGAAGGGAGAGAAACAGTGATTATTGGGCAAGAATTTGTTGCGTAAAAATTGCAGTCGCTATCTAAATACTCTCAAAAGTAACAAAAATTGCTGTTCTGAAAGTACAATTTTGGGTGAGTTTTCATTCGATTTTGCTTTCAAAGGACAGTCATGGGTTTTTTCAGTCGATTCAATATTGGTAAACGGCTTGCGCTCGGCTTTTCGCTGACCCTGGCGATGGCCGTTCTGATCGCAGGCGTCGGCATGTCGCGCCTCGGCAATGTGGCGAACGAGGCCGCCGGCGTACTGGCGGCGCCGCTGGCCAAGGAGCGCCTGATCACCGAGTGGTACATGCAGATTTTCGCGGCCGTGCGCCGCACCGCCGCCATCGTCAAGAGCAGCGACGATTCGCTGGTCGCCTTCTTCAAGGAAGACGCGGCTGCCACCGGTTCGCGCTCGACCGAGCTGATCAAGCAGATCGAGCCGCTCATCACCCCGGGCGAGGAGCAGGCGCTGTTCAAGAGGATTGGCGATCAGCGCAAGGCCTACTCGAGCGCGCGCGACGCCGCCGTCAAAGCCAAGGCCGATGGCGATATGGAACTTGCCGCGAAAATCCTCAACGAGCAGTTCACCCCGGCCGCCAAGGCCTACCAGGAATCGGTGCAGCAACTGGTCGGCATGCAGCACGCGAACATCGGCGCCGCCTCCAGCGACATCCTGGCAGGCGCGCGCGCCAGCGAAACCCTGATCACCGTGCTGACCGTCTGTGCGGTCGCACTGGGCGCGCTGAGCTCGATCCTGCTGACGCGCGGCATCGTGCGCCCGATCCGCGAAGCGGTCGCGGTGGCCGAAACCGTGGCCGCCGGCGACCTCACCCGCCACATCGAATCGCACTCGAACGATGAAACCGGCGCCCTGCTGCGCGCGCTGCGCCACATGAACGACAGCCTGGCCGGCATCGTCAACGACGTCCGCGGCGGCACCTCGTCCATCCACGGCGCGGCCGGCGAGATCTCGGCCGGTAACCTCGACCTGTCCGCGCGCACCGAGCAGCAGGCGGCGGCGCTGGAACAGACCGCGGCCTCGATGGCCCACCTGACCGACACCGTGCGCCAGAACGCCGACAACGCGCGCCAGGCCAACCAGCTGGCCATCACCGCCTCCAGCGTCGCCACCAAAGGCGGCGACGTGGTCGGCGAAGTGATCCTGACCATGGGCTCGATCAACGAGTCGTCGAAGAAGATCGTCGACATCATCGGCGTCATCGACGGCATCGCCTTCCAGACCAATATCCTGGCGCTGAACGCGGCGGTGGAAGCGGCGCGCGCCGGCGAACAGGGCCGCGGCTTTGCCGTGGTGGCAAGCGAGGTCCGCACCCTGGCCCAGCGCTCGGCCGCAGCGGCCAAGGAAATCAAGGAACTGATCACGGCCTCGGTCAGCAAGGTCGACGCCGGCGCCAAGCTGGTCGACCAGGCCGGCGACACGATGGGCCAGGTGGTCGACTCGATCCAGCGCGTCACCGACATCATGGCCGAGATCGCGTCCGCCAGCCAGGAACAGACCGGCGGCATCGAGCAGGTGAACCAGGCGATCGCCCAGATGGACGAGGCGACCCAGCAGAACGCGGCCCTGGTCGAAGAATCGGCCGCCGCCGCCGGCTCGCTGCAGGACCAGGCGGCCAAGCTGGCCCAGGCCGTGGACGTGTTCAAGGTCGAGCGCCAGGCCGCCCTGGCCGCCGCGCCGTCGCGGATCGAACCGGCGGCCGGCCTGCCCGCCGTGCGCCCGCAGCCGGCGCGCGCCGCGGCCGCCAAACGCCCTGCTGCTACCGCCACTGTCGGCGACGGCTGGGAAGAGTTTTAAACCGTAGGGTGGGCACCCCGTGCCCACCCTGCAACGTGCGCGTCCGAACCGAGTTTCGCCGGACTCGGGTTATGCTTGCGTCTCCAATCAAGGAGACGAAAGATGTCCTACGAGGAACGAGACGATTACGGTATGTACAGGAACAAGCACGGCAAGGGACCGGGCCCGGAACTGATGGGTGCGCACACCCTGCTCGGCGATCACGTCCATAACCTGCAGAACGAGCACCTCGGGGTCATCAAGGAATTCATGGTCGACATGCGCAGCGGCGCCATCGCCTATGCGGTGATGTCGTCGAGCCGCTTCCTCGGACTGGGTGAAAAGCTGTTCGCGGTGCCCTGGCAGGCTCTCACGCTGGACCCGCAGCACAAGCGCTTCACGATGGACATCCCGAAAGAGCGCATCGAGAACGCGCCGGGATTCGATACCGACCACTGGCCGGACATGGCCGACCTCGAATGGGTCGGCGCGGTGCAGGACTACTACGGCACGCAGCCGTAAACGATAACGACACGCGGCGCTAAAACGTCGTTCCCGCGCAGGCGCCGTGCTGCGCACGGCCCCAAGTTTGTTCGCGTTTCGACTGCTCTAACAGAACTTGGGCCCCCGCCTGCGCGGGGGCGACGGTTTGATTACTTCTTCGGCGCCAGCAGATCCAGCAGGATCGCCGTTTCAGCCTTGATGGTGTTCACCACGGTCGGCTTGAAGTCCGGCGCCCATTGCGGCGAGTGGGTGCCCGGCAGCGGCTGGCCGGCCTTCCTGGCCGCGTCCAGACGCGAACCGTCGACCGCGCCGACGTGCAGCAGCACCGCCTTCACGCCCGGCTGCTGGCCGTATTGCGAGAAGTCTTCCGAGGTCATCTTGGCCGGCATCTCCTTCACGAATTCCGGACCCACCGCGCCCTGCACGGTCTTGACCATGCGGCCGATCAGCTCGGGATCGTTGTAGACCGAATCGGTGCCCGGCTGGACGTCGACCAGCGGCTCCTTCGGTGCGCCGGCGGCCATCGCCTCGCCCTTGGCTTCGCGCGCGATGCTGGCCAGGACGCGCTTGCGCACTTCCGGCTTGAAGGTACGCACCGACAGCGACAGCTTGACCTGGTCCGGGATGATGTTGGCAACGGTGCCGCCGTGGATGCTGCCGACGGTGATGACCAGCGGGTCGATCGGGTTGTTCTCGCGTGCGACCAGGGTCTGCAGGGCCAGCACGATGCGCGAGGCGATCACGATCGGGTCGCGTGCTTCATGCGGCACGGCGCCGTGGCCGCCCTGGCCGAAAACGGTGATGTTGACGACGTCGGACGACGCGCGGAACGGGCCGGCGTGGTACATGATCGTGCCCGAGGGCATGGTGGCGTCGTCGTGGAAGGACAGTGCGTAGTCAGGCTTCGGGAAGCGCTTGAACAGGCCGTCCTTCAGCATTGCTTCGGCGCCGTGCACGGTCTCTTCGGACGGCTGGCCGATCAGCATCAGGGTGCCGCTCCAGGCCTTGCGGTTTTCGGACATCAGCTTGGCGGTGCCGTACCAGGCAGCCATGTGCAGGTCGTGGCCGCAGGCGTGCATCACCGGGGTCGGTTCGCCGGCGGCGTTCTTGCCGGTGGCCTTGCTGGCGAACGGCAGGCTGGTCTTTTCCTGGACCGGCAGCGCGTCCATCTCGGTGCGCAGCATCACGACCGGGCCGGGGCCGTTCTTCATGATCGCGACCACGCCGGTGCCGCCGACGCCGGTGGTGACTTCGAAGCCCAGCTTCTTGGCGAGTTCGGCCAGCCTGGCGGAAGTCTTGTGTTCGGCGAAGCCGAGTTCCGGGTTGCGGTGCAGGTCCTGGTACAGGGTTTCGATCGCCGGGTAGTTGGCGTTGAGCTGCTCGGCGAACGGCGCCGGCAGGTCCGCCGCGCCGGCTGCGCCACCGATGAGTCCGGACAGAAGAAGGGTATTGCGGAGAATGCTGGAAGGCTTCATGGGAAAGGTTTTTTAAGGTTGATGACAGCTTTTTTAGACTATCAGCCGAATCCATTTGTAACAATGAAGATTTAACAATTACCCCATCGATTGTCGGAATAACCCTACAAAATGTTGCATAAAAATTTCCATAACGTATTTTTTCATTCCGTTCGGAAACGTCACAACAGTACAATCCGCACATTCTCTGCATTGCTTCTTCAAAAGGAATATCGATGGGATTCGTTGCAAACATCAAGATCGGCAAGCGCCTCGGACTGGGCTTTGCGCTCATCCTCGCGATGACGGTCGTCATTTCGGCTGTCGGCGCCTGGCGCATGAACAAGATCGCCGACCGCACCAAGGCCATGATGGCCGTGCCGCTGGCCAAGGAACGCCTGATCACCGACTGGTACACCCTGAACTTCGCCTCGATCCGCCGCACGGCCGCCATCGCGAAGAGCTCCGACCCTTCGCTCGGCGCCTACTTCAAGGAAGACTCGGCCGCCTCGGTCAAGAAAGCCGCCGAACTGCTCAAGCAGATCGAGCCGCTGATCACCGCCGACGGTCCTGAAAAAGAACTGTTCGCGAAGATTCTCCAGCAGCGCAAGGCCTACAGCGCCTCGCGCGACGGCACCGTCAAGGCCAAGGCCGACGGCAATGCGGAAGAAGCGGCGCGCATCCTCGAGAAAGAATTCACCCCGGCCGCGCAGAAGTACCAGGACCTGCTGCAGGAACTGGTCACCATGCAGCGCAACAGCATGAACGAGACCGCCGGCGCCATCGACAGCAATGCGGACAGCAGCACGAATCTGATCGTCATCCTGTGCGCCTGCGCGCTGGCGCTCGGCGGCGTCATGTCCTGGCTGCTCACCCGCGGCATCGTGCTGCCGATCCGCGATGCGGTGGCGGTGGCCGAAACCGTGGCCAGCGGCGACCTGACCCGCAACATCGAAGCCAATACCAAGGACGAAACCGGTTCCCTGCTGCGCGCCCTGCGCCACATGAACGACAGCCTGGTGGGCATCGTCAGCCAGGTCCGCGGCGGCACCGACACCATCGCCACCGCCTCGCGCGAGATCAGCGCCGGCAACCTCGACCTGTCCTCCCGCACCGAGCAGCAGGCCGGCGCGCTGGAAGAAACCGCGGCGTCGATGGAAGAACTGACCACCACCGTGCGCCAGAACGCGGACAACGCGCGCCAGGCCAACCAGCTGGCCATCGCCGCATCCGAAGTGGCGACCCAGGGCGGCGCCGTGGTCGGCGAAGTCATCACCACCATGGGCGCGATCAACGACAGCTCGCAGCGCATCGCCGATATCATCGGCGTGATCGACGGCATCGCCTTCCAGACCAATATCCTGGCGCTGAACGCCGCCGTGGAAGCGGCCCGTGCCGGCGAACAGGGCCGTGGTTTCGCGGTCGTGGCTTCCGAAGTGCGTAACCTGGCCCAGCGTTCGGCCGCCGCGGCCAAGGAAATCAAGGAACTGATCAGCGCCTCGGTGGCCAACGTCGACGCCGGCACCAAGCTGGTCGACCAGGCCGGCGCCACGATGGAACAGGTGGTGGGCAGCATCCGCCGCGTGACCGACATCATGGCCGAGATCACCAGCGCCAGCCAGGAACAGACCGGCGGCATCGAGCAGGTCAACGGCGCCATCGCCCAGATGGACCAGGTGACCCAGCAGAACGCCGCTCTGGTCGAAGAAGCCGCCGCTGCTGCGTCCTCGATGCAGGACCAGGCCGCGAAGCTGGCCGAAGTGGTCAGCGTGTTCAAGCTGGACCGCGCGCACGATCTCGGCGCGGTGGCAGCACCCGTGAAGGCTGCGCCGGTGCGCGCTGCCCTGCCGCGCGCCGCGGCGCCGGTCCGGGTTGCCCCGGTCAAGCCGGCCAAGGCTGCGAAGCAGGCCGTGGAAGCGGACTGGGAAGAGTTCTAAGAGTCAGCTTGTAAACCTCGTCCCCGCGCAGGCGGGGACCCAAGTTCTGCCAGCGCAGTCGAAACGCGAACAAACTTGGGGGGATAGTGCCGAGGGCACTATCCCGCCTTCGCGGGGACGACGCGTTTTTGGGCTAACAAAAATCCCGGCTCTTCGTCGTCAAATCCCCCAGCAGGTGCGACATATCCACCAGCCGCTTGGCCACCAGGTGCCGCACCTCCCCTTCCCTCTGCCACACCCCGTACACGCCCAGCAGATGCGAATTCAGCACTTCGCGGCGCTGCTGTTCGACCAGGCTGGCCCACACGATCACATTGACGTTTCCGGTCTCGTCCTCGATGGTGAGGAAGAGCACACCCTTGGCCGTGCCGGGGCGCTGGCGCACGGTGACGATGCCGCAGGCGCGCGCCAGCTGGCCGTTGGCGAAATCCATCAGCACTTCGGCCGGCAGGAAGCGCTTGGCCAGCAGCTGCGGCCGCAACAAGGCCAGCGGATGGCGGCCCAGCGTGAGCCCTTGCGCGCGGTAGTCGCCGACGATCTCTTGTCCTTCGCTGGGTGCGGCCAATACCGGCGTCTCTTCGCTGATGCCGGCCGGGCGCAGCAGGTCGCGGTCCGGCACCGCGCCCACCGCTTCCCACAAGGCCTGGCGGCGGTGCCCGGCCAGTGCTTCGAGCGCATTCGCGCCGGCCAGCACCTGCAGGTCGCCGCGGTCCAGGTTCGCGCGGCGGGCCAGTTCGGCGGTGTCTGTAAACGGCCGGATCGCGCGCGCCAGTTCGATGCGCTCGGCGGCTTCCCTGCTCATCCCTCGCAGCATGTGCAGGCCGAGGCGCACCGCCGGCTGCGTGCGTCTGGCCTCATCGAACTCCTCCAGCGCCGACTCCCAGCCGCTGACCGTCACGTCCACGGGACGCACTTCGATGCCATGGCGGCGCGCGTCCTGCACCAGCTGCGAGGGACTGTAGAAGCCCATCGGCTGGCTATTCAATAAAGCGCACAGGAAGGCCGCCGGCTCGTGGCACTTGAGCCAGGAACTGGCATAGGCCAGCAGCGCGAAGCTGGCCGCGTGGGACTCCGGAAAGCCGTATTCGCCGAAGCCCTGGATCTGGCTGAAGATCTGCTCCGCGAAGCCGATGTCGTAACCCTTGGCCAGCATGCCGCCGACGATGCGCTCGTAGTACTTCTCGAGTCCTCCCTTGCGCTTCCAGGCCGCCATCGCGCGGCGCAGCTGGTCGGCTTCGCCGGGCGTGAAGCCGGCCGCCAGGATCGCCACCTGCATCACCTGCTCCTGGAAGATCGGCACGCCCAGGGTGCGTTCCAATGCGACCTTCATGTCCGGACTCGGGTAAGTCACCAGGCGCGGATCTTCGCGCCGCTTCAGATAAGGATGGACCATGCCGCCCTGGATCGGCCCCGGACGCACGATGGCCACCTGGATCACGAGGTCGTAGAACACGCGCGGCTTCATCCGCGGCAGCATGCTCATTTGCGCGCGCGACTCGATCTGGAAGACGCCGACGGTATCGGCGGCGCGGATCATGCGGTAGGTGGCCGGGTCGTCGGGCGGGATGTCCTGCATCTCGAACACGGTGCCGTGGCGCTGGCCCACGAGTTCGAGCCCTCGTCGCAGCATCGACAGCATGCCCAGCGCCAGCACGTCGACTTTCATCAGGCCCAGCTCCTCGAGATCGTCCTTGTCCCACTGGATCACGCTGCGATCAAGCATGGTCGCGTTCTCGATCGGCACCAGGCGGGACAGCTTCCCACGCGCCATCACGAAGCCGCCCGGGTGCTGCGACAGATGCCGCGGAAAGCCGAGCAGGCGCTGTGCCAGCGAGGCCCACTGCTGCGACAGCGGCGCTTCCGGATCGAGTCCGCTCTCGGCCAGGCGGTTCAGCAGGTCGGCCTTGCTGTCGAACCAGTGGTGCTGCTTGCAGACCTTCTCGACGATGGCGAGGTCGATGCCGAGCGCCCGCCCGCTGTCGCGCAGCGCGCTCTTGGGACGATAGCTGATCACCACCGCCGCCAGCGCGGCCCTGTCGCGGCCGTACTTCCGGTAGATGTACTGGATGACCTCTTCGCGCCGCTGGTGCTCGAAGTCGACGTCGATGTCGGGCGGCTCGTTGCGCTCCTTCGAGATGAAGCGCTCGAACAAAAGGCTGGCCCGCGCCGGGTCGACCTCGGTAATGCCCAGGCAGTAGCACACCGCGGAATTGGCGGCCGAGCCGCGGCCCTGGCAGAGGATTGCTTGCTGCCGGGCGAAACGCACGATGTCGTAGACGGTCAGGAAGTAGTGCTCGTAGCGCATCTCGGCGATGAGGCCCAGCTCGTGCTCGATCTGCGCCTGCACTCTGGCCGGGATGCCGTCGCGGAAGCGCCGGTGCGCGCCGATATAGGTTTCGCTGCGCAGGTAGCTGGCGGCCGTGTGGCCGGGCGGGACCACTTCGTCCGGGTACTCGTAGCGCAGCTCCTCCAACGAGAACGTGCACAGGCCGGCGATGCGCAAGGTTTCGTTCAGCGCCGCCCGCGGATAGATGTTCGCCAGGCGCACGCGCGAGCGCAGGTGCTGCTCGGCGTTCTGGGCCAGCTGGTAGCCGCATTCGGCGACCGGCTTGCCGATGCGCGTCGCGCTCAGGGTGTCCTGCAAGGGCTTGCGCGAACGGACGTGCATCACTACGTGGCCGAGCGCGACGATCTTCATACCGTGCTGCCAGCCGACTTCCTCGACGGTGGCGCGGTGGGCATCGTCGAAGGCGCGGTGCAGCAGATTCAGGCCGATCCAGGCGCGGCCAGGAAAAGTCAGCGCCATCCATGCTGCCTGCGCGTGCAGGCGGTCGACGCCTTCCTGGTCGTGGCCCGGGTAGGCCGGCAGCAGGATCGCCAGGCAGTCCGGCATGCCGTTTTCGAGGTCGGCGGGACGCAGCAGATACGTCCCCTTCTCGCTGCGGGTGCGGCCGAGCGTGATCAGCTCGGACAGGTTGCCGTAGCCGTTGCGGTTCTGCGCCAGCAGAAGTAGAGAAAGAGCCTCAGTGCCGTCCGGGTGTTTCAAGTGGAAGTGCGCGCCGATGATCAGCGGCAGCTTGGCCCCCTTCGCTTCCGCATGCGCGCGTACCACCCCTGCCAGCGAGCACTCGTCGGTGATCGCCAGCGCCGCATACCCCAGCTGCACCGCCCGCGCCACCAGTTCCTCCGCATGCGAGGCCCCCTGCAGGAAGGAGAAGTTCGACAGGCAGAACAGCTCCGCGTACTGGGGCAGGCCCAGGTGCAGGCCGAGTTGCGAGGATGGTGGGTCGGATGGCATGTGCAAATAGGTCTACAATTGTCTTAACAAAAGACAATACTGTATAAAAACACAGTATAACTGACGACTTCGACAATTGCGAAACATGCACGTGCAAACATTGAACTGCTTCGGGGCGCGGCCGGGTGAAGGGAACCCGGCGCTGGTGATCGAGAACGACGGCATGGACCAGGCGGCGCGCCAGGCACTCACGGCCGATCGCAACACCACCTGCGTTTTCCTTTCCCCGGAGCGCGAAGTCGATTACTTTTACCCGCACATGCGCAGCCCCTTGTGCCTGCATGCGACCCTGGCGGTGGCGGCGCTGCTGTTCGGCCGCGATCCGGGCGCCGGCGCGATCGCCGTGCGCACCGCGATGAAGGGCCAGCTGTTAACGCTGTCGTGCGAGGGCGATGACTACTTCGTGAAGCTGGCGGCCCAGCCGGCGCGGCAGGTGGAGATCGCCGATGAACAGGTGCGCGAACTGCTGGGCGCACTGGGGCTGGTCCTGGCGTCGAAGCCGCAAGTGGCCTCGGTGGGCAGCCCCAAGCTGCTGGTCGAGGTCCAGGATGCGGACTCGCTATATGCGCTGAAGCCCGACCTGGCCGGCATCGCCGCCTGGGGCAAACAACAGGGCGTGAGCGGCTTCTACGTGTATTGCCGGCTGGACGATAAAACGGTCGAAGGACGCAACTTCAACCACCTCGACCCGGCCCTGGAAGATGGCGCCACCGGCGTCGCGGCGGGTGCTCTGGCTGTGGCATTGGGACATGGCTTGACGGTGCGCCAGGGCCGCGCGACCGGGCACGATTGCCTGATCAAGGCGAGGGTCGAGGATGACGCGATCCTGGTTGGCGGCGCTGCCGAAGCAGCCTGAGGGGCATAATTCCAAAATGCATTTCACTCTCAAAACCATTTTGGTTCCGGCATTGGCCGCATGTGTGCTGACCGGTTGCGCCTCGCGCACGGCGTCGCGCATGGGCACTGCCGCCACGGCCCCGCTCAACGACCTCGGTATCCGGAAAACGGAAATCCCGGCCGTGCTCGAAAAAGCACAGCAGAACCCCTACCTGATGCCGCCCGGGCAGAGCTGTGTGGCCATCGCGCGGGAACTCCATGAACTCGACCAGGCCCTCGGCCCCGACTACGATGCGCAGGCCTCGGCAGCCAGGCAAGAGGAATCCTTCATGGACAAGGCCTCGGACGTTGCCGAGGACCAGGCCGTCGGCGCGGTGCAGCGGACCGCGGAGGGCCTGCTGCCTTTCCGCAGCTGGATCCGCAAACTGAGCGGCGCGGAGCGGCATTCGAAGCATGTGTCGGCCTGCGTCACCGCCGGCTCGGTGCGGCGGGCCTTCCTGAAAGGCCTCGCCGTCTCCCAGCATTGCACGCTGCCGGAAATTCCGGCGGCGGTGACCCAGAAAAGCTAGCGTTTCTTCGGCTTTGCCTTCGCCGCGGCATTCAGGTCCGCCGCAGCTCTTATCAAGGCCTTGAAGGCTTCCGCATCGACCTGCTCCCCTTCGCGGATATCGATCGCGCGCCGCGCATTCCCATCCAGGCTCGCGTTGAACAGCCCGGCCGGATCTTCCAGCGAGGCGCCCTTCAGGAAGGTCAGCTTGATCCACGATTTATACGATTCGCCGGTGCAGAGGATGCCGCCGTGCTCCCAGACCGGCGTGCCCATCCACTTCCAGCTTTCGACCACCTCCGGCACCGCTTCCCGGATCAGCCCGCGCATCCGGGCCAGGGCCGCACCGCGCCAGTCACCGAGGTCGGCGATGCGCTGGTCGATCAGGACGGAGGCCTCGTTCATGCTGCTTCCTCCAGGCCGCCCAGCACCTGCTCGAGGCCGCCGAAGAACTTGTTCCAGCCATACTGGGCGCCGTGGAAGGCCTGGTCCTGGTCCGGACGGAAGCCGCTCTGCTCCATGCGCAGGTGGGTGCCGGCGCCGCTGGGTGTGAGGGTCCAGGTGACCACGCTGTCCAGGCCCATCGCGGCCCAGGTGTAGGAAAGGCTGCGCTGGGCTTCGATCTCGAGCACCTGGCAGTCGACCGAACCCCAGTCGCCGGTCAGCGTGAAGCGCTGGTGCACGGCCGGCACGAAATTGTTCTTCATCAGCCAGGCTTCGATCAGGTGCGGTTGCGTGAGCGCGCGCCAGATCTTTTCCGGCGGATGCGCGAACTCGCGTTCGACGGTAACAGTGCGGAGCTGCTGTTGTGCGGAAGCGTTCATTGGTCCATCCTTTTCAAGAGGTCATCGAGATCGTCGAACCGGCTCTCCCAAAACCGGGCCATCTGCTGCGTCCAGCCGACCAGCGGGGCAAGCGCGCCCAACTGAGCGGTGTAATGGGTCTGGCGTCCCGCGTGCCGGTCGCTGACGAGACCGGCCTGCTTGAGGATGCCGAGGTGCTTCGACACGGCCGGCTGCGAAATGCCGGCCTGTGCGGTCAAGGCGCCGACCGTCTGCTCCCCTTCGCGGCAGAGGCGCTCGAAGAGGGCGCGCCGGGTGGGATCGGCGAGCGTTCTGAAGATGAGGTCGGGTGTCTGTTCCATGGTGATTCATAACTATTTGGTTATGTGAAAAAGTATAACCACGCGGTTATGAGTCCGTCAAGCGGAACTAAAGCACGGCGTGCCGACTCTGCTAGCAAGAGGCTGTCGATGGGAGGCATCATCATGAGCGCAAGCGGAAAACTCGCCGGGAAGCGGATTGCGGTTCTGGCGGCGGATGGCGTCGAGGGGATGGAACTGGACGCCGCGCTGGCGGCGCTGAAGGACGCGGGCGCGCAGGCCGCCCTCGTCGCCCTACGCCCGGGCCGGCTGCGCAGCATGCACGGCCACCAGCCGCACGATCTGGTGAAGGTCGACAGCAGGGTCGACGATGTGCAGGCGGCCGACTATGACGGCCTGCTGATTCCCGGGGGCTATATCGCACCCGACCTGCTGCGCCAGTCGGCCCCGGCGCGCGCCTTCGTGCGTGCCTTCGACGCCGCAGGCAAGCCGATCGCGGCGATGTCGCATGCGGCCCTGGTGCTGGTCTCCTGCGGGCTGGCGGCCGGGCGCACCCTGACCTCCTGGCCGGGCGTGCGCGACGACCTGGTCAACGCCGGCGCGGTCTGGTGCAACCAGGACGCCGTGCGCGACGGCCGCTTCCTCACCAGCCGCACCCCGCAGGACGCCGCCGCCTTCGTGCGCGCCCTGCTGCCCCTGCTGGCCGGCGAGCTTGACGCCGGCGCCGCCGCGCCCCAGGCCGATTCCGACCCGCCCCAGCAGGCGCCCTCCGAACTGCCCGACCAATCGCTGCGCTGGCTGGCCGCGCCCTCGCTCGGCGCCATGCTGAGCCTGGCGATCGTGGGCGTGGGCGTGGTCGCCGCCAACCGCAGCCTGCGCAAGCGGGGCGGCAGGGACGCGCCGGCCGGCCCGGCGGAAGCGGTCCAGGACGCTTGAGCACGCCTGCGCTCGCGTGCGCACGTGCGCGAGGCCAGCCCCGCATACTTCATGCTATCTTGATCACGACCGCCCATTGGGAGAATTCGTCGATGCAAGTCGTGCATATGCTGATGCTCGTCTTCCTGTGCGCTCCGCTGCTGGCGTGGGCGGCGCCGCTGCGCGTCGTCATGGACGAAAATTATCCGCCCTACGTCTACCGTAACCCGGACGGCAAGCTGGAAGGCTATACGGTCGACCTGTGGCGCTTGTGGGAAAAGAAAACCGGGCGCCAGGCGGAGCTCATCGCCGTCAACTGGTCCGAGGTCCAGACCATGCTGGCCGGCGGGCGGGCCGACGTGATCGACCCGATCTTCCGCACCCGGGAGCGCACCGCCACCCTCGATTTCTCCGAACCCTACGACACCGTGGCCACCGTCGTGTATGCCGATGCCTCGCTGCGCGGCATCCATGACCTCGCCAACCTGAAGGGCTTCGAAGTGGGCGTGCAGGCCGCCGACGCCTGCGCCGACGAGCTGCGGCGTGCGGGCATCTCCGGCGTGCGCATCTATCCGAGCTACCAGGCGCTGGTCGACGCCGCGGCCAGGCAGTCGGTCAAGCTGCTGTGCATGGACCAGTACTCGGCCGAGTACCGCCTGTACCGGCTCGGCCTGCAGCGCCAGTACCTGAAGGCTTTCGAGGTCACCCGCAACGACCTGCGGCGCGCGGTACGCAAGGGCGACAGCGCCACCCTGTCCATGGTCGAGGCAGGCATGGCGCGGATCACACCCGCCGAGCTCAGCGAGCTGCGCGACAAGTGGATGGGCCGGCCCCTGCCCTTCTTCCGCTACACCGAGCGGCTGCTGGAGGCCCTGCTGGTGCTGGGCACGCTGGTCCTGCTGCTGGCGGTCTGGCTGCGCTCGGTGCGCAAGGCGGTCCGCGTACGCACCGCCGAGCTCGAACGCGAAAAGGCGCAACTGCGCACCCTGGTCGAAAGCAGTCCCGACGCGATCTGGCTGAAGGATCCCGACGGCGTCTACCTGGCCTGCAACACGCGCTTCGAGGAATTGCTGGGCCGTACGCGCGGCGAGATCGTCGGCAAGCACGACGCCGATTTCTTCGGTCCGCTCGAGGCCGAGCACATGCACGAGACCGACCTTGAGGCGCTCAGGACCGGCACGCCGCTGGCCCACGAACAGCGCCTGACGGCGCCGGGCGGCAATAAGGCGCGCGTGTTCGAGGCCATCAAGACCCGCATTCCCGGGCCGGACGGCAAGGCGCTGGGCGTGCTGGGCGTCGGGCGCGACCTGACCCAGCGCATCGAACATGAACGCACGATCCGCCAGCAGGCGCGGATGCTGGCGGACATGAGCGCCCTGGCCCAGATCGGCGCCTGGGAAATGGACTGCGCCAGCGGCCGTCTCGAGTGGACCGACGAGGTGCTGCGCATCTATGGCTTCTCGCCCACCCAAGCGCCGAACGTGGACGCCTGCCTGGCCTGCTTCCTTGGCGAAGACCGCGACGAGGCCGAGCACGCCATGCATGCCGCCATGGTCCATGGCGAATCCTTCGACCTGGAGGGCCAGATCCTGACCCTGGCCGGTGCGCGCAAATGGGTACGGGTGCTGTGCAATGCGATCAAGGTCGAGGGCCGCACCGTGTTGAGCGGCACCGTGCAGGACGTGACCCACCGCCGCGACCTCGAAGAATCGATGCGGATGGCAAACCTGATCTACCGGACCAGCTCGGAAGCCGTGGTGGTGACCGACGAGGCCAACCGCATCGTCGACGCCAACCCGGCTTTCACGGCGCAGACCGGCTATACGCTGGACGAGGTGAGCGGCCAGCCGCCCCAGCTATTCGACTCCAGCATGCACGACCGCGGCTTCTATATGGCCCTGCAGCAGGCGCTGGCGGACCACGACCACTGGCAGGGCGAAATCCAGGACCGCAACAAGGACGGCCGCTTTACCGCCAAATTCGTCAACATCCGCGTGATCCGCCATCCGGACGGCAGGGTCTACCGCCACGTGATCCAGTTCCAGGACATCAGCGAGCAGAAGCAGAAGGACGAGGTGATCTGGCGCCAGACCAACTTCGACCCGCTGACCGGGCTGCCGAACCGCCGCCTGTTCCTCGACCGCCTGCAGCAGGACATGAAGAAGGCCCAGGGCGCCGGCCGCCGGCTGGGCGTGCTGCTGCTCGACATCGACCGCTTCAAGGACATCAACGACAGCTACGGCTACGCGCGCGGCGACGAAGCCCTGGTCGAGCTGACCCGGCGCATGGCGGGCTGCGTCCCGGCCGAGGCCACCGTCGCGCGCCTGGGTGGCGGCCTGTTCGGGATTGCCATCGGCGAAGGCGAGCAGGGCCTGCACCTGGAGACCATCGCCGGGGCCCTGATCGAGGCTGTGGGCGCGCCGCTGCGCCTGGCCGCCGACGAACTGGCCTATCCGTCCGCCAGCATCGGCATCAGCCTGTATCCCGAGGACGCGGCCGATGCCACCGCCCTGCTGGCCCATGCCGAGGACGCGATGTACCTGGCCAAGCGCGCCGGGCGCGGCCATTTCCAGTACTTCACGGCGGCCTTGCAGCAGCAGGCGTCCCTCAAGCTCAGATTGAGCCACGATCTGCGTACGGCGCTGTCGCACAGGCAGCTGCAGGTGTTCTACCAGCCCATCGTCGAGGCCTCCACCGGGCGCCTGTGCAAGGCCGAGACCCTGCTGCGCTGGGACCATCCCGAGCTGGGCCCGATCAGCCCGGCCAGCTTCATCCCGCTGGCCGAGGAAAGCGGCCTGATCGACGATATCGGCGAGTGGGTGCTGAGCGAAGCCATCGCCAGCATCGAACGCTGGCGCCAGAAGTACGACTGCACGATCGAACTGAGCGTGAACATCTCGCCGATGCAGTTCGAGCGCCAGGGCCGCCTGCCCTGGCTGGACCGCATCCTGCACGCGAGCGCGCCCAGCAGCAGCATCACCGTGGAGATCACCGAAGGCGTGCTGGTGAGCGACGCCGACCAGGTCTCGCGCTGCCTGGGCGCGCTGCACGGGGCCGGCGCCAAGGTCTCGATTGACGACTTCGGCACCGGTTTCTCCTCGCTGGCCTACCTGAAGCACTTCGACGTCGACTACCTGAAGATCGACAAATCCTTCATCAAGCACCTGGCCGAAGATGGCAGTGACAAGGCGCTGACGGAAGCGATCATCGGGCTCGCGCACCGCCTCGGCATCGAAGTGATCGCCGAAGGCGTCGAGAACGGCGCCCAGCGCGACGCGCTGGCGGCCTTCGGCTGCGATTACATCCAGGGCTGGTACTACTCGAAGGCGCTGTCGCGCGACGCCTTCGAGGACTACATCGAGCGGCAGTTGGCGTTATCATAAGCTCATGAACCCACCTGCCAGCCAATACACTCTCCAGCAAAAAGTTTTCCTCTTCCTCCTGACGATCGTCACGATCGGCTTCTTCTGGATCCTGACCCCTTATTCCGGCGCCGTGTTCTGGGGCATCGTGCTGGCGATCCTGTTCATTCCGCTGCACCGGCGCCTGCTGCGCGCCACCGACCAGAAGCACAACGTCGCGGCCCTGCTGACCTTGCTGTCCATCGTGGTAATGGTGATCATCCCGGTGGCCCTGATCAGCGCCTCGCTGGTGCAGCAGGCGGTCGGGGTCTACGACATGATGAAGTCGGGTCACATCGACTTCGGCCGCTACTTCAGCCAGATCCTGAACGCGCTGCCGGGCTGGCTGGTCAGTCTGCTGGAACGCTTCGACCTCACCAGCATCGCCTCGCTGCAGGCCAAGCTCACCAGCATCGCGTCCCAGGTCAGCCAGGTCGCGGCCAGGTATGCGCTCAACTTCGCCAGCAACACCTTCGACTTCCTGGTCAGCCTGACCATCATGCTCTACCTGCTGTTCTTCCTGCTGCGCGACGGCCATTCGCTGGCGGGCCGCATCAAGACCGCGGTGCCGCTGAGCATGAATTACAAGAAGCGCCTGTTCAGCAATTTCACCACCGTGATCCGCGCCACCGTGAAAGGCAATGTGCTGGTGGCGATCGCCCAGGGCGCACTGGGCGGCCTGATCTTCTGGATCCTGCACGTGCAGGCGCCGCTGCTGTGGGCGGTGGTGATGGCCTTCCTGTCGCTGCTGCCGGCGGTGGGCGCGGCCATCGTATGGGCGCCGGTGGCGATCTGGTTCCTGGTCACGGGCTCGGTCTGGCAGGGCGTGGTGCTGATCGCCTTCGGCGTGTTCGTGATCGGCCTGGTCGACAATCTGCTGCGCCCTCTGCTGGTGGGCAAGGACACCAAGATGCCGGATTATGTAGTGCTGCTGTCGACCATTGGCGGCATGGCGCTGTTCGGCTTGAATGGCTTTGTGATTGGGCCGGTGATTGCGGCTTTGTTCATTGCGGCTTGGGATTTGTTTGCTTCGGCTGAGGAATTTCATCAGGAATAAACGCACCAGGCAGATTCATCCATGCGATTGACCGGCATTTTTCTGTACCCCGATCTTGGAGAGTTCAAGTCGGAAGCGGCGTTTTCGTTCCGAAACCAAACCGGGTTCATTTGCCAGTATGTGCAACGATACCTGGCCGCGCGCCATGTGCAAGGCGACGGTTTTAACCGGATTTGCGTCATCTGCAAGAGCGTCGCGTCCGAGGCGACTTTCAAGAATACGGCAAGGTCTCTTTCAGTCGAAGTGCCATTCGACATGGCGGAGTACGAAAGAACGGCAAGGGACGATCTGCCCGACTATTTTATCGGCTTGCTGGAAGCCGGCTTGCGCAAGTGCAGTCGGGACCAGCATCTGTCTTTCGAAATCGTTGAAGAGGCTATCGCATCGTTCAGGGCTGGCGGCTATAAAAACCAGTGGGTCCACTCGACGACATTGTTTCGTTCAGCCGGACTCAAATGCCGGCTGACATGCAAACTCGACCTGTCCTGGTTTTACCTGGTTCTGGAAGTTGAACGTGATGGGCAGTGCATCTTTTCACAGGAAATTCTGAGAACCTTGCCCGATGCCTTGATGTACACGCACCAGTTCAAAGACATTGAGCTCAATGATCACGTCCTGGCGGTCAAGAACAAGTTTGGCACGCCGCTTTTCGAACTGGATCTCGCCGTCAGCTAGAAGACGCTTCCTGCAAACGGTGCGCATCCTTCGCTTCCAACTCCATCCCGTAAATCCGCTTCAAATCCTGGATCCGCGCCAGGCTTTCATCGCCGAACGCGCTTTTCCCCTCGAATGCATGCAGAACGATCCCCTCGACCAGGTCGCCCAGGCTCATGTCGTGGTACTCCGCCAGGCCCTTGAGCACCTTCAGCATCCGCTTCTCGATGCGCAGGCCGGTCTGGACCCGCTCCACTGTCAGCTTGTCAGCCATGGCGCCCTCCAATCAGATCCGGCATGGCGAAGGTCTTGCGCGCGGCGCCGGACGCCAGCAGCGCTTTCGAATACCAGCTGTCCAGCAGGCCACGCTGGCTCAGTTCCGGGTTCCGGGCGATGAAGCCGTCCCAGCCCCCTTCAGCCCACGTTCCGCCACCAGCGCCATGAAAGCCACCGTTACGGTCTCGTGGTAAAGGTCGGGTTTGCCCAGCTTGCCGGCCAGTGCCTGCAGGCCGTCGCGCATCGCGATGCAGGCTTCGAGGAAGGGCCGCGAACGCAGCAGCAGGAAGGCGGAGCGCAGGTGGGCGCAGTGGTCGAATCCTGCGGGTGCGAGACGCCCGGCAACGAACGCGTCGACCGTTCTACGTATGAATACTGATTATGGTTAGTAATGTTGTAGTTATGAGACGTTTAACTTCTTGCTCAAGGTTGCCAACTGGTAAATTCACGTAAATGCAATATTTACCCAGGAGCCAACACTTGAAACCCACCGCGATCCGTCAATCCCTTCTGCTCGCCCTGTACGGCAGCGCCGCCCTCGCCGCCTTCCCGTCCGGCGCCATGGCGCAGACCACGGCGCCCGCCGCCGCCGACAGCAGCATCCAGAGCGTGAACATCGTCGGCTCGCGCCGCGTCGGCAACACCTCGTCCACCGACACCCCGGTCCCGGTCGACTACATCCCGCTGACCAAGGCGGCCGAGCAAGGCGGCCAGTTCGACCTGGCGCAGACCCTGACGAACATCTCGCCCTCGTTCAACTCGACCCGCCAGACGGGCGCCGACGGCGCCGACCTGGTCGACTCGGCCGCCCTGCGCGGCCTGGGCTCCGACCAGACCCTGGTGCTGGTGAACGGCAAGCGCCGTCACACCACGGCCCTGGTGAACCTGTTCGGCGCGCGCAACCGCGGCAACACCGGCACCGACATGAACGCGTTGCCGCTGCTGGCCATCAAGGACGTGCAGGTGCTGCGCGACGGCGCCGCCGCGCAATACGGCTCCGACGCCATCGCCGGCGTGATCAACGTCGAACTGAAGAAGAGCCTGGGCTGCGAATCGATCGCCGGCTTCGGCGAGTACTCGAAACACGACGGCAAGAACTGGCTGGCCTCGGCCTACTGCGGTGTCGCAATGGCGGACGGCGTGCTCGGCATCACCGGCGAATACCAGGACCGCGGCCGCTCGAACCGCGCCGAACCCGACAACCCGCGCACGATCGGCGATACCAAGGTCAAGAACCAGACCGTCTACGTGAACGGCGAATTCCCGGCCGGTCCGGGCAAGCTCTACCTGACGGCCGGCGCGCAGTCCCGCGACGCCTCCTCGGCCGCCTGGGCGCGCGGTGGCGTCGGCTCCGACGACATCCCCTCGCGTAACTCGGCCGCCATGTACCCGGAGGGCTTCGTCCCCTACATCAACGGCGACATCGACGACCGCTACGGCATCATCGGCTACCGCACCCGCCTCGGCGAGTGGGCCGGCGACTTCTCGCAGACCTACGGCTACAACCGCATGCGCTACACCATCGCGCACACGCTGAACGCCTCGATCGCGAACCTCGACCCGAAAGGCATCAGCCCCTCGCAATTCGACGCCGGCGGCTTCTCCTTCCGCCAGCTGACCACCAACGCCGACTTCAGCCGCTACTACCCCGAGGTCCTGGGCGGCCTGAATGCGGCCTTCGGCTTCGAATACCGCGCCGAGAACTACAAGATCTTCGCCGGCGAGCCGGGTTCGTACAACGACGTCGACGGCGTGGGCGTTGGCGGCAATGCCGGCAGCCAGGGCTTCCCGGGCTTCCAGCCGGGCGACGCCGCCGACCGCAACCGCCACAGCAGCGCGGCCTACCTCGACTTCGAAGCCGACCTGACCGAGCGCACCAAGCTGCAGGCCGCCCTGCGCCACGAACGCTACTCGGACTTCGGCTCGACCACCACCGGCAAGCTGGCCGGCTCCTTCAAGGCCAGCAACGAGGTCCTGCTGCGCGGCTCCGCCAGCACCGGCTTCCGCGCGCCGTCGCTGCAGCAGGTCTTCTTCTCCTCCACTTTCACCGACTTCATCAGCGGCGTACCGATGGACGTGGTGCTGGCGCCGAACGGCGGCAAGGTCGCCAACGCGGCCGGCATTCCGCAACTGAAGGAAGAGAAGTCGAAGAGCTACACCCTGGGCCTGACCTGGACCCCGAGCAAAGCCGTCTCGGTGACGGCCGACCTGTACCGCATCGACATCGACGGCCGTATCGTGCTGTCGGGCCGCTTCGACGCCGACAACTACCCGGCCCTCGGCAGCACCCTGGCGGCGCTGGGCGTGGGCCAGGCGCAGTTCTTCGTCAACTCGATCGACACCCGCACCCAGGGCCTGGACCTGACCGCTTCGCACCGCATGGACATCGGCGGCGGCAAGCTGGCCACCTACCTGGCCATGAACTTCGGCCGCACCGAAGTCACCGGCGTGCATGCCCCGGCCGCGCTGGCCGGCTTCGAAGACGTGCTGCTGTCCGAGCGCGAGCGCCTGTTCATCGAACAGGGCGGCCCGCGCCGCAAGGCCACGCTGGACTTCGACTACACCCTGGGCAAGCTGGAAACCGACTTCCGCATCGTGCATTACGGTCCGCAGACCCTGGGCACCTTCTCGGGTTCGCCGGTGCCGAACCAGCACTACGAAGCCAAGACCTCGGCCGACCTCTCCGTCACCTGGTCCTTCACGGATAAAACCAAGCTGACCGTGGGCGGCACGAACATCTTCAACGTGCATCCGACGGCGCAGAATCCGGACGAGACGGACAACGGCTTCAAGTACGAGAGCGTGCAGTTCGGCCTGAATGGCGCGGCGTATTTTGCGCGCGTGTCGCACAAGTTCTAAGCGATGACACCGTCGTCCCCGCGCAGGCGGGGACCCAAGTTCACACCCGCGCAGGCGGGATAGTGTTGACTGCGCTATCCCGCCTTCCCCTTTCAGGTGGCCTTCCCCCACCACGACGGACACTTTCGATAGGTATGATGTCCCTATCGGAGGTATTACATGGTACGTGAAAGACGGGTATTTTCAGAAGAGTTCAAGCGCGAAGCAGTCAAGCTGGTAGGCCAGCCTGGCGCAAGCAAGGCGGCGATAGCTCGCGACCTTGGGATCGGCGCCAATTTGCTGGGGCGGTGGTGCAGGGATGCCAACGTCGATGCAGACGGCGCAGTCGGACACGAGAAGGTATCGCCCCAGGAGTATGAGCGTATGCGACGCGAACTGGCGAAGGTCAAGACGGAGCGCGACATATTAAAAAAGGCGCTCGGCTACTTCGCAGCCGACCTCAAGTGAAGTACGGCTTCATCGCCAAATATCGAAACATCTGGCCAACGCGAACGATGTGCCGTCTACTCGGCGTCTCGAGCAGTGGTTTTTACGATTGGCTTGGTCGGCCCGTAAGTGCCCATGAACGTGAGAATGCCCAGCTTCTCAACGCAATCAAGCACAGCCACGAAGCCAGCGATGGCACATATGGTTCGCCGCGCGTAGTGCGAGACCTTATCGACGCTGGTTTTTCCTGCAGCGAGAACCGCGTGGCGCGACTTATGAAGGTAGCCGGCATCAAGGCCCGTCATAAGCGACGCCGAGCACCAGGACAGCTTGACTCCCCTGTCCACGCCATCGCGCCGAATCTACTGGGCCGGCAGTTTGAAGCGACAGGACCGAATCAGAAGTGGGCAGCGGACTTTACCTACGTTTGGACCGGCGAAGGCTGGCTATTCGTTGCTGTCGTCCTCGACCTGTACTCACGGCGTGTGGTGGGCTGGTCGATGCAGCCAACGATGACGGCGCAGCTGGTGATGGATGCCTTATTGATGGCCATTTTCCGTCGTGGCCGTCCTCGTGCCGTGCTGCATCATTCAGACCAGGGAGCGCAATACACGAGCGAAAACTTTCAGCGGCTACTCGAATCCCACGGCATCGTTTGCAGCATGAGCCGTCGCGGTAACTGCTGGGACAACGCTGCAATGGAAAGCTTCTTCTCTACGCTGAAGACCGAGCGCCTGAGCAAAAAGCACTACCGGACCAGGGATGACTTACGGGCGGATGTGTTCGACTACATCGAAAGGTTCTACAATCCACGCCGGCGTCATTCCACTATCGGCTATATCAGCCCGGTACAGTTTGAAAATTTAAAATACGCCTAACGGAAGTGTCCGTGACGATGGGGGAAGGCCAAGGCTCCGCTACGCAAACGCTATGCTTTCGTTCTTCGTCCCTGGAATCATCATTGCTGCAGTTGGATTCAGTGCAGTCTATCTGTTCACCAAACCCGGCGGCCGCCTGCGCGCCTGGATCACCGGGACGCCGAACCGGATCGCCGGTTTGGGTATCGCTATCCTGCTGCTTCTACTGGTTGGGATAGCGACGTATAACGAGGCTACGCGGGTCGATTACACTTCGGCCGGACAGCATCGGTAACGCACCTCCATGCAGCTAGGGAAACTCGTGCTTTGCGCTTGCCTGCTGGTTTTGCTGGGCGTTCGCCGATAACAAACCAGTTGGAATGATAGGCGGCGGAGTCAGTCAAACGGGTCGCTACAACTTGATTGGCATGTGGGTTGAGCCGGAAATGCGCGGCTCAGGCATTGCATCCAGTTTGGTCGAAGCAGTCAAATCCCGAGCTCTGCAGACAGGGCATGGCCGCATCTTTTGGACGTCTCTCCAGACAACAAAAGGGCCGCTGCCTTCTATCCCAAGCACGGCTTCGCTTTCATCGACGAGTTCGAACCATTGGCAAGCCATCCGCATATCACCGTTCAAACAATGGTGGGCGGCATAGGAAGCCCGAATTACGATACCGGAAGTGCCACCACGCGCCGCCCGCCCGAAAGCGCTAACGCTCACAAACAAGCCTGCCAATAATGGCCGCATTTCCAACGCCGGAGATGCGCCATGCACTCACCTCACCCCTCCCCGCTCGTCAACGACATCCATTCCGCGCTGAACGCGACACGGGTCGCGGCCATCCACCAGCCGCGCAGCCTGACCGAGATCCTCGCCATCATCGCAGATGCAGCGCAGCGCGGTTTGCCGGTGGCGATCTGCGGCGGACGGCATGCGATGGGCAGCCAGCAATTCGCCAGCGATGCCGTCCTGCTCGACATGCGCCACATGCGCCGCGTGTTGGCCTTCGATGCGGCCGCCGGCCTGGTCGAGGCCGAAGCCGGCATCGAGTGGCCGGAGCTGATCGATTACCTGGAAGCCGCACCGACGCCGGAGGGCGGCCAGCGCTGGAGCATCCGCCAGAAGCAGACCGGCGCGGACCGGCTGTCCCTGGGCGGCTGCCTGTCCGCGAACATCCACGGACGCGGCCTGCAGATGCGTCCCTTCATCGACGACGTCGAAGCTTTTACTTTGGTCGACGCGCATGGCCGCGTGCAGACCTGCAGCCGCACCAGCAATCCCGAGCTCTTCTCGCTGGCGATCGGCGGCTACGGCCTGTTCGGCGTCATCGCCAGCGTGACCTTGCGCCTGGCGCCGCGCCGGACCATGCGGCGCGACGTGATGCTGCTCGAACTGGACGAACTGATGCCCGCCTTCGAAGCACGCATCGCGGCCGGCTATGCCTTCGGCGACTTCCAGTTCGCCATCGACCCGGACAGCGCCGACTTCATGCAGCGCGGCGTGTTCTCGTGCTATGTGCCGGTCGGCGACACCATCGCACCGGACGCTGCGGCGAAGGAGCTGTCCGAACAGGACTGGCGCGACCTGCTGCTGCTTGCGCACACCGACAAGACCAGGGCCTTCGAATGCTACGCGCGCCACTACCTGGCGACGAACGGCCAGCACTACCGGAGCGACCGCCTGCAGCAGAGCACCTACCTGGACGGCTACCACGGCGAGATCGACCGCGCGCTGGGCCATTGCGGCTCGGAGGTGATCGGCGAACTGTATGTGCCGCGCGAGCGCCTGGCCGGCTTCATGCGCGCGGCCGCCGCCGACTTCAGGCAGCATGGCGTCGACCTGATCTACGGGACCGTCCGCCTGATCGAACGCGACACGGAAAGCTTCCTGCCGTGGGCGCGCGAGGACTACGCCTGCGTGATCTTCAACCTGCACACGCCGCACACGGCGGACGGCATCGAGGCGACGCATCGCGCCTTCCGCCGCCTGATCGACCTGGCGATTGCGCGCGAGGGCAGCTTTTATCTCACCTATGCGCGCGCCGCCAACGCGGCCCAGGTCAAGGCCTGCTATCCACGCTTCGCGGACTTCCTCGACGCCAAGCGCCGCTACGATCCGCACGAACGCTTCCAGAGCAACTGGTACCGGCACTATGCCGCGCTGTTCGCCAATGCGCCTGCGGAGCTGGCGGCATGAAGCCGGCGAAGCCGAGCAACACGGCATTGATCGTGGCCGGCGGCTTGCAGCTGGCGGGCGCGCACTTCTCCCTGCCCGCGCATGCGCTGCCTCGTGAGGCCCTGCGCTGCGGCGCACCGCTGCTGCGTAGCGCGCATCCGCGCCTGGCCGGCCTGCTGCGCAAGGCCTGGTTCCGGCGCCTGTGCCTTCTGCTCGAAGGCGCCACGCTGCCTGGCATCTGCCTGCACTTCGCACTGCGCAAGCAGATCCTGCGCCGGCATGCAGAGGCCGCGCTGGCCGCGGGCTGCACGCAGGTGATCGTGCTCGGCGCCGGCTTCGACACCTTGTGCATGGAGTTGAAGGCGGCCCGGCCGGACCTGTGCTGCATCGAGATCGATCACCCGGCCACGCAGGCTGCAAAGCGCGCAGCGGCCGGCGACGGTGGCATCGGCTTCATCGCCGCCGACCTGGCGCAGCAGGCGCTGGGGACGATGCTGAAGGCGCATCCGGACTTCCGGGCAGAGGCGCCTACCCTGTTCGTGGCGGAAGGACTGCTGATGTACATGCCGCTGGCCGCGGTGCGCGCGCTGTTCGCGCAAATAGCCGCGGCTGCGCCGCACAGCCAGGTGGCCTTTACCTGGTTCGAGCCGCTCGCGGATGGCCGGCCCGGCTTCCGCCAACGCAGCCGCCTGATCGACTGGTGGCTGCGCTGGCGCGGCGAGCCCTTCATGTCGGGGATGGCGCGCGCCGGGCTGGCGGGCTTCCTGGCCGGCGCCGGCTTCGTGCTGGAGAAGCTGAATGCGAGCGGCGATCTGGTGAACGGCTCGCAGCTTGCAACCAGGCCGATCGAAGGCGAGTACATTGCGCTGGCGTCAAAGGCACAGCCAAGGCCGACTTGATTCAAACCGGCCGTGTCGCCGACAGCGCGCGCGCCAGCGCCTGGCGATTCAGGCGCTTGTCGCTCGCGGCGACCACGACGCAGGCGACGCCGTGTCCGATCACGTTCGTCAGCAGGCGGCACTTCATTGTCCTGTCGATGGCAAACAGGATGGCCATCGTCTCCGGCGGCACGACATGCAGCAGCGCGACGGTGGCCGCCAGCGTCGCCACACCCGATCCCGCCACGCCGACGGCGCCCTTGCTGCTGATGAGCGCCACGCCAAGCATCCACGCCAGTTCGTGCCAGCCCAGCCGCACCTGCGCAGCCTGGGTAAGGAACACCAGGCCCATCGCGATGTAGAGATAGGTGCCGGCCAGGTTCAGTGAATACGAGAACGGCAGCACCACGTCCGTGACCGCGCGCGGGCAGCCCAGGCCTTCGAGTTTTTCGCTCAGGGGCACGAGGCCGGCCAGGGATGAACTCGTGAAAAAGACGAGATAGAGTTCGGCCCTGATGTAGGCGATGAAGCGCAGCAGGGACATGCCCGCAAACCAGGCCGCCCCGCCCAGGACGACAAGCACGAACAGGGCGCTTGCCAGGTTGATGGCGGCAATGAACTTCAGCAGCGGCAGCAGCGGCGCCAGGCCGTGGCGCCCCACCGCGGCCGCCATGGCGCCGAAGGCGGCCAGCGGCGCCAGCATCAGCAGGAGCTTGATGGCGCCGAACAGGCGGAGGCGGCAACGTTCGGCCAGCGCCAGCACGCGTGCGTCCGGAAAACGGCCGAGCAGCAGGCCAATGGGCAAGGCCGCCGCCAGCAGGAGCAGGTTGTTCGCCTTGAGTGAGGGCAGCCTGTCCAGCCAGCCCAGCATGGAGGCCGGGGCCGCCGGCGGCGGTGCCGTGGCCGGCAGGGGTCCGGCGGCGAGCACCGCCCCCACGCCAGGTTCGAGCGCCCAGCCGGCAGCGAGGCCGGACAGCATCGACAACAGGGACAGCAGCGCAAAGTACGCAAAGGCCAGCGCGCCGATGCGTCCCAGTTCGCGATGGCGGCCGAGCGTGGAGGCGCTGGACACCAGCATGCAAAAAATCAGCGGATAGGTGAGCCAGCCCAGCAGGTGGATGAAGGCCTGGGCCAGGGGCTGCATCTGCACCGCGAGCGCGGGCGCAAACAAGCCCAAACCCAGGCCCGCGGCGACCGGTATTGCCAGCGGCAGGAAGCCCTTCACCTATGCCTGCCCTTTGCGTGCAAGCTCGATGAAATGGCGCAGCGTGGGCCGTTGCCCTTCCTCGCGCCAGGCCAGCGTCAGGGGTGCGGAGAGCGCCGGCGGCGCATCCTTGATCGTGCAATACACGACGTTCTCGGCATGGAAGCCCTGCATGGACGCAGGCACCGCGGAAACGCCGGCGCCGGCGGCGACCAGGCTGATATTCGTGAGCATGCGCTCTACCTCGATCGCCACGTTCGGCACGAAGCCGGCCTGCACGCAGGCTTCGACCAGGTTCGCGTACATGCCGGGCGCCCCGCTGCGCCGCACCAGGATGAAGCGCTCGTCGCGCAAGGCCGACAAGGGCACCGCCGGCAGACCGCGGCCAGGCTTGCGGGGCAGCGCTGGATGGCCGACCGGCAGCACCAGCAGCAGTTCTTCTTCGAGCAGGGATTCGAAGGTCAAGCCCTCGGGCTGGCTGACGGGCCGCCGCAGGAAGGCCACGTCCAGCTGGTTCTGCACCAGCGCATCGGTCAGCTCGGCCGCATTCCCCTCGCGGAATTCCAGCTCGACCTGCGGCCACGCATCGCGATAGGCGCGCATCACTTGCGGAATGAAGCGGTGGGCGGCCGCACTACTGGTGAGTCCGACCGACAGGCGCCCCACCGTGCCGCTGCTGGCGCGCGCCGCGCGCACCACGGCCGCGTCCACATTGTCGAGGATGGCGCGCGCCTCCAGCAGGAAGGCCTCGCCGCCCGCGGTGAGCGTCGCGCCTTTCGGGTGGCGGCGGAACAGCTCGAAGCCCAGCTCCTGCTCGAGCGCCCGGATCTGCTGGCTCAAGGGCGGCTGCTGCATGCCCAGGCGTTCGGCCGCCCGCGTGAAATGGCCTTCTTCGGCGACGACGACGAAATAGCGCAGGTGTCTCAGTTCCATGCGGTCTCTATATTTTTTAAGTATTGAAACGACTGTTTCGAGATATTTTACATTGAAGAAGCTTCTCGGTAGCATCTTCGTACGCAAATAACAACGAGCTTCGAGACGACGATGCCCCTCCTTCAACGTGCCGCCGCCCTTGCATTGAGCCTGGCCGCCCTGCCCGCCGGCGCCCAAACCCTCGGCAACTGTCCCGCGGGGCTGGACGAGATCGCGCGCTGCTACCGCGGCAGCGACGCCAACGGCGCCAACTACCTGATCGCCGTTCCGCTGCAATGGAACAGGACGCTGGTGGTGCACGCGCATGGCGGACCGCGCCTGTCGCATGCGACCAACGACGACAATACGGAAGACCTGGAACGCTTCGCCGTCACGGTGCGACAGGGCTTTGCCTGGGCCGGCTCGGCCTACCGCCGCCCCGGCTACGGCGTGCTGCTGGCGGCCGAAGATACCGACAATCTGCGCAAGCTGTTCAACGCACGCTTCGGCCAGCCCGCGCATACCATCCTGCATGGCCAGTCCTGGGGCGGCAATGTCGCCGCCAAGGCCATCGAGCTGTATCAGCGCGCGCCGGACGGCAAGCGCAATTACGACGGCGTGGTCCTCACCAGCGGCATGCTCGCCGGCGGCACGCTCAACTACCTGCACCGCGCCGACCTGCGCGCCGTCTACCAGTACTACTGCAAGAACCATCCGCGTCCCGATGAAACCCAGTATCCGCTGTGGATGGGACTACCGCCTGGTTCAAAGATGAGCGCCAGGGAACTGGAACGACGCGCCGACGAATGCCTGGGCCTCAAAAGCCCGCCGGCGCAGCGCAGCCCGGAACAGCAGCGGCGGCTGGCCAACATCCTCGCCGTGATTCCGGTGCCGGAACGCGCCCTGCAATCCCACCTGAACTGGGCCACCTTCACCTTCCGCGACCTGGTCCGGCAGGTCGGCGGCAATCCCTTCGATAACCGCCACGTGCGCTACAAGAGTGCCGACGACGACGCCGCCCTGAACGGCAACGTGCAGCGCTTCGACGCCGATCCCGCCGCGGTGGCGCGCCTGGCGGAAGAATCCGACCTCACCGGCAAGGTCGAGGTGCCGGTCATGACCATGCACGCGATCGACGACCCTACCGCGCTGGTCGAATACGAAGCGGAATACCGCGCCAGGGTGGCCGCCGCCGGGCACGAAGACAAGCTGCTGCAGACCTTCACCCGCGAGCACACGCACGCCAAACTGGCGGACGCCGAATATGCCGGGCTGTTCGACAGCATGATGGCGTGGATCGCATCCGGCGCAAAGCCGCAGGCCGACGATGTCGCCAAGGCCTGCGCCGCCGAAGCTGCGCGCTTCGGCGGCGGCTGCCACTTCGATACCGATTACCAGCCCAAACCGCTGTTCACGCGCGTCGCCCCACGCGCACCTTAAAACTTATAACCACAACCCGGAGACATCCATGAAACACACTTTGCTGGCGGCCGCCCTGGCCGCCCTGTCCCTGCACGCCCATGCGCAGTCTGAAAAAGGCGCCGGCAGCAGCGCCGTCACCATCTACGGTTCGATCGATGGCGGCCTGCGCCACGAAACCAACGTCGACCCCGAGGGCAACAGCGACACGACCATGAGCTCGAACGGCACCTTCCGCTCGAATCGCCTGGGCTTCCGCGGCAGCGAGGAAATCGGCGGCGGCAACAAGGTCAACTACGTGCTGGAGATGGGCTTCAATTCCGGCACCGGCGCCCTGAACAACACCAACAACGTGATCTTCCAGCGCGAAGCGCACGTCGGCATGTCGGGCGCATGGGGCGCCCTCGACGCCGGCCGCAACTACACGGTGGCCTACCGCACCATTCTCGCCTTCGACCCGTTCAAGTTCCGCTACCCGAGCATCACTTACGTCCTGTCCTCCACCAACGGCGTCCGCAAGGACAACGACGTGCAATACACCGGCCGCTTCGGCGACTGGACCGCGCGCGCCGAATGGGCGCTTGGCGAAGTCGCCGGCGACGCCGACTACGGCACCACCAAGGCCGTGGGCGCCAACTATGCGCACGGCGGCCTGAAGGCAGGCGCCAGCTATTCGGTCGCCAAGCAGAACGCCGGCACCGGCAGCGCGCCGAACTACCGCGACTACACGCATGTGGCCTTCGGCGCCGCCTACGATTTCGGCGCCCTGGCGCTGGCGATCGGACATGTCAAGCAAACCCAGGAAACGGGCGGCGCCCGCGACACCACCTCGGCCTGGGACTGGTTCGGCGGCAGCTACCAGTTCACCCAGCGCTTCGACCTGACCGCCGCCTGGTACCGCAACAAGGCCTACAACACCAAGGCAAGTGCGGCGGCGGCGATCGGCGATGCGCGCAAGGACATGCTCATCACCGGCATCACCTACATGCTGTCGAAGCGGACCACCCTCTACGCCGAAGTCGACCGCACGAAACTGAAAGGCGGCTTCGCCACCGGCGGATCGGCCAAGCTGAACCAGACCCGCCAGCGCGGCATGGCGGCCGGCATCATGCACACCTTCTGAGACAACGACCATGTTCAAACTGAGACTTCTTCCCATTGCCGTCCTGTTCCTTGCCCATGCGGCGCAGGCGCAGCAGCAGAACGAGCGCGACGAGTTTTACTGGCTCGGCGAGATCAACAAGGCTTCGGCGGTCATCAATTCGCAGGAAGGCCTGCTGGACCAGTCGAAGGTCGCCAGCATCGCCGCCGGCCTGGCCCAGGTGATCGAGGCCGGCAAGCAGCCGGGCGCCAAACGTCCGTCGACCGTGATCACCTTCGAGCCGCTGATGATCAAGGCGGCGGGACCGGACGTGACACTGCTGCATGCCGGCCGCTCGAGCCAGGACATGCATGCCACCTACCGCGCCGCGATCATGCGCGACAACATGCTGAAGCTGGCGGAGCAGTTGAACCGGACCGCCGGCACGATCGTGCAACTGGCCGGACAACATGAGAAGACCATCGTCCCCAACTACACCAACGGCGTGGCGGCGCAGCCGAACAGCTACGGCCACTACCTGCTCGGCTATGCCGCCGGCCTCGATCGCGACGCCCAGCGCATTCGCGAAGCGTATGCGCGCATCGACCAGTCGCCGATGGGCACGACCGTACTGAATGGCAGCAGCTGGCCGCTGAACCGGGGCCGGATGGCCGATTACCTCGGCTTCGGGGCGATCGTCGACAACGCCTACGATGCGCACCAGATTGCGGCGGTCGATTATCCGGTGGAGGTGGGCTCGATCGTCACCGGCATCGCCCTGCATGCCGGCAGCTTCGTCGAGGACGTGATGGCGCAATACGGGCAGGCGCGGCCCTGGATCCTGCTGCGCGAAGGCGGCGGCAATACCTATGTGTCGAGCGCGATGCCGCAGAAGCGCAATCCCGGCCTGCTGAATTCGACCCGCCGCGAGGCATCGATGGCGATCACGCTGGCCATGGGCCCGGTCCTCGAAGCACACAACATCCCGCCCGGCATGAGCGATGCCAAGGAGGTGAAGCCGAACGCGGAAATGGTGGACAGCGCGATCAAGGTTTTATCCAACTGGGACAGGATCATGAAGTCGCTCGTCATCGACAAGGACCGCGCGCTGGAGGAGTTGAACAGCGACTGGACGGCGTCGCAGGAACTCGCCGATCAGCTGATGCGCAATTACAAGCTGCCCTTCCGCGAGGGCCATCATTTTGCATCGGAGGTCGTCGATTACGCCAGGGCGCATGACATCCGGCCGAGCGACTTTCCGTATGCCGAGGCGCGCCGCATCTACAAGGAAGCGACGAAGGATTACGCCGCCGGCGAACTGCCGATGAGCGAAAAGGAATTCCGTGCGGCGCTGGATCCCGTCGCCATCGTCAGCCACCGCGCCACCGCCGGCGGGCCGCAGCCCGCCGAGATGGAACGCATGCGGAAGGCGGCGCAGCAAAGGCTGGCGCAACAGGATGCCTGGATCAGGGAAAAGCGCAGCCGGATCGACGCGTCCCTGACCAGACTGGACCGCGATTTCGACAAGCTTGTACCGCAGGAGCGCAAGGGGGCCCCGCAAGGAAAATAGCAGCCGCCTCAGGCCGCGACGGTCTCCACCCGCCGCATCCCCATCGCCTCATACAGGGCAATCGCGGCCTGGTTCCCCGCCTCCACCTTCAAGTCCACCGCATGGGCGCCCTGGCGCTCGAAGGTGCGGCAAATGTGCGCCATCAGCGCCGTGCCCAGGCCCTGGCGGCGGTAGGCCGGCGCAACGGCCAGGTCCTTGACGAAGCCGGAGTTCCAGGCGATGCCGGCGGCCGCCAGCGCGCCGGCCGGGGTCTCGGCCAGGAACACCAGGCGCACGTCGAATTCCGGGTCGGAGGACAGGATCTGCCACCACTGGTCGCAGGGGCCAAGGCTGGCGCCGCGCGCGGCGTAGCTGTCCTGCAGCAGCGCGTGCAGGGCCGGCACGTCGGCGCGCGAGCGGAAGGTCCGCAGCACGTAGGGCTGGATGGCGGTGTCGGCAAGGGGATGCGCGAGTTCGCGGCGGTAGCGGTGGATGGTCATGGCTGTGCTGATCCGGTTCGGGAAAGCGGCGATTCTACGGCCGCATTTCCCCGCGCGGACGCCGCCGCCGGCCTTTCCCCCATCCGTGGTGTGACGCCGATGCGAATCGATGCCGGCGCTCAGGCCGGGAAGCGCACAGTCGCTGCCAAACCGCCCAGCCGCTCCGACGAACCCAGCGTCAGCGTGGCGCCATGGCGCTCGGCGATCGCCTTGATGATGGCCAGGCCCAGGCCGCTGCCGGCGGCGTCGCTGCCGGGTACGCGATAGAAGCGGTCGAACACGCGTTCGCGTTCCTCGGCCGGGATGCCGGGGCCGCTGTCCTCGACCGTGACGCTCAGGGCGCCCTGCTCCGCGGCCACCGACACGTCGACGGTGCCGCCGCCCGGCGTGTACTTGATCGCGTTGTCGACCAGGTTACGCAGCAGGATCATCAGCGCTTCCGGCTGGCCTTCGACCTCGCCGCCGTCGGCGCGCTGCAGGCCGAGGTCGATGTGCCTGTTCTGGGCCACGCCGATCAGGTCGGCCACCGCGCGCCTGGCCAGGTCGGCCAGCACCACCGGCTGGTGCGGCGCCGCGCTGGCTTCCTGGCGCGCCAGCACCAGCAGCTGCTCAACCAGGCGGGTCGCGCGTTCGATGCCGGCCGACAGGCGAGAGATCGCCAGCTTGCGGGCCTCGAGACTGTCGGCGCGCTGCTCGGAACGTTCCAGGCTCTGCACCTGCAGCTTGAGCGCGGCCAGCGGCGTGCGCAGCTCGTGGGCGGCGTCGGCCACAAAAGTCTGCTGGGTGTCGAAGGCCTGGCGCACGCGCCCGAACAGCAGGTTCAGTTCCTGCACCAGCGGCCGCACCTCGTCCGGCAGGCCGGCGTCCGACACCGGCGACAAGTCATCCGCCTGGCGCGAGGCCAGTTGCTTGCGCACGCGCGCGACCGGCTCCAGCGAACCGCTGATGACCCACCACACGACCAGCATCAGGATCGGCATCATCACGGCGATCGGCCCCAGCGTGCGCAGGGCCAGGTTGCTGGCCATGCTCTTGCGCACGGCCAGGTCCTGCGCCACCTGCACGGTCTGGGCGCTGGTCTGGATCGAGAAGATGCGGTAGGTGGTGCCGTTCGCGCGCACGTTGGAAAAGCCGAGCACGGCGCGCTGCGGCAGGCGCGCATGCGAGGCGCTGCGAAACACCTGCACGCCGTCCGGCGACCATACCTGCACCACCAGGTCGTCGCTGCCGCTCAGCGGCGCCTCGACGCTGCCGGCTTCCTCGCTGTTGGCCAGCGGGACGCGCGAGCGCAGCGACAGCGCCATCTGCTGCATGTGGTAGTCGAAGATCTGGTCGGCGTCGGCCAGCGCGGTGCGGTAGGCGATCGAGGCCTGGGCGACCGCGGCGATGGTGATGGCGGCCAGCACGTACCACAGCAGGCGCCCGCGCAGCGAGTGCGTGAGCCTTCTGCGCGCCTTCTTGGGACTCATACCTTCGGCACCATGTAGCCGACGCCGCGCACGTTTTGAATCAGGTCGCTGCCCAGCTTCTTGCGCAGCCCGTGGATGTAGACTTCCACCGCATTGCTGCTGACTTCATCGCGCCAGCTGTACAGCTTCTCTTCGAGCTGGGCCCGCGACAGCACCGCGCCCGGGCGGGCGACCAGCGCTTCCAGCACCGCCCATTCGCGCGCCGACAGCACGACCGGCTGGCCGTCGACCAGGGTCTCGCGGGTGGCGGGATTGACGGAGATGTTCTTGTATTCGAAGACGGGTTCGGCACGCCCGGCGGCACGCCGCAGCAGCGCACGGATGCGCGCCAGCATTTCGTCGAGGTCGTAGGGTTTGAGGACGTAGTCGTCGGCGCCGGCATCGAGCCCGGCGATGCGCTGGGCCACGGAGTCGCGCGCGGTGGCGACCAGTACCGGGGTGCGGTCCTTGCGGGCCCGCATGGTGCGAAGGACTTCGAGCCCGTCCTTGCGCGGCAGGCCCAGGTCGAGCAGCACCAGATCGTAGTTCTGGTTCTGCATCAGGGCCGTGTCGGCCATCTCGCCATCCTTGACCCAATCAACGGCGTAGTGCTCGGCCCTCAGCAGGTCGAGCACCACTTCGCCGATCATCGTATCGTCTTCCACCAGCAATAGCCGCATCAAATCCCCCGATTCTCAGAAAACCATGCGGATAGAAGAATCTTTCGAGCTTTCAGTGTACTAAGGGGAGCTTAAACTCCCCTTAAACAAACCCTTAAGCAATCCTTAGCCTATCCGGACAGGAATGAAGATTCTCTCATCCCCACGCTGGATCAACAAGGCAACCGACTTGCTGGACTTGCCGACCACGTCGCGCACCTGCTCCACGGACGTCACCGGCTTGCCGTTCACCGACAGCAGCACGTCGCCCGGCTGCACGCCGGCCACCTGGGCAGGGCCGCCCGCATCCTCGACCAGCAGGCCGGACATGATGCCGGACTGGCGACGCTCCAGCGGGTCCAGCGCGCGCAGGGCCAGGCCCAGCTTGGCGCCCTTGTCGGCGCTGGCCAGGTTGTCGCGATCGCCCGCCGCCGGCTTGTCGTTGGCGTTCGCCAGAGTCGCGTTCAACTGGACGGCATGGCCATCGCGCCAGACATCCAGCGTCATCTTGTCGCCCGGCTTGGCCACCGAGACGATGGCGCTCAGGTCGCCGCCGGAGATGATGGGCTGGCCGTTGACCTTGCGGATCACGTCGCCCGACTTGAGGCCGGCCTTGTCGGCCGAACTGCCACGCTCGACGTTCCTGACCAGCGCGCCGTCCGGCGAGTCCAGCTTGAACGAATCGGCGAAATCCTGGCCGACGTCCTGCAGGCCGATGCCCAGCTTGGCGTGCTGCACCTTGCCGGTGCTGACGATCTGGTCCTTGATGCGCACCGCGACGTCGATCGGGATCGCGAACGACAGGCCCTGGTAGCCGCCGGTCTGGCTGTAGATCTGCGAGTTGATGCCGACCACTTCGCCGCGGGTGTTGAACAGCGGACCACCCGAGTTGCCGGGGTTGACGGCGACGTCGGTCTGGATGAACTGCACGCCGTTGGTGTCGATGTTGCGGCCTTTCGCGCTTACCACGCCGGCCGTCACGCTGCTTTCCAGGCCATAGGGCGAGCCGATCGCCAGCACCCATTCGCCCACTTGCAGGTTGCGGGTGTTACCGATCGGGACCACCGGCAGGTTTTTCGCATCGATCTTCAGCACGGCGACGTCGGTCTTCGGGTCGCTGCCCAGAACCTTGGCGCGGTATTCGCGGCGGTCCTGCAGCTTGACGGTGACTTCGTCGGCGTCGCGCACCACGTGCGCGTTCGTCAGGATGACGCCGTCCGGGCTCACGATGAAGCCCGATCCAGCGCCGAAAACGAGTTCCCGGTTGCCCCCATTGCCGCCGCGCGGCTGCTGCGGCTGGAAGCGCCGGAAGAATTCAAAGAAGGGATCGTCCTCGTCGAACTGCGGCATCTGGCGCTGCGCCACCTTGTGGCTGCCGACGACGCGCACGTTCACCACGGCCGGGCCGTTGTGCGAGACGATCTTGGTGAAGTCGGGCAGGTTGGTGCCGACTGGATTGCCCGCCACCGGGGCCGGCGCTGCTGCCACCGGTGCGGGGGGCTGCGCCGCCAGCGCAGCGGCTTCGGCGGCGGCGGTGGCGTTATTGTGATTGACTGCGACCGCGCCAACCGCTCCGCCAATGACACCGGCCGCGCACAGCGCCAGGGTGAGACGTTTTGCGGTGATGGCGGTGACTGCACCTTCGTTAGCCATTACGTACTCCTAGATTGGGAAAGGGGTTTTGAAGACTGCTTTTTTGAAGTAGCTAGTTTCTCGCAAGAGCCTTAAATCACTCTTAAGGCCGAGCTTAGAACGCGCTTAAACGGCCTAAGCCCACGCGGACAACAGACGTAAAAAGAGGCGCACGCGGCGCCTCGTTTTTGTTGGTGGACACAAAGTGCCCACCCAGATACCGAATTATGCAGCTTGCTGTTGCGGCTGCTCCAGCACTTGCACATTATCGGTGTTGCCGTTCGCATCGGCGATCGCGATCTTGCGCGGCTTCAGGGCTTCGGGCACTTCGCGCACCAGTTCGATGGTGAGGATGCCGTTGTCGAAGCCTGCGCTGACGACCTTCACGTGGTTGGCCAGCTGGAAGCGCTGCTCGAAATCGCGCTGGGCGATACCGCGGTGCAGGTAATGGCGCTGGACATCGTCCTTTTGCTTGCGGCCGGTCACGTGCAGGGTGTCGCGTTCGGCGACGATCTCGATTTCGCTGCGGCTGAAGCCGGCGAGCGCCATCACGATCCGGTATTTGTCTTCGCTGACCAGTTCGACGTTGTACGGCGGGTAGCTCGGCGCTGCTTCGGCGCGCTGCTCGAGCATATTCACCAGGCGGTCGAAGCCGATGGCGGAACGATACAGGGGAGTCAGGTCAAAAGTACGCATGATGAAATATCCTTTTAAGGTTAAGCGATAAGTTGACGGACCTCATCGTGAGCGTCCGTTGGGACCAATCTAATGCCCGCCCCATTCGTTTTCAAGGCATACGAAATATCGTTTTACAATCGATTTTGCAAATTTTATTTGCATCGATGTGGTTGAGCATTTTCGATCCACGGTGGGTGCTACACTCGCCTTTTGTTGCATTTCTGACTCACCTTAGACCGCCTCTTTCGCCATGACCGCACATCACCCGCATCGTCGCTTCAAGACCCTGGCCACCCGTTCCGCCACTGCCGCCGCACTGGCCCTCACGCTGGCCCTGCCGGCCCGCGCCGACGTCCCCGCGCCTGTCGAACCGACCTATCCCGGCACCATCGTCCTGAACGTCGATGCGACCAACCTGTCGCAGCAGATCTTCCAGATGCGCATGAGCATCCCGGTCAAGCCAGGGCCGCTGACCCTGCTGTATCCGCAGTGGCTGCCGGCCAACCACGGCCCGAACGGCCCGATCACCCAGCTGGCCGGCCTCAAGTTCACGGCCAACGGCAAGCCGGTCGAATGGACCCGCGACCCGGTGCAGGTGTTCGCCTTCCACGTCAACGTGCCCGAAGGCGCAACCATGCTCGAAGCCGAGTACCAGTACCTGTCGCCGCTCGACAGCTCGCAGGGCCGCATCACCATGACCGACGAGATCCTCGGCGTGCAATGGGTGTCGACCACGCTCTACCCGGCCGGCTACGTGGCGCGCGGCATCACCGTGCAGCCGAACCTGAAGCTGCCGAAAGGCTGGCAGTACGCGACCGCGCTGGAGACGGAAAACCGCCAGGGCGACGAAGTCCACTTCAAGCCGCACGACCTCGAGACCCTGATGGACTCGCCGCTGTTCGCCGGCCACTACTACAAACAGTTCGACCTCGACCCGGGCGCCAGGGTGCCGGTGCGCCTGAACGTCTTCGCCGACACCCCGGAAAGCCTGGAAGCGAAGCCGGAGCAGATCGAAGCCCACCGCAAGCTGGTCCAGCAAGCGTATAAACTGTTTAACTCGCACCACTACAAGCACTACGACTTCCTGTTCGCGCTGTCCGACGAATTCGGCGGCATCGGCCGCGAGCACCACCAGTCGAGCGAGAACGGCGTCAAGCCGGGCTACTTTACCGAGTGGGCCAAGGGCGAATCCGGACGCGACCTGCTGCCGCACGAGTACACCCACTCCTGGGACGGCAAGTTCCGCCGCCCGGCCGGCCAGAACGTCCCCAACTTCAACACCCCGCTGCAGAACGAACTGCTGTGGGTCTACGAAGGCCAGACCCAGTACTGGGGCAGCGTGCTGGGCGCCCGTTCGACCCTGGTGTCGATGCAGGGCGCGCGCGATGCGCTGGCCGCCACCGCCGCGCGCTACGACAGCATCGCCGGCCGCAGCTGGCGTGCGATGCAGGACACGGTCAACGATCCGATCCTGAATGCGCGCCGCCCGCTCGGCTGGGCCAACTGGCAGCGCAGCGAAGACTATTATTCGGAAGGCCAGCTGATCTGGCTGGACGTCGATACGCTGATCCGCGAAAAATCGGGCGACAAGAAATCGCTGGACGATTTCGCGAAGGCTTTCTACAGCATCAACGACGGCAGCTTCCTGCCCGCCTTCTACACCTTCGAAGACGTGGTCGCGGCCCTGAACAAGGTCCTGCCCTACGACTGGGCCACCTTCCTGCGTACGCGCGTCGACGGCCACGGCCCGGGCGCGCCGCTGGACGGCCTGGCGCGCGCCGGCTGGAAGCTGGTCTACACCGACACCCCGACCGACTACATCAAGAGCTACGACGACCGCCTCAAGGGCGCCGACCTGAGCTACTCGGTGGGCTTTACGGTGACCTCGGACGGCAACGTGCGCAACCTGATCTGGGACGGCCCGGGCTTCCGTGCCGGCCTGGCCGCCAACACCAGCATCGTCGCCGTCAACAACCGTGTCTTCAAGCCGGAGGTGCTGAAGAAGGCGATCAAGGAAGCCAAGGATTCGAAGGAACCGATCCAGCTGCTGGTCAAGAAGGGCAATGTACTGCGCACGATCGCCCTCGACTACCACGGCGGCCTGCGCTATCCGCGCCTGGAACGCATCCCGGGCACCAAGGATCGCCTGGAGAGTATCTACTCCGCATTGAAGTGACGCCCGTCGCTGACCCATGTCATCAAACTGTCATATGGAAGCCGTAAGCTGATGCTGCCGACAAAACCATAACAAGACAGGGAGGCATCAATGAACTGGATCAGCAGGAGCATCAACGAAACGCGCGCCCGCCGCTTCATGCGGGCATCGCTCTACCGCACTGCGCTCGAAGGGCTGCCGGAAGGCCTCGAGCGCAGCTGGCGGGACAGCGCACCGCAGGAATACCCAGGCATCCGCACGGATGCCTTTTTTTTCGTCCGCGCGGCCGACGGCCTGCTGCGCTTCTTCGACGCCGTCTCGCACAGCGAAGCGCCCTGCGCCCTGCCCTCGGAAGCCGCGGATTCGGTCTGGCACGCCTGGCTGCGGCATGACCCCATCGGCCTGGAACGCTACTGCCGCCGGCACTTCGGGCGCACGATCCCGCACGTGGAGCGCGCGGGCCTGGGCTCGGGCGCGCTGGCGAATACGCTGATGGGAGGCCGCAGGCTGGAAGGGATCACCCCGCTGGGACCGCGCCTGCCGCAGCTGTTCGGGCTGGACGCGCGGCTGCGCATGCCGGGTGGGCACGGCTACTGGAACCGCGGCGACGAGATCGTCTACGCGCGCCTGAACCAGCGCGGCCTGTGCCTGCAGCGGGCGCAAGCCCATCCCGAACTGCTCACCGCCGCCCTGCTCGCGGCCGGCCTGGTCGATGCCGACATGGTGCTGGCCCACATGCGACTGCAGCAAACCACCGCCACCGGCAGCAGCTGCGGTTCGTTCGCGGACGGAGGGCTGGCCTTCGCTAGTGACAGCGGCTGCGCCGATGGCGGCGGCGACGGCGGCGGCGGTGGCGGCAGCAGCTGCGGCAGCTCCTGTGGCGGCGGCTGCGGCGGAGGCGACTAAGCGCGCATGATCGCTTCGAGCTCGGCGGCGATCTGCTGCGCCAGCAGATGGATGTGGTAGCCGTCGACGAAGCCGTGGTGGGCCTGCACCGAGAAGGGCAGCTGCAGGCCGCCGTCGGGACTCTCGCGGAATTTGCCCCAGGCCAGGGACGGGATGTCCGGCGTGGCCAGCGATGCCATCGGATGCTGGATCGAGGTGAAGTCCTGCCAGGGCATGCAGGTGACGAAGACCTGGTCCTTGGCGTCGCGCGGCGACATCCGCAGGTAATGCTCGTTCAGCGCCAGCATATTGCCCGCCTCTTCGCGCGCCGCCTGTCCCCGGGCGACGAACTCGCGCACGTCGTCCGACCAGTCGAACTGGGCGAAATTCAGGTCGAAGTGCTGGTTGACCACCGTGAAGGACGGGTGCAGGCGCTCGATGCGGATCACCTCCCCCTCATGCACGCGGTAGCGGAAGTTCTCGACCTGCAGGATGGAACGCAGCACGGCGCACAGCAGCACGTGGAAAGGCGCCAGGCCCTGCTCCTTGCACCAGGGCCGGAAGTCCGGCAGGTCCATGCGGAAGCACAGGTTGACGGCCGGGCTTTCCATGCGGTCGAAAAAGTCGAAGCGGTCGCGCCGGCGATCGAAATCCGGAAGTTCAGACATAGCGCGCACTCCACGCCGCGATCACGCTGGCCACATAAGCCGCGTCTTCCTTTCCGGTGACGAGATGGTCGATCCCGTCCAGCGACACGAAACTCTTCGGATGCTGGGCGATGCCGAAGATGCGGCCGGCGTTGTCGACGTCGACGGTGCCGTCCTGCGGCGCGTGCATCACCATCAGCGCGCGTCCCAGGCTGGCGATGCGTTCGTGAAGATGGTGCTGGGTCGCATCCTCGACGAAGTGCTGGCGGATGTCGAAATCGCGTCCGGCCAGTTTCACGCGCGCCTGGCCCAGCTGCTCGATGGTGTCGATGTGCTCGGACAGCAGCTTGTCGACCACGTAGTGCGGGTCGCTCGGCGAGGCGATCGTCACCACGGCGGTCGATTCGGGAATGCGGTGGGCGGCTGCCAGCACCGCGGTGCCGCCCAGGCTATGGCCGATCAGCAGCTTGGGCGCGGCGAATTTCTGGCGCAGGAAGTCGGCCGCGGCGAGCAGGTCTTCCACGTTCGACGAAAAATTCGTGTCGGCGAATTTGCCCTGGCTGTTGCCGAGACCCGCGAAGTCGAAGCGCAGCATGGCCACGCCGAGGTCAGCCAGGCCCTGCGAGATGCGGGTCGCGGCCAGCACGTCCTTGCTACAGGTGAAGCAGTGGGCAAACAGGCCATAGGCGCGCGGCGTGCCGTCGGGCGCATCGAGCTTGGCCGAGATCTTGCCGTGCGGTCCCTGGAAATCCATACGTTGGGTAATCATGGGCGCCACTTTGCACCGGATCGGCGGCGCATGCAAGTCGGCGCCGCGCGCTATACTCATGAGCCCATCCCTTGTAAGGAAGCGCACCATGCAAATCATCGGCCTGATCGGCGGCATGAGCTGGAAAAGCTCGGCCGAATACTACCGCCTGATCAACGAAGGCGTGCGCACCCGTCTCGGCGGCCTGCATTCGGCGCGCTGCCTGATGTGGTCCTTCGACTTCGCCGACATCGAAATTCTGCAGCGCCTTGATCGCTGGGATGAAGCGGCAAGCCTGATGGTCGACGCCGCGCAGCGCCTCGAACGCGGCGGCGCCGACTTCCTCGTCATCGCCACCAACACCATGCACATCGCCGCGCCCCAGGTCCAGGCGGCGACCAGCCTGCCCCTGCTGCACATCGCCGATCCGACCGCGGAACGCATCAAGGCGGCCGGCCTGCGCCGCGTCGGGCTGCTGGGCACCGCCTTCACGATGGAACAGGATTTCTACAGGGGCCGCCTGGCGCGCGAGCACGGGCTCGAGGTGCTGGTGCCGGAGGCGCAAGACCGCGCCACGGTCCACCGCATCATCTATTCGGAACTGGTGCAGGGGCAGATCCACGAGGCTTCGCGCCAGGCCTACCGCGAGGTCATTGCCGGCCTGGTGGCGCGCGGCGCCGAAGCCATCATCCTCGGCTGCACCGAGATCATGCTGCTCATCGGGCAGGAAGACAGCCCGGTGCCGCTGTACGACACGACCGGCCTGCACGCGGAAGCGGCGGTTGCGCGTTCGCTCGGCATCCCCGCTTGACGACCAACCTACCAGTTGGTAGGATTCACCCATGAACAAATCATCGACCACTGCCGACGACATCCTGGCCTGCGCCCGCTCGCTGATCGTCACTGGCGGCTATAACGGTTTCAGTTATGCCGACATCGCGGACGTGGTCGGCATTCGCAAGGCCAGCATCCACCACCACTTCCCCAGCAAGGCGGAGCTGGTGCGCATCCTGGTCGCCCGCTACCGCGAAGCCGCCGAGGAAGGCATCGCCAACCTGGTGCACAGCGTGCCCGGTCCCCTGGAACAGCTGCGCGCCTACATCGGCTACTGGAAAGCCTGCATCGGCGACGCCAGCGCGCCCTTCTGCGTGTGTGCGATGCTGGCCAGCGAACTGCCCATCCTGCCCGAGGAAGTCGCACTCGAAATCCGCGCCTATTTCCGTTTTTTGTCCGGCTGGCTGGCCTCGGCGCTGGAACGCGGCGTGCAGCAGAAGAGCATCGCGCTGGCGAATTCGCCGCAGGTGGAAGCCGAGATCTTCATGGCGGCGGTGCACGGGGCGATGCTGTCCGCGCGCGCCTACGGCGATACGGATATTTTCGGCAGGATCATGGATCCGCAACTGGAGCGCATGGCGGCTTAGCGGTGTCCGGCACTGTTCCTGCCTGCCTGTGCTTTTTTTGCCGCCCTTGCCTACCAACTAGTAGATAGTCAAACTCACTTACAAAGGAACCGACATGAATACCTCCTCCACCGCCGTCGACCACGCCGCCCAGGAAGCCTGGCTGAAGCGCTACTACTTCACCCGCGCAGCATTCTCCATCGCCTGGATACTCGCCGCCCTGGGCGCGGGGCGGCAATCGCCGGGCATCGCCGCCTTCCTGCTGGTCACCTACCCGCTCTGGGATGCGCTGGCCAACCTGGCCGACGGCACGCGCAGCGGCGGCCTGGCACGCAACCGCTCGCAGGCCTTCAACGTCGCCGTCAGCCTGGCGGTGGCGGGCGCGGTGGCGATCGCCCTGCCCGACATGCACCGGGTGCTGGCCGTGTTCGGCGCCTGGGCCATCCTGTCCGGCCTCCTGCAACTGGGCGCGGCGCTGGGCCGCTGGAAGAGCGTGGGCGCACAATGGGCGATGGTCCTGAGCGGCGCGCAATCGGCGCTGGCGGGCGCCTTCTTCATCTACCAGGCCGGCACGCCCATGATGCCCTCGATCGCCACCGTCATCGGCTATGCCGGCTTCGGCGCCTTCTACTTCCTGGTGTCGGCGCTGTGGCTGAGCGTGGCGTCCCGGCGCGCCAGGAATGCGTAGAATGCGGCTCATGAACGAGACCTCTTCCCTGATCGCTACCCCGCTCACCCGCGACTTCATCCACGGCGCGGTCGACATCGAACAGACCCCGGCCGGCCTGCTGCCGCACCGCCTGCCCGCCTGGGCGCGCGCGCAATGCCCGGACCCGCAGCTGCTGATGGCGGCATCGCAGCCCTCCGGCGTGCGCGTGGTGTTCCAGACCGCGGCCACCGCGCTGGAACTGGATGTGCTCGCGACCAAACGCGTCTACAGCGGCCTGGGTCCGCGGCCGGACGGCATCTACGACCTGTTCATCGGCGGCCAGCTGGCGCAGCAGGGCAGCGTGCAAGGCGGCCGGGTTTTACATATCGACATGGCGAGCGGCGCGACCACCGTCGCCGAAGGAGAAGTGCAGACCCTGCGTTTCAGCGGCCTGCCGCCCGAACAGAAAACCATCGAGATCTGGCTGCCGCACGACGAAGTGACCGAGCTCGTGTCCCTGCGCTCGGATGCGCCGCTGTCGCCGGTGCCGACCGCCGGAAGGCGGCGCTGGGTGCATCACGGCAGCTCGATCAGCCAGGGTTCGAATACCACGCACCCTTCCGGCACCTGGCCGGCGGTGGCCGCCCTGCGCACCGGCTTCGAGCTGCTGAACCTGGGCTACAGCGGCAATGCGCTGCTCGATCCCTTCGCTGCGCGCACCATCCGCGCGCTGCCGGCGGACCTCATCAGCATCAAGATCGGCATCAACCTGGTCAACAAGGACCTGATGCGCCTGCGCGCCTTCGGTCCAGCCGTGCACGGCTTTCTCGACACGATACGCGAAGGCCATCCGGACACGCCGCTCATGGTGATGTCGCCGGTCTTCTGCCCGATCCACGAAACCCTGCCCGGGCCCTCGGTCTACGACATGGATGCGCTGGCCGCGGGGCGCCTGTTGTTCAAGGCGGGCGGCAGCGCGGACGAGGTCCGGCAGGGCAAGCTGACCTTGAGCGTGATCCGCGAGCAGCTGCGTGCGATCGTCGAGCAGCGGCGTGCCCACGACCTGCATCTGCATTACGTCGATGGCCTCGAGCTGTACGGCCCGAACGACAATCTGCGGCTGCCGCTGCCGGACGAACTGCATCCGGATGCGGCCAGCCACCGGCTTATCGGCGAGCGCTTTGCCGGGCTGCTGCACGACCTGCAGCACGGTGCCGCTCCCGGCGCAGCATGAGGGTCTGCACGGCGTTGACGCCGGACGATGCGGCCCAATACAGGCCCAGGCCGGCCGACAGCTTCCAGACCATGAAGGCCATGATGGCGACCTGCATCGCCACCATCAGCATGGACGGATCCGCCGAGGCCGAAGGGTAGTACCAGGCGGCGAGGCCAGTGAGCAGCAGGATGAGCGCGGTCAGCGCGGCGTCGGGCGAGGCCAGGCTCTTCATCCACAGGAAGGCGCCCTTGCCGGCGCTGGCCTGGCTGATGGTCCGGTAGAGCAATCCGAACACCGGCAGCTGGACCAGCGCGCCGAGGAGCGTGGAACGGTCGAACAGCCGCACGCCGTTTTCCTTGTACAGCGCGGCGACGGCCGCAAACGCATCCTGCGGCTTGTCCTTCAGGCGCGCCCGGATCTCTTCCACCTGCGGCTGCAGGGCCTTGATCTTCTGCTGGTTGGCGAGCGCCTTGCGCGCCATGTGCAGGGTCAGCGGCAGCAGGGCAAAACGTACCGTCAAGGCCAGGCACAGGATCGCCCAGCCCATGCTGCCGTCGAACAGCGAAGCGAGAAAGGACATCAAAGTATCAGCGTTCATATCGTTCCAGAGTTGATGAGTCTGTCCGGAATTCTAATGACGAATTGATCAGAAATTATCAGCTTTTCACTGAGCCTTACTTCGGTTTTTCCTCAAGAGCGTTTAACAAAACTTTCAGGGCAAGGCGCATCGTCGAAGACAGTACGCTAGTACGGCGAGACGATGCAACGCAGCCATGGAGGTTTTGTTAGACGCTCTTAGCCAAACAAACCATGCAGGTACCAACGCGGCTCCTCCTCATCCGCGCCGATCCGCTCCCGATAAACCCAGTACAGCGCATGGTCCTGCCCCTCGGCGATGAAGTAATCGCGCGTCTCGGGTCCATTCCACCAGCCGGCCTCGATCCGCTCCGGGTTCGAAGCCATGCGCAGCGGCGAGCCGTAGAAGGGCCGGTGGTCGCGCATCAGCAGCGCGATCGGCTTGGCCAGCAGCCAGGTCGGACGCGGCAGGCTCATCACGTCGGGCGGCATCTGCGCATTGCGCGCCCGGTCGCTGATCTTCTGCTGCACCGGCACCCACATGTTCGCCTGCTCCGGCCGGTAATCGGCCATCGGCAGGGCCTGCAGCACGTTCTCGGCGCCCAGGCGCGCCACCAGCAGTTCCAGCATGCGCATGCGGTCTTCCTCGGTGCCGCCCGGTTCCGGAAACAGCGATTCGTTCGGCGGCGCCATCGGCTGCAGCTGCTTCGCTTCCAGGCCCAGGCCGATCACGGGCGCCTCCAGCACCAGCTTGGCCAGGCGCTCCTTCAGCAGGCGCACCAGGTGCTCGTCGCGCCAGGCCGGTTCGGCCAGCGCCACCTCGACGCTGGTCGGCGCGCGCGCTTCCCTGCCCCGCTCGTGTTCGAGCCTGAGCACGATGCGCTCGACCGCCAGCTGGCGCGCGCACAGCCACCCAGTGAGCTGCAGCAGCAGGCGGCGGGCGCCGGCCAATAAAAGTTCGGCATCGTCGATACGGTCGAACAGCTCGAGGCGCGCGGCAAAGGTCTCGGGTGCGGCGATCCATTCGTGCAGCTCCGGGCTCAGGCCGTAGGCGGCGTCCACCAGGTCGAGCAGCGCGCGTCCGCAGCGCCGCTGCAGGCCGGGCCGCGGCAGGCGCCGCAGCTCGCCGAAGCTGGCGCAGCCGATGCCTTCGAACCAGGCCGCGTAGGGGCGCGCCGGCGGCGCCAGCAGCACCTCCAGCAGGTCGAGGCGGCGCACCAGGGTCGGCATCTTGACGGTGCGCCGGTAGCGCATGGTCCGGCCGTCCGTACTGCCGCTGCCGGCGCGCGCCAGCAGCCAGGCGCCGCGCGCGGTCGGGGCGCAGCCCAGCGAGGCGGAAAAGCCCAGCGCGCGCACGTTCTCGCGCACGCGCCGGCACAGCGCGCGCACGCCGCCGAACAGGCGCAGGCTGGCGCCGACGTCCATCAGCAGCGTGCCCTCCTCGGCCTCGGTCACCTGCGGCGTGTACTGCAGCATCGCCATCGCCACTGCGTACAGGGCCTCGGCCTCGCGCGGCGGCGAGCGCTCGTGGACCTGGGCCTCGGGCATCAGCATCAGCACGCCGCCGCGGCGCATGCCGGGCTGCACGCCGGCGGCGCGCGCCACCGGGGAAGCCGCCAGCACCCGCTCCTGCTCGAGCACGACGCTGCCGGCGTCAGTGCACCAGCTGGGACTGAAGACTTCCAGCGGGAGCCGGGGCAGTGACAGGCCGATCCACAGGCGCATGGCGGGGAATGTGCGTTTGAATGAGGTTGGAGGAAAGCGGCAGGAACAGCGGCGCATCGCGCTGCGGCCCCCGGCGCTTGACGAAGTCGATCTCGATGCCGCCGGCCTGGGGCCGCAGCGCCAGGCGCAGCGGCGCCGGCGAGGCATCCTGCCCCGCCGCCAGCGGACGCATCATGAAGAACAGGGTCTCGCCGCCCTGCGCGGCCAGGTGCAGGCGGCGCAGGCTGTCGCTGCGCACCTGGTTCTGCCAGAACAGGATGGCGCCGCAACTGCCGCTGCGCAGCACCTGCTCGGCCGCCCACAACGCATCCGCCGTGCGGCCAGCGCGCAGCCAGATCAGCTGCGAAGGCGGCACGCCCAGTGCGGCCAGGGCCAGCGCCTGCGGCGGATGGGGCGGCTGCAGCAGCACGATGCGGCGCGCCGCCACCTCCGCCAGCGCGGGACGCAGCAGGCGCATCTCGCCGATGCCGGGCTGCTGCAGCAGCAGGTCGACCAAGGCGCCGGTCGGCCAGCCGCCGCCCGGCAACTGCGCCGACAGGGCCGCATGGCCGGTGTCGACGCAGCGTGTTGAAGAACGCGCCAGTTGGGAGGCGCGCCAGAGCGACGGATGCAACGATTCCGGCGCTGCTGGAATGGAATCTGAGCAGTTGATCATGAGCTTTTGATGCGAGATGACGCAAAGAAATACTGTATGTTTATACAGTACTCTTCTCATCAGCTTTTGACAAGGTTTATCTTTTGTAATGGATCAAGGATGACTTGTTGGCGCTCGCTTAAACCCCCATCCGTGGGGCTGCACGGCGCCGGACTGGAGGCCTAGACTTGCGAAATCCCCTTCGTGCAACCTGGACCCATCCACCATGACTTCCCTGATCAATCTGCTGATTGCCTCCTACCTCGCCATGAACCCCGCGCCCGCGCAGGCCGCCACCGCCAGCCTGGCAGCGCCGCCAATCGCCAAAAGCGCCGACAGCCAGCAAAAGGCGGCTTTCAAGGAGATGCTGGACGAGACCCAGAAGATTAACGAGCTTTGCACGCGCGACCACTTCGGCAAGACCTGCATTGCCGCTCAGGAACAGTTCCAGCGCAAGTTCCTGAAGCAGGTGCCGAAGTACGAGCCCGCCGTCCTGGGCGTCGGCGCCACCCTGCAGGCGAAGCAGGCCAGGTAGCCGATATAGGCAGGCCGGCCGCCCTGCCGGGTTATGATGACGACATCAGTTCCGTCATCACAGGCCCATGTTCAAGACCTTAAGCAGGCAATACCAGAAATCCCCCATCCTCGAGCACCCATCCATTTCCGGGCGCCGCCTGTTCGGCATCGCCCTGTTCGCCGCTTTCCTGCTGCTGTTCTGTCTGCGGCCGCCCAACAAGACCGGCGATTTTGCCGAATATGGCGTGATGACCATCGCCCTGGCATCGCATGGCACGCCGGCGATTCGCTTATCGGATATTCAGGAAGCAAAGCGCCTGAATCCGGAGCCCTCGTTTTCCGCCTTCTACCAGGAACTGGAAGAAGGCATCCGCAAGAACGCCGACAATCCCGCGCCCGCCATCTACCGCGGCCACGATGGCGCTTATTACTCGCTCCATTTCTTCGCCTATTCGGCGCTGGCCGCCATTCCGTATGCAGTCTTCGACAAGCTCGGTATTCCGCCTTTCAAGTGCTACCAGTTCGTCAACCTGGCCTTCATTTTCATCCTCGGCCTGGCCGCTTTCGACTTTTTCAGGTCGCGCAATGGCGCCGCCATCACGATCGCGCTGTTCTTCTGCTGCGGCGGCCTGCTTTATTGGGACTGGTGCAGCCCGGAAGCAATGACGGCGGCAGCCCTTCTGGCGGGGTCGATGCTGTATGCCACGCAAGCGCTGATTGCAGCCGGCGTGCTGGTCGGACTCGCGGCCATGCAGAATCCTTCGCTGGTGCTGTTTGCAGGTTTTGCGCCCGTCTTCAAATTCTTCTACAAGCGCAGCCTGCCATCGGCGCGCGAGACCGTTTCGCTCGCCATCCTCGTCCTGCTGTTTGCCCTGCCGGTTCTCTTCAGCCTGGCCGAATTCGGCGTGCCCAGCCTGATCGCGACGGTGGCCACCGATCCGCGCCTGATCGGCGGGATCCGCCTGTTCTCTTTCTTCTTCGACCTGAACCAGGGCATGCTCATCGGCGTGCCGGCGCTGTTCGCATCGCTGGCCTTGATCGTCCTGTTCGCGAAAACAGCGTCGATGCGCATCCTGGCCTGCTGCTGCGCCCTCTTTTCGATTGCGCTGGCGCTGCCCGCGCTATCGGCCGCCAACTGGAATTCCGGCGCCTCGGGCATGATGCGCTATGCGTTCTGGGCGGCCATGCCCATCCTGTTCGGCTGCCTGCTCTACGCCAGGGAAAACGCAGTGCCGAAAGCCCTGATCCTGGCCGTGCTGCTGGCCCAGGCCGGCGCCACCTGGATGGAGCGGCAATACAGTTATGTGCAATTCAGCCGCGTCGCCAAATTCTTCCTCGCCAGGTTCCCGGCAGCCTACAACCCGGTATTCGAAATCTTTTCGGAGCGCCTGCGCAACCGCGAAGGTTCGCTGCCCAAGGACAGCGTCCTGTATTACACCGTCAATGGCAAAGTTACGAAAATCGGCTTCAACCTGGAAAACAAGGGAATCGGCCCGAAAATCTGCGGTAAAAGCAAAGAGCTGTCCCCCGATACGCGCTTCGCCACCGTCGACGATGGCTGGGCTTACCTGAATGACGCCCCGGTCTGCAATCCGATGCTGACCGAAGATGCCGTCTACGGCGCCAAAGACTTCGCGGATGCCGCAACCCTCAGATTCACCCAGGGCTGGGGCAGCGTGGAATTCGGCGGCGCCAACTGGGACGGCATCTGGACCGTGGCGCCGGTCGCGCAATTCGAGATCACGCCGCCTTCGAACCTGCCGTATAAAACACTGCGCATCCACGGCCAGTATGTTGCCCCCGGCATGGAAACGGAGGTGTCCTTGAACGGCGTCCAGCTGGGACGTTATGCGCTGGACCGCGGCCTTCCCATTTCCGTGAAAGGCGCTCTGCGAAACCATGAAGGACGATCCATCGTCGAGTTGCGCAATGTGCCAGTAAAAAATCCTGTCCCGGCAAGCGGCGATCAAAGGCAGCTGGGATTCTTCGTCACCAAAATCGTATTGAGCGGAGCCCAGCCATGACCACCACCATGCAAACCATCGGACTGGTCCTGTTCGTCCTGGCCCTGCTGCACACCTTCTCGACCCATTTGTTCGAAGTGCTGGCGCACAAGCACCCGCGCCATGCCGGCCTGTTCCACCTGCTGGGCGAGGTCGAGGTCGTGTTCGGCTTCTGGGCCTTCGTGCTGATGGTCTTCATGGCCGTGGTCGACGGCGGCGCGGCGGCGGTCGATTATGCCGAGTCGCGCCACTACGCCGAGCCGCTATTCGTGTTCGTGGTGATGGTGGTGGCCGCCTCGCGCCCCGTACTGGAAGCGGCGCGCGCCCTGCTACGCATGCTGGCCCGCTTGGCCCCGGTGCGCTCCGAAGTAGCCCAGGCCTGGCTGGCCCTGGCCCTGGTGCCGCTGGCCGGCTCCCTGATCACCGAGCCGGCCGCGATGACCCTAGCCGCGCTGATGCTGGCGCCCACCGTGTTCCGCCAGGGCATGCCCGAATGGCTGAAGTACGGCGCGCTGGGCGTGCTGTTCGTGAACGTCTCGATCGGCGGCACCCTGACCTCCTATGCCGCGCCGCCGGTGCTGATGGTGGCCGGCACCTGGGGCTGGGACAGCCTCTACATGCTGAGCCATTTCGGCTGGCGCGCGCTGCTCGCGGTGCTCGTCAACGCCACCGTCGTCACCTTCCTGCTGCGCTCCCACCTGCGCCAGCTCGATGCCTCCGTCGACGGCGAAACGGCGCCGGTGCCGCCGCTGGTGGCGCTGATCCACCTGGCCTTCCTGGCGGCCGTCGTGCTGCTGGCCCACCACCCGGTGCTGTTCATCGGCCTGTTCCTGCTGTTCCTCGGCTTTACCCAGGCCTACGACCGCTACCAGTCGCCGCTGATCCTGAAGGAAGGCCTGCTGGTCGGCTTCTTCCTGGCCGGCCTGGTGGTGCTGGGCGGCATGCAGCAATGGTGGCTGCAGCCGATCGTCTCCAGCCTCGGCCCGACCGCACTGTTCTTCGGCGCCCTCGGCCTGACGGCGGTCACCGACAACGCCGCCCTGACCTACCTCGGCTCCCTGATCACCGGCCTGTCCGAGCACGAGAAATACATGCTGGTGGCGGGCGCGGTGGGCGGCGGCGGCCTGACGGTGATCGCCAACGCCCCGAATCCGGCCGGCGCGGCCCTGCTGCGCCACGGTTTCGCCGACGAATCGATCGGGGCCGTCTGGCTCTTGCTGGGTGCGCTCGGTCCCACCTGTGTGGCAGCATTGATGTTCCTGTTGTAAGGTAGACACCGAACCAATAGGAGAGGCGATGGACAACGATCTGCTGGTCAGCAAGACGGGCACCATCGAGCGCTGCATCAAGCGTGCCCGCGACGAGTACGAGAAGGACCCGACCACCTTCGTGGGCGACATCACGCGCCAGGACGCGGCCACGCTGAACGTGATCCGCGCCTGGGAAGCGGCGGTGGAGATGGGCGATTACGTGCTGGCCCACGCCGGCCTGGGCCCGGCCCACGACGAGCGCGAGGTGATCTCGCTGCTGGAAGAAAACGGCTGGCTGGACCCTGCCCTGGGCGAGGACCTGAAGCGCACCGGCGAATTCTGCCGCGCCGACTGGGACTACCAGGCCTCGCCGCTGCCGGCCCTGGTCACCATCATCAAGCGCGGCCTCGACGATTTCGACGCCTATGCGCGGGCCTTGCTGGCGCGCGCCGCCGAAACACCGGCTGCGCCTTCCGACGATACGCCATCCCCGGGCGATCCCGCCATCTGATTGCTGCATCGCGCCATCGATGTTTGCCTAACTGGTATCATGCCCGCTTTCATGGACCGGACAACACAAGAACATGAGCCAACCGACCAACCTGCCCTCCTTCTGGAGCCGGCTTTCCCTCGCCTTCGGCGCCTTCTTCAAGACCCTGGGCGACGCCGAATTCGCCGCGCGCGTGCGCGATGACCAGATCGGCCCGATCGCCGCGCCCGTAGCGGCGCCCGCACCCGCGCCGGCGCCTGCACCGACACCTGCGCCCACCGCGGCCCCGCTGCGCGTGGCAACGCCCGACGCCGCCCTGCAGCTGCTGTCCCTGCTGCAGCGCGAAGCCCGCCTGATCGACTTCGCCAACGAGAACATCACCGTCTACAGCGACGCCGACATCGGCGCCGCCGCCCGCGTCGTGCACGAAGGCTGCGCCCGCGTGCTGCGCGAGCACTTCACCATCGAACCGGTGCGCGCCGAACTCGAAGGCGCGCGCCTCACCCTGCCGGAAGGCTTCGACGCCGCCAGCGTGCGCCTGACCGGCAACGTGGTCGGCAAGGCGCCGTTCACCGGCACCCTGAGCCACCGCGGCTGGCGCGCATCGAAGGTGAGCCTGCCGCAGCTGGCCGACAAGCACGACGCCAGCATCATCGCGCCGGCGGAGGTGGAGCTGTGAGCGCAAATATGGAAACGATGGAAACCGCGCGCTACGCGATCGGCATCGACCTCGGCACCACCCACAGCGCCCTCTCCTACGTCGACCTGCAGGCCAGCGACGGCGAGAAGGCCGACCAGGGCGTGCTGCCGATTCCGCAGCTGAGCGGCCCCGGCACCGTCGAGGCGCTGCCGCTGCTGCCCTCCTTCATGTACCTGCCACACCCGGACGAACTGGCGCAGGGCGAGCTGGCCCTGCCCTGGACCGATGGGCAAGCAGCGCCCGTGGTTGGCGAAATGGCGCGTAGCCGCGGCGCCGGCACCCCGATCCGCCTCGTCTCCTCGGCCAAGAGCTGGCTCTCGCACCCGGGCGTGGACCGCCGCGCCGCGATCCTGCCGTCGGACGCCCCGGAAGAAGTCGAGCGCGTCTCGCCGCTGGCCGCATCGACCCGCTACCTCGAGCACATCCGCAATGCCTGGAACGCCGCGCATCCGGAAGCGCCCTTCGACCAGCAGGCCGTCACCGTGACCATTCCGGCTTCCTTCGATCCGGTGGCGCGCGAGCTGACCGCCGAGGCGGCGCGCGACGCCGGCTACAACGCACCGACCCTGCTCGAAGAACCGCAGGCGGCCCTGTACAGCTGGATCCAGGGCAGCGAAGGCCGCTGGCGCAAGCAGGTCAAAGCCGGCGACATCGTGCTGGTGGTCGACGTCGGCGGCGGCACCAGCGACTTCTCGCTGATTGCCATCCTCGAACGCGAGGGCAACCTGGAACCGCACCGCGTGGCGGTCGGCGACCATATCCTGCTGGGCGGCGACAACATGGACCTCGCGCTGGCGCACCTGGTGGCGAGAAAACTGCAGGCCAACGGCACCCAGCTCGACGCCTGGCAGATGCGCGCCCTGACCTACGCCTGCCGCGGCGCCAAGGAGCACCTGCTGGCCGACGCGAATGCCACCACCTGGCCGATCGTGGTGCCGAGCCGCGGCTCGAAGCTGATCGGCGGTTCGATCCGCACCGAACTCACGCGCGACGAAGTCACCGCCTTCATCACCGACGGCTTCTTCCCGCGCGTGGAAGCGAGCGCGCGCCCGGCCGTGCGTACGCGCGCCGGCCTGACGCAACTGGGCCTGCCCTACGCGCAGGATGCCGCGGTCACCCGCCACCTGGCCGCCTTCCTGGCGCGCCAGGCCGGCGCCACCGCGGAGCTGGAAGGCTTCAGCGGCAAGGTCAATCCTGAGCACAGCTTCCTGCATCCGACCGCGGTGCTGTTCAACGGCGGCGTGTTCAAGTCCGACATCCTGGCCCAGCGCGTGATGGACACCATCAACGACTGGCTGTACATGGAAGGCGCGGAACCGGCGCGCATGCTGGAAGGCGCCGATCTCGACCTGGCGGTGGCGCGCGGCGCGGCCTATTACGGCTATGCGCGGCGCGGCGGCGGCGTGCGCATCCGCGGCGGCACGGCCCGTTCCTACTACGTCGGCGTGGAATCGTCGATGCCGGCCATCCCCGGCATGGACCCCCCGATTACCGCCCTGTGCGTGGCGCCCTTCGGCATGGAAGAAGGCAGCGAGCTGGAACTGCCGGGCCAGGAATTCGGCCTGGTGGTCGGCGAACCGGTGCACTTCCGCTTCTTCGGTTCGACCGTGCGCCGCCAGGACCGCATCGGCGAAGTGCTGGAGTTCTGGGGCCCGGACGAACTGCAGGAACTGAACGAAATCCAGGCCGAGCTGCCTGCCGAAGGCCGCACCCCGGGCGACGTGGCCCAGGTCAAGCTGCACGCGCTGGCCACCGAGGCTGGCACGCTGGAGCTGATCGCGGTCTCGCGCGAAGGCCAGCGCTGGAAGGTCGAGTTCGACGTCCGCGCCACCGAGCAGCATTAAAGCGCTCGTGGGCACATCGGCAGCAGCGCCGGCTTGGCTGGTCGGCATCGACCTCGGCACTACCAACACGGTGCTCGCCTACGCGGCGCCGGGCATGCAGCAGGTCGAGACTTTCGCCATCGAACAGCTGGTGGCGCCCGGCGAAGTGGCGCCGGCGCCGCTGCTGCCCTCCGCCCGCTACCATCCGGCGGCGGGCGAACTGCCTGCCGGCGCGCTGCAGCTGCCCTGGTCAGCCGCGCCTGTGCCCGGCGATGTGTCCGGCGATCTGGCCGGCGTATCCGATGCCGTGGTCGGCCGGCTTGCCCGCCTGCTGGGCGCCCACACTCCTGGTCGGTTAGTTGCATCTGCCAAGAGCTGGCTGTCCCATCACGGGGTCGACCGCACTGCTCCCATCCTGCCCTGGGGCGCGCCCGAGGAGGTGCCCAAGGTCTCGCCGCTGGCCGCCAGCGCCAGCTACCTCGCCTATCTGCGCGCGGCCTGGAACGCGCGCCATCCCGATCATTTACTGGAAAAGCAGGACCTGGTCCTGACCGTTCCCGCCTCCTTCGATGAAGGCGCGCGCGCTTTGACCCTGGAAGCGGCGCGCCTGGCCGGCCTGCCCTCCTTGCGCCTGCTGGAAGAGCCGCAGGCCGCGCTTTACGACTGGCTGCAGCGCCACCGCGATACCCTGGTCGAGGAACTCGCGGCCTCGCGCCTGGTGCTGGTCGCCGACGTCGGCGGCGGCACCACCGACTTCAGCCTGGTCAAGGTGGAACTCGAAGACGGCGTCCCCAAGCTGAGCCGCATCGGCGTCGGCAACCACCTGATCCTGGGCGGCGACAATATGGACCTGGCGCTGGCCCACCTGGTCGAATCGCGCCTCGCCTCGCAAGACGGTCAGCAAAGCCAGCAACGCCTGTCGGCCGCCCGCCTGGCCCAGCTCACGGAGCGCTGCCGCGCGGCCAAGGAACAGCTGCTGGCGCCGGATGCGCCGGAACGGGTCAACGTGACCCTGCTGGGCAGCGGCTCGCGTTTGATCGGCGCCAGCCGCAGCGTCCCACTTACGCGCGAAGACATCACGCGCATCGTGCTGGACGGCTTCTTCCCGCTCAACGAAGCACAGGACGGCGCCAGGCGCGCACGCGCCGGCATCGTCGAATTCGGCCTGCCCTACGCCAGCGATCCGGCCATCACGCGCCACCTGGTCGACTTCCTGCGCCAGCATGCGCAAGCCGCGCGCGAAGCGCTCGGTATCGACGACGACGACAGCCTGCCCGTCCCGGACACGCTGCTGCTGAACGGCGGCGTCTTCCGCGGCGCACCGCTGGCGCAGCGCCTGGCCGACACCTTGTCGGCGTGGCGCGGCGCATCCATTCGCGTGCTGCACAACCTCGACCCTGACGTCGCCGTGGCGCGCGGCGCGGTCGCCTACTCGCTCGCGCGCCAGGGCCTGGCCCCGGCCATCGAGAGCGGCTCGGCGCGCAGCTACTTCCTGCTGCTGGACGACGCCCTGCAGGCCGGCCGCCTGAACGCCGTCTGCCTGCTGCCGCGCGGCGAAAAGCCCGGGGTCGAAGTGCGCCTGACGGAACGCAGCTTCGGCCTGAGATTGGGACGGCCGGTGCGCTTCCACCTGGTCTCGACGACCGCCGATCCGCAGGGCGCGCCGCCGCGGCCGGGCGAGCTGCTCGCGCTGGACCCGGCGGAGGTCGTGCGCCTGCCGGCCATCGCCACCGTGCTGCGCGCGCAAACGGCGGGGACGAAGAACGAGATGCCGGTGCAGCTGGCGGCCTCGCTGTCCGAGGTCGGCACGCTGGAAGTGCATTGCGTGGCCGAGGATGGCAGCGGCCAGCGCTGGAAGCTCGAGTTTCAACTGCGCGGCGCGGAAGACCAGACGGAAGATGAAGACGCAGGCGATAGCGCCGTGCCGGCCCGCCTCATTGAGGCCCTGCAGCGCATCGACCGCATCTTCGGCAGCCGCAACCAGCAGGTCGAAAGCCGCGAAGTGCGCCAGCTGCGCGGCACGCTCGAACACCTGCTCGGCTCGCGCGAACGCTGGGAGACGCCGCTGCTGCGCCGCCTGTTCGACGCGCTGATGGAGCGCGCCAAGGGCCGGCGCAGATCAAGCGAACACGAACGCGTGTGGCTCAACCTGGCCGGCTGGTGCCTGCGCCCCGGCTTCGGCCATCCGCTCGACGAGTGGCGCATCGAGCAGCTGTGGGCCCTGTTCGACACCGGCGTCCAGTACCACAAGGACAGCCAGGTGCGCGCCGAATGGTGGACCCTGTGGCGGCGCGTGGCCGGCGGCCTCGCCCTTGAGGCGCAACTGCGCCTGCTCGACGACTTCGCCTTCAACCTGCAAGCCGAACCCGCGGACCGCGCCAAGCGTCCCATCACCCTGGTCGACGGCAGCGAGGACGACATGCTGCGCCTGGGCGCCTCGCTCGAACGCATCCCCTCCGCTTACAAGGTGGAGATCGGAGACTGGATGCTGCAGCAGATCATGGCGATTCCGCCCTCGCCCAAACCCGATCCGAAGACCGCCGCCACCTACGCCCGCTACCTGTGGGCCCTGGCGAGGGTCGGCGCGCGCCAGTCGCTGCAATCCAGCGCCCACGAAGTCGCGACCATCGCAGCGGCCGAGCGCTGGCTGGAGATCCTGATGCAGCTGGACTGGAAGCGCATCGAGCCGGCCGGCTTTGCCGCCGCCCACATCGCGCGCAAGACCGGCGACCGCTCGCGCGACATCGGCGAAGCCTTGCGCCAGCAGGTGCTGCACAAGCTGGGCGCCAGCGGCGCGCCTGCCAGCTGGGCGGCGATAGTGCGCGAGGTGGTCGAGCTGGACCAGGCCAGCGCCACGCGCATGTTCGGGGATGCGCTACCGCCGGGACTGAAGCTCTTGCGCTGAAAGCAATAACTTCTTGTCAACAGCAGTTTATAGTGCTAACTTGTGGCAAATCCGATCGCCACACACGCCCACTAAAAATTGCCAGGACCCTGTGAAACGCGCATTTCCCCATCCATCGATTCACATAAACGTCCTCACCGCAGCCGTCGCCGCCGCCTTGTCCATGACCATGGCCGCCGTCCCCGCGCATGCCCAGCAATCCGCGATCGGCAAGGATGCGAAGGACAACAAGACCCAGCAGGTCGAGGTGCGCGGCTCGCTCGAGGCCTACGATCCGCGCCGCGACGACACCGCCAGCAAGATCGTGGTCAACCGCGACGAGATCGTCAAGTACGGCGATACCAATCTGCTCGATGTGCTCAAGCGCGTGCCTGGCGTGACGGTGAGCGGCAACGGTGGGCGCGGCAGCGAAGTGCGCATGCGCGGCCTGGGCGCCGGCTACACGCAGATCCTGCTCAATGGCGATAGAACCCCGCCCGGCTTCACCCTCGATTCGCTGGCCCCGGACCTGATCGAGCGCATCGAGGTGCTGCGCGCCGCCACCGCCGAATACTCGACCCAGTCGATTGCCGGCACCATCAACATCGTGCTGAAGAAGACGGTCAAGGCCGGGCAGCGCGAGCTGAAACTCGGCTACTCCCATGCCCGCGACTTCATGGGGCCGAACGCCAACCTGCAACTGGCCGACAAGGCGGGCCGGCTGGCCTGGTCGGTCACGGCCAATGTCAGGCACGAGCATTATTCGCGCACGGTGCACAACGTCGAAGGGCATGCCGATGCATCCGGCATCGAAGACGGCCTGCGCCTGGCACGCCTGCCCGAGAGCGGGCGCATCACGATGCTCAACCTGAGCCCGCGCCTGATCTGGACCCTTGCGAACGGCGACTCGCTGGTCTTCCAGACCCTCGCCAACTTCAACCATTTCGAGAACGGCGTCCACACGCTGGTCGACACGGAACTGGGCCCGCCGCCGCCCTATCCGGACCTGGTCCAGACCACGAGCAGCATCCAGAGGCTGCTGCGCCAGGAAGTCAACTGGACGCACAAATACGACTCCGGCGCAAAGCTCGACGCCAAGCTGGTCGCCACCGCCGGCAACAACCCTCTCTCGACGTATCGCACTGCCGCGGCTACGGGTGCGAATGCGCTGCGTGAACTGGTCCAGTCGCATAACAGCGTGCACGGCCTGAGCACGACGGGCAAGTTCACCAGCGCCAGCCGGGAAGGCCATGCGCTCGCCTTCGGCTGGGACGGCGGCGAGCTGACCTCACCCGATTCGCGCCGCGTCCGCGACTACCAGCAGCCCGACGTGGTGCCGCCGGGCGGCGACGAGTCCTACACCGCCAATGTGACGCGCCTGGCCGTGTATGGCCAGGATGAGTGGAACGTGACGCCGCAGTGGTCGGTCTACCTGGGCGCGCGCTGGGAAGGCATCCGGACCCGGGTCGAGGGCAATACCTTCGCGACCGTGCACAAGCGCTCGAGCGTGCTGAGTCCCTTGTTCCAGACCCTGTACAAGCTTCCCGATACGAAGGGCGACCAGCTGCGCTTCGCGCTCACCCGCACCTACCGCGCGCTTCCTGTGCAAAGGCTGGTCCCGCACCGCTTCACCTCGGCCAACAACAGCCAGACCGATCCCGATTCGATCGGCAACCCGAACGTGAAGCCGGAGCTGGCGCTCGGCGTCGACGCCGCCTGGGAGCATTACTGGGCCGAGGGCGCGCTGGTATCGATCAGCGCCTCGGCCCGCAACATCGACAACAACCTGCGCAACCAGACCGTGTTGGAAGGCAGCCGCTGGGTGTCGCGTCTCATGAACACCGGCCGTGCGCGCACGCGCGGGCTCGAGCTCGAGGCCAAGTTCCCGCTGAAGGCCGTGATCGACACCACCACCTCCCTCGACTTGCGCGCCAGCCTGTCGCGCAACTGGTCGAACGTCGACGGGATCCCCGGACCGCACAACCGCCTGATGGACCAGACCCCGCTGTCGGCCACGCTGGGCGCCGACTACAAGCTCGGTGCATTCAGCCTAGGGGGCAGCTTCGTTTTCAAGAACGGCGGCGAGGTGCGCGTGTCGGCCAACCAGGTCAGCTACGAGAGCGTGCGCCGCGATCTCGACCTGTACGCGCTGTGGAAGCTGAACCCCAGGAACCAGCTGCGCCTGGCGGCGTCCAATCTGCTCTGCCAGGACTACATCAGCGAGAACAGCTATACCGTGGCCGGCAGCGGCACCCAGCGCAGCCGCACTGTTTATCCGGGTTCGCCGGTGCTGCGTGCGACGCTGGAGATGAAGTTCTGAGGTCTTTATGGCAGGATTACGTCGATCTCGACCAGCGCCCTGCCTTTCGCCGCATAGCCGAGCTTGGCTGCGGCCACGTACGATAGATCAATGATCCTGTCAGAAAGGAACGGGCCTCGGTCGTTCACGCGAACGATGAGCGTCCGACCGTTCTCGACGTTGGTAACCCTGACATACGACGGGATGGGAAGGACCGGATGCGCAGCCGTGAGCTTCATCACGTCGTAGAGTTCACCGCTTGCCGTCGGCAATCCGTGGTAACGGGTTCCGTACCAGCTTGCCACGCCACGCGCATGGTAGGGCATTAACTTGTTCATCGGCCGGTAGCTATTTCCCATAGCAACATATGGCTTGAGCGTACCGGAGACAAACCGCTCTACCCTGGGTACAGGCTCCTTGACTGCATCAATCTGTGCCTGCGTTACGCCTTTTGGTGGACCATCGTTGAGGTAGTACCGCCCACCAGCTTTCGTTGGCTGAACTTTTGGTGTAGAGCAGGCTACAAGAGACAGCGCCAACACAGCTATCAGCCCTGGTGTTGAACAGATAGGTAAAATGCTTCTCATCGTTGCTTTCCGTTGGCAAACACTGCAAGGCTCAGGCCGAGCTTGTGGATCATACATGCGGAACGGCAAAACAGAAAAGGCGTTCGGCAACGACCAGCTCATCACACCGGTCTTCAGGGACCTCATCCAGAACCCGGACCGCATTCTGCCGCGGCAACAGGAGTGTTGGTAGAAAGCCCTCGATTCGTGTGATCCTGCGGGCTTAAACAGCCGAGCCTTCCCGTTCCCGCGTATAGACCCCGACCGCTTTACCGTATATCTCGGTGTCCGCTTCATAAGCCAGGCCAAGGCGCCTGGCAACGCGCAGCGACGATGCATTGGCTGAAGCGATGAGAGCCCGCACTTTCGGTTCGCGCCGGATCTCGAGCGCATGGTTCACGGCTGCCGCCGCCGCTTCGTTCGCGAATCCCCGGCCCCCAAAGGCACGCCAGGTATTCCAGCCAAGCTCCATCACCGTCGATTCCTCGCGAAAGAACGCGCCAACAGTTCCGACGACTTGACCGGTCTCCTTTTCCTCGACAGTCCACCATCCGGCGCCATGCAGGAGCCACAGTCCTGCCTGTGAACAGAAGATGCGCCATGCGGCATGGCGGTCGGACGGGCCGAGGTGGGCCGAGCTGACAGGGTCGGCCAAATGCGCTGCGAATAGCTCGAAGTCCTCCCGCCGATATTCACGAAGCAGGAGTCGTTCCGTGTGAAGGTAGGGGACAGAGGTGATGAACTCGCTATTCATGCGCTGAATTCCATGTTCGGGTGCCAGCACCAAGTGTACGGGTATTATTGCTCACATAACAAGTACGATGTGTTGTCAATCCTTCCATGCGCCCGCTCAGCGCATGCCGACCTGCCGCGCCCTGAACAGCGGGCCGCATTGCTCCCTGGCTTTCCCACGTCACTCCAAATGACCAATTGCAGAAGAAATATCTAACATTAACAATTAGTTAGCTATTCGTTACGTGATGTGTCGCGTATTTGCATACACAAGTCACAAATGCTGCGATAAGTGCTTGCGCTACAGCAACACTCTCTGCAATGATCTGCCCTGTAGGATATTTCCTACGAGCAAACACTATTTGCACGCCCCCATATTGACTCACTTACGGAGCGACGCGTCATGCGCCAACGCCCCCTGCACGCCTTTTATCCCTTGTTCGTGGCAGCCGCCGCAAGCTGCGCCATCGTGCCGCTGGCCGGCTGGCACTGGCATGGCTGGCTGATCGCCGCGGCCCTTCTCGCGGCCGGCGCGGCTGCCGCGCTGTTCGCGCCGAAAGACTCGGCGCCCGCGGCAAGCGCGGATGGCTACCTGGCCAGCCGCCAGCAGTTCGGTGAACAGGTCGCCGGCGTCTGGACCTCGCACATCGACGCCTCGCGCTCGCAGATGGAGACGGCGGTGGTGGCGCTGGTCGAACGCTTCTCCAGCATCGTCATCAAGCTCGAACAGGCGCTGGCGGCGTCCGGCGCGGCGCGCCAGCATGAAGGCGGCGACCTGGTCGACGTGTTCGCCGCCAGCGAGAAGGAATTGCGCTCGCTGCTGGACATGCTGGCCAGCGCCGCCGCCAGCAAGCAGCAGATGGTCGGCAAGATCGAAGGCCTGCAGCAGATCACCGCGCAGTTGCAGGAAATGGCGGCGGACGTCGCCAGCATCGCCTGGCAGACCAATTTGCTGGCCCTGAACGCGGCCATCGAGGCGGCGCGCGCCGGCGAGGCGGGACGCGGCTTCGCCGTGGTCGCCAACGAAGTGCGCACCCTGTCCAACCGTTCCGCCGACGCCGGCAAGCACATCGCCCAGCAGGTCGGCCAGATCAGCGCCGCGATCGACGCCACCTGCAAGGCCGCCGGCGAATCGATGCGCGCCGAGACCTGCGCGGTGCAGGCATCGGAAGCGAAGATCGGCGGCGTGCTGTCCTCGCTGCGCGGCGTGACCGACGCGCTGGTGCAGTCCTCCGACCTGCTGCAGCGCGAGAGCGCCGGCATCCAGGCCGAAGTCGGCGATGCCCTGGTCCAGCTGCAGTTCCAGGACCGCGTCAGCCAGATCCTGTCGCACGTCCAGCAGAACATCGCGCGCCTGCCGTCCTACCTGGACGAGCACGCGCGCCAGTCGAGCGAGGCGATGCAGCCCATCGACGCGCGCGCGCTGCTGGCCGAACTCGAAAGCACCTACGCGATGGCCGAAGAACATTCGCTCCACCGCAGCAACCCGCAGCCTGCGCCGCAGCAGGCCGAAGAAATCACCTTTTTCTAGGAATAACAATGGCAAAAACCATCATGGTGGTGGACGACTCGATCTCGATCCGCCAGGTCGTCGGCATCGCGCTCAGGCAGGCGGGGTATGAAGTCATCGAGGCCTGCGACGGCAACGATGCCCTGGTCCGCCTTGGCGCCCTGGGCGGCCAGAAGGTCAACCTGATCATCAGCGACGTCAACATGCCGAACATGGACGGCATCGCCTTCGTGCGCGAACTGAAGACCCGCCCGGCCTACAAGTTCACGCCGGTGCTGATGCTCACCACCGAATCGCAGGAAGAGAAGAAGGAACAGGGCAAGGCCGCCGGCGCGCGCGCCTGGATGGTCAAGCCCTTCAAGCCGGAAGCCCTGCTGGCGGCGGTCCAGAAGCTGACGATGGGCTGATCATGCGGGTCGAAGGCGAGATGACGATTTACCGCGCCGCGGAGCTCAAGCCCGCGCTGCTGGACGCCGTGCGCGCGCTTGAGGCGCCGGCGCTCGACCTGTCCGCCGTGACCGAATTCGACAGCGCCGGCCTGCAGCTGCTGCTGATGGCGCGCCAGGAAGCAGCCCGCCTCGGCAAGCGCCTGGCGGTGCCTGCCGCCAGCGCCGCCGTGCACGACGTGTTCGCCCTGCTCGGCATGGACCTCGACGGAGCCGCGGCATGAATATCGACCAGGTGATGCATACCTTCATTGCCGAGAGCCGCGAGCTGCTCGAGCAGATGGAGAACGCGCTGCTGGCGGTCGCCCATGACGGCTCCGATGCCGTCAACGCGATCTTCCGCGCGGCCCACACCATCAAGGGTTCGGCCGGCATGTTCGGCCTCGACCCGGTGGTCGAGTTCACCCACGTGGCCGAGAGCGTGCTGGACAAGGTGCGCGACGGCCACGTTCCCGTCACCGATGAACTGGTGGCGCTGCTGCTGGCATGCTGCGACCATATCGGCGCGCTGGTCGACGCCGTCGAACGCGGCATGCTGGACCGGGATGCATCGCTGATCGAAACCGGCGGACCGCTGGTCGCCGCGCTGCAGGGCTACCTGGATGGCGGCGGCGCGCCCGCCGTCACGGCCGCGCTGCAAGCAGCACCGGCGCAGCTTGCCGAAGGCATGCAGGAATGGGACATCAACCTGCGCTTCGGCGCCGACGTCCTGCGCAACGGCATGGACCCGCTGTCCTTCATCCGCTACCTGTCCCAGCTGGGCAGCATCACGCGCCTCGAACTGCAAGCCGACCGCCTGCCGGCCGCCGACGAATTCGATCCCGAATCCTGCTACCTCGGCTTCGCGATCGGCTTCGCCAGCAGCGAACCGCAAGCCACCATCGATGGCGTGTTCGACTTCGTGCGCGACGACTGCGAGATCCGCATCGCGCCGGTGGCCGTGAAGGAAATGGCGCCCGCACCTGCGCCAGTCGAAGCGCCGGCCGCCGAAGCGCCGGCGCCCGTCCGCGAGCGCCAGGCCAGGGAAGGCAAGCCGCAGCAGGAAAAGCGCAGCGTGCGCGTCGACGCCGACAAGCTCGACCGCCTGATCGACCTGGTGGGTGAACTGATCATCGCCGGCGCCCGCACCAGCCTGGTGGCGCGCCGCGTGCAGAACCCGGAACTGCTGGAATGCACCTCGACCCTGTCCGGCCTGGTCGAAGAGGTGCGCGATAGCGCGCTGCAGCTGCGCATGGTGAAGATCGGCGCCACCTTCAACCGCTTCCAGCGCGTGGTGCACGACGTCTCGCGCGAGCTGGACAAGGACATCCGCCTGCAGGTGAACGGCGAGGACGCGGAACTGGACAAGACCGTGGTCGAGAAGATCGGCGACCCGCTGACCCACCTGGTGCGCAATGCGATGGACCACGGCATCGAGCCGGCCGACGTGCGCGTCGCGCGCGGCAAGCCGGCACATGGCACCGTGTCGCTGAACGCCTACCACGACTCCGGCAGCATCGTGATCGAAGTGGCCGACGACGGCGGCGGCCTGAAACGGGAGCGCATCCTGGCCAAGGGCATCGAACGCGGCCTGGCCGAGCCTGGCCGGACCTACACCGACCGCGAAATCTTCAACATGATCTTCCAACCCGGCTTCTCGACCGCCGAGCAGGTGACCAACCTGTCCGGCCGCGGGGTCGGCATGGATGTCGTCAAGCGCAACATCGTCGCCCTGCGCGGCAGCGTGGAGATTTCCAGCAGTGAAGGCGTGGGCACCACGGTCACCGTGCGCCTGCCGCTGACGCTGGCGATCATCAACGGCTTCCAGGTCGGCGTCGGCAAGTCGACCTTCGTGATCCCGATGGAGATGGTCGAGGAATGCATCGAATTCCGCGAGCAGCCCGGCTGCGACTGGGTCGACCTGCGCGGCCATCCCCTGCCCTACCTGCGCCTGCGCGAGCGCTTCGGGCTGGAAGGCGTGCCGGGGCGGCGCCAGAGCATCGTCGTGGTGCGCTACGGCAGCCGCCGCGCCGGCCTGGTCGTCGACAACCTGCTCGGCGAATTCCAGACCGTGATCAAGCCGCTCGGCAAAGTGTTCGCCGGCGCGCGTTTTTTATCCGGTTCCTCGATCCTCGGCACCGGCGAGGTGGCGCTGATCCTCGACATGGCCGCCATGTTTACTTCCTTATCTGATCTGGAGAGCCATCGTGCTTAAGAATCTGAAAATCGGTATCCGCCTGGGCCTTGGCTTCGGTCTGGTACTGTTGTTATTGCTGGCCATCTCCATGCTGGGCGTCAGCCGCATGGAGGCCATGAACAAGGCTACCGTGACCATCACAACGGATGCATATCCGAAGGTCGTGCTGATCAAGGACCTGATCCGCGACGTGACCGATGCGCCACGCCAGATGCGTGGCATGCTGCTCACCAACGACGAGAGCGAAGTGGATCGCTACCGCAAGGTGATCGATAAGCTGCGCGGCGACATGGCCGACCGTCTTGCCGACCTGAACAAGGTAGTAGCCAGCGAGACTGGCAAGAAGCTGCTCAAGCAGATCGCCGATAAGCAGGCTACGCTCGATCCGATCTACAACCAGTTCTACGGCTTGGTGCGCAGCGACCATCAGCGCGCGGCAGACATGATCACCAAGGAAGTCATTCCCCACAACCGCGAGCTGACCGACGCCGCCAACCAGCTGGCAAAGCACCAGGGCGAGAAGATGCAGTCGCTGGCCGAGGAAGCAGCTCACACCTATGCCGAAACGCGCCAGCTGGTGATCGGCATCACCGCCGGCGCCGCGCTGCTGGCGCTGCTGATTGCTACGATGATCACCCTGTCCGTGACCCGCCCGCTGCGCCAGGCCGTGGCGGCGGCCGACTGCCTGGCCGCCGGCGACCTGACCGTGGAGATCCAGGCCAACTCGCGCGACGAAGCCGGCCAGCTGCTGGCCGCGATGAAGAACATGATCGCGAAACTGACCCAGGTGGTCGGTGAAGTCAACGGCAGCGCCCACTCGCTGGCCTCGGCTTCGGAAGAAGTCAGCGCCACCGCGCAGTCGCTGTCGCAGGCGGCGTCCGAACAGGCTGCCGGCGTCGAAGAGACCAGCGCCTCGCTGGAACAGATGACGGCCTCGATTTCGCAAAACACCGAGAACGCCCGCGTCACCGACGGCATGGCCGGCCAGGCGGCGCGCGAAGCGGCCGAAGGCGGCGAAGCGGTCAAGGCCACCGTCACCGCGATGAAGCAGATCGCCAGGCAGATCGGCATCATCGACGACATCGCCTACCAGACCAACCTGCTGGCACTGAATGCCGCGATCGAAGCGGCGCGCGCCGGCGAGCACGGCAAAGGCTTCGCCGTCGTGGCGGCCGAGGTGCGCAAGCTGGCCGAGCGCAGCCAGGTGGCGGCGCAGGAGATCGGCGAAGTCGCGACCAGCAGCGTCGAACTGGCCGAGCGTGCCGGTTCGCTGCTGGACCGCATGGTGCCGAACATCCGCAAGACTTCGGACCTGGTCCAGGAAATCACGGCGGCGTCGGAAGAGCAGTCGGCCGGCGTCGGCCAGATCAACGCGGCGGTAAGCCAAATGAGCCAGACCACCCAGCAGAACGCATCCAGCTCGGAAGAACTGGCGGCAACCGCCGAAGAGATGAGCAGCCAGGCCGAGCAACTGCAGGCGGCCATGGCCTTCTTCCGCCTGAACGGCATGGGCGGCATGGCCGGCGCGCAGCCGCGCAAGCCATCCGGCCGCGCACCCGCACAACGCATGACGTCGGCGCCGAAACGCCAGGGCATCGCCATGCAGAACCCGGCTTTCGCCGCCGAAGCGGGCATCGACGAAACCGACTTCACCCGATTCTGAGAAAACCATGTTCCGTAACCTGAAAGTGAGTACCCGCCTCGCCTTGGGCTTCGGCGTCGTCAGCCTGTTGCTGGCCGCCGTCGTCCTGCTGGGCATCCGCAGCCTGGCCAACGTCAAGGACAACGTCGACGACATGGTCGGCGACAAATATCCAAAGGTCGTCTTGGCCTATGATCTGATCGGCGACCTGCATGACATCGCGATCGCCATGCGTAACATCGTCGTGTCCGGCAGCGCCGATACCACCCGCCGCGAACTGGCACGCATCGAAGAGGCGCGTAAGGAAGTCATCGGCGGCATGGACCAGCTGAAGCAGCGCATCCGCTCCGAGCAGGGCAAGCAGCTGTTCGCGGCCATCGTCGAGGAACGCCAGAAGTACCTGGGCGGCCAGGACCAGTTCGTCCGCCTCGCCAGCGAAGGCAAGACGAACGAAGCGCGCGAGCTGCTGGTGAACCAGGTCGAAGCCCAGCAGGTGGGCTACACCAGGGCGATCGAAAAGCTGATCGCCTACCAGCACTCATTGATGGAAGGCGTGGGCAAGACCACCGGCGCCGAATACAACGAGATCCGCAACGAGCTGGTGGTGCTGGGCGCAGCCGCCGTCCTGATGGGGATCGCGATGGCCTTCTGGATCACCCTGAGCCTGACCCGCACCCTGGGCGGCGAGCCGGCCTATGCGGCCGAGCTGCTCAAGCGCATCGCGGACGGCGACCTGTCCGGCGAAGTCCATACCCGCAAGGGCGACAGCGGCAGCATGCTGTTCGCCGTCGGCCAGATGGTCGGCAAGCTGCGCCAGGTGATCGCCGGCCAGCGCGCCGTGGTGGAAGCCGCCAACCGCGGCAACTTCGACGCCCGCGTCGATACCGCCGGCATGCAGGGCTTCCAGAAAGAGATGGGCGATGGCCTGAACCAGCTGGTGGAGACCACCGGCGCCAGCATCGCCGACGTGGTGCGCGTGATGTCCGCGCTGGCCGAGGGTGACCTCACCACCCGCATCGACAAGGACTACCAGGGCGCCTTCGCGCAGCTGAAGGACTATTCGAACGACACCATGGACAAGCTGTCCCAGGTGGTCGGTGAAGTCAACGGCAGCGCGCAGTCGCTGGCCTCGGCTTCGGAAGAAGTCAGCGCCACCGCGCAGTCGCTGTCGCAGGCGGCGTCCGAGCAGGCCGCCGGCGTCGAAGAGACCAGCGCCTCGCTGGAGCAGATGACCGCCTCGATTTCGCAGAACACCGAGAACGCCCGCGTCACCGACGGCATGGCCGGCCAGGCGGCGCGCGAAGCGGCCGAAGGCGGCGAAGCGGTCAAGGCCACCGTCACCGCGATGAAGCAGATCGCCAGGCAGATCGGCATCATCGACGACATCGCCTACCAGACCAACCTGCTGGCACTGAACGCCGCGATCGAAGCGGCGCGCGCCGGCGAGCACGGTAAAGGCTTTGCCGTCGTGGCAGCCGAAGTGCGCAAGCTGGCCGAGCGCAGCCAGGTGGCGGCGCAGGAGATCGGCGAAGTCGCGACCAGCAGCGTCGAACTGGCCGAGCGCGCCGGTTCGCTGCTGGACCGCATGGTGCCGAACATCCGCAAGACTTCGGACCTGGTCCAGGAAATCACGGCGGCGTCGGAAGAGCAGTCGGCCGGCGTCGGCCAGATCAACGCGGCGGTAAGCCAGATGAGCCAGACCACCCAGCAGAACGCATCCAGCTCGGAAGAACTGGCGGCAACCGCCGAAGAGATGAGCAGCCAGGCCGAGCAACTGCAGCAGGCGATGGCCTTCTTCCGCCTGGATGCGAAGGCCGCCGCGAATGTCCTGCGCAAGCCGGCCGTCGCCGTCCGCCAGACCGCCACGCGCCCGGCACGCCGCGGCGCCGCGCTGCGCCTGGCCGACAGCTTCGCCACCCAGGGCGAGCCTGACGAAAACAACTTCACCCATTTCTGAGCGGGGCGACCATGGAACAGGCTATCAAGCAGTACCTGACCTTCATGCTGGGCGGCGAATCCTTCGGCATCGGCATCATGGCCGTGAAGGAGATCATCGAGTTCGGCGGCATCACCGAAGTGCCGATGATGCCGGACTCGATCCGCGGCGTGATCAACCTTCGCGGCGCGGTGGTGCCGGTGATGGACCTCGCGGCGCGCTTCGGCCGCCCGCAATCGGTCCCGGGCAAGCGCACCTGCATCGTGATCGTCGAACTGGAGCTCGAGGGCGAGCGCCAGGTCACCGGCATCGTGGTCGACGCCGTCAGCGCGGTGCTGGACATCCCGGCATCCGAGATCGAACCGGCGCCCTCCTTCGGCACGCGTATCCGCGGCGACTTCATCGCCGGCATGGGCAAAGTGAACGGCAAGTTCGTGATCCTGCTGAACGTGGAACAGGTGCTGGCGCTGGAAGGCTTGCCGGACCTGGCTGCCGCTGCAGACTCACAGCCCTCCCTGATCGCAGCCTGAGGACAAAGTGCAGCACTGCGCCATCAACGAGAACGAGTTCGCCAGCTTCCGGCGCTTCATCTTCGACATGGCCGGCATCACGATGTCGGAGTCGAAGAAGGCGCTGGTCAGCGGCCGCCTGGCCAAGCGCCTGCAGCACCACGGGCTGCAGACCTACGACGCGTATTTCAAGCTGCTGCAAAGCGGCCAGCACGCGAACGAGGTGCAACTGGCGGTCGACCTCCTGACCACCAACGAGACCTATTTCTTCCGCGAGTCGCGCCACTTCGACCTGCTGCGCGAAGCGGCCGACAACGCGCGTTCCAAGCTGCGCGCAGGCAGCCCGTTCCGCGTGTGGAGCGCGGCCTGCTCGTCCGGCGAGGAGCCCTACAGCATCGCCATGGTGCTGGCCGACGTGCTGGGCAACGCGCCCTGGGAAGTCGTGGCTTCCGACATCAGCACCCGCGTGCTGGAGCGGGCCAGGATCGGCCACTATCCGATGGAGCGGGCCAAGCACGTGACGCAGGATTACCTGAAGCGGTTCTGCCTCAAGGGCATCCGCGAGCAGGCCGGCACGCTGCTGGTGGACAAGGCGCTGCGCCAGCGCGTGCAGTTCCGCCAGGTGAACCTGAATACCGACCTGCCCTCCGACCTCGGCAGCTATGACGTGGTCTTCCTGCGTAACGTGATGATCTACTTTAACGGCGACACCAAGCGCGAGGTGGTCGCCCGCGTGACTTCGCGCATCAAGTCCGGCGGCACCTTCTTCATCGGCCACTCGGAAAGCCTGCACGAGATCAACGACACGCTGAGCACCGTGATGCCCTCGGTCTATCGAAAGTAAAGCGCGTAAATGAAGACGATCAATGTGATGGTGGTGGACGACTCCGCGGTCGTCCGCAAGGTGGTGGGCGCGATCCTGGAAAGCGCGCCCGACATCCACCTGCTGCATGCCGTGTCCGACCCGTTGCTGGCGATCGAGCGCATGAAGCAGCAGTGGCCCGACGTGATCGTGCTGGACGTCGAGATGCCCCGCATGGATGGCATCACCTTCCTGAAGCGGATCATGGCGGAGCGTCCGACCCCGGTCGTGATCTGCTCCACGCTCACCGAAAAGGGCGCCGAGACGACCATGGCGGCGATGGCCGCGGGCGCGGTGTCCATCATCACCAAGCCCAAGCTGGGCTTGAAGGATTTTCTCAACGAGAGCGCGGTCGAACTGGTGGCCGCGGTGCGCGCCGCCAGCCAGGTCAACGTGCGGCGCCTGGCTGCGCGCGTGCCGTCCGCCTCGACGTCGCCGGTCCCCGTTACCGCCAAGCTGAGCGCGGATGCGGTCCTGCCGCCCGCCGCCGAGACACGCGCGACCTTGAAGACCACCGAGCGTGTGGTCGCCATCGGCACTTCCACCGGCGGCACCCTGGCGCTCGAGGAAGTGCTGACGGCGCTGCCGCGGGTCACGCCCGGCATCGTCATCGTCCAGCACATGCCGGAAAAATTCACCGCCGCCTTTGCCGAGCGCCTGAATAAAATCTGCCAGCTCGAGGTCAAGGAAGCGCGCCACGGCGACCGCGTGCACCCCGGCCGCGCCCTGATCGCTCCCGGCGGCCGCCACATGCTGCTGCGCCGCGACGGCGCCAACTACCACGTGGACGTGATCGACGGCCCGCTGGTCAACCGCCACCGTCCCTCGGTGGACGTGCTGTTCCGCTCCGTCGCCAAGCAGGCCGGCGCCAACGCCCTCGGCATCATCATGACCGGCATGGGCGACGACGGCGCGGCCGGCCTGCTGGAAATGCGCAAGGCCGGCGCCCGCACCGTGGCCCAGGACGAGGAAAGCTGCGTGGTCTACGGCATGCCGAAGGAAGCCGTGAAGCGCGGCGGGGTCGAGAAGAGCGTGCCCTTGCAGGCGATTCATCGCGAGATCCTGCAGCAACTGGGCCTGCGCTAGACTTAACGCAGTCGAACGGATCCTTTCAATCGTGCGGCCATGTCCGCGGTGTAGCATGCTCCGCAGGCGACGAACGAGAAAGGACCTGCCATGAACCAGCGCTATCGACCGATCACGCGCCTGGGCCTGGGCGGCACCGGGCTGGGCGACATGTACCACACCACCACCGACGCGGCAGGCCATGCCACCGTCGATGCCGCCTGGGAAGCCGGCATCCGCTACTTCGACACCGCGCCCCACTACGGCGCCGGCCTGTCCGAGCACCGCTTCGGCCAGGCCCTGCGCCGTCGTCCGCGCGAGGAATACACGCTGTCGACCAAGACCGGGCGCCTGCTGGCGCCGCACATGCCGGGCGAGATCGAAGCACCTTTCGTCGGCGCCCTGCCCTTCAGGCGCGTGATCGACTACACCGCCGACGGCGTGCGCCGCTCGGTCGAGGACAGCCTGCAGCGCCTGGCGCTCGGCCACATCGACATCGCCTACGTGCACGACCTCTCGCCCGACATGTTCGGCAGCGAGTTCGAACATCATTACCGCATCGCGGCCGGCAAGGGCGGCGCCTTCGAAGGCATGGTGAAGCTGCGTGAGGAAGGTTCAATCAAGGCCTGGGGCCTGGGCGTGAACACGGTCGAGCCCTGCCTGCGCGCGCTGCGCGATTCCGATCCCGACATCTTCCTGCTGGCGGGGCGCTACACGCTGATGGAAACCACGCCGCTGGCGGAGCTGTTCCCGCTGTGCGCACAGCGCGGCGCCCACGTGGTGCTGGGCGGTCCTTTCAATTCCGGCTTCCTGGCCGGCGGCGAGCACTACGACTACCAGCCGGCCAGGCCGGAGCAGAACGCGCACCGCGAGCGCCTGCGCCAGGTGGCGGCGCGCCACGGCGTGGACCTGCCGGCGGCGGCGCTGCAGTTCGGCGCCGCGCATCCGGTGGTAGCGGCGACCATCCCCGGCGCCAGCAGCCCCGAGCATTTGCGGCGCAATGCGACCCTGATGCACATGGAGATACCGAGCGCGTTCTGGGAAGAGTTACGGAGCGAGGGCCTGGTGCCGGCGGAGGCGCCGCTGCCGCCGCGGAAGGCTGTCGAGCGTTAGCCGGGCTGACTTCGCAATACAGCGAGGTTGTGAAGCAGCCGCTCATGCAGTACCTGTTTCCACTCATGGTCGAGCAAGTCCGCCGCGCCATCGAAGGCGGCGGCAATGCGTTCGAGCAGGGCGTCGAGGTAGGTGACTGCGTCTGCGCCTTTATCGAATCCGAAACGATGTGCGTCAGCCAACACGGCTTCCCTGGAAATGTCGAACCTTCCCATCGATAGCTGCATGTGAAGATGTCCTGGTGTTTCGACCGGATTCGGCACCACATCGAAGGCCGGCGCGAGCCGCCAGCGGCGCTCTTCGCTGCGATAGACGATGGCATGATTGCGCACGTGATCATCGTCGTTGCCGCATACCGCGTTGAACACCATGCGGCCGAACAGTTCGATGCGGTCTTCGGTCGGCGCCCCAGTCAGGCGAAGTTCTTCGGCCAGGCGTGGATAACTCCAGCGGTCGGTTTGCGGCAAGCCTGGATACTCGGCCTGCAGCAGGGACGCAGCGCTTACGCACATATGACGCCGATGGCCGGTCCGGTCGAATCGCAAGACACGCACCGCGTTCCGACCGCCTGCGGCAGGGTGGAAGACTGTTGCGGCAAAATTCAGGCCGCTTGCGGCGCCCCACTGCTGTCCCACATGCTCGAGTAAAGGAATATTGGCGACATCTGTTGCAAGCTCAGGCTTGACCAGCCAGAACTGCCCGCCATCGCCCTGGACGGTGGCTTTCGGCCGCGCCCCTCCTACGCTGACCGTCTGCACGAGCCGGGCACGGATCCTTGCGCGTACAGGAGGGCGGCGTTCCGCAAGCGCTGCCAATTCTTCGACGACCTCATTCAGTTGCGGCAGACTCGGCGTGTTCATCTGTGCCTCCGGCGGCTTGGCGCCGGGACCTACCGCAAGCGCGCCCCAGCGGTCCAGATTGCTGGATTTGAGCAGATATTGCAGCGGCAACGCATCGACAGGTAGATTGTGCTCACGGCGCAGCAAGGCCTGTCCCCATGCATCCGGGCAGGCATCACGCAATACGTCATGCAGGCCCTGATAGCGGGGCGCGATGGCATCCATGCCGGGCAAGAAGGGCAAATTGATCGGGTCGATCGCCCAGACAAATCCCGCGTCTACGTAGGAAGGCGCATACAGGAAATAGCCTGTGCCAGCTGCGTCCATCCTGTAGCGGCCAACCGTGATCCACTCCCCCGTGTCTGGCCGCTGGAGATAGACGTACAGCGGTCTAGAAATACTCGCCATCCTCACCTCCCTGTTCCTGGCGACTCAATCTGACACGCCGGCCGTCGTTGCCCTGCCATAGCTCGACAGGCAATACCGGCGCCGCTTTGTCGACAATGCCGAGCACGAGAAGAGCGGTCAGATAGGCCCCGGCGCCTGCGCCAGGGTCGCCCTTTTCAAGACGAAGCAAAGTTGTCCGGGAAATTCCCATGCGAGTAGATAAATCGGCGATCGTGATACGCTGGCGCAGACGCTGTGTGCGAATGCTCTTTCCCCAGATAGCGAGGCGTTCCTGCACGAGAGTAGGCCAAGTCTCAGTCACGGATAGCTTTTTTGGCATGATTGTTCAGCTCATAGATAGGTCATTATGGCAGATAAAATCATATCTATGGCTATGATATATGGATTAATATGACCATAGATCAGACTTTATGCAACTTAAAATATCATCTATAAGCCTACAATCGTGGCCACAGACTTGAGCTTTATCGATTACATTCTAGAAACCGCCCGTCTGGGCGCGCGCCTGACCTATCGAAAAATGTTCGGCGAATACGCCCTCTACCTGGACGAAAAGGTGGTCGCCTTCGCCTGCGACAACAGCCTCTTCATCAAGCCCTCCGCGGCCGTGAGCAGGCTGGCGCCGGACCTGCCCCAGGGTCCGCCCTACCCGGGCGCCAAGGATTACCCGACCGCCGACGAACTGCTCGACGATCCGGATGCACTGCGCCGCCTGATCGAGGAAACCGCGGCGCTGATGCCGCTGCCGAAGCCGAAAAAGAAAGCGGCGAAGACGGCGGCTGCCGGCAGCTGAGCGCGCACCGGAGCCGCCTCCGGCAAGCCTGCCGGATTTGCGGCATCATCCTTGTTCTCGATATCACACCAACAAGGAGAAGCCGATGACCAGCAGCTCGAACCCCTTCTCGACCTACGTCCCGCCGCGGGTCTGGTCGCCCGCCACGCCGTCGGGCGGCGCCTTCGCCAACATCAACCGTCCGATCGCCGGCGCCACCCATGAGCAGGAACTGCCGGTCGGCAAGCATCCGCTGCAACTGTACTCGCTGGGCACGCCCAACGGCCAGAAGGTCACGATCATGCTCGAGGAGCTGCTGGCCGCCGGCCACACGGGCGCGGAATACGACGCCTGGCTCATCAAGATCAACGAGGGCGCGCAGTTCGGCAGCGGTTTCGTCGGCATCAACCCGAATTCGAAGATCCCGGCCCTGGTCGACCGCAGCGGCGAAAAACCGATGCGCGTGTTCGAATCCGGCGCCATCCTGGTCTACCTGGCCGAGAAATTCGGCGCCTTCCTGCCGCAGGACCTGCCGGCGCGGACCGAGACCTTCAACTGGCTGATGTGGCAGATGGGCTCGGCGCCCTTCGTGGGCGGCGGCTTCGGCCACTTCTACGCCTATGCGCCGGAAAAGCTGGAGTACCCGATCAACCGCTACGCGATGGAAACCAAGCGCCAGCTCGACGTGCTGGACCGCCTGCTGGCCGAGCGCCGCTTCGTCGCCGGCGACGAGTACACCATCGCCGACATGGCGATCTGGCCCTGGTATGGCTTGATGGTAATGGGCGAGCTGTACGAGGCGGGCGAGTTCCTGTCTGTGCACAACTACCAGCAGGTGCGGCGCTGGGCCGACGAGGTGGCGCAGCGCCCGGCGGTGATGCGCGGCCGCAAGGTCAACCGCGTGCGCGGCAAGCCCGAGGAACAGGTGGCCGAGCGCCACGACGCTTCCGACCTCGACTGATTCATTGCCGCCTGTCTAGCTGGCGCGCCCCGGCCGGGGCCGCAGCTAGACTCGGTAAATCGCGCCCGAAGCAGGCCTAGCGGCGCAGCTGCAGCATTGCCGCGCGCAAGCGCGTGTACAGCGTAAAAGCGAGCGAACGGGTCGGAATGCGTTGGGCGTGTGGGCCGGCGTAGTTGCAGCGCTGAGTGACGGGCATGTTGATTGTCTCCAATTTCTTATCAGAATAGTCATGCTGCATGAGCCCTTCTGTGCGGCAACTCGCATAAGGAGAGCACCCGCCACGATTGATGTGTCTCAAACCAGCACAGGCCCTGACTTTTACCCTGATCGGGTTTCGCCCGATAACCATCAACCAGGAGAACCGTCACCATGAGCTATTCGGAACGCGACAAATACGGCATGTACAAGGACACCGCCGGCCACGCCGGTCCCGGCCCTTCCCTGATGGGCGCCGACACCCTGCTCGGCGACGGCGTCGTCAATGCCGGCAACGAGGACCTGGGCGACATCAAGGAGATCATGCTCGACATGAACACCGGCCAGGTGGCCTATGCGGTGCTGGCCTTCGGCGGCTTCCTCGGCATGGGCGAAAAGCTGTTCGCCGTGCCCTGGCAGGCCCTGCACCTGGACACCGTCAACAAGCGCTTCGTGCTGGACGTCGAGAAGGAACGCCTGAAAAACGCGCCCGGCTTCAACAAGGACGCCTGGCCCAACATGGCCGACGAGCAGTGGGCGCACTCGGTCCACAGCTTCTACGGCACTGACCCGAACCGCAGCGGTGCGCCCAGCATGGGCCCCGACGTGGCGATGCGCGGCATGCCGGGCGGCGCCGGTTCGATGTCGGGGATGGGCGCGGGCATGGGCGGACTGGGCGCCGGCCATGCGGGCGGTACGGGCACCACGGGCGCGGGGGTGGCCTCGGGAGTGGGCGGCGGCGCGGGCGCGGGGGATCTGGGCTCGGGCAGCGCC
>NZ_CAKKMV010000006.1 GCF_918697865.1 Massilia sp. Bi118 | reverse complement strand
GGATGGGCAGGGCGAGTTGTATGTGCTCACCGCGAGCAGCATCCTGAAAATCGTGAAAGGTCAATAAGCGGCGTTCAGGCCGCTTGCCGGCCCGAGAAATCGGCGATCGCTTCCAGCAGGACCTTGGCCCGGAAAGGCTTCAGGATGACGCGGCCGATGCCGCGGCCCTGCAGCTCCTTCACCAGTTCGGTCGTCGCCCGGTCCGCCATGATGGCAATCGGCATGTCGGCGTCGCTGAGGCTCAGGCCCTGGCGGATCAGCTCGACCAGGGTCATGTCGTAGCGGCGCTCGCCCTCGCCTTCGACGCACTCTACCGCGATCACGGCGCCGTCGAAGCGCCGCTGGCCCAGCAGGCGGCGCGCAGCCTCGACGCTGGCCGCTTCATGCACCATGCCCAACCCCAGGCTGCGCGCCGTCAGCGAGACGGTACGGCGCAGCAGGGTTTCCGGCTCCACCAGCAGCATGTGCAGGGCGTGGTCAGTCATCGGCCTCTCCCTCGGCCCGGCCCAGCTCCAGCACCGCCAGGTCGCGCAGGGTCGCCAGGATGCCGAGTTCCATCGCATCCAGGGTACGCGGACGGCGGTCGATCAGGCAAAGGGTGCCGAGCGCGGCGCCGGACGGCAGTATCAGCGGCGCGCCCGCATAGAAGCGGATGCCTGGCTCGCCGGCGACGAGGGGGTTGTCGGCAAAGCGCGGGTCTTGCAGCGCGTCCGGCACCACCATGATGTCGCGCGCCAGGATCGCGTGACCGCAAAAGGAGATATCGCGGCCGGTCTCGCAGACATCCAGGCCGGTGCTGGCCTTGAACCATTGGCGCTCGCGGTCGACCAGGGTGAGCAGGGCGATCGGCACGTCGAATTCGGCAGAGGCGAATTCAACGATCTTGTCGAAGCGCTGTTCGGGCGGGGTATCGAGGATCAGCAGCGCGTACAGCGCGGCCAGGCGTTCGGCTTCGTTGTCGGGCAGGGCGGGTGCTTGCATGGACCTTATTATGCACGTCCCGCCGATGAGAAACCACCTCCGTGCATCTCCTCGATGCGCGGACGGCTCCAGCGATCCGGCTCGGCCATGTACACCTGGTCGGCGCTGGTGCTCACGACCTGGCCGGCCCCGTTCCATCCCCACACGCTTACGCGCCCGTCCGCGGCGGACGCGTACAGCTTGCGCACGTCCTCGAACAAGGGATCGGCGACCAGCTGTATGGCTTGCGCGCCGTCGAACTGGTTCGCCGCGGAAAAAAAATACAGTGCACCCCGGGCCGTGGCGAACAGGTCGGTGGTATTGTCGGCATGGCGACAGGCGGCGATCGTCTCGGCGGCGAGTTCCCCGGGCAACGCGAGGCGCCGCGACTGCGTCGGCAGCGAAGGAATGAAGGGGTTGTAGAGCGGGGAATACAGCAGTTGCGGGGTATCGCCCACTTTGCTGGCCAAATAAAGGCCGTCCACATTCCAGCTGCCGCGGCTGCGTCCGAGGCAGGCGGCGTAGACCTGCGCCTGGGGATGGCCCGGCGCATCGTGCGCGACCCAGCGCGGCGTGCCGTTCCGGCCGGTATCGATGTAGTAGCGCGAGCTCAGCGGCGCAGCGGCGCCGGGATTGCCGGCCATGTCGACGACGATGAAGGTCGCGTCGCTCGCTTCGCCGATCCGGACTGCGGCGATGTTCGGCCGCACCTGCGGCACGCCGCCGTCGAACGGGCAGGCCGTCCACACTGGCGCGCCGTGCAAGGCCAGTTCCGGCGCCGGATTCGACAGGCTCAGGTACAAGTGGTCCCCATGACCGTCATTGACGACCATCGCCAGGTGGATCAGGCCGGTCTGGCCGGGACTGCGGATCGTGCGTGCGCTGGCGAAGTGCTTGCACTGGCCACTCGGGTGGTCGCGCCGGATGTGCGCGTCGATGGAAAACAGCAGATCGCCGCCGTAGCTGCCGATAGCGAAGTTGCTGCATGCCGATCCCATCAAGTTCTCCCGGTAATAGACGCTGCCCGGCGCCCGTGAGACAAGCCGTTTGCAAAACGCATGCCAGAGGCCTGACAACGTGTTTCAGTAGGGAAATTGCGGCGCTGCGGCAAGTACAATGTGTAAATTGACACGGCAAGGACCGCGCTTTACATTGCTTTTTTACACTTCGACATGACAACAGCCGCATGCACGATCCGGACATCACCCTGACCTCGCCGCTGCCGGGCGCCGCCGGCCCCGGTGCGCCTATCCTGGCGCTGACCGTGCTCTGGCATCCCGACGCCGGTCGTGTGGGCGCCCAGTACCTGGAACCGGATGCGCGTGGCGTGATCGAGCTCAGCCGCTTCCTGCCCCTGTTCGCCCATCCCGGCGAGGACGGCCTCGGGCTCGGGCATGGCGGCGTGTCGCGCCTGCCGCTGCGGATCGCGCGCGAGGCGGATGGCAGGCTGTCGCTGGCGCCGCCGGAAAGCCGCATGGCGGTCGAAGTCAACGGCGCCGAGATCGACCGGCCGGTCGTGCTCGACGCCGCGCAGCTGGCGCAGGGCGTGGTGCTGGGACTCGGACGGGCGATCCTGCTGTGCATTCACTGGACCGACCGGCTGCCCCGCGACAACAAGGTGCCGGGCCTGCTCGGCGTGAGCAGCGGCGCGATCAAGGTGCGGGAACTGATCCGCGCCGTGGCCGCTACCGACATGCCGGTCCTGCTGCTGGGCGAAACCGGCACCGGCAAGGAAGTCGCGGCGCGCGCCATCCACGCCCTCGGCCGGCGCGCCGCGGCGCAGCTGGTGGCCGTGAACATGGCGGTACTGAACGAGGGCCTGGCGGCCGCCGAGCTGTTCGGCGCCGCACGCGGCGCCTATACCGGGGCGCAGTCGGCGCGCACCGGCCTGTTTGCCGAGGCCGACGGCGCCACCCTCTTCCTCGACGAGATCGGCAACACGCCGGCCAGCGTCCAGCCGATGCTGCTGCGGGTGCTGGAAAGCGGCGAGTACCGGCCACTCGGCGGCGACACCGACCGGCACAGCAGCGCCCGCGTGATCGCCGCGACCGACCAGGACCTGAGCGGGGAGGACTTCAACCAGGCCCTGCTGCGCAGGCTGGAGCGCTTCGTGATCGCCTTGCCGGCCCTGCGCGCGCGGCGCGAGGATATCGGCGTGCTGATGCTGCATTCCCTGGAACAGGCACGCGAGGACGGCGCCCAGCCGGCGCCGCTGCCCTTCGCCTTCGCCAGCGCCTGCGCCAACTACGATTGGCCGGGCAATGTGCGCCAGCTGGCGCATGTGCTGGGACGCGCCCTGCTGGAAATGCGGACCGGGCACGAGCCGGTGTTCGAGACACTCGTAAACGTCCGGCGCGGCACACCGGCGACGCCGGCTTCCGCCATGCCGGGAAAACGGCGCGCGCTCGGCGAAGTCGATGAAGAAGAGATCCTGGCGGCGCTGCACAACAATGGCTGGCGCATCCAGGGCGCGGCGGGCGAACTCGGTATTTCACGGCCCTCGATGTACAAGCTGATCGAGGCCCATCCGGCGATCCGCCGCCCCGAGGACATCGTCCTGGACGAACTGGCGGAAAATCTGCAGAAAAGCGGCGGCGATGTCGAACGCTGCGCCGCTCTCCTGCTGACGCCGCTAGAAGCCTTGCGGCGTCATTTGCGCGGGCTCGGCCTGTTAAGCTGAGGTCGCGACGCCATCATCGTCCGGTGGCGTGGCGCCGGTGGTGACCTGGCCTTCCGGATCGAAGGAGAATACGCGGTATTCGAGGCCTTTGGCCGTTTCGATTGCCACGGTCATGACGAACGAGATCTCCCAGCGTCCGCGGTTACGGATGATCAGCGCGGCGTCGGAATCCCAGCTCATCTGCGCCGCCGTGCCGAGGGCCTGGCCCTGGCCGAAGCTGAAGGTGGCGCCCTGGCCGTTGACCATCGTGGCCGGATTGAAGAAGGGCGAGGGATAGGGGTAGGTGCCGGCCAGCTGCCCTGGATTGCCGCGCTTCGAGAACATGACCGGACGATGCATCAAGTGGCAATCGATGATGTGCACGGAGCTCAGCTGTCCCTGGTAGCTGTTGGCCACCACGTTCAGGCGCATGGCGTCGCCGTCGTCGAACACGAACTGGCCGGTTTCCAGGCCGGTTGCCGGCTTGACCGGCTGGTGTTCCGCGTCTAGGAAGGTCCAGTCCAGCCTTTCGCTTTCCTGGCAAATGTCGAAACTCACATTCAGGTAATAACAATTCGGAGTCACTTCAGAATTCCCTTTGTTTGAATGGATTGGTAACGCGCGTCGCGGCGCAAGGCGACGAAATCCGGTTCGGCCTCGATGGCACTGGCTGGATAGCCGAGCCGCTTCGCCTGGGCCAGCGCATCGAGCGCCAGCTCCCGGTGATGCAGCAATTCGTATGCCAGGGCGGCGCGGAAATGCACGTCCGCGTTCTTCGGGGCCGTCGCCACCGCCTTGGCCGCCATCTGCATGGCGCCATCGGCGTCGCCACTGCGGGCCGCGTACAAGCCCATACGCGACAGCATGGTCACGTTGCCCGGCGCGCGTGCCAGCCGCGGCGCCAGCAGTTCCCTGGCCTTGGCATAAGCACTGCGTGCCTCTGTCTCGCGGCCTGGAATCCACAGCAGGGTATCGCCCAGGTTGGCCCAGTTCAGGTAGCGGTTCGGATTGCCCGCCGGCGGCGTCACCGCGCGCTCGAAGGCGCTGGCCGCGCCCACGTAATCGCCGCGCCGGAACAGCGCATTGCCCAGGTTGGTGTACAGGACGGCGTTCGGCCGGACCCGCAAGCCCTGCTGGACCACTTGCAGGGCTTCCTCGCTGCGGTCCTGGCGCAGCAGCGCCTCGTTCAGGTTGGCATAGGCATTACTGGCATCGGGTTCCAGCTGAATGCTGAGGCGGAATGCCTGCTCGGCCTCCTTGTAGCGGCCTTGCAGGTGATGCAGCGCGCCGAGCGCGTCGGCAAAGACACGCTGGCGCGGATGGCGGCGCAGCATGGCCTCGCCCCAGGCCCTGGCCTCGTCGTAGCGGCGCAGCCTGGTCAGGAAAGTGATCTTGCCGAGCGCCGCAAAATAATTGTCCGGCTCCAGGCCGAGCGCCTTTTCCACGGCCGCCAGCGCTTGCTCGGCCTGGCCCTGGTTGTTCAGCACCCAGGCCCGGGCCACGTGGCTGAGGGCCAGCGTCGGGTCGAGCCGCAGGGCTTGCTGGGAAGCCGCATCGGCACGCTTCAGCCAGGTGTCGTCCTGGGTATCGCCGGCGTAGCGGAAACTGTCCACCAGCGACATGCCGGCCACCGCGGCGGCATTGTCCGGGTCCCTGGCCAGCAGCGCCGCGAAATCGGCGCGCGCCGCTTCCAGACGCTCTTTCTGGTCGAAAGCTTCGAGCGCATGCAGGCCACGGGCGATGGTGGCCGCGCGCGAAAAGGCGGGGGTTCCGGTGCGCGCATGGTCGAGCGCAATGGCGCCGCCCACGCCCAGCGCCAGGACCAGGACGCCGCCCAGCCAGAGCTTGCGCGACCGGAGGCGGAGCAGCATGGGTAGGTGCGGCGGCGCGGCTTCCGGCGCCAGCTTCGGTGCCGGCGCCAGTGCGGTTTCGGCGGCAGGGCGAGAGACTGCCGCCGGCGCGCCATCGCGGCAGCCAGCCAGGGCGGCGCCGGCTTCTTCCATCCCAGCAAGGCGCTGCTCGGGCTGGCGCGCCGTCATCGAACGGATCAGCTCGATGAGCGGGGCCGGCGTCGAGGCCGGAAATACCCAGCTGGCCGAATTCGTTTGCATGTGCGCCGCCGCCAGGGCCAGGCCGGACAGGTTCGCGAACGGCCGTTCTCCGCAGACCATCTCGTAGAACATCACCCCCAGCGCATACACGTCGGACAGGCGGCTGGGCGGCTTGCCCAGCAGGCACTCGGGCGCCATGTAGGCGATCGTGCCCTGCTGGTCGAGTTCCATGACCGAGCTGGTCGCCTGCGGATCGTCGTGGAAGGCCAGGCCAAGGTCGAGGATGCGCAGCGTGCCGCCTTCGTCGACCATCAAATTCGAGGGTTTCAGGTCGCCGTGGACCAGGCCGCGCGCATGGGCCGCCTGCATCGCCGCCGCTGCCTGGGCGACCAGGTCGAACACCTGCTCGGTGGCGATCGGGCCGCGAACGATCAGTTCGCGCAGGGTGATGCCGGAAATCAGCTCCATCACGATCGCATGGCCGCCGCCGTCTTCCTCGATCGAATAGATTTTCACGAAGGCCGGATGCTCCAGCGAGGCGGCCAGGCGTGCCTCCTGCAGCAGGCTGCCCGGGTGCCCCGGAAGGCCCGCGGCCTTGAGCCGCTTGATCGCCACCCGCCGCTGCAGCGTGTCGTCCCAGGCCTCGCGCACTTCGCCAAAGCCGCCGGCGCCCAGCTGCCGTCCCAGGCGGTAGTGCCTGAACTGTTCTTGTGGGGTGGAGGTGCTGTCGTCGAGCTCTGTGCTGAGATCCATTGGCGGTGGACGGGTGAAACGAGACGACGAGTCTGGCACAACATTCCGCTCTCGGCCAGAAAAATCTTGCCGTAGTGATACATCCGCAACGCGTCATCAGCCTCCGACCTGCCTGAACGGATCAAGCGCCATGTCGATCAATCGCCGCTTGCGCACCACGATCTCGGCCGCCGCCGTCATGCCGTAGCGCAGCGGATACGCGGTGTCGCCGACCGTGTAGTGGTCGCGGTCGAGCGTGATCCGCCCTTCGTACACCGGCTGCCTGGTCTGCGCGGAAGCCTTGGTGGCCGGCGAGATGGTCTGCAACGTGCCGCCGATGATGCCGTAGCGCTGGTAGGGAAAAGCATTGAATTTCAATTGCACCGGCTGCCCCTCGCGCAGGAAGGCGCGGTCCTGCTCGGCGATCTCGATTTTCAGAATCGGCCGCGTGTTCTTCGGTGCGATGCCGCCCAGCGGGGTATTCGCTTGGATCTTGTCGCCCGGCTGGGTCGAGGTCACCTCGGTGATCACGCCATCCACCGGCGCCAGGATGCGCAGGAAGTTGTCCTTGTCGATGTTCTCGAACTGGATGCGCGAAGCGGCGTCGGCCACCAGGCGCGCGGTCTGCACCTGCAATCTGAGCTTTTCCTCGACGTTGCTGGCCTCGCGCGTGGCCGCCTCGTACTGCAGGCGCAGGCTGGCCAGCTGCTGGCCGCTGGTTTCCAGCTGTGCGCGCGCCTGGGTGGTTTCCAGGCTCTGGCGCGCGCCCAGTTCGCCGACCCGCGATTCCGCCACCCGCACCGCGTTCTCGGCGGCCTGCAGCGCGTTCTTCTTGGCTTCCACCTGCAGCTGCGAGACCCCGCCGCCGCCCGGCAGTGCGAACAGGCGCGCGTACTTGGCGGCCTCGTCGCGCGCGGCGGCGGCGGCGCGGCGTGCATCCTCGAGGTTGGTGCGCGCTTCCTGGCTCTGCGCGCGCTGGCCCTGCACGAGCTGGCCGGTGCCCTCGGCCAGGCGCCGCTGGTGCTGTTTCTCCTCGGTGTCCATCGCCTCCTTGAGCGCCGCCACGCGCTGGTCCAGCAGCGCTTTCTTCTGCGGGAATTCCTTCCATTCGCGCTCGGCGTCCTCGAGCTTCAAACGCGCTTCCAGGGCGTTGCGGGCGGCCTCGATCGCGCCGCGCGCGTACAGGCGCGCCACCACGTCGCCCTTCAGCACCGGCTGCCCTTCGGCGATGTAGATGTTCGCCAGTTCGCCGTCGATCGGCGCATACAGGCGCCGCACCTCGGAGGCCGGCACCAGGGTCCCGGGCGCGGTGACCAGCACGTCGGCGCGGCCGAAGAAGGACCAGGCCAGGCCCGCCAGCACCAGGCCCACCATGACCTGGATCGCCAGGCGCGTGTAGCGCCAGGGCTCGGCGGTCAGGATGCCGATGCCCTCGTCGCTGTGGTCTTCCAGCGCGCCGATCAGCGGCCGCAGCCCTTTTTTATTGATCGCTGCCATTGCTTCCTCCCGCCAGCGCCAGCTTGCGCAAGTCGCTCGCCACTTGCGCGTAGGTGTCGCGGAACGCCGGCACATAGGCCGCGATGGTCGCCGACGCGCGCTGGTGCGCCTGCTGCTCGTCCTGCCATTGCCTCAGAATGCGCTGGATGCGCGCCTGCTCGGCCGGATTGCGCACCGGCGCGTCGGCGCCGCCGCGCGCGGCGACGAACTGTTCGACTTCGCCGACCCACGCGATCTCCGCCACCAGCGGCGCGGCGTCGGCATTGTTCCGGCTCAGCCCCCGCATGCGCGCCACCGTCTGCGCGGCGGGCCCGAAACGGCGCGCCTTCACCTGCGCCATCCAGGGCGGCAGCTCGGCCCGCAGCAGCGCCTCGGTGCCCAAGGCGCGCAGCTCGGCGTTGTCCGGATCGCGCGCCAGGCGCTCGGCGGCGAGGGTGCTGGCGGCCACGACTTCACCGCTGTCGAGCAGGGCCTGCAGGCGGCGCTGGGGCGCGCCGGCCAGGTGGACGGCCAGCACGGCGGCCAGTACCAAGCCGCTCAGGACCATGATCCAGCGCCGCAGCCTGGCCTGGTCGGCCTCGCCGGCCGCGCCCAGGGCGTCGAGCAGGCCGGCCGCCATCAGGGCGACTTTGCCGCGTGGCTGTTTACTGGCCTGCTGCGCCGCGCCGGCAGGCGGCGCTTCCGCCGGATTGATTTCATCCTCCTGGGCGGCGGCGCGGTCGACGCAGAAGATGTCGAGGAAGGAGCCGGCCGCATCAACGAAGGTGGTGTGGTCGGCATCTTCCGTGGCGGCCGGAGCGGCAGCGGCCGACCTGAAACGGGTGACGGTGGGTTCGGGCGCCTGCTCGGGGGGCGCTTCCCACTGCAGGCCGACGCGGTACACGAAGTGGTGGCCGCCGAAGGCCACCACGTCGCCATCCTCGAGCGCGTGCGCATGCTCGTCGAGCCGGGCCGCGCCGATGAAAGTGCCGTTGGTGCTGCCCAGGTCCTCGATCCAGGGCAGGCCGCCCTTGATGAAGATGTGGGCATGACGGCGCGACAAATAGCCGACCTGGTGCGGTTCCTTGTCGCGGTAGCGGGCGAAGGTGTCGTCGACCTTGCTGATCAGGAAAGGAAAACTGCTGACGACGATGGTCTCGAGCCCCAGCTCGGCGCGTTCCGGGGTCAGGCTGAGGCTGGCCAGCCGCGCGGGCGGCGTTGACGCCGATGCGGCGGCGGCCTGCAGGCGCACGCGGTAGGCCAGCACCCGGGCGAAATCGACTTCGTCGCCCTCGTGCAGGCGCACGGCGGCCTGGCGTACCGGCGTGCCGTTGACGGTGGTGCCGTTCTTGCTGTCCAGGTCGGCCAGCCAGGCATCGCCGTTTTCCATGAAGATACGCGCATGGCGGCGCGACAGCTCGCCCACGACCTCGGGCGGATAGCCGGCGAAGGGCTGCTCGGTGCGGCCGATGGCGAACACGCCGTCGTCGATGGCGAGCGGCCCCAGCTCGGGATGGGTCAGCGCTTCGAGCACGATGGCGACGCGCTGGGCTGCCGGTGCCTGCCTGCTCCCCTGCATGGTCGCGGCCACGGCTTCCTCAGACGCCATCATTTGCCCGCCACATCGCGCACCTCGGTCGGGGGCCAGCCGCCACCCAGGGCCTTGTACAGCGTGACGGTGTCGGACAGGATCTGCTGCCGGTTGGCCAGCAGCGCCAGCTGGGCGGCCAGCAGCGAGCGCTCGGTCTCGAACACTTCCAGCTGCGACACCACGCCCTCCTTGCGTTGCGCATCGGTGGTAGTAGCGACAAGTTGCAGCTGGTCGACCTGCTGCTGCAGCTCGTTTCTCTGCTTCTTGTGCGCCTCGAGGTTGACCAGCGCGTTTTCGACGTCCTCGAAGGCGGCCATCACGGTGCTGCGGTACTGCTGCTCGGCGACTTTGGTTTGCGCCTCGCTGGTTTTTACGCGCGCCTTCACGCCGGGGTCGAGGATGGGGAAGTTGATGCTGGGGAGCAGGCCAAACGTAAACGACTTGAGCAGGGAGCCCAGCGCAAAGCTGGAGGTGCCGCCGCGCCCGGTCAGGCTGATCGAGGGCAGCTGGGCCAGCTTGGCCTGCCCGGTGAGATTGTAGGCTTCCAGCACCCGGTACTCGGCGGCGACGATGTCGGGCCGGCGCTTGAGCAACTGCGAGGGCAGGCCGCCCGGCACCTCCGGCACCTTGACCCGCTCCTGCAGGCGCCCGGTGGGCATCCGGTACTCGCCGGCCGGCACGCCGAGCAGGGTGGCCAGGGCATTGCCGGCCAGCGCGCGCAGGCGGCGCAGCTCGATCAGGTCCGTGCTCAGGCGGTTGACCTCGGCCGACTGCTGCAGCACGCGCGTGTGGGGGATCAGGCCGTTCTGCTCCATCGCCCCGTAAGTGGCGAGGATCTGCCGGTTCTTTTCCAGCGTCTTCTGCTGCTGCTCGATCTGCTCGTCGAACTGCAGGATCTGGAAATAGGTCGTCGAGACGTCCGACACCAGGGTCAGGTAAGCTGCGCGCCAGTCGGCTTCGGTGGCGGAAAACTCGGCCTTTTGCGCCTGCACGCCCTTTTCGACCTTGCCCCAGATGTCGATGTCCCAGTTGGTCTGGGTCGCCAGGTTGAACTGCTTGGTGAACTTCTGCCCGGTGCTCTTCTCGAAACTCGCTCCCGCACCGGCATCCAGGGTCGGCAGGGCGCCGGCGCGCGCTTCGCCGATCTGGGCGTTGGCCACGCCTATCCTCGCCGCCAGCACGGACAAATCGACGTTGCCGGCGATCGCGCGGCTGACCAGCTGGTCGAGGGTGGGGTCGCCGAAGCCGCGCCACCAGTCGGGCACGATCAGGTCCGTGCGGGAAATCGGCACGTCCGCCGAATTCGACCACGCCGCCTTGGAAGGCGTGTCCGGGCGCTGGTAGGGCCGCATGCTCACATCCGCGCAGGCGCTCAGCAACAGGACGGCGATCATGGCCAGGATGCGCTTCATGATGCGATCCACGCCTGGGCGTCGACGAAGACCTGGAACAGATTGCCGTCGATATGCCCGGCATCGCATTCTTCGCGCATGATATCCAGCGCCAGTTCCACCGGCACCGCTTTCTTGTACGGCCGGTCGCCGGCTGTCAGCGCGTCGTAGATGTCGCAGATGGTCAGGATCCGGGTCTGGACGCTGATCTGCGGCCCTTTCAAACCCATCGGATAGCCGGAGCCGTCCAGTTTTTCGTGGTGGCCGTGGGCGATCGCCGGCACCCCGCTCAAATCGCGCGTCCATGGAATCAGGACCAGGAAGGAGTAGGAATCGACCACGTGCTCCTCGATCTGGCGCCGCTCGTCGGCGGTCAGGCAGCCCTTGGGCAGGCTCAGCGCCGCCACCTCGTGCTCCTCGAGCAGGGGCAAGGGCAGGCCGTCCGGGTCGTGGCAGGCGTAGTGGACGATGTCGCGCAGGTCGGGCAGCGGGCTGCCGCGCTTGACCGCCGGCTCGTTGGCGCTGCGGATCGTGGCCAGGAAGGCGTCCAGCCGCCCGGTCTCATCCAGCAGCTGCACCTCGATCCCTTCCTTCTCGCTGCGGAACCTGGCCGCGCTCCAGCCTTCCTCGATATGGCGCTGCGCCAGGCCGCGGAAGGCGTGCCGCTCCATGCAGGCGCGCGCGTAGCGGAAACGCTGCTCGAGCAGGCGCATGTCGGCATGGTGCAGCTTCTTCTCCTTGCGCAGCACGTGCTCGCGCACGCCCACCTTGCCGAAATCGTGCAGCAGCGCGGCGTAACGGATTTCGCGCAGCTGCTCCTTGCTGAAAGTGATCCGGCGCAACTGGGGGTCGGCGGCGCGGTCGAGAGCGACGGCCAGCGACTCGGCATAGGTGGCGACCCGGAACGAATGGCCGGCGGTGACCGGATCGCGTTCCTCGATCGCCTGCACCGAAGCGCGCACGAAGCCGTCGAGCAGGCGCTCGATGTCGGTGTACAGCTGGAAGTTCTTCAGGGCGACCGCGGTTTCGGCGCACACCCCGGTCAGCAGTTCGAGGTCCGCCTCCTGGAAGGCGTGCGGGTCGGAGGAACTGTCGACCTGGATCAGCCCCAGCACCTCGTTGCCGACGATCAGCGGCGCGCACATGGCGCTGCGGATGGCCTGGGACACGATCGAATCCTGCGAGGCGAAATGGCGGTCGGATAGGGTGTCGCTCGACAGGATCGCATGCTTCTTGTTCATCACTTCGTCGACGATGGTGTGCGACAGCCTGGCCTGGCTCGGGTCTTCGACAGTGCCGTTGCGGCGCCGCGCGGCCACCGGCACCGGCGGGTCGCGTTCGCTCTGGCGCAGCAGGATGAAGGCGCGCTCGGCCAGCGGAAACAGGTCGAAGATGAAGTTCATGATCTTCTCGCTGAGCGTCTCGCGGTCGGTGACGACGCCCAGGGCGATGCTGACCTGGGCCATGGCGTGCAGTTTCAATACCGACTGTTCGAGCTCGCCGCGGGTGGCGTCGTGCGCGGCCGACACGCTCATAGTCGCCGGCAGGGTCGTGGGCGCATACTGGGTGGCGTCGACGCTCTTCCGGATCACGGTCGGCATGCTGGCGGCGCTCGGCGCGACCAGCGAGCGGAATACCAGCTGGGTCGAGGCCAGGGCCAGCTCGTCGCCGTCGCCCAGCTCGCGCCAGGAACCGGGCAGCAGGCGCTCGCCGTTGACGAAGGTGCCGTTCGAGGAGTGCAGGTCTTCGACCGACCAGGCCGCGCCGCGGCGGCGCAGGCGCACATGGCGGCGGCTGATGGTGTGCTGCGGGATGCAGACGAACTGGTCGGAGGGCAGTGCATCCTGGCGGTCACGGCCGATCACGATTTCGTCGTGCAGTGGAAAAAGCTGCGGCTTGGCCGCCCGGTTGCCGAGCAGCTCGAGATAGGCGCTGACGCCGCCTCCCGCCTGGTCAGGTGCTGCTTGTGTAGTCATGCGCGCTCCCCCGAACGCCCGCGTCGGCCGAATTGATAAGACAGCGGCGGCGCGCCGCAGTTCGCGGCCAGGCGCATTTCAGGGCGCGCTTGAGCACTCACTTCACCGTGATGGTGATCTTTTTGGACTGCACCGAGGGCTCGAAAGTCATGTGCTGGTCGTCGCCCATCACCAGCTGCAGCGTGTGCTTGCCGGGTGGGAGTTCGATCGTGGTTTCGGTCTCCCCGGTGCCGAAGTGCAGGTGCTGGCGGTCGCTCGGGATGGCGACGCCCGGACCGGGCGCATCGGTGTCGATCAGCAGGTGATGGTGGCCGGTGTTCGGGAATTTCACGCCCTTCGGCGCCACGCCCATGTTGCGCAGGCCGAACCAGACGCGGATCGGCTTGCCGCTTGATACCACCTGGCCGTTGTTGGGCCAGCCGATGTACAGGTAGGCGTCGGGCGGGGCCGGGGTGGCGGCCATGGCGGTGCCGGCGGCGGTGCCCAGAACCGCAAGGGCGAAGGCGGCGGCGAGTAGCTTGCGCATGATGGCCTCCTGGCTCACTTGACCGTGACGGTGATCTTCTTCGACACGACGGGCGGGTCGTGCGGGATGTGGTCCTTGTCGGCCAGCAGCAGCTGCAGCGTGTGGCGCCCCGGCGGCAGCTCGACCCGCGCCTCGGTTTCGCCGGCGCCGAAGTGCAGGTGGCTGCGGTCGCTGGCGATCGGCTCGTCCATGTTCTCGGGCAGGTCGACGTCGATCAGCAAATGGTGGTGACCCGTGTTGGCAATGTCCGTGCCCTTGGGCGCGACGCCCATGTTGCGCAGTCCCATGCGCACCCAGAAGGCGTGGTTGACGGTCATGCCGTCGCTGGGCCAGATGAAATACACCTGGGCGTTCTCGGGCGCCGGCGTGCGCGCCAGCACAGGCAACGACGCCAGCAGCGCCGTGCCAAGTATCAGAGCAATTTTCTTTCGCATACATCCTCCTGCCGGTGTGGGGGCCGCCGTTCCGGCAGCATCCATCAGGTACGGGCTGCGCCACCTGTGGCAGCACAAAGAGTTGGCCGGCACAATCGCGGCGCCCGGTGGTCTAAGCGGTTTGTGGCGAACTTCAGGGGAACTCCGGTGCGGACCAGACTCTCGATCCTGTGCGGCCTGGCCGCGATGATGACGATGGCGGCAATGTCGGCCGCAGCCGGCGTGCAAGCGGTGCGCCAGCACGCCGGGGATATCCAGCTTGCCGGCGTGGTGCCAAAAAACAGCGCCGAGCAGTTCGAACTGGCGTTCTGGAATTCGGTCAAGGACAGCAAGCAGGTCGGCGACTACGAGGCTTACCTGAAAGCCTATCCCAAGGGCCGCTTCGCCGCGCTGGCGCGGGCGCGCATCCAGCAACTCAAGAGCGCCCCGCAGCAGGTGCCGGCGCCCGCGCAAAAACCGGTCGCGCAGCCGGCCAAACCGGCCGAGAGCAAGCCGGCGCGCGAGCAGGCCCAGGCCAGGACCGCCAACACCAGCAAGGCCCAGCAGGGCAAGGCGCGCCCGCAGCAGGCGGACGCCACCGACGACGACCAGGAAGAGGCGCCGGCGCCAAACACGGCCGGCGCCATGGCCACGGTCAAGGATTGCGAGGCCTGCCCGACGATGGTCGCGCTGTCGCCGGGGCCGTTCACGATGGGCAGCAACAGCAGCGACCCCAGCGAGAAGCCGGCGCACAAGGTGGCGCTGCGCACGCCCTTCGCCATCGGCAAGTACGAGGTCACGGTGGACCAGTGGCGGCAATGCATCAAGGCGAACGTGTGCCCGACCGTGCCCTTGCCGGACGATGCGCCCGGCAACATCCCGATGCGCGACGTCAGCTGGGACGAAGCCCAGCTCTACATCAAGTGGCTCACCACGGCGAGCGGCAAGCCCTACCGGCTCCCCACCGAAGCCGAGTGGGAATATGCGGCGCGCGGCGGCACCGCCACCCGCTACTGGTGGGGCGACGAAATGAAGGGCGGGAATTCCAGCTGCAAGGATTGCGGCCAGCCCTGGAAAATGGAGGAGCCGCCGCCGGTCGGCAGTTTTCCCGCCAACCCCTTCGGCCTGCACGACATGAACGGCAGCGTGTGGGAATGGGTACAGGATTGCTGGCACAGCTCCTACAAGGGCGCCCCCACCGACGGCAGCGCCTGGGCCGAGCCGAATTGCCAGACGCGCGTCATCCGCGGCGGCTCCTGGCGCGAGGACGGCAGCTATATGCTCTCCACCACCCGCTTCAAGTACGACGCCAGCGTGCGCCAGTCGCAGAACGGGTTGCGGGTGGCGCGCTCGCTGAAATAACTCTATCGTTTTGGGTGCGTGGTAATTTGCAGGAACTCCACCGTGACCGCAGCCGCGCCGTGCGACTTGGCGACCCGCGCCAGTTGCTCGTCCAGCGCGCGCAGATAATCCGCTCCGGATTCGGGGTTCGCACGCACGCCGCCGAACAGGGGCTCAGGTGTGGCCATCAGCACCACCATTTCGGTACCGAAGGGCGCGCCGACTCCCCAGTTGTTCAGACTGCCGATGGTGGCGGTGTAGTTCGGCGGCGCAAAGGTCTCGCGCTCCAGCAAGGTCGGCAGCATGTGCACGACTTTTCCGTCGAGCGTGAAATAATCGACCGCCAGATAGGATTGATAGGCCGGCGAGGTGACGTCGAACAGCAGGGTAGCCCCCGCCTTGAGGTCGGTGCCGCGGCCGCTTTCCCTGTTCACCTTGATCGCGCTCGTGTCGGCGGCCGCGCCCGGCGCCATGCGGTGGGCTACCCAGTAGCGGCCCAGCACGCCCAGCAAGGCGCACTTGTTCTCGTCCACCTCCTGCACCGCCAGGTCGACCCCCGACACGCCCGGCAGCGCCATCAGCGTGTTCTTCAAGTGCGCTTTCCCGCTGCTGCGCCCGATATAGCCCTGTACGCGCACGGTACGTCCCTTGATAGTGGGCGCGAGCGCCGAACACGGCAAGTCGGCCAGGGCGGCGGACACGGCCGGCAGGCTGGGCGCGGATGCAGACGGTTTTGGTGCGGGCTGCACGGACTGAGCCGGCGGCGCTGCCTGGGGCGGCGCCTGGGCTTGCTGCGGCGCCCGGGCCTGCGGCGTCCCCTGCGGCGACCCGCTTGCCGTATCCGCAGCCCCAGCAGGCGGCGCCGCCTTCTCGGCGCCGTTCCACAGGAACAGGCGCAGCGCCACGAACACCACCAGCGCCGCTACCGCCGACAGGCCCACGCCCACCAGGAAGGATGGCTTTTGCCACACATCCTGCGCACCGATCTCCTGCAGGAACTGGTTCACACTGGGGGTGCGCTGCTCGCGCTGGAAGGACAGCGCACAGCGCAGCGCGCGCCACTGGCGGTGGCCCAGCCTGGGCGGGCGCTGCGGGCGCAGGCCGGCATCGCGCGCCTGGGTGGCGGACAGGCGGTTGAAAGGGTGCTTCCCGGTCAGCAGCTCGTAGGTGATGCAGCCGAGCGCATAAATGTCGTCGCGCGGATCGGGCTCGCGGTTTTCCAGCATTTCCGGGCTGGCGTAGGCCGGCGTCAGCGCGCCCAGGCTGCCGGGGTCGAAGACGGTGACGTCGGGCGCTTCCTCGGCCTTCTGGAACACGCGCGCAATGCCGAAGTCGATGACCTTGACGCCGCCGGCATCCAGCAGGACCACATTGGCCGGCTTGAAGTCGCAGTGCACGAAGCCGCGCTCGTGCGCATAAGAGAGCGCCTTGCCCATGCCGCGCACGATCTTCATCGCCTCTTCGAAGGGCAGGGCGCGGAAATCCGGCGCGCGCAGCAGCTGGCCGAGCGACTTGCCGGCCAGGTATTCCATCGTCACATACACCATCGAGCCGTCGCGGTCGAAGTCGTAGACCTGCACGATGTTGGCGTGGGCCAGGGTCTGCGCCTTTCTCGCCTCGCGCTGCAGGGCGATCAGCGACTTCGGATGCCCCTGGAACTGCACATTCAGCACCTTGATCGCGATATAGGGATGGCGGTCCGAGGCCTCCAGCTTGCGCAGGTCGAGCGCTTTATACACGGTGCCCATGCCACCGAAGCCGATGCATTCCTCCAGCACGAAGCGGCCGTTGAGGGTGTCGCCGACGCCCTTCATGCGCTCGACCGGGGCATCGTTGGCGTTTGCGCCCGCATAGGCGCCGGGCTGCGTCGGCTGCAGGGGCTTGGTCTGGACAAAGGTTTCCTCGTCGCCCACGCGCTGGCCGATGCGCCGGCCGCTGCGCTGCCGTACTTCGATCGCACGGGCGATACGGCGCTCGACCTCGCCATAGACCTCGGCCGGCAGCGGCGAACGGCGATGCGCTTCGTTGAGGGTCTTCAGCAGGCTGGATACGCTCTCGTGCGTATCCGCGAGCAGCCGGTCAAGGCGCGCGAACATCTCGGCCTGCCCGAGGGAGCCGCTCTGGAACAGGCGAAGGGTGTCGGCGAGACTGTCCATGTCACTTGCTCAGACACTGGAGCGCGCCGCGAATTCACCGCAGAGCCCTTGTGTTGTGGCCGGCCAAACAGTGCGACGAAAAGTGTTGGGACAAAGCCGCCGCTTCGAGCGCTGTTCGTTGGTGAACGCACAAGTAAAGTGGGCGAAAGGCCTGTTTCGGGGCCTGGCACGCTTCTCGCAAAGAGTAGGGTGAGCACGACGAAACCGGCTCACCAACCAACCCAATCTCAAGGAGCACTGACATGAAAACCCTGACCATCAAAGACCTGGCCCTGACCTGCGAACTGGACCGTGGCGCCATGGCGCGCGTACGCGGCGGTTACAAGATGCAGCAGCAAGCGCATTCGCTGGTGCCGATGCCGAGCTACAGCCCGAGCTTCGAGTCGTCGATCAAGGTCGACCAGAGCCTGCAGCAGCTGCAGAACGTGGTGAACGCCACCGCCAACGGCTCGGCCTTCATCGATGGCGTCACCGTGCACAACAACACCGACCAGTTCGGCCAGAACAACGTCGCTGTCTACCGCTAAGCAAAACCAGGCGGAGAGGCTCGTCTCCTCTCCGCCGAACCAAAGGAGAAACTCCATGTCTTCCATTCAGATCCACGACCTCGCACATGCGCAGCGTCTCGACCGCCATGCGATGGCAAGCGTACGCGGCGGCGTGCTCGGCGCACCGAACGTCAACGTCAACGTCACGCTCAACCAGCAGATCGCGCAGTTCCAGGACATCGGCGTGAACGTGCTGAACAACAACGGCGTGATCGGCGCCGGTTTCACGGGGCCCAGCATCGAGCTGAGTCCGCTGCAGTGGGCAAAGAACGAGGCGCAGCTGCCGAAGTTCTGAGCCACCCTGCCCATCCGCGCCAGCCCGGCCATCCTTGCGATGGCCGGGCTGGCACCCGTTTTTTTCAGGAGATAGAGATGGCTAGCATCGTTATCAAGGACCTGTCCGACAACCTCGAGCTGGACCGGAAGGCCATGCAGGCGATCAGCGGCGGCTCGCGGTTGCGCTCGCAGGTCAGGGCGGCCGGCACTGCACCGGCATCCTCGCCCCGGATCGTCGACTTTAAAACCCACGCCGTGCCCAGGGGGGCGCCGGGTAAGCAAACCAGATAAACGATTTATCTTAATGCGCGGCCGCCACCGATGCCGCCCGGACCGCAAGGCTGGGCGGCATTTTTACGTCCCCGTCCAGGCGGGTGTTGGGCCGTTCCGCACAGTACCTGGCCGCTGTTGGCCGATACCCACCAGATTCCCTGCCCAACAGGCCAAAAACGAAGACAGCCCGTCAACAAAAGGCCTGTTGAAGGCCGGTTTGGGGCCTGGCACGCATTCTGCTCATACCCAAGTGAGCACAAATCAAAGTGCTCTTAACCCAAATCACCGACTCAAGGAGAAAGACATGAAAACCCTGATCATCAAAGACCTGGCACTGAGCAACGAACTGGCCCGCAGCGACATGGCTGCCGTGCGCGGCGGACATGGCAAGCCCAGCATGCCGTGGCTGCCGACCTACAGCCCGTCCTACAACACCTCGATCAAGGCGGACCAGAGCCTGCTGCAAATGCAGGACGTGCAGAACCTGACCGCGAACGGCTCGGCCTTCGTGTCCGGCGTCCACGTCACCAACAACACCGATCAATTCGGCCAGAACAACATCGCCGTACTGTAAAGGAGAACCGACATGAAAACCCTGACCATCAAGGACCTGGCCGTTTCGTCCGACCTGAGCCGCAAAGAAATGACCGCCGTGCGCGGCGGCCACAAAGCCGGCTACACGATGCCCTCGTACTCGCTGTTCCCCATGCCTTCGTACGCGAAGTCGATCGATGCGTCGCAAGACCTGCGCCAGGCGCAGCAGGTGGTCAACGAGACCGCCGACGGCTCGGCCTTCATCTCGGGTGTGAACGTGACCAACAACACCTCGCAGTTCGGCCAGAACAACCTGCTGGTCGCCTGAGGCGAACCTGGCAAGCAAGGAGAAGATCATGGCATCGATCCTGATTCAAGACCTGAACCGTAAGCGCGAACTGGACCAGTGTTCCATGTCCGCGATCCGCGGCGGCAGCAAGGGTCTGGCCGCCTTCGGCCCGAACGTGAACCTGAACCTCGACCAGCGCATCGGCCAGGTGCAGGACATCAAGGTCAACGTCCTGAACAACAATGGCGTGATCGGTCCCGGCTTCGTCGGCCCCGATGTGACCCTGAATCCGCTGCAATGGGCCACCAACAACGCTGCAATCCCGCTGTAAATCCATTCATTCTTCAAGGAGCATCATCATGAAAACCCTGAACATCAAAGATCTGACCCGTACCCAGGAACTGGCCCAGGCCGAGATGGCTGCCGTGCGCGGCGGCCATGGCAAGAGCAGCGCTCCCTGGTTCCCCCAGCCCGGGCCGGCACACGTCAGCTCGTCGCTGGACGCCAGCCAGGACCTGACCCAGCTGCAAAAAGTCGTCAACGCGACCGCCAACGGCTCGGCCTTCATCGACTGCGTGGACGTGACCAACAACACCCACCAGTACGGCCAGAACAACATCCTGGTTGCTTGACCCTGACCGGTGGAGGCCGCAAGCGGCAACACTTGCGCGACCTCCACCAAAATATTGAACCAAAGGCGGTTTCAACTTGTCTTTCTACTGTCCCGCGACGCATCCAGGAGACGCATCATGGCCCAACTCCGCATTGACGATCTACGCTGCGACCGCACCCTCGACACCAGGGCGATGGCGCACATCCGCGGCGGCGACGGCGCGGCCTGGTGCTTCGGCTGGATCCAGCCCTACCTGCCCGCGCAGGCGCGCGGCGTGACGCCGGTGATCAACTTCTACCAGATCAACAACTACGCCGACCAGATGATCAATCAGTTCCAGTCGGTCAGCGTGAGCAACTCGGCGCCGAATTCGGTACTCACCGTCGGCGTGGACGAACGGAGCACCAACAACGGAACGATCTAATGGGCGACGAGACGCAGTTACGCTGGACCTCGGCGGCGCGCACCGATACCGGACTGGTGCGCAGCAATAACGAGGACATGGTGCTGAACCGGCCGGAGCGGCGCATGTGGGCCGTGGCGGACGGCATGGGCGGACACGCCTATGGCGAAGTGGCAAGCAGGATGACGGTCGAGGCGCTGGACGCACTGCCCGCGGGCGAACCGCTGCAGCAGGCGGCCGCGCAGGCGCGCGTCTGCCTGCTCGGGGTGAACAACACCCTGGTGGCGGAAGCGGTGGCGCGCAACGTCCCCGTTATCGGCACCACCCTGGTGCTGCTGCTGGCCTCCGGCCGCAGCGCGACCTGCATCTGGGCCGGCGACAGCCGCATCTACCTGTGCCGCGGCGGCAGCCTTCATCAACTCACGCGCGACCACAACCAGCTCGAAGAACTGCAGAGCAAGAACCACCTGTCGCGCGAGGAAGCCCAGGCCTGGCCCGGCGCCAACATGATCACGCGCGCGCTCGGTGCGGCCACGGGGCTGGAACTGGACGAAATCCAGGTGCAGGTCTGCGACGGCGATATTTTCCTGCTCTGCAGCGACGGCTTGAGCAATATGGTCAGTGCCGAGGCGATGTTCGGCGCGCTGACGGGCGGCGATTGCGCGCAGGCGGCCGATGCGCTCATCGCATTGGCCCTGGCCGGGGGCGGGCGCGACAATGTGTCGATGGTGGTGGTGCGGGCGGACGATGTGGAGCCGGATCAGACGGTGATGAATCCGTCGCTAGCTTGACCGTCGTCCCCGCGAAGGCGGGGACCCAAGTTTGTTTGAGCTGACGATACGCTGGCAGAACTTGGGTTCCCGCCAAGGCGGCCGGCGAGGTCGGGAACGACGTTTGATTACCTCGCCTGCCTGAAATCCTTCGAATGCAGCCCATGCTTCTTCAGCAAAATCTGCAAATGCGAGCGGTTCATGTCCCAGCGCCGCGCCAGTTCGGCCACGGTGCCGCCGACGTCCTTCAAACCGCGCTCCAGGCAGGCACGCTCGGCTTCGTCGCTGGCGGCGCGCTTGGCCTCCGCCAGCGAAGCCGGCGCCGGTGGCGTGGCCGCAGCGCGGTCGGTCTCTTTGAGCGGCGCCGGTGCAGGCACAGCCCGCGGGCGTATATCTTCCGGCAACTGCGCCAGGTCGGCCAGGTCGCCGGCCAGGCAGGCCAGCCGGTACATCAGGTTGCGCAGCTCGCGGATATTGCCCGGGTAGGCATACTCGAGCAGGAACTCGCGCAGGCGCGGACTCAAGGCCACCGGGCGCCGCTTGAGGACCTCGGCGGCCTCGTCGCCGTAATATGCCAGCAGCAGCGGGATCTCGTCCTTCCGCTCGCGCAGCGGCGGCAGGCTCACGTGGATCACGCTGAGGCGGTAGAACAGGTCTTCGCGGAACTGGCCTTCTTCGATCAGCTTGCGCAGATTCTTATTCGTGGCGGCGACGATGCGCGCGTCCACCGCAATCGTCTCGTCCGAGCCAACGCGCTGGATCTCGTGCGACTGCAGCACGCGCAGCAGTTTTACCTGCCCCTGCAGCGGCAGTTCGCCGATCTCGTCCAGGAAGATCGTGCCTTTATGCGCGCTCTCGAACTTGCCCTTGCGGTCGGTGGCCGCGCCGGTGAAGGCGCCGCGCTTGTGGCCGAACAGTTCCGATTCGATCAGGCTCTCCGGAATCGCGCCGCAGTTGACGGAGATATAGGCCTTGTCGGCGCGGGCGCCGTTGGCGTGGACCACCTTGGCCATCAACTCCTTGCCGGTGCCGCTTTCGCCGTCGATCAGCACAGGTAAATCGGTGGGCGCCGCCTTTTCCGCGATCTCGAGGGCGTCGAGCAGGCGCGGATTGTCGCCGAAGGTGCCCTCGAACACGAAGCTGCGCGCCAGCAGCGCCTGCCTGCGTTCGCCCGGGGCCGGCGCAGGCTTGTCCACAGCCTCGCTGCGCCGGTCGGTATCGAGCGCTTGCACGAAGCGCTCCTTGTGCGACAGCTGCATCACCTCGTCGCGCACGGCATTCGCCTGGCGCAGCAGTTTTTCGATGTCGGGCCGGTCGAGCTTGTTCGCCCAGCGCAGGGTGGAGCGCAGGATTTCGAGCCGCTCCAGCAGGCCGGCATAGGACATCGATGAACCGCGGGGTGCGAGATCCTGGTTGAAGAGCTTCATGCTGCCGCCAATTGCTTTTGGACTAATTCATAGTACATGCCGCGCCGCGCGAGCAACTCCTCATGCCGGCCCTGCTCGGCGATATGCCCCTCGTACAGCACCACGATCTTGTCGGCCCGCATGATGGTGCTGAGCCGGTGGGCGATGATCACGGCCGTGCGTCCGGCCAGGATGTCGTGCATGTTGGCGATGATGTTGCTTTCCGACTGGGTGTCCAAGGCCGAGGTCGCTTCATCGAAGACCAGCAGGCGAGGGTCGTGATACAGCGCCCGCGCGATGCACAAGCGCTGCACCTGGCCCCCGGACAAGCCGACGCCGCGCTCGCCGACCACCTGCTCGTAACCCAGCGGCATCTTGCTGATGAAAGCATGCGCATCCGCCATCTTGGCGACCTGCTCGATGCGGCGCCGGTCCGGGCTGTCGTCGCCGCTGGCGATGTTCTCGGCGATGGTGCCGGAAAACAGCAGATTGCTTTGCATGACATAGCCGACCTGGGCGCGGTAATAATCCTTGTCGATGGCGGCCATGTCGTAGCCGTCGACCAGGATCTTGCCGTCGCTCGGCATGTAAAAGCCGACCAGCAGCTTGGCCAGCGTGGTCTTGCCCGAGCCGCTGCGGCCGACGATGGCGATCAGCTCGCCACGCCGCATGTCGATGCTGATGTTGTCCAGCACGTAGGCGGTGTCGTCGCCGCCGTAGCGGAAATAGACGTTCTCGAGCTTGATGTCGCCCTGCAGGTCGGGCAGCACCACCCGGCTGGCGGCTTCGCTCGGCTTCTGTTCAGGTTCGATGTCGAGCACGTCGCCGAGTCTCTCCATCGCCACGCCGGCGTCGGCCAGCCGGCTCCACAAGGCCACCAGACCCATCAGCGGCGCGAGCACGCTGCCCATCAGGGCGTTGAAGGCGATCAGCTGGCCGATCGTCAGTTCGTGCTCGAGCACCAGGCTGGCGCCAGCCCACAGGATGGCGATCGTGGTGCCGGCATTCAGCAGCTGGCTGGCCAGGCCCACCAGGATATTGAATTGCTGCGCGCGGTACTGGGTGTCGAGCGCCTTGACGTATTTCTTTTCCCATTTCAAGCGCACCGGCCGCTCGCTGCCCATGCCCTTGATGGTCTCGACGCCGCCGAGCGCCTCCATCAGGAAGGCGTGCGCATCGGTCGAGGCGTTGAACACCTCACGCGCATACTGCTTGATGTGCGGCGTCGTAAAAATCGTCAGCGCCATGATGGGGATGACAAAGGCGATCAGGATCAGGGTCAGCTTGACGTTGTAGACGAACAGGATGGTGAAATAGATGAACACCATCAGCAAATTCAGCATCGTGGTGACGGTCGACTCGGTCAGGAAGGCGCGAATGGTCTGGTTTTCCTGAAAGCGCGCGATGATGTCCCCGGTTTTTCTCTTGGCGAAGAAGGAGAAGGGCAGCGACATCGTGTGCTTGAAGAAGCCCGCCATCATCGAAAAATCGAGGTTGCGCATCATGTAATTGGCCAGGTAGGCGCGCACGGTCGCCATCAGCTGCGAGAACACGTTGGCGATGATCAGCCCGCCGATCAGCAGATGCAGCAGGCTGACGTTCTGGTGCACGACCACGCCGTCGAGGATGTTCTGGATGATCAGCGGCGGCACGATGCCCAGCATCTGGATCACGAAGGTGGCCAGGAAAAGATGCAGCAGGATGGTGCGGTAAGGCCGCAGATAGGCGACGAAGCGCAGCCAGGGCGAGCGCTCGACGGCGGCCTGGGCCATGTCCTGGCTCGGCGTGAAGACCAGGCAAGTGCCGCTCCAGCCGCGCTCGAATTCCTCCACCGACATCTTGCGGAAACCCACCGCCGGATCCGCTACCCACACCTGGCGTTTCGAGACACCGTAGACGATCACGTAGTGGTAACCCTCCCAGTGCACGATGAAGGGCAACTCGAAACCCTGCAGCGCGTCGAAGGTGCATTGCACGCCGCGGCTCGAAAAGCCGAGGGTCTCGCCGGCGCGCGCCAGGCTGTCCAGGGTCGCGCCCTGGGTGGTGACGTTCGCCAGTTCGCGCAGTTTTCCCAAAGTGACTTGCAGGCCGTAATGGCGGCACAGCATGGCCAGACAGGCGGCGCCGCAATCCATCTCCTCGGCCTGCTCGACCAGGGCGAAGCGGCGGATGACTTTTTCGCCCAGCGCCGGCTTCGATTCGAGGTCCAGGCGCAGCGGGCGCTTGCGGCGCTCGGCCAGTTTCTTCTGGCGCTCCAGTTCGCGCTCGATGAAACGGATGCGGTCTTCCAGCACCTCGCGCAGGCCGGCATTGCGCTCGAGGATGGCGTGGGCGGTCTTTTCCGGAATCACCAGCAAGGTACAAGGCGTGACGGCCACCGCCGAGGCCATCTGTTCCTGGCGCATCAGGCAGGCTTTTTCGCCGAAGGTTTCGCCGGCCTGCAGGGTGGCCAGCGTGTATTCGTCGGCGCCGTCGTGATACAGCAGTTTTACTTGTCCCTGGCGCAGCACATACAGGCGGCGGTCCTCGCGCCCGTCCTGGGTCAGGATCTCCTTGCCGGCGGCGACGCGCTTGACGCCGACGCTGTGCACGAACTCTTCCAGCTCGTCCTTGCCGACCTTGCCGCGCAAATCGAAGAGGCGCGCCACCAGGCCGCCGGCCGAGCTGATCGCGACATAGCTGGTGACGAAATCGCGCGCCACCGGATTGCGCACCAGCACCGGCTCGATGGCCGTGCGCGGGATGAACCACAGCTCGGTTTTCAGGGAGGCGCGCGCCGACAGTTCGTGGTGGACTTCGCGCAGCATGGCGATGTCGCCGATGACTTCGCCGCTCTTCCTCACGCCGATGCTGACTTCCTTGCCGTTCTCGTCGGAAAACACGCGCACCGAGCCGGATTTCACCACGAACAAACCTTCGGCCGGCTCGCCGGCCTTGCAGACCGTGTCGCCGAAGGCGTAATGGCGCACCTGGATCGCTTCCGCCAGCTGTTCCAGCTCCTCGTCCGTGAAGGGAGACAGCAGGTCGACCGATGACAGGAATCTGGCGGGCGACTGCGCCTGGGACTGTGCTTCTTCCATAAGGGTCTATCGGGCCCGGCGCCTAGCGCACAGGGCACGCTTCGATCACGTGCTCCTGGGCGCGCGCCATCAGCCATTCCTCGCGCAGCAGGCGGCGTATCTCGGCGGCGGTATCAAGGTCGAGCGCGGCCGGGTGTCTGGCGTTGACGCAAAAGATCTCGTAGCAGGCGCCGTCAAGCGAGGGGAAGGGTCCGAGCAATTCGCCTTCGCGTGCATTGAACACGCGCGCCTCGATGTCGCCCTTGAGCGAGCCGCGCAGCACCTTGCCGATCCGGCCGCCCTGTCCCTTGGTATCGGGATCGATCGAGTGTTCGCGCGCCATTTCGGCAAAGGCTTCCGGCTCTTCCTGCAGCACCGACATCATCTCGCGCGCCGCGCCTTCCGCATCGAGCACGATGTGGCTGACCTCGACGCTGTCGAAGCGCGGCGAGTTGAGCGTGAAGTACCGGGTCACGGCGGTGTCGCTGCAGACCTGCTCGAGCATCTTTTCCCGGTACAGGCTGTCCGTGATCCAGACCTCGAATTCGTCCAGCGAGACGCCGAGCGCATCGAGGTAGTGGTTGGTGTCGGCGGCGCGGTGCAGGCCCAGGGCGCGGCGGAATTCGTCGGCGCGTTCCTGGATCTGCTCGGGCGCCAGTTGCAAGCCGGCCTGTTTCGCGGCGCGCGCGGCGAGGTGGTCGCGCACCATCTGCTCGACCAGGCCTTCGAACTGCCCGCTCAGTTTCAAGGTTCGGATGAAGTCGTCGGTGGTGATGACCTCGTCGTCGATGCGCACGATGCCTGACATAGGGGATGCTCCTGACGCCGGATGGTGTCCGGTGCAGGAGTTAGAGGGGCGTTCCGGCCTAAGGTTCGACCGGCGGCCCTGCCACCACAGGCAGCCGGATGGAGAAGGTGGCGCCCTGGCCGCGGCCGGCGCTGCTGACGCTGAGCGTGCCCCCGTGCAGCTCGACGATGCGGCGGGCGATGTACAGGCCCAGTCCGAGTCCGCTGGCGTTGTCGTGCTGCTGCAGCCTGAAGGCGCCGAATACATGCGGCAGGTCTTCCGCTTCGATGCCCTGGCCGGAGTCGGCGATGTCGATCTCGACCATGCCATCGACGCGCCGGATGGCGATGCGGATGACGCCGCCCGCCGGCGTGAATTTCACGGCATTGAACAGCAAATTCCAGATCACCTGCTGCAGGCGCCGGCCGTCCGCCTCGAAGCGGATCGGGTCGCCATAATCGGCCGGCGTCACCTGCAGCAGGATCTGCTTGGCGTGCGCATGCGGTTCCACGGTCGAGATGGCGTCGCGCAATACCTGGCCCAGCACGACCGGCGTGCGCGTGATCGACATCTGCCCGGTCAGCGTGCGCGCCGCGTCGATCAGGTCTTCGACCATCCCGGCTTCCTGGCGCACATGCACGCGCATGGCCTCGAGCCCGCTGACCGCACTCGGCGGCAGGTCGGGAATCGTGCGCAACAATACTTCAATGCGCATCGACAAGGCCGACAGCGGCGTGCGCATCTCGTGCGATACCGTCGCCAGGAACAGCTCGCGGGTGCGGTTCACGCGCGTCAGGTCGTCGATGGTTTCGCGCTGGCGGTCGAGCGTACTCGACAGGGTTTTCAGGAGGCCCGCATAGGTGCTCATGCGCTTGTCGGAGACGGGTGCATCGAGCCGCGCCTCGTTCCAGAGCAGGTGGCCGGCCAGCCCGATCTGCTTGGCGATGCGTTCGCAGGCCAGCGGCGAACTGAAGTCGGCAAAGCGCCAGCCGAACACCAGCACGCCGTAGACCTGGCCACGCAGCAGCAGCGGCTGGGCGCACACGCGGAAGCCTTCGTCGAATTGCCCGGACGCCGACTCCTTTTGTTCGCGTGCCTGGTGCACCAGCGTGCGTTCGAAGGCCGTGCCGGGACCGTCCTCGGCCCACAGCGTCGAGCGCTCCGCCAGCAAGGCCGACAGGCGCGACCCCGTCAGCGGACCGATTTGGCGCACCCCTGCCGCGTCATAGGCCGACGTGACGAGGCCCGTCGCTTCGGTGAACTGCCGCAGCGGCGTCTGCCAGTCGTCCCAGTCGACCGGCGTGTTGTCCGGCAGTTCGGCCTTGATCACCTGGGCTTTTCGGCCGGCAGGCGCGCCGAGTCGGGCAGAGGGGCGCCGCTGGCCACGGCTTCTTCGATGGCCGGGCTCTGGCGCGACGGTGAACGCGACAGCAAACCGTAATAGGACGAGAACGGCAATTGCGGCACGGCCTGGGTATCGTTGCCGCCTTCGTCGATCAGCACCAGGCCGCCGACGCCGATTTCGTATTCGCGCGTGACCTGCATGTTGCGGCTGCCGCGCACCTTCGGCACCGCCAGGGCCCGCCGCAGCACGGTCGAGATTTCCACATAGTTGAGCAGAATGATATTGTCGACCAGGTGCGAGCCCTTCAGTTCCTCGCTGATCTGCGAGACGCCCAGCAGTTCCGGGCTCTCGTAGTTGAACAGGGTCGTGGCCAGGCGGTTCTTGAAGAAGCTTGCCAATGCGTACAGGTAATCGGCAACCTCGTCGGCACTGGTCATTTCGTACACGGCCACCGAATCGAGGACGATACAGTCGATCTTTTCCTGCTCGACCAGCTTGACGATGCGGTCGAAATGCACATCCAGTTCGAGTTCCAGCGGCGACTCGTAATGAATGAACAGCTTGCCGTCGTCGATCAGCCCCTGGAGGTCGAAGCCGAGCGACTTGGCATTGCGGATCAGCTGGCGCGGATGTTCGTCCAGGCTCACCAGCAGCGCCTTGTGGCCATTCTTGATGGCGTCGGTCAGGAACTGGACGCTGAACACGGTCTTGCCGGTGCCGGAAATACCGCTCACCAAGGTCACCGATCCCTCGTAGATGCCGCCGTCCATCATCTTGTCGATGGCCGCCGAGCCGGTCGACAGTCTGCGCTCCGAGGTCGGCTGGTCGGGCGAAGCAACCGGGCGCGACTGGGCACGGCGATACACGTGCACGCCGACCTTCGGTTCGATGCGCATGGTATGGCTGCCGCCAATGAAATCCTGGCCGCGCGACTTCGTCACCGTCAGGCGGCGGTGGGTCCGGCGCCGCGCCTCGCCGAAGGTGAGCGAAATGATGGTGTCGAACACGAAGCGCTCGTGCGCCAGCACGCCGGTCATCGACTCGTCCTTCTCCGCCGTCACCATGGTGGTCACGCCCAGGCGCGTCAGGCCTTCGATCAGCAGGTGCACATCCTGGCGGAAAGGCATGTCGTTCACTTCGGCGTACAGCCGCAGCGGCGTCAGCCCGTCGATCAGCAGGCGCTTCGCGCCCATGGCCACGAGCGAGGCGGCGAAGGCGCCGTCGTCACTGCGGAACTCGCTCAGCAGCACGGCCGGGCTGGTCTGGATGATCTTGATCTTGCCCTGGTCGATCATGCCCTGCAGGTCCCAATTGAAGCCGGCGGCATCGCGCAGCAGCTTGGCGGGATCGAGTTCGAAGGACACGATGGCGCCCGGCTCATCGCAGTCGAGTGCGCCGTGGTAGATGAAGCCCAGCCCGAGCGTGGTCTTGCCCGAGCCGGGCGGACCTTCGACGATCAGGTTGTTATTGCGGGGAATGCCTCCGTGCAGTACCTCGTCCAGTCCGGTAATGCCCGTCTTGACCAGCTCGTCCATCGATTCGTCCCTTTTAAGTGTGTCAGCTTAGCATGCGGCGGCGCAACAGTCTGCCGAAGGCATTGCCGGCGCCAGCTGTCCTAGCTCGATGCGAACTTACTTTGCGAAAGTATTCGAGGGATTCTAAGACAGTTGGAAGCCGTGTATTAACACAATTGAAACATCTGAATGAGCGCTGCTTTCGCATTATTCGTTTGGCTGCGCGCGTGCTTGCAGCCTTTATGCGACACAAGTTCAAGCGCGCCGGGGTCGGCCGCGCACGGTCCTATGATGGTCCCGCATATTGATGAGTGATCCCTGACCAGAAACCATAAAAGGAGATCCGCCATGAAGCTGCTTGCCCTTGTTGCTGCTCTCGCCTTGACCGGCTGCGCCTCGCAGCCGGCGTATCCCGGAAAAACCACCATCAACGTCCCGCGCACGGAAAAGTGCAAACCGACCTCCGAAAAGAAGATCGCGGCCCTGTTCGAGCGCTGGAACGATTCACTCCAGACGGGCGACCCGCACAAGGTCGTGGCCAACTATGCGGAGGAATCGATCCTGCTGCCGACCGTGTCCAACCAGCCCCGGCTGACGCCGGCGGAGAAGGAAGAGGATTTCGAGCATTTCCTGCTGAATGAACCGTCCGGGGTGATCGACCTGCGTCGGATTTACCTCGGCTGCAATGTCGCTTTCGATGCCGGGCTGTACACGTTCACCTTCGGCCGGACCGGGCAGGTGGTGCCTGCGCGTTATACCTTTACTTATCGGTGGGATGGCGAGGAGTGGCTGATTACGAGTCATCATTCTTCGGCTTTGCCGGAGCAGGAGTGAAGGCCGGCAGCGGGGCGAAAAAAAACAGGCCGCGAGCTTTCGTTCGCGGCCTGTTTTGACTGGGATGAACCGGACTCTTACTCCACCGTCACCGATTTCGCCAGATTACGCGGCTTGTCCACATCGGTACCACGCGCCAGCGCCGTGTGATACGCCAGCAGCTGCAGCGCCGCCACGTGCAGGATCGGCGACAGCAGGCCATAGTGCTCCGGCAGACGGATCACGTGCAGGCCTTCGCTCGAGGTGATCTGGGTGTCGACGTCGGCGAAGCAGTACAGCTGGCCGCCGCGGGCGCGGACTTCCTGCATGTTCGACTTCAGCTTTTCCAGCAGGGCGTCGTTCGGGGCGATGGTCACGACCGGCATTTCTTCGGTCACCAGTGCCAGCGGACCATGCTTCAGCTCGCCTGCCGGGTAGGCTTCGGCGTGAATGTACGAGATTTCCTTCAGTTTCAGCGCGCCTTCGAGGGCGATCGGGTAGTGGATGCCGCGGCCCAGGAACAGGGCGTTTTCTTTTCGCGCGAATTCCTCGGCCCAGGCGATGATCTGCGGTTCCAGCGCCAGCACCGAGCTCAGCGCGACCGGCAGGTGGCGCATCTGCTTCAGGTAGGTCGCTTCTTCCTCCTCGCTCAGGCGGCCGTTGACTTGCGCCAGCGTCAGGGTCAGCAGGAACAGGGCTGCCAGCTGGGTCGTAAACGCCTTGGTCGAGGCGACGCCGACTTCGACGCCGGCGCGGGTGATATAGGCCAGCTTGCACTCGCGCACCATCGCGCTGTGCGCAACGTTGCAGATGGTCAGCGTGTGGGTCATGCCCAGGCTGCGCGCATGCTTCAGCGCGGCCAGGGTGTCGGCGGTTTCGCCGGACTGCGAAATGGTGACGACTAGGGTCTGCGGATGCGGGACGCTGTCACGATAACGGTATTCGCTGGCGATCTCGACGCTCACCGGGATCTTGGCCACCGATTCGATCCAGTACTTGGCGGTCAGGCCGGAATAATAGCTGGTGCCGCAGGCCAGGATCAGCACGCGGTCGATTTCCTTAAACACGCGGAAGGCCTGGTCGCCGAACAGTTCCGGCATGATGCCAGTGACGCCCTCGAGGGTGTCGCCGACCACGCGCGGCTGCTCGAAGATTTCCTTCTGCATATAGTGGCGGTACGGGCCCAGTTCGGCGGCGCCGGTGTGGGCGTGCACGGTCTTGACTTCGCGCTCGGCCGGGCGGCCATCGACGTCGACGATCCAGTAGCGGGCCAGCTGCAGGTCGACCACGTCGCCTTCTTCCAGGTAGATGATCTGGTCGGTGGTGCCGGCCAGGGCCATCGCGTCCGAAGCGACGAAGTTTTCGCCTTTGCCGAGGCCGACGATCAGCGGCGAACCCTGGCGCGCAGCCACCACGCGGTGCGGCTCTTCGCGGCAGAATACGGCGATCGCGTAGGCGCCGTGCAGGCGTTTCACCGCTTGCTGCACGGTTTCGAACAGGTCGCCGTTGTACATGTGGTCGACCAGGTGGGCGATGACTTCGGTATCGGTCTGGCTGGTGAAGTTGTAGCCGAGGTCCGTCAGTTCGCGGCGCAGTTCGTCATGGTTCTCGATGATGCCGTTGTGGACCAGGGCGATGCGGGCATTGTCTTCGGTCGGCGAGAAGTGCGGGTGGGCATTCTTGGTGGCCGGGGCGCCGTGGGTGGCCCAGCGGGTGTGGGCGATGCCGGTGAAGCCCTCCAGGCCGGTTTCCTTGATCTGGGATTCGAGTTCGGCCACGCGCGAGGTGCTGCGCGAACGCTGCAGGCGTCCATCGACGTGCAGGGCAACGCCGCAGGAATCGTAGCCACGGTATTCAAGGCGCTTCAGACCTTCGATCAGGATAGGGGTGATATTGCGCTGGGCTACTGCTCCGACGATACCGCACATGATGAGCTCCAATAAAAATTAACAGATGTCACTAATGTAGAGTAGGCGTCATGAAATAAGCTTTCTAAATTCAGCATTTTTTGATAGATTCTTTCATGACCTCGTAAGCATGAAATATTCTTTCAAATATCGAAGAAATCTTTATAAAAATGTCGACAGAGCCCGAAATCCTGGACGATCTTGATCGTCGCATTCTGAACACCTTGCAAGTTGACGCCTCTCACACCAATGCCGAGTTGGCGGAATTGGTACATGTGTCGCAGCCAACTTGTCTGCGAAGGGTCAAACAGCTGAGCGCGAGCGGTGTTATCGAAAGGCAAGTTGCGATCGTCTCGCCGGACAAGGTGGGTGCGAGACTCACCGCCATCGTCGAGATCACGCTGGACGTGCAGGCGGCTGATCGCATGGCCGAGTTCGAAGACGTCGTTGCCGAAGAGGCGGCCGTGCTGCAGTGCTACCGCGTCGCGCCCGGCCCGGACTTCGTGCTGGTGGTGCAGGTGGCGGACATGCCGGCCTACCACGCGCTGGCGCACCGCCTGTTCACCACCCATAAGAACGTGCGTAACGTAAAAGCCTATTTTTCAACCTTCCGCAGCAAGTTCGAGACCCGCATCGTGGTCTGAACAGGCCTTCACGCACAGGCTATCCACAGGGAGCTGTGAATAATGTGGATAAGCTGTTTACCTGTAAACTTTGCTACCGTAAAAGTAATGCACAATTCATCCACAGTGCGATGTGGACAAAGTGTGACACTGCTGAATTACTGAGCAAATGGCTGTCCTGACCAGCCATTCACACCGAATCGCAGCTGCCGGCACCCTGGTTCATGCGTTGTGGATAAGTCATGCAGCTGGCATGCCGTCGGGTTCACGCCACCTTCACGCCCTTGGACAAAAAGCGCGGTAAAACAGGCGCCAATAAAGACAACAGGCCCGCCGGAATACCGTGCGGGCCTGTGGATGACTTTGTGGATGACTGGCTGAAAACCCTGTGCAAAGGCGGTGGATCAGGCTGTGATTATCCTGTGATTCCCCTGTGACTTTGCTGTGGGTTTGCTGTGTGTGGCCAGTGGATTACTTGGGCTTCTTGACCGGACGCTTCCAGTTCTCGATCGTCAGCTGCCGCGGACGCGAAATGGTCAGCATGCCGGCCGGCGCATCCTTGGTCAGCGTGGTGCCGGCGCCCAGGGTCGCCCCCTTGCCGACGCGCACCGGGGCCACCAGCTGGCTGTCGCTGCCGATGAAAGCCTCATCCTCGATCACCGTGCGGAATTTATTCGCGCCATCGTAGTTGCAGGTAATGGTGCCGGCGCCGATGTTCACGCGCGAGCCGACGTCCGCATCGCCGACATAGGCCAGGTGGTTCGCCTTGCTGTGGGCTGCGACCTTGCTGTTCTTCACTTCGACGAAGTTGCCGATGTGGACATCTTCGGCCAGCTCAGTGCCCGGACGCAGGCGCGCATAAGGGCCGATCTGCGATTTTTCGCCGACAATGGCGTCTTCCAGGTGGCAGAAGGGTTTGATTTGCACGCCGGCAGCCACTTTGGTGTTCACCAGCACGCAGTTGGCGCCGACCGTCACGCCATCCGCCAGTTCGACGCGCCCCTCGAACACGCAGCCGACGTCGATCGAGACATCGCGGCCGCAGATCAGCTCGCCACGCACGTCGATGCGGGCCGGATCCAGCAGGTGCACGCCCTTCTCGAGCAGGGAAATGGCGATGTTCAGCTGATGGCGGCGCTCGAGTTCGGCCAGCTGCACCTTGCTGTTCACGCCGGCGACTTCCCATTCGGCCGAGGGGTGCGCGGACACCACCGGCACGCCGTGCGCGACCGCCTGGGCCACGATGTCGGTCAGGTAATACTCGCCCTGTGCATTGTTGTTCCCCAGCGCGCCGAGCCAGCTGTTCAGATAACGCGTCGGGATCACCATGATGCCGCTGTTGATTTCCTTGATCGCGCGTTCTTCCGCGTTGGCGTCCTTTTCCTCGACGATGCGCACGATCTCGCCATCCTCGCGGATGATGCGGCCCAAGCCGAAGGGGTTGTCCTGCACGACAGTCAGGATCGCCAGTTTATCGTTGCCGGCGGCCTCGACCAGGCGTTGCAAGCTGGCGCTGGTGGTCAGCGGCACGTCGCCGTACAGCACCAGGGTCGGCGCGTTTTCGTCGATCTGGGGCAGGGCCTGCATCACGGCATGGCCGGTGCCCAGCTGGGGCTGCTGCAGCGCGGTGTCGATGACCATGCCTGCTTCCGTACCCCATTCGTGTACCGCACTCGGCACCGCTGCGCCGCCGTGCCCGTAAATCACGCATAATTTAGTCGGGTTAAGACTGCTGGCTGTGGCTATGACATGTTGCAACAGCGGCTTCCCAGCCAGAGGATGCAGGACTTTTGGCAGAGCGGATTGCATGCGCTTTCCCATGCCAGCGGCGAGGATGACTACGTTCATATGTGCCGTTCTCAATAGAAAATGTAGTTGAATAATATGAAAAAGTTTAACACGCCCCAACCCCTGTTTTACCGTGCGCGCCTGCTGTTTCTGGTGGCGCTGATGGCCTTGCTGAGCGCCTGCAGCACGATCCGCTTCACCTACAACCACGGCGATACGCTCTTGTACTGGTGGTTGAATGCTTACCTCGATCTGGACAGCGACCAGTCCGACTGGGTCAAGAAAGACATCGATAAGCTCTTCCAGTGGCACCGCGCGACCCAGCTTCACGATTACGCCGGCCTGCTGACCAAGATGCAGCGCCAGATGGGCGACGGCAGCGTCACCCAGGAAGAGCTGCTGTCCGATTACCGCGACATCAAGGCGCGCACCGAGTTGCTGGCGTTCAAAGCGCTGCCCCAGCTGGCCGACCTGGCGATGTCGATCAAGCCCGATCAGATCGGTCAGATGGAGCAGAAGTTCGCCAAGAATAATGACAAGTTCCGCAGGGAGTTCATGAGCGGCAGCGTCGAGGACCAGAAAAAGGCGCGCTTTAAAAAGGCGATGGACCAGTTCGAGCTGTGGTTCGGCAGTTTCAGCCGCGACCAGGAAGCGGCTTTGCGCCGCGCCTCGGATGCGCGCCCGCTCGACAACGACGTCTGGCTGCAGGAGCGCCAGCTGCGCCAGAAGAAGATCGTCGCCCTGCTGCGCCGGGTGCACGACCAGAAGCTGAACAAGGAGCAGACCATGTCGGCCATCCACGACCTGCTGCGCGACATGTTCGACCGCATGGAGGCACCGGAACGCAAGGCCTTCTTCGACGCCTATGTGGATAACACCTCGAAATTCGTCCTCACGGCGATCAAGCTGACCAATGCGGAGCAGAAGCAGCATGCGCAGAAACGGATGCAGGGGTGGATCGACGATTTCAATACATTAGCCAAGGGTAAGTAAGCGTGGGCCGCGGGCACGGTGTGCCCACGACCAAACCGGAATACGCTGCGTGGTATAGTCCGCCCATGCAAAAGAAGTCCTCAAACAAACCCTCTTACCCCCGCCGTCCCGGCCCGCCGCAGCAAGTCCGCATCATCGGCGGCGCCTGGAAACGCACCCCTTTACCCGTGCTCGACGCCTTCGGCCTGCGCCCCACGCCCGACCGCGTGCGCGAGACCGTGTTCAACTGGATCCGCCACCAGCTGGATGGCGACTGGGACAGCCTCGACTGCCTGGACCTGTTCGCCGGCAGCGGCGCCCTCGGCTTCGAGGCCGCCAGCCGCGGCGTCCGTTCGGTGACCATGATCGACACGCTCGGCCCGGTAGTACGCCAGCTGGAAACGATCAAGGACAAGCTGAAGGCCGACAACGTGAAAATCCTGCGCGCCGATGCGCTGGCCGTGGCGCGCGACCTGGCCCAGCGTGGCCAGCGCTTCGACCTGATCTTCCTGGATCCGCCTTATCAACAGGATTTCCTGAGCCAGGCCCTGCCGCTGTGCGCAAGCCTGCTGAAGGAGGGCGGCCTGGTGTATGCGGAGTCGGGCGCCGCGCTGCCCTTCGCGGAAACGGAACAGGATGAGACGCCCGCGTGGTTGTCGGGCTGGCAGCCGGTGCGTGGCGACAAGGCCGGCATGGTCCACTTTTACCTGCTGAAGTTGCACTAAAAAACCGCAAAACCTGCCCCACTGCGGGGCGGCTGCCGAATTTTCAGGCATAATGCGCGCTTATTCAGGTGCATTCTCCCAGGGAGCCGCAATGGTTGTAGCCGTTTATCCAGGAACTTTCGATCCGCTGACCCGCGGCCACGAGGATTTGGTGCGTCGCGCATCGGGTCTGTTCGACACCCTGGTCGTCGGTGTCGCCGACAGCAAGAACAAGAAACCTTTCTTCTCGCTCGACGAACGCCTGGAAATCGCCAACGAAGTGCTGGGCCATTATCCGAACGTGAAGGTCGAAAGCTTCAGTGGCCTGCTCAAGGATTTCGTCCGCCAGCACGATGCGCGCGTGATCGTGCGCGGCCTGCGCGCCGTGTCCGACTTCGAGTACGAGTTCCAGATGGCCGGCATGAACCGCTACCTGCTGCCCGACGTCGAGACCCTGTTCCTGACCCCGTCCGACCAGTACCAGTTCATCTCCGGCACCATCGTGCGCGAGATCGCGATGCTGGGCGGTGACGTCTCCAAATTCGTGTTCCCTTCGGTCGACCGCTGGCTGCAAAAGAAAATCGCCGCCATGGCCGCCGCGCCGAAGGCGTAAGCATTCAAAGGTTGTAGAAATGGCTTTGCTGATTACCGACGACTGCATCAATTGCGACGTGTGTGAGCCCGAGTGCCCGAACGACGCCATCTCGATGGGCGCGGAGTTCTACCAGATCGACCCGCACAAGTGCACCGAATGCGTCGGCCACTTCGACGAACCGCAGTGCGTGGCGCTGTGCCCGGTCGCCTGCATCCCCTTCAACCCTGAGTGGCGCGAAACCCGCGAAGAACTCCAGGCCAAGTACGAAAAGCTGACCGCCGCCAAGGCAGCCTGATGCCGGCAGCGCCCGAGGCCGCCCGGCCCTGGCGCTTTTCGTGAACCATCCCCCTGCAGAAGCCGCAAGGCTTCATGCGCGAATCGGCGGTGCCGCGTCCGCGGACCGCTCGCGCGCCTCCTGTCGAGGCCCGGCTTCGGCATCTACGCAACACACTTTCCTCAGTAACTCCCGGTTGTGCGTCCGCAGCATCGAAATAGTCTCAATTATTTAATTTGGGCAAATTATTTGGTGCTATATTTATTATCAAAAAAATAGCACGCCCATACTTTTCCGATTGGGGACTACGGAGACACAATGATTAGAAATATGAGTATCGGCCAGCGCCTGGCCGTGGGCTTCGGCTTCGTGATTGCCTTGCTGATGGTGCTGGCAGGGATTTCGTATCTGCGGATGGAGAGCCTGAACAAGGAGATGGAGACCCTGGTGCAGGTGCGCTACGCGAATACCGTGGCCGCCAACCGGGTTAAGGAAGACGTCAGCGAAGCCACGCGCAGCATGCTGAATGTCCTGATCATGGGCGATCCGGACCAGATCAAGAAGGAACTGGCGAACACGGAAGCGCGCAGCGCCAAGGCCAGCGCCTCGGTGGCGCAACTGGCCAGGCACACCAGCGACGCCGAGGGCACCGAGATCCTGAAGGCGATCGCCGTCATCCAGGACAAGTTCCTGCCGGCCCAGACCAAGTTCATCGGCCTGGTCAACGAGGACAAGAAGGACGAGGCCATGGTCAAGTTCATGTTCTCGCTGCGTCCCCAGCAAGGCCGTTATTTCGAACAGCTCGACAAGTTCGTCGCCTACCAGAACGCGGCCATGAACCGCGCTGGCCTGGAAGCCGCCGCCGTCACCCGCCGCACCCAACTGCTGATCCTGGTGCTGGCGGGCGCGGCCTGCTTCCTGTCGCTGGGCGTGGCCATCCTGTCGACGCGCAGCATCACCGGACCGCTGGCCCAGGTCGTGCAGATCGCCCAGCGCGTCGCCGACGGCGACCTCACCAGCGAGATCGCCGTCGACAGCCGCGACGAAGCCGGCCAGATGATGGAAGCGCTGCGCCACATGAACGACAGCCTGATCCGCATCGTCGGCGAGGTCCGTTCCAGCACCGAATCGATGGCGGGCGTATCCGGCGAGATCGCCAGCGGCAACCTGGACTTGTCGAGCCGTACCGAAGCCCAGGCCAGCTCGCTGGCCCAGACCTCGAGCTCGATGCGCGAACTGACCGACACCGTGCAGCAGAACGCGGACAACGCGCGCCAGGCCAACGCCCTCGCGGCCCAGGCCTCCGAAGTGGCGGCGCGCGGCGGCGCCGTGGTCTCGCACGTGGTCGCCACCATGGGCTCGATCACCGATTCCTCGAAGAAGATTGTGGATATCATCGGCGTGATCGACGGCATCGCCTTCCAGACCAATATCCTGGCCCTGAACGCCGCGGTCGAAGCGGCGCGCGCGGGCGAGCAGGGCCGCGGCTTCGCCGTGGTGGCGTCGGAAGTGCGCAACCTGGCGCAGCGCTCGGCGGCGGCGGCGAAAGAGATCAAGTTGCTGATCAGCGATTCTGTGGATAAAGTGCATGAAGGCAGCCACCTGGTCGAGCAGGCCGGCGTGACGATGGCCGAGGTGGTCGAGAGCGTGCGCCGCGTGACCGACATCATGGCCGAGATCACGGCCGCCAGCGTGGAGCAGAGCGCCGGCATCGCCGAGGTCAGCCAGAACATCGTCGAGATGGACCAGACCACGCAGCAGAACGCGGCGCTGGTCGAGGAAGCGGCAGCAAGCGCGGCGGCGATGCAGGACCAGGCGGCGCGGCTGGCGCGCGCGGTCAGCGTCTTCAAACTCGACCAGGCCGCGGCCTCGGCGCCCGTATTAACGTCGCGTGAACCCCGGCTGACGCTGGGTTAAACCATTACAACAGTTTCATTCCTGAGGAGACATACATGACTTCCATCCGCACCACCTCCTTCGCCCGCAGACTCGTCGTCAAGGGCATGATGGCCGGCGCCCTGCTGGTGGCCGCCATCAGCCTGCCGGCCCAGGCTTCCGTCGACGTCAACGGCTACAAGTTCGAAGAAACCGCCAAGGTCGCCGGCAAGGACCTCAAACTGAACGGCGCCGGCATGCGCACCAAGCTGGTGTTCAAGGTGTATGCGGCCGGTCTCTACTTGCCGGAGAAGAAAAACGCCACGGCAGAGATCCTCAAACTGGAGGGGCCGCGCCGCGTAACCCTGCAGATGGCGCGCGACCTGACCTCCGAAGAGTTCGGCAAGGCCTTCATGGATGGCCTGAACGAAAACCTGGACAAGGCGGAAAAGCAGAAGATCGTGGCCCAGATCGGCAAGATGGGCGAGCTGTTCGCCTCGGTCGACGCGATCAAGAAGGGCGACGTGCTGCACCTGGACTGGATCCCGGGCACCGGTACCCAGGCTGAGCTGAACGGCAAGAAGCTGGGCGATCCCATCCCGGACGTGAACTTCTACAACGCCATCCTGCGCATCTGGCTGGGCGACAAGCCGGTCGACAAGTCGTTGAAGCCGGCCCTGCTCGGCGAAGCCAAGTAATGTAATCCTCGGCATCCTGGTTTAACGCGGCCCCGGGCAACCGGCGCCGCGTTTTTTTTCCCGTTCCGCCAAGCCTACGCAATTCTGTTCATTATTGAACAAATTTACTGTTGGCTTCCTGCTTCGCCGAGGCCGGTTTCGCCGCGTTCTTGCGACCGCGACCAGAGCCTTCCTCTCCACAGGCTGACACCGTGGAACTCACGGCCATCTGCTCAAGATTGATAGCAGCATTTACATCACGGTTGTGATGGGATCCACATGTCGGACAAGTCCATTCCCGAATCGACAACGACAATGTCTCTAGTTGAAACCCGCAGGCCGAGCACCTTTTGCTGCTTGCGAAAAAGCGATCTGCTACGATCACCTGACCACCACGCATCGCTGCCTTATATCTTAGCTGGCGTCGAAATTCGAAAAAGCCCATGTCAAGAATCGAGCGCGCCAAGCACCGGTTCTTTACCATGCCGCGCACGTTTAGATCCTCGATACCGATCGTATGGAAGCGACGTGTCAGATCTGTCGTAAGTTTGTTTAACGAATCGGATCGAATGGCTGCGATGCGGGAGTGAAGATTTGCCAGTTTGAACTTAGCCTTCCCACGATTCGCCGATCCATTTTGTTTGCGTGACAGGCTGCGTGCGAGCTTACGTTGGCGAGCTAGTAGCGCCCGGTGTGGTTTCGGTCCAGAGATAGGCGATCCTCCTGTGGAAAGCGTCGCCAAGGCCGACACGCCCAAGTCCACACCGACCACGCCTTGGTTTTCGGCTTTAGGCAAGTGCGATACGTCGACTGTATCGACAGTGAGACTGACATACCAGCGTTGCGCTGTGCGAGATACCGTTGCCGACTTTATTTTGCCGGCTAAACGCAGCGACTCGCGCATCCGTACCCAACCCAGCTTTGGAATATGGATGCGGCAGCCGTCGACGTGGAACTGGTCGTTGGTGAGAGCAAAACTGTCGTGTACACCTTTTTTATGAAAGCGGGGGTAATGTGCGCGACCGGCAAAGAAGTTCTTGAACGCCATGTCCAGATGACTAATAGCTTTCTGCGGCGCATTTTTAGTTACCTCTAGCATCCAAGGGAATTGTTCACGCTTAATGGCGTTGAGCTGACGCCCTAACGCTCCTTTAGATGGAAGGCACTGTCCCGGATCAACCTTATGCGCTTCGTACTGCCGCATCCATTCGGCCAATGCCCAGTTGTATGTAAAGCGCGCAACACCAGCGGCTTTCGCAAAGTAACTTGCCTGCACATTGTTTGGATCGAGTGCGATCTTATGAGCGATTAGCATCATGGCCCTCGGGCACATCCCTGCGCAATGTTGATCCTGCTTGTCCCTCTGTCCGCTCGGCGATTAATCCTCTGATTTCTCACTTGCGCAAGTCCTAATTTTGACGACTTCGCCCATGCGCACCAAGCTACCCATAGTCTTGACTTATTTAGTGCAAATTTCAAGCGAGCTTCTCTGCTCTCAATTTTTGACTGCGTGCCTACCGGATTTTCGGGAGGGGTGGGACCCCAGCCGGGCTTGCAACGGCGCTGGCGGCTTGTGCGTTCGATTCGATCGATGTGACTACTACTCATCCATATATAGCTACTATTGTTGAACTTCTGGCTTTTTATCGCTATCTCCTCACTAAGATGGTTCGATTGAATGTCTTTGTTCCTACTTCTTGTGTAATAAATATAATTTCAGGCAGGCCACGCTCAAGTACTGGAATACGATTAATATCATCTATTTCAAAGCTAAAATTCATCAATATGCATTCATCATGCATGGTGAACGATATTCGAATTCATGCACATCGCATACGATAGCGACTGATTGTTAAATCGATTCAGTCAAAACCCCCCCTGAAAAGCCGAGCGACCGGAAGTCGACGGCGATTCTTCATTCCCGCTCGTGTTTGGCGGGGCAACGGGGAAAAATGGGCGAAAAAAAACGGCACCCCGTTGTCGGGATGCCGTTCAAGGAGAAAGACGGGTGTAAAACTGAATCAGGAACGCAGGGCGCGGACCTCGGTGCTGCCGGTGACGGCCGCGGCGGCCTGTTGCGCCAGGCGCAGCTTGCGGCGTGCGGCCAGCTCGTCCTTGGTCGGACGGGGGCGCACCACCAGCACCAGCGCGCGGGCGATGCCGATCAACAGCGGGCGGAAGAACATCAGCACGCCGCCCAGCAGGGTCAGCTGGACCATGCTGATGAAGAGCTGCATGAAGGGTACGCCCGTCATGGGGTCCTGGAACAGGGTAGCAGCGAAGGACATGGCTGAATTAAAGCTCAGTTAAGTGTGAGAATGTGTTTGATGTTAAGGTTCCATGTAACTATAGTGCAACGCAACATATAAATCTAATCACGTTTACTGATGGTCCTTATATTGATCGTGAATGGAAATCGGGTACACTAACCGGAACCCAAAAAAACGCTGCCCCGAACGGATCCCATGAGCTTCCTCACGCTTGACCTGAACCTGCTCCGCGTCTTCGACGCCGTCATGACCGAGCAAAACCTGACCCGCGCCGCCGGCCACCTGGCCATGACCCAGCCCGCGGTGTCGAACGCCGTCAAACGCCTGCGCGAGAGCCTCGGCGACGAGCTCCTGATCCGCACCGCCTACGGCGTGAAGCCGACCCCACGCGCCGAAGCGCTGTGGCCGGCCGTGCGCCAGGCGCTGGCTGCGCTGGAAGCAGCCGTGATGCCGGAAACCTTCGACGTCTCCAAGGCCCAGGCCACCTTCCGCCTGGCGATGGCGGACGCGACGGCGGCGCTGTGGCTGCCGTCGCTGGTGCGTTCGATCGAAAAGGAAGCGCCGGGCGTGAACATCCGCATGGTGCCGCTGACCACGCGCGAACCGCGGCCGATGCTGCTGCGCGGCGATATCGACCTGGCTGTCGGCTTCTTTCCCGGCGTGGCGGCCCAGCTGTCGTATGAGACCGGCTCGCCGATCCGCCACGAGCGCCTGTATTCGGGCGAATATGTGGCCGTGATGCGCAAGAACCATCCGCTGGCCAAGGACAAGCTGGACCTGGACGCCTATTGCAAGTCGGACCACCTGCTGGTGAGTTTCTCGGGCCGCGCGCACGGCCTGGTCGACGAGGCGCTGGCGCAAATTGGCCGCGAGCGCCGCATCCTGCTGACCGTGAACCAGTTCTTCACCGCCGGCCGTGTGGTCGCGAATTCGGACCTGGTGACGGTGCTGCCGCGCCACCTGATCGCCTCGACCGGCGCCGCCGATGCCCTGGTATGGCGCGAATTGCCCTTCCAGCTGCCGGCCGTGCACCTGGACATGCTCTGGCACGAACGCGACGGCCGCAGCCCGGCGCACCGCTGGCTGCGCAAGAACCTCGAACAGATGTCGGCCGCGGCGCAGAAGACGCTGCCGCAGGCTTCGGAGGCGAATGTGAAGATGGAGAAAATTGCTTAGATCGTCGTTCCCGCGCAGGCGGGAACCCAAGTTCTGCATGAGCTATCGAAATGCGAACAACTTGGATCCCCGCCTTCGCGGGGACGACGAGATAGCTGCTTATTTGATCGGCAGCTTGGTCGTATTCTTGACCTCTTCCATCACCGCATACGTGTGCGTCTCCCGCACCCCCTTCTGCAGCAAGGTTTTACCCAGGAACTCCCGGTAAGCCGCCATGTCCTTCACCCGCGCCTTGACCAGGTAATCGAAGCCGCCGGCCACCATGTGGCACTCCAGGACTTCCGGAATCAGCTGGACGCTCTGCTTGAAGGCGTCGAACACCTCGGGCGTCGTGCGGTCCAGCACCACTTCGATGAAGACCAGCAGCGACACGTCCAGCAGCTGGGGGTTCAGCTGGGCCGTGTAACCCATGATGTAGCCGGACTCGTGCAGCTTACGGACCCGCTCCAGACAGGCTGCCGGCGACAGGTTGACGCGCGCCGCCAATTCGACGTTGCTGATTCGCCCGTCGCTCTGCAACTCGGCAAGGATTTTCTTGCTGATCTTGTCCAGCATGTTTGTCGCTCTCCACTATAAATATTATTTGGTGAAATTCTCTCACCAAAAACTATCTATTGCTAGTCTTCTCTAAAAACAGAATTAATCCAGAAGATTTCCCTCTACAATCGAATTCATGTATTTGTATTTGCACTTGCGCCGGCCATCCCCGATGGACCGGCGCTTTGTGCATGTGGATCCGATATTTACTTTTAGCCAGAGCCTTCATGAACATTGCCGCCACCCCGGCCATCACCTTCGTTCCCTTCGACGCCCTGCAGGCCGAGACCAACCGCGAGCAGACCCCGCTGCGCGCCGCCATCACCAGCGCCTACCGCCGCGACGAAACCGCGGCCGTCGAATGGCTGCTGGCCCAGGGCGCCGCTGCCTCGGCCGACGCCTACATGCTGGCACACCGCCTGGTCTCCGCCGTGCGCGAAAAACGCACCCGCTCCTCGGGCGTCGATGCACTGATGCACGAATTCTCGCTGTCGTCGGAAGAGGGCGTGGCCCTGATGTGCCTGGCCGAGGCGCTGCTGCGGATTCCGGATTCGGACACCGCCGACCGCCTGATCGCCGACAAGATCAGCAAGGGCGACTGGAAGAAGCACCTGGGCGAATCGCCGTCGCTGTTCGTGAACGCCGCCACCTGGGGCCTGCTCATCACCGGCAAGCTGGTCTCGAGCAGCAGCGAAAAAGGTCTCGGTTCGGCGCTGACCCGCCTGATCGCCAAGGGCGGCGAACCGCTGATCCGCAAGGGCGTCGACATGGCCATGCGCATGCTGGGCAACCAGTTCGTGACCGGCCAGACCATCAACGAAGCGCTGAAAAACAGCCGAGAGAATGAAACCCGCGGCTACCGCTACTCCTACGACATGCTGGGCGAAGCGGCGCTGACCGAGCTCGACGCCGAAAATTACTACGCTTCCTACGAAGCCGCGATCCACGCCATTGGCAAAGCCTCGAACGGCCGCGGCATCAAGGACGGCCCGGGCATTTCGATCAAGCTGTCGGCCTTGCACCCGAGATATAGCCGCGCCCAGTACGCCCGCGTGATGGGCGAACTGCTGCCGCGCGTGAAAAAACTGGTGCTGCTGGCCAAGCAGTACAACATCGGCATCAACATCGACGCCGAGGAAGCCGACCGCCTGGAAATCTCGCTGGACATGCTGGAAGCGCTGGCCTTCGATGCGGAACTGGCCGGCTTCGAGGGCATCGGCCTGGTGGTGCAGGCTTATCAAAAACGCTGCCCCTTCGTGATCGACTTCGTGGTCGACCTGGCGCGCCGCAGCGGCCAGAAGTTCATGGTCCGCCTCGTAAAAGGCGCCTACTGGGACGCCGAGATCAAGCGCGCCCAGGTCGACGGCCTGCCCGGCTACCCGGTCTACACGCGCAAGGTTTATACGGACGTCTCCTATCTGACCTGCGCGAAAAAGCTGCTGGGCGCCACCGATGTCATTTACGCCCAGTTCGCGACCCACAATGCGCACACCCTGTCGGTGATCTACACCTGGGCCAAGGCCGAGGGTGTCTCGAACTACGAGTTCCAGTGCCTGCACGGCATGGGCGAGACCCTGTACGACCAGGTCGTGGGCGCGGAGAACCTGGGTAAAGCCTGCCGCATCTACGCGCCGGTCGGTTCGCACGAAACCCTGCTGGCCTATCTGGTGCGCCGCCTGCTGGAAAACGGCGCGAATTCCTCGTTCGTGAACCAGATCGTCGACGAAAGCGTGCCGATCGACACCCTGCTGGCCGATCCCTTCGAGCAGGCCCGCGCCGCGCACTGCCTGCCGCACCCGCGCATTCCGTTGCCGCTGGACATGTTCGGCCTAGGGCGCAAGAACTCCGCCGGCCTGGACCTCGCCAACGAGCACGTGCTGCGCGCCCTGGCGGACAACCTGGGTACCCCGCGCCACTACCTGGCCGCGCCGCTGGTCGACGGTCCGCTGGAAGCCGTGGGCGCGGTCAATGTGATCAACCCGGCGCAAGCGGCCGATATCGTCGGCCAGGTGACCGAAGCGACGGTCGGCGACGTCGACACCGCGCTGCAGGCCGCCGCCACCGCGTTCCCGGCCTGGGAAGGCCAGGGCGCCGCTGCCCGCGCCGACATCGTCGCCAAAGTCGGCGACCTGTTCGAACAGAACATGGGCGAGCTGATGGCCCTGGCCGTGCGCGAAGCGGGTAAGTCGCTGCCGAACGCGATCGCCGAGATCCGCGAGGCGGTCGATTTCCTGCGCTACTACGCGAACGAGATCCGCGAAGAGGGCGATGCCAAGGCGCTGGGTCCGGTGACCTGCATCAGCCCGTGGAACTTCCCGCTGGCCATTTTTACGGGCCAGGTCGCCGCCGCGCTGGCGGCCGGCAACGTGGTCCTTGCAAAACCGGCCGAGCAGACCCCGCTGATCGCGCACCGCGCCGTGCAGCTGTTCCACGAAGCCGGCGTGCCGATGGGCGCCCTGCAGCTGCTGCCGGGCCGCGGCGAGACCGTCGGCGCCGCCCTTACGGCCGACCCGCGCGTGAAAGCCGTGATTTTCACGGGCTCGACCGAAGTCGCCCAGCTGATCAACCGCACGCTGGCCAGGCGCGCGGTCGAGGAAGGCTGCGACATCCCCCTGATCGCCGAAACCGGTGGCCAGAACGCGCTGATCGTCGATTCCTCGGCGCTGCCGGAGCAGGTGGTGCAGGACGTGCTGTCGTCGGCCTTCGACAGCGCCGGCCAGCGCTGCTCGGCCCTGCGTGTGCTGTTCCTGCAGGAAGACATCGCCGACAAGACGATCAAGATGCTGAAGGGCGCGATGCAGGAACTGCGCGTCGGCGTGCCGGACCGCCTGGCCACCGACATCGGCCCGGTGATCGACCGCGAAGCCCAGCAGAACCTGCTGGCCCACATCGAGGCTACGCGCGCCAGCGCGAAGCAGTACTTTGCGCTGGAGCTGCCGGCCGACCTGCAGGCGCAAGGCACCTTCGTGCCGCCGACCGTGCTGGAAATCGGTTCGATGGCGGAACTGCAACGCGAAGTCTTCGGCCCGGTGCTGCACATCGTGCGCTACCGCCGCGCGGACCTGGGCAAGGTGGTCGACACCATCAACGGCACCGGCTACGGCCTGACCCTGGGCGTGCATTCGCGCATCGACGAAACCATCGATTTCATCACCTCGCGCGCCCATGTCGGTAACATCTACGTGAACCGCAACATCGTCGGCGCCGTGGTCGGCGTGCAGCCTTTCGGCGGCGAAGGCAAATCCGGCACCGGCCCGAAAGCCGGCGGCCCGCTCTACCTGAAGCGCCTGCAACAGGCGGCCTTGCCGCTGCTGCAACGCGCGCGCCACAGCAATGCCGCGCTGGACGGCCTGATGGGCTGGATGCAGGCCAACGGCCACGGCGATGTCGCCGTGCTGGCCGAGGGTTATACCAACACCACCCTGGACGGCGTCAGCATCGACTTACCGGGCCCGACCGGCGAGCGCAATGTGCTCGGCTTTACCCCGCGCGGCGCCATCCTGTGCGCGGCGAGCGACACGAAAGGCTTGCTGAACCAGCTGGCGGCGGTGCTGGTCACCGGCAACCGCGCACTGGTGCTGGCCGACTCGCGCGACCAGGTGCTGGGCAGCCTGCCGCCGGAAGTGAAGGCGCAGGTGCGCTTCGTCGGCGAGGCAGAGCTGGACAGCCTGGATATCCAGATGGCGCTGGTCGAAAATGGTGTCAAAGGAAATCTGCAGGCGAAACTGGCGGCCCGGACCGGCGCCATCGTCGGCATCGTCGATACCCGGGCGGATCAGCCGGTCGCGCTGTGGCGGCTGGTGGCCGAACGGGCCTTGTGCGTCAACACGACGGCGGCTGGCGGTAACGCAAGCCTGATGACGCTGAGCTTGTAATCATAAGAAGAAATGACCGGGGCGCATGCCCCGGTTTTCACATGAGCAGTCGTTTCAGTTGTTAAAACTTGGAGGAAGACATGCTAGTTGGCGTTCCAAAGGAAATCAAAAACCATGAATACCGGGTCGGCCTGACCCCGCCCAGCGTCCACGAACTGGTGGGGCGCGGGCACCAGGTGCTGGTGCAGGCCGGCGCCGGGGCCGAGATCGGCTTATCCGACGAACAATACACGGCGGCGGGTGCCAGCATCGTCGCCAGCGCGAAGGAAATCTTCGAACGCGCGGACATGATCGTGAAGGTCAAGGAACCGCAGCCCCAGGAATGCGCGATGCTGCGCGAGGGACAAATCCTGTACACCTATCTGCACCTGGCGCCGGATCCGGAACAGACCGCGGCGCTGGTGAAGTCGGGCGCCATCTGCATCGCCTATGAAACCATCACCGGCGCGGGCGGCGGGCTGCCGCTGCTGGCGCCGATGAGCGAGGTGGCGGGGCGCATGTCCATCCAGGCCGGCGCCAGCCACCTGGAAAAATCGAAGGGCGGCATGGGCCTGCTGCTGGGCGGCGTCCCGGGCGTGGCGCCGGGGCACGTGGTGATCATCGGCGCCGGCGTGGTCGGCACGAATGCGCTGCAGATGGCGGTCGGCACCGGCGCGCGCGTATCCGTGCTGGACAAGAACGTCGATCGCCTGCGCCAGCTCGACCTGATCTACGGCAACCGGATCTCGACCCTGTACTCGAACGCCCATGCGATCGAGGAAGCGGTGCTGTCGGCCGACCTGGTGATCGGCGGCGTGCTGGTGCCGGGCGCGGCGGCGCCTAAGCTGGTGACGCGCAGCATGGTCTCGCGCATGAAGAAGGGGGCGGTGGTGGTCGACGTCGCGATCGACCAGGGCGGCTGCTTCGAGACTTCCCACGCGACCACCCACGCCGATCCGACTTTCGTGGTCGACGGCGTGGTGCACTACTGCGTGGCGAACATGCCGGGCGCGGTGGCCCGTACCTCGACCTTTGCCCTGAACAACGCCACCATCGGCCACGCGGTGGCGCTGGCAACCAAGGGCTGGCGACAGGCGCTGCGCGACGATCCGCACCTGAAGAACGGCCTGAACGTCTGCCAGGGCAAGGTGACCTACGCAGCTGTGGCGAAAGACCTGGGCTACGACTACGTGCCGGCGGACACCCTGCTTGCCTGAGCCGCCTGTAACTGGGCGCAGAACTGCCTGACGACATAAAAGGCATACCGCGCGGCTACCGACTTCACGAAGCGCATGAAGTCGGTGGCCGCGTTTTCATTGGCGTTGTCGGAAATCGTTCGGATCACGCCGAACGGAATCCCGAGCTCGAAACACACCTGCGCCACCGCGGCGCCTTCCATCTCTACCGCCAATAAGCCCGGCAAAGCCGCGCCAAGGGCCTGGATGCGCTCCCTGTGGCTGACGAACTGGTCGCCGCTACCGACCAGGCCGCGGTGCACCCGCGGCGCCTGGAGCGCGAATACGGCCCTTTCCTGGGGATCGATGGCCTTCTCGAACTCGAGTTCAAGGAAGCGCTGGGCGGCGTGCGTCAGCTCCAGCGCCATCTGGCGGTCGCCGGCGAAGTGGCTCAAACCCGTCAGCGGCACCTCGTAACGCGGAAACAGCGGACTCGCATCCATATCGTGCTGGACCAGGTTTTCGGCCACCACGATGTCGCCGACACGCACGGAAGCGTCACCTGACCCAGCCACACCCGTAAACAGGATGTGGGTAACACCGAACTTCTCCACAAGCGTCGTGGCTGTCATGGCCGCTGCAACCTTGCCTATACGCGATAAAACGCAAACAGCGTCGATTTCCCAGAGTTTACCGGTCCAGTACTCACGCATGCCATGGATGAGCTTGTAGGGCCTCTCCATGGCTTCTACGAGTCCCTGCTGTTCTTCGTGCAAGGCGCTGATGATCCCTAATCGCATGTTTTTCTCGTCCTGGATGGCCTTTCGACCGGGGTTTGAAGCGGTTTTGCAGCTCAGTGTTTTAATAAAACAAGATGTATATAAAAACTGGTAGTAGATAGTAAACAGGCAGTTTGCTGTGGATAAGACGAGATTTGTCTACAGCGTCAAAGGTTTACGTGCTGCCGGATGCGCTGGAAAAACATTGTATCCAAGCTGAACGGAACTTGGACAAAAACGCCTGGGCTTCCAAAAAACGGGCTTCTGCACATTTGCTGCTGTGGATATGCAGGCGTTTTTCCACAGACGAGATGGTTTGCAGGGCGTTTGAGCTGCTGAACTTGTCTGTTTGCATACAGATCAGCTGGCAAACAAGGCCGGCAGTTGGAGACCAGCAAGTCGGCGATCAGCAATCGGTGATCGGCGATCGCGTTTCGGATGTTGGCAGGATGCCGGCGATCGTCTTGCGCCGGTCTCGGCGGTTCCACTTTCTTCCTGAAGACAAAAAAACGCTCGAGCAGCGTTGGCCGTTGTCGATCGCCTTCGGCGTTTGCATTTCGTTGTTGCTGTTCGCTTCTTGTTTGGTAGCTGTTGGCTACAGGCGAATGGGGGCAAAGTGCCCGGTTTTCCACGCGAAGTCGTTCCTTTGTATTAGTTAACTTGTTTAGATATATAAATTGGTAGTGATAGTAAACGCCGCGCCTTCTGTGGATAAGTTGAATTTTCTTCGCAGGCTCAAGGGTTTACGTGCTTTTCAAACTGCTGAACAAGGCTTGCGTCTGGCAAGGACGTTAACTGGACAAAAAAGCGTCTGTGTCCAAGTCGCGTGGTTTCGCACATTCGATCCTGTGGATATTCATGGGCTTGTCCACAGAGGCGGGTAGTTTGCTGCTTGCCGACGTGTTTTTGGCTGCTTGCAAGCAAGGTCGAGGTGTTCGCTGGGTCGCCTGCTTGGCCAGAGTCGGAAAAATTTTTTAGTAGGTCTAGCCACTAAGGTTGGATCGTTTTCCGGGCGTTTTGGTCGAAGACGGATGAGTGACTGCGTTTTGTTTGCAAGGATGAAAGCAATGGAGAACGTTATGTATGGGTAGTTTGCGCCTGCTGCGAAGGATGCTAAATGTTTGTAGCGCACAAGATTAGGCTTGATCCGAACAATAATCAGCGTACTCATCTGGCTCGCGCAGCTGGAACCGCCCGCTTCGCCTATAACTGGGCATTGGCTGAATGGAAGCGTCAGTACGAGGCCTGCCAGGTCGATCCAGCGTTGAATCAGCCGAATGAAGCTGCTCTGCGGCGCCAGCTCAATAGCATCAAGCGAACGCAGTTTCCGTGGATGTTGGACGTAACCAAATGCGCCCCGCAGATGGCGATCATGCAGTTGGGACGGGCTTTTAGTAATTTTTTTGCTGGCCGTGCGGATTACCCGAGGTTCCGACGTATAGGAAGGGATGACCGTTTTACGATAAGCAACAACGAGTTTCATGTCAAAAACAGGTGCATACGGATCCCCAAGCTTGGTTGGGTACGCATGCGAGAAGAGTTACGTTTCACTGGCCATATCGTGTCAGCGTCAGTGTCTCGTACTGCCGGACATTGGTATGCCAGCATCACTGTCAACTGTCCTGAGCCGCTTCTACCGTACGCCGAAAACCAAGGCGTTGTGGGTATCGACTTAGGTATCACTAACCTTGCCACCTTGTCGACTGGCGAAAAGTTCAATAGTCCGCATGCTTTGCGTTGTTTGCTAGGTAGCGTACGGCGGTTGTCGCGTGCCTTGTCCCGCAAAGTAAAGGGTTCAAGCAATCGAGCGAAGGCAAAACTACGGTTGGCCAAGTTGTACGAGAGACTCGCACATATCCGCCAGAACAGCCTGCATCAACTCACTAGCAATCTCACACGCCGGTTTCACATGATTGGCATCGAAGACCTCAACGTAAAAGGCATGTTGAAAAACCGCCGGCTTGCGTTGGCGATCAGTGACATGGGCTTTTACGAGTTTCGACGCCAGCTTGAATACAAGGCAGCACAGCGCGGAAGTTGGGCCGTTGTAGCCGACCACTGGTATCCAAGCAGCAAAACTTGCTCAGTTTGTGGTTATGTAGCCGAGACGCTGGCTTTAGCGCAGCGCCGCTGGGTCTGTTCGAACTGCGGGACTCCACATGATCGTGACGTCAATGCCGCGGTTAATTTGAAGAATGTGGCGGTGAGTTCCACCGTCTTAGCCTGTGGAGAGGAAGGCGCTGGCCTTGCGCAAGAGCGTTAGGTGAACCGGCCTCGATGAAGCAGGAATCCAACTGCAAACTTAGCAACGCATGAGCTTTGTGTAAGTTCGGAAGAACGGTTTACAACTAAAGCTTGTTTACAAAATAGTGGTAGTAGTTAACGGAGGTACTCATCTGTGGATAAACCCTGTTTTGTCCACAAGATCAGCAGTTTACGCGCCGCATAAGCCAGTGCACTTGCCTTGCGTTTGCCTGAGGGAAAAAATGGATAAAAATTCGCGCTGCATGTAAACGGCGTGTTCCGCACAATCGATACCTGTGGATATACAGAAGCTTATCCACAATCACTAAGCCTTGACGATCTGGTAAGCTTGCCCAAACGAAGCATCACCGCATCTGAACGATAGGGGGCAGCGTGGAATCGGCAGGGGAATACGACTACATCATCGTGGGCGCCGGCACTGCCGGTTGCGTGCTTGCCAACCGCCTGTCCAGAAAGCCGGACGTCCAGGTCTTGCTGATCGAAGCCGGCGGCAAGGACGATTACCTGTGGATCCACATTCCGGTCGGCTACCTCTACTGCATCGACAATCCGCGCACCGACTGGCTATTCCGCACCGAAGCCGATCCTGGCCTGGCGGGGCGCGCGCTGATCTACCCGCGCGGAAAAGTGCTGGGAGGCTCGTCCTCGATCAACGGCATGATCTACATGCGCGGCCAGGCCGGCGATTACGACCGCTGGGCCGAGCTCAGCGGCGATCCGTCCTGGCGCTGGGAACATGTTTTGCCCCTGTTCCGGCAGAGCGAAGACCACCACGGCGGCGCCAGCGACATCCACGGCAGCGGTGGCGAATGGCGCGTCGAGCGCCAGCGTCTGTCCTGGGAAATCCTCGACGCTTTCCGCGAAGCGGCGAGCGAAGTGGGGATCCCGAAAATCGCCGATTTCAACGGCGGCGATAACGCCGGCTGCGCCTATTTCGAAGTCAACCAGCGCCGCGGCATCCGCCTGAACACCGCCAAAGCCTTTCTCAAACCGGCGTCGCAGCGGCCGAATCTCACCATCATGACCGGCTGCCATGTCGAAAAACTGCTGATCGAATCGAACGAGAACGGCAAGTTCTGCCGCGGCGTGCAGTTTACGGGCGGCGGCCGGGCCTTCAGCGCCACCGCGCGCCGCGAAACTTTATTGGCCGCCGGCGCGATCGGTTCGCCCACCATCCTGCAACTGTCCGGCATCGGCCCGGCCGCCAGCCTGGCGCAACACGGCATCGAAGCGCTGGTCGATGCCCCGGGCGTGGGCGAAAACCTGCAGGACCACCTGCAGCTGCGCATGGTCTATCGGATCACCGGCGCGCCCTCGCTGAACACGACGGCGGCCAGCTGGGTCGGCAAGGCCAAAATCGGCCTGCAATACATGCTGTTCCAGAGCGGGCCGATGTCGATGGCGCCGTCCCAGCTGGGCGCTTTCGCCCGTTCCGACCCCGGCCAGGCCACGCCCAACCTGCAATACCATGTGCAGCCGCTGTCGCTAGAAAAATTCGGCGACCCGCTGCACGGTTTTCCCGCCTTCACCGCCAGCGTCTGCAACCTGCGCCCGACCTCGCGCGGCCACGTGCGCATCGCCGCGAACGACAGCTACGCGCCGCCGAAGATCACGCCCAACTACCTCAGTACGCCTGAAGACCGGCAAGTGGCGGCGCACGCGCTGGCGCTGACGCGCCGCATCGTCGCTTCACCGGCGCTGGCCAGGTACCGGCCCGAGGAATTCAAGCCGGGCCCAAGCTACCGCACGGAGGAAGAACTGGCCACAGCCGCCGGCCTGATCGGCACCACGATTTTCCATCCGGTCGGCACCTGCAAGATGGGCAAGCTCGACGATCCGCTGGCCGTGGTCGACAGCGAGCTGCGCGTAAAAGGCGTGCGCGGACTGCGCGTGGTCGACGCCTCGATCATGCCTTTTATTACTTCCGGCAACACGAACTCGCCGACCCTGATGATTGCCGAGAAAACGGCCCAGCTGCTGGCGAAACAAGTGCACCGCTGAGCAAAAATGCACAATGGGTTTGCGCTGACGCAGACGCGACACGGGCGCGGGCGCAAACGATGTGTTGTATCGTGGCGATTCCTAAAAATGTGTAAGATTTGGAAAGTTTTCCACTCGTATCACTCGTCGATGGAGAAGTCATGGCGGACGTCATCCTGGAAACCCGCAAGCTGACGAAGGAATTCAAGGGGTTCACGGCCGTCGGCAGCGTGGACCTGCAAGTGCAGCGCGGCCATATCCACGCCCTCATCGGCCCGAATGGCGCCGGCAAAACCACCTGCTTCAACCTGCTGACCAAGTTCCTGGTGCCGAGTTCGGGCCAGATCCTGTTCAACGGCCGCGACATCACGGGCGCCCGGCCGGCCCAGATCGCCCGCATGGGCATCATCCGCTCCTTCCAGATCTCGGCCGTGTTTCCGCACCTGACGGTGCTTCAAAATGTGCGCATCGGCCTGCAGCGCGCGCTCGGCACCAGTTTTCATTTCTGGCGCAGCGAGCGCAGCCTGGACCAGCTGAACCAGCGCGCCATGGCCTTGCTGGAAGAGGTCGACCTGGCCAGCTTTGCCGGCATGCTCACCGCCGACCTGCCGTATGGCCGCAAGCGCGCGCTCGAGATCGCGACGACCCTGGGCATGGAGCCGGAACTGATGCTGCTCGACGAGCCGACCCAGGGCATGAGCCACGAAGACGTGCACCGGGTGACGGAACTGATCAAAAAAGTGTCAGCAGGGCGCACGATCCTGATGGTCGAACACAATATGAACGTGGTGTCCGGCATCTGCGACCGCATCTCGGTGCTGCAGCGCGGCGCCATCCTGGCCGAGGGCAGCTATGCCGAGGTCTCCCGCAACCCCCAGGTGCTCGAGGCCTACATGGGCACCGAAGCGCCGCTGCAAGGAGCGCATTGATGGCGGCCGCACTCGAGATTCAAGGCTTGCAGGCCTGGTACGGCGAATCGCACATCCTGCACGACGTCGGCTTGAGCGTCGATGAGGGCGAGGTCGTGACCCTGCTGGGCCGCAACGGCGCCGGCCGCACTACCACCTTGCGCGCCATCATGGGCCTGACCGGCACCCGGCGCGGCTCGATCCGCATCCACGGCCAGGAGGCGATCCGGCTGCCGACCTACAAGATTGCCCACCTCGGCGTCGGCTATTGCCCGGAAGAGCGCGGCATCTTTTCCTCGCTGTCGACCGAGGAAAACCTGCTCCTGCCGCCGGTGCTGGCGGCGTCGCAGGGCAGGGCGGCCGGCATGTCGCTGGACGAGATCTACGAGATGTTTCCCAACCTGTACGAGCGCCGCCGCAGCCAGGGCACGCGCCTGTCCGGCGGAGAACAGCAGATGCTGGCGGTGGCGCGCATCCTGCGCACCGGCGCCAGATTGCTGCTGCTGGACGAGATCTCGGAAGGCCTGGCGCCCGTTATCGTGCAGGCGCTGGCCCGCATGATCACGACCCTGAAGGCCAAGGGCTATACCATCGTGATGGTGGAACAGAATTTCCGCTTCGCCGCGCCGCTGGCGGAGCGCTTCTATGTGATGGAACACGGGCGGATCGTCAAAACGGTCCGCGCCGCCGAACTGCAGGCCAGTATGCCCGAGCTCACCGAGCTCCTCGGCGTCTGAATAACATCTTTTAAAACGGAGACCAGCCCATGAAACGCACCGCCATCGCCCTCGCCGCCACCGCCTTTGCCGCGGCACTGTCCTTCCCCGCCCAGGCCCAGGTGTCGGGCGACACCATCAAGATCGGCATGATCACCGACTTGTCCGGCGTGTATTCCGACATCGACGGCAACGGCGGCGCCGAGGCCGTGCGCATGGCGATCGCCGACCTCGGCGGCGCCGTCAACGGTAAAAAAATCCAGTTCATGGTCGCCGACCACCAGAACAAGGCCGATATCGCCGCGAGTAAAGCCCGCGAATGGTTCGACCAGCAGGGCGTCGACATGCTGATCGGCGGCACCAATTCCGGCGCCAGCCTGGCCATGGCCAAGGTGGCGCAGGAAAAGAAAAAAGTCTTCATCGCCATCGGCGCCGGCTCGGCCAGGCTGACCAACGAGGATTGCTCGCCCTACACCGTGCACTACGCCTACGACACCGTGGCGCTGGCGCGCGTGGCGGCACCGGCCATGATCAAGCAGGGCGGCAAGTCCTGGTACTTCCTGACCGCCGACTATGCCTTCGGCCAGTCGCTGGAAAAGGATGCCACCACCATCATCAAGGCCAACGGCGGCACCGTCGTCGGCAGCGTCAAGCATCCCTTGTCCGCGTCCGACTTCTCGTCCTTCCTGCTGCAGGCGCAAGCCTCGAAAGCCCAGGTGCTGGGCCTGGCCAACGCCGGCGGCGACTTCATCAACTCGATGAAAGCCGCCAAGGAATTCGGCCTGACCAAGACCATGAAGATGGCCGGCCTGCTGGTGTTCATCAACGATATCCACACCCTGGGCCTGAACACGACCCAGGGCCTGTACCTGGCCGACGGCTGGTACTGGGACCAGAACGACCAGACCCGCGCCTGGTCCAAGCGCTACTTCGCCAAGATGAAGAAACAGCCCTCCATGCTGCAGGCAGCCGATTACTCGGCCACCACCAACTACCTGAACGCGGTGAAGGCGGTCGGCAGCGACGATGCCGACAAGGTCATGGCCCAGCTCAGGAAGACGAGAATCAACGACATGTTCGCCAAGAACGGCGAGATCCGCCCGGACGGCCGCATGGTCTACGACATGTACCTGATGCAGGTGAAAACGCCGAAGGAATCGAAGGGACCGTGGGACTACTACAAGGTCGTGTCGACGATCCCGGGCGCCCAGGCCTACACGGCCAAGGCCGAGACCAAATGCGCGGCCTGGAAATAAGTAGATGCAGGCGATGATGAGCCAGCTCCTGCTGGGGCTGGTCAACGGTTCCTTCTATGCGATGCTGTCGCTGGGCCTGGCCGTGATCTTCGGCCTGCTCAACGTCATCAATTTCTCGCATGGGGCGCTGTACATGATGGGCGCCTTCCTCGCCTACATCGGCGTCACCGCCTTCGGCCTGAACTATTGGGCGATGCTGGTGCTGGCGCCGCTGCTGGTGGGCGTGTTCGGCATCCTGGTCGAGAAAACCATGCTGCGCTGGCTGTACAAGCTGGACCATTTGTACGGCCTGCTGCTGACCTTCGGCATCACCCTGCTGCTGGAGGGCGTGTTCCGCTCCTTCTACGGCGTGTCCGGCCAGACCCTGGACGTGCCGGAAGCGCTGGCGGGCGCCACCGACCTCGGCTTCATGATCCTGCCGAACTACCGCGCCTGGGTGGTCGCCGCTTCGCTGACGGTCTGCCTGGCGACCTGGTTCACGATCGAAAAGACGAAACTGGGCGCCTACCTGCGCGCCGGCACCGAGAACCCGAAGCTGGTCGAAGCCTTCGGCGTCAATGTGCCGCTGATGGTGACACTGACCTATGGCTTCGGCGTGGCCCTGGCGGGCTTTGCCGGCGTGCTGGCGGCGCCCGTCATCAACGTCACGCCGCTGATGGGATCGAACCTGATCATCGTCGTGTTCGCGGTGGTGGTGATCGGCGGCATGGGCTCGATCCTCGGTTCCATCCTCACCGGCCTGGGCCTGGGCGTGATCGAGGGCCTGACCCGGGTGTTTTATCCGGAAGCCTCGGAGGTGGTGGTGTTCGTGGTGATGGTGATCGTGCTGCTGCTGCGGCCGGCCGGCCTGTTCGGCAAGGAGAAATAAAGGACCTCGCAAACCTGCCGCGGTTTTCGAGGCCCTTTAAGAAAGGAATTATGAATAGGAAACTCGGCTATTTGATCGCCCTGGCTGTCGCACTGGCGGCCCCCTTCGTCGGCTACCCGGTTTTCCTGATGAAGCTGCTGTGCTTCGGGCTGTTCGCCTGCGCCTTCAACCTCTTGATCGGCTATACCGGCCTGCTGTCCTTCGGCCATGCCGCCTTCTTCGGCGGCGCCGGCTATGTGGCTGGTTACGCCCTGACGACGCTGGGACTGCCCTTCGAAGCCGGCATCGTGCTCGGCGTGCTGGCCGCCGCCGCCATCGGCCTGGTGATGGGTCTGCTCGCGATTCGGCGCCAGGGCATTTATTTTTCGATGATCACGCTGGCGCTGGCCCAGATGGTCTACTTCGGCGCCCTGCGCGCGCCCTTTACGCATGGCGAGGATGGCTTGCAGGGCGTGCCGCGCGGGAAACTGCTGGGCGTGCTCGACCTGGGCCATGACCTGACGATGTACTACGTGGTGCTGGCGCTGTTCGTGGGCGCTTTTGCGCTGATCGTGCGCATCATCCACTCGCCTTTCGGCCAGGTGCTCAAGGCGATCAAGGAAAACGAGCCTAGAGCCATTTCCCTGGGCTATGAGGTCGACAGGGTCAAGCTGCTCGCCTTCGTGCTTTCCGCGGCCCTGGCGGGCCTTGCAGGGGCCTTGAAAACGGTCGTACTGGGCTTCGAGACTCTGACCGACGTGCACTGGACCATGTCCGGCCTCGTCATCCTGATGACCCTGGTGGGCGGGATGGGGACATTGGCGGGACCGATCCTAGGCGCCTTCCTGGTGGTCGCCCTGGAAAACAAGCTCGGCGACGTAGGGAACTTCCTCGCCGAGAAGACGCATGTAGAATGGTTTTCATCCCTGGGCGAATCGGTGGGCATCGTCACCGGGCTGATCTTTGTCGCGTGCGTGCTGCTGTTCCGGCGCGGCATCGTCGGCGAAATCGCGGCGGTCTTCGATGCCGCCAGGCGCAAGGGGACAGCAGCCTAAAACACTGGAGGTGCATGTGGTCGACGAATCCCTGATGGTGAATACCAACGGCATCCACATGCACGCCACCTCGACCGGGCAGGGGCCGGTCATCCTGCTGCTGCACGGTTTTCCCGACACCCATCTCGTCTGGCGCAAGCAGGTGCCGGTGCTGGCCGGTGCCGGCTTCCGCGTCATCGCCCCCGACCTGCGCGGCTATGGCCGTACCGATGCGCCTCCTTACGTGCTCGACTACACGCTGGACAAGATCCGCGCCGACATTCTCAGCCTGCTGGACGCGCTCAAGATCGACAAGGTACACCTGGTCGGGCACGACTGGGGCGGCATCATCGGCTGGCAGCTGGCATCGATGGCGCCGACGCGCATCGAGCGCTTCGTCACGATGTCGACCGGCCACCCTTCGGCGATTTTCCATGCCGGTATCCTGCAGCAACTGCGCATGGCCTACGTGCCGTTTTTCTGCATGCCGGGCATCGCCGAACACGCGCTGCGGGCGGCCGACTGGTTCGCGCTGCGCCAGTTCACCAGCGAGCCAGGCCAGGCCGATTTCTGGAAGCGCGACCTCGACCCACCGGGGCGCCTGACGGCGGCGCTGAACTATTACCGGGCCAACCTGAAGCTGGCGCTGCCGCAATCTTTGCCACCTGTAAAAGTTCCCGTGATGGGCATCTGGAGCGACCGCGACGCAGCCCTGGGCGAAAAGCAGATGCGCGATTCCGCCCATTACGTCGATGGCGAGTTCCGCTTCGAGCGCATCCACGACGCCGACCACTGGCTGCAGCTGACGGCGCACGATAAGGTGAATACCTTGCTGCTGGATTTTCTTGGGGCGAAGAAGCCGCAGAGCAGCTTCTAAGTTAGCTTGTTCACGTCGTTCCCGCGAAGGCGGGAACCCAAGTTTGCTTGGATTCCCGCCTTCGCGGGAATGACGGCGGATTCACAGCGCGGCCGCGTAAATCGCACGCGCATCCTCCCGCGTCAGCTCGCGCGGATTATTCCCCAGCAGGCGGGTCTGCAGCATCGCATCGTCGGCCAGGCGGTCGAGGTCGCGCTCGGCGATCCCGACCTGCTGCAAGGTCGTCTCCACCCCCGTGATCTTGGCGATCTGCTGCATTGCAACAATCAAGGCCTGGGCCCGCGCCTCTTCGCTGCCGCTGGCGTGCGGCACGACGATGCCGGCCAGTTCCGCATAGTGGCTGCTCGCCGCCGGCAGGTTGAAACGCAGCACGTGTGGCAAGACCAAGGAGTTCGACAGCCCGTGCGCCACGTGAAAAATCCCGCCGATCGGATAGGCCAGCGCGTGCACCGCCGCCACCGGCGCATTCGAGAACGCCTGCCCGGCCAGGCAGGCGCCCAGCAGCATAGCTTGTCTCGCATCGAGGTTGTGGCCGTTCTCACAGGCCTTGACGATATTCGCCGACAGCAGAGACAGCGCCTGGCGCGCCAGCATGTCCGACAGCGGGTTCTTCTTGTGCCGGCTGGTATAGGCTTCGATCGCATGCACCATGGCGTCGATGCCGGTGGCGGCGGTGACCGCCGGCGGCAGGCCCACCGTCAGGCTGGCGTCCAGCACGGCCAGGTCGGCATACAGCTGGGGCGCGACCACGCCCATCTTGGTGGTCTCGCCGGTGGTGACGATGGCGATGTTCGTGACTTCGGAACCGGTGCCGGCGGTGGTCGGCACCTGGACGAGCGGCAGGCGCTGGCCAGCGACCTTGCCGATACCGTACATCTCGGCCAGCGGCTGCTCGTTGCCGGCCAGCACCGCGACCAGCTTGGCCACGTCCATCGAGCTGCCGCCGCCAAGGCCGATCACCAGTTCGCTGCCCTGCTTGCGGGCGAAGGCCGCAGCTGCCTCGACCACGGCCTCGGGCGGATCGGCGAGCACATCCGCGTAGACGCTCACCGTCATCCCATGGCGCTCCAGGCTGGCGCGTGGCGGCTCGGCCAGGCCGGTGCGCAGGAAGCCAGGATCGGTCACCACCAGCACCCGCCGCACGCCCGGGAAACGCTCGGCGACGAACTGTCCCAGCCGCAGCGAAGCGCCGGGTTCGGACACCATGCTGGACACGGTACTGAAGCTGAATGCGGAGGTGAAGGTGCTCATCGTGGCGTCTCCTGATGATGTTGTGTTTTCTCAAGCTTACACCAGCCACCGCGTTTCGTTACCGTACAATGGCGGTTTCCCTCCGAGTGCATTTGTTTCCATGTTCGACCTTGTCCTCCTGGCCTGCGCGGCCTTTCTTGCCGGTCTTGTCGATGCTGTGGTGGGAGGGGGAGGGCTGATCCAGATCCCGGCGATCTTTGCCGTGTTCCCGAAGGAAGTGCCGGCGACGCTGATCGGGACAAACAAGCTGGCGTCGATCTGCGGCACCTCGGTCGCGGCCGTCAAATATGCGCGCCGGGTGCCGGTGGCATGGGGTACCGCCGCGCCGGCCGCCGCCGCTGCTTTTGCGCTGGCCTTCGTCGGCGCCTGGACCGTGACCCGCGTGCCGGCCGATTTCGTGCGCAGCCTGCTGCCCCTGGTGCTGGTGGCGGTCGCCATCTACACATTTAAAAAGAAGGATTTTGGGTCGGTGCATGCGCCGGTCCATAGCGGCATGACCGAGCGCGTGCTGGCCATGGGTGTCGGCGCCGCCATCGGTTTTTATGACGGCTTCTTCGGTCCGGGCACCGGCAGCTTCCTGATCTTCATGTTCGTGCGCTTCTTCGGCTTCGATTTCCTCGGCGCCTCGGTAGCGGCGAAGATCGTCAACGTCGCCTGCAATTTCTCGGCCCTGATCTGGTTCGGCTACAGCGGCCACCTGATCTGGAAGCTGGCGGCGGTGATGGCGGTGTTCCAGGTGATGGGCTCGCTGATCGGGACGCGGCTGGCGCTGAAGCATGGCAGCGGTTTCGTGCGCAAGCTGTTCCTGGTCGTGGTGTCCTTGCTGATTGTAAAGACAGCCTACGACTCCTTCAAACACCTCGGCTGGTAATGTTTCACGTGAAACAGCTGGACATTATTTCGGTTGTTTGACTTTTACCACCAGAGTTGGCAACTCCCAGGCCCCGCCCGCTGCAATGCCTTTGCACATGCCGGTCGTCATCGACGACGTGTGAACAAAACCTTGTCCGTCCCAGGTCCAGGTGTCGCTCGATATGCAGTCACCCATGCCGCGGCCTTTCTGGATGGCGTAGATCCTGCCCTCGCTGTAATCGCTGCCGGCGTTTGTCACCATTACTGGGGCAAACGGCGGCAACGCGTTGGTTACCCAATAAGCGTCGCCGCTGTTATAGGTCGCCATGAAACAGCCTAGCGACACCAGGAGCCGAGAATCAGACAAGCGGTACGCGGACAGCTTGGCTGGGCTGCGTGCGTTCTCGTCGAAGCCCTCGCAGCTGTTTCCATCTTCGTCGCCGAGTGTCTTGCGCAGTTCCGCCAGCAGTGCCGTCAGTTGTTTCGCCGGCACTAGGCGCGGATCGGGCTCGTCGCTACGGACCGGCGCCGCAACCAGTTCGGGAAGCGGGAGGGCAGGCGCCACCGACGATGCCGATTTCCTTCCTTTGCGCACCAGCGCGCCGGGCGTGCCCAGCCGTCCCTGGAATTCATCCATTTTCAGCAGGACCGCATTCGCTCCTTTGGTGGAAAGCTTCCAGCTTTCCGTTTTCGCCGTCCAGCTGATCGGTGCATCCTTGAGCACGGCCGCGAGCAGTGCCTCGGTCTGGCTTGCGTCGAGCTCACCCTTGGCGTCGCCGTCGATCTTGACGGCGCCGAGCCGCCGGCCGGCCACGTGCATCTGCACGCTGTCGGGCGGAGCCGAGCCGGTGTCTGCCAACTTCAGCTGCACACGCGGGTTCTGATTCGCGCCGGCGGCGCGGGTCAGCAGTACCGAGACACCCGCTTCGGCATCGTCGTCCTGGTAGCCGGCTGCGCGGCAGGTACGCGTGTTGTCGCAGGCAATTTCCCAGTCCTTGTGAAAGAAACGCAGCTGCGGTGAGTCAGCCGCGTAAAGCGTCGACATCGGCAAAACGGACAAGAGCAGGGCGATACGGGCAGGATAGCGAATCATCTGGGGAGCTCGTAGACAGGCTGGAAAAGCATAGTATCAACCGCATATTCACAGTCCAGCAAGCCGTCTGTTTGGTTCCACGTGAAACAATTTTCTGTCGTTTTCGACCCGCAAGCGAAGCCGCACGGAAAAAAGAATCTATAATCCCTGCTTAACTCTCCTCGCAGCACATTCCATCATGTTATTTCCGACAGAATTCGACGTGATCGTCGTCGGCGGCGGCCATGCCGGCACCGAAGCGGCACTCGCGTCTGCACGCATGGGTCAGAAGACCCTATTGCTTACTCACAACATCGAAACCCTCGGGGCGATGTCCTGCAACCCGTCGATCGGCGGTATCGGCAAGGGCCATCTGGTCAAGGAAGTCGACGCCATGGGCGGCGCGATGGCCATCGCCACCGACGAAGCCGGCATCCAGTTCCGCATCCTGAACTCGTCGAAAGGCCCTGCCGTGCGCGCCACCCGCGCCCAGGCCGACCGCGTCCTGTACAAGGCGGCGATCCGTTCGCGCCTGGAAAACCAGCCGAATTTGTGGCTGTTCCAGCAGTCGGTCGACGACCTGATGGTCGAAGGCGAGCGCGTGGTTGGCGCCGTGACCCAGATCGGCCTGCAGTTCCGCGCCCGCGCCGTGGTGCTGACCGCCGGTACTTTCCTTGACGGGAAGATCCATGTCGGCCTGCAGAACTACACGGCCGGCCGCGCCGGCGATCCGGCAGCGGTCTCACTGTCCGCGCGCCTGAAGGAATTGAAACTGCCGCAGGGCCGCCTGAAAACCGGTACGCCGCCGCGCATCGATGGCCGCAGCATCGATTTCGCGGCCATGACCGAGCAGCCGGGCGACCTCGATCCGGTGCCGGTGTTCTCGTACATGGGCAATGTTTCCATGCACCCGAAGCAGGTACCGTGCTGGGTCACGCACACGAATGCGCAGACCCACGACATCATCCGCAACGGCCTCGACCGCAGCCCGATGTACACCGGCGTCATCGAAGGCGTCGGCCCGCGCTACTGCCCCTCGATCGAAGACAAGATCCACCGCTTCGCCTCGAAGGAATCGCACCAGATCTTCCTCGAGCCGGAGGGTCTCACCACCAACGAGTTCTACCCGAACGGGATCTCGACCAGCCTGCCTTTCGACGTGCAGCTGGCCCTGGTGCGTTCGATGCGCGGCCTGGAAAACGCGTTCATCCTGCGCCCCGGCTATGCGATCGAATACGATTATTTCGACCCGCGCGGCCTGAAAGCTTCGCTGGAAACCAAGGCCATCCAGGGCCTGTTCTTTGCCGGCCAGATCAACGGCACCACCGGCTACGAAGAAGCGGCGGCGCAGGGCATGCTGGCCGGTATCAACGCCGCGCTGCAGACCCAGGGCAAGGAAGCCTGGACCCCGGGACGTTCGGAAGCCTACCTCGGCGTGCTGGTCGACGACCTCACCACCCAGGGCGTGGCCGAGCCCTACCGCATGTTCACCAGCCGGGCGGAATACCGCCTGTCGCTGCGCGAGGACAATGCCGACATGCGCCTGACCGAGATCGGCCGCAAGCTGGGCGTGGTCGGCGATGCGCAATGGGAAGCCTTCGAGCGCAAGCGCGAATCGGTCGCGCTGGAGCTGGAACGCCTGCGTGCGACCTGGGTGAATCCGCGCATCCTGGCGGCTGCCGAATCCGAGCGCGTGATCGGCCAGGCCATCGAACGCGAGTACAACCTGGCGGATCTGCTGCGTCGACCGGGCGTCGAGTACGACAAGCTGATGACCATGCAGGGCAACGAAGGGCAGGCGCTGGCCGGCCCCGGCGTGGAAGATCCGGCGGTCAAGGAGCAGGTCGAGATCCAATTGAAATATTCGGGCTATATCGATCGCCAGGCGCGCGAAGTGGAGCGTCACGACTACTACGAAAACCTGAAACTGCCGGAAAACCTGAACTACCTGGAGATCGTGGCGCTGTCGATCGAGGTCCGCCAGAAGCTGGATAAGCAGCGTCCGGAGACCCTGGGCCAGGCTTCGCGCATCTCCGGCGTGACCCCGGCGGCGATCTCCCTGCTGCTGGTGCACCTGAAAAAACGCGGCGCCAAGGGTTTTACCAATACCCCGACGGAGAACACCGGTGAAGAGCCGAAGCAGGAGCTGGCCGAATGAAGAATTTCGACCGCCACACCCTGTCGCAAGTGCTGGCCGAGGGGATCGCCGAGATGAAGCTCGATGTAACCCCGGCCCAGCAGGAAAAGCTACTGGATTATTTGGCGCTGATGTTCAAGTGGAACTCTGTGTACAACCTGACCTCGCTGCGCGATCCGATGCAGATGGTGACCCACCACCTGCTCGATTCGCTGGCCGCGGTGCCGGCCTTCGCAGACTCGAAGAACGTGCTGGACGTCGGCTCGGGCGGTGGCCTGCCCGGCATCGTGCTGGCGGTGGTGCGCCCGGACATGAAAGTGTCCATGATCGACACCGTGCACAAGAAAACCGCCTTCCTCACGCAGGTGAAGGCGCAACTGGGCCTGGTCAACGTCAGCATCTATACCATGAAGGTGCAGGAACTGACGGTAAGCGACAAATTCGACGTCATCACCTCGCGCGCCTTTGCCGACCTGTCCGATTTCGTCAACTGGTCCTCGCACCTGCTGGCGGAGCAGGGCCGCTACATCGCCTTGAAAGGGACAGCGCCACAGGACGAACAGCAAAGGCTGCCGGCCGAATGGAAGGTGACGAAAGTGGAGCCCCTGCAGGTGCCCAGGCTGGGAGCGGAACGCCACCTGGTTCATATTGAGAAAATGCGCCAGAAGTCAGAATAACAGCGCAACAGGCTAAACGATATAAACAGTTCATACCGTATTACCGAGTAAACAGTATAAATCGTTTTAATGGTATTAACGGTATGGCTTTATAAAGGCATACATGGCGAAAATTTTTTGCGTAGCAAACCAGAAGGGCGGGGTCGGCAAGACCACCACCAGCGTCAACCTGTCCGCCGGGCTGGCCAAGCTGAACCAGCGCGTGCTGCTGGTCGACCTCGACCCGCAGGGCAACGCCACCATGGGCGCCGGCATCAACAAGGCCGGGCTGGCCTCTTCGATCTACCAGGTGCTGCTGGGCGAGGCCGACGTCGCCGCCGCGCGCCTGCGCAGCGAAGCGGGGCGCTTCGACGTGCTGCCGGCGAATCGCGAGCTGGCCGGCGCCGAAGTCGAGATGGTCGAGCTGGACAACCGCGAACGCCGCCTGAAGGAAGCCCTCGCCAAGGTCGATGCCGACTACGATTTCATCCTGATCGACTGCCCGCCCGCGCTGTCGATGCTGACCCTGAACGGCCTGGTGTGCGCGCACGGTGTGATCATCCCGATGCAGTGCGAGTACTACGCGCTGGAAGGCTTGTCCGACCTGGTCAACACGATCAAGAAGGTGCACGCCAACCTGAACCACGACCTGCGCATCATCGGCCTGCTGCGCGTGATGTTCGATCCGCGCATGACCCTGTCGCAGCAAGTCTCGGCCCAGCTCGAGCAGCACTTCGGCGACAAGGTCTTCAAGACCATCATCCCGCGCAACGTGCGCCTGGCCGAAGCGCCCTCGTACGGCATCCCGGGCGTGGTGTTCGATCCTTCGTCGAAAGGCGCGCAGGCGTACATCGCCTTCGGCGCCGAGATGGTCGAGCGCATCAAGACCATGTAATCCACACACATAACAAATCAGTCCAACACCATGGCAACGAAAAAACTGAAGGGACTCGGCCGCGGCCTCGACGCCCTGCTCGGCGGCGACGCCCACGACACCCCGGCCACGCCCGCCGGCAGCCCATCGACCCTGGCGGTGACCCGCATCCAGGCCGGCAAGTACCAGCCGCGCACGCGCATGGACGACGGTTCGCTGTCGGAACTCGCTGCCTCGATCAAGAGCCAGGGCATCATGCAGCCGGTGCTGGTGCGTCCGATTACCGGTGCCGGTGAGGTCGGCTACGAAATCATCGCCGGCGAACGCCGCTTCCGCGCCGCCCAGCTGGCCGGCCTCGAAGAGATTCCGGTGCTGGTGCGCGAGGTCGATGACCAGAACGCGGCCGCGATGGCCCTGATCGAGAACATCCAGCGCGAAGACCTGAACCCGCTCGAAGAAGCGCAGGGCATCGCGCGCCTGATCTCGGAATTCGACTTCACCCACGAACAGGCGGCGAATGCGGTCGGCCGTTCGCGCAGCGCGGTGTCCAACCTGCTGCGCCTGGTAAACCTGGCCCAGCCGGTGCAGACCATGCTGATGGCAGGGGATATCGACATGGGCCATGCGCGCGCCCTGCTGGCGGTCGACGCCGCCAGCCAGATCACGCTGGCGAACCAGGTGATCGCGAAACGCCTGTCGGTGCGCGAGACGGAAAAACTGGTGGCCCGCACGCTGGAGGAGCAGAACGCACCGGCGGCCACCACGCGCCAGAAGGAAAAGTCGGGCGACATCGTGCGCCTGGAAGAGGAACTATCGGACCGCCTGGCCACCCCGGTCGTGTTCAAGATGGGTAACAAGGGCAAGGGCCAGATGATCATCGACTTCGCTGATCTCGACGTGCTCGAGAGCGTGCTGGCGCGCCTGCGCGGCTGAAGTAACACTGCTTCACGGCTGTGGGTAAGTGGTAACTTGTCCACAGTGCATCCCGCCCCAACTCCCCCGGCGTGCTCCGTCTATGCACACTGCGTGCGCTGCGAGATCCCATTGTGTTGCTGCGAATACGAGGATTTTCGTAGGAAATTTAACAGTTTCGGCCGAAAATCCTTTGTCGTTTTTACATCGTCCAGCCTGCGATATAAGGACGGAAGAGTTTGACTACCGCGTTCATAAGCCCTTATAATCCCGCTGATTCATGTAATTACCATACCGTAACTCGGTTCCACCCTGGCTAGCGCGAAAGAACAAGAAAAATGCTGCGCCTGGTCTCCCTGCAAATGATGGCAACGATCGTGGCCGGCCTCATCGCCGGACTGATCGGGGGGTGGTCTGCGATGTTTTCCGCGGTATTGGGTGGCTTGTGTTGTGTCGTTCCCAACGGTGTCATGGCCATGCGCCTGTTCGCTGGCACGCAGAAGCCGGGCGGCGCGAACCCTGCCACATTTTTCATCTGGGAATTTGTAAAGATTGCTTTGACGCTGGCGCTGCTGTTTGTGACGGCGCGGCTCTACCACGATCTGAATTGGTTCGCCCTGATAGGCGGGTTCATCGTGGCGCTAAAAAGTTACATCATCTTATTATTTAGGCATTCACAATGACGAGTCCAACGGTAGAAACCGCCGCGGAGCATGCGCCAACCGCCGGCGAATACATCCAGCACCACCTCCACCACCTGACCGCCGGCCATCAGAGTTTCGTGGTCGATTTCCATGTGTGGAACCTCGACACGATCTTCTGGTCGATCTTCGCCGGTGTACTCGGCTGCCTGATCATGTGGCTGGCCGCGCGCCGCGCCACCTCGGGTGTGCCGGGCCGTTTCCAGGCCTTCGTCGAAATGATCGTCGAAATGGTCGAAGACCAGTCGAAAGCCATTATCCACGGCGATCGCAGCTTTATCGCCCCGCTGGCCCTGACCGTGTTCGTCTGGGTTCTGCTGATGAACTCGCTGGACTTCCTGCCGGTCGACCTGTTCTCGTCGCTGTTCCACCTGCTGGGCGTCGAGCACCTGTTCCCGACCCACCGCGTGGTCCCGACCGCCGACCTGAACGGCACCATGGGTATCGCCCTGGGCGTGCTGGCCGTGGTTCTGTTCTACAACCTGAAGGTCAAAGGCGTGGGCGGCTGGATCCATGAACTGTTCGCGGCGCCGTTCGGCATCTGGCTGGCACCGGCCAACTTCCTGCTGAACCTGATCGAATACGCAGCACGCACCGTGTCGCTCGGCATGCGACTGTTCGGCAACATGTACGCCGGCGAGCTGTTGTTCCTGTTGATTGCTCTGCTCGGCTCCATGGCCACTGCCTTCGGCTTTATCGGCCACGTGGTTGCCGGCTCGATCTGGGCGATCTTCCACATCCTGATCGTTGTCCTGCAGGCATTCATCTTCATGATGCTGACGTTGGTCTATATCGGTCAGGCCCACGAGAGCCACTGACCGACGCGTCGCAAGAACGAACAAGATAGTGGTAGTAAAGAAGTTGTAAATTTTCTAGTTTTTTAATTTTACTTTTGGAGTATTGTAATGACTGACTATTCTTACGTTGCACTGGCTTGCGGTCTGATCATCGGCCTGGGCGCTATCGGCGCATGTATCGGTATCGCTCTGATGGGCGGCAAGTACCTGGAAGCTTCGGCACGTCAGCCTGAACTGATGAACACCCTGCAGACCAAGATGTTCCTGCTGGCTGGTCTGATCGACGCGGCATTCCTGATCGGTGTCGGTATCGCAATGCTGTTCGCATTCGCAAATCCGTTCCACGCCTAATCGAAACACCATTCGGTTTTGAACAGCCGAACCTCCACGGTTCGGCATCCGTTTTTGTGAGAAGGAATTTACCGTGAACTTGAACGCAACTCTGTTTGCCCAGTTCGTGGTCTTCTTCATCCTGGTGTTCTTCACGATGAAATTCGTGTGGCCGCCGCTGATGAAAGCGCTCGACGAGCGCTCCGAGAGGATCGCGAACGGCCTGGCCGCTGCCGACCGTGGCAAGGCAGAAATGGCTGCCGCCGAAAAACGCATCGCCGCCGAACTGGCGTCGACCCGCGAAGAAAGCGCCAAGCGCATCGCCGACGCTGAAAAGCGTGCTGCAGCGATCATCGAAGAAGCCAAGCAGACCGCCTCCGTGGAAGCCGCACGCATCGTCGAAGGCGCCCGCGCCGACGCCGAGCAGCAGGTGACCCGTGCCCGCGAAGAACTGCGCGGCCAAGTGGCTGCCCTGGCTGTTGCCGGCGCCGAGCAGATCCTCAAGCGCGAAGTGAACGCAGCGGCCCACGCCGACCTGCTGAACCGCCTGTCGACCGAGCTCTGATCATGGCTGAGTTCGCAACCGTCGCCCGCCCTTACGCCGAAGCGCTGTTCCGTGTCGCCCAGAATGGCGACATGGCGGCCTGGTCCGGCATCGTCTCGGAACTGGCGCAAATCGGCGCCAATCCGGACATGCAGGCTTTTGCCGGCAATCCGAACGTCACGCCGGCCCAGCTGGCCGAGACGATTGCGTCGCTGGTCAAGTCGCCCCTGAGCCCTGAAGCGAAGAACTTCATCGCGATGCTGTCCGAGAATGGCCGCATCAACCTGCTGCCGGAAATCGCGGCGCAGTTCACCCAGCTGAAGAACGCATCCGCCGGCGCCGCCGACGCCACCGTCTACAGTGCCTTCGAGATGTCGGCTGACCAGGTGAATGCGCTGGCCGCCGCGCTGGAAAAGAAATTTGGCCGCAAGCTCAACCCCACGGTCGAAGTCGATCCGTCGCTGATTGGTGGTGTGCGCGTGGTCGTCGGTGACGAAGTGCTGGATACCTCGGTCCGCGCGAAGCTGCAGCAAATGCACAACGCGCTGGTAGCCTGAGGTTCCTGGCACCGTCTACCGCGTCCAAGCCCTTGCCCTACGCATCAAGAAACTATTAGGAGTTAGCACTCATGCAACTTAATTCGTCTGAAATCAGCGAACTGATCAAGAGCCGCATCCAGGGCCTCGAAGGTTCGGCTGATGTTCGTAACCAAGGCACGGTGATCTCCGTCGCCGACGGTATCTGCCGCATCCATGGTCTGTCGGACGTGATGCAGGGCGAGATGCTGGAATTCCCGGGTAACACCTTCGGTCTGGCGATGAACCTCGAGCGTGACTCGGTCGGCGCCGTGATTCTGGGTGCTTACGAGCACATCTCGGAAGGCGACACCGTCAAGACCACCGGCCGCATCCTGGAAGTCCCGGTCGGTCCGGAACTGCGTGGCCGCGTCGTCAACGCACTGGGCCAGCCGATCGACGGCAAGGGGCCGATCAACGCCGCCCTGACCGCCCCGATCGAAAAGATCGCCCCGGGCGTGATCGCGCGTGAATCCGTCTCGCAGCCGATGCAGACCGGTATCAAGTCGATCGACGCGATGGTGCCGATCGGCCGTGGCCAGCGCGAGCTGATCATCGGCGACCGCCAGACCGGTAAATCGGCTGTTGCTGTCGACGCGATCATCAACCAGAAGGGTCAGAACATGACCTGCGTGTACGTGGCGATCGGCCAGAAGGCCTCGACCATCAAGAACATCGTGCGCTCGCTGGAAGAGCATGGCGCGATGGAGTACACGATCGTCGTCGCCGCTTCCGCTTCGGAATCGGCTGCAATGCAGTACATCTCGGCCTACTCTGGCTGCGCGATGGGCGAATACTTCCGCGACCGCGGCGAAGACGCGCTGATCGTGTACGACGACCTGTCGAAGCAGGCTGTCGCTTACCGCCAGATCTCGCTGCTGCTGCGCCGTCCGCCGGGCCGCGAAGCTTACCCGGGCGACGTGTTCTACCTGCACAGCCGCCTGCTGGAGCGTGCCGCTCGCGTGAACGCCGACTACGTGTCCGCCTTCACCAACGGCGCCGTCACCGGCAAGACCGGTTCGCTGACCGCACTGCCGATCATCGAAACCCAGGCAGGCGACGTCTCGGCCTTCGTGCCGACCAACGTGATTTCGATTACCGACGGCCAGATCTTTCTGGAGACCTCGCTGTTCAACGCCGGTATCCGTCCTGCGATCAACGCCGGTATCTCGGTGTCGCGCGTCGGTGGCGCCGCCCAGACCAAGGTCATCAAGGGCCTGTCCGGCGGTATCCGTACCGACCTGGCGCAGTACCGTGAGCTGGCTGCGTTCGCGCAGTTCGCATCGGACCTGGACGAGTCGACCCGCAAGCAGCTGGACCGCGGTGCGCGCGTGACCGAACTGCTGAAGCAGAAGCAGTACTCGCCGCTGCCGATCTCGCTGATGGCCGCTTCGCTGTTCGCCGTCAACAAGGGCTATTTCGACGATATCGAAGTCAAGCGCGTGCTGGATTTCGAAGCCGGTCTGCACAACTTCCTGAAGTCCAGCCACGGCGCGCTGCTGTCGAAGATCGACGACAGCAAAGCCCTGGACAAGGACGGCGAAGCAGCGCTGGCCGCCGCCATCGCCGACTTCAAGAAGTCGTTCTAAGCGCGGCTATCTGATGGAATGCGGGGCCGGGGCAACCCGGTCCCTATAAGGAGTAAGGGCTCATGGCAGCAGGCAAAGAGATACGTGGCAAGATCAAAAGCGTAGAAAATACGAAGAAGATCACCAAGGCGATGGAAATGGTCGCCGCGTCCAAGATGCGCAAGGCGCAGGACCGGATGCGCGCCGCCCGTCCCTACAGCGAGAAGGTCCGCAACATCACGGCCAACCTCGCCACTGCGAACCCGGAGTACACCCACGCGTTCATGGCGAATGCCAAGGACACGAAAGCGAAAGCCGTCGGCTTCATCGTCGTCACGACCGACAAGGGTCTGTGCGGCGGCATGAACACCAACGTGCTGCGCCAGGTGACGCAGAAGACCCGCGAGCTGGAAGCCGCGGGCAATCGCATTGAAGTCGTTGCAATCGGCAACAAAGGTCTGGGCTTCCTGAACCGCATCGGCGTGAAGGTCGTTTCGAGTGTCACGCAAATCGGCGACACCCCGCACCTGGACAAGCTGATCGGCCCGATCAAGGTCATGCTCGACGCTTACCAGGATGGTCAGCTGGACGCGGTGTACCTGTGCTACACCAAGTTCATCAACACCATGCGCCAGGAACCGGTGGTCGAGCAATTGCTCCCGCTGCCGGCCGGGCACCTGAAGGCGGATGAAGGCGCCCACTCGTGGGACTACATCTACGAGCCGGAAGCGCAAGTCGTCATCGACGAGCTGCTGATGCGCTACGTCGAAGCGCTGATCTACCAGTCGGTGGCCGAGAACCTGGCGTCCGAGCAGTCGGCGCGCATGGTGGCAATGAAAGCCGCAACCGACAACGCGGGCAACGTCATCGGCGAGCTGAAGCTGGTCTACAACAAGACCCGCCAGGCAGCGATCACGAAAGAACTCTCCGAGATCGTCTCGGGCGCGGCTGCAATTAGCGCTTAAATGCGGCAGCTAAGCCGAACAAGCGATCTTACGAAACGACATTAAAACTATATCTGAAGGAACGAACATGGCTGATGGCAAAATCGTTCAGTGTATCGGCGCCGTGGTTGACGTGGAATTCCCGCGTAACGCAATGCCGAAGGTGTACGACGCACTGAAAATGGAAGGCTCGGAACTGACCCTGGAAGTCCAGCAGCAGCTGGGTGACGGCATCGTCCGTACCATTGCACTGGGCAGCTCGGAAGGCCTGCGTCGCGGCATGACCATCCAGAACACCGGCAAGCCGATCATGGTGCCGGTTGGTAACGCTACCCTGGGCCGTATCATGGACGTGCTGGGCAACCCGATCGACGAGCGCGGTCCGGTCAACGCCGAGACCACCGCATCGATCCACCGCACCGCCCCGGTGTACGACGAGCTGTCGCCGTCGCAGGACCTGCTGGAAACCGGCATCAAGGTGATCGACCTGGTCTGCCCGTTCGCCAAAGGCGGTAAAGTCGGCCTGTTCGGCGGCGCCGGCGTGGGTAAAACCGTCAACATGATGGAACTGATCAACAACATCGCTAAAGCGCACTCGGGTCTGTCCGTGTTCGCCGGCGTGGGTGAGCGTACCCGTGAAGGTAACGACTTCTACCACGAAATGGCCGATGCCAAGGTCGTCGATCTGGACAACCTGGGCAACTCGAAGGTCGCGATGGTCTACGGCCAGATGAACGAACCGCCGGGCAACCGTCTGCGCGTCGCGCTGACCGGCCTGACCATGGCCGAAGCCTTCCGTGATGAGGGTAAAGACGTTCTGTTCTTCGTCGACAACATCTATCGCTACACCCTGGCCGGTACCGAAGTCTCGGCACTGCTGGGCCGTATGCCGTCGGCAGTGGGCTACCAGCCGACCCTGGCCGAAGAAATGGGCCGCCTGCAAGAGCGCATCACCTCGACCAAGACCGGTTCGATCACCTCGATCCAGGCCGTGTACGTCCCTGCGGATGACTTGACCGACCCGTCGCCGGCAACTACCTTCGCCCACCTGGACTCGACCGTCGTTCTGTCGCGTGACATCGCTTCGCTGGGTATCTACCCGGCAGTGGATCCGCTGGACTCGACCTCGCGCCAGCTGGACCCGCTGGTCGTCGGTGAAGAGCACTACGCCACCGCGCGCGCCGTGCAGGGCACCCTGCAGCGCTACAAGGAACTGCGTGACATCATCGCAATTCTGGGCATGGACGAACTGGCGCCGGAAGACAAGCTGGTCGTCGCACGCGCTCGCAAGATGCAGCGTTTCCTGTCGCAGCCGTTCCACGTCGCTGAAGTCTTCACCGGCGCACCGGGCAAGTACGTTTCGCTGAAAGACACGATCAAGGGCTTCAAGATGATCGCGTCGGGCGAACTGGACCACCTGCCGGAGCAGGCGTTCTACATGGTCGGCACCATCGAAGAAGCGATCGAGAAGGCCAAGAAGCTGGCTGCTTAATCAAGCCAACTTCAAAGGACACTTATGGCAAACACTATTCACGTAGACGTCGTCTCGGCCGAAGAGCAGATCTTTTCGGGCGAAGCCGAGTTCGTCGCGTTGCCGGGTGAATCGGGTGAGCTGGGTATCTACCCGATGCACACCCCCTTGATCACGCGCATCCGTCCGGGCGCCGTGCGCATCACCGTGCCGGGCCGTACCGAAGAAGAGTTCGTCTTCGTGGCCGGCGGCATCCTGGAAGTCCAGCCGAAAGGCGTGACCGTCCTGGCCGACACCGCGATCCGCGGCGCCGACCTGGACGAGGCGAAAGCCCAGGAAGCCAAGCGCATGGCTGAAGAGCTGATGCTGAACAAGGAATCCCAGATCGACTACGCCAAGGCGCAAGCCGAACTGGCGGCCGCGATCGCCCAGCTGGCGGCCATCGCCAAGCTGCGTCACAAGGGCCGCTGATCTCAGCGTTTATCTTGTGATGAAAAAGAAGGCAGCCTGCGGGCTGCCTTTTTTATTGCCTGGCCGTTCTGGAAATACGGCGTCTCGGCCTTATATAGCGTGGACTACAACGATGGCTTGAAAGGACGGACCATGAAACAAGAAACCGCAATCCTCGCCGGCGGCTGCTTCTGGGGCATGCAGGACCTGATCCGGAAGATGCCGGGCGTGCTGTCGACCCGGGTCGGCTATTCCGGCGGCGACGTGCCGAACGCCACCTACCGCAATCACGGCACCCACGCCGAGGCGATCGAGATCGTGTTCGATCCGGACCGGATCGGCTACCGGCAGCTGCTCGAATTCTTCTTCCAGATCCACGACCCCAGCACAGCCAACCGCCAGGGCAACGATATCGGCGCCAGCTACCGCTCGGCGATCTTCTATACCAGTGACGAACAGAAGGCGGTTGCGCTGGACACGATCCAGGACGTCGACGCCTCCGGCCTCTGGCCCGGCAAGGTCGTGACCGAACTGAAACCCGCCGGCCCGTTCTGGGAAGCGGAACCGGAACACCAGGATTACCTGGTCAGGCATCCGAACGGCTATACCTGCCACTTCGTCCGCAAGGACTGGCGTTTGCCGCACCGCGACGCGACCGCCTGAGTTATCCGGGGGCATTGACTTAATGGGCGTCTGTGTAGAAACTGGTGTTCTTGCAAGATGTTTATCGAAAAGGAGCTGCCAGTGGATTACCAGTTCGCCCGCACCGTGCGTTACCTTGGCCGCTATTACCAGCGGCTCCCGCGTGAAGGCCGTATGCTCGTCATCGGGATGGTCTTGATGCTGCTCTTCATGCAGGCCGAATATATGGGCGAAAAGCTGGGCAAGGCTCTGTATTACCTGACCCACTAAGATCTTGTCTCAGTACATTCGTGGGCACAGCGTGCCCACCCTACGGGCCCTGATCCGGCGCCGCTCATCCCCTTGATGCCACCGCTCATCGGCGCCATTTCCCGATCGTCGTAAACGCATTGCCGCCTGTACTGACAGCGCCTATCTTGTCTCGACCATAACAACCGAGAGAGAAGGAGCCACCATGTTCAAGCCGTCCCCCGTCTGCGCCGCCATTGCCGTTCTGATGATGGCGCCGCTGGTCCACGCCGCGCCGGCATCCAGCAAGGATGTCGCCGCGCGCATCGACCAGGTGCTGGCCGCGACCTATCAAGCCGATGCACCGGGCGCCACCGTCATCGTGGTCAAGGACGGCAAGACCATCCTGCGCAAGGCTTATGGCCTGGCCGACGTCGAGCGCAAGCTGCCATTGGCGCCGGACACGCCGATGCGTCTCGGCTCCATCACCAAGCAGTTCACCTCGACCGGAATCCTGATGCTGGTCGACGAAGGCAAGATCAAGCTGGACGACGACATCACGGTCTACCTGCCGGACTACCCGACCCAGGGCAAGAAAATCACCATCGAGCACCTGCTGACCCATACTTCGGGCATCGTCAGCTATACCGGCAAGCCGGGCTATTCGCTGGCCATGCAAAAGGACCTGACGGTGCAGCAGATGGTCGACAGCTTCAAGAACGACCCGCTGGACTTCGCCCCGGGCTCGCGCTACAAGTACAACAACTCAGGCTATTTCCTGCTAGGTGCCATCATCGAGAAGGTGTCCGGCAAAACCTACGACAAGTTCCTCGAGGAGCGTATCTTCGTGCCGCTGGGGATGCAGCGCAGCGCTTACGAAGGCCGCGAGCGCGACAGGATCCCGCGTGCGCAAGGCTATTCCGGCGCACCGGGTGGCTTCCAGCTATCGAAGCCGATCAGCATGAGCCAACCCTATGCGGCCGGCTCGCTGGTGTCGACCGTCGATGACCTGGCGCGCTGGGATGCCGCCGTCAGCAGCGGCAAGCTGTTGAAAGCCGGAAGCTGGCAGCGCGCCTTCACGCCCTATACCCTGAGCACGGGCAGCAGCACCGGTTATGGCTACGGCTGGGAGACCGGCAAGCTGCGCGGCGCGCAGATGATCGGTCACGGCGGCGGCATCCCCGGTTTCAACAGCTTCGCGCTGCGCCTGCCGGCCGAGAAGCTGTACGTGGCGGTGCTGAGCAACGCCGATTCCGGCCTGGCGTCGGCCGGCGAGGCAGCATATAAAGCGGCCGCGATCGCGATCGGCAAGCCCTTCCCGGACTACAAGGAGCTCAAGCTCGATCCGAAAGTGCTGGATGCCTATACCGGCGTGTACCGCGTCGAGGGGAACGACACCCGCACCGTGCGCCGCGACGGCGAGCGCCTGGTGCTGCAGCGTGCGGGCCGGCCTCCGGTGACGCTGCAAGCCTATTCCGAGACCGGCTTCTTCATCCCGGATACGCTGCAAACCTTCGAGTTCAGCCCCGATGCCCAGGGCAAGGCGAGCCAGCTGATAGTGCACAACCCGACCTCTGACCAGATCAGCGCGCGCATCGGCGATGCGCCGCCGCCGCGCGTCGCGGTCAGGATCGACCATGCGAAGTTCGACGCCGTCGCCGGCCGCTACCAACTGGCGCCGACCTTCGTAATCGAGCTCACCCGCGATGGCGACCGCTACTGGACCCAGGCCAGCGGCCAGGGCAAGGTCGAAGTGTTCGCGCTGAACGACAAGACCTTCTTTTCGAATACCGTGGATGCGGAACTGCGCTTCGACGACGCCAACCCGGGGCAGATCGTGCTGGCCCAGGGCGGGCGCGAACTCAAGGGTGTGAAGCTGCCGTGATCGTGGCTGCTGCTGCAGCCCGCTTCTATTTTTGTTCCTGCGCCAGCCGCAACGCCACCTTGTGCCTGAAATAGCCATCCTGTACGTAGCGGTACAGGTTGGCGCCGGGGCAGACCGTCTGCTTCGAAAAATCGCGGTGGCTGGCGATGTGATCCAGGCCCACATCGTATTTCTTCGCCAGCAGCGCCATGAGCCGTACGACGGCATCCAGCTGCTGCTGGTTCGGCTCGACTTCCTCGAAATTCCCGACCACCTCGATCAGCGCGTGCCCGGTCGGGTCGTATTCGGTATTGGTGTCGCCGGCGTAGTCGATCTTGCGGCCTTCGAAGATCTTGCCGTCGAGGTCGATGATGTAGTGGTAGGGGATGTCCAGCCAGTGCTTGGTCCCGCGCGACCATTTTTGCAGGTTGCGCAGGTACTGCTGCGGATCGGTGCCCGGCTTGTAGGTCTCGCCCTGGTGGTGCAGGGTGATGTGGGTGATCGTCTGGCGATGCGCCAGTGCGGGATCGGCCGGGGTGCCGCCCCAGGCGGACACGGGGACGATGCTTCGTTCGACGTCGGCGAGGGACTGGGCCGAAGCGGGAACGGCGGCGAACAGCAGCAGGGAGAGAGCGAGCGCCAAGGCGGAGGAAGGTCGGATCGTCATGGAAGAGGTTTCATGCGCCGTGGCGCGTTACAAAGCTGATAAGCTAGACGTGACCATAACATAGCGAGCCCAGCATGCGAACCATCGAACAAATCCTGAAGTCCGCCAAGACCGTGGCCGTGGTCGGCATGTCGAACAAGCCCGAGCGCGCCAGCTACGAGGTGGCCGACTATCTGCAGTCGCAAGGCTACGAGATCCTGCCGGTGAACCCGGCCTACGCCGGCCAGGAAATCCTCGGCCGCAGCGTCTACGCCACCCTGCAGGAAGCCGCCGACGCGCTGGCGAAGGATGGCCGCCGCATCGACGTGGTCGATGTCTTCCGCAAGGCCGAAGACGTGCCGCCGGTGGCCAAGGACGCCATCCACGTGCGCGCCGGCGCCCTGTGGATGCAGCTCGGGATCGAGAACCAGGTGGCGGCCGACCTGGCGCGCGCGGCCGGCCTGGACGTCGTCATGAACCATTGCATGCTGGTCGAGCACCGCAAGCTCGGCGTGCAGGCATGAACGCCCGCGAGCGCTTCCGCGCGCCCAAGAAGCTCGAGCTGCGCGACGAGGACGCCGGCCTGACGCCCTTGCGCGAAAAGAACGGGGAGAAGAACGGCGGCACCAAGCAGCGCGAGCGATCGCTCACTAGCGAGCTGATCGGCCAAGTTGCCCACTTCCAGGAAATGCTGTTCGCCAGCCACAAGCAGAAGCTGCTGCTGATCCTGCAGGGCATGGACACCTCCGGCAAGGACGGCACCACGCGGGCGCTGTTCTCGCAGTCGCAGATCAGCCCGATGGGCCTGCAGGCCACCGGCTTCACCGCCCCGACCGAACGTGAACGGGCTCACGACTTCCTGTGGCGCATCCATGCGCATGTGCCGGGCGCCGGCCAGATCGCGGTCTTCAACCGCAGCCACTACGAGGACGTGCTGGTGCCGCGCGTGCTGGGCGATATCGACGGCAAGGAGACCAGGCGCCGCCTGGCCCACATCCGCGACTTCGAGCGCATGCTGTTTGAGACCGGCACCACGATCATCAAAGTCTTCCTGCACATCTCGAAGGACGAGCAGAAGAAGCGCCTGCAGGAGCGCCTGGACGATCCGGAAAAGCACTGGAAGTTCGACCCCGCCGACCTGGTCGCGCGCGAACGCTGGGACGACTACCAGCGCGCCTACGAGGATGCGATCGCTGCGACCGACGCCAACCACGCGCCCTGGTACATCGTGCCGGCCGACTCCAAGACCCACCGCAACCTGATCGTCGCCCACCTGCTGCTGGAGACCATGCAAGGCATGAAGCTGGCGTGGCCGGCGCCGAAGGCCGACCTCGACAAGGTCAAGGTGGAATAGAATGGCATTTCTTTAACCCCTGACCTTCGCCGCCATGTTCAAGACTACCGCTCTGCTGCTTTCCCTCGGCGCCGCGCTCGCCGCCACCACGCCTGCCCTGGCCCAGAGCGCGTCCGCCGCGCCGGTGCCGGCTGCCGCCGCGGCATCCTGCCCGGCCGTGCTGAAGCACACCTTCAAACGCCTGCAGGACGAGGCGCCGCAGGACCTGTGCCAGTACAGCGGCAAGGTGGTGCTGGTGGTGAACACGGCCAGCTACTGCGGCTTTACCCCGCAATACGAAGGCCTGGAAGCGCTGTACGCCAAGTACGCCGCGCGCGGCCTGGTGGTGCTGGGCTTCCCCTCGAACGATTTCAAGCAGGAGTCCGAGGACGCCAAGAAGATCGCCGACCTCTGCTACAACACCTATGGCGTGAAGTTCCCGATGTTCGCCACCACCCCGGTGACGGGCGCCGCTGCCAATCCCCTGTACGTCGACCTGATCAAGGCCACCGGCAACCAGCCGAAATGGAATTTCAATAAGTACCTGATCGACCGTAACGGCAAGGTACTCGACTACTTCCCGAGCAAGGTCACGCCGCAGGATCCGGCGCTGGTAGCCAGGATCGAGCAGGCGCTGGGCGGCTGATCCCTACTTGATTGCCTAGCGCAGCCAGGCCGCGCGGATTTCGTCCACGTAGCGCCGGCGCGAGCTGCGTTTCACCTCGTGCGGGGCGAAGGGAGAGGAAGCGCGGTCGAGCAGCTCGACCGCGGCCGCCAGCCTGTCTCGCTCCTCTTCCTTCAGCCCCTGCGGCGCGCCCGATGCCGTCAGGGCGCGGATCAGCACGATGGCCGCTTCCTTGGCGGCGATGTCTTCCGGCAGTCCCGAACGTGTGCACAAACCATAGGTCCCGTCCAGGAAGTGCCGCCATTCGGCTTCGATGTGGGTGTCGGCCGCCAGCGCCTGTGGATACGTGACCCGCTTGTCCACAGCCAGGTTCGCAAGGCGCCGCCGGTAGCGCTGCGCGAACACCGCGTAGGCCTCGCGCGGACCGTCCAGCGCCGCCAGCAGACCGGCCCAGGCCACATAGCCTTGCGCATACCAGTCGATGCGGTGGCTTTCCTCGTGCTGGCCGAAGAAGGAGCCGCAGGCCAGGTCCAGGCGCAGGCGGTAGGAGGGGCGCGGCATCATGCCGAGCGCCTGCCACTCCTGCAGGCGGTCCTCATCGATGCCGGTGCGCGCCAGCAGCTGCTCGCGCGTCAGGAAGTGTTGTTTCAAATAGTCGATCAGCTTCATGCCCGTGATCGTAGGGCAGGACGCTCCTGCCTTGCTTCGGCCGGCGCCGAAGCGTCAGCGCCGGATCGTCGCCCGCAGCGGCCCGCGCAGCGCGTTGCACACCACGATCTCCTGCGCGCGCTCAAGGGTCTCGCGCGAGATCGGGCATTCGATGGCATTCCAGGCAGGGTCTTCCAGTACCAGGGCCCGCATCACGCCGGGCAGCACGCCGGAGGACAGCGGCGGTGTGTACCAGCGCTCGCCGACGCGCACGAACACGCTGCTGCGGCCACCCTCGGCCAGCTCGCCGCGCTCGTTGAAGAACAGGGTGTCAAAGGCGCCCACGCTTTCAGCAAGCTTCCAGGCGGCGTCGTAGCGGCTGCGGATATTCGTTTTATGGCGCGCGAACAGGGAGTTCGAGTCGACCGGCTCGTCGGACAGCAGCACCGTCACGGGACAATTCGCCGGGCCATCCAAAGGCGCCAGCACCGAGGTGTGCACGATGACTTCGCCGTCCGGCTGCAGGGCCAGGCGCAGGCGGTGCGGCGTGTTCGCCGGCAGCACCGCGCAGGCGGCGATGGCGCCGGCCTGCGCCAGCTCCTCGGTAAAGGGGTAGCCGAAGTAGGCGGCGGACGCCTGCAGGCGCGCCAGGTGGCGTTCCAGGTGGCGGCAGCCCTCCTCGCGGGTCGCGTGGATGGTCTCGAAGATCTCGAAGCTGTTCGGCAGCCCGGTCAGGAAGCCCGCCTTCAGCCGGCACTCGGCATACTCCGCGCCCGGATCGCTGTCGTAGACGATGCCGGCGCCGACGCCGAGCTCGCCGTGGCGCACGCCGTTGTGCTCCGGATGCAGCACCAGGGTGCGGATCGGCACGGATAAACAGAAGTCGCCGAAGCGCGCGCCGTCCTGGGCGCCGAAGGCCGGCGGATCGATCCAGCCCAGCGCGCCCGTGTAGATGCCGCGCGGGGCCGGCTCCAGCTCGTGGATGATTTCCATGGTGCGGCGCTTGGGCGCGCCGGTGATCGAGCCGCAGGGGTACAGGGCGTCGAAGATGTCCGCCAGCGAGGTCCCTTCACGCAGCTGCGCCTGCACCGTGGAGGTCATCTGCAGCACGCTGCTGTAGCGGCGCACCTCGAACAGGGCCGGCACGCCGACGCTGCCGGTGCGCGCGATCCGTCCCAGGTCGTTGCGCAGCAGGTCGACGATCATCAGGTTTTCGGCGCGGTTCTTGGGGTCGGCGGCCAGCGCGCTGGAGCGCACTGCGTCGACGGCTTTGTCGCCGCTGGCCGGCGCGGTGCCCTTCATCGGCCGCGCCAGCAGGCGTCCGGCGTCATGGCGCACGAACAGCTCCGGCGACAGCGACAGCACCGCGCAGCCGTCCGGCAGCCCGATCAACGCGCCATACGGCACCGGCTGGCGCTCGCGCAGGCGCGCGTACAGCGCGTAGATGGAGCCGAAGGCGTCGAAGCGGATGCGGTAAGTGTAGTTGACCTGGTAGGTGTCGCCGGCGGCGATGTAGTCGCGGATGCGCCCGATGGCGCGCGTGAAGGTGGTTTCGTCGACGTTGCTGCGCACGTCGGCGATACCGGCCGGGCCGGCCATGCCGGCGCGTTCCGCCAGCCAGGCCTGCACTTCCTCGTTCGAGAGCGAGTCGTAGCCGCGGAACAGCAGCACCTGGGCCAGCGGGGCTTCGTGCAACTGAGCCTGGGCCTGCGCCGGCGGCACGATCCCCAGCAGCTGCTCGCCCAGTTCGTAGCGCAGCACCGGCACTGCGTACAGGCCGGCCGCCAGCGCTTCCTGCAAGCGCGCCAGCAGCAGCGGCCATTCCTCGGCCGCATGGCAGGCCAGCATGCCGGCGTAATCGCGGTACAGGCGCGAGCGCGCCGGCGGACTGGCGTCCGGGCTGGCGTCGTCGAGCAGGGCGAAGATCTCGTTCATTGCCGCTCAGGCGCTCAGGCAGCGAGCAGCAGGGACAGCTGCAGGCCGCTGTTCTCCGCCGGATGCTGGCGGAAGCCGCTCTTGGCGAAGCGGTGCCAGCGTCCGGTCACATAGGACACCAGCAGGCTGGCGCGCGCGGTCACGTCTTCCTCGCGTCCATGGCCCTGGGTGACGGCCACCCGCAGCGCGCCTTTGAAGGCCAGTTCGACCTTGTCGTAGAACTGGTTCATGCGCAGCTGCAGGCGCTCGTCCTCGCCCACCAGCGCATCGCCGATCAGCACCCGGGTCATGCCCGGATTGTTGGCGGCGAAGGAGAGCAGCATCTGCAGCATCGCGTGGGCTTGCGCCACGCCGTCGTCTTCGCGCTCGACGATCTGGTTGAACAGGCCGAAGACGCTCGATTCGATGAATTCGATCAGGCCTTCGAACATCTGGGCCTTGCTGGCGAAGTGGCGGTACAGCGCCGCTTCCGATACCGAGAGCTTCGCGGCCAGCGCGGCCGTGGTGATCTTTTCGCCCTTCGGCTGTTCCAGCATCGCCGCCAGGGCCTGGAGGATCTGCAGTTTACGTTGGCCCGGCTTGGTGCTTGCCATGTTGTCGCGGTGCTCCGTGTTCAGGTCGATGATTCGGGTCGATTTCAGGTCGCTGAGCGCAGCCGGCGCAGGTGCGACGGCAGCTGAAGCACGGATTTTACTTTGACATCGACGTAGGCGGGTCGTTTTAGCATCTTCGGCAAGGGCGCTTTACCGATCGGATCGCTGTAGCGCAGGTATTGCGTGACCCAGGCCGTGCGCACGCCGAGGCGCTTGGCCTGCTTCAGGTTGACCAGGGTGTCCTCGACCAGCACGCAGCGCCGCGCCGCCAGCCGGTGTTTTTTCAGCAGGCGCCGCAGCATCAGCGTCGACGGTTTCGGGCGCAGCTGGCGGTGCACGTGCATGTCCTCGATCGCGATGTGATGCGCGAAATGGCGCTGCAGGCCAATGTGGCGCACCACCTGCTTCGAATACGCGGTCGGCGCGTTCGTCAGCAGGATCTTGCGGCCGGGCAGGCGTTTCAACAGGCGCGACAGGCCGCGTTCCCAGCGCACCATTTCATGCAGGGCCTGCAGGTCGTGGGTCTCGCGTAAAAAATCGGCGGCGTCGACCTGGTGGTGGCGGATCATGCCGAGCAGGGTCGCACCGTAGCGCTTCCAGTAGCCTAGCCGGGCCGCGTTGACCGCTTCCTGGCTGGCCGGCGTGACGCCGTCGCCGAGCACGCGGGCGATATAGGTGTTCATGTTGGCGCTGATCGCCGGGAAGATCGCGTGGGACGCGTCGTGCAGGGTGTTGTCGAGGTCGAACAGCCAGACGATGGGGGAGGGTGTAGGCACGGCAAGCTTTGCGAAGAGAGGCAGTCTTGCATTATATCGACACCGGTATCTGCGCATGCGCAGAGGGTCTCCGTCGGGCAGTTTGATAATGAAATGGCAAGTTTCATTATCCATCCCGACTGGAGGCCGTATGCGCCGCCCGCTCTTTGCCTTCCTGTTCAGCCTGCTCTGTCTGCTCGCGTCCACCGCCTCCGCGGCTTCCGCCACCGAACGCGGCGCCCTGTTCAAGGTCAGCATCGACGGCCACGAAATGCATTTGTTCGGCACCCTGCACGTCGGCCTGCCCGAGTTCTATCCGCTCGAGCCGCGCATCGCCGAGGCGCTGGGCCAGGCCTCCACGCTGGCGCTCGAGATCGACCCGGCGCAGCCGCAGCGCGAATTGCTGCGCGCGGTGCGCGAGCACGGCATGCTGGACCCCGGCGCGCCCGGCTACGACGCCATGGAGGCGCAGCAGCGCGCGCTGCTGGACAAGCTGATCGAACAGGGCCGCATCGACGCCTCCCGCGCCATGACATTCAAGCCGGTGCTGCTGGCGACCCTGCTGACCCTGGCCGAGTACACCAAGCAGGGCTACCGCACCGATCTGTCGAGCGAAGCCTGGCTGGCGCGCCAGGCGCGGACGAAGGGAACGCGGATACTGGAGCTCGAATCGCTGGACCGGCAGCTGTCCCTGCTCGACCGCCTGGCGGAGCCGGACCGCTGGCGCTTCCTCGACGAGATGATGGCCTCGATCGTCTCCGGCGCCCAGCGCAGTGAGGCGCGCAAAACGGTGCAGGCCTGGAGCAGCGCCGACCGCGAAGCCCTCGACGCGATCGCCGCGCGCTGCGAGCTTGACGCCAGCGTGTCCGGCAGCTTCGTGAACAGGGTGCTGCTGAAGGAACGCAACGCGGGCCTGGCAGACAGCTTATTGGATTTGCTGCGGAAGGAGCCGCGGACCTTTGCCGCGGTGGGCGTGCTGCATTTGCTGGGGGCGGAAAGCGTGCCGAAGCTGCTGCAGGAGAAGGGCGTGCAGGTCGAAAGGATTTACTGAGGGCGGAAAAGAAAAAAGGCCCGAACAAGTCGGACCTTCTTTCTTTGATTCTGGCGGAGCGGACGGGGCTCGCCCACATCCTGCGGGCCGCGGAATCGCTTGCAAGCGATTCCCTTCGAGCCCGAAACCGGATCTCCCGCAGGGGAGATCCTCCTGTACCTGAAAAGAAAAAAGGCCCGAACAAGTCGGACCTTCTTTCTTTGATTCTGGCGGAGCGGACGGGGCTCGAACCCGCGACCCCCGGCGTGACAGGCCGGTATTCTAACCAACTGAACTACCGCTCCAGATGGTGCCCTTGACGTGGATTGAACACGTGGCCTCTCCCTTACCAAGGGAGTGCTCTACCACTGAGCTACAAGGGCATCAGACATTCATTTCGCAGCACCTTGAAGCGCTGCAAAATTTCAGTGAGACCGGATCATAGTGCCAAAGGCCTGTTCGGTCAAGACTTCCAGCAACAAACTGTGTTCAATGCGCCCGTCGATGATGTGCACGGTATTGACGCCGGACTTGGCGGCATCGAGTGCCGACGAGATTTTCGGCAGCATGCCGCCGGAAATCGTACCGTCCGCGAACATCTCGTCGATCTCGCGTGCCGACAGGTCGGTCACCAGCTTGCCCTGCTTGTCCTGCACGCCGGCGATGTTGGTCATCATGATCAGCTTTTCGGCTTTCAGGATTTCCGCGATCTTGCCGGCGACGACGTCGGCGTTGATGTTGTAGGCCTGGCCATCCTGGCCGAAGCCGATCGGCGAGATGATCGGGATGAAGGCGTCGTCCTGCAGGGCTTTCACCACGGCCGGATTGATCGCCTCGATTTCGCCGACGAAGCCGATGTCGAGGAATTCGCCCGGCTTTTCCTTGTCCGGCATCGCCATGCGGCGCGCGCGGATCAGGCCGCCGTCCTTGCCGGTCAGGCCAACCGCCTGGCCACCGTAGTGGTTGATCAGCATGACGATGTCCTGCTGGACTTCGCCGCCCAGCACCCACTCGACCACTTCCATGGTCTCTTCGTCGGTGATGCGCATGCCTTGCACGAAGGTGCCCTGCTTGCCGATCTTTTTCAGGGCGTTGTCGATCTGCGGACCGCCGCCATGCACCACCACCGGGTTCATGCCGACCAGCTTCAGCAGGATGACGTCGCGCGCGAAGCCGTGCTTCAGGCGTTCGTCGGTCATCGCGTTGCCGCCGTATTTGATGACGATGGTTTTTCCGTGGAAATTACGGATATAGGGAAGTGCTTCGGCCAGGATCTGCGCCTTGATCTGCGGCGAGACCGCAGTCAGGTCGTTCTTCTGGTCGTCGCCCGTCATTGTGCTCAGCGTAGCGTTCATTGGGGGTCCAAAAAGAATTTGCGAGATTTTACAGGCAATGGCCCGTCGCAGTGCGCATTATAAAGGCAGCTTGTTGTATTTTCCGGTCCATGCGGCTAAGGTGGGCCCATGAGCACTTGTACCCGTTGCGGCGCCAGCTTCGGCTGCGCCATGGTCGATGGCAGCGATGCCCCCTGCTGGTGCACCAGCCTGCCGCCGATTGTTCCCGTTCCTGCCAGCGCTTCCACGGCCTCCGGCGCGGATGCGTCCGCGTCCGGCTGCTGGTGTCCGGCCTGCCTGCGTGAGCATATCGCGCATCAAACAGAAGCGTCGTCCGGGACGGCGCGCTGATCCATCGCGCTCATCGCCGCGTCCGGAAGAAGCGCATCATCTCGCGGCTCGCGTTCGGGCCCTTGCCGTCCGTGTAGGTGCCGCGCGCATCGCCGCCCGACCAGGCGTGGCCGAAGCCGTGCACCAGCCAGTGTTCCGCGTGGATGCTGCCGTCCGGCTGGCGGTGCACGGTGCGCGTAAAGGCGTGGCCGTCCGGCACGCGGCCCGGCTCGACCGCGATCTGCTCGCCGGCATGGCGGCGCCGGCGCCGGATGAGTTCTTCGCCATTCGCCGGGTGCACGGTGGTGTCCTGGTCGCCGTGGAAGACGATGATCGGCAATTCGCGCACCTTGTTCCCTTTCGGGCGGCGGAAATCGCCTTTCATGGCCGCCATCGCGGTGGGCAGATCGTGCGCGGCCGCGAAAGGGAGGCCGGAGTGCACGCCCACCGCCGCGTACAGCTCGGGATACAGCGTGCCCATGATGGCCGACATCGCGCCGCCGGCCGACAGGCCCGCCACGTAGACCTGTTCCGGATCGATCGTGTAGCGCGCCATGATCTCGCGCGTCATGCCGGCGATGATGGACGGCTCGCCCTGGTCGCGCTTCTGGTCGATCGCATTGAACCAGTTCCAGCAGCGGTGGGCGTTGGCCTGCTGCGACTGCGCCGGATACAGCACCAGGCAGCCATGTTCCTCGGCCAGCACGTTCATGCCGGTGCCGAGCGCGAAGTCGTCCGGATTCTGGGTACAGCCGTGCAGCATCACCAGCAGTGGCGAGGCCTGGCCGGCATAGGTGCTGGGCACGTAGAGCTTGTAGTCGCGGGTGCCGGCCTCATTGGTGAACGAGGCGTCGACGAAATGGCCGGGCATGCCGATCGCGGCCGCACCTAGCGACAGCGGCGGCACATTGAAGGGATTCACGGACTGGCCGATACGGCTGAGGTCGGCCAGCATGTCGGACACGGGATCGAAGCTCATCTGGTTGGAGGCCGGTTGTTGTGTTGCCGCAGGGTGCAGGCTCGAGGCGGTCTTGATCGACTCGCGCATCATGGTGCGCGCCACGGACGGGCCGCGGCGCATCAGTGAACGGGTAGCGGCGCGCATCTGCGCCAGCATTTTCTTACTCAGGGACATCAGCCCTCCTTTGTCGGCGCTCTGGCCGCGCTTGCAGTGTTGCTCAGTCTTGGTCGGCAAACTTGCATCAACCTTACTGTGTTGGGCCAAAGGGTCGAACTCTACGCGCATGCGCTTTGCGGTCAAGCGCGATTCGTCCGGATACGTTAATCTGCCCACCATGAGCCCAACATTTCAGCCAGGCATCTGCTTCGAGTGGCAGTACACGGTGCCCGAGCGCGCTACGGTGCCTCAGCTTTATCACGATACCGCATTCTGCCTCGACATGCCGGATGTGCTCGCTACCGGCTACATGGTCGGGATGATGGAGCTTGCCTGTGTGCACGGCATGATGCCCTACATGGACTGGCCGCATGAACAAAGCCTCGGCACCATGGTCAATTTTCAACACCTGGCGCCGACCCCGCCCGGCATGACCCTGCGCGTCAAAGGCGAAGTCATCGAAGTCGACGGCCGCCGCGTGCGTTTCAAGGTCGAGGCCTGGGACGACGTCGAACGCATCTGCGAAGGCACCCACGAGCGCATCGTGATCGACCCGGCGCGCTTCAATGCCAAGCTGGCGGGCAAGATCGAGAAAGCTGCTGCATGAACCCCGAAGACCGTACGCCCATCCCATCCCCCTGCATCAACATCTGCCGCATGGTCCCTGCCACCGGCCTGTGCGAAGGCTGCATGCGCACCATCGACGAGATCGTCGCCTGGGGCCGCGCCGACGACGACACCAAGCGCGCCATATGGGCCGAGATCCGGCGGCGTGAAGCGCAGCTGTTCGAGTGATGCAGCTGCCGGCCTCGATGCGGGTGTTCGAACGCGGCTGGCTGTCCGCCAACAATATCCTGTTCATCGGCCGCGATGAAACGACCCTGGTCGATACCGGCTATGTGACGCATGCGCCGCAGACGCTGGCGCTGCTGCGTCACGCATTGGGCGCGCGGCCGCTGGACCGCATCGTCAACACCCATCTTCACTCCGATCACTGCGGCGGCAACGCGGCTTTGCAACAAGCCTTTGGCTGCCGCATCGCGATTCCCGTGTTCGAGGCCGACAAGGTGCGGGACTGGGACGAGGCGGCGCTGAGCTACCGGGCCACCGGCCAGCAATGCGCGCGTTTTACCTTCGACGAAACCATCGCGCCGGGCCAGATGCTGGCGATGGGCGACCTGGCATGGCAAGCGCTGGCCGCGCCGGGCCACGATCCGCACGCGCTCTTGTTCTGGTGCGCGGAGGAGGGCATCCTGATCGCCGGCGACGCCCTGTGGCAGAACGGTTTTGGCGTGATCTTCCCCGAGCTGGCCGGCGAGCCCGGTTTCGGCGAGGTGAAGGCGACGCTGGACCTGATCGCTTCCTTGCGGCCGCGCCTGGTGATTCCAGGCCATGGCGCGCCTTTTACGGACGTCGGCGCCGCCTTGCAGCGGGCTTATTCGCGCTTGGACTACCTGTCCGCCGACCCGGTGCGCAATGCCGAGAACAGCGTCAAGGTCCTGCTGAAGTTCTTGCTGCTCGAGCGCCGCGCGATGCCGCTGGCCGACATCGACACCTTGTTCGAGACGGTGCCGCTGCTGGTGCTGGCGCGCGAGCGCTTCCTGCCGCGTCCGCCTGCCGAGCTGGCGCAGTGGGCGGTGCGGGCGCTGGAGAAGGCCGGGGCGGCCACGGTGCAGGGCGGCATGCTGGTCGACGCCTGAATTAGAGCGCAGGATCTAGCACGGTCGTGCTTTTTTCGACCTATAATCGCAAAAAGCTGGCCCCGATCAACCCTCTACGAGAACATCCATGGCGCTGCCCCCAGTCCTGCAAGACCTTTCCTTACCCGTCATCGCTTCGCCGATGTTCATTGCCAGCAGCCCCGCGCTGGTCGCCGCGCAGTGCAAGGCCGGCATCGTTGGCTCCTTCCCGGCGCTGAACGCGCGCCCGGCCGAGCAGCTGGACGTCTGGCTGACGGACTTGCAGCGCGAGCTGGCCGACTACCAGGCGGCGCATCCGGGTCAGCGCGTCGGGCCGATTGCCGTCAACCAGATCGTGCACCAGTCGAACGACCGCCTGGCGCATGACGTCGAAGTTTGCGTCAAGCACCAGGTGCCGATCATCATCTCTTCGCTGCGCGCGCCGCCGCAGGAGATGCTGGACGCAGTGCACGCCTATGGCGGCATCGTGCTGCACGACGTGGTCTCGATTCGCCATGCCGAGAAGGCGCTGGAAGCGGGCGTCGACGGCCTGATCCTGGTGGCGGCCGGCGCCGGCGGCCATGCGGGCGCCCTGTCGCCGTTCGCGCTGGTGGGCGAGGTGCGCAAATTCTTCGACGGCCCGATCGCCCTGTCCGGTGCTATCGCGACCGGCGACGCCATCCTGGCCGCCCAGGCCATGGGCGCCGACTTCGCCTACATCGGCTCGCGCTGGCTGGCGACCAGGGAATCCAACGTCAGCGAGGCCTACCGCACTGCGATTGTGGAGTCCGCGGCCTCCGATATCGTGTACACGAATCTGTTCACTGGCGTGCACGGCAACTACCTGAAAAAATCGATCGTCGCGGCCGGGCTGGATCCGGAGAACCTGCCGGTGTCGGACAAGAGCAAGATGAGTTTTGGATCGGGCAGCGCCAAGGCCTGGCGCGATATCTGGGGCGCGGGGCAGGGCGTGGGCTTGATGGACGATGTGCCGACGGTGGCGGAGATGGTGGAGCGTTTGGCGCAGCAGTATCAGGCGGCGCGGACGCGTTTGGGTATCCGCTGAGCGTCGTTTCCCACTAGCGTTCGCATGTCATCCCCGCGCAGGCGGGGATCCAAGTTCGGCGATCAGTGCAAACGTATAGGCTGTTCGCCAAACTTGGGTTCCCGCCTGCGCGGGAACGACGAGTTTAGGCAGGTGGCGCATCCTCCACCTGCTTGTCCTCCTCCTTGATCACCCACAGTCCCGGCAGGTTACGCCAGTAACCATGCGCATCCATCCCGAAGCCGACCACGAACTTGTTCGGGATGGTCAGCCCCACGATGTCCGCCTGCACCGGCTTCTGCTTGCCCAGGTCCTTGTCCGCGAACACGGCCAGGATCACCTCGGCCGCGCCCATGTCCAGCAGACGCTGCTTCACGTGGGCCAGGGTTTCGCCTTCGTCGAGGATGTCGTCGACCACGATGATGGTGCGGCCGGCCACGTTCTGGCGCGGGATCACCTTCCACACGACTTCGCCGCCGCGGTCCTGGTCGCCGTAGCGCGTGACGTGGATGTAGTCGAATTCGAGCGGGAAGCTCAGCTGGGGCAGCAGGTGGCCGGTGAAGACCACCGCGCCGCCCATCACGCCCAGCACCAGCGGGAATTCGCCGGTGCTGTCGCTGTCGAAGCGGCTGTTGAGCACCTCGGCGACGTTGCGCACCGCGGCTTGCACCGTGTCGGCGCTGACGAGTTCCTCGGCGCGGGCCAGCAGGTCGCGCGCGCGGGTGTAGTGGAAATCCTGTTCTTGCATGATTTATTGTGAGAAAAAGAATGCAGCTCCGATTATCCGCCAGATTGCGTTGGGCCAGCGTTCCTCTTGGTTCAACGCAATGAGGCTCTGCGCCATATCCGTACAGAGGGGGGTATGATACATAGCTTGGAGAATCCACAACACATTCGTATCCCCGATATGCCAGCAACCACCGACACCACCGGCCTGCGCGCCGAACGCCTTTCCCAGCTGCGCGCCGCGATGGCCCGCCACCAGGTCGACGCCTTCATCGTCCCTTCCGCCGATCCCCACCTGTCCGAGTACCTGCCCGGCCGCTGGAAGGGCCGCGAATGGCTGTCGGGTTTTACGGGTTCGGTCGGCACCTTCATCGCCACCAGGGACTTCGCCGGCGTCTGGACCGACGGCCGCTACTACACCCAGGCCGAGCAGGAGCTGGCGGGCACCGAAATCCGCCTGATGAAGATCCCCTCGGGCGCCAGCCTGCTGCACATCGACTGGCTCGCCGAGACCATGCAGCCGGGCCAGACCGTCGCCGTCGACGCCCGCGTGCTGGGCCTGGCCGTCGCGCGCCTGCTGGAAGACGCGCTGAAGGCGCGTGGCATCAAGTTGCGCACCGACCTCGACCTGCTCGACGAGATCTGGAGCGAGCGCCCCGGCCTGCCGGCGGACGCCGTCTACGAACACGAAGCGCCGTACGCGACCACCACGCGCGCGGATAAACTGCACGCCACCCGCAATGCGATGGCCAGGCTGGGCGCCGAGCGCCATTTCATCTCGACCCTGGACGACATCGCCTATTTGTTCAACCTGCGCGGCGCCGACGTCAGCTACAACCCGGTGTTCGTGGCCCACGCGCTGGTCGAAGCCTCGCGCGCGACCGTCTTCGTCGCCGACGGCAAGGTGCCGGCCGCGCTGCGCGAACGCCTGGAGCAGGACGGCGTGCGCGTCGCCCCCTACGAACAAGCGCTTGATGCGCTGCAGGCGCTGCCGCCTGACTCCAGCCTGCTGATCGACCCTCGCCGCATCACCGCCGGCATGCGCGCCGCCGTGCCGCAGGGTGTGCGCGTGGTCGAGGCGATCAACCCGACCACCTTCGCCAAATCGCGCAAGCTGCCGGCGGAGCTTGACCACGTGCGCGATGCGATGGAACAGGATGGCGCCGCGCTCTGCGAGTTCTTCGCCTGGCTCGAACCGCTGCTGGCCGATCCGCAGCGCGCGCCGCTGACGGAGGTCATGATCGACGAGCAGATCACCGCGGCACGTGCACGGCGCCCCGGTTTTGTCAGCCCCAGCTTCGGCACCATCGCCGGCTTCAACGCCAATGGCGCGATCATGCACTACCGCGCCACGCCCGAGAATCACGCCACCATCACCGGCGACGGCCTGCTGCTGATCGACTCCGGCGGCCAGTACCTGGGCGGCACCACCGACATCACCCGCGTGGTCCCGGTCGGCACGCCTTCCGCCGCGCACAAGCGCGACTTCACGCTGGTGCTGAAGGGGATGATCAACCTGTCGGTGGCGCGCTTCCCGCGCGGCACCAGGGGCCCGATGCTGGATGCGCTGGCGCGTGCGCCGATCTGGGCCGCCGGCATCGACTACGGCCACGGCACCGGCCACGGCGTCGGCTACTTCATGAACGTGCACGAAGGCCCGCAGGTGATCTCGCCGACCGCCATGCCGGAAGCGCACACCGCGATGGAGCCGGGCATGATCACTTCGAACGAGCCGGGCATCTACCGCCCCGGACAATGGGGCATCCGCATCGAGAACCTGGTGCTGGCGCAGGTCGTCGAGACCACCGAGTTCGGCGAATTCCTCGGCTTCGAGACGCTCACCCTGTGCCCGATCGACACCCGCTGCATCGACATGGCGCTGATGCGCGGCGACGAAGTCGCGTGGCTGAACGACTACCACCGCAGCGTGCGCGCGCGCCTGCTGCCGCTGGTCGACGGCGCCGCCCGTGACTGGCTCGAACAGCGTACCCGGGAGATCTGAATGGCAGCCGGCATCCGCTCCACCCGCGCCAGCGCCGCCGTCGACCGGCTCAAGCGGCGCACCGGCATCACCACCTATTCGATGGCGCGCACCGGCGCCGGCCACTTCTTCCTGTCCGAGAAGGCCGGCGCGCCGCCGCTGTGCCCACCGATGGAGCTGGACGACTTCGTGAAATTCGTCGACGGCCTCGGGCCGCAGCCGGAAAAGCGCATCACCAAGAACGACGCGGCCTTCGAAAAACAACTGGTGCGAAAGAAGCAGCCTTGAATCCGGTGACACCGCAGAACGCTGTCCTGACCCTGCCGGACCTGGTCCACCTGTATTGGTCGCACGCGGAACTGCAAACGAATGCCCTGATTCTGCTGCACCTGATCGGCGCGCTGCTGCTCGGCCTGATGGTCGGCTACGAGCGCTCCTACCACGGCCGCGCGGCCGGCATGCGCACCTATGGCCTGGTGTGCATGGCCTCCTGCGCCTTGACCATCATCGCCGGCTACCCGAACGCCTGGTATGGCGGGCATGGCGCCGCCGTCGCGCTGGTCGACCCGACCCGCGTGATCCAGGGCGTGGTCACCGGCATCGGCTTCCTCGGCGCCGGCGTGATCATGCGCTCGGGTTTCAATATCAGCGGTCTGACCACGGCGGCCTCGATCTGGGCCTCGTCGGTGATCGGCATCATGGTCGGCGTCGGCTTCTACATGGCGGCAATGGGCCTGGCCTTCTTCTCGGCGATGATCATGATCTACCTGAACCGCGCGGTCAGCCTGCTGCCCTCGCGCCAGGCGGTGGCGGTGACGCTGCGTTTCAAACCCGGCGTGCGGCCGCAGGAAGACGAGCTGCGCACGATGGCGCTGGAACGCGGCTACGAGATCGCCGGCGGCTCGCTCACCATCGGCAGCGACAAGGATTGCCAGGAATGGCGCTTCGTCGCGCTGGCGCTGGCGAATCACGCGGGCGCGCCGCTGTCCTCGCTGGCCTCGGAGCTGGCGACTTTCCAGGGCGTGGACGGCTTCCTGCTCTCGCACGCCCGCAACTGACAGGAACATCAAATGACAGCACAGGAAGTACGCGACTTCTGGTTCGGTGCGCCCGGCAGCGACGCCGAAGGCCAGCCGCGCAAGGAATGGTTCGTCAAGAGCGATGCCTTCGACGACGAAATCAAACAGCGCTTCGGCGCCACGGTCAAGCAGGCGATTGCCGGCGGGCTGCGCGAATGGGATGCCGAGGGGCCCCAGGGCGTCCTGGCGCGCATCCTTGTCCTTGACCAGTTCACCCGCAACGCTTACCGGAACAAGCCGGAGTCCTTTGCCGGCGATGCACTGGCCCTCGCGGCGGCGCGCCAGCTGGCCGACAGCGGCGCGCACAAGGAACTGCCGCCGCTGCAGCGCGCCTTCGCCTACATGCCTTTCGAGCACGCCGAGGATGCCTTCATGCAGGAGCGCGCCGTCGAGCTGTTCACGGCGCTGGCGGCCGAACACCCGGGCTTCGACGACATGCTCGATTATGCGCACCGCCACCGCGGCGTGATCGCGCGCTTCGGCCGCTTCCCGCACCGTAACGAGATCCTCGGCCGCGCCTCGACCCAGGAAGAGATCGAATTCCTGCGTCAGCCGGGCTCGCGCTTCTGATGGCGCCGGCGCTGAACATCGTCGGCGCCGGCCATGTCGGGCGCGCGCTGGGGCGCTTGTTCGCCACGCGCGGCGTGTTCGCTGTACAGGATGTGCTGACCCGCTCGAGCGGCAGTGCGCAGGCGGCGGTGGCGTTCATCGGCGCCGGTTGTGCGCGTGACGATGCGGCGGCGCTGCGCCCGGCCGGCTTGTGGATGCTGGCCGTCTCCGATGACCGTATCGGCGAGGTGGCGCAGCAGCTGGCGGCGCGCGTTGTGATGAAAGACGCAGTGGTGTTCCACTGCAGCGGCGCCAAGGCCTCTTCGGAGCTGGATGCGTTGCGCGCGGCCGGCGCCTTTGTCGCCAGCGTGCACCCGGTGCGCAGCTTCGCCGATCCCGCGCAAGTGGCCGCCGCCTTCGACGGCACCTTCTGCGGCGTCGAAGGGGATGCGCAGGCGCTGGCGCTGCTGGTACCGGCTTTCGAGGCGATCGGCGCGCGCGTGGTGCCTATCGACGCCAGCGCCAAGACGGTCTATCACGCGGCCTCGGTGTTCGCTTCGAACTATCTGACCACGGTGCTGGACGCCGCCCTGCGCGCCTACCAGGCGGCCGGCATCCCGGCGGACGTGGCGCGCGAACTGGCGCGGCCGCTGGCCACCGAGACCCTGGCCAATGTGTTCCGGTTGGGACCGGAGACGGCCTTGTCCGGCCCGATCGCGCGCGGCGACACCGCCACCGTGGCGCGCCAGCAGGCGGCGGTGTCGGCCTGGGACCCGGCCGCCGGAGACTTGTACGAAGCGCTGGCCACGGCCACCTGGGCCCTGGCGCGGCGCAAGCATGGAGAGCAACAATGATCAAATGGAGTGCATGGGCCACCCTGGCGGTGCTCGGCGTGTATGTCTGGACCGGCGTGATGGCCGGCTGGGCGAGAGCGAAATACAAGGTGCCGGCGCCGCAAATGGACGGTCCGCTGCCTTTCTAGAGCGCGCAGCGGGTGCAGGCCAATACCCTCGAGCAGCTGCCGCTGGTGCTGGCGCCGCTGTGGCTGTGTGCTTATTATTTGGGCGATACCTGGGCGGCGGCCGGCGCGCTGCTGTGGTGCCTGGGGCGCATCCTGTATGCGCTGGGCTATTACCGCGACCCGAGCAAGCGCGAAGCCGGTTTTATTATCGGCATGCTGGCTTGCGGCGCCCTGGTCGCTGGCAGCGTGTTCGGATTGCTGTTGCAGTAGAGCAAAAATTCAGCAAGCTCACGTCGACAAAGTTCCCGTAGTGCAATAAGCTGGGAAGTCTAGACCACGGAGGATCGCATGCTGTTTTTGAAGAGTACCAGCGTTACCAAGGCGCCGGGCATTTACGAAGTCGACGTCGCTGCCAAACCGCCGGGCAAGACCTTCGGCGTCTTCCTGGCTACCGACCCGGACAATCCGCCGCAAGCCGTGCTGGCCGCGCTGCAGGAACTCGGGTTCAAGAACACCCATCAGCAAGGCTATGTCCACAAGGACAAGGGCAAAGTACTCGACATGCACTTCCAGAAAGACGGCACCGATCTGTTCAATGGCTGGAAGACCGATGAGTGCGCGAGCAACCTGGCGGCGCTGGATACGCTGTTCGGTAACTTTGGCGTCACAGTCGCGCCGCGGGTCATGAGCCTGGCGGAAGCCTACGCTTAAGACTTCACCTCGATGTGATACAGCGCCCAGGGGCAAGCCGCAAAGCGCTGCCCCAGCGGCAGCTTTGCCATGTCCGGCGCCCGGTCGGCGTCGTAGACAGCCCATAGCGGTCCCAATCCTCCCAGCGGCATCGGCTTGCCGTCCACGTGCGTGGCGATGACGAAGCGCCTTGCGCGCGCCTGCGCCAGCGGCAGCTCGACGTTGTAGCCGTCCACCGCGCGCAGCACCAGCACCGTCTTGTCCTCCAGTCTGGCGCCGGCGCGTGCCAGCACGTCTTCCAGCAGCGGTCCGCGCAGCATATGTGGCCTGGCGTCGTATTCCAGTGTCGGTTTGATCGTCTGTGCCGGCAGCGCGCGCAAGGCGGCATCGTCGAACACCCAGGCCTTGCGGAAGCTGACGCCGTGCTTGTGCATCATCTGGTCGAGCGCCGGGTCGAAGGGGCCGCGGTTGCTGTGGTCGATGTTGCCGGTGATCGTCAGCAGGGCCGGCCCGTCCGGCGGCGCCGGCTGGGAGGCTGCCGCGGCCCGGCCTGCAAGCGGGACGGCGCCGGCCGCTGCCGCCGCGCCGAGGAACTGGCGTTTGTTCATGCGAAAATATCCTGGTTATGGAATCTTGCCATCATACCTAGACTTACCTGCATGGATCTGTTTTCCGACGAGGCCAAATTGCAGGCCATCCCGATCGAGGATGGTGAACTGGCGCTGCTGCACCGGCTCCCTATGCCGCTGAGCAATGCCGAGATCTTCGCGCGCCTGGTCAATGACACCGCCTGGCGCCACGAGACCATCGTCGTCTACGGCAAGCGCCACCTGCAGCCGCGCCTGACCGCCTGGCATGGCGAAGCCAGCTATACCTATTCCGGCCTGCGCCTCGAAGCGCTGCCGATGACACCGCTGCTCGCCGAGCTGCGCAGCGCCGTCGAAGCCGCCACCGGCCACCGCTATAACAGCGTGTTGCTGAACTATTACCGGGACGGCGCCGACAGCATGGGCATGCACAGCGACGACGAGCCGGAACTGGGCCCGCAGCCCGCCATCGCCTCGCTCAGCTATGGCGCCAGCCGGACCTTCCTCCTGCGCCACAAACGCAGCAAGCGCACGCTGAAACTCGAGCTCGCCGACGGCAACCTGCTGCTAATGGCGGGATCCCTGCAGCGGCACTGGCTGCATGGGATCAACAAGACTGCAAAACCGGTCGGCGCGCGGCTCAATCTCACTTTTCGCTACATCGCTTAATTACTAAGCATTTGTAGTCAATATCAGTGATTTTATTACTGAATAATGGGTCAGTAAGTTACATGTTCTTACAGTTCTTACGAAATGGGCACTGACTTAAGCATTTGGCAGCTGATATCTTGACCACATCGCGATTCACTTTCGCATCGCGACTCAGTCAAACCAAATAAAGGATGCCGAATATGAAAAAGCTCATCGTTGCACTGATCGCAGGCGCCGCCATGACCGCTGCCCAGGCCCAGAACTTCACCACCGACCAGCCGCATGCCTATGTTGGCGTGGGCGTGGCCTCGGCCAAGAACATCCAGTCGGACGACTACAAGGCCGGCGGCAAGCTGTACGGCGGCTACGAATTCAACCGCACCTGGGCTGCTGAAGCCGGCTACACCGATTTCGGCGACCATGACGCCGCCGGCGGCACCACCAAGGGCCACGGCACCTATATCGCCGCCAAGGCCACCGCGCCGGTGAACGACCAGTTTGCCGTGTACGGCAAGGTCGGCGTGCAGCACAGCGAGCGCAAGTTCGACAGCGCGGCCCTGAACCTGAAGGACACCGATACCGGCGCCTACGGTGCGCTGGGCGTGCAGTACAAGCTGAACCAGAAGGTTGCGCTGACTGCCGAGTATGAGCGCTATGGCAAGGAGAAGGACATCGGCGCCAAGGCTAACGTTTGGACTGTTGGCGCGCATTACAACTTCTAAGAGGTCGGCGTAACGCTGACGTCATGCGTGGGCACGGGGTGCCTACAGGAACATCAAAGGGCCTTCGCGGGCCCTTTTTGCTTTTACAGGGGGAGCTGCGCCGATGGGTGGAGCGGACCCGTCCAAGGCGGTGGCGCCAGCGGCGGCTGCGGCGCGTCGAATCCGGCGGCAACGAAGCGGTGCAACGAGGACCAGGGCCAGTCGGAGGCGTGCTGGCAAAAGCCGTGGCGCATCGGATTGCTGTGTACGTAGTCGATCAGGGCCGCGTATTCGTTGTCGTCGCCGACGCGGTAATCGCGGTAGTGGCGCTCCCAGATCGCGGCGTCGGCCGCGCTCGCCAGCGCCAGTCCGGTCTTGTGCAGTGCTTTGGAAAAGGCGATCTTGACCGCGCGCCAGCGTGTGGCGCAATCGTGGTCGCCGGGAGGCAGGGTCCAGATCGCATGCGCGTGATCGGGCAGCACTACCCAAGCATCGACGTGGAAGGGTTTGCGGATCCGGGCCTGGCGCATGGCTTCGCCGAAGGCCGAGAAGTGGTCCGTCAACAAAGTGCTATTCCGGTCCAGCAGGCGCACCGTGAAAAAGTACGTCATGCCGGGAACGCGGTTATCGCGGTAACGTGTCATGAATGATCGTGGCGTGAGCCGACCTCAACGACGCCTGATTCTACACATGAGATGGAAATCGGGCCGATCCATTTCCGCGCGAAAAAATCGAGGCACGCACATCCGGGAAACCAGGCTTCAGGATTGTCCACATGCGCTGCTATCGCCAGCGAAGAGCGAAAAAAAAGCTCCCCGCAGGGAGCTTTTGTGGTGCAAACGCTACTAAAGCGCTGCGATGCAGCCAACTCAGGTAGTGAGCGGCTTGTAGCGGATACGCTTCGGCTTGGCGCCTTCTTCGCCCAGGCGCTTCTTCTTGTCGGCTTCATATTCCTGATAATTGCCGTCGAAGAAGGTGACTTGCGAGTTGCCCTCGAAAGCCAGGATGTGCGTGGCGATACGGTCGAGGAACCAGCGATCGTGGGAGATCACCATCACGCTGCCGGCGAATTCCAGCAGCGCATCTTCGAGCGCGCGCAGGGTTTCGACGTCGAGGTCGTTCGACGGTTCGTCCAGCAGCAGGACGTTGCCGCCTTGCAGCAGGGTCTTGGCCAGGTGCAGACGGCCGCGTTCGCCGCCCGACAGGTTGCCGACCACCTTCTGCTGGTCCGCGCCCTTGAAGTTGAAGCGGCCGAGGTAGGCACGCGACGGCATCTCGAAGCGGCCGACGCTCAGCATGTCGGCGCCGCCGGTGACATCTTCGAACACGGTCTTGTTGTTGGCCAGGTCGTCGCGGCTCTGGTCGACCAGCGAGACTTTCGCCGTCTGGCCGATGTGGACTTCGCCGCTGTCCGGCTGCTCTTTGCCGGCGATCATCTTGAACAGGGTCGACTTACCGGCGCCGTTCGGGCCGATGATGCCGACGATGGCGCCCGGCGGAATCGTGAACGACAGGTTGTCGATCAGCAGGCGGTCGCCGAAGGCTTTGCTGACGTTCTTGAACTCGATGACGTCGTTGCCCAGGCGCTCGGCCACGGGGATGAAGATCTCCTGGGTCTCGTTGCGCTTCTGGTATTCGTATTCGCTCAGCTCGTTGAAGCGGGCCAACCTGGCCTTCGACTTGGCTTGCCGCGCCTTCGGATTCTGGCGCGACCATTCCAGTTCCTTCTGCAGCGCTTTCTGGCGGGCCGACTCGGTGGCTTCTTCCTGCTTCAGGCGGGCCTGCTTCTGGTCCAGCCAGGACGAGTAATTGCCCTTCCATGGAATGCCCGAACCGCGGTCCAGTTCCAGGATCCATTCGGCGGCGTTGTCGAGGAAGTAGCGGTCGTGGGTGATGCCGACCACGGTGCCCGGGAAGCGCAGCAGGAACTGCTCCAGCCACTCGACCGATTCGGCGTCCAGGTGGTTGGTCGGCTCGTCCAGCAGCAGCATGTCCGGCTTGCTCAGCAGCAGCTTGCACAGCGCCACGCGGCGCTTTTCACCGCCCGACAGCACGGCGATCTTCTGGTCCCAGGGCGGCAGGCGCAGCGCGTCGGCGGCCATTTCCATCTGCAGGTTCAGGTTGCCGCCGTCGGCCGCGGCGATGATCGATTCCAGGCGCTCCTGCTCCTTGGCGAGGGCGTCGAAATCCGCGTCTTCATCGGCATAGGCGGCGTACACGGCCTCCAGCTTGGCTTGCGCCTCGAAGGCTTCGCCGAGGCCGCTTTCCACTTCCTGGCGCACGGTCTTTTCCGGATCCAGCTGGGGTTCCTGCGGCAGGTAGCCGATGTTCAGGCCCGGCATCGGGCGCGCTTCGCCCTGGATATCGGTGTCGATGCCGGCCATGATCTTCAGCAGGGTCGACTTGCCGGAGCCGTTCAGGCCCAGCACGCCGATCTTCGCGCCCGGGAAAAAGGACAGCGAAATATCCTTCAGGATCTGCCGTTTCGGTGGGACGATCTTGCCCACGCGGTTCATGGTGTAGACGTAATTGGCCATGTGATAGGTGTAATTCGGTGAGAAATAAGGACGACAGGATACTGTAAAAATTCGGGGTCAGAGCACATTTTCGGCTCGGCGCCGCTTGGAAGCTTGCCGAAAAATGTGCTCTGACCCCAAATTGAAGAAATTGCTCGAAAAAGTGCTCTGACCCCGAATTATTCTGACCCCGAATTATTCAAGCTTTGGCCGGGGTGGGGCGGCGCAGCAGGCCTTCGGCGGCGAACAGGGCGAGGGCGGCCCAGATCAGTGCGAAGCCGACCAGGCGGTCCGGCGTAAACGGTTCGTGGAACAGCCAGACGCCGAGCAGGAATTGCAGGGTCGGCGACAGGTATTGCAGCAGCCCCAGCACGGACAAGGGGATCTGGCGCGCGCCCGAGGCGAACAGCAGCAGCGGGATCGCGGTGATCGGCCCGGCCGCCATCAGCAGCAGCTGGGTCGAGGTCGATTCCGTGTTGATGAAGGCGTTCTGGCCGTTCATCGTCAGCCAGACCACATAGGCGGCCGCCACCGGGAACAGCACCATGGTCTCGAACGACAGCCCCTCCAGCGCGCCCAGCGCGGCGGTCTTGCGCAGCAGCCCGTAGCCGCCAAAGGAAAAGGCCAGCGCCAGCGCGATCCACGGCACGGTGCCCGCCTGCCAGGTCAGCCAGGCCACGCCCAGCGCCGCCACGGCGATCGCCGCCCACTGCGCCGGCCGCAATCTTTCTTTCAGCAGCAGGTAGCCGAGCGAAATGTTCACCAGCGGATTGATGAAGTAGCCCAGGCTGGCTTCGATTACGTGATTATTGTTGACCGCCCAGATATAGATCAGCCAGTTCACGCTCAGCAGCACGGCGGAGGCGATGAAGCTGCCGAGTATGCGCGGCTGGCGGGCGACAGCGAGCCAAGCCCATTGCCTGCGCACGGCCAGCACGATCAGCAGGAACAGCAGCGACCAGAGCATGCGGTGCGCCAGGATCTGCATTGGCGGCACCTCGCCGATGGCGTGGAAATACAGCGGGAACAGGCCCCAGCACAGGAAGGCCGAGGCGGCGGAAAGGATGCCGGTACGCATGGGGGACGGTGTGTCGATTGCAGGACCGACATTATCCCCGATCTAAAAAAGCGCCGCCGGCGATCCCCTGATTCGGATTATTTGCCGATCGCGAACAGGATCGCGTTATTGATCGCGTACACGGTCCCGTCCGCGCCGATCGCGGTCGGCGTGTAGGACTCGCCCAGGCCGCTGGTCAGGCGGATTTTCTGGCTCAGCGTGTTCGAGCTCAAGTCCCAGCGGTACAGCCAGCCATCCTCGCTGTTGATCAGGATGGACTTCGTGAAGGGATCGACCGCGGCCGTGTTGATACACCATTCGACCACACCGCCCGGGAAGTCGGGGTCAAGCGTCACGCCCATCACAGCCAGCACTTCCTTCATGACCGGGACCGAAGGCGCCACCAGGTCGGGCTGGCTGGCATTGGGATCCAGCACCGCGACCTTGTTGCGCGAATCGCCGCTGCCCGCGCGGCCATAGTTGTTGTACTTGGTGGTAAGCAGGTACTTGGACGGACCGGCATAGCCGGGCACCATCGATGCCGGGACGATCGAGGCCGTGTCGTCCCAGCCGAAGGAACCCGGGGTTTTGCTTTGCGCCAGCGCCGCATCGAAATGCAGCAGCCAGCCGCGCCCATTGTGCTGGTTCTGCGTGGTCTCGAGCACGCCGAAGAAGACTTCGCCGTCCGGGCCGATGGTGGGCGAGGCCGTGCTGTCGTCGGACACGCGCGCCGGCTGCTTGGTTTGCGGATCGAGCAGCAGGACTTTCGACTTCGCCTGCAGCGTGGCGGCGTCCAGCGCGACCAGATAGCCCTTCGAACTCGGTCCGTTGACCGCCACGTATAGCGTCTTCTGGTCGGGCGACAGGGCGGGGGCGCTGTTCATCGCCGCCTTGTCGACGGCATCGTCCTGCGCCAGCGTGCTTGCGGCGACCCAGCTGCCGGCGCCGTTCGCGCCGATGCGGGCGATGCCGCCCTTCAGGCCCGCCGGATTCGAGGGCAGGGCGCTGAAGCCGAAATACAGATTGCCCTGCGTGTCCGCCGTGATGGGCGTGTTGATGAAGACCGAGGCGTCGAACGCGCCCTTGGCGCCGTTGTAAGTGGATTCACCGTAGAACACCAGGCTCTTCACGGGGCCATTGGCCGCATCGGGGGCGTCGCGCAGCATCAGCTTGCCGCCCGCGCCGGGGAAGGCCAGCTGGTTGCCGGCGGTGAGGGTGAGGTTGTAGCTCGGCGTCCAGCGGTGCGCCGGCATGATGTAGTCGCTGTCCAGGGTCCAGGCCAGCGCGCCAGTGCGGCCGTCGTGCGCTTCGATGCGGTACAGCTCCTGCACGCCGCGCTTGACCGGCACCAGCACGGTGTTTTTCGTGGTGATGGCCGGCGAGCCGTAGTGCACCAGCAGATAGCCCTGGGCGCTGTACTGCGGCGCCATGTCCACCGCGGTGCGCCAGGCGATGCGCGCCAGGTCCTGGGTCGCCACCTGCGCCTGGGCCGCATGCTGCGCGTCGCCGCCGAAGCCCAGCCAGGCTGGCCCATTGACCGGCGTGCCGCCGCCGCCGACCGGAGGCGGATTGGCCACCACCGCCGGCGAGCCGCCACCACTGCCGCCGCAGGCGACCAGCACGGCGCAGGCGAGGGTGGCAAGGGCCGCCAGGCGGCGGGCATGCGGGTTGGCTGCAGCGATCGGCATGGCGTCTCCATTGTTGAAGTTTTGCTCACAGCTTGCCGAAAGCGCCTAAAAATTGCAACCTGGCATGAGGGCTCGGCTACACTTTATTCAGTTCGACAACAGGATTTATCCATGACGCGTTTCCGCTGCTGCTTTCTGGTCCTGCCGCTGGTGCTGTGCGCCGGCGCGCAGGCAGCGGCGTCCGCAGCACAAACAGCGCAAACAGCACAAACAGCGCAGCCGGTCCGGCTACGCTATCCGCTGCTGTTCGCGGCCCAGGTGCCGCCGCAGCACGATCACGCCACCCGCTTTTCCGCCTTCGCCAACCACCTGCCCGGTATCGAGGCCGCGCCACGCGGCGGCGACCTGATGCTGCGCTACCCCGACGGCAAGCTGCGCAACCTGACTCGCGAGGCCGGCTTCGGCAGCGAGGGCGAGCAGGGAGACAAGGCCATCGCCGTGCGCGAGCCGGCGGTGCACTGGGATGGCAAGCGCGCCCTGTTCAGCATGGTGGTCGGCAGCGGCCCGCGGGCGTTCTGGCAGGTGTACGAAGTGGCAGGCCTGGGAGCGGGCGAGCAGGTCCGCATCCAACAAGTGGCGGGACAGCCCCCGGATGCGAACAACCTGTCGCCCTTCTACGCCACCGATGGCCGGATCCTGTTCACCTCGGACCGGCCGCGCAGCGGCTTGCCGCACCTGTATCCGCAGCTGGACGAATACGAGGCGACGCCGACTACCACCGGCATCTGGAGCCTGGACCCGGCCAGCGGCCGGCTGCGCATCCTGAACCACACGCCGAGCGGCGCCTTCAGCCCCTTCGTGGACAGCTATGGCCGCATCGTGTTCGTGCGCTGGGACCATCTGCAGCAGGACCAGCTGGCCCAGCGCGACCGCGACGCCCAGGGCAATGGCGTCGCGCTGCCCTTCAAATCCTTCAACTACGCCGGCGAAGCCGCCAATGCGCCGGCGCTGGCCACGCGCGCCGAGACCTTCCCCGAATCGCGCACCGGCGGCAGCGGCCCCTACGGCGCGGTGAGCGCCTTCACCACCAATTTCTTTACCGCCTGGCAGATGGAGCAGGACGGCAGCGGCGAGGAGACCTTGAACCACATCGGCCAGCACGAGCTGTCCTTCGGCCATTTCATTCCCAGCTTCCGCGACGATCCCAACCTCTCTAGCCGCAGTGTCGACCGCCTGCACGCCAACCGCAGCAGCGTGCGCCGCGAGGGCGGCCTGTTCCAGCTGGCCGAGGATCCGCGCCGGCACGGCAGCTATCTCGCGATTGCGGCGCGCGACCGCGACACCTATGCCACCGGGCAGATCGTGCGCCTGAGCGGCGCGCCCGGGCTGGATGCGGAGCGGATGACGGTGGCGCCGGTGACGGCCGGGCATCCCGGCGACGCGCTGCCGACGGGGCGCTTCCGCAATCCGCTGGCGTTGGCCGACGGCGCGCTGGTGGCCAGCCATGCGCCCGAAGTCGACGCGCCGGCGCCGGACCGGCCGCTGGCCGGCTTGCGGCTGGTGCGCCTGGTGCGCGGTGGCGACGGCCTGTATCGCGCCGGCGCTCCGCTCACGGCGGGCATCCGGCGCGCCCTGTGGTGGCGCGGCGCGCATGGCCGCCAGGCGTGGTCGGGCGAATTGTGGGAGATCGAGGCGGTCGAGCTGAGGCCGCGCGCGCGTCCTGTGCGTGCGCGCAGCGGGCTGGAGGCGCCGGAGCGCGCGGTGCTGGCCGCCGAAGGCGTGGACGAAGCAAGCTTGCGGCGCTGGCTGACCACGCGCGGCCTGGCGCTGATCGTCACGCGCGACCAGACCAGCCGCGATCGGGCAGAATTGCAGCAGCCTTTCAACCTGCGCGTGCCGGGCGGCATCAGGACGGTGTCGCAGGATAAGCCGGGCGGGCGCACCTACGACATCGCGCACTTCCAGCTGTTCCAGGGCGACCAGGTGCGGGCCTACCCGGGCCGCCCCGGACGGCGCGTGCTGGCCAAGGCGCTGCACGAGGCGGTGAATCCGGCCAATCCGGGCGGACCGCCGGGGAGCGTGCGGATCGCCCGCGACGGTTCGACTGCGGCGCTGGTGCCGGCCGGGCGCGCCCTGACCTGGCAGACCACCGACCCGCAAGGCACGGCGGTGGTCCGCGAACGCAACTGGATCAGCTTCCAGGCGGGCGAGATGCGGGTCTGCGCCTCTTGCCACGGCGTCAACCAGCGGGATCAGGCGGGGCGGTTTGCGCCCCTGAACCAGCCGGAAGCGTTGCGGGATTTGCTCAAATGGTGGAAAACCTTGCCGAAATGAGGCCCGCACCATGAAAGATTTGCATTTTTCTTGACGATATCTTATGGTGCGGTGCACCAGAACAAGCAATGGTGACATCTTGAGTGAGCAACACAAGAAAAGCAGCCTCGCGGCACTGACCCTGGCTGCCGTCGGTATCGTCTACGGCGACATCGGCACCAGCCCGCTGTACACGCTGAAAACCATCTTCGACCCGACCCACGGCCTGCCCCTGAGCACGCCGAACCTGCTCGGCATCGTCTCCCTGATCTTCTGGGGCCTGACGATGATCGTCTCGCTCAAGTACGTGACCCTGGTGCTGCGCGCCGACAACCGCGGCGAGGGCGGCATCATGGCCCTGATGGCGCTGGCCCTGAATTCCGTCACCCGCCACTCACGCTGGCACTATGTGCTGATGATCATCGGCGTGTTCGGCGCCACCATGTTCTACGGCGACAGCGTGATCACCCCGGCGATTTCCGTTCTGGGCGCGATCGAGGGCCTGGAAGTGGCCACGCCCGGCCTCGAAAAATGGGTCGTGCCGCTGACCATCGTGGTGCTGGTGATCCTGTACAGCGTGCAGCGCCATGGCACCGCCGGCATCGGCCGCTTCTTCGGCCCGATCATGATCGTCTGGTTCGCGGCCCTAGCCATCATGGGCGTGATCAACATCGTCGAGGCGCCGGTGATCCTGCAGGCCCTGAACCCGCTGCACGCCTTCGAATTCATGCTGCGCAACCGCTTCATCGCCTTCGTCGCGCTGGGCGCGGTGGTGCTGTCGCTGACCGGCGCCGAGGCCCTGTACGCCGACATGGGCCACTTCGGCAAGAAGCCGATCCGCGCGGCCTGGTTCATGGTCGTGTTCCCGGCGCTGGCCCTGAACTACCTGGGCCAGGGCGCGCTCTTGATCATGCACCCGGACGCCGTCGAAAACCCCTTCTTCCACCAGCTCGGCAGCTGGAGCGTGCTGCCGCTGGTGGTGCTGTCGACGATGGCCGCGGTGATCGCCTCGCAGGCGACGATTTCCGGCACCTTCTCGATGACCAAGCAGGCCATTGCCCTCGGCCTGCTGCCGCGCATGCGCGTGATGCACACCTCGGAAAGCGAGATCGGCCAGATCTACATCCCGGCCGTCAACTGGCTGCAGCTGGCGGTGGTTCTGATCGCGGTGGTCGGCTTCGGCTCGTCGGATAAACTGGCCGGCGCCTACGGCATCGCGGTGACGGCGACCATGTTCGCCACGACGATTCTCACCTTCTTCGTGACACGCTACCGCTGGCACCTGCCGCTGGCGCTGTGCTTCGGCGCGACCGGCTTCTTCATGATCATGGACATCATGCTGTTCTCGGCCAGCACCCTCAAATTGCTGCACGGCGGCTGGTTCCCGCTGCTGCTGGGCGCGATCCTGCTGACCATCATGCTGACCTGGAAGCGCGGCCGTGAGCTGGTGTTCGAGAACCTGGAAAAGCACGCGATCCCGCTCGAGGACTTCCTGCAATCGCTGTTCGTCGGCCCCCCAAGCCGCGTGGCCGGCACCGCGATCTTCCTGCGCGGCGAAACCGACGGCGTGCCGCACGCCCTGCTGCACAACCTGCTGCACAACAAGGTGCTGCACGAGCGCGTCGTGTTCCTGACGGTGCACATCCGCGAAGAACCCTATGTGCCGGAGTCGGAGCAGGTCGAGGTGGTGTCGCTGGGCCACAACTGCTTCCAGCTGAACGTCAGCTACGGCTTCAAGGACGAGGCGAACATCCCCGACATCCTGCGCCTGTGCGCCTTGCAGCAGCTGGAATTCGAGATGATGGAGACCTCCTTCTTCATCGCGCGCCAGACCGTGATCTCGGTGCCGGGATCGGGCATGATGCCGTGGCGCGAGCACCTGTTCGTGCTCATGCAGCGCAACGCCCGCACCGCCGCCGACTACTACCAGATCCCGGCGAATCGCGTGATCGAGCTGGGCACGCAGGTAGAAATTTGAACGTCTTATTTAGACAAAGCCGTACAAATTTGGCATAGACAGCCACAGTGACTCCTTGGTATGGTCGAAGTTTCCCTAGTTAAACTTCAATCTGTACGAGGATTACCATGAAACTGTTGTCCTTCCCGCTGGCAGCCGCCTTCGCCGCCGTATTGAGCCTGTCCGCCTGCGGCGGCGGCGGTGGTGGTGATTCCGGTAGCAACGTCGTCGTTGCCAACCCGGCCGCCCTGACCAAGACCGACACCGTGGTCGGCACCGGTACTGAAGCCGTCAACGGCAAGAACGTCACGGTCACCTACACCGGCTGGCTGTACAGCACCACCGCGGCCGGCAACAAGGGCGCCCAGTTCGATACCGGCAGCTTCAGCTTCCTGCTCGGCGCGGGCAAGGTCATCGCCGGTTTCGACCAGGGCGTGGCGGGCATGAAGGTGGGCGGCAAGCGCACCGTGCTGATCCCGTCGAACCTGGGCTACGGCGCCAGCGGCAGCGGCTCGATCCCGCCGAACGCCGGCCTGGTGTTCGACATCACCCTGACCGCGGTCCAGTAAGCCTTCACTCCCGCAGCGCCAGCGCCGGCCGGATCCGCACCGCGGCCAGCGTGTGGCGCAGGGTCGATCCCAGCGTCACCGCGCAAGCCAGCAGCAGCGCGGCAACGATGGTCCAGGCGCCGATCGGCGCCCGTTCCGCAAAGCTTGCCAGGTAGCGCTGCATGGCGACCCACGCAAAGGGCAGCCCGGCCACGGCGCCGGCGCCCACCAGCAGCGCGAATTCGCGCAGTACCAGGCCGCCCACCGCCATCCCGTTCGCCCCATACAGCTTGCGCAGCACGATCTCGCGTTCGCGCCGCTGCACGCTGTAGGCCGCCAGCACATAGATGCCGAAGGCCGCGATCGCCATCGCGATCACGCTGGATGCCGCCAGCAGCTTGGCCAGGCGCAGGTCGTCGGCATAAAACTCCTCGACGATGAAGCTGTCCATGTGCACCACGCTCACCGGCTCGTTGGGGAAGTGGCGCGGCCAGATCTCCTCGATCGCATGCTTCACCGCCACCGGGTCGCCGCTGCAGCGGATCGTCAGGATCCGCACCCGGTCGCGCAGGTAGAACACGCTCGGCTGCGCGCCCTCGCGCGCCGAACGGTGCCGGATGTCCGGCGCCACCCCCACCACCTGCATTTGCCGGTCCTCGTTGTCGGTACCCTGGATCACCTTGCCGACCGCATCGTGCGGGCTGGCGAAGCCGAACTTGCGCGCCGCCGAGGCGTTGATCACCACCCGGTCGGTCTGGTTCATGCGGTCCAGCGCCGCGCTGTACAGGCGGCCCGCCACCGGCTTCAGGCCGTACACGTCGAAGAATTCCGGGCTCACCGAATACTGGTTGACGTCGGTCGCCTGGCCGCCTTCGCGGCGCAGCGTGGTATAGGCGTTGGTGAAGGTGACCGGCGTGCTTGACTCGGCCACGTTCGCCACCCCGGGCAGGCGCAGCACTTCGTCGCGGAAGGCGCGCAGGCGCGGGTCGCGCATGTCGTTCCCGGCCGGCAGCGTCAGCAGCGGGCGCGGATCGAAGCCCGGGCTGAGCGTGCTGGCGTAATGGGTTTGCCAGGCCACTGCCAGCGTGGTGCCGGTCAGGCCCATGGCCACCGCGAACTGCAGCGCGGTGAGGGAACGCCGCAGCCACAGGCCGCGCGCGGTCTCGGTGCCGTTGCGGCCGGCCAGAGCGGCGCTGGCGCGCACCCGCAGCGCCGACCAGGTCGGCCAGGCGCCGGCCGCCACGCCCAGCAGCACGCCGAAGGCCAGGGCGCCGGCGATCGCACCCGGGCTGAACATGGTATCGAAGCGGCGCTGCACCAGGTCGGCAAACAGCGGCAGCACCAGCCAGGCCAGCAGCAGACCGAGCACGGTGGCGATCAGGCACACCAGCACCGATTCGGCCAGGAACTGGCGCGCCACCGCCGGCGCCGAAGCGCCCAGCACCTTGCGCATGGCGATCTCGCGCTGGCGCGCCAGGGTGCGGATGGTGGCGAGGTTGACGTAGTTGGTCGCCGCCAGCAGCAGGATCAGCAGCGCCACCACGGCCAGTCCCAGCATCGCCTGGCGCTCGCCGTGAATCGGCGAGTGATCCGTCGTGTCGGGGTCGAGGTAGGCATCGGCGATCGGCCCGAGCTTGTACTCGATCAGGTCGCGCCCGCCGAGCGCCGCGACCTGCTCGGCATAGTCGCGCTGCACCAGCGATGAGGCACGCAGGCCGCGCCTGACGGCTTCCAGCACGGCTTGCGGATCGGCGTCGGGCAGCAGTTTCAGGTAGACCCGGCCGGCCGTGCCGCCCCAGGTGTTCCTGAAATTCTTGATGGAGGGCCAGACCGTGCCGCCGCTGCCCGCCAGCGCCTCGTAGGGCAGGGTGGTAGCGGCCGGCTGGTCGGCCACCACCGCCGCCACCAGATAAGTCTGGCGGTCATTCTGCAAGGTCTTGCCGACCACGTCGGCGCGCCCGAACATCTTGATAGCGGCGTCCCGCGTCAGCGCCACCGCATCCGGGCGGGTGAGTGCGGCGTGCAGGTCGCCGGCCAGCACTTTCGGCGCGAAGATCTTCTCGAAGTCCGGGTCGACCAGGGCCACGCCCAGCGTGCCGACGATGTCGCCGGCGCGCACGTCGAAGCTGACGCCGGAGACGGCGCTGGCCAGCAGCGGCTGGCCGCTCGCCAGCGCCGCGTCGCGCGCCGGCAGGCTGACGCCGTCGGACCACCCGGTGCCGATCGCTTCCACGTTCCAGTGCTGCATCAGCCGCATCACGCGCTCGCGCTCCGGCACGTTCTCGTCATAGGAAAAGGAATGGCGTACGAAGCCGAGCAGCAGGAAGCACACGGCAATGCCCACCGCCAGGCCGAACACCACCACCGCCGAATACGCCGGTTCCTTCACCAGTAAGCGCCAGCCGATGCGGAAATCGCGCAGGCTTGTTTTCATCGTCATGCCGTGTCCTTATTCGCGCAGCGCCAGCGCCGGGCGGATCCGCACCGCCGCCACCGTATGGCGCAGGGTCGAGCCCAGCGCCACCGCGCCCGCCACCAGCAGTGCGCCGACGATGGTCCAGGCGCCGATTGGCGCGCGTTCGTTGAAGCCGGCCAGGTAGTTCTGCATCGCCAGCCAGGCCGGCGGCAGCCCGATCAGGGCGCCGGCGCCGATCAGGGCCAGGAACTCGCGCATCACCAGGCTGCCCACCGCCGCGTTGCCGGCGCCGTACAGCTTGCGCAGCACGATCTCGCGGGCGCGCCGCTGCACGCTGTAGGCCGCCAGCACGTAGATGCCGAAGGCCGCGATCGCGGTCGCGATCACGCTGGATGCCGCCAGCAGCTTGGCCAGGCGCAGGTCGTCGGCGTAGCTCAGGGCGAAGCTGCTGTCGACGCGCTTCACGTCGATCACGTCGTTCGGAAAATAGCGCGGCCACATTTCCTCGATGGCGCGCTGCACCGCTTCCATCTGGTGTGCGCTGCGCACAGTAAAGGTGCCGATGCGGTCCGACAGGAAGTAGACGGTCGGCTGCATCGGTTCGTGTGCCGAGCGGTGGCGGATATCGGGGGCGACGCCGACCACCTGCATCGGATCTTCGCCGTTCGGCTGGCGGATGGTCTTGCCGATCGCGTCCTGGGCGCTGGCGAAGCCGAACTTGCGGGCCCCGGATTCGTTGAGCACGATCTTGTCGCCGTCTTCGAGCTTGTCACGTGAAGGCTCGTAGAGGCGGCCCGCCACCGGCTTCAGGCCGTACACGCCGAAGAATTCCGGACTCACGCGGAACCAGTTGATCTCGATCGGCTGGCCGCCGTCGCGCTGCAGCGCGGTGCTGTTGAAATTGAGGGTGACCGGGTAGTCGGTCACGCCGACGCTGTCCACGCCCGGCAGGCGCACCAGGGCATCGCGGAAGCTGCGCTCGTTGGCGTCGCGCAGGTCGCCGCTGGTGCGCACCACCAGCAGCGGACCCGGATCGAAGCCGGGATCGAGGGTGCTGGCGTAGTGCGTTTGCCAGGCCACGGCCAGGGTCATGCCGGTCAGGCCCATCGCGGTGGCGAACTGCATCACCGTCAGCACGCGGCGCAGCCACAGGCCGCCGGCGGTCTCAGCGTTGCCACGGCCGGACAGGGCGGCGGTGGGACGCACCTTCAGCGCCGACCAGGTCGGGTAGGCGCCGGCCAGCACGCCCAGCAAGGCGCCCAGCAGCACCGACAGGCCCAGCGAGGCGGGCGTGAACATGCGGTCCAGCTTGCGCTGCACCAGGTCGGAGAACACCGGCAGCAGCAGCCAGGCCAGCAGCAGGCCGATGGCGGTGGCGATCAGGCACACCAGGACCGACTCGGCCAGGAACTGGCGGCTGACCGCGCCGGCGCTGGCGCCCAGCACCTTGCGCACCGCGATCTCGCGCTGGCGGCGCAGGGTGCGCACGGTGGCCAGGTTGACGTAGTTGGTGGCGGCCAGCACCAGGATCAGGATCGCCACCGCGGCCAGGCCGAAGATGGTCTTGCGGTCGGCGTGGGTACTGGAGGTGCCGCCGATGTCGGGATCGAGATAGGCGTCGGCCAGCGGCCCGAGGCGGAAATCGATCATGTCGCGCCCGTTCAGCGAGGCCTTCTGCGCCGCCGTCTGGCGCGAATAGAAGTTCGAGGCCAGCATCGCGCGGCGCACGCCGTCGGCCACCGCCTGCGGATCGGCGCCGGGGCCGAGCTTGATGTAGACCCCGCCGTGCGACGAGCCCCAGTTGGTGGTGACCAGCTGGCGGTATTCCTGCTTCCAGATCGTGGTGGCGCTGCCGGCCAGCGATGCGTAGGGCAGGGTGGTGGCGGCCGGCTGGTCGGCCAGCACCGCCAGCACACGATAAGGCTGGCCGCCGATTTCGACCGTCTTGCCGAGGGCGTCCTGGCCGCCGAACAGCTTGGTGGCGGTCTCGCGGGTCAGGGCCAGCGCGTCCGGACGCGCCAGTGCGGCGTCGAGGTCGCCGGCCAGCACCTGCGGCGCGAAGATGCGGCGGAAGTCCGGATCGACCACGACCACGTTGATGGTCTGCACATGGGCGCCGATCTTGACGTCGATGTCGCGCGAAATGAAGGAGGTAGCCTGCAGCGGCACGCCGCTGGCGATGGCGCCGTCGCGCGCCGGCAGGCTGGCCGAATCGCTCCATTTGCCGTCGGCGGTGGAGATATTCCAGCGCTGCATCAGGCGGTAGACCTGTTCGCGCTGCGGCACGTGGCGGTCGTAGGACAGCGAGTGATTCACGTAGCCGAGCAGCAGGAAGCAGGCGCAGAAGCCCACCGCCAGGCCGAGGATCACGACCGCGGAAAAGGCCGGTTCCTTGACCAGCAAACGCCAGCCGATGCGGAAATCCCGCAAGTTGATTTTCATGGTGCTCTCCTCAAGCCGCCTGCAGGGCGTCGACCACCACGCGGCCGTCCAGCAGGTGCAGGGTGCGCGAGGCCTGGGCCGCGTGCGCCGGCGAGTGGGTCACCATCACCACCGTCGTGCCCTCGGCGTTAATCTGGCGCAGCAGGCGCATGACTTCGTCGCCGTGCGCGGTGTCGAGGTTACCGGTCGGTTCGTCGGCCAGCAGCATGGCGGGACCCGCCACCAGCGCGCGCGCGATCGCCACGCGCTGCTGCTGACCGCCGGATAGTTGCGAAGGACGGTGGCCGGCGCGGTGCGCCACGCCCAGGCGCTGCAGCATTTCCTGCACGCGGCGCTTGCGCTCGGCGGCCGGGGTGCCGGTGTATTCCAGCGCCAGCTCGACGTTCTCGTACACGCTCAGCTCTTCGATCAGGTTGAAACTCTGGAAGATGAAGCCGACCTTCCCGCGGCGCAGCGCATTCAGGCGCGCCTCGCTCCAGCCGGCCACGTTCTGGCCCTCGAACCAGTATTCGCCGGAAGTCGGCACGTCCAGCAGGCCGAGCACGCTGAGCAGGGTCGACTTGCCGCAGCCGGAGGGCCCGGTGATGGCGACGTATTCGCCGGCCGCGATGTCGAGGTCGATACGGTCGAGGGCCGTGGTTTGCACTTCGCCCGCGTGGTGGACTTTGCTGACGCCTGAGAGTTTGAGCATGCTGGAATCCCTGTTCTGTGAGTGTGAGTTTTACTTGGTGAGCTGCAGCCGCTCGGCCTTGCCGAATGGTGCGTAGCTGGAAATGACCACGTTTTCGCCCGGCGCCAGGCCGGACAGCACTTCGATCTGGGCGTTGTTGCGGCGCCCGAGTTTGACGCTGCGCTTCTCGACCCGCTCGCCGTCGCGCCCGACCACGAACACCCAGGCGCCGCCGGTGTCGTTCACGAAGGCGCCGTTCGGCAGCAGCATGGCCTTGGCCGGCTCGCCCAGGGTCAGCTGGGCGTCCATGCTCTGGCCGGGGCTGATCACCCCGGGTTGGGCACCCAGGAACACCATCTCGGCGGTGAAGCGGCCCTCCTTGATTTGCGGGTAGACGGTGGCGACCTTCAGCGCAAAGGACTTGCCGTCCTGGGTGACGGTCCCCAGGCGGCCGACCGTCAGGCGGCTCAAATAAAACTCGTCGACCTGGGCGCTGAGCTTGAAGTGCTGCGGATCGTCGATGCGGCCGATGTGCTGGTCCGGGCGCACGGTCTGGCCGACCAGCATGCGGAAGTCGGTCAGCACGCCGTCGGCCGGGGCGCGCACGGCCAGCGCGTCGACGGTGGCGCTGACCAGCTTCAGGCCCGACTGCAGGCCGTGCAGGCCGCTGTCCAGCTGGTCCAGCGCGCGGTCGCGCACTTTCTCTTCGCTGGCGACGGCGCGCTTTTCCTCGTCCAGCGCGCGCTGCTGCTGCGCCAGTTTATCCGCCGACTCTTCGAGCGCCACGGCGGAGATGAAGCCTTGCGCTGCCAGCCGCTGGTTGCGCGCGTGCTGCTTCCGGGCCTGGCTCAGTGCGAATTCGAGATCCGACTGGCGGCGCTGGTGGTCGGTGCGTACCGCTTCCTGGGCCACGCGCAGCTGGGCCGCGTTGAAGATCTGCTGCGAGTACTCGGTCTGGCGCGCCAGCAGCTCCAGGTTGCGCTGCGGGTTCGAGAGCCGGAACAGCAGGTCGCCCTTTTTGACGGCCTGGCCGTCCTTCGCGAACACCTCCTCCACACGGCCGCTCTCCACCGAGTCGAGGATGATCGAATTCAGCGGCTCGGCGGTGGCGCGCACGACGATATCGTCGCGGAACACGCCCTGTTCGACTCTGGCCAGGCGCACGTCGCGGCTGGCTACCTGCAGGCCGTGCGGGACGAACTGCCAGCCGGCCCAGGCCAGCACGCCGGTCACGGCGCAAGCGACGGCGATGCGCTTGAACAGCCGGCCGCGCCGTTTGGGGACGACGGTGTCCATGGCGGCGCCGGTGACGGCGGGAGGAGGAATGTGGTCCATGTGATGCGATGCGTTGAACGATGATGTGATCCCTTTTGCAAGTGCCGTGCCAGGCCGTTTTTACGCGCTTTTTGCTTGGTTTTCGGGGTCTGTCCGCTCCACCTGTCCGGATCCGGACAGCTATGCATGTGCGCTAGCGGACAGGCGTCCGCGGCGGCCCCTGCCAACGGTCGCCGGCCGGGTTAGGCGCTGCTAGAATGGCAACACAATGGCCGACTCCGCCCACATCCTGATCCTCGACGACGACACCGACGTCGCCTATGCCGCCCAGATGCTGCTGCGCCGCCGCCATGGCCGGGTGGCGACGCTCGACGATCCCGCGCGTTTATCGAACCTGCTGGAGGCCGGCGCACCGGACGTGGTCCTGCTCGACCTGAACTTCACGCCCGGCCGCATCGACGGCGCGGAAGGCCTGGCGGTGCTCGACCGCCTGCGCGCGCTGGCGCGGCCGCCCGCCGTGATCGCCCTGACCGCCTACGCCGACGTGCCGCTGGCCGTCGAGGCGCTGAAACGCGGGGCCAGCGATTTCATCACCAAGCCCTGGGACAACGCGAGACTCATCGCCGCCGTCGACAGCGCGCTGGCCCGGCGCAGCGCGGCTGCCGGTGCGGCCGCCACCAGTGGCCTGATGGGCGATTCGAACGCGATGCGCGACGTGAAGTCGATGATCGCCAGCGTCGCGCCCACCGAAGCGAATGTGATGGTGCTGGGCGAGAACGGCGTCGGCAAGGAACTGGTGGCGCGCGCGATCCACGCCGCATCGAGCCGCGCCGGCGCCACCTTCCTCGCGGTGGACATGGGCGCGCTGCCCGAATCGACCTTCGAGAGCGAATTGTTCGGCCACCGCAAGGGCTCCTTCACCGATGCGCGCAGCGACCGTGCCGGGCGCTTCCAGGCGGCGCGCGGCGGCAGCCTGTTCCTCGACGAAATCGGCAACATGCCTTTGGGAGCCCAGGCGAAGCTGCTGACGGCGCTGGAGCGGCGCGAAGTCACGCCGATCGGCGCCGACCGTCCGGAAGCGATCGACGTGCGCATCGTCAGCGCCACCAACCTCGATGAGGCGCGCCTGTTCGACCCAGGCGTGTTCCGTCCCGACCTGCTGTTCCGCCTGAACACCATCGTGATCCGCGTGCCGCCGCTGCGCGAACGGCGCGATGACGTGCCGGGGCTGCTGCACCATTACCTGTCGCTGTACGAGGCGCAGTACCGGCGCCCGGTGCGCGAGCTGGCGCCCAGCGCCCAGGAGCGCCTGTGTGCATGGTCCTGGCCCGGCAACGTGCGCGCCCTGCGCCATGCCTGCGAACGGGCCGTGATCCTGGCTGCGCAGGACGAATACCGCTACGAGGATTTCGGGCTGGCGATGCCGGCGCCGGCGGCGCTACCCGAGGCGCCGGCACGCCTGGCCGCCGTCGCCGCGCATGAGGGCGCCGACGGCGAATTCCGCCTCGGCGCGCTGGAACGCGAGACCATCGCCGCGGCCCTCGACAAGGCCAAGGGCAATATCAGCCTGGCGGCGCGCATGCTGGGCCTGAGCCGCGCCGCGCTGTACCGCAAGCTGGGCAAGCATGGCATCTGAAGCGCGCCTGAAGGCAGGCGCTGTGCTGGCGCTGGCCGGCGTCGCCCTGCTGGCCTTCGGCGCCGGCGCAATGCACGATTCGCCGCGCCTGACGGTGCTGTGCGGCCTGGCCGCGTTGCCGCTGGCTTTTCATTTGTGGCGCAGCCTGGACCGGCTGGCCGCGTTGCAGCATACCCCGCCCGCACCGGCTTCCGGACTGCCGATCGAGCAGCAGGCCCTGCTCGACAATGCGCTGGCGCTGGAAGCGCGCCTCGAGCACACCCCGGTGGCCCTGTTCCGCATCGACGGCGCCGGCGGCGAGGGTCAGGCGGCGCCGCTGAATGGCAATGCCCGTAAACTGGTGGCGCCGGGCCGCGCCAGCGATCCGGCCGCTCTGTACCGCCAGCTGGCGGCGCAGCCTGGCGAGCAGCGCGCCTTGATCGATTTCGACACCGAGCGCGGCACCGAGCGCGCGCTGCTGGCGGTGTCCTCGATCACCCTGCAGGGCAGGCCGCAGCGGCTGGCGGCCCTGATGCCGGTCGAGAGCGAGCTGGAAGCGGAAGCCCTGCACGCCTGGCGCCAGCTGGTGCACGTGCTGACCCACGAGATCATGAATTCGCTGACGCCGGTGGCCTCGCTGTCGCATACGGCCTACGGCTTGCTGGGCGAGTTCCGCGGCGCGCTGCCGGAGGACGTCGGCACGGACCTGAGCACCGCGCTCGACGCCATCCGGCGCCGCGCCGACAGCCTGGTCGATTTCGTCGCCAGCTACCGCAGCCTGTCGAACGTGCCGGCCGCGCGTCCGGAGCGGGTGCGCCTGGATGCGCTGTTCGAGCGCGTGTCCGCCCTGGTGGGGCCGGCCTGGCGTGCGCGCGGCGGCGAGGTCCACTTCTCGGTCGAACCGGCCTCGCTGGAATTGATGGCCGACCCGGGCCAGCTCGAGCAGGCCCTGATCAATCTGCTCAAGAACGCCTTCGAAGCGACGGGCGGCGGCCCGGGGCAGGCCTGGGTGGCGGCAAGGCTGGTGCGCGGCGCGCGCCTGCGCATCGAAGTCAGCGACGACGGCCCCGGCGTGCCGGAGGGGCTGGCGGCCCATATCTTTACGCCCTTCTTCACGACCAAGAAGCAGGGCGGCGGCATCGGCCTGGCCATGGTGCGCCACCTGGTGCACGAGAACGGCGGCACGGTGCGCCATGCGCGCTCGGTGGGACGCGGCGCGCGCTTCGTTCTCACTTTCTAAGAGCGCCCAACAAAACCTCCATGGCGGCGTTGCAGCGTCTCGCCGTACTGGCGTACTGTCTTCGCCGCTGCGCCTTGCCCTGAAGGCTTTGTTGGACGCTCTGAAAAAGCTTACTGCGCACGCCTGATCTGGCGCAGGCCGGCCTTATGCGGGCGGCGTATCGTTGGCAGCCTGATGTCCGGAGCCCGCCATGCGCTTGATGATGCTTGTCTTGTTACTGTTATTTTGTCCGGCCGCGCTGGCCCAGGGGAGCTATAGCGCGACCTTCCTGCCCGCGAATTTCCAGGCCTTGGCCATCGACGATGCCGGCCGCGTCGCCGGCCGCGGCACGGATCCCAACGGCAATGCGGTCGCCTTCGTGTGGACCGCCGGCAGCCTGGTCTTCCTGCCGGCGCCGGCGCTGCCGCCTGACGGGCAAACAGTCGTGGCCAACGCCATCGACGGCGGTGTGGCGGCGGGCGCCTGGCAGTCCGGCGGGATGACGCGCGGCTTCGTCACCATCGGCGGCGCCAGTCAGGACACCGGCACGCTGTACGGCGGCGACACCGCCGCCTGGGGCGTCAACGCGGCCGGGCAGGCGGTCGGCGAATCGCTGGACGCCGACGGCAACAGCCGCGCCTTCCTGTACAGCGGCGGCGGCATCGTCGACCTCGGCACCCTGGGTGGCGCTACTGCCCAGGCGCGCGACATCAACAACGCCGGGGCGATCGTCGGCGGCGCCCAGCCGGGGCCGGACTTTCCGGACGACGGCGCCCACGCTTTCCTCTACAGCGGCGGCGTGATGACCGACCTCGGTACCCTGGGCGGCGGCTTCAGCTGGGCGAATGCCATCAACGAGGCGGGGCAGGTGGCGGGCTACAGCCTGATCGCCGGCGACACGGCCTTCCACCCCTTCCTGTACAGCGGCGGCGCGATGCTGGATCTCGGTTCGCTGGGCGGCGACTACGCCGAGGCGCGCGCGCTCAACGAGGCCGGGCTGGTGGTGGGCCTCGCCAGCCTGCCGGGCTTCGGCTTTTCGCACGCCTTCCTGTACGCGGAGGGCAGCCTGCTGGACCTGAACCTGCTGGCCGAGGGCCTGGGCGACTTCACGCTGACCGAGGCGGTCGGCATCAACGGGCAAGGCCAGATCATCGCCAACGGCTGCAACGAGTTCGGCTTTTGCGCGCCGGTGTTGCTGACGCCCGTGCCCGAGCCGGCGCAATTGTTCCTGCTGCTGGCAGGGCTGCCGCTGCTGTCGCGCCGTCTGCTGCGCGCCACGAAACGCGAATAGCCACTATGCTAAGTCTGCCTGGCCTTTGGCAGATTTGGAGAATGGTATGGCAACAACGGACACGGCAAACGCACACGCGATCCAGGATCTGACACCGCGGCAGCGGGTCTTCGCGATCATCGGCGCGTCGTCGGGCAACCTGGTCGAATGGTTCGACTTTTATATCTACTCGTTTTGCGCGCTGTATTTCTCATCCGCGTTTTTCCCGAAAGATAATCCGACCACCCAGCTGCTGAACACGGCCGGTATCTTCGCCGCCGGTTTCCTGATGCGCCCGGTGGGCGGCTGGCTGTTCGGCCGCGTCGCCGACCGCTACGGCCGCCGCAACGCGATGATGATCTCGGTGCTGATGATGTGCGGCGGCTCGCTGCTCATCGCCGCGCTGCCGACTTACGCCACGATCGGCACGGCGGCGCCGGTGCTGCTGCTGGTGGCGCGCCTGTTCCAGGGCCTGTCGGTGGGCGGCGAATACGGCACCAGCGCCACCTACATGAGCGAAGTGGCGGAGCCGGGCCGCAAAGGCTTCTTTGCCTCCTTCCAGTACGTCACCCTGATCGGCGGCCAGCTGGCGGCGCTGCTGGTGCTGGGCATCCTGCAGCTGCTGCTGACGCACGACGAACTGGTGGCCTGGGGCTGGCGCATCCCCTTCGTGGTCGGCGCCGCCTCGGCCCTGGTCTCGCTCTACCTGCGCCGTTCGCTGCACGAAACCACCAGCGAATCGGAGCGCAAGAGCGAGCAGGCCGGCAGCGTGGCTTCGCTGCTCAAGCACCACGGGCGCGCCTTCGTCACCGTGCTCGGCTTCACGGCCGGCGGCTCGCTGATCTTCTACGCGTTCACGACCTATATGCAGAAGTACCTGGTCAACACGGTCGGCATGAGCGCCACCACCGCCAGCCGCGTGATGACCGTGTGCCTGCTGATTTACATGCTGATGCAGCCGGCCTTCGGCGCGCTGTCGGACCGCATCGGCCGCAAAACCTCGATGATCCTGTTCGGGCTTCTCGCCGCCATCTTCACCGTGCCCATCCTGAGCACGCTGCGCGGCGTCGGCAGCCCGCTGATGGCGGGCGTGCTGATCACCTGCGCGCTGGCGATCGTCAGCTTCTATACCTCGATCGGCGGCCTGATCAAGGCCGAGATGTTCCCGGTCGAAGTGCGTGCGCTGGGCGTCGGTCTGTCGTATGCGATCGCGAACGCGATCTTCGGCGGCTCCGCCGAATACGTGGCCCTCTGGTTCAAGCAGGCCGGCCACGAGCCCTACTTCTACTGGTACGTCAGCATCATGGCGGGCATCGCCTGCGTGGTGGCCTTCCTGATGCCGGACCCGACCAGGTCGGGCCACCTCAAGTAATCAGACCGGGGCGGCAAGTACCATGTCGATGTGCAGGATGCCGTCTTCGTCATAGGGTTCGGAGACGGTAACGAAGCCGAAGCTGTTATAAAAGGCTTCCAGGTGGGCCTGCGCGCCGATGCGGATCGCATGGCCCGGGTGCAGCTGCTGCGCCAGCGCGACGCCCTGCGCCACCAGCTCGCGGCCAAGGCCGCTGCCGCGCGCGGCCGGGCTGGTGACCACGCGGCCGATCGACATCTCTTCGTACTTCGCGCCCGGCGCCAGGCAGCGCAGGTGGGCCACCAGTTCCGCCTTGCCGTCGACTTCGCGCCAGCCGAGCAGGTGCTGGGCGCCCGGGTCGAGGCCGTCGATGTCCGGGTACAGGCAGGTCTGCTCCAGCACGAACACTTCCTGGCGCAGCGCCAGCATTGCGTACAGCTGCGCGACCGTCAGCGCATTAAATCCGTTCCATTGCCAGGTGATCATTTGTTTGTTTGCGTGAACAATTGTTTGTGATTCAGGCCGCCGTCTCGAAACCTTCGAGGACGTTGACCACGTTGATGCCGAGCTCAGGTCCCACTAGGCCACCTTCGAACACGAAGACGGTAGGCAGGCCCAAGTAGCCGATGCGCTCGCCGATGCGCAGGAAATCCGCGCTCGACAAACCGAAGCCGCCCACCCCCAGCGACACCACCAGCGCCTGCGGCGCGAACATCGACATCTTCAGGCAGGCCGACTCCAGCGCCGCGAACCATTGCGCCGTGCCGGCGTCCTGCGGCAGCGGCAGGTTCATGTTGTAGCCGAGGCCTTCACCGGCCCCGGTCTCGTCGGCGTGGCCGAGATAGTAGGGGAAGTCCTGGCGCGGGTCGGCGTGGACCGAGGCGAACAGCACGTCCTTGCGGTGATAGAAAATGCTTTGGGTGCCGTTGCCGTGGTGCTGGTCGAGGTCGAGGATGGCGACGCGCTGCAGGCCGTCGTCCAGCAGGTGCTGGGCCGCCAGCGCCGCATTGTTCAGGAAGCAGTGGCCGCCGAACCAATCGGCGCCGGCATGGTGGCCGGGCGGCCGGGTCAGCGCAAAGCTGCCATGCTCGCCCAGGCGCAATGCGTGGGCCGCGTTGACGGCGCAATCGGCGCCGGTCTTGGCCGCGACCCAGGTGCCGGCGGTCAGTGGGGTGCCGCTGTCCATCGAGTAGAGGCCGAGGCGGGCGCCGAAATCGTCGGGTTCGATGTCGTGGCGCATGCCGCGGATCGGCCAGGCCGAGGGCAGCGCATCGCGTTCAAGATTGCGCGGGTCGAGATTCAGCCACTCGCTCCAGGCCGAACGCAGGAAATGCAAGTAGCGCGGTGTGTGCACCCGCTCCAGCGACACCAGCGGTACGCCGTGCGGCGTGACGATCTGGCCCAGGCCGCGCCGGCTCAGCTCGGCAACGACGAGATCGGCCCGCTCGGGCTTTTCCGAACACGGGACGCGTTCGCCGCCGGACAGCGCGTGGCGCGGGGCGTGTTGGGCGTGGTGTTCGTTGTAAAAGGTGAGCAAGGTGGGAGCCCCGTGCGGTGGCGAGATCGTCGTACCCGCGAAGGCGGGTACCCAAGTTTGCACGCGTTTCGATAGCTCACGCAGAACTTGGATTCCCGCCTTCGCGGGAATGACGGCTAATCAGCAATTACCGCACAGTGTACTGCTGTTATACGCAGCAACAAAATCATCGAAGCTACCGGTGTCAAGCTGCTCGATCTGCCGCTGCTCGGCCAGCGACGCCTGCGCCATGTCGTCGAACACGCCGACTTCGGCCGGCATCAGCGCCTCGAGGCGGAAGGCTTGCGCGTGCAGTTCGCTCTGCTGCAGGCCGAATTTGGCAAACGAACCGAGTTCGCGCACTGCTTCCAGCACGCGCGCCGACGGGGTCAGGGACGCATCCAGCACCTTGGCCTTCTGCGCTTCCAGCGATTCCAGGTGGGCGCCATTGTAGTTGTGTTCCTTGTCCAGCAGCTCGGCCAGCGGGCGGATGCGTTCGATGAGTTCCAGCGCCCAGTCTTTCAGCGGGATCTCCTGATCGTCGCGCGTCAGCGTCAGCCCCGGGCGGCGGCCTTCCTTCACGGTGCGGGCGAAGTTGCGGGCGTGGATTTGTCCCTCCATCGCATTGATCTTCGGGCTTTCCTCAAGCGCGCAGAAGAGCAGGAAGGCGTCCAGGAAGCGGCCGGTTTCCAGCGCGATGCCGACCGGTTCGAAGGGGTCGACGTCCAGGCAGCGCACTTCGATGTACTGCACGCCGCGGTTGCACAGCGCCTGCACCGGGCGCTCGCCGGTGCGGATCACGCGCTTCGGACGGATCGTCGAATAGTATTCGTTCTCGATCTGCAGGATGTTGGTCGACAGCTGCACCCACTCGCCATCCTTCTTGGTGCCGATCTCTTCGTACGGCGGATATGGGCGGTTGACCGCGTCCATCAGCGAAGTGACATAGCTTTCCAGGCTGTTCTCGTGCGGGCGCAGGCCGGACTGGGCGTCGTTCTGGTAGCCCAGGTCGCTCATGCGCAGGCTGGTGGCGTACGGCAGGTACAAAGTGTCGTCGGACAGGGTTTCCAGCTGGTGCGAACGGCCGCGCAGGAAGCCATTGGCCAGCGCCGGCGAGGCGCCGAACAGATACATCAGCAGCCAGCTGTAGCGGCGGAAGTTGCGGATCATCGCGATGTAGCTCTCGGACTGGAAGTCGCGCAGCGCGTGGCGGCGCTCTTCCATGATGCCTTCGCTTTGCGCGATCAGGGTCCACAGCTGTTCCGGCAGCGAATAGTTGTAGTGGATGCCGGCGATGCATTGCATGGCCTTGCCGTAGCGCAGCGCCAGGCCGCGGCGGTAGACGTGCTTGAGCATGCCGATATTCGAGTCGCCGTACCAGGCGATCTCGATGTCTTCCTCGGAAGGCAGGTCGCAGGGCATCGACTGGCTCCACAGCATCTCATTGCCCAGCTTGCCGTAGGCGTAGCGGTGGACTGCGTCCAGGCGGTGCAGGGCCAGGGCGATGTCGTGTTCGGCCGGGGTGATGAATTCGAGCAGGGTTTCCGCGTAGTCGGTGGTGATCTGCGGATGGGTCAGGGCCGAGCCGAGCTGCACCGGATGGGGCGTGCGCGCCAGGTGACCCTGGCTGTCGACGCGCAAGGTCTCGCGCTCGATGCCGCGCAGGCCCTGCAACAGCAGGCCGCGGTGCGCATCGTCGTCCAGCAGGGCCAGGCGGCGTTCAAGTTGATTCGGCTTCGACACGGTGTTTCCTTTCTTGTACTGCAGATGAGGTGCAGAGATTAACCGAAAATAGCCAAGCGCGCCGGGTACCCCCCAATTCTGCAGTATGTGGTGTTTTTGTTACTGAAATATGTCGTCCGGGTCGCCGGGTTTGGCGCCTGGCGGGGTGGCCGGCGCTGCTGCGGCCGGGCTTGCCGGCACAGGCGCCGCGGCTGGCGCAGCCTCGGCCGGCGGCGTGCGCTGGGCGGCAATCCAGCGCCGCACCTGGCGCTCCAGCACCCCCAGCGGCAGGGCGCCGTTCTCGAGCACGGCGTCATGAAAGGCGCGGACGTCGAAGCGTTCGGCCAGCGCCGTTTGCGCCTCCGCGCGCAGCGAGGCGATGCGCAGCTGGCCCAGCTTGTAGCCCAGCGCCTCGCCCGGATGGACGATGTAGCGGTCGACCTCGACCTCGTTGTCCGCGGGCAGGTTCGCAGTGTTGGCGTTCAGGTAGTCGACGGCTTGCTGGCGGGTCCAGCCCATCGCATGGATGCCGGTGTCGGCCACCAGGCGCGCGGCGCGCAGCAGCTCGTCGGCCAGGTAGCCGAAGCGCGAGAACGGATCGCGCAGCAGGCCCAGTTCCGGTCCCAGGCTCTCCGCGTACAGGGCCCAGCCTTCGCCATAGGCCACATACCAGCCTTGTCTCCGGAAGGCCGGCAACGCGGCATTCGCCTGCGCGCGCGCCACCTGCAGGTGGTGGCCGGGCAGGCCTTCGTGCAGGGTCAGGGTTTCGATCTCCCACATCGGCCGCGTGTTCAGGCGCGAGGTGTTGATGACCAGCGCCGCCACCCGGTCCGGGCTGCCGGCTTCGTAATAGGCCGCGCCCTGGCCCTCGGCGCCGGCCGCCTGCACCGGCTTGACCGCCAGTTCGTCCTGCGGGATCGCATTGAACAGCAGCGGCAACTTGCTGGCTACGCGCCCGATCGTCCGGCGGTAGCGGTTCAGCAGCGCTTCCGGTTCCGTGTAGTAGAGGCGCGGGTCGCTGCGGGCAAAGGCGATGAATTGCGCCAGGTTGCCGCGGAAGCCCGTGCTCGGCACCAGCGCCGCGATCTCGGCGCGGATGCGCGCCACTTCCTTCAGTCCCAGCGCGTGGATCTCGGCCGGGGTCAGGTCGCTGGTGGTGGCGCTCTTGACGAGGTAGGCGTACCAGGCGGGGCCGCCGGGCAGGCTGGAGGCGGCGATCGTGGCTCTCGCCGCCGGCAGGTAGTCGGTGCGGATGAAGTCTTCGAGCTGCTGCAGGCTGGGCGCCAGGGCGGCGACCGCGGCCAGGCCCTCAAGCGCCAGTTTTTCGCGCGCGTCCTGGGGAATGGTGGCAGGCAGGCGGCGGAAGGGCTCGGACAGGGCGCCGTCGCCGAGGTGCTCGCGCAGCGCGCGCAACTGGTCCGGCAGCGCGGCCATCGCGGCTTTCGGCGCGGTCCAGCCGGTGCGCATCCCATAGCGCATCAGCTCGATCAAGCCTTCGACGTGGCGCGGCGCCGCGTTCAGGCGCGCGATATAGGTGCGGTAATCGTCTTCGTTCACGAAGGGCATCTGCGCAACCAGCTGCGGCAGGCGGATGTGGAAGCCGTCGCGCGCCGTGATCGGCTGCGGGTCGACCGGCGCAATGGCGATGCGCGCCAGGCTGCGTTCCTTGTCGGCGACGAACAGCTCGAGCGAGAGCAGATCCTGCCCGCTTAACTGGCTGCGGTCGAGCTGGCGCGCCAGGTCCAGCATGCGGCGCTCGTGCTCGACGGCTTTGGCGGCGCCGGCCGGCGAACTGTCCGACAACTGGGCGTCGTAGCGGTGATCGCCGACCGAGGTGGCGAATTCCGGCTGGTTCTTCAGGCGCCACTGCCAGTCGCGCTCGAACAGCGCATGCGCCTGTTCTTTCACATTGTCCGCCGCCGTGGCGCGCGGCGGCGCAAGCAGGCACAGGGTGGCGAGCAGGGATGCGGTGAACAGGGAAAGAGTCAGCCGGGCCGCGAACAGCCGGGGCGCGGACGGGCTAGGCATGCGTTCGCTCCGGAAAGTGGGCCTGCCATTGTAACAAATGGGGTTCTTGGCCAGCGCCGGGGTGGTTTATTTGCTGACCCGCCCGCCGCCGACCCGGCCGCCGCTGACGCGCTCGATCCCGGCCAGGTCGCGCCAGCTCTGCACCTCGGTATAGCCGGCCCCATCCAGCAGCGCGCGCACGGCGGCGGCCTGGTCGTAGCCGTGTTCCAACAGCAGCCAGCCGCCGGGGACCAGGTGGGCCGGGCTGCCGTCGACGATGGTTCTCAAGGCCGACAGGCCGTCAGCAAAGTCGGTCAGGGCGCCGGTGGGTTCGAAGCGCAGGTCGCCCTGCGATAAATGCGCGTCGCTGGCCGCGATGTAGGGCGGATTCGAGGCGATCACCTCAAACGTCTCGCCGGCGGCCAGGGCCTGGAACCAGTCGCTTTGCAGGAAGCGCACGCGGGCCCCGTTGCAGGCGGCGTTCTGGCGCGCGATGGCCAGCGCCGCTTCGCTCACGTCCAATGCGGTGACGGTAGCGTCCGGGCGGCTGTGGGCGACGGCGACGGCAATGGCGCCGCTGCCGGTGCCCATGTCGAGCAGGCGCCCTTGTGCCGGCAGGCGTTCGAGGGCGAGTTCCACGATCAGTTCCGTGTCGGGGCGCGGGATCAGCACCGCCTCGCTGACGGCGAAGTCGAGGCCGAAGAATTCGCGCTTGCCGACGATGTAGGCGATCGGCTCGCCGGCCAGGCGGCGCGTTATTAACTCGCTCAGCTGCGCGGCCTGGGCTTCGTCGAGCGGCTGCTCGGCGCGGGTGATCAACTGGACGCGGCTCAAACCCGTCGCGTGGCACAGCAGGATGCGGTTTTCCAGCGCATCGAGCGGCAGCGCGGCCTGGACCGCGGCAATCGTGGCGCCTGGCTGGATCATCATTGCGAAGCGCCTCAGCGTGCGCGGCGCACCAGCACCCAGACCAGCGCCAGGGTGAGGGTCACCAGCCAGACGGCCGACCACTGCGGCACGTTCAGGCCGAGCACCGTGTCCTGGGCCGCTTCGCACAGGCCGTCGGCGCGAAGCAGCCAGGGCAGCGCGGTCGCGGTCGGGATCTTGTTCAGGAAGGTCTCCATCGGGTCGATCCCGCAGGAGAAGCCCGGATGCGCCAGCACATACAGGTGCTTGCCGACCGCCACCAGCCCGCCCACAGCGGACAGCAGGGCCAGCACGCCGAAAGCCTTGATCTTGTTGGCGAAGGCGCCGATCAGGCTGAAGATTGCAATGCCCAGGAAAGCATAGCGCTGGAACACGCACAGCGGGCAGGGCAACATGTCCTTCACGTGCTGGAGATAGAGGGCGGCGCCAACCAGGGCCAGGCTGACGGCGGCGATCAGGAGCAGGGCGTTGCGGGACGTGGGCATGAATATTCCTGTGAAGACGAATCTTGCGATTTTCGCACGAACAAGCTTAATTAGAACTGAACCAAAATTCGGGGTCAGAGCACTTTTTTGAGCAATTTCCCAAAAAAGTGCTCTGACCCCGAATTATCGACTTCAGTCGCCCAGGGCTGCCAGCAGCTCGGCCTGGTGCTCGGCGGACAGGGCGCTGGTGAGTTCGTTCAGGTCGCCGTCCATGATCATGTCCAGTTTATACAGCGTCAGGTTGATGCGGTGGTCGGTCAGGCGGCCCTGCGGGAAGTTGTAGGTGCGGATGCGCTCGCTGCGGTCGCCCGAGCCGATCAGGCTTTTACGGGTGGCCGCTTCCTTGCTCTGCTGTTCGCGCAACTGCACGTCCTTGATGCGGGCGGCCAGCACCTTCATGGCCTGCGCCTTGTTCTTGTGCTGGCTGCGGTCGTCCTGGCACTCGACCACGATTCCGGTCGGCAGGTGGGTGATGCGCACCGCGGAGTCGGTTTTGTTGATGTGCTGGCCGCCGGCGCCCGAGGCGCGATAGGTGTCGATGCGCAGGTCGGCCGGGTTGATGTCGATGTCCTCGACTTCGTCCGCTTCCGGCATCACGGCCACCGTGCAGGCCGAGGTATGGATGCGGCCCTGGGTCTCGGTGGCCGGCACGCGCTGCACGCGGTGGCCGCCGGATTCGAATTTCAGCTTCGAATAGGCGCCGCTGCCGACCAGGCGCACGATCACTTCGCGGTAGCCGCCCAGGTCGGACGGCGATTCCGACACCATCTCGACCTGCCAGCGATTGCGTTCGGCGTAGCGCGTGTACATGCGCAGCAAATCGCCGGCGAACAGTGCCGATTCGTCGCCGCCGGTGCCGGCGCGGATCTCGAGGAAGATGTTGCGCTCGTCGTTCTCGTCCTTCGGCAGCAGCATTTTTTGCAGTTCCAGGTCGAGTTCGAGCAGGCGTCCTTTCGCCGCCTCGATTTCGTCCTGGGCGAATTCCTTCATCTCCGGATCCGCCAGCATCTCCTGCGCCGCGACAATGTCGCCCTGCGCCGTCTGGTACTGGTGATAGACGGCGACCAGCGGCCCGAGTTCGGCGTGCTCGCGGCTCATCTTGCGGAAGTTGTCCATGTTCGAAGTGGCGCCTTCAGTCGCCAGCAGTTCGTCCAGTTCGACGAGGCGGTTGGCCAGCTGGTCCAGCTTGAACAGCATGGATGGTTTCATAGTGGTATAAAACGGAAGAGGTGAACAGCCGCGCAGGCGGCACGGAATGCGGTCGCGACCGCAGGATAGCAGAAGCGGGGGCCGCTAACGGCGGCCGCGGAACAGCTGGGGCAGCAGGGCGGCCAGGCGCGCGCGTTCGTCGCCCTGGGCACGGTGCAGGGCCTGTTGCGGGCCGTGCAGGAATTTGGCGGTAAGACCTTTCGATAGCGCTTCCAGCACGGCGTCGGCGTCTTCGCCTTTCGCCAGCAGTTTTCTCGCGCGTTCGAGTTCGGCCAGGCGCAGGCTTTCGCTGGACTCGTGCAGGTCGCGGATCACCGGCACCACGGCGCGGTCGCCGATCCAGTGCATGAAGGATTGCACGCGGTTCTCGATGATGGCCTCGGCCTGGGCCACGGCCGCCTGCCGGTGTTCGACGCCGGTGCGCACCACGTCGGCCAGGTCGTCGACCGTGTACAGGAAGACGTCGTCGAGCTTGCCCACTTCCGGTTCGATGTCGCGCGGGACCGCCAGGTCGACCATGAACATCGGGCGGTGGCGGCGCGCCTTGACCGCGCGCTCGACCAGGCCTTTACCGATCAGCGGCAGCGTCGACGCGGTCGAGGAGATCACGATATCGTACTGCGGCAGCAGCTCGGGCAACTCGGCCAGGCGGATCGCGCGGCCGGAAAAGCGCGCGGCCAGGTTCTCGCCGCGTTCGAGCGTGCGGTTGGCGATCGTGATCGATTTCGGGTTGTGGGCGGCGAAGTGGGTGGCGCACAGCTCGATCATCTCGCCGGCGCCGATGAACAGCACGTTCTGGCTGCTCACGGAATCGAAGATGCGTTCCGACAGGCGCACCGCGGCGGCGGCCATCGACACGGAATGCGCGCCGATCTCGGTGGTGCTGCGCACTTCCTTGGCCACCGCGAAGCTGCGCTGGAACAGCTGGTGCAGGTAGGTGCCCAGGCCGCCGGCTTCGTCGGCGACCCGCACCGCATCCTTCATCTGGCCCAGGATCTGTGCTTCGCCCAGCACCATCGAATCGAGGCCGGAGGCGACGCGGAAGGCGTGGCGCACGGCGTCATGCTGGGGCAGCATGTACAGGTGCGGACGCAGTTCGGAAAAATTCAGCCGGTGGTAATCGGCCAGGAAGCGCGCGGAGGCGTCGAGCGGATCGGCGACGTCGCTGGCGGCGTACATCTCGGTGCGGTTGCAGGTCGAGAGCAGGGCGGCTTCGTGTTCGCCGCCGCTGCTCAGTTGCGGATCGAGACGGGAGAACCAGCTGCGCGCCGCCTGCACCGCCTGGCCCAGATGCTCGGGCGCCAGCGCCAGTTGCTCGCGCAGCGAGACCGGTGCGGTGGTGTGGTTCAGGCCGACGGCGAGCAGTTGCATGGGTGGTCAAAAAATGGGCAGCGCGCCCATTATACCCCGTTGCCGGGAGGGTTTCACGCCCCCAGTTTTTCCAGCCGGTAGCCGTAGCTGTATACGGGAACCAGGCGGAAACCGTTCTCCGGACGCAGGCGCAGCTTGTTGCGCACGCGCGAAACGTGGGTGTCCATGGTGCGCGACGGTACCGCGGTTTCACGCACCCAAATTGACTCGTGGATGTAGGCGCGCGACAGCGGACGGCCCAGGTTGCGGAAGAACAGCAGCGCCAGGTTGAATTCCTTGTGCGTGACGTCGATCGCTTCGCCGCCCATGGTCAGGCGGCCCGGGCGGGTTTCGAAGGTGTAGGGGCCGAATTGCAGCTGCTCGGCGCCGTTCTGCGACGGGTAAGCGCGGCGCAGCAGGGCTTGCACCCGCGCCACCAGCTCGCCGCGGCGCAGCGGCTTGACCAGGTAGTCGTCGGCGCCGGCGGTAACGCCGGACACGATATCGTCCTCGGAAGCGCTGCCGGCCAGGAAGATGGTCGGCGTGTTCGGCGCCATCTTTTCCTTGGCGCGGCGCAGCAGCTCGGCACCCGGCACGTCGTTGACCTGCCAGTCGAGCACCAGCAGGTCGGTGCTGTCCTTGCGCAGTTGCCCCAGCATTTCCTTGCCGCTGTCGAAGGCCTGGCATTGGTGCCCGGCTCCGGTCAGCACCTGGCAGATCAGCTCTGCCTGGGCGGTATCGTTATCCAGTACTGTGATTCTCATTTTGGTGCGTTTCCGGCAAGTGGGACTGTAACTTATGTTGCTGTAGGAGCACTCCTACAACTTATTTCCGAATATAGCAGACTTTTTAAAATCAAAGCTACATATGCTTCAGATAAATTTACATTTTCGTTGGGGAATAGCGTCACAGCCGTGACAACGCATCCACAGCAGGCGGGCTACACTGTCCTTACGAAAGCAAACCGGGGAAAGGCGATGCTCAAGAAAATCTTCAGAAAAAAGACACAGACCGGTACCGGGACGGTGGCCGTGCTGCCGCTCTCGAGCGACGACATCGGCCGGGTACGCGAGCGCTGCCGGGCGCTGGTGCGCAGGAAGGCGGCGATCTCGGCCGGCATCTCGGCGGTGCCGATCCCCGGCGTGGACATCGTGGCGGATCTCACCAGTTTCGCCTCCATGGTCGAGGCCATCAACAAGGACTTCGGACTCACACCCGCGCAGATCGAGGCGCTGCAGCCGCATATGCGGGTCGTGACTTACCAGGCGATGGCGGCGCTGGGCAGTACGCTGGTGGGCAAGCTGGTGACCAAGGAACTTGTGCTGAAACTGTTACAGAAGTCAGGGGCCAAGCTGGCGGCCAAGTCGGCCACCAAGATCGTCCCGCTGGCGGGGCAGATCGCCTCCGCGGCGATCGGGTTCGCGCTGTTCCGCCAGATGGGGTACCAGCACGTGGAAGCCTGCGCCAGGGTGGCGCAGGAGGTAGGACAAAAGACAGCGGCGCCGGCTTAAGCGTCCGGCAGGACCACGTTGACGTCGAGGACTTCCAGGTTGCCCTGGCGGTCGAGCGAGATCTTGATGTCGTCCGCGTTGACCTTGGTGTACTTCGAGATCACTTCGATCAGTTCGCGGTGCAGGGCCGGCAGGAAGTCCGGACCGCCCCGGCCGCCGCGTTCGCGGGCGATGATGATCTGCAGCCTTTCCTTGGCCGCACCCGCACTTTTCTGTTTCTGAGGAAACAGGAATGAAAGCAGAGGCATGTCACTTTGCTCCAAACAGGCGCTGCAGGAAGCCCGGCTTCTCGTAGCTGGTGTAGCGCAGCGGGATCTCTTCGCCGAGGAAGCGGCCGACCACGTCCTGGTAAGCCTGGGCGACGTCGGTGTCCTTGAAGTGGATCGCCGGGTTGCCCTGGTTCGAGGCGTGCAGTACGGCTTCCGATTCCGGAATGATGCCGATCAGCGGAATGCGCAGGATTTCCTGGACGTCCTCGTAGGACAGCATTTCGTCGTTTTCCACGCGGCGCGGCGAGTAACGGGTGATCAGCAGGTGTTCCTTGACCGGCTCGCCGCCGCTCTGGGCGCGGCGCGATTTCGCCTGCAGGATGCCGAGGATGCGGTCGGAGTCGCGTACCGACGAGACTTCCGGGTTGGTGACGATGACGGCTTCGTCGGCGAAGGTCAGGGCCATCAGCGCGCCATGCTCGATGCCGGCCGGCGAATCGCAGATGATGTAGTCGAAGCCCATCTGCACCAGATCGTTGAGCACGCGCTCGACGCCGTCTTCGGTCAGGGCGTCCTTGTCGCGGGTCTGCGAGGCCGGCAGGATGAACAGGTTTTCGCAATGCTTGTCCTTGATCAGGGCCTGCGTCAGCGTCGCTTCCTTGTTTACCACGTTGATCAGGTCGTACACCACGCGGCGTTCGCAACCCATGATCAGGTCGAGGTTACGCAGGCCGACGTCGAAGTCGATGACCGCGGTCTTGAACCCGCGCATTGCCAGGCCGGTCGAGAAGCTCGCGCTCGAAGTGGTCTTGCCCACACCGCCCTTGCCGGACGTTACAACGATAATTCTTGCCATGAAATATTTCAGTCCTATTCAGTATCTGGTCAGTGCCGGGTAGCTCAGGCGCGAGGCGCCGAACCCAGCGATGATATATCGATTCGGTCGCCAACCAAACGGATTTGTGCCGGCTGGCGCGACAGTTCTGTCGGGAAACCTTCGTCGAACGTCCGATAAACACCCGCGATCGACACCAGTTCAGGCTGCATCGCCAGCGCAAAGATGCGCGCATCCGCATTGCCGGAGGCGCCGGCCAGGGCGCGGCCGTGCAGCGGCGCATACACGTGGATGCTGCCGTCGGCGATGATCTCGGCGCCGTTGTTGACGACTGCCGTGATGATCAGGTCAGTGCCGCGTGCATAGATGCGCTGGCCGGCGCGCACCGGGGTATCGACGATCATGGCCTGGGCCGGCGCCGCCGGTAGCGGCGCGGGAGTGGGCGCAGGCGTCGGGGCGGGAGCCGGCGCAGCCGGGGCTTCCTCGCGCGCTGCCGGGATTGCGGCCCGCGTTTCAGGGGCACGCGCGTCGGCTGGCCGCACCCCGCTCGAGCCGTCGTCGAGGAACAGCCCATGGCTGCGGATCGTCTCGTGCACCGCCGCCGGGGCGCCGCGCACCGCGACCGCGTTCAGGCGGTAATTCTTCAGCAGCGCCACCAGCGCCGGCCAGTCGACTTGCACGGCATCGTCGGCGATGCCGGCGATGTCGATGACGGCGAATTCATCTTCGAAAAAGTCCGAAACCCCCCCGGTCATCTGCTTGAGTGCGGCATCGATCGCGATCGGATCGGCCGAATGCAGGATGGTCGAAATAGCCACGACCGTGGAAATCTTGATTTCGATGGGTAAGGAAGTCGGGCTCTTGGACATAAAACGTTCTGGTTGGCACTAGCCCGTGCATTCTACTGTGAAATTTCCTTGAAAGGTAAAGGGTTTCAGCCCTTTGGTTATAGGCGGCAACGGGTATTTCCATAGATAAAAAACTGAACAATAAGAGATGCTCAGCAATAATCTCCTAAGTAGTTTTCGCAGTTCTCTTCAATAAATAAACTGATAAGATTGATTTTGCTTAAACGTCTTACTAGGGATGCATCTAACATTGTTGGCTTTCTGCCCAACAGGCTTATTTTTCGGAGATTGATATGGAAGACGTCGTCATCGTGGCCGCCGGCCGCACCGCCATCGGCAAATTCGGCGGCACCCTCTCGAAGGTCCCTGCCACGGAACTGGGCGCGCAGGTGATCAAGCAGCTGATGGCCAGGACCGGCATCGATCCGGCCGCCGTCAGCGAAGTCATCATGGGCCAGGTGCTGACCGCCGGCGTCGGCCAGAACCCGGCGCGCCAGGCCGTGATCAAGGCCGGCCTGCCCGACAGCGTCCCCGCCTCCACCCTGAACGTGGTTTGCGGCAGCGGCCTGCGCGCGGTCCACCTGGCGGCCCAGGCCATCAAGTGCGGCGACGCCGAGATCGTCATCGCCGGCGGCCAGGAAAACATGAGCGCCTCGCCGCACGTGCTGAACGGTTCGCGCGACGGCTTCCGCATGGGCGACGTCAAGATGACCGACACCATGATCGTCGACGGCCTGTGGGACGTCTACAACCAGTACCACATGGGCGTGACCGCCGAGAACGTGGCCCGCAAGTTCGAGATTTCGCGCGCCGAGCAGGACGAATTCGCGCTGCAATCCCAGCTGAAGGCCGAAGCCGCCATGAAGGACGGCAAGTTCAAGGATGAGATCATCCCCATCGAAATCCCGTCCAAGAAGGGCCCGACCGTCTTCGATACCGACGAGTATCCGAAGCATGGCGCCACCCTGGAAGGCCTGGCCAGCCTGCGCCCAGCCTTCAACAAGGAAGGTTCGGTCACCGCCGGCAATGCCTCCGGCCTGAATGACGGCGCCGCCGCCGTGATCCTGATGTCGGCTTCGAAGGCCAAGGAACTGGGCCTGACCCCGATCGCCCGCATCAAGGCCTATTCGCTGTCGGGCCTGGACCCGACCATCATGGGCATGGGCCCGGTGCCGGCGGCGCGCGCCTGCCTGGAAAAGGCCGGCTGGACGCACGAAGACGTCGACCTGATGGAAATCAACGAAGCCTTCGCGGCCCAGGCCGTCGCCGTCAACAAGCAGATGGGCTGGGATACCTCCAAGATCAACGTCAACGGCGGCGCCATTGCACTGGGCCACCCGATCGGCGCGTCCGGCGCCCGCGTGCTGGTGACCTTATTGCACGAAATGGTGCGCCGCGATGCCAAGAAAGGCTTGGCCAGCCTGTGCATCGGCGGCGGCATGGGCGTCGCGCTGGCGGTCGAGCGCTGAGTCATCGGGGTTAAGGACGTTCAACGAGAACAAGCAGTTCTGACAGGTTCGTAAAAACTAGGAGAAGACAATGGCAAGAGTGGCATTAGTGACTGGCGGCATGGGCGGACTCGGTGAAGCAATCAGCATCAAGCTGCTGGCGCTCGGCTATACGGTCGTGACGACGTATTCTCCGGGCAGCAAGAAGGCCGAGGGCTGGCTCGCCGCCATGAAGGAACAGGGCTACGAATTCAAGGCCTACGAGTGCGACGTTGCCGACTACGATTCGGCCCAGGCCTGCGTGGCCAAGGTGACCCAGGAAGTGGGTCCGGTGGACGTGCTGGTGAACAATGCCGGTATCACGCGCGACATGACCTTCAAGAAGATGGACAAGGTCAACTGGGATGCGGTCATGAAGACCAACCTGGATTCCGTGTTCAACATGACCAAGCCGGTCTGCGATGGCATGGTCGAGCGCGGCTGGGGCCGGGTCATCAACATCTCGTCGGTCAACGGCTCGAAGGGCGCCTTCGGCCAAACCAACTACTCGGCGGCCAAGGCCGGCATCCACGGCTTCACCAAGGCGCTGGCGCTGGAAGTGGCGCGCAAGGGCGTGACCGTGAACACCATCTCGCCGGGCTATATCGGCACCAAGATGGTGACCGACATCCCGAGCGAAGTGCTGGAATCGAAGATCCTGCCGCAGATCCCGATGGGCCGCCTGGGCAAGCCGGAAGAAGTGGCCGGCCTGGTCGCCTACCTGTCCTCGGACGAGGCAGCCTTCGTGACCGGCGCCAACATCGCCATCAACGGCGGCCAGCACATGCAGTAAGCTGGGCCGTTTGCTGCTTTGAAACACCGCCTCCGGGCGGTGTTTTGCTATGTGAGAGGCTGTCATGTCCTTTGCCGCCAAACCCTATTTGCGCTCGGTTGCGATCGCGCCAGGCGCCGAGCCCGACCTCGACGAATATCCGTTCACGATTCCCGCCGTGCGCGAACTCGGCCTGCTGGAGCCGCATCCGGACGTGACTTTCTTCGTCGGCGAGAACGGCGCCGGCAAGTCGACCGTGCTGGAAGCCATCGCGGTGGAGCTGGGCATGCCGGCCGAGGGCGGCAACCGCAGCGTGCTGCGCGAGCAGCAGGCGGTGTCGCCGCTGCACGGTTACCTGAAACTCGTGAAAAGTTTCCGGCAGCCGAGCGCAAGCTATTTCCTGCGCGCGGAAAGTTTGTTCAACGTCTTCACCTATATGGATGAAGTCGGCGGCAGCGTCCGCAACGGGCGCGGGCTGCACCTGCGTTCGCATGGCGAAGCATTCATGGACCTGATGTCCAATTTTCGCGATGGCGGGCTCTACCTGCTGGACGAACCCGAAGCCGCACTATCGCCCAACCGCCAGCTGGCCGCCTTGTCCGTCATCGACCGTCTGGTCAAGGCCGGCTCCCAGTTCATCATCGCCACCCATTCGCCCATCCTGCTGGCCTATCAGCGCGCCAAAATCCTGCTGTTCGATGAAACAGGCATCAGCCATGTCGACTACGAGGACACCGAGCACTACGCGGTCACGCGCGACTTCCTGAACCATTATCCGCGCCGCCTGCAGCAGCTGCTGGAAGAAGAGTAGCCGCTGGGCTGCGCCATGCCTGCGGCCCCTTGTCGTATCCTCGGCCTCACAATGACGACAAGGACGAGGCGGCAAGCATGGCAATCGATACCAGGCAGGTCCAGGAAACCGTGATGCTCCCCGGTCCGCAGCGCTACGAATATTTCATTCAACGCGTGGCTGCAACGCGCACTGTCTGGAGCCTGTTCCGCAACGGCTGGGCGCTGGCGAAGAAGGAAGACGGCACCCTGGTGTTTCCGCTGTGGCCGGACAGCGAATTTGCGAAAATATGCGCGGATTACGAGTGGACCGGCTATGAGCCGCAGTCGTTTCCGCTGGACGAACTGGTCGGCGAGCTGCTGCCCCAGCTGGAGCAGGACGGCATCGCCACCGGCGTGTTCTATACCCCGGGCGCGCGCGACGTGATGCCGAGCGCCGGCTTGCTGCTGCGCGACCTGGACGATGAATTGAAGCGTTTGAGTAGTCAGAGGAACCCATGAATGCCTTGCCCCACGGCGGCCTTGCGCTGTCCAGTCTCGAAGAACAAGTATTGCAGCCCGGCGTCAAAGGCTTGCCGATCACGGCGCCGCTGCGCCAGGGCGCGATCGGCGTGCAGGGCTGGAAGCTGCTGCATGGCGACACCAGCTTTCCGGTCGCCGTCCTGAAAACCTCGGCGCTGCGCCACAACCTGGACTGGATGCGCGCCTTTTGCGAGCGCAACAAAGTCGAGCTGGCGCCGCACGGCAAGACCACCATGAGCCCGCAATTGTTCGGCGCCCAGCTCGCCAACGGCGCCTGGGGCATCACCCTGGCGAACGCCGTGCAGGTGCAGGTGGCGCACCGCTTCGGCGTGCGCCGCGTGCTGGTCGCGAACCAGCTGGTGGCGAGAAGCGACGTGCGCGCCGTGCTGCAGCTGCTGCACGACGATCCGGACTTCGAATGTTTCGTGCTGGCCGACTCGCTGGCCGGGGTGGCGCGACTCGCCGAGGAAGTCGCTCGGCATCCGCTTTCCCGGCCGCTGCCGGTGCTGGTCGAACTCGGCCTGTCCGGCAAGCGCGCCGGCTGCCGCACACCGGAGGAGGCGATGACGGTGGCGCGCGCGGTCGAAGGCGCCCCTGGCCTGCTGCTGGCCGGCTTCGAAGGCTACGAGGGTTTGTTGGACGACCCGCGCGCGGTCGAGGACTTCGTGCGTCAACTGTGCGCACTGGTGCTGGAAGCGGACGACGAGGGCCTGTTCGGCAGCCCCGAGATCCTGGTCACGGCCGGCGGTTCCGGTTTCTTCGACCTGGTGGCACGCGGCTTCCAGGGCTTGCACGGCTTGTCGCGGCCCCTGCGCCCGGTGCTGCGCAGCGGCTGCTACCTCACCAGCGACCATGGCATGTACCAGGTCCAGCTGCAGCGCCTCGACCAGCGCGAGGGCATCAAGCCCGGCGAGGGGCTGCGTCCGGCGCTGGAGATCTGGAGCGTGGTGCAGTCGCGCCCGGAACCGGGCCTGGCCATTCTCACCATGGGCAAGCGCGACGCTTCGCACGACGCCGGCCTGCCGGTGCCGCTGTGGACCCACCGTCCCGGCCCGGGCGCGCCGCATGCGCTGCCGGCCGCCTGCGAGATCGTCAAGATGAACGACCAGCACGCCTACCTGCGCCTGCCGGAGGGTGACCCCATCCGCGACAGCCTGGCGGTCGGCGACCTGGTCGGCTGCGGCATCTCGCATCCGTGCACGACCTTCGACCGCTGGCCCTTGTTGCTGGCGGTGGACGACGACTACCTGGTGCGTGGGGCATTGAACACCTTCTTCTGATGCTCGTTTGATACGGCCGGGCGGTGCGCTACAATCGGGCTGTCGCTCCATGAAAACCATGCCCATGCCCGCCATTCCACCGTCGCTGTTCCCGCCCATCCTGCCCAACCGTCACGGCATGCTGGCCGTCGACGGCCTCCACACGATCTATTGGGAAGAGGTGGGCAACCCGAACGGGATCCCGGTGATCTTCCTGCACGGCGGTCCCGGCGCCGGACTGTCGCCGCAGCACCGGCGCTTCTTCGACCCGGCGGTCTACCGCGTGATCCTGTTCGACCAGCGCGGCGCCGGCAAGTCGACCCCGCTGGGCGAGTGGCGCAACAACACGACCCAGCTGCTGATCGAGGACATCGAACGCCTGCGCGGCATGTTCGGCATCGAGCGCTGGCTGGTGTTCGGCGGCTCCTGGGGCTCGACCCTGGCGCTGGCCTACGGGCAGGCGCATCCGGAGCGCTGCCTCGGCTTCGTGCTGCGCGGGATCTTCCTGTGCACGCCGGCCGAGATCGAGTTCTTCCTGTACGGCGTGCAGTGGTTCTATCCCGAGCTGTACGACGAATTCATCGCCCCGATTCCGATCGAGGAGCGCGGCGACCTCTTGAAAGCCTATACGCGCCGCCTGCTGTGCGACGATCCGCAGCAGTACTGGCCGGCCGCGCGCGCCTGGAGCCGCTTCGAGGGCCGCCGCGTGTTCCTGCTGCCACAGGAAGAGGAGACCTCGTCCGACACCCTCGACCTGGGCGTCGGCCGGCTCGAGTCGCACTACATGGCGAACGGCGCCTTCCTCGAGGACGACCAGCTGATCCGCGACGTCGGGCGCATCGCCCACCTGCCGGCGGTGATCGTGCAGGGCCGCTACGACGTGATCTGCCCGCCGCTGTCGGCCTACCGCCTGCACCAGGCCTGGCCCGGCTCGCGCCTGCGCATGATTCCGGACGCCGGCCACGGCGCGCTGGAACATGGCATCGCACGCGCCCTGGTTGCCGCGACCGAGCAGTTCAAGCGTTTCGGCAAATTCGAATAAGAGCTCATGAACATCCAGACCAACGACATCGGCCACGTCATCCAGCTTGCCATCGCGCCCGTGTTCCTGCTCACCGGCGTGGCCACCAAGCTGACCGTGCTGATGAACCGCCTGGCGCGCATCATCGACCGCACCCGCGTGCTCAAGGACGAGCTGCGCAAGGCCCCGAACGAGGAATGCAGCGAGGAGCTGGACGTGCTCTACACGCGCTGGCAGCTGATCAACTATGCGCTGACCGCCAGCACCGCCTGCGGCTTCCTGATCTGCGTGATCATCGCCTTCCTGTTCCTCGACGACACGGCCAACCTGCCGCTCGATCGCTACATCGCCGGCATGTTCGTGCTGGCGATGGTGGCCCTGATCGCCAGTTTCATTTTCCTGCTGCGCGAGGTGTTTGTCTCCTTCCGCTACATGCGCATGCATCTGCATGACACCGCCCGTTAGAATCAACCGAAAGACCAGTTTATGCACGACTACCAACGTCCTCCCACCCTGCATCGCTATGGCATGCGCTCCGACCTGGAACAGGCGCTCAGCGCCGGCCAGTTCCGCCTGCTGCCGGCGAACGGCTTCCTGACCCTGTCCTTTTCGCAGGCCTGGGACAAGCAGCTGTTCACCGCGCTGGGCCCGGCCGACGCCTGCCTGGTCATCCACAACACCGAAGAATTCGGCGAGCGCCTGCACCGCGCGGTCCAGCGCACGCTGCCCAACTGGGCCGGCATCGACGGCCCGGTCGAATACGGCGTGCGCTCGCGCCTGGGCCTGGCCTTCAGCAAGAGCGAGGCCGAAGCCCGCGAAAAGGAATGGAAATTCGCCTGGCGCTCGATGTCGCCGCAGGCCAGTTTGAATCCGGTGACGGTAAGGATCGGCAGTATCGAACAGTTTGCGGAGTTGCGATCGCCGGAGAGCTATCCGGTTTGATGCTGGATATTTTAGAAACACGGGTCTAGGAAAACGCGGTTTAATCCGCTTATCCAGCACCGTCATTCCCGCGAAAGCGGGAATCCATACTGAGTTTCCGAAGTCGGCAATTCCGTAGTAACGTATCATCAACGACTTCGGTGTCTCCGTTTGGGTTCCCGCTTTCGCGGGAACGACGTTTAACTATGACCCGAATGAACGCACCCATCCCCACCACCGCCTACCCGCACCTGCTGTCTCCCCTCGACCTCGGCTTCACCACGCTGAAGAACCGCGTAATCATGGGCTCGATGCATACCGGGCTCGAAGACCGCTTTTACAACTACGGCAAGCTGGCGGCCTTCTACCGCGAGCGGGCGCGCGGCGGGGTCGGCCTGATCGTCACCGGCGGCATCTCGCCGAACCGCCAGGGCTGGCTGCTGCCTTTCGGCGGCACGCTCAATTTCATGGGCGACGTCCTGAACCACCGCCGCGTCACCCGCGCCGTGCACGAAGAGGGCGGCAAGATCCTGCTGCAGATCCTGCATGCGGGACGCTACGGCTACCAGCCGCTGGTGGTCTCAGCCTCGAACCAGAAGTCGCCGATCTCTCCGTTCCGCCCGCGCGCCTTGAGCGAAAGCGGGATCGAATCCACGATTAAAGATTACGTGCGCTGCGCGACGCTGGCGCAGCAGGCCGGCTACGACGGCGTCGAGGTAATGGGCAGTGAAGGTTATCTGCTGAACCAGTTCCTGTGCGCGCGCACCAACCGCCGCCAGGACCGCTGGGGCGGGGCGATCGAAAACCGCATGCGCCTGGCCGTAGAGGTGGTGCGCCGCATCCGCGAAGCCGTGGGCCGCGACTTCATCATCATGTACCGCCACTCGGTGCTCGACCTGGTCGAAGGCGGCAATACCTGGGACGAGATCGTGACGGTCGCCAAGGCCCTGGAAGCGGCCGGCGCGACCATCCTGAATACAGGCTACGGCTGGCACGAAGCCAGGATTCCGACCATCGTGACCTCGGTGCCGCGCGCGGCCTTTGCCGAAGTGGCGGGGCGGCTGCGCAAGGAAGTACGCATCCCTGTAGTGGCCTCGAACCGCATCAACATGCCGCACGATGCCGAGAATCTGCTGGCGCGCGGCGATGCCGACATGGTGTCGATGGCGCGGCCCTTCCTGGCGGACGCCGACTGGGTCGTCAAGGCGGCGTCAAACCGCAGCGACGAGATCAACACCTGCATCGCCTGCAACCAGGCCTGCCTCGACCACACCTTCTCGAACAAGCGCGCGACCTGCCTGGTGAATCCGCGCGCCTGCCACGAGACCGAGCTGGTGTTCCGCCCGGTGGTGCGCAAGCGCCGCGTCGCCGTGGTGGGGGCGGGGCCGGCCGGGCTGTCGGCGGCCACCGTCGCCGCCGAGCGCGGGCACGAGGTGACGCTGTTCGATGCACATGAGCGCATCGGCGGCCAGTTCAATGTGGCGATGCGCATCCCCGGCAAGGAAGAGTTCACGGAGACCATCCGCTACTTCGGGCGCAAGCTGGAATTGACGGGGGTGCAGCTGCGCCTGGGACAGCGCGTGACGCAGGAAGAGCTGATCGCGGCCGGCTACGACGACGTGATCGTGGCCACCGGCGTCACGGTGCGCATGCCGCGCATCGAGGGCATCGACCATCCGAAGGTGCTGTCCTACCTGGACGTGCTGCGCGGCGGGGCGGCGGTCGGCAAGCGCGTGGCGATCATCGGCGCGGGCGGCATCGGCTTCGACACGGCGGAATTCCTGCTGCACGATCCGGCGGAGGCGCTGCCGGTGCCGGTCGCAAAATGGATGGGCGAATGGGGCGTCGATCCGGCCGTGCGCAATGCCGGCGGCCTGATCAAGGCGCACAAACCGGCGCCGCTGCGCAGCATCTGGCTCCTGCAGCGCAAGACCACGCGTCCCGGCGCGGGTCTCGGTAAAACCTCGGGTTGGGTGCACCGCGCTACCCTGGTGCGCAACGGCGTGACGATGCTGGCGGGCGTGCAGTACGACCGCATCGACGACGCCGGGCTGCACATCACGGTGGGCGGCGAGCAAAAGCTGCTGGAAGTGGACAACGTAATCGTCTGCGCGGGGCAGGAGAGCCTGGCGGCGCTGATGCCTTCGGATGAGCCGAAGGCTGGGCCGCGTTTCCACAAGATCGGCGGGGCCGCGCTGGCGGCCGAGCTGGATGCGAAGCGTGCGATCCGGGAAGGGGCGGAGCTGGCGGCGCGCCTGTAAAAAAATGGCCGGGTGCCTACCGCCACCCGGCCGCCATTACCAGGGAATCGGGCCTCAGTCCTGCCCGGCCCCGCTGCTGCGTTTCTTGGTTTTCCTGCTCGAATGATCCGATGCCGGCTGCGCAGTCTGGGTGGATTGCGAGCCCGAGGCCTGCTTCTGTTCCATGCCGCCATAGCCCGACTGGCGCGAGGCGTTCAGGCGGTCTTCCTCGCCGCGCGCCTGCATGCGCTGGGCGCTCTGGCGGGCGCTCCAGCCGGCCTGCTGGGCGGCACCGCCGCCGCGCTGGCTGCCGACGTTCTGGTCACCCATGCCGTTGCCCTGCAGCGAACCGCGGGAGCGCAACGCAGCACCTTGCTGTTCAATATTTGCCGACTGCACGTTGGCACTGCCCGGCGCCACCCAGCCCGGCGCCCGCGGCTGCTGGCTGCCGCTCGCGACGGTGACGGTTTTTTCCTTGGCGATGCCGCGTGCGCGGACGCTATCAGGTCCTTTTTGCTTCGTCATTTTGATCCTCCTCAGGTGCTGCGCATGTTGATGCGCTGACTGGGAGATGATGCGCGCGGGGAAGGCCGTATTCCAGAGGAATCGGGAGCGCACCTTTGTAGGACTGGAACTACCAACACTCTTCAGTGGGTGAAGAGTGTTGGTTAATGCTGAGCTTGATGATGCAGCACGAACTTGGACCCCCGCCTGCGCGGGGGTGACGGTCCTTACTCGCCGGGGCGACGGCGTTATTTTTTTCTCACCACCACACAGCCGATCGAATACCCGGCGCCGAACGAGCAGATCACGCCCTGGGCGCCGCTCGGCAGGTCGTCCTGGTAGCTGTGGAAGGCGATGATCGAGCCGGCCGAGGAAGTGTTGGCATAGGTGTCGAGGATCACCGGCGCTTCGCCGGCTTCGGCGTCGCGGCCCAGCAAGGTGCGGGTGATCAGCTGGTTCATGCTCAGGTTGGCCTGGTGCAGCCAGAAGCGGGAGATGTCCTCAACCTTCAGGCCGGCGCCTTCGACCGTGGTGCGGATGGTCTCGGCCGCCATCGGGCAAACCTCTTTAAAAACCTTGCGCCCCTGCTGGCGGAACAGCTTGTCCGCTTTGCCGACGCCGTCTTCGTCGAAGCGGTTCATGAAGCCGAAGTTGTTGCGGATATTGTTCGAGAATTTGGTCTTCAGCTTCGAATCGAGGATCTCGAACTGGTGCTCGCCGACGGCGGTCTCAAGCGCTTCGATGACCATTGCGGTGCAGGCGTCGCCGAAGATGAAGTGGCTGTCGCGGTCGCGGAAGTTCAGGTGGGCGCTGGTGATTTCCGGATTCAGCACCAGGACGGCGCGCGCCTGGCCGGTCTGCACGGCGCCGGCCGCGGTCTGGATCGCGAAGGTGGCCGACGAGCAGGCCACGTTCATGTCGAAGCCGAAGCCTTCGATGCCCAGCGCATCCTGGACCTCGACCGCCATGGCCGGGTAGGCGCGCTGCATGTTGCTGGCGGCGACCAGCACCATGTCGATGTCGGCCGGGGTGCGGCCGGCGCGGGCCAGGGCCTGGCGCGCGGCGGCGACGCAGATCTCGGCCTGCAGCGACAGTTCCTCGTCGGCGCGCTCCTTGATGCGCGGGGTCATGTGCTTCGGATCGAGGATGCCGGCCTTTTCCATCACGTAGCGCGACTTGATGCCCGAGGCTTTCTCGATGAAGCCGCTGCTGGACGGTTCCAGCGCGGTGACTTCGCCGGCCGCGATCTTTTGCGCGTTTTCGGCGTTGAACAGTTCGACGTAGGCGTTGAAGGCCGTCACCAGCTCATCGTTGGAGATCGAATTCGGTGGCGTAAACAGGCCGGTGCCGCTGATGACGACAGGTTTCATGGTTGGCTTTCAAAGGTGATAACGGGAAGAAACTCCCTGCGAATCTGCCGATTCTACACAATCGTACAGACCGTGGGAACGGTCCCGGTATTACATCAAAAGTGCGTCAGTGGGCCTGTTGCGCCAGCGGTTCGGCCTTGTCCATGCCGCCGGCCCGCTTCGACAGCTGCAGCGGCAAGCCCTGCAGGTGGCGCAGCGCCTGGGCCAATTGAAAATCGGTGTCGCTGCCGAATTCGACCGGTTTGCGGTGGCGCTCGGCGGCCAGGATGCGCATCTGCGCCCTGATGTCGTCCTTGCGCGTGGCTTCCTCGCGCTCGCGGTCATTCGAGAGGTGGCTTTTCAGGTCGGCTTCGCGCATGCGCAGCGCGTTCAGGCCATCGCCGTCGGCGTTTTCGTCGACCGGGAAGTCGGGCACCACGCCGCGCGCCTGGATCGAGCGGCCGCTGGGCGTGTAGTAGCGCGCCGTGGTCAGTTTGACGGCGGTCTCGCCGGCCATCGGGCGGATGGTCTGCACCGAGCCCTTGCCGAAGGTCGGGCTGCCGACGATCGCCGCGCGCTTGTAGTCCTGCAGGGCGCCGGCCACGATTTCCGAGGCCGAGGCCGAGCCGGTATTCACCAGCACCACCATCGGGATGGTCTTGAACAGCGCCGGCACCTTTTTCAGCGGGTCGTCGCCGCGGCCCAGCATGTAGTGCTCGGGGCGGCCGTAGAAGCGCGCCTTCGATTCTTCCAGCTGGCCGTTGGTCGAGACGATTTCGGCGCCGGCGGGCAGGAAGGCGGCGGCGGTGCCGATCGCGCCCTGCAGCAGGCCGCCCGGGTCGTTGCGCAAATCGAGCACCAGGCCTTTCAGGTCCGGCTCCTCGCTCGCCAGCGTGGCGAGTTTGCTCGCCAGGTCGTTGACGGTCGGTTCCTGGAACTGCGAGACCCGCACCCAGGCATAGCCGTCGCCGTGGGACTTGAGGATTTTCCCCTTCACGCTCTTCTGCACGATCTCGTCGCGCACCACCGCGATTTCCAGCGGCGCCGGCGCGCCCGTGCGCAGGATGCTCAGCACGACCTTGGTATGCGGCTCGCCGCGCATGCGCTTGATCGCCTCGTCGATGTCCATGTCCTGCACCTTCGCGCCGTCGATGCGGGCGATCAGGTCGCCGGCCTGGATGCCGGCGCGGGCGGCCGGCGAATCCTCGATCGGGGCGACGATCTTGACGTAGCCTTCGTCGCTCTGGCCGATCTCGATGCCGAGGCCGACGAAGCGGCCCTCGGTGCCCTCGCGCAGCTCACGGTAGGCTTTCTTGTCCAGGTAGGCCGAATGGGGGTCGAGCGCATCGACCATGCCGGACATGGCATGGGTCATCAGCTTGCGGTCTTCGACCGGTTCGACGTAGGTGGATTTGATCAGGCCGTAGACGCCGGCCAGCTGGCGCAGGCTGTCCAGGGGCATGCCGTCCGCGACCGGTTTCTGGGCCAGCGCCGAAAATTGCATCGTGACCGCGACGCCGAGAACGGCGCCCAGGGCGAGGAGGGCGGAATGCTTGAGTTTCGAGCCCATGTGCTGATCGGTCCTTCGATAAGTTTATGCCTGAGCATGGTGGAGTATAACCGTCCCGCGCACGGAACGGACGCCCGGGCCCGGTCTTCGTGAATATGCACGGTGATATAATGGCCCGTTCACGTGCATATGTTGCTTATTTAAAATGAAGAAAGTCCTCATTCTCGGCGTCAACGGCTTCATCGGCCACCATCTGTCCAAGCGCATCCTCGAGACTACCGACTGGGAAGTCTACGGCATGGACATGAATTCCGAGCGCATCACGGAGCTCCTGAGCCACCCGCGCATGCATTTCTTCGAAGGCGATATCACGATCAACAAGGAATGGGTCGAGTACCACGTCAAGAAGTGCGACGTGATCCTGCCGCTGGTCGCCATCGCGACCCCGTCGACCTATGTCCAGGCGCCGCTCAAGGTGTTCGAGCTGGACTTCGAGGCGAACCTGCCGATCGTCCGTTCGGCCGCCAAGTACAGGAAGCACCTGGTGTTCCCGTCGACCTCGGAAGTCTACGGCATGTGCCACGACGACGAATTCGACCCGGAAAACTCGGAACTGGTCTACGGCCCGATCAGCAAGCCGCGCTGGATCTACGCCTGCTCCAAGCAGCTGATGGACCGCGTGATCTGGGGCTACGGCATGGAAGGCCTGAATTTCACCCTGTTCCGCCCGTTCAACTGGATCGGCGCCGGCCTGGATTCGATCCACACTCCGAAAGAGGGTTCCTCACGCGTGCTGACCCAGTTCCTGGGCCATATCGTGCGCGGCGAACCGATCCAGCTGGTCGACGGCGGCGCCCAGAAGCGCTCCTTCACCTATGTCGACGACGGCATCGACGCCCTGGTGCGCATCATCGACAACAAGGATGGCAAGGCCAGCGGCAAGATCTACAACATCGGCAACCCGTCGAACAATTACTCGATCCGCGAACTGGCCCACATGATGCTGGAACTGGCCGCCGAGTACCCGGAATACCGCGACACCGCCAAAGAGGTGAAGCTGGTCGAGACCAGCTCGGGCGCCTACTACGGCGCCGGCTACCAGGACGTGCAGAACCGCGTGCCGAAGATCGAGAACACGGTGTCGGAGCTGGGCTGGTCGCCGCAAGTGAATATGCGCGATGCGCTGGCCAGGATTTTCGATTCCTACAAGGACAATCTGGTCGATGCGAAGGATCTGATTCCGGAGCGCCGCCAGCTGCAGCGCGACTAAGACCCGCTATAGTAAAACAACGCCATTCCCGTGAAAGCGGGAATGGCGTTTTTACGTTTACGGTTTCATTCCCTTTACGATTTAAGGGAACTTGTAAATCCGTGTATGGCCCCGGATAGCGTGCCGTAAGTAATTGTAAGAATCAACACGAGAGAAAATCCCCGAGCCTATAGTTCTTATCAGTTTTTCTCTCTCTCCACTTCTTGAAGTGGTCTTTGCCCACGGTGCCCCCGTGGGCTTTTTTATGGTGACGATCCCTATGCCTACCCGCCTCCTTCGCGCCTGCCTGTTCGCCTGTGCCCTCGGCGCCGCAGGGTCGACGCTTGCCGTCCCGTTGATGGACATGCGCGCCGAAGACCTTGTGCCGATGACGTCCGAATTCAAGAAGTCGCTGAACCTGAACGCCAACCAGCAGACCCTGTGGCAACAGGTCGAAAGCCGCTCGCGCGCCGTGCTGCGCGAGCGCCAGCACCGCCGCGAGGCGCTGCAGGACAAGGCGAAAACGCTGCTGGCGAAGCCGGACGTCGAACTGCGCGAACTGAACGCCCTGGTGGAGGCTGAAAGCGCCGCCGTCGTCCAGGAAGACAAGCAGCTGCGCGAACTCTGGCTCGGCCTGAACGACGCCCTCGACGATACCCAGCGGCGCCAGGTGGCGACCCTGGTGAACGAACAGCTGCTGCGCGTGGTGCCGGAAGGACGTCCGGGTGGCGAGCGGGGCGGCGAGAAGGGCGGAGAACGCGGCGGCCGCGGGATGGGCGGTCACGGCCGTGGCGGCATGGGCGGACCCGGCGGTGGCATGGGCGGCATGGGTGGCAGCGCCGGCGGCATCAATATCGGCGGTTAGACATACATACGATGTATCGTAAAGTAACATCGGGCGCCTGACCCGTATCCTGGCTATGCTTAACGGCTAGAATTTGGTCCAACCGGACGGCAACAGTCCGGGCAACCGATCAACGATAAGCATGAGCAAACTGATCCCGATGGCCTGCCTGGCCTTGCCGGGCACGGCGGGACACGCATGGGCTTCCGCCCAGGAAGAGCAGGCCGCACGCACTGCAGGCCATATGTACCGGCGCCACGCCGGTTCACTCCCATTCCTATTCCAGTGTAATTGCCAGACAACAGCCCGGTTTTGGCAAGCCGGGCTGTGATACATTTGCCGATGGCCACAAGCCGTTCATATCCCGCAACCAAGGACATCTTCGTGAAACGTTACCTTCTGAGCACCCTGACCCTGTCCATGATGGCCGCCTTCGCCGGCGCCGCCGACAATGTCCATTCCGCTGCCGCCGGCACGACCTCCGGCATCGAGACGCAGTACATCGACCAGGGCGTGCGCGTCCAGGACGATTTCTTCGGCCACCTGAACGGCAAATGGCTGCAGACCACGGAAATCCCGTCGGACCGCACCAGCTGGGGCACCTTCATCGCGCTGCGTGACAGCACCCAGGGCCAGATCCGCGGCATCGTCGAAACGGTCCAGAAGAAGCCGGGCAAGAAGGCCGGCAGCGACGAGCAGAAGATCGGCGACCTGTACACCAGCTTCATGGACGAGAAGAAGCTCGAAACCCTCGGCGCGAAGCCGCTGGCCGGCGAGCTGAATCGCATCCGCGCGCTGAAGGACAAGAAGGGCGTGCCGGCCCTGGTGGCCCACCTGTCGCAGATCGGCGTGTCGGTCCCTTACGGCATCGGCGTGGCCCAGGATGCCAAGGAATCGACCAAGTACGCGACCTACATCCGCCAGGGCGGCCTGGGTCTGCCGGACCGCGACTATTATCTGAAGATGGATGACAAGCGCATGGCCGGCATCAAGGCCAAGTACGAGCAGCACGTCGCCAACATGCTGGCGCTCAGCGGCGACAAGGATGCCGCCGCCAAGGCCAAGGCCATCGTCGCCTTCGAGACCGAGCTGGCCCAGGCGCAGTGGAACCGCGTCGACCTGCGCGACCCGAACAAGAGCTACAACAAGATGAGCGTGGACGAGCTGTCCAGGCTGACCCCGGACTACGACTGGAAGGCCGCGCTGGGCGCCGCCGGCATCGGCAACAAAGCGGACTACGTCATCGTCGGCCAGCCGAGCTACATCACCGGCTTCAACCAGGTGCTGGCCAAGACCGATCTCGAGACCGTGAAGTCCTATTTCCAGTGGCAGGTGCTGCGCGAGTTCTCGCCTTTCCTGTCCAAGAAATTCGTCGACGAGCGCTTCGATTTCTACGGCAAGACCCTGTCGGGCGTGAAGGAAATGGAACCGCGCTGGAAGCGTGGCGTCAGCACCGTCGAAGGCGCGCTGGGCGAAGCCCTGGGCCGTGAATACACCGCCCAGTACTTCCCGCCGGAGCGCAAGGCGCGCATGGAAGAGCTGGTGAAGAACGTGCTGGCCGCCTACAAGGAATCCATCGACAAGCTCGACTGGATGGGCCCGGAGACCAAGAAGGAAGCGCAAGCCAAGCTGGCCAAGTTCAACCCGAAGATCGGCTACCCGAACAAGTGGCGCGACTACTCGAAGCTGGCGATCAAGAAGGATGACCTGATCGGCAACGTGATGCGCACCGCGACCTTCAGCTACAACCGCAACATCAACAAGCTGGGCAAGCCGATCGACCGCGAAGAATGGGGCATGACGCCGCAGACCATCAACGCCTACTACAACTCGCGCCTGAACGAGATCGTGTTCCCGGCCGCGATCCTGCAGCCGCCCTTCTTCAACGCCGCCGCGGATGACGCGGTCAACTACGGCGCGATCGGCGCCGTGATCGGCCACGAAATCGGCCACGGCTTCGACGACAAGGGCAGCCAGTCGGACGGCGACGGCAACCTGCGCAACTGGTGGACCAAGGAAGACGAGGCCCGCTTCAAGGCCAAGACCGACATGCTGGTCAAGCAGTACGACGCCTTCGAACCGGTGCCGGGCTACCACGTCAACGGCGCCCTGACCCTGGGCGAGAACATCGGCGACAACTCGGGTCTCGCCATCGCCTATAAAGCCTACAAGATCTCGCTGCACGGCCAGCCGGCCCCGGTGATCGACGGCCTGAGCGGCGACCAGCGCTTCTTCATGGGCTTCGGCCAGGTGTGGCGCTCGAAGATGCGCGACGAGGCGGCGATCAACCAGGTGAAAACCGATCCGCACTCGCCGGGCCAGTTCCGCGCCAACGGCACCCTGCGCAACCAGGCCGCCTTCTATGAAGCCTTCGGCGTCAAGGAAGGCGACAAGATGTACCTGAAGCCTGAAGAGCGCGTCACGATCTGGTAATACCAAGCGCCAGAACAGGGGCGGCGGCGATCCCGCTGCCCCCATCCACCAATAATACCGAGGGAGATGCAAGAATGAAGAAGCAGTACCTGTTGAGCGCCCTGACCCTGGCCCTGATCGCCAGCGTCAGCCACGCAGAGGGCAGCGGCGCCGCCGCCGCCGCGAAAGCCACCGCCACCAAGGGCCAGACCCTGAGCGCCGGCATCGCTACCCAATACATCGAATCGTCCGTGCGCCCGCAGGACGATTTCTTCGAATACCTGAACGGCAAGTGGCTCAAGACCGTCGAGATCCCGTCGGACAAGTCGAGCTGGGGCTCGTTCATGGAACTGCGCGAGAACACCCTGCCGCAGCTGCGCGGCATCATCGAGAACGTCGCCAAGAAGAACGCCGCCAAGGGCACCGACGAACAGCGCATCGGCGACTTCTACGCCAGCTTCATGGACGAAGCGCGCCTGGAACAGCTGGGCGCGACCCCGCTGAAGGGTGAGCTGGACAAGATCGCCGCACTGAAGGACAAGTCGGAGCTGCCGGCCTTGCTGGCCCACCTGGGCAAGATCGGCGTGGGCGTGCCCTTCGACTTCGGCATCCACCAGGACAACAAGGATTCGACCAAGTACGTCGCCGACATCGGCCAGGGCGGCCTGGGCATGCCGGACCGCGACTACTACCTGAAGGCCGACGACGCCAAGCTGGCCGCCACCAAGGCCAAGTACCAGCAGCACGTCGAGAAGATGCTGAGCATGGCCGGCGACAAGAACGCCGCCGCCTCTGCCCGCGCCATCGTCGACTTCGAGACCGAGATCGCCAGGGTGCAGTGGACCAAGGTCGAGCTGCGCGACCCGATCAAGGCCTACAACAAGGTCAACCTGGCCGACCTGAACACGGTCGCCCCGGGCTTCGACTGGAAGACCTGGCTGGACACCACCGGCCTGTCGGGCAAGGCCACCTACGTGATCGTGGGCCAGCCGACCTACCTGAAGTCCTTCATGGAAGTCGCCAACAAGACCCCGATCGATACCTGGAAGGCCTACCTGTCGCTGCACCTGATCGAATCCTACGGCAGCTTCCTGTCGAAGAACTTCGTCGACGAGCGCTTCGACTTCTACGGCAAGACCCTGTCGGGCGTGAAGGAAATGGAACCGCGCTGGAAGCGTGGCGTGGGCGCGGTCGAGCGTTCGCAGGGCGAAGCGGTGGGCAAGCTGTACGTGGACAAGTACTTCTCGGCCGAGAAAAAAGCGCGCATGGAAGCCCTGGTGAAGAACCTGCTGGCCGCCTACAAGCAGTCGATCGACAAGCTCGACTGGATGAGCCCGGCCACCAAGAAGGAAGCGCAAGCCAAGCTGGCCAAGTTCAACCCGAAGATCGGTTACCCGAACAAGTGGAAGGACTATTCGAAGCTGGTGGTGTCGCGTGACGACCTGGTCGGCAACGTGATGCGTTCGCGCGTGGTCGAAGCCGACCGCGAGATCAACAAGCTGGGCAAGCCGATCGACCGCGACGAATGGGGCATGACGCCGCAGACCATCAACGCCTACTACAACCCGGAGATGAATGAAATCGTGTTCCCGGCCGCGATCCTGCAGCCGCCGTTCTTCGACGCCAACGCGGATGACGCGGTCAACTATGGCGGCATCGGCGCCGTGATCGGCCACGAGATCAGCCACGGCTTCGACGACCAGGGCGCCCAGTACGACGGCGACGGCAACCTGCGCGACTGGTGGACCGCATCAGACCACAAGAACTTCAAGGCCAAGACCACCGCACTGGTCAAGCAGTACAACGCCTTCGAGCCACTGCCGGGCTACCACGTGAACGGCGAGCTGACCCTGGGCGAGAACATCGCCGACAACTCCGGCCTGGCGATCGCCTACAAGGCCTATCACATCTCGCTGAAGGGCAAGGCGGCACCGGTGATCGACGGCATGACCGGCGACCAGCGCCTGTACGCGGGCTGGGCGCAGGTGTGGCGCTCGAAGATGCGCGAGCAGCAGCAGATCGTGCAAGTGAAGACCGACCCGCACTCGCCGGGCCAGTACCGCGCCAACGGCACCCTGCGCAACCAGCCGGGCTTCTACGAAGCCTACAAGGTGAAGCAGGGCGACAAGATGTACCTGGCGCCGACCGAGCGCGTGATCATCTGGTAAACACCTCACTGTTGTAATGAAGGCCGCGGCATGCCGCGGCCTTTTTTATTGGCGCTACAATAAGAAGACAACAACAAACGAAGGGACGTCCTGTCATGAAACGCCTTGCATTGAGCGCATTGAGCCTGGCATTGGCCGCCGGCTTCGCTCACGCCGCGCCCGCGGCCAAAACCAGCGCATCCGCCGCCTCGCGCCCGGTCCTGGCCAGCGGCATCGCCACCCAGTACATCGATCCCGCGGTGCGCCCGCAAAACGACTTCTTCGCCCACCTGAACGGCAAGTGGCTGCAGACCGTCGAAATCCCCGCCGACCAGGCCAGCTGGGGCTCCTTCGACCAGTTGTATGAGGATTCGCTGACCCAGCTGCGCGGCATCATCGAGAAAGTCTCGGCCAAGGAGGGCGTCAAAGGCGCCGACGAGCAGCGCATCGGCGACTTCTATGCCAGCTTCATGGACGAGCCGCGCTTGGAACAGCTGGGCATCGCGCCCTTGAAGCCGGAGCTGGACAGGATCGCCGCGCTGAAGGACAAGGCCGAGCTGCCGGCCCTGCTGGCCCACCTCGGCAAGATCGGCGTCAACGTACCCTTCGACTTCGGCATCCACCAGGACAACAAGGACTCCACCAAGTACGTGGCCGACATCGGCCAGGGCGGCCTGGCGATGCCGGACCGCGACTACTACCTGAAGGACGACGACGCCAAGCTGGCCTACGCCAAGGCGAAGTACGAGCAGCACGTCGAGCGCACGCTGACACTGGCCGGCAACCCGCGCGCCGTGTTCGATGCGCGCTCCATCGTCGGCTTCGAGACCGAGATCGCGAAGATCCAGTGGACCAAGGTCGAGCTGCGCGATCCGATCAAGGCCTACAACAAGGTGAACCTGGCCGACCTCGACAAGCTGGCGCCCGGCTACGGCTGGAAGTCCTGGCTGGACGCCGCCGGCCTGTCCGGCAAGACGAGCTACGTCATCGTCGGCCAGCCGAGCTACCTGAAAGCCTTCGTCGAGCTGTCGAACAAGACCTCGCTCGACACCTGGAAGGCTTTTCTAGCGATGCACCTGGTCGACGCCTACGCCGGCTACCTGTCGAAGGCCTTCGTCGACGAGCGCTTCGGCTTCTATGGCAAGACCCTGTCCGGCACCCCGGAGCTGGAACCTCGCTGGAAGCGTGGCGTCGGCGCGGTCGAGCGTGCGCAGGGTGAGGCGCTGGGCAAGCTGTATGTGGCCGAATACTTCCCGCCGGCGCGCAAGGCACGCATGGAGGCGCTGGTGAAGAACCTGCTGGCCGCCTATAAAGAGTCGATCAACAAGCTCGACTGGATGAGCCCCGCCACCAAAAAGGAAGCGCAAGCCAAGCTGGCCAGGTTCACCCCGAAGATCGGCTACCCGAACAAGTGGAAGGATTATTCGAAGCTGGTAGTGAAGCGCGATGACCTGGTCGGCAACGTGATGCGCGCGCGCGTGGTCGCCGCCGACCGCGAGATCGACAAGCTGGGCAAACCCATCGACCGCGACGAGTGGGGCATGACGCCGCAGACGGTGAACGCCTACTACAACCCGGAGATGAACGAGATCGTGTTCCCGGCCGCGATCCTGCAGTCGCCCTTCTTCGACGCCAACGCCGACGACGCGGTGAACTATGGCGGCATCGGCGCCGTGATCGGCCACGAGATCAGCCATGGCTTCGACGACCAGGGCGCCCAGTACGACGGCAACGGCAACTTGCGCGACTGGTGGAGCAAGGCCGACCACAAGAACTTCAAGGCCAAGACCGCGATGCTGGTGAACCAGTACAACGCTTTCGAGCCACTGCCGGGCTACCACGTGAACGGCGAGCTGACCCTGGGCGAGAACATCGCCGACAACTCCGGCCTGGCGATCGCCACCAAGGCTTATAAAATCTCGCTGAAGGGGAAGAAGGCGCCGGTCATCGACGGCTACACCGGCGAGCAGCGCCTGTACATGGGCTGGGCCCAGGTGTGGCGCGCCAAGATGCGCGAGCAGCAGACCATCGCGCAGATCAAGGCCGACCCGCACTCGCCGGATGCGTTCCGCGCCAACGGCACGCTGCGCAACCAGCCGGGCTTTTATGAAGCCTTCGGCGTCAAGCCGGGGGACAAGATGTACCTGGCGCCGAAGGAGCGGGTGATTATCTGGTGAAGCGCATCCGGTGATAAACACCTTTTAAGCGCCCTGCATCGCGCCGCGGCCACTGTTGTCCGCCGGTTTACCCGGCAGACAACAGTGGCCCTTTTATATGTTGCTAAACGAACTCTTCCGCATTACCCTGTACAAAAAATCACTTTGATATAAGTCAAACTGCGTCCTGCAGCGGCTTTCGCGTCCAGAACTCTGCCCAGCCTAAAAGCATATCCATGCTGTTCAATTCGTTTACTTTTCTTTTCCTTTTCCTGCCGCTGACTGCGCTCGGCTATTTCATGCTCGCCCGGAAGAGCCATGAATATGCCGCCGCATGGCTGGCGCTGGCATCGCTGATCTTTTATGGCTGGTGGAGTGTGGCTTACATTCCGCTGCTGCTGGGCTCCATCGTCTTCAATTACTGGATGGGGCAACGCATAGGCGCGGCCAGCGGACCGGCGCGCAAGCAGTGGCTGACGGCCGCGGTCGGCGCCGACCTGCTGCTGCTCGCCTATTACAAATACACCGACTTTTTCATTTCGGGCGTCAATGGCCTGACCGGCGCCGATATCCCGGCGCTGCATATCATTCTTCCGATCGGTATTTCCTTCTTCACCTTCACCCAGATCGCTTATCTGGTGGACACCTACCAGAGCAAGGTGAGCGAATCCCGCTTCCTGCATTACGTCCTGTTCATCACTTATTTCCCGCACTTGATTGCCGGCCCGGTCCTGCATCACGCGGAAATGATGCCGCAATTCGGCCGCGCCGCCAGCTACCGCTTTTCAAACCGGAACCTGGCGGTCGGCCTGAGTATTTTTGCGATCGGTCTGGCCAAGAAAGTCCTGATTGCCGATAACCTCGCGCCCTACGCGAACTTCCTCTTCGATAAAAGCGACATGTTTTCGCTGGCCCTGGCATGGGGTGGCGTGCTGGCCTATGCCTTCCAGCTCTACTTCGATTTTTCCGGCTATTCGGACATGGCGATCGGCATCTCGCTGCTGTTTGGCATCCGCCTGCCGCTGAATTTCGATTCGCCGTATAAATCCGTGAACATCGTCGAGTTCTGGCGGCGCTGGCACATGACCCTATCCCGCTTCCTGCGCGACTACCTGTATGTGCCGCTCGGCGGCAACCGCAAGGGACGGGTACGGCGTTACGTGAACCTGATGCTGACCATGGTGCTCGGCGGCCTGTGGCATGGCGCGGGCCTGAATTACGTGATCTGGGGCTTGCTGCACGGCGTCTACCTGGTCATCAATCACAGCTGGGAAGCCCTGGCGACCAGGATCGGCTTCCCCCGCACGTCGCGTCCGTGGGCCCTCTTCAGCGTCGCGCTGACCTTTGCCGCGGTGTGCGTCGCCTGGGTGTTCTTCCGCGCGGCCGACATGGGCAAGGCGCTGCTGATCCTGCAGGGCATGGCCGGTGTCCACGGCCTTGGCCTGCCGGCATCGATCGGTGCGCAGCTCGGCGGCCTGAAGCCGGTGCTCGAGCATTGGGGCGTCGTGTTTTATATGGGCGGCGGCTCGCGTTTCCTCGAAACCTGGCAATGGGTGGTCATCGGCGGCCTGATCGCCTTCTGCCTGCCGAATACCCAGCAGATCATGGTCCGCTACGAGTCGGCGCTGGGCGGCGCCAGCCGGCCGTACCGCGCCACATGGCAGGTCTGGCAGCCGTCCAGGCGCTGGGGCATCTATATCGGCGCCATTTTATTGGGCAGCATGCTGTCGCTCAGCCGCCCTGCCGAATTCCTTTATTTCCAGTTTTAAGGTCGAACGATGGAACATATCCACAGCCAGGATGATGAGTTCGCCAGCCTGCCCGGCGTCGCGGCGGCAGCGGAACGTACGCCGTCTTTCGCCGTCTTCACGGCATGGTGCGCAGGCATCCTTGCCGCCGGTGCGGTATTGGTCACGGGTTTCGTCGTCGTGGCCGACCCATATCACCAGTTCGGCCTGGTCGATGCCGAAGGCTTCAATCGCATCAAACCGCTGCCGGAACAGTATCGCGAGCAAATCAAGGTCGCCCAGGCCAAAACGGCCCGTCCCAAGGCGCTCTTGCTGGGCAATTCGCGGGTCGAAGTCGGTTTCGATCCGGACAGCGGACCCTTGCACTCGCACGGCTATCCGGCTTACAACCTGGCCCTGGCCGGAACTAGCCTGGCGGTCTCGCAGCGTGTCTTCGAAGAGGTGCGACGCGACGTTCCGCCTCCCGCGATGGCGGTGGTCGGCGTCGAGTTCCTGGATTTCCTGGTGCAGCCGGACAGCCAGCCGGCATCCCAGCCGGCCAATGCGCAGTCGTGGCAATGGCGCGTGGACACCGTGTTTTCCCTGAAATCGCTGATGGACGCCGCGCGCACCTTGTCGATCCAGAAAGCGCCGGAAGTGGAGACCCTGACGGCGAGCGGCCATACGCCCTTGCTCGAGTACCGGAAATATGCGCGCCAGGAGGGCTATAACGCCATCTTCAAGCAACGCGCGCAGGAAAACGCCAAGAACCTGGTGCGCAAGCCGGCCAACCTGTTCCTCAAGGGCACCGGCAGTTCAGCCAGCATTGACCGCCTGCGCGAAATGCTGGCGCGCATGGCGCAGGACGGCACCGAAGTGAACTTGGTTATCTATCCCTACCATGCCCAGCTGATGGCCATGTTCGAGGAAGCCGGGCTGCAGCCGACGATGGAAGAATGGAAGCGCGTGCTGGTGCAGGAGGTCGATGCAATGCGCCGGCGCCAGCCGAATGCCCGCATCCATCTCTGGGACTTCAGCGGCTTCGATGCGGTCCAGTGCGAAGCGATTCCGGCAGCAGGCGATCTGCGCAGCACCACGAAATGGTATTGGGAAGCCGGCCACTTCAAGTCCGCCACCGGGGACTTGATCCTGCGCCGCGTACTGGGAGAAGAAGTGCCGTTCGGCATTGCGCTGACGGCACAGAATCTGGAACAGAACCGCCAGCGCATCGCGGCCGAGCGCGCACGGTGCCTGGGCAGTATTCCGGAGATCTTTGCAGATGCGCGCGCGACGATTGCCGACGCGCGCACCCACGCGCACTGATTACTGCGCCTCGTAGGCGCCGATGTCGAGATTGCCCAGCACCGGACGGGCCACGCCGGACGCCGTGTGCTTGTACTGCGCGACCGGCTTGAGCGAGACGCCGCTGCTCGAGGTACCCGGGGTCGAACCGGCGTTGGTCACCAACGCATTCGCCAGTGGACGCAGGTCCCAGGCCGAGCGGCTCACGAAGCCCGGTGACACCGAGCGGTAGTTGGTCTTCTGGACCGCGCTGGTCTGGGTGCTCAGGGTGCCGGTGCCGCCGAAGATGTTGTTCTGCAGCAGGACCGGGGTGGTCACGCCCGAACCGACCATCACGAAGGTGCCGCTCGAGCTGTTGTCGTTCAGGAAGGTGTTGTTCACCACGTACAGGTCCTTGCCCGGGTTGCTCGCGCCTTCTTCGCCGTAGGCCAGCAGGGTCGGGTTGCCGTTGACAGACGGCTGCTGGATCACGTTACCGATCACATAGGAAGTGCCGGCGTTCGGCAGGTCGATCTCGTAGCTCGGCTTGCCGATCGCGGTGCTGCCGGCCACGCCGGACGAGAAGCGGTTGTACACGATCGTGTTGACGCGTGCACGCGACTTCAGGTTGTGGCCGATGTTCGCGTCGTGCGAATAGTTGTAGCGGAAGGTCAGGCTGCCGACGTTGTTGATGTACAGGTTGTGGCTGTAACCGTCGCCATAGCCGTTGTGGCCGAACTCGCTGTATTCGATCACGATATTGCTCGAGGTATTCGAGTTGCTCAGGATACCGTTCTCGTTATCGTGCAGGAAGGAATTCCTCAGCGTGAAGTTGACGCCTTCAAGGCGCAGCGCGGCGCCGTTCTTGTCGGCGACCTTGGCGCCGTACATCTCGACGTTGTCGACGGTGACGTTGCTGCCTGAAACCACCCAGATACCTTTACCCATGGCGTTTTTGCCGTTGGCATTGATCTTCGGGCGGCCGTTCACGCCGCGGATGGTGATGTTGCTGGCGTAGACGCCGCAGACGTCGCCGCTATAGGTCGTGTTGCCGGTAATTTCGACCACGTCGCCGCTTTTCGCGACAGCGATGGCCTTGCAAGGGCTTGCGTAGATTTTGCCCGGACCCACCGACAAGGTGGCGGCCGAAGCGGACGATGCGAATGCCAGGCCGAGAAGAGCGGCCGGAACGAAGATGGAAGTCTTACGGGTGGACGGGTTGATTCGACCTTGCATGTGTTTCCTCTAGTCCAAGAAAGAGAGTCCGTTTCGAAAGTCAATGCTTATCGGAAACGCGAAACCTCAAGCTTAGCGAACAAATTGTGACGCGGAAAGTAACCATGTGTAACAAGATTGATGACTAAATGTTCTTTTTCCTAGGCATCGCTCTATGACAGAGCTTATTTTTGTCGTGCAGAAAATTGTTACAGAAAAAATTAAAGTAATGGCGTAAAAGCGACAAGAAGTTACAAGAAGGCATGTAAAAAAACCGAGGCAGCGCTGGCTGGCGCTACCTCGGCTTGCGTGCAGATTAGATCAGGTCAAATCAGCGCGGAACGATGGCAAACTGCGGGCCGTTGCCGTAGTTGGGCTTGACGCTACGGCCTGCGAACAGGGCCCAAGCGTTCTTGCCTACGTTGCCACCGACGGTTGCGGCGTACGACAGTGCCGGCTGCATGTTCGACGGATAGCCGTCCGGTTGCGATGCGTAGCCCTTCATTTCACCGACCTTCAGGCCGAGCTTGCTTGCCATGGCGGCGCTATTGCATTCCAAGGCCAGGATGTCGGCCGTGTGGCTGGCTTTGTAGGCTTCGGCGATCGTGTTGTAGAACGGGCTGGTCGACGAATCGCGTACCTTCATCGAGTAGATAGCGGCATCGATCCAGCAGGTGCCTGCACCCACCATGCGGGCGATCGGGAACTTCGCTTTCCATGCCAGCAAGGCGTTCGCCTTGGTAAAGCCGAGTTCAGCGCTATGACCGACGGCCGAGGTGAAGAAGTCATCCTGCCAAGGAGCGAGACCGGTACCGTTGTCGTAGCCGAGAGCATGGCTGTCGGTCAGAACGCCCAGGCCGGTTGCAGACGGATTGTTCGTATAGGTCGCGTTGTAGAAGTCCAAGTTGTTGTTGACGATGTTCGTGAACGTCGCCTTCAACGGGTTGCTGTCCGGCGTGATGTAAGCCGCTTCGGACGCGGTGCGCAAGCTCCAGGCCTGGCCGCGGATCTGGTCGGACACATACAGGCCTTTTGCGTACTGGCGGTAGTAAGGATTCGACGAGAACGAGTTCCACATCGCCCAGAACTGCAGCTCTTCCAGGTAGTAATAGTCACCCGTGACAAGGTAAGGCAGGTAGGCCAGGTTCGGTTGGTGCGCCGCGTCGTGCGTGTTCGGCGTGGTGCAAGCCGTCGACGATGCACATGCCGGGAAGGCTTCGTATTGCTTGGTCGCCGTATTAAAGGTGTCGGTGGCGCGGGCCAGGATCGTGGCGTAAGGATAGTCTGCCACGCTCATGGGCCGATCGGTCTTGCGGTCGCGGTAGTGCGACGACCAGCTGCCCGACAGGTCGGCAGTACCAAGCATGACTTCCTTGGCGCGCTTGTCCATGCTCAACAGATAGGTCGCGCTCCAGCCCGGCAGCAGGCCGATATCAGGACGGCCGCCGGTGTTCGGCATATACGAAATCGCCATGCCCGTGCCCATCGGTTGCGTCAGGTTACCGGTCCACTTCGTCTTCAGCGCCGCCAGTGCGGTTTCCGGAACGACCACGCTCTGGTCGTAGTTCGGGATCGCCTTCGAGGCGATCAGGTAAGCCGTGTTGTGCTTGACGTTGAGTTCCGGTGCAGCAGTGTTGTACCAGAACACCTGACGCCAGCGGGCATGGTGGTAATGGGTCATCGCGGCTTTGCTGTAGACCGACTTGCCGCCCATGACGACGCTGGCGTCATATGTGAAGTTCTGCGGCGACGGTTCATACGCCCAGTCGTTCTCGACAACGACATCGACGCGCGCCTTGTTCGTACCGGCATACCAGCGAACGGCGAAACGCGCCGAGAGGTGCGGGTGCTGTGCGCCGCTGCTGGTACGCAGCGGGGCCGAAACTTGCCATTCGGTGGCGATCGGGCCGTTCAGCCAAGTGGTCGCAGTGGCGCTCTTCAGTAGCTCGTCGGCCGAGGCGTAGTAATCGACGCCGCCAATTTTGGCGTGGACTGACGCGGTGAAGCCGCTGCGCAGCAGGGAATCGGTGGTGACGGTGCCGGTCGGCGCGGTGCCGCCTTTCACCAGCGACATGGTGCGCACCTTGGCCGGGGCGATGCTCGGCACGACAGCAGAAATAATGGCATGGCGCACCGAGCCGTCGGGGTGAGTCGCCTTGACGTCGACCTGCAGCGGCACCGTGGTGCCGTCTTCCAGGCGACCGGTCAGCTTGTCGGTTGCGAGCAGGTTGCCTTGAGCGAAAACTTGACCGAAAGTCACAGGAACATTGGTCTGGGTTGCGCTCGTGCTGGTGTTTTCGAAACGGATATCGGTAATGCCCGTGCCGGAGACGGCAGTGGGCGTGGTCGTGCCGCCGGTCGAGGGCGGCACGGTGGTGGTGATCGGGCCGGTCAGTATGCCCGGCAGGGAGGTGCTGAGGGACGCAGCGGTCTGGGCGCTGGAAGCGGTGCCCTGGGTCTGATCGCTACCCGCGCCACAGGCGGCGAGTGCGGAGCTGGCGACAACAACGGAAAGACGCCGGAGCGACAAGAAGTTTTTAACAGATTTCATTTCGGGTTTCTCTGGTTAAGCGCTAGTCGGTTTCTTTTTGTTCGGTAACGCTAGATTACGCCAAAGAAATTAGTGATGCACGGAAAAAGTCAAATAAGTGGCTGTTTGTTCCCGTAGGGCAACGAAATATTGTCTAGCAACTTATGAATATTATTCGGAAGCAATGTAATTTCGACAGTTTTTTGTATGGTTAAAAACATTGATTTAAAAACAAAAAACAAAAAAGCCGCCCTCGGGCGGCTTCTTGTAAGAGAGAAATTGTTACTTTGCTGCGGCTACCATATAGTCGACCGCACTTTTCACGTCGCCATCCGGCGCGCTCGACCCACCCTTCGGCGGCATCATGCCGGTCTTGCCTTGGAAGCCCTTGAGCGCATGCTCGTACAACACCAGGTTGCCTTGGGCAATGCGCGGCGCCCAGGCAGCCTTGTCGCCCATCTTCGGCGCACCCGCAATGCCGGCGCCATGGCAGGCCATGCAGGTGGAGCCGTACAAGGCCTTGCCGGCGCCGCTGTCTGCGGCGGCCATCACCGGCGCGCCGGCTGGCGAGGGAGCAGCGGCTGCCGGGGCCGCAGCAGGAGCAGCGGCCGCAGGAGTAGCAGGCGCAGCAGGCGCAGCGGCTTGCACCTGGGTGGCAGGTGCCGGCGCTTCCGGCTCCTTGAACTTGCCGCCCGATTGATTCGTCATATATACAAGGGCGCGCGCCACCTCGACATCGTCCAGGTCCGGGTTGCCACCCTTGGCAGGCATGGCGCGGATACCGTTGATCGCGTGCTGGAGGAGAGTGTCGTAACCTTGCGCGATGCGTGCGCTCCAGGCGCCGGCATCGCCGGCTTTCGGTGCACCGGCGGCACCGGTGGCGTGACAGGCGGCGCACACGGCGGTATAGACGGCCTGGCCGTTCTGCAGCACCTTGGGCGCATTCGCATCCTTCAGTGCGAAACCTTCTTCGGCAACCGGACGCAGGCGCGCCACGACCGATTCCGGGTTCTGGCCTTCCGAGCCCGCGCCCGTCAAATGTTGATTGGTCACGAACGACACCAACAAGATGATGCCGATGACGATGACGAGGAAAAACCCGGCCACTGCGGCGATCAGCTGTTTCGGGGTTCGGATGAAAGCCTGGTGTTCACTGTGATGTGCGTCGCTCATGATTTCCTTACTTAAACAATAAAAAAACCTGCTGGCGTCCGGCGCTTAGCTACCTTACCCGTCATAAATGGCGCGGAACCGGGCGATTATAGATCGAAAGCACGTTAATGGAAACGCAATTTCTCTATGGCCAACATTAGTGTCCATAGACGTGCCGGTCAAAACTCTGTATCCTTCGCTTCACTCCTGCGCGGCTGTAGCTCAGTGGATAGAGTATTGGCCTCCGAAGCCAAGGGTCGTGGGTTCGATCCCCGCCAGCCGCGCCAACTCCTCTCAGTAAATCAATAAGTTACCGTTCGCCACACTGGTGCCCGCGAACTCATACTCTTCTACGTCTAGTTCATCAAAAAAAGCAATGATTCCTATGCGCACGATTGCCGCGCAAACAAATTGCTTTTTCGAAGAATGTTAAAATTACATCTGACTCAGCGATGTTGCTTGTTGGAATTCTTGCGGCCTACGATGTTTTGCTTGCCTGCTTGAAACTACGGCCAGCAGCGCCATCCTGTTGTTTTTTAAGGAGAGAATCCTTGTCAGTTGTTGAGTGCAATTCTGTTTCCATGCTATATTTAAAATTAACAGAATTGCAAAAATTAATATTTGATCGGAATGTGCGAGATGAAAGCAGATGAAGTCGTCGCAGTAGTTGGCTTGGGCTATGTTGGGTTGCCGCTGGCTGTCGAGTTCGGCAAGAAGGCGAAAACGATCGGCTTCGACCTGTCGGCCAGCAAAGTTGAAAACTACAAGAAGTTCGTTGATCCGACCGGCGAAGTCTCGACCGAGCAGCTGAAGGCGGCGCAGCACCTGGAAGTCACCACCGACCCATCCGCACTGGCGCAGGCCGACTACATCGTGGTGGCCGTGCCGACCCCGGTGGACATCGCCCACAACCCGGATTTCACGCCGCTGGCCGGCGCCAGCAAGACCGTCGGCAAGCACATGAAACGCGGCGCGATCGTCGTGTTCGAGTCGACCGTCTACCCGGGCGCCACCGAGGAAGTCTGCATCCCGATCATGGAAAAAGAGTCGGGCCTGAAGTGGAAAGAGGATTTCCACGTCGGCTTCTCGCCGGAGCGCATCAACCCGGGCGACAAGGAACATACCCTGACCACGATCCTGAAAGTGGTGTCGGGCGATGACGACGCTACCCTGGACAGCGTCGCCAAGCTGTACGAATCGGTGGTGACCGCCGGCGTGTACCGCGCCTCCAGCATCAAGGTGGCCGAAGCCGCCAAGGTGATCGAGAATACCCAGCGCGACCTGAACATCGCCCTGATGAACGAACTCGCGATCATCTTTGACAAGGTCGGCATCGACACGCTGGAAGTCCTGAAGGCCGCCGGCACCAAGTGGAACTTCCTGCCCTTCCGTCCGGGCCTGGTGGGTGGCCACTGCATCGGCGTCGATCCTTATTACCTGACCCATAAGGCGGAGATGGTCGGCTACCACCCGCAGGTGATCCTGGCGGGCCGCCGCATCAACGACGGCATGGCCAAGTTCGTGGCCGAAAAGACCGTCAAGTCGATGATCTCCTCGGGCTTCCACGTGAAGGGTTCGAAGGTCAACGTGATCGGCCTGACTTTCAAGGAAAACTGCCCGGACCTGCGCAATTCGAAGGTCGCGGACATCGTCCACGAACTGGAATCCTACGGCTGCGAGGTACACGTCTACGATCCGGTGGCCGAAGCCGAAGAAGCCCAGCACGAATACGGCATCAAGCTGGAACGCTGGGAAGACCTGCCGAAAGCCGATGCCCTGGTCGTGGCCGTGCCGCACAAGGAAGTGCTGGCCCATTCGCTGCTCGATTTCCAGGCCAAGCTGAACGACAACGGCTGCTTCATCGACGTCAAGTCGCAATTCGATCCGAAGGCGATCAGCGAAGCCGGCTACTGCGTCTGGCGCCTGTAATACCGCCCCTACGGCCGTCCGCGACCGCGGGCGGCCGCGCAATCCGTAAGTAAAGTGTCTGCAAACGTGAACAAGATTCAAGACGTCCAACAGCAGCTGCGCCAACGCAGCTACCACTGGCTGGTCACCGGCGCAGCTGGTTTCATCGGCTCGAACCTGGTCGAAGCCCTGCTCAAGCTGAACCAGCGCGTCACGGGCCTCGACAACTTCGCCACCGGCCACCAGCGCAACCTGGACCAGGTGCGCGAGCTGGTGGGCGAGGCGGCATGGGCCAACTTTACTTTCCAGCAGGCCGACATCCGTTCGCCCGAGGATTGCGCACGTGCCTGCGAGGGCATCGACTTCGTCCTGCACCAGGCCGCACTGGGCTCGGTGCCGCGCTCGATCGCGGATCCGCAGCTGACCAACGAAACGAACATCACCGGTTTCCTGAACATGCTGGTGGCCGCGCGCGACGCCAAAGTGAAACGCTTCGTCTACGCCGCCTCCAGCTCGACCTACGGCGACCACCCAGGCCTGCCGAAGGTCGAGGACCGGATCGGCAAGCCGCTGTCGCCGTACGCCGTGACCAAGTACGTCAACGAGCTGTACGCCGACGTGTTCGGCCGCACCTACGGCATGGAATCGATCGGCCTGCGCTACTTCAACGTGTTCGGTCCGCGCCAGGATCCGAACGGCGCCTATGCGGCCGTGATCCCGAAATGGGTGGCGGCGCTGATCCGCAACGACGAGCTGCGCATCAACGGCGATGGCGAGACCAGCCGCGATTTCTGCTATGTGGATAACGTGGTCCAGATCAACCTGCTGGCGGCGATGGCCGGCAGCGACGCCGCCAACCAGGTGTACAACGTGGCGCTGAACGACCGCACCTCGCTCAACCAGCTGCATGCGCAGATGTGCGAGCTGCTGGCGCCGCGCTACCCGCACGTGGCCGCGCACAAACCGGTGTACGTCGACTTCCGCAAGGGCGACGTGCGCCATTCGCAGGCCGATATCGGCAAGGCCGCCGCGATGCTGGGCTATGCGCCCACCCACCGCATCGGCGAAGGGCTGAAAGAAGCCATGGACTGGTACGTGCACAACCTGTCCGAATAAGCACTGCAGTATGTGACCAAGAAGAATACCGGAGGGTAGCGTGCTTAAGATTTCCAACCACTATGTGTCGAAGATCGTCTTCGTCCTGCTGTTCGTCGAGGTGCTGGTCCTGCTCGGCGCCGCTTACGTCGGCGCGGCGGTGCGCTTCATGGAACTGGGCCAGCCGCTCGGCCTGCCGAACGTCGAGAACCTCGACCACTTCTTCACCTCGGCCATCGCCTTCACCGCCGCCATCATCTTCAGCATGAGCGCGATGGGCATGTACCAGCTCGACTTCAACGAAGGCCTGCGCAATCCCTTCTTCATGAAGCTGATGCCCTCCTTCCTGATGGGCTTCCTGATCCTGACCCTGGTGTTCTACGTCGCCCCGGACCTGTACTTCGGCCGCGGCATCCTGGCCCTGGTGTTCGCGATCGCCGCCGCCGGCATCTTCATCGCGCGCATGATCTTCTTCAAGAGCTCGGAGCTGCGCTTCCTGGAGACGCGCATCCTGTTCCTGGGCAGCGGCCCGCTGGCCAAGGAATGCAGCGACCTGGCCCTGCAGAGCGCCAGCTACCACCGCTACAACATCACCGGCTTCGTTCCGACCCCGACCGAGGAGCTGTGCGTGCCCTCGACCAGCCTGCTGAACGGGCGCGAGGGCGATACCCTGGTGGCGCTGGCGCGCCAGTACAACGTCGAGGAAATCGTGGTGTCGGTGCAGAACCGCCGCGGTGGCTTCCCGATCAAGGAACTGCTCGACTGCAAACTGGCCGGCCTGAAGGTCACCGACGCCGCCACCTTCTTCGAGCGCGAGACCTGCCAGATCCGGGTCGACTCGCTGCAGCCGTCCTGGCTGGTGTTCGGCGGTGGCTTCGACCAGAGTTTTGTCCGCACCTTCATGAAGCGCAGCTTCGACATCGTGTGCAGCGTGATCATCCTGGTGCTGACCCTGCCGCTGATGCTGCTGGCCGCGCTGGCCGTCAAGCTGGAAGACCGCGGTCCGGTGTTCTATTCGCAGGAACGGGTGGGCAAGGACGGCAAGACCTTCTTCGTGCATAAATTCCGCAGCATGCGCACCGACGCCGAAAAGGGCGGCAAGCCGCAGTGGGCCCAGCAGAACGATCCGCGCATCACCCGGATCGGCAACTTCATGCGCAAGACCCGCATCGACGAGCTGCCGCAGATCCTCAACGTGTTCAAGGGCGACATGTCCTTCGTCGGCCCGCGCCCGGAGCGCCAGTATTTCGTCGACCAGCTGATCGAAGTGGTCCCGTATTACAATGTGCGCCACAGCGTCAAGCCGGGCATCACCGGCTGGGCCCAGGTGCGCTACGGTTACGGGTCGTCCGCCGAGGACGCGCTGCAGAAGCTGCAGTACGACCTCTACTACGTGAAGAACAACAGCCTGTTCCTCGACGTCCTGATCCTCATCGACACCCTGAAAGTCGTCCTGTTCCGCAGCGGACGCTGACCGGCTCCGCCGTGCATCGTGACCAATATCACAGCCTATAGTTACGCGTTTGCCGCAGCCGGGTACCTGTTGCTGGGATTGCCCGTCCTGTCGGGCTGGCGCGGGCGCTTCCAGCGCGGCAGCCTGTCGGCCGCCTGCCTGCTGAGCGCCCTGTGGGCCGCCGCCCTGGCCTGGGACGCCGTCAACGACAGGTTGTGGACCTCGCTCACCGGCGCGCTCGAAGTGCTGCGCGACGGCGCCTGGTCGGTGTTCCTGGTCGCGCTGCTGGGCCACTGGCAAGGCGAAAACAGCCGGCTGCCCTTCGGCATGCGGCCCTCGCTGTTCGCGGCCGGCTGCGCCTACCTGGCGCTGCTGGCGGCGCTGGTGATCGGCCACTGGTACAACGAACTCCTGAACACCCTGGGCGCGCTGCCGGTGGTGACCTCCTTCGCCTGCCTGGCGGTGTACGGCATGCTGCTGGTCGAACAGGTGTACCGCAACAAGACCATCGAAGAGCGCTGGGCGATCAAGTTCGCTTGCCTCGGCATCGGCGGCATGTTCGCCTACGACTTCTACCTGTACACCAATACCATGCTGTTCCGCGACCTGAATCCGGAACTGTGGAATGCGCGCGGCCTGATCAACGCCCTGACCGTGCCGCTGCTGGCGGCCTCGATGGCGCGCCGCAAATCCTGGACCACCTCGGTCGGCGTCTCGCGGCGCGTGATGTTCCATTCGGCCGCGCTGTTCGGCTCCGCGATCTACCTGCTGGCGATGGGCTCGGCCGGCTATTACCTGCGCTTCTTCGGCGGCCGCTGGGGCACGGTGATGCAGGCCGGCTTCCTGTTCGGCGCGATCTGCCTGCTGCTCGTGATCCTGTTTTCCGGCACCTTCCGCTCCTGGCTGAAGGTCTCGATCAGCAAGCACTTCTTCACCTATAACTACGACTACCGCGAGGAATGGACGCGCTTCACGCGCACCCTGTCCGAACGCGGCCCCAACCTCGGCGACCGCGTGATCCAGGCCATGGCGGCGCTGGTCGAAAGCCCCGGCGGCACGCTGTGGCAGCGCGACGACGGCAACCGCTTCGAGCCGCGCGCGCACTGGCAGGCGCCGGACACCAGCATGGCCGAGCCGCACAACTCGCCGTTCTGCCAGTTCATGGAAAGCACCCAGTGGGTGATCGACATCGACGAGTACGTGGAGCGCCCCGACAAGTACGAGGGCCTGGCCGTGCCGCAGTGGCTGCTGGACTATCCGCGCCGCTGGCTGGTGGTGCCGCTGATCCTGCACGAGAAGCTGTTCGGCTTCGTGGTGCTGCAGCGCGCGCGCAGCCCGCTCAAGCTGAACTGGGAAATCATCGACCTGATGGAAATCGCCGGCAGCCAGGCGGCCGGCCACCTGGCCCAGGAAGACGCCGCCAACGCGCTGATGGTGGCGCGCCAGTTCGAATCCTTCAACCGCATGTCGACCTTCGTCGTGCACGACCTGAAGAACCTGGTGGCCCAGCTGTCGCTGATGAACGCCAACGCCGAGAAGCACAAGGACAACCCCGAGTTCCAGCGCGACATGCTGGAAACCCTGAACCACTCGGTGCAGAAGATGAAGCTGCTGCTGCAGAAGCTGTCGCGCACCGAGAACGCCGAGAAGCCGCTGCCGCTGGCGGTCGAGCAGGTGGTGCGCCAGGCGGTGGCGCTGAAGAACGCCTTCGAGCCGCGACCGCAGCTGGTGGTCGAGGTGCCGGGCCTGAAAGTGATGGCGGACCGCGAGCGCCTCGAGCGCGTGGTCGGCCACCTGATCCAGAATGCGATCGAGGCCACGCCGCGCGACGGCCACGTGATGATCCGCCTCGGCCGCCGCGACGTCGACAACGGCGCGCATGCGGTCGAGATCGAGATCACCGACACCGGCGAAGGCATGAGCGAGGAATTCATCCGCGAACGCCTGTTCAAGCCCTTCGACTCGACCAAGTCGGCCGGCATGGGCATCGGCGTGTTCGAGAGCCGCGAATACATCACCGAGCTGGGTGGCATGCTGGAAGTCAGCAGCAAGCCCGCGCTCGGCACCACGTTCAAGGTCGTGCTGCCGCTGTACCACGAGCCGGCGCCAGCCCTGATCTCCTGAGAGGACATCCGTGACCCAAACCAAACCCAAACTGTTAATCATCGAAGACGATCCCGGCCTGCAGAAGCAGCTGCGCTGGAGTCTCGACGCCTATGAGGTGGTGGTGGCCGGCGACCGCGAGGCCGCGCTGGCCCAGATCCGCCGCCACGAGCCGGCGGTGGTGACCATGGACCTGGGCCTGCCGCCCGACCCGGACGGCTCGACCGAAGGCCTGGCCACGCTGCAGCAGATCCTGGCGCTGGCGCCGGACACCCGCGTGATCGTCCTGACCGGTAACCAGGACCACAACAACGCCGTCAAGGCGATCGGCATGGGCGCCTACGACTTCCACCAGAAGCCGGTCGACCCCGAAGTGCTGAACCTGGTCATCCAGCGCGCCTTCTTCCTGCACAACCTGCAGCAGGAAAACCGCCGCATGCAGCAATCGCAGGCCGATTCGCCGCTGGCCGGCGTGATCTCGCGCGATCCCGGCATGCTGAAGGTCTGCCGCACCATCGAAAAGGTGGCGCCGACTTCCGCCTCCGTGATGCTGCTGGGCGAATCCGGCACCGGCAAGGAAGTGCTGGCGCGCGCCGTGCATGGCATTTCGCCCCGCTCGAAAGAGCGCTTCATGGCGATCAACTGCGCAGCGATCCCGGAAAACCTGCTCGAGAGCGAACTGTTCGGCTACGAGAAGGGCGCCTTCACCGGCGCCGCCAAGCAGACCAAGGGCAAAGTGGAACTCGCCCACGGCGGCACCTTCTTCCTCGACGAGGTCGGCGACCTGCCGATGCCGCTGCAGGCCAAGCTGCTGCGCTTCCTGCAGGAGCGCGTGATCGAGCGCATCGGCGGCCATGAAGAGATCCCGGTCGACGTGCGCATCGTCTGCGCGACCCACCAGAAACTCAAGGACCTGTGCGCGCAAGGGCGCTTCCGCGAGGACTTGTACTACCGCCTTTCGGAGATCGTGGTGACGATCCCGCCGATGCGCCAGCGCGAAGGCGACGCCGCGCTGCTGGCCCACCATTTCAAGAACAAGTTCTGCGCCCAGGAATCGCGCTCCTCGCTGCACTTCGCGCCGGACGCGCTGGCGGCGATCGAAGCCTATGCCTGGCCGGGCAATGTGCGGGAGATGGAAAACTGCATCAAGCGCGCGGTCATCATGGCCGACGGCAACACCATCGTCGCCGACGACCTCGGCCTGCCGGAACTGCCGGAATCAGACGCGGAAGAATCGCCGCTGAACCTGCGCCAGGTGCGCGACGAAGCCGAATATAAAGCCATCGTGCGGGCGCTGGCGCGCTCGGACGGCAATATCGTCAAGGCTTCCGAAATGCTGGGCGTCAGCCGCCCGACCCTGTACGACCTGATGGGACGGCACGGCATCAAGACCGGTGCGTGAGCGTGGCGCGCGCATGAAGGGCGTTTCGGTCCGCCGTGTGCTGGGCGGCGGCGTGCTGCTGGCGATCCTCGGCGCCGGCGCCGCCTTGTTCTACCTGCAGGGGCAAGGCATCGCGCCGCGCACTCTGGCGCCGTATGTCGACAAGCGCAGCAGCGGCCACAACATCCTGATCACGGGCGCCGGGCAGTGGCTGGGCGCCAGCCTGCTCGATCTGGACCGCGGCGAAACTATACCCGCCCTGGCACCGCCGCTGAGTGTCGGCGCTCAAGCGGCAACGGCTCCCCGCAGCGACGGCACGCGCAAGCTTGCGGGAACGGGCGAGGAGCTGCGCCGCGCGGTCGCGGCCGCCGCACCGGGCGACATCATCGTGCTCCTTCCCGGCAGCTACCGGATCCACGGGGATGTCCTTGCCAGCCGCGCGGGAGACAGCACGGCGCCCATCGTGGTGCGCGCCGACCAGCCGGGCACGGTGACCATCGAGTTCGACGCCGGTGAAGGCTTCAAGGTATCGGCGCCTTACTGGCGCTTCGAGAACCTGAGCATCCGCGGCGCCTGCGCGCGCCAGGAATTCTGCGAGCATGCCTTCCACGTGGCAGGCGGCGCCCACCATTTTGCGGCGGTGAACAACACCATCCTCAACTTCAACGCCCACTTCAAGATCAACGGCGATGGCGGCCTGTTTCCGGATGCCGGCCTCATCGAAGGCAATACACTCGGCAATACGGCGCCGCGCCGGACATCGAGACCCGTCACCCCGATCGATATCGTCGCCGCCAGCGATTGGATCATCCGGCGCAATCTGATTACCGACTTCATCAAGGAAGGCGGCGACCAGGTCAGCTATGGCGCTTTCGCCAAGGGCGCCGGGACGCGCACCCTGTTCGAACAAAACGTGGTCTTGTGCGAGCAGCGCCTGCGCGGCTTGCCGGGGCAGCGCGTCGGCCTGTCCTTCGGCGGTGGCGGCACCGGCAAGCCATATTGCCGCGATCGTCAATGCATCACCGAACAGGACGGCGGGACCATGCGCGCCAACCTGATCGCATCCTGCTCGGACGCCGGCATCTATGTCAACGCGAGCGCCGGCAGCCGGCTGCTCGACAATACCCTGGTCGACACGGCCGGTATCGACGCCCGCTTCCCCGAGAGCAGCGTCACGCTTGAGGGCAACCTGGTGGATGGCGATATCCGCGGCCGCAACGGCGCGCAGTTGCACGCCGGCGACAATCTGCAGACGCCGACCGCGCTGCTCTACCTGGGCTATCACCCGCTGCGCAAGCTGTTTGCCACGCCGGCCGTGTTCGATTTCAGCTGGCGCGAAACGCCGCGGGAATACATGGCGCCGGCAGCGCCATCGAAGGACTTGTGCGGCGTGGTGCGGCAGGGCAGGCGCCGCTACGGCGCCTTCGAGGACTATAAAGCCTGCCTGGCGCGGCCGCGCTAGCGCCTGGTACCTACCAGGACCGCAGCCAGCCCGCGGTCCAGCCTACCACCTGCTCGTGCCATTCACGCCGCGAACAGGTGTGGTCGGCGCCAGGAAGCAGGTGGCGGGTGACGGCGGGGCCATCCAGCAGGCGCTGCCAGTCGCGCGAGCCCGACGCCAGTCCGGCGAATTCCTGCGCGGTCAGGTCGGCGCCGCTCAGCATCACCAGCATCTTCCCCTTGAACGCCTGCAGGGCCGCATGCATCCGCCCGGGCAGGTCCGGTTCCGCCGCGCTGTCCGGCGCGGCGGGCTGGCCGGCGCCGAAGGCCGAGCGCAGCGAGGACGCGAAGGAGCGCGCGGCCTGGCCGGCGTCGAAGCGGCCGCTGGCGATCTTCTTCCACAGGCCCGGATCGAGCAGCCTGGCGCGGTAATAATGCTTCAACGTGGCCTTGGCGGCGCCCTGCTCGGTGCGCACCCAGGGATTGAGCAGGGCCACGCCGGCCACGCGCGCATCGCCGGGCGCATACATGGCCGCCGCCGAGGCGCCGTCGCACAGGCCCCACAGGACCACGTCGCGCATGTCCGGTACTTGCGCGAAGAAGCAGTCGAGCGCGGCGCGCAGGTCGTCCTGCACCTGTTCGAAGTCGCGCTGTTCGCCTTCGCTGTCGCCCATGCCACGGTAGTCGAAGCGCATGACGGGAAAGCCGGCCTGCGCCAGGCTGCGCGCCAGCAGCGTGAACTGGCGGTGGCTGCCGGTGCGCACCTGCGGGCCGCCGACCACGATCAAAATGCCGCGCGCGGCGGCTTGCGCCGGCAGCGACAGCACGCCGTACAGCCAGGCGCCGGCGCAGGAAAAGGACAGGGCGCGTTCTTCAGCCTGCATGCGCGGCCTCCCGGTACAGCTGGCAGGTGGCGTCCAGCAGGGCGGGACATTCGGCGATTTCCGGCGTGGTCCAGAACGCTTCTCCCTGCACCAGGTGCACGCCGAAGTCGATGCGCTGGGCCTGCCAGATGGCGGCGATCCGGCTTGATGCCGGCGGCAGCGGACGGCCGGCCGCGGGCAGGACCTCGAACCAGTCGATGCGGCAGCCGCGCGGCGCCAGCACCGAGGCGTCGAGCGGATCGATGGCGGCGACCAGTTCCGGCGCCAGGTCGTAGCCGGCGATTTCCACCGAGCGGCCCTGTTCGAGCGCAGCGCGCAGCGCCTTGGTGCCGCCGTTGGCCGCGCCTTCCTGCACCATGTCGGCGGCGATGCGCAGGCGCAGGAACTGGTTCATCACGGCGGCGCCGTTGGTGACCGGCTGCCACAGCAGCAGGCGCTGCGGCAGCTCCCGCGCGCCGGCGGCGTAGTCGAGCGCGAGCAGGGCGCCCAGGCGCAGTCCCCACAGCCCGGTCGAGCAGCCCAGGCGCTGCTGCAGCCAGGCGCGCGCGGCGTCGACGTCGCGCTTCCAGCCGTCCCAGCGCGCATCGCCGAACTCGCCGCTGCTGTCGCCGCAGCCGTGCAGGTCGATCTGCAGCACGCCCACGCCCAGCGCCGCCAGCGCGCGCGCCTGCAGCGCGGCCATGCGGCGCGTCTTGTTCATCTCTTCGGCAAAGGGATGCAGGTAGACCAGCGCGCCGCGGCAGGCGCCGGCGGGCGCGTGGTAGAGGCAATAGCGGACGCCGTCCTGTACGGGCAGGAAGAAGCTTTCCGCAGGCGCGTGGGTGGCGGTCATGCCTCAGCCGGCCTTTGCGGCCACGAAGGCGGCCAGGCTGCCGAGGGTTTCGAAGGTGCTGGCGCTGATGTCGTCGTCGTCGACAACGATGCCGAAGTGGTCTTCCAGCGCGCCGATCAGGGTGACCACCGCCATCGAGTCGAGCTCGGGCAGGCTGCCCAGCAGCGGCGAACCGGCATCCAGCTTCTCTCCGGCGGCGCCGAGGTTGAGCACGTCGATCAGGATAGTCTTGACTTCATTCAGGTACATGGGTGCTCCGTGAGGTACTGCGCAGGCGACCCAGGACCGCCCACCGGTAATAATTGACATGGTACATAGTGCGCACCTGATCCGTCCAGCGCAGGTGCCACTCCATGACGCGGCCATAGAACTCGATGCGGCGCATGCGGCCTTCCTCGAACAGGCGGCGCGTCGCTTCCTCGCGCATCAGCAGCGTCGGCGACAGGCTGGACGGCACGGTTTCGTCGTAGCTGGTCTTCAGCACCACGATGCTGTCGCGGTCTTCGATGCACAGGTCCATTGCCACCAGCCGGTCATTGAACCAGTAGCGGTAGACGCTGCCCTGGCCGCGCCGGCAGAAGGCTTCCAGCATGGCACGGTAATAGCGGCCCTGGGCATTGTCGGCGTGGACCGCGGTGCCTTCGCCGGCCTTCCAGCCCGAGCTCTCCAGGCGGCCGTAGTCGGCCACCGCCTCCGCCATCTGCCAGGCTTCGCGGCAGACCTCGAGGCGCGTCGCCGTGCTCTCGCGCTGCAGGCGGTTGCGCTGCTTTTTCAGGTTGCTCCGCAGGTTCTTGCCGCGCGCCTCCCAATAGTCGTCGAAGCTGCCCGTCAGGTCGACGTGGGCGGTGGCGATGTAGTCCAGGGTCCGGACATGGCCTTCATCGGCCGGGCGCGGTGTCAAGAGCGGGTCCATCTGGGTCAGGCCGAACACCAGCGGCATGCCGGGCAGGGCGCGCAGCAGGGCGCGCAGCAGCGGCTCGAGCGGCTGGCTTGGGTGCTGCAGCCAAAGGCCGAGCGGCGCCTGGGACGGCTGCAGCGTGGCCCAGCTCCCGCGTCCGGCCGGCACGACGATGGCCATCGCCACGATCTGGCCGGCCTGCTCGCAGCAGGCCAGCAGGGCATCGGCGGGGGCGAATTCGGTGATCAGCGGCGCGACGAAGTCGGCGTCCAGCAGGATCGAGGCGGCGCTGTCGGCGTGCAGGCGCCGCCAGCGATCGGCGAAGGCGGCGAAGCGGGCCGCCGGAACGAGGGTCCAGGTCATGCTTGCAGGGCTCATGCTTGTAAAATCGCGCGCAGGGTCGCGCACATCCATTCCAGTTCGTCTTCGTGCAGTTCCTGGTGACAGGGGAAGGCCAGCACGCGGGTCGAGAGCATGCTGCTGACAGCGCACACGCTGTCGTCCACGCCGGGCCAGAGCGGGCGGGCAAAGCGCGTGACCGGTACACCGGCGGCGCGCACCTCGTCGAACAGGCGCTCGGGATCGTCCACCAGCAGCGGGAACATCCAGGGGCAGACGCCATCGGGCAGGGACGGGAACAGCGGCCGCACGCCGGGCAGGCCGGCCACGGCCGCCTGCAGCCGCAGGTAGCGTGCGCGCCGCAGCGCGACGATGGACGCCGCCGGCAAGCGCCGCAGCAGCAGGCGCGACAGCCAGGACGAGCGCTTGTCGAGCCAGGCCGGATCGAAGTCGAAGCTGCTGTCGGAGGACGCCGGCGCCAGCGCGGCCGCTGCCGGCGCGGGCGCGTTGCGGCGGCCATCGCGCAGGCGGCGCAGCGCGCCCTTGAGCCACAGCGGCGGCGCCAGCAGCGCGCGCAGCAGCGGCAGGCGGCCGTAAGCAAAACCGCTTTCGAGGGTGGCCAGCGCGGCCTTGGCCTCGAAGCCGGCGCCGGCCGCGCGCAGCGCCACGTTGTCCAGCGTGCGGCGCGCCGACACCAGCGCCCCGCCCTCGTAGACCGGATAGAACTTCATGCTGCTGGCGGCAGCGGCATCGCCCCAGGCGCCGACCGGGCGCCCGCCATGCGCGCCGAAGAAGGCGTGCGCGCAGTCTTCCAGCAGCAGCAGGCCGTGCGCATCGCAGAAGGCGCGCAGCGCGCTCAGGTCCTGCAGGAAGCCGAAATAATGCGTCACCATCAGCACCTTCACCTGCGGCGTGAGCTTGGCCGCGACGTCGTCGAGGTCGACCGAGGTGTCCGCGCGCAGCCGGTAGAACACGGGGCTGGCGCCGGCGTGCAGCACCGGCGGGATCATCGACGGGCTGTGGTAGGCCGGCACCAGCACCGCGTCGCCCGCCTGCACGCCGAGTTCGCGCAGTGCCAGCGCGATCGCGATGCGGCCGCTGGTGACCAGGCGCGCCTTGCCGGCGTCCAGCACCGACGGCAGGCAAGGTTCAGCCGGCGCCCGCCGCCACAGGGATGCTGCCGCCAGCACGGGGGGCAGCGGAATACGGGGACGGGCGGGAAGATTCGTTCGAAGCATGGCCAAGTATAGCCGCGATGTTAAGATGGCGGCCATGCCTGATCTGATCCACGATTTCATCTTCGACGCCGCCCGCCGCACGCCGGACGCCGAGGCGCTGGTGCATGGTGCGGCCCGGCTCGACTACGCGGCGCTGGCCGCCGCCGTGCGCGGCGCCGCCGGCGCTCTGCTCGGCGCCGGCATCGAGCGCGGCGAGCGGGTGGCGGTGTACCTGGAAAAGCGGATCGAGAACGTGGCCGCGATGTTTGGCGCGGCCCTGGCCGGCGCCGTGTTCGTGCCGGTCAATCCGCTGCTCAAGCCGGAGCAGGTGGCCTACATCCTGGCCGACTGCAATGTGCGTGTGCTGGTCACCTCGAACGAGCGCCTGGCCCAGCTGGCGCCGGTGCTGGCCGGCTGCCCGGACCTGCGCAGCGTGCTGGTCACCGGCGCGCCGAATACAGCGGCGGCGCCGGACGGCGTGCGCCTGAGCGGCTGGGATGCGGCCCAGGCCGAACCGGACGACGCCCTGCTGCGCGCGCGGCGCGCGATCGACGCCGACATGGCGGCCATCCTGTACACCTCGGGCAGCACCGGGCGCCCGAAAGGCGTGGTGCTGTCGCACCGGAACATGGTGGCGGGTGCGCACAGCGTGGCCAGTTATCTGGCCCTGGGGCCGGCCGACCGGGTACTGGCGGTGCTGCCGCTCAGCTTCGATTACGGCCTGTCGCAACTGACGACGGCGTTCCTGGCCGGCGCCACCGCGGTGCTGATCAACCACCTGTTCGCGCGCGACATCCTGCACGCCGTGGTGGAGGAGCGCATCACCGGCCTGGCGGCGGTGCCGCCGCTGTGGATACAGCTGGCGGCGCTGGCCTGGCCGGCCGGCTGCACACTGCGCTATCTGACCAATTCCGGCGGCGCCATGCCGGTCGAGACGGTGCGTGCGCTGCGCGCGGCGCTGCCCGGCGCCGAACTGTTCCTGATGTACGGCCTGACCGAAGCCTTCCGCTCGACCTACCTGCCGCCCGCGGAACTAGAACGCCGCCCTGATTCGATGGGCAAGGCGATCCCGAACGCCGAGGTGATGGTGGTGCGTCCCGACGGCACGCCCTGCGCGCCGGACGAGCCGGGCGAACTGGTGCATCGCGGCGCGCTGGTCTCGCTCGGCTACTGGAACGACCCGGTCAAGACCGCCGAGCGCTTCCGCCCGGCGCCGGGACGCAATCCTGCGTTGCCCATCGTCGAGATGGCGGTGTGGTCGGGCGACACGGTGCGCATGGACAGCGAAGGCTTCCTGTACTTTGTCGGCCGCAGCGACGACATGATCAAGGTGTCCGGCTACCGCATCAGTCCGACCGAGGTCGAGGAAGCCGTCCATGCGACCGGACTGGTGCTTGAGGCCGCGGCCTTCGGCGTGCCGCATCCGTCGCTGGGGCAGGCAGTGGTGCTGCTGGCGCTGCCGCGCGAGCCCGGCCTCACGCCGGCCGCGCTGCTGAAGGAATGCCAGCGTCGCATGCCGGCCTACATGGTCCCGGCCCACGTCGAGCTGCGTGCCGAAGCCTTCCCGCGCAACCCGAACGGCAAGTTCGACCGCAAGCTGCTGCAGCAGTCCTACCTGACTTTGTTTGAAGGTAAAGCACCATGAGCACCAAGCCCGTCCACGCGGCGCAAACCCTGTATCCCGTCGCCGGCGGCTGCCTGCAGGTCGGCGGCATTCCTCTGACCCGGCTCGCGCAGCGTGTCGGCAGCACCCCCTTCTATGCCTACGACCGCCGCCTGGTGAGCGAACGTGTGGCGCACCTGCGCGCGCACCTGCCGGCGGATCTCGAACTGCATTATTCTATCAAGGCCAATCCGATGCCGGCGCTGGTGCAGCACCTGGCCGGCCTGGTGGACGGCCTGGACGTGGCATCTGGCGGCGAACTGAAGGTCGCGCTGGACACCGGCATGGCGCCCGAACGCATCAGCTTTGCCGGTCCCGGCAAGTCGGATGCGGAACTGGCCTGCGCAGTCGCGGCCGGGGCCTGCGTGCACGCCGAATCCGAACGCGAGATCCGCGCGCTGGCGCGTATCGGCGAACAGCTCGGCATCGCGCCGCTGCTGGCGCTGCGCATCAATCCGGATTTCGAACTGAAGGGTTCCGGCATGCGGATGGGCGGCGGCGCCAAGCAGTTCGGCATCGATGCCGAAGAGGCGCCGCACATGCTGGCGCTGGCCGCGCAGCTCGGCCTGACGGTGGACGGCCTGCACATCTTCAGCGGCTCGCAGAGCCTCAAAGCGGAAGCGATCGTCGAGGCCCAGGCGCAGACCATCGAACTGGCGCTCCGGCTGGCCGGCGCGGCGCGCGCGCCGCTGCGCACCCTGAATATCGGCGGCGGGTTCGGCATCCCGTATTTTCCGGGCGAGGCTGCGCTCGACATCGCACCGATCGGCGCGCGCCTGCAGGAAGCCCTGCCGCGCGTGCAGGCGGCGCTGCCCGGCGTGCAGGTGGCGATCGAACTGGGGCGTTACCTGGTGGGCGAAGCGGGAGTGTATGTGGCGCGCGTGGTCGACCGCAAGGTCTCGCGCGGCCAGGTGTTCCTGGTCACCGACGGCGGCCTGCACCACCACCTGGCGGCGTCGGGCAATTTCGGTCAGGTGATCCGCAAGAATTATCCGGTCGCGATCGGCAACCGGATGAACGAGAGCGTGGAGCCGGTGTCAGTGGTCGGCCCGCTGTGCACGCCGCTCGACCTGCTGGCCGAGCGCATGGAACTGCCGCGTGCGGAGGTGGGGGACCTGGTGGTGGTGTTCCAGTCCGGCGCCTATGGAAAAAGCGCCAGTCCGGCGGCTTTCCTCAGCCATCCGGACGTCGTCGAAGTGCTAGTTTAATCAGCCGATATTGCGCGCCTTGTCGAACTGCTGCTCCAGCATCAGGCCGTCCATGAAGAACTTGGTGGCCCAGTTCGGGTAGCGGTAAGTCATGTAGTCGCCGTTGACCGGGTGCGAGCCCTTCAGCGCGCCGCGCACGTTCAGGTCGCCCGTCTGCAGGTCCTGGATGCTCATGTTGAAGCGGTTGGCGCGGACAGCCGCATCTTTGCACCATTGTTCGCCGGTCAGCTGGGCCAGGCGCAGCCAGTTGATCGCCATCTGCGAGTTGCCGGTCACGCAGCTCCAGGTGCAGACCGTGTTCCAGTCCGGATCGTAGTAGCCGTTCAGGGCGCCGTCGTCGCGCTGCTGCCTGGCGACCTGCTTGGCCATGCGCAGGGCGATCTCGATCCATTCCTGGCGGCCGGCGCAGGCGCCGACTTCGAGGATGCCCCGGATCGAGTAGGCGATCGTGTGGGTCAGCGCCTTTTCCACTTCATGCTTGGTCAGGCAGTTGTCCGGCAGCCAGCCGTTCGGCTTGGCGCGGCTCAGCGCCCATTCGACGTTCTTGACGGCCGCTTCCAGGTAGCGCGAATCGTCCAGCGCTTCGAAGGCGCGGATCAGGCCGAAGGCCGAACGGGTGTTGTAGCTGTTCAGCTTCGAGGTCGTGAACGGCGACGGGAAACGGCGCCAGCAGCCGTCTTCGTCCTGCGCCGCCACCAGCCAGTCCGACGCGCGGATCAGCGAGGTCTTGAAACGCTCGTCGCGGGTTTCCAGATAGGCCTTGGCCCAGCCGAACAGCGCCTGTCCCGTGTTGAAAATGGTCGGCGCAACGATCTCGGCCGACATGGTGCCGGCGCGCACGCCGCCGTCGTCGAGCTGGATGTCGCATTCCCATTCGGTCATGCGGCGCGCGGCCTCGGCGTATTCGGGTGCGTTGTAGTAGTTCGCGTAGTCGTACAGGGTGGGGATCGCGTAGCCGGTGGTTTCCGGGTAGGAGGCGTTCCAGCTGCGCGAGCGGATATCGTAGCTGTGGGCGACGCCGTCGTCGGGCGTGGCTTTTTGCGCGACCAGCAGCCAGTCCGCTGCCGCCTTCAGGTGGGTTTCGATGGACTGGGCCGGCGCGGTGCTGGCACCCAGTTTGTCCTTAAAGAGCTGAGTGAGATGTTTCATTGTCTTGAATGGGTAAGGAAGGAACAGTCGGCACCGACTTTAGTGTGTTTATTAATAAATTGCAAATATCTCGTATCGCGCGCTCGTCCAGTCCGGCGCTGAACGGCAGGCCGAGCAGGCGCCGCGCGGCGGCCGTCGCTGCGTCGTCCGGGCGCTCGGCGCAGACCCGGGTCTGGTAACCCAGGCGGGTCTCGACGCCGGCGCGCGCCAGGCGCTCGCGCAGCGCATCGAGGTCGGTTGCGGGCGGCAGCGACAGCATCACGCGCGACAGGTAGCGCCCCGGCGCGTATTGCGGGAAGCCGATGCCGTACCCTGCGGGCAGGGCGGCGTGGTAGGCCTCGGCGCAGGCGATGCGGCCGCTGCGCAGGCGCGGCAGGCGCGCCAGCTGGGCCAGCGCGATGGCCGCATCCAGGTTGGCGATGCGGGCCGGCTGCGGCGCCACGCGCTGCCAGCCCAGGCGTTCGCCGATGCGGCGGAAGTAGTAGCCGCTGTTGCCGGTCCAGCCCTGCCACTGGTAATTCCAGAGGAAGTCCAGCAGCGCGCGCAGGCGTCCGCGCGGCGCCGGCAGCTGTTCCCAGGCGGCGCGTGCCTCATCGTCCAGTTCGGGGTCGTTCACCAGCAGCACACCGCCGGAGCCGGCGACGCCGGTGACCACCGCCTTCGATTGCGCAAAGCTGATCAGGCCGACGTCGCCGAAGGTGCCGAGCAGGCGGCCGCCGGCCGCTTCGCCCACCACTTGGGCGGCATCGTCGACCAGGAACACCCCGGCAGCGCGGCACAGGGTTTCGATGGCCGCGATCGGCGCCGGGCTGCCGAACATGTGCGGCGCCACCACGGCCAAGGTGCGTTCGCCGAGCACGGCGCGCACGCCGTCCACGCTCAGGTTCAGGTCGGGGCCGATGGCGGCCGGCACCGCGCGCAGGCCGGCCGCTTCGACCGTCTGCACCACGCTCGGGCAGATATAGTCCGGCACCACGACTTCATCGCGCGCCGGGCGGCGCTTGCGGAACAGGTCGAGCGCGATGGCCAGCCCGGTATGCGCGAAGTTGAGCGGGTACACGGTGGACGGCGCATACTGCGCGGCCAGGCGCGCCGCCAGGCGCTCGGGCGCCGGCCCGCGCGCCACCCGGCCGCCCAGCAGGCAGCGCAGTGCGGCGCCGTATTCGGCGGCCGACCAGTCGGCGTAGCGGATGCGTTGGCGTTTCAAGCGTCGTGCTCCGTCTTCAGCGGCCCAGCTTGGCGCCGATGCGGCCCAGCATCAGGTCGAGCCAGGGGCGCGGATCGTTCCAGCGCCAGTAGGCGTCGCACACCTTGTGGCCGGCCGAGCGCTGGTCGACGCCGCCGCCGCCTTCTTCCAGCGACCAGCGGTCGATCAGTGGCTCGCGCCAGATGCGCGGCACCGGCACCTTCTTCGGCGCCACCTGCGGCAGCCCCGATTCGTAGCGGTAGGCCGCTTCCGGGATGTTGACGCCGTTCAGGCTCGCGACTTCTTCCTGGAAGTCGGTGCGCGCCACGGTCGGCTCGACCATGTAGAAACGGCCGTCGCGCTCGTCGCGCTTGTATTCCATGCTGCCCATGCCCGTGAAGCCGACCTGGGCGAAGAACCGGGCGGTCATTTGGTCGAGTTCATCCGATACTTCCCAGGCCGCGGTGCAGCTGGCGGTGCCGCCGATGCGCGGCGGCCAGGCGCGGATCTTGCGGCCGCTGAAGGAGCTGACGACTTCACCGCCTTCGCCCACGTACTGCAGGCAGAAATAGACTTCGTTGTCGGCGCCTTCGATCCATTCCTGCACCACCATGTCGGCCAGCACCGGGAAGATCTGTTCGTACAGCTCGGCCACCTCGGCCGGCGACTGGACCTTATAGGCCTTCTTGAAACGCGCGCCGTACTCGTAGCTCTTGGCGGCCGGCTTGAACACGCAGGGGAAGGTCAGCGCCTCGATGCGCGGCAGGTCGGCCTTCGATTCCAGGCGCACGGTGCGCGGCACCGGCGCGCCGACCGCTTCGGCCAGGTCCTGGAAGCCCTGCTTGTGCATCAGCGCCATCAGGCGCTCGTGCTCGGGCAGGCGCAGGTGGAAGCGCGCGGCAAGGCGCGCACGCGACTTCGAAATCTCGGTGACCGTCTTTTCCTCGGTCACGAACAGCATCAGCTTGCGCTCGTATTTTGCGCCGAGGTCCAGCATGGCCTTGACGAAGTCTTCGCCTTCGAGGGCGGCGCAGCGCAGCTTGCTGCCGTAGCGCGAGCGCATCGCCGGCGAGCGCGGGTCGGTGTCGGCCACGATCACGGGAATGCCGGCGCTGCCCAATGCGCGCACGATACCGAGCGCATTCAGGCCGCCGCCGACGACGACAGCCGGGAGTAACTTGTTGTTTTCAGTAGTCATGGTTGGCTTGCTTGCACGGTCAGTGCACGGTTGAACGGCCAGTGCGCGAGGCGCTGTTCGGAGATGCCCAGGTCGAGCATGACCTGGCGGATTTCGGTCAGCCCGCGCTTGTCGAACTGGACGATCCACAGCACGTAGGCGACGGCGCCGGTGAGGATTTCGATCCCCAGCATCGCGAAGGCCGGCACGCCGGCCAGCAGCATCGCCTCGCGCACCGCCAGCACCGCCGCCGCCATCGCGGCCGCCGCCACCAGCACCGGCAGCAGGGTGCGGTAGTAGTCGCTCATCTGCAGGCCGGTACTGCGGCGCACCAGGTAGAGCAGGCGCACCGACAGCAGCGGGTAGACCACCATCCACACCAGCGAGACGCCGCGCAGGCCGTCGAACAGGGCGCCGCCGACCACCGCCAGGCTCATCGCGACGCCGCACATCAGCGTATAGCCGGACAGGCGCTTGGCGTTGCCGGTGGCGATCAGGACCTGGGACAGCAGCGGATCGACCGACTTGATCAGGCCCATCACGCACAGCGCGCCGAAGGGCACCAGCATGGCGATCCATTTATCGCCGAGCAGCACCGCGACCAGTTCGCGCGAGCACACCAGCATGCCGATCAGGGCCGGATAGGTCACATACGCCACCCCGCGCGTGAAATGCAGGATGAAGGCGCGCAGCTGCGCCATGTCGTTCTGCAGCTTCGAGAACAGCGGCGAGGCGACGTTGGTGGCCAGCGTGGTCACCTGGCTGGTGGGCAGCGTGGCCAGCGAGAAGGCCATGTCGTAGATGCCGAGCGAACGGTCGCCCAGCACCTTGCCGATGATGACCTTGTCGGCATTGCTGTACAGGTACCAGAACACGCGGCTGGCGGTCACCTGCAGGCCGTAGTTGACCAGGCCGAGGGCGGCGCGCAGGCTGAAATTGCGGCTCGGACGCCAGCCGGCCAGCCAGAAGGCGCCCAGCGACTGGATCACGCTGGAAGCGATGAAGCTCCATACCAGCGCCCAGGCGCCCATGCCGGCAAAGGCCAGCGCCAGCGACAGCAGGCTCTGGATGAAGACGCTGACCACGTTCACGCCGGCCACCGCCTTGAAGTTCATTTCCTTGCGCAGGAGGCCCAGCGGCACGGTGCCGATCGCGCCGAACACGAAGGCGCTGGCCAGCACCGCGATCATCGGCTGCAGGCGCGGATTGCCGAAGAAGCTGGCGGCGAGGCCGCTGCCCAGGGCCGTGAGAGTGAACAGCACCAGGCTGGTGAGGATCGAGAAGACGAAGCAGCCGTTGACCTCTTCTTCCTTCAATTCGGTCTTCTGGACGATCGCGGCGCCGATGCCGATCTCGTTGAAGAAGCTGACGAAGCCGACCAGCACCATCGCCATCGCCATCAGGCCGTAGTCGGCGGGCGTCAGCAGGCGCGCCATGACCAGGGTCGCGCCCAGCGAAATCACCTTGCCGAGGGCGCCGCCCAGTCCGAGGTGGCCGACCGCCTTGACGGTCTTGGAACGAAGGTCGGTACTCATGCCAGTGGTAATTCCTGTTTGGGGGCGTCGGCCGCGGCCGGAATGCTGCCGGATGCGGCGTCGTTCAGCACGGTGGCCAGCTGGCCGGCGCGGTGCACGCGCGAGGAGCCGGCGACCAGTTCGTCGCTGGCGATGTAGGCGCGGCCGGCCGCGATGTCGTCGATGAAGCCGGACAGCACCGGCGCGATGGCATCGGCGTTGTCCATGTCGGCCAGGCTGAGGAAGCCGGCGGTGCGCAGCACGCGCGCGGTCTCGCCGGCCGGGTCGACCAGGCCCATGACCGGCTTGCGGGCACGGAAGTACTCGTAGATCTTGGCCGGGATCTGGGTGTTGAAGGGGGTGCCCTGGAACACCAGCAAGCCGTCGGCGCCGAGCATCTCGCGCAGCGCGTCGCGATAGGGCACCGGCGGCGCCGATTCGACGATGTCGTCGACGCCGTGGCGCTGCGCCAGCTCGGCGATCTCCTTGACGTCGCCCGGGGCGCGCAGGATCACGCGCAGGGTGGCGGCGCTGGCGCGGCCCTCGGCCTTCAGGCGCGCAACGGCGGCCAGGAAGGCCGACGGATCGCGTCCTGCCTGGTACAGCACGCCGCTGTGGACCAGGGTGATGCGGCCCGCGGCGCCCGGCCGGGCGGTAGCGGCGGCGGACGGGTCGAAGCCGTCCTCGTCATAGCCGTTCTCGATGACCGTGAACTTCGATGCCGGCAGGTGCGGGAAGCGCTCGCGGTAGGAATTCAGGGCGCTGTGCGTGGTGAACACGGCGAGAGTGCAGCGTTCGATGGTGCGTTTCTCGATCCAGGCGTACATGGCGCGCTGCAGGCGCGGGGTCGGATAGGCCGGCTGGATCATCGGGTCGCGGAAATCGGCCACCCACGGCAGGCCGGTCAGGCGCTGCAGGCTCAGGCCGATCAGGTGCGCGGTGGCGAGCGGGAAGGTCGACCAGATCACCTCCGGACGGTAGCGCCGGATCAGCGACAGGCCGGCCGGCACCGCGCCCAGCCACCAGCTGATCCAGCGGTCCGGCAGCGCCAGCCAGCCCGGATAGCGGCCCTTGATGCCCAGGTGGTGCTTGGCGTCGAGCGCGAACACGCGGCGCACCACCAGGTCCGGCGGCACGCTGGTCAGCTGCGACGGGTTTTGCACGCTGTAGGCGCGCGGGTGGGCCGACAGCACCATCGGCTCCCAGCCATACTTTCCCAGGTGTTTTGCGAAGCTTAACGTGCGCTGGATGCCGCTGCTTGCCGCCTGGGGCGGAAAGTGAAAGGCGATCAGTAGTGCGCGTTTGGTCATGATGTTTCCAGTAATAGAACTTGTTGAATCGTGAGGCTAGCGTGGCGGAACGCGGGCTGGTATCGCCAGACCGTCAGCGGACGCCGGTACCTGCTCCGGCAGCACACTGGGTTTTTTTTGTTTGTACATCAGCAATTTTTCCATGGCCACCAGCAAGACCATGATGTCGTAAAGGAGGTCGAAATACGCCAGCGACAGGAAGGCGCCGCCGGCCATGAAACCGATCATGCTGACCTGGGACATCGAGGCCAGGTCGGACGCCCATTTCAGCTCCGGCTTGTCGCGGCAAAAGCGCACGATGCGGGTGCCGGTGCGCCAGACCAGGAACAGGAACACCAAGTACAGCGCCAGTCCGATGAAGCCGTGTTCCCCCATCACCTGGAAGTAGATGCTGTGCGGTGCGTGCACGTCGTGCGGGTTCGGCGCATAAATCTGGAACATGCGCGGCGTGAAGGTCCGGTAACCGCCGCCGGCCAGGCTGTCGGAGGCGATGTTGTAGGCGAACTGCCAGGCATTCAGGCGGCCGTTGGCCGAGGCGTCGCTCTTGTATTCGCCGATCGTGTTCATGCGGCCGAACCACTTCTCGGGCATCAGCGCATACACGGCGCCGACCAAGGCCAGCAGCACCAGGGCAGTACGCACCTTGTTCTTGTTACGCAGCCACAGCATGCTGAGCATCGCCGCACCGGCCAGCAAGGCGCCGCGCGAGTATGAACCGGCGGCCGCGGTGATCGTGAGGCAGGCCAGCGCCAGCAGGCCGTAGCGTATCCACTTGCGTGGTGCCTGCAGGCTCAGGTACCAGATGAGGGGAACGGTGGTCAGCAGCGCCAGAGCGATATCGTTGTTGTCCGTAATATATGAATCAGGCGGACCCAGCACGCGGCTGGTGCCGCCGGAAGTGATCGTGAAAATCCCACCCTTGGCGCCATAGAATCCGAGCGAAAGGCCGACCACCCAGGCGAACAGTTTGACGTCCCGTTCGGTGTTCAAGACGGCGATGGTAATGAAGATCATCACCATCTCCTTGATCACCCGCTCCCATTCGGCCCAGGCGCGCACCTGTTCGTTGGCAAAGAAAGTGGTGAACGTCATCCAGGCAATAAAGCAGGCCAGGACGACCAGGACGGGCAATTTGGGAATCATTTTGGGTTCGCGCGACTTCAGCATGCTGAACACGGTCAGCACGCTGATCATCAGCGCAAACTGGAAGTCGTAGGCGGCGCCGTAGGTCAGGCGGTGCGGATTCATCAGGCTCAGCCAGGCGAATACCATCACGCCGTAGGCCGGCCGCTTCAGGATAAAGGGAATGGTCCCGAAAATTAAGATGAAAACAAAGACGTCACGCATGGCAATCCCGGATCAGAACACGAGCCAGCGCAGCAGGCGCAGGGAGAACAGCAACGGATTGCTGTCCCATGGCAGGCTGCGCGGCAGGCGGAAGCGGTCGTCGCCGCTGGAGGCCGCGCCCAGCGCCGTGGTAAAGGCCGCCGAATAGCCGGCTTCGCGCGCCATCGCCACGTGGCGCTGGTCGAAGTCGCGGCCTTCCTTGCCGTTCGGGTAGGCGAAAAGGCGCACCGCGGCGCCGGTCACGGCTTCCAGCTCGTGCTTGCAGGCGACGATCTCGCGCCGCGCGCTGTCGTCGTCCAGGCTGGTCAGGATCGGGTGCGACACCGTGTGCGCGCCGATCTCGATGTTCGAGCGCGCCATCGTGCGCACCATCTCCGAGGTCAGCATCACGTCCGGCGCCGCGGCGCCGCCGGCGCGCCGTTCGAGTTCGGCGACCAGCACGGCGCGCCCTTCCGGCGGCAGGTATTTGGCGGTCTGGGTCAGCTGGCGCACGGCGTGGCGGCGCGCTTCCAGCCCGTTCAGCTGGTAGCTGCCGGCATCGTGCGCGCCCAGGTCGAGCGCGCCGTCGGGCAGGCGCCGCACTGCTTCCAGGATGCGGTCGTTCCACATATTGCCGTGGTCGAGGAAGCCGCTGGTGACGAACACCGTGGCCGGCAGCATGTATTCGCGCAGCACCGGCAGCGCCAGGTCATGCACCGAGCGGTAGCCGTCGTCGAAGGTGATCGCCACCGCGCGCGCCGGCAGGCGGCCGCGCGCCAGCAGGTCGACTGCGTCGGACAGCGGCAGCACGTTGAAGCCATCGGCCAGCAGTTTCATCTGCCAGCGGAAGATCGCCAGGTGCGGCTCGAACCCAACCAGCGGATCGGGCTGGGCCAGCACGCGGTGGTAATTCAGGATGCACAGGCGCCGTCCCTCGGACTCCTGGCGCGCAAGGCGGTCTCCGGCGAAGCGCACCAGGCGCGCACCGGGGTGACGCGAACGGACGTAGATCGTCATGCCGGCTCCCCGTCAGGCGGCACGCCGTTCCGGCTGCGGCGCCGGACTGTCCTGCAGCAGCTCGTCGAACAGGCCGACCACGCGGCGCGCATTCGCGTCCCAGGTCAGCTGGCGCGTGACGATCGTGGCGCGGGCGTTTTCCGCGACCCTGGCGCGCAGCGCATCGTCGGTGCACAGCACCTGGATCGCATCGGCCAGCGCGTCCGTGTTGTCCGGGTCGAACAGCACCGCGTTCTGGTTCTGCACCAGGATCTCTTCGATGTTCGGCTGGGCCGGGCCGACGATGGCCTTGCCCAGCGCGAGGTATTCGAACAGCTTGAGCGGCGAGGCGTAGGCCACCACCGCCGGCTGCAGCGCGACGTCGAAGGCGGCCACGTGGCGCGCGACGTCGTCGCGGCCGACGATGCCGGTGAAGGTCACGCGGTTCTCGATGCCCAGCTCGCGCGCCTGGCGTTCCAGGTTGGGCCGGGCCGGGCCGTCGCCGACCACCAGCAGGTGGCGGCGCGACGCCGGCGGGTCGTTGGCGATCAGGTTCAGCACCTTGTCCAGGCCGTGCCAGTCGCGCACGAAGCCCGTGAAGCCCAGCACCAGGCGGCCGTCCAGGCCGAGGGCGTGCTTGGCCGCCTCGACGTCCGGCGCGGATTCGAAACGCTCGCCGTTGATGCCGTTCGGGATCACCACGATGCGCTTGGGATCGACGCCGTAGGAGGCCACGATGTCGCCCAGCACCTGGGTCACCGGCAGCGTGACGTCGGCGTTGCGCCAGGCGTAGGCTTGCGACCAGCGCGCCAGGCGGGTCAGCGACAGGCCGTCGTAGCGGCTGCGTTCTTCCAGGATCGGCGCATTCACCTCGAGCAGCAGCGGCAGCTTGTAGCGGCGCGCAGCCCAGATCCCGGCCGGCAGGAACAGGTTGTAGCGCTCGTAGATGCAGTCCGGCTTGTGTTCCTGGATCGCCTTGGCCAGGCGGCGGTAGGCCACCGCCGAATAGCCCAGCTCCATCAGCTCGTAGAACCACTTGGGCAGCCAGCGCTTGAGCAGCGCGACCGCGCCGGCGTCGGAACCGAAGTCCTCCGTCTCCGCGCTCGGCGGCGCCACGATGATCACCTCGTGGCCCTGCTTGCGCAGCGCATGGATCATCTCTTCGATATGGACGTATTGGCCGTCCTTGGACCGCGTACGGTGGTGGTAAAGAATGCGCACTTAATTCTGCCCCATGATGATGTTTCGGAACAAATCGATCTGACCCTGGGTCGTGTCGTCCCAGCTGAAGCGTTCGGCGTAGCGGCGGGTGGCGCTGCGTTCGGGGCTGGCGGCGCGCAGCAGGCGCACCGCTTCGACCAGGCTGCCCGGGGTGCGCTCAGCCATCAGGCGCCCGGCTTCGGGCTGGGTCACCACCTCCGGCGTGCCGCAGACCGCGCTGGCCACCACCGGCGTGCCGCAGGCCATGGATTCGAGCAGCACGTTGGCCCAGCCTTCGCGCTCGGACGCCAGCACCAGCAGGTCGGCGGCGTTGTAATAATTGCGCAGTTCGGTCTGCGGCACCGGGCCGACCAGGCGCACGCGTTCGGCCACGCCCAGCTCGCGCGCCAGCTGTTCCAGGCGCTCGCGGTCCGGACCGCTGCCGGCCACCAGCAGCCTCACGTCCGGCAGCTGCGGCAGCGCGCGGATCGCGATGTCGTGGCCCTTGTGCGGCACCAGCTGGCCGACCGACAGCAGGGTGAAGGCGTCCAGGCCCAGCGCGGCGCGGGCGGCGTCCTTGTCGAGCAGCGAGAAGCGCTGCAGGTCGACGCCGTTGCGCAGCGGGACGATGCGGTCGGCGCGTGCGCCCAAGCCCACCATCTCGTCCTTGAGGTAGCTGCAGACCGTGATCACGGCGCGTGCGTTTTCCGCCGCCCACAGGATGAACTTGCGCGGGATGCGGTAGCGCGGCAGCAGGTTGATGTCGCTGCCGCGGGCGGTCACCACCACCGGCTTGTTGAAGTACTTGCCGAGCATGACGGCGGCCACACCGTCCGGATAGAAATAATGGGCGTCGATGGCGTCGAAATCGTAGCCTTCGTCGAGGATGCGGCCGATGGTCGAACGCGCCGCGCGCGCCATCAGCAGCGGCGCCACATTCATGCCGACCCGCGGCAGGGCAAGGTAGCGCGGATGTTCGACCTGCAGTCCGTTGCGCTCGGCGCGCGCCGGCACCGCCGCGTATTTCGCGTAGTGGCCGAAGCGCGGATGGGCAAGCGGAAACCAGGGGATGGGCGCGACGACGCGCGATTGCACTTCACCACTGGCGACCAGGTAACGCAGTCGGGTTTCCACGAACAAACCGTGATTTGGCTGTTGCGAATTTGGAAACAGGGTGCTGAAGGTAAGTAATTTCATGTCGAAGCCAAAGCAGGCAGCTGCGTGCCAACCGATATCAACCCTGCAGCACAAGTGCCGATTGTGACAGATATCAAAAGTAAAACAGCATCTTACCGTAGAAAAATTAAAATTTCGCACTGTTTCGTGCGAGCAATATTTGTTTTTATTTTATTCTTTTTTTACAACGCACGATAGAAGATGCTTGTTTGCAAAATTTCTATGCAACTGCTAGTCTTTCGCTAACTCAACCATTCCTTGACGCCGTCTTAGCGCATGTCAAGGCTCCTGCTTCCTCTCGAAGGCCTGGATCTCATATGAAAATTTCGATTATCGGCACCGGCTATGTAGGCCTGGTGTCGGGGGCTTGCTTTGCCGACGTCGGCAACACCGTGCTATGCCTGGACGTGGACGAGCGCAAGATTGCCATGCTCAACAACGGTGGGATTCCGATCCATGAGCCGGGACTCGACGCGTTGGTTGCACGCAACGCCAGTGCCGGCCGGCTGTTGTTTTCCACCAGCTATGACGAAGCGGTGGCGCACGCCGACGTGATTTTCCTGGCGGTCGGCACCCCGCCGGACGAGGACGGCAGCGCCGACTTGACCCACATCCTGTCGGCCGCGCGCAGCATCGGCGCGCGCATGGAGCGTCCGCTGGTGGTGGTCGACAAGTCGACCGTCCCGGTCGGCACCGCCGAAAAGGTCAGGGCCGCGATCGCGTCGGAACTGGACAAGCGCGGCGTAGCGGTCGAATTCTCGGTCGTCAGCAATCCGGAATTCCTGAAGGAAGGCGCGGCGATCGAAGACTTCACCCGCCCGGACCGGATCGTGATCGGCTGCGACAGCGCCGAAGCCAGCCGCCTGATGCGCCAGCTGTACACGCCGTTCAACCGCAACCACGAAAAGCTGGTCGAGATGGACATCCGCAGCGCCGAGCTGACCAAGTACGCCTGCAACGCCATGCTGGCGACCCGCATCAGCTTCATGAACGAAGTCGCGAACCTGGCCGAAGTGCTGGGCGCCGACATCGAGGCGGTGCGCCTGGGCATGGGCCTGGATCCGCGCATCGGCTCGCACTTCCTGTATGCCGGCACCGGCTACGGCGGCTCCTGCTTCCCGAAGGACGTCAAGGCGCTGGTCAAGACCGCCTCCGAGCACGAGCAGACCCTGCACCTGCTGGAAGCCACCGAGAAGGTCAACGAAAACCAGAAGCACGTGCTGTTCACCAAGCTGTGCCGCTTCTTCGGCGGCGCCGAGCACCTGCGTGGCCGCACGATCGCGCTGTGGGGACTGTCTTTCAAGCCGAACACCGACGACATGCGCGAAGCCCCGAGCCTGGTGCTGATCCGCGCCCTGTTCGAGGCCGGCGCCAAGGTCGTGGCCTACGATCCGGTCGCGAGCGAGGAAGCCAGCCGCATGCTGCTGTCCGAGCACGGCCCGCAGCGCTGCGCGGAACTGCTGCGCATCGTCACCTCGGCCAGCGAGGCGGTGCAGGGCGCCGACGCGCTGGTGCTGGTCACCGAATGGAAGGAGTTCCGTTCGCCGGACTTCGGCGCGCTCGCTACTGCACTGAAGGCGCGCGCCGTGTTCGACGGCCGCAACATCTATCCGCCGGAGCTGGTGACGGCCGCCGGGCTGCACTACGAAGGCATCGGCCGCCGCGCCCGCGCCCGCTGATTCCGCCGCAGCATGAAGAAAGCCACCCGCGGGTGGCTTTTTTTTCGTCCCTGAGCGTCGGGATCAGGATTCGAGGCTGACCCGCAGGAAGGCCTCGAACATCATCAGCGACCACAGCGGCGCGCTGTAGTCCGCCGCGCCGGATTCGTGCTGCGACACCATCTGCTCCAGGAAGCGGCGGTTGAAGATGCCGGTATCGAACATGCGCGTGCTGAGCACCGATTTACGGACCGCTTCGCGCAGCGGGCCGCGCAGCCAGTCGGCCACCGGGATCGAAAAGCCCTTCTTGGCGCGGTACATGATGTCGTGCGGCAGATGCGGCTCGAGCGCCTTCTTGAGGATGTATTTGCCTTCGCCGCCGCGCAGCTTCAGGTCGGGCGGCAGGGTCGACGCCCATTCGAGGAAAGTATGGTCCAGCAGCGGCACCCGCACTTCGAGCGAGTGCGCCATGCTGGCGCGGTCGACCTTGGTCAGGATGTCGCCCGGCAGGTAGGTCTTGAAGTCGACGTACTGGATCAGCGACAGCGGATCGTCGGTCGGCGCATTCTTCGCGTGGGCGCGCATCGCCTCGACCGCGCGGTAGCCCTGCAGGCCGCTGCGGAAGCTGTCGCTGAACAGCTGGTCGCGCACGCGGTCGGGCATGATGGACACGCCGTGGAAGTAGCCCTCGACCAGGTCGCGCGCCAGCGCCTCGAAGGTGGTCTTGGCGCGGAACATGCGCGGCGCCCAGTCGGCCTTCGGATAGATGCTGCCCAGGGTGCCGAACAAGGGTTTACGGATCGCTTCCGGCACGCGCGAACGCACGCTGTGCTCGGCCATCGCATAGCGGTAGCGGCGGTAGCCGGCGAAGTTCTCGTCGCCGCCGTCGCCGGACAGCGCCACCGTCACGTGGCGGCGCGCCAGCTGGCAGACGCGGTAGGTCGGGATCGCCGAGCTGTCGGCGAAGGGTTCGTCGTACAGGTGGGCCAGGGTGTCGATCAGGCCGTAGTCGTCCTTGTCGACGATCTGGGCGTGGTGCCTGGTATGGTAGCGCTGCGCTACCGCGTCGGCATAGCGGCTTTCGTCGAAGTCGGGATCGTCGAAGCCGATCGAGCAGGTGGTGACCGGATCGCGGTCTTCCTGGGCCATCATGGCGACCACCGCGCTCGAGTCGACGCCGCCGGACAGGAAGGCGCCGAGCGGCACTTCGGATTCCATCTGGCTCTGCACGGCTTCGCGCAGGCGCGCGATCAGCTCCTGCTCGACCTCGGCTTCCGGACGCGCCGGCGCCGGCTTGAACGGCAGGTCCCAGTAGCGCTGCGGCCGCACTTCGCGCTCGCCCACCTTCAGCAGGATGCAGTGGCCGGGGCTGAGTTTATAGGCGTTGTGGAAAATGGTGTTCGGTTCCGGCACGTAGCCGTAGGCGAAATAATCCTCGACCGCGCGCGGGTTGATCTGGCGCGACAGTTCCGGGAAGGTCATGATCGACTTCAGCTCGGAGCCGAACACGAACAGGCCGCCCGGCAGCAGCGAGTAGAACATCGGCTTGACGCCGACGTGGTCGCGCGCCAGGAACATGGTCTGCTGGCGGCGGTCCCAGATGCCGAAGGCGAACATGCCGCGCAGGCGGCGCACGCAGTCGGCGCCCCAGGCGATCCAGGACTGCAGCACGACCTCGGTGTCGGACCTGGTCTGGAACACGTGGCCGAGGGCGATCAGCTCGTCGCGCAGCGCGCGGTAGTTGTAGATCTCGCCGTTGAACACGATGACGGTGTCGCGCGCCGCGTTCAGCAGCGGCTGCTGGCCGGTCGCCACGTCGATCACCGACAGGCGGCGGTGGCCCATGCCCAGGCCTTTTTCAGTGTACAGCTCGCCCTCGTCGGGGCCGCGGTGATGCTGGCTCTCGTTCATGCGCCGCAGTGCTTCGCGGTCGATGTCCCGGTTGCCGTTGGTGTCAAAGATGCCGACTATTCCGCACATGATTTTGCTTTCTTGCTTGAAGATGAAACCGGCGCCTTGCGGCGGCACAGGCCGTCGTACAGGTCGCCGTAGGACGCCAGCATGGCGCGCATGCTGAAACGCTCCTCGACGCGCGCGCGCCCGGCGCGGCCGTGCTGCGGGCCGAGGTCCGGATTGCGCGCATAGCGGCCCAGCGCCTGCGCCAGCGCATCGGCGTCGCCGGCCGGCACCAGCAGCCCGTGCTCGCCGTCGGCCACCACTTCCGGGATGCCGCCGACGCGCGAGGCCACCACCGGCAGGCCGCTGGCCATCGCTTCCAGCAGCGAGACCGGCGTGCCTTCGGCCAGCGAGGGCAGGGCGAACAGCGAGAACGATTGCAGCAGGGCCTTGATGTCGGAACGCGCGCCGGGCAGCCAGACGGCGTCCTGCAGGCCGAGTTCTTCGACCTGGCGCCGCACCGCCGGCAGCAGCGGGCCGTCGCCGACGATCGACAGTTTGAGTCTGGTCGCCAGCTCGGGGTGCAGCGCGCGCAGGCGCGCGAAGGCCTCGACCAGGCAGGCGTGGTTCTTGACGTCCTGCACCCGCGCCACGGTGCCGATCACGAAGTCGCCCGCCGCCCATGGCGAATCGGGAGACGGATTGCCGCCGGGCGCGAACTTGTCGGTGTCGACGCCGTTCTTGATGAACAGGGTCTTGGCGCGCGGGATGCGCACCACCTCGCCCAGCCAGCGTTCGAGGTCGTCCGAGACCGGCACGAAGCGGTCGACGAAAGGGACCAGGCGGCGGCGCAGGAAATTATGCTTGGGGTTCAGGCCGTGCGGATCGCTGGCGTCGCGTCCGTGCTCGGCGTGGACCCGCACCGGCACGCCGGCCAGGGTCGCCGTGAACGCGTACTCGAGCGCCGACAGATTATAAGTGTGCAGCACGGTCGGGCGCAGGCGCCGCATCAGCTGCCAGAATTTGACGTGGGTGGCCAGGCCCAGGCCGGGCGGCTTGCCCAGCGCGTAGAGTTCGACGTCCGGGCGGGTGATGTTGTCGGCGAACGAACTGTAATTCGTCAGGCACACCACGGCGTGGCGGTAGGCTTCGGCCGGCATGCGGTTGATGCAGTCGACCAGCAGCACTTCCATGCCGCCGATACTGAGCGAGTGCACCAGGTGCACGACCAGCGGACGCGTGTCGACGCCGGCCGGCGCCAGGCCGGGCACGTAGGCGTTCATCGGCCGCGTTCCGCCGCGAGGCTGCGGTCGAGGGTTGGGCCCTGTTCCTGCACGAAGCGCTGCAGCGCGGCGCGCGCTTGGGCCGGATCGTCGGCCGGGGCCGACAGCATGATCGCCGCGCCGTCGTCGCCGCGCAGCAGGGCCTTCGCGCTGGCCTGGTACAGCTTGCCGGCGATGTCGCTGCTGGTGTAATGCCCGCCGATCCACATCCAGGACCAGACCATGATGTTCCCGCCGGGCTGGCGCAGGATGGTTTCGCGCAGCGCCAGCGGGCGGCCGGCGAAGCTCACGCTACGGGTTGCCGACTCGACCGCATGCCAGCTGTCCTTGTAGCCGGCCAGGCGGTTGATGGAGCTGATCAGGGACTTCTGGCGGTCCTGGTTGCGGTAGTACAGCACGGTCAGCGCCACCGGCGTGGCGCCGGCCTGGTAGCTGCGGTGCAGGGTGACGTCGGGCGCCATGTAGTCCGGCTTCCAGTCGGCGAATTCCGGCGCCGCGGGCCAGCTGACGGGAACGTCCCTGAAGGCGACCGGCAGCGGATTCTGGTTGCTGCGTTCGCCGACCAGCGCCAGCGCCGGCCACAAGGCTGCCGCCAGGATGACATAGCCGGCCATGGCAGGGATGCGGCGTCCGGCGCCGGCGCTAGCTGCGGCCTGCGCATCCGCCGTACCCGCGGCGGCCGGTGCCGCCGCCGGCGTGTCGGTGTCTTCGCGCCAGTAGCTGCCGATCCAGAACATGATGAACATCACCAGGCCGAAGAACAGCCAGCCGTAGATCAGGTGGTCGACGCCGGTGGCCAGCTCCATGCCAGACAAGTGGCCGATCATCACGATCATGTAGGCGCGCAAGCCGTTGGCGATGATCGGCACCACGATGGACAGGCCGATGAACAGCGCGCGCCGCGTCATCGAGCGGTAAGTCAGGTAGGCATACAGGCAGCCCAGCGTGATCGAGGAAATCAGGTAGCGCACGCCGCTGCAGGCCTCGACCACCGACCAGTTCCCGGTCGGCAGTTCGAAGCGGGTGCCGCTGCGCAGCACCGGAATGCCGGTGGCGCGCACCGCGGCCACCGTGAAGTCGGCGGTGAAGTGGATCAGCGGCTCGACGAAGATTTCGCCGAAGGGCACCGCGAACAGCAGGAACAGCAGCGGGAAGGCCAGCGAACCGGCCAGGCGCGGGCCGAACAGGGCCAGCGCCGCCACCGGCAGCATGGCGACGAAGGTGTATTGCGAGACCACTTGCACTTCGCCCAGCTGGGATGCCAGCCAGCCAGCGCCGAGCAGCGCCAGCAGTACCAGCCCCGGCGCGTAAGGCTGCGGTGGATAGAGGCTGAAGTTCGCGCGGCGGCGCCAGATCAGCCACAGGCTGATCGGCAGGATCACGTAGCCGTGGGCGAAGGTCTCGGAGCTGTTCCAGATCGAGACGATCGAGCGCACGGTACCGAAATACAGGGCGAAGGGCGCCAGCAGGGCCAGCGCGATCAGGACGATGGACGAACGCGCCAGCGGGGGCGCGGCCGGGGCGGCGGCGTGGGCGACGCCGGGCGGCGGATTCAGGAGCATTCCAGGTTCTCCCCTATGCATGCGAGGTTGCTCGACCAGCTGTAGCGGCGCTGGACCTTGGCGCGTGCGGCCTTGCCGATGGCGTCGGCGGCGCTGGCCTGGCCGGCCAGCAGGGTGGCGACGGCGTCGACGAAGGCGGCGGCGTCTTCGGCCAGCACCAGTTCGCTGCCCGGTTCGGCCTCGATGCCTTCCAGGGCCTGCGGCGAGACCACCACCGCGCGCGCCATCGCCATCGCTTCCAGCACCTTGTTCTGGATGCCGCGGGCGATGCGCAGCGGCGCCACGGCCACCGCCGCGTGCGCGATATACGGACGGACGTCGGGCACGGTACCGGTCACCACCACGCCGGCCTGGCTGGCCAGGGCCTGCACCGCCGGGGCCGGGCGTGCGCCGACGATGTAGAAGCGCAGGTCGGCAAAGCGCTCGCGCAGTTGCGGGAAGACGTCCCGCGCAAACCATTCGACGGCGTCGACATTCGGCCAGTAATCCATCGCGCCAGTGAACACCAGCGCGCGTTCGCCGGCCGCGTAGGGACTGGCGTGGGCCTCCTCGGGCGAGAAGTAGTCGGTGTCGACGCCGTTATTAAAATGGCCGATCTTGGCGGTGCTCTCCGGCGCCAGCTGGCGGAACAGGTCGGCCTCGGGCGCCGACACGAACAGCGAGGCGTCGTAGTCGCGCGCTACCTGGCGCTCGTAGCGCAGCAGCTGGTTCGCTTCGTAGCGGTACAGCCAGCTGACGGGCGCGGATTTCTTGTCGGCGTACTGGCGCCATTTATCCGAGTCGACGTCGCAGAAATCCACGACGCGGCGCGCCTGGCGGTACGGGTCGGCGTACTGCGCCATCGCCGACGAGAACACCAGCACGCGTTCGATGCCGTGTGCGGCGACGGTGTCGCGCACCCAGCGCGTCATGCCGGCGTCGCGGTAGTACTCGAGCGAGAGCGAACGGTTCTTCAGCAGGGCGCTCAGGCTCTTGATACGCGCGGCCAGCGGATGCATGCGGGCGAAATGGCTGCTCGCGCACAGCGCCTCGACGTGCGGTACGTACTGCCAGTCGTCGGGATCGTCCACGAAGGTCGCCAGGTGCACGCGGTAGTGTTTCGCCAAGTGCTTGAGCAGGTGGTACGAACGGATCTTGTCGCCCTTGTTGGGCGGGTAGGGGATCCGGTGGATCAGCAGGAGCAGGTCTTCCACGATTTTCAGCCCAGGTTGCGGACGATATAAGGACCCATGAAGTTCGCCACCGGCAGCGGCAGCTTCTTCCACATCTTGATGAACAGCTGGTATTTCGGGTTCAGCGGGTTGTTGTCCGGCAGGGCGGTGGCGCCGTACAGCTTGTACTCGTAGGGCAGGTGCTCGGCGGTGAAACCCCAGTTCTTCTTGAAGTCGTAGGCGCCGGTGCCCAGCTTGCTGCGGCCGAAGTCGAAGATCCGGCAGCCGCGCGCGGCGGCGGCCTGCATCAGGTTCCAGTACATGAAGTCGTTGCCGGCCACGTTGCGCGCGATGTCCATGCCGCCGCCGTAGTAGGGCACGACTTCGTCGCGCCAGTAGAAGGACAGCACCGATCCCACCAGTTCGTCCTTTTCGGTGAGGATGGTGCGCACTTCGCACTCGTCGCCGAAGGTCTTCTGCAGCAGGGCGAAGTATTTTTTCGGGAATACCGGGGTGCCGAGCCGGTGCACGCTGTGCGCATAGGCTTCGAACATGCGGTCGACGTTGTCCTCGACCACGTCCTTCAGGCCCAGCTTGATGCCCTTGCGGACCATCGCGCGCTGCTTGCGCGGGATCGCGTTCAGGTTTTCTTCGTCATCGCTGCTGATCTCCTTGCGGAAGGTGACGTACAGCTCCTTGGTGTGCCAGCTCGCGTCCTCCGGGTGGAAGCGCCGCATGCCGCGGTATTCCAGGTGGCCCACGCCCAGCTTCTGCGCCAGTTCGTGCGCGGCCTGGTCCAGCAGCGAGCGCGCTGCCTCGTTGATTGCGACCGGGCCGCCGTAGACACAGAAGGGCATCGCGCCCAGCGAGTGGCCGAACAGGCGGCTCTTGATTTCGGCGAGCGGCAGCACGCCCTGGATCTGGCCGTCCTGCTCGACAAAGTAGAACCAGGTCTTGATGCCGAACGAGGCTTCGATCACCTGCTGCCAGCCGGACAGGTGGAAGAAGGTCGCTTCGGGGCAGGCGCGCACAAAAGCGTCCCAGCGGCTGCGGTCCTGCGGCTGCATCAGGTGCAGGGTCAGCGGTCCGGCAGCCGGGGTGGGGCCAGCTGCGGGCGCCGCGCGCTTTACTACTGCTGCTTCGATGATCGAGTTCATGCTTGATTCAGAAAAATGCGGTCCATGCGGTCCCAGGCGAAATCGCGCGCCAGGGCTTCGATGCGGCTTTCCATCCGGTCGATGTTGATGTAGTGGCGAAAGCGCGATTTGGCGTCCAGGCCTTCAGGGCGCGGCTGCTGGCTGTCGATCTCCCAGGGATGGAAGTAGAACAGCGAGGGCTGGCGGTCGTCGCGGTTAACCTTGGCCATCATCCAGCGCGACAGCGCGTAAGGCAGCAGGCGGAAGTAGCCGCCGCCGCCGGCCGGCAGGTTACGACCCATCATCTGGACCGTGGTGATCGGCACTTCCAGCAGGCCGTCCGGGCCGTTCGGATAGAAGGCGAAGCGCGGCGCTTCCGGCATGCCGTAGTGGTCGTGCGCGATCGGGTAGATACTGGAGCTGTAGCGGTAGCCGGCTTCGAGCAGTTCGTCCAGCGCCCACAGGTTGGCGCGGCCGATCGAGAAGCTGGGCGCGCGGTAACCGAGCACCGCCTGGCCGCCGATGTCTTCCAGCAGCGCCTTGCTGGAGCGGATGTCGTTGGCGAATTCGGCGCGGGTCTGGTCGGAGGCACGCAGGTGGCCGTAGCCGTGGCTGGCCAGCTCGTGGCCGCCGGCGACGATGCGGCGCACGACCTGCGGATAGCGCTCGGCGATCCAGCCCAGCGTGAAGAAGGTGGCGTGCACGCCATTGCGCTCGAACAGGGCCAGGATGCGGTCCATGTTGGCTTCGACGCGGCACTCGCGGCTCGGCCAGCTGGCGCGGTCGATGTAGGGCGCGAAGGCCGAGACCTGGAAGTAGTCCTCGACATCGCAGGTCATCGCATTGCGGATGCGTTCCCCAGGCGCCGCCTGGGGCTTTGGTGCGAGTTCGAACATGTTCATTCTTGGTTGTCCATCGGCTGGGTTACCGCCCCCTGGGGCGTGGCGACGATCTTCTTCAGGATCGACAGCACGGAAACGATCGATTTTTCAAGACGCATCATGCGTTCGTCCAGCACCTCGACGCTGGCGACGCGGCGCTCGCCGACGCGCTGGTCGAGCGTGCGCAGCTCCTGCGGCAGGCTGCCCAGGGCGGCGCCCGGCAGCGTTTCCTGGACCGGTGCGGCTTGACCCTCGGGCAGCTGGAATTCCTCGCTGATGTCGCTGATGACGGCGCTGATGTCGGCTTCCGTGAAAGCGTGCATCTCTTCCAGGTAGCCCATCAGCAGCACGCGGTCCAGCAGGGTGTTGACCTTGCGCGGGATGCCGCCGCTGTAGGCGTAGATCGCGGCATGGGCGCCCTCGTCGAAGGCCGGGTCGCCGCTCCAGCCGACCGTCGCCAGGCGGTGCTCGATGTAGGCGCGGGTCTCCTGCGCATCCATCGGGCCTAGGTGGTAGCTGGCGATCACGCGCTGGCGCAGCTGCTGCATGCCGGGGCTGTGCAGGGTGGCGCGGAATTCGGGCTGGCCGAGCAGGAAGGTCTGCAGCAGCGATTTGTCGTCGGTCTGGAAGTTCGACAGCATGCGCAGTTCTTCGACGGTGCGCGCCGACAGGTTCTGGGCTTCGTCGATGACCAGCAGGGCGCGCTTGCCCTGGCGGTCGACTTCGGTCAGGAATTTTTCCAGGCGCGTCAACAGGTCGGTCTTGCTCGCGCCTTCGTACGGCAGGCCGAACGCCGACACCACCATGCGCAGGGTGTCTTCCGGGTCCAGGTGGGTGTTGACGATATGCGCCGCCACGATCTGGTCCGAAGGCAGGCGGTTGAACAGGTTGCGCACCAGCGTGGTCTTGCCGGCGCCGACTTCGCCGGTCACGATGATGAAGCCCTCGCCCTGCGACAGGCCGTACTCGAGGTAGGCCATGGCGCGCTTGTGACCCTTGCTGCCGAAGAAGAAGTGCGGGTCCGGGCGCAGCTGGAAGGGTTTGGCGGAAAATCCGTAAAAGGTCTCGTACATCGCTGCTCCGAATTAAAGCTGAACGGCTAGCGTCGCCGCCAGGGCGTTCTCGTTGTAGCCGGCAGGGGCTGCACCCGCGCTGTTGATCAGGGCGCCGCTCGGGCCATGGACATGGCGCAGCTCGAGGCTGCCGCGGGTCTTGCGGTCGAACTGGCGCGTCAGCCCCAGGCTGATCTGGTGATTTGGCGATTCGATGCCGGTCGTGAGCGACAGGGCGCGGCTGCCCGTCACCAGCAGATTGGCGCTGGTCCGCGGCGACAGGCGGTAGTCGAAGCCGGCCTGGATGCCCTTCTGGCGCACATTGTCGTTCAGTGAACCCAGCTGGGTTCCCAGCAGTTCGCTGTCGCTCTGCTGCGTCGTCAGGCCGACGCGTTCCGACTTGTACACCGACAGGCTCACGCTGCTGTGCGGCATGGTGTAGATGTAGCCCGCCTGCAGGCGCTTCTCGCGCATGAAACGGTTGCTCAGGTAGTTCACGGAGTCGGCCAGGGTCGGCGGCAGGCCGCTGGCGGCAAGGTAGTTCTGGACTGCCTGGGCGCGCAGGACCGGGTCGGTAATCGTGGCGCTGAACAGCTGGTCGAGCAGGGCCGCGGTGTCGATCGCCGCGGGCAGCAGGAATTGCGAGCGGCTGGTCGTCACCTGGTCGGTGTAGCTGACGCGCGAGACCAGGTGGCGGTTGCGCTGCACCGCCTGCAGCGAACCGGTCTTGCCGAGATAGCTGTGCCCGAACCGGGCGTCGACGCTGGTGCGGGCGGTCGGCGTCCAGGTGAACCCGGCGGTGAGGCTGCGGCCGGCATTGCGGTCGTGCGAGGACGAGTATTCGTAGCTGTCGTAGCCGCCCGTGCCAAGCACGGTCCAGGTGCGGCTGAGGCGGTAGTGCAGCGTTGCCGACGCATTCGTCGAGCGCGACGCGCCGAAGCGCTCGGTTTCCATGTCCTGGCGCGAGTACTGCAGCGTCCAGCCGAGCGGATTCGTGCTCTGCCTGCTGTTCAGGGTGAAGGACCCCGCGGTCGAGAAGCTGTTGCCGAACGCGGAGGTCTGGTTCCGGCCATCGGTCTTGACGCCGTCGCGCGTCAGCTGGGCCCGCAGGTCGGCCACGCTGCCGAAGCGGTGCTGCAGGATCGGGCTGATGCTCCAGGACTGGACGTCGGTGCTGTTGAAAGTCGAGTAGGGCGTCGTGAAGCGCGGCCCGAAGGCCGAAATCGCCTGCCTGGCGCCGCTCGCGCGGGTTTCCAGGGTCAGCAGATTCTCGATCAGCATGGCCTGCGCATTCGCCGAATAGCGGCGCTCGCGCGAGTGCGTGTTCGGCAGGTTCTTGTCGTCGTAGGCATAGAAATGCCATTCGCCGGAGGCCGCCAGGCGCAGGCGGCGCGAACGGCTGAGCAGCGTGAAGCCGGGGGTCGATTCGGCGATCCACTGGCCATGGGCTTCCTGGTCGCGCTGCAAGCCCGGGTTGTCGCTATAGGTTTCGGAGACGCCGATGGTCGGCGTGAACTTCCAGTCCGCACGGCACTCGGCCGACAGCATCAATGCCGCGAGGGCGAACGGCGTCAGCCGCAGCGCCTTGAGCGGCAGTTTAGCCGTAGTGATAGTCATACGTCTCTTCGATGCCGGGGAGATCCCTGGTCTTGTTATAAATGAGATTGACGTTGTTGAAGCCTTCGATCTGGCTCAGTGCTTCCTTGACCGCGTGCTGGGTCGTGGTCTGGGCTTCGACCACCATCACGATCTGGCCCATGTGCGAAGCCAGCTCCCGCGATTCGCTGGTCAGCAGTAGCGGCGGCGAATCGAAGATGACGACGCGGTCCGGGTAGCGGTTGGCGATTTCGTTGACCAGGTTGGTCATGGTCGAGCTGGCCAGCAGTTCGGTCGCGCGCGCGGTACTGGTGCCGGCCGGCAGGATCGACAGGGTATCGACGTTGGTGCGCAGCATGACGTCCGCCATGTCGAGCTTGTCGTCGACCAGGATGTCCATCAGGCCGCGCTGGTTCGGCAGGCCGAGCGTGCGCAGAACCGAGGGACGGGCCACGTCGGCGTCGACCAGCAGCACGGTGTGGTCGAGTTCCATGGCGATGCTCATCGCCAGGTTGATCGCGGTATAGGTCTTGCCTTCGCCTGGCAGCGAGCTGGTCACCATGATCAGGTTGCCCGGCTTGCCGGTCGGCGAACGCTCGCCGAAGGCGCGCTGCAGCAGCGGACGCTTGATGATGCGGAAGTCTTCCAGCAGCGGCGTACGGCCGCCGGCCGCGGTGACCATGCCCAGTTCGCGCATGCGCGCCAGGTCCAGCTCGACGCGGCGGGTCGTGAATTTTGGCGTTGCCGGCTGTTCGTTGCCGATGGCCAGGGCGGCCGGCGCGGCCGGGATCGCGTGCGCGGGTTCGTGGATGACCTTGTCCTGAACGACGGCCTCGTGGATGACGGCCTCGGCCACGGCCGGGCTGTCCGCCAGCACGGCGTGGGCCACGCCCGCCTCGGCGGGGCCGGCAGGGACGGCCGTGGCGGCGCTGCGCTGCCGGTCGATGCGGCTGGCTGCTTTTTCAATAATGCTCACGTGGTACTCCTTGCAATCTTTGCGGGGGCGCCGCGATTAAAGCGTCGGGTGGGACAGGATGGCCGCCATGCCGGCCCCATAGATGCCGAACAACACCAGCACCGATACCCCGAGGGCGGCCAGGCGGCGCTTACGGCGCACGGTCTGTTCCGCGGTCCAGTTCATGCCGATCGAACCGAGCACCGGCAGGCCGGTGACCTCGCGCAGCGTGGCCTGGCTCAGGAAGGTCGGGCGCAGCTGGCTCATCAGGAAAGCGACGGCAATGCCGGCCGCCAGCGCGCCGGCGAACACCAGCGAGAACAGGCGCAGGCGGTTCGGGCCGGTCGGCTGGGTCGGGACGGTCGGCGGATCGATCACGCGGAAGGTCAGCATGTCGGTGGCGGACGACAGGTCGCCCGACAGGCGCGCCGATTCGCGGCGTTCCAGCAGCTTCTGGTAGTTTTCCTTGTTGACCTGGTAGTCGCGATTCAGCTGGGCGAGCTGGGCTTCGACTTCCGGCACTGCGGAACTCTGGGTGCGCAGTCGCGCCACGCGGGCCGCGTATTCCTCGACGCGGGTGCGCATCGACGCCACATGGGCTTCGGCCTGCGACAGCGAGACGCTCAGCTGCTGCAGCATCGGGCTGTAGCCGGCGCCCGGATCGGCGCTGCGCTTCTTGTTCTTGGCCAGCTCGGCCTTCTGGGCCAGCAGCTGGTCCAGCAGGCGGCGGTTGGCGACGATGTCCGGGTGCTGCTCGGTGTACTGCAGGCGCAGGGCGTCCAGGTTCTTTTGCGTGGTGGAGATGCGGTTTTCCAGTTCCGGATCGGTGACCGGGATTTCGATGACCTCGCCTGGCTTGCCCGGCTTGGCCGGTTCGCCCGAGATCTGGCGGCGGATCGCGTTGCGGGCCTGCTCGGCCTCGGCCAGTTCCAGGCGCGCCTGGCTCAGCTGGTCGGTGGCCGAGATCAGCTGGCCGCTGAAGTCGCCGCCGCCTTCGCGCGGCAGCAGGCCCATGTTCTTGATCTTGAACTCTTTCAGCGAGTTTTCGGCGGCGGTCAGCTTGTCTTCATACGATTTGATCTGGTCTTCGATGAACTGCACGGCCTTTTCCGAATCCTGCTTCTTGCCGCTGAAGCTGCCCTCGACGAAGATTTGCAGCAGCGACTGGACGATGTCCTTGCCCAGCTTCGGGTTGCTGGCGTTATAGGTGATCGTGTAGATGTCGTCGCGCTCGGTGCCGCCGATCTTGATCTGGGAGATCAAGTCGTCGACCATCTTTTCGTGTTCCTTGCTGTCCTTGGCCTTGACGTCCAGGTCCACCATGCGCATCAGGCGCTCGACGTTCGGGCGGCTGATCAGCGTGCGGCGCATGAACACCACCTGCTGGTCCAGGTTGGGCATCGTGGTCATGCCCGACAGCAGAGGCTTGAGAATGCTCTGGGTATCGACATAGACACGGGCCGAGGCCTCGTACTGGTTCGGCAGGCGCAATACCACGGCCCAGCCGATGACGGCGATGGTCCAGGAAATGGCGACCGCGTACCAGCGGTACTTGCCGATTGCTTTAAGGAAATTCAGGAGGGTGGCTGTGATCTCTGCCATCGTGTCAATCTCACCATGAAAGATCTGGAATCGAGTAGTGATCCAAATCAAAGGAAAATGGAATACTTCGCATCATCGCTTGTACTCAGGGCAATTGCAATTAAGCACAAGAAAAATGTGAAGGGCTCAACAAGGCGTACCTCGTCTACAACACAAATTCCTTTAAGAAACCCGGAGTTAGGCTTAATTTTGCATTGGTTTTGTGAAATTATTGACGGGGGTTTAATGAAATCGCTTCCATTTTTTGCATTGAGGAAATAGGGCTGTGACGTGCGAAGCATTCATGAAGTAGACTTGCGGAATCGCAACTTTCTCAAAGTAACTGCTTCATTGTAATGTCTAAATTGCAAAAAGGGGTGCACGGTTGGTGCGCCATCGAAACACCGTGGAAGCTGTGGCAAGTTCTGTTGGCTGGCCTGGCCGCGATCTGCCTGCTGGCACCGGCAATGGCGGCCGACTTGACGGCAGTGATTCCGGTCGTCAAACGATCGGTGGTCGGCGTCGGCACTTTTGAGCGCACGCGCAGTCCATCGATCGTGTTCTTCGGCACCGGCTTCGTGGTGGGAGACGGCTTGAGCGTGATTACCAATGCGCACGTGGTGCCCGAGAGGCTGGACGAAGCGCACATGGAGCAGCTCGGCATCGTCATCGGCGACGGCGACATGGTGCGCTTCCGCCCGGCCCAGCTGGTGGCGCGCGACACCGAACACGACCTGGCGCACCTGCGCCTGAGCGGATCGCCGCTGCCGGCATTAAAGCTGGGCGATTCGGACGGCGTGCTGGAGGGGCAGGGCCTGGCCTATACCGGCTATCCGCTGGGCATGGCGCTTGGTCTGCATGCCGCCACGCACAAGGCCAGCCTGGCCGCCATCACGCCGATCGTCATGCCCTCGCTGAATTCGCGCAAGCTCGACCCGCGTCAGGTGGCGCAGCTGCAGCGCAGCTCCTTCGATATTTTCCAGCTCGACGGCACGGCCTATCCCGGTAACAGCGGCAGCCCGGTCTACGACCCCGCCAGCGGCGAAGTCTGGGGCGTCATCAATGCCGTGTTCGTGAAGGGCTTGAAGGAAAGCGCGATCAGCAATCCCAGCGGGATCACCTATGCGGTGCCGATAAAATATGTGAAGAATCTCCTGCAACAGAAGTGAGACTTTGGGAAAGATTTCTAGCGTGCGAGGCTTTTCCTAAAGCACTATGTTATACAATACATAGCCGTTAGCGGCTTATTAACATTTGTGTTGGACGAAAGGGAATGACGTGGGCAAGTACAAGGCGAACCTGATCAAACATACGGCATTGGCGGCCACCGCCGCGCTTGCACTGGTCCTGACCGGCTGCGCCACCCGGACTCTTCCGCCGCAAACCCAGGTGACCAATCCCGACTACCTGATCGGGCCGGGCGACACCGTCAACATCATGGTCTGGCGCAATCCGGAGGTGTCGATGTCGGTGCCGGTCCGTCCGGACGGCAAGATCACCACGCCGCTGGTCGAAGACCTGCCGGCCGCCGGCAAGACCTCGACCGACCTCGCACGCGATATCGAAAAAGCGCTCGCCAAGTTCATCCAGCAACCGGTGGTGACCGTCATCGTCACCAACTTCGTCGGCAATTTCAGCGAACAGATCCGTGTGGTGGGTCAGGCCGCCAAACCGCAGGCCTTGCCGTACCGCCGTGACATGAGCCTGATGGACGTGCTGATCGCGGTCGGCGGCGTGACCGAATTCGCGGCGGGCAACCGAGCCAGCCTGATCCGTACCGTCGACGGCAAGCAGCAGAAGTTCAACGTGCGTCTGGACGACCTGATCAAGGAAGGCGATATCTCGGCCAACATGCCGATGCGCCCGGGCGACGTACTTGTCATTCCTGAAAGTTTCTTCTGATTTTGTCAGGTTTTTTTACATCATCAGTCCGTTGAACTCTGCAATAGCCTCTAAAGTTTAGTTAAGTCACTGATTCCAAAAGAGTTGCTTATGGGAAGCTAGTCGATGGCACAAGGATTGCTTCTTCATAAGGAATCTGGCATTGTATCTAGTGCGCGACTATTAAATTGGATGAGGACCCCCCGTGGCTACCGAAGATTTTCCTGAGAGAGAAAGCAGTGAGCTTACCCCTGGCATGGCGCCAGGCACTGCCGCTGCCAAGCCGTCCTTGCTTTCGACTAAAGGTGCAGCGCGACGGCGTTTCAGCAAAGCCGGTGCCGGTGCAGCCGGCGTCCTGCTGACACTTCACAGTGAGCCCGGCATGGCTTGTACCTATTGCGGCTTGTCGGGCTCGGCGGCTTTGTCCGTGCAGGCCGGTGCAACCAGCTACCACCGAAAAGGTTCGGCTGTATGCAATGGTCGGCCACCGTACGACTGGCGCACTTTGGGCTGGCCATCGTCCTGTCCGTCGGGTGATTTGTTCCGCCGGCATTTCACGATCAGTCGCTATAGCCCGTATTACAACTTGAAATGCATGGACGTCATCAAAGGTGCGCAGTGCGATACGACCAAAATGGGTCAGTACGTCATGGCCGCCTACTTGAACGTCTTGTCGAAGCGTGTGAATTTCCAGACACTCGAATCGGTGCGGAACATGTGGACCGAGTGGAGCACGCGAGGCTATTACGAACCGACGGCAGGGCAGCGTTGGAATGCCTACCAAATCGTGGACTACCTCAAAAAGACAATGGATTGAGCTGTGGAAGCTGGCGATACATGGTATCTGCGGCCGGGTCAGCATTTGCAGTACCATGGCTGGGATGATGAATACCTGGTGTACAACGATCTCTCGGGTGACACTCACCTTCTCGGCGCGCCAGCCATCGAAATTTTGCTCGCGTTGAAACCAGCCTCGGCTACCCGCCAAGCGCTGATGGCTTTGCTGAAGGCAGAATTCGATATCGACGATGTTGAGCTGGAGGAGGAAACCGACGCCCTGCTCGAACAAATGAAACGCCTGTACCTCGTCGATACGATTGCATGTTGACGCTTGCATCCCTTACCCGGCGCCAACTGGAAGAGCGCCTGGCCGGCAGGGGGCTGGATATGCAGACTGGGCCCTTCATCAGCCGCATTTACTCGTCCAGTCCCAACGTGGCCGACGGAATTTCCTTGTTATATTCGGATTATCCGGTGCCCGAGCCTTGCGAGTTTGCCGACTTCCACGTTCGGCTGCGGAATGCCGGCGGCATGCGCAAATGGTTCCGTCCCCAAATCATCTTCGATCTCGACGGCTTGACGCCATTCGAGCCCTTGCCCGAGGCCCATGCGTTTCCCATGTTCGAGTGGGGGTTGAACTGGTGCATTTCAACGCGGGCTCACACCTATCTGATGGTCCATGCAGCCGTGGTCGAAAAAGATGGCTTCGCGGCGATATTGCCCGCCCCCCCGGGCTCGGGCAAGAGCACCTTGTGCGCTGCTCTGGTCAACCGCGGCTGGCGCCTGCTGTCCGACGAGCTCGCGCTGTTCCGGCCGCATGACTTGCGCCTGGCGCCCGTGCCGCGGCCGGTCAGCCTCAAGAATCGGTCGATCGATGTTATCCGCGCTTACGTCCCGGATGCGGTGTTCAGCCGCCCTGTCAGCAATACCACCAAGGGTACGGTGGCCTATCTGAAGGCGCCCGCTGGCAGCGTCGCCCGTGCCGGCGAAACGGCGCAGCCAGCCTGGATCATTTTTCCGAAGTACGAACCCGGTGCCGCGCTATCGCTGACGCCAATCCCGCGTACACGCGCTTTTTTGCGAGTGGCCGAGAACGCTTTCAATTACAGTCAACTGGGTGCGCAGGGATTTGCCACCCTGGGCGGCGTGATCGAGCGCTGCATGAGCTTCGATTTCCGCTACAGCGATCTCGATGAAGCGATTGCGATGTTTTCGGCGCTGGAGCGGCCACGGCCATGAAGGGGGTGTCGCTGCTGCTGCGTGCATTGCGCGACCCGGATCGGCTCCCCGCATTCAGCGTGAATGAGTGGGACCTGCTGATGCGCCAAGCGGCGGCGGCCAACCTGACCCCATCCTTGCTGGTGCTGATCGAGGAGCGGGAGCTGCTGCCGCAAGTGCCCGCGCGTGCGCGTGCGCTGTTCGAATGGGTCCGTCCGCTGGCGATACGCCATCGCCAAGCCGTGCATTATGAAGTTGCCTGCATCCAGGAAGCGCTGCGGCCAACCGGCCTGCCGGTGCTGCTGCTGAAGGGGGCCGCATACACGATGGCAAACCTATGTGCAGGTGATGGACGGCTTTACAACGACATCGATATCCTGGTGCCGAAGAACCGATTGGGCGAAGTCGAGTCGGCGTTGATGGTGCACGGTTGGGCCGGTACCCACCACGACGCCTACGACCAACGCTACTACCGCGAGTGGATGCATGAGCTGCCGCCGATGGAGCACGTCCGGCGCCAGAGCAGTATCGACGTCCATCATGCGATACTCCCCGAGACGGCAAGGGTGCGCCCGGATCCGGAAAAGCTGCGTGCTGCCGCCCGTCCGCTCGCCGATGCGCCTGGCCTGGCAGTGCTGGCACCGCAGGACATGGTGCTGCACAGCGCCGTGCACCTGTTCTCGGACGGCGAATTCAGTCATGGTTTGCGCGACCTGTTCGATATCCACCGGCTGCTGCTGCAGTTCGGCGGCCAGGCCGGGTTCTGGGCGGGGCTGGCGCCGCGCGCGCGCTCGCTCGAGCTGGAGCGGCCGCTGTTCTATGCGCTGCGCTATGCGGTGCGCCTGTTCGGCACGCCGGTGCCGGACACGGTGCTGGCGGACGCTGGCAGCGGGCGCGGAAGCCCGGGCCGGGCACTGCTGGCGCTGATGGACCGGCTGTTCCTGCGTGGCCTGGCGCCGGCCCACCCGAGCTGCGCCGATGCCATGACGCCGCTGGCGCTGAGCATGTTATATGTGCGCGGCAACTGGCTGCGCATGCCGCCCTTGCTGCTCGCGCGGCATCTGTTCCATAAAGCCTTCATCACGCCGCGCGTCGACGCCGGCCAGGTCCAGCAGTAAAAAAAACAGAGTAGAAATGAAAACACCCTGCAAGCCGAGGCTGTGCAGGGTGTAAAGAATTCCGTCAAGCCGAAGCCGGTGGCGGCTTCGGCCTGGCAAGGCCGGATTATCCGGCGCTTGTCCTGACGATTACTTGCGGCGGCGACGCAGGCCAGCCACGCCAGCCAGGCCCAGGCCCAGCAGAGCCAGCGAACCCGGTTCCGGAACGGCGGCGCCTTGCACGTCACCGCTGGCGTCGACGGTCCAGCCAGCAGCTGCCGATGCACCGGTCTGACCGTAGGTGACCTTCAGGAACAGGTCGTGCATGTTGCCGTTCGGGTCCATCTGGCCGTCGGTATCGAAGGTGTAGGCCATGCTGCCGCCGGTCACATCCAGGAAGCCCTGGCCGCCACCCGAAATGGTGTTGTTGGCAAAGCTGGAGGTGTAGGTGTATTCCGGATCGCCGCCCAGAACGCCTGCGCCGAAGTTAGCCGACAGCGCGAGGGTGCCAGGGACGTCGGTGATGCCCTTGTAGCCGAATTCGCCCAGACGGCCGTTCGGACCGTAGGAGGCGTTGTAGTTCTGGCTGGTCAGGTACATGTTCAGCCAGCCGCCGGTGCCCAGTGCCAGGGTCTGCGGCGATTTGTTGCCGCTGACTTCGACATAGGTGTCATGGATGCCGCCGAACATGCCGGTCATGAATTCGTTAGGGCCGGCGGTCCAGATCAGGCTGCCATCCGACACGCGCGAGATGCTCTGCACCGAGAAGATACCCCAGGTGTCTTCGCCGTTGTAGGCGTTCGGCGCCGGCGATGCTGCTTTGGTGTCGCATACAGCAGCGGTTTCGCATTTCACGCCAGAGGTGTTGCCGTAGCCGACGGTGCCGGCGTCAAAAGCGTTGATGGTGATCTTGATGTCACCAGCCACCAGGGTAACTGCGCTAGCCGGGGCAGCCAGGCCAATTGCCAGTGCGGCGCCGGCGACGATTCCCGAAATCTTCTTCATGTTCATCTTTGATCCTCACAAGGTAGTTATACACAACAGCGACATCGAGTAATAAGCACTATCTGTGCCAGCTTTAAGACTTATTGGCAAGTAACTGATTTCAAATGAAAAAAATGAGAAGGGGGTAAGGGCTTCGAAATCCTGCCCGTAAGGCTGTAAGAAAAACCGACAGTTAACCAGCGAACACAGCTGTCGTAAAATGAAGAAACTGTATCAAGGATATGATCACCCGCTCGACCCTCCGCCCACTACCAGCGAGACCTATGACTACCTTTAACTACGACGAATTTATCAAGCGCAACAGCGGCTATATCGATGCGACGACCCAGGACAAGATCCGTAACGCACGCGTACTGTTCGCCGGCTGCGGCCTCGGCGCCAGCACGGTGACCTGCGCGGCGCGCACCGGGTTCCAGAACTTCGTGCTGATCGATGGCGACACGGTCGACGCCCATAACCTGAACCGCCAGTTCTTCGATTTCGAGGACGTGGGCACGCCGAAAGTCGAAGCGCTGAAAAAGCATATCCTCCGCATCAATCCGGAAGCCAAGGTCGAAGCCCATGTCGCCATGCTCGACAAGAACAATGCGGCCGATCTGGTCAGCCAAGTCGATTTCATCTTCGATACCATCGATTTCGTCGACCTGGAAGCGGTGCTGGCCCTGCACGGCAATGCGGCGGCCCAAGGCAAGGCGATTTTCACGGCCATGAATATCGGCCCTGGCGCAGGTGTGCTGTATTTCCCGCCGAATTCAGGCAATTCCCTGCCGGAGATCCTGCAGCGCGACGTCGAGGCCGCGGCAGCCGAAGGCAATCTGAATTACACGGCAGTGTTCGGTCGCGTCATCGAGCGCATCGGCGCTCATCTGGACCCGCAGGTAAGGAGGGAGGTGGCGAAGGCGCTGACCATCATGGCGGACGGTACGCCTTGCCCGGCATCGCAGATTGCCGTCGGCAGCTTCGCGGTGGCGGCACTGGCGGTATCGATGATGCACGACATGCTGGCGGGCCTGGAAGTGCCGGCGGCGCCGAACATGGTCATCCACAGTTTCCGCAACCACATCACGAAATTCGTGAGTATCGCCGCCGCTTAATTTTCCTGCTGGCGCACGACGTGCAGGTGCGCCGCATGTTGCTCGACCACCGGCAGCCGTTCGCTGAACCAGGCTGCCAGTGTCGGGTTACCCGATGCCATCTTGTCGCGCACATCTTCGAGGTCGAGGATGTAGGGCGTCACGGCGCCGTAATAGCTGGCTTCCGGACCGATCGGCGTAAACCGGAAACCCATCTTTTTCAGGGCGTGGGCGAGCGAACGTTCCATTGCTGCAAACCAGAAGCGTACTCCCGTTTCGAAGCTGTGGCGGAACATTTCACGGTACATGCCGAGCAGTAGCATGGGTGAGGTATGGTCGCGGCGATCGATGGCGGGATCGATCGGCGGCTCTTCCGAACCGAAGCCCGGAATGCCCAGCACACTGTCGGCGCGACGGCGCCGATGGCTTTTCCTGACGACCAGGCGCGAAATCTCGGCCGATTGCTCGGGGGCGGGCATTTCGAAATCGTCGAAGGTCTGGCAGTGGAGTTCGAAAGGATAGGGCTTCGTACCCTTCGGCTGCACCAGCCTGACGGCCCCCACCAGTTTCTCGTCCATCGTATAGGCGGCGAAGTGGGTGGAGACATGATCGTAGTCGTCGAACTCGAGACCGTCGACGTACTGTTCTGCCTGCAGAAAAGCGCATTCCACGCAATACACCTGGTGGCGCAGCTTGAAAATGTCGCTAGGCACCGTACTGGCATGGTTGCCCAGGTATATTCGGAAAATTTTACGGTTGACGTAATCGACGCGCTCTTGGTGCGCCTCGTAATCGACTGGTGGCAGGAAAGCGCTGGGCGCGGCGTATGCTTTTCCGTTGTTCATCCCATTTATTGTCCTGTCGGACCCTTTTATTTTTTCCTGAAGCGACCCTCCAGGAAGTTGCCGACCATGGTTTTTACCATGATCCACATGGGGATCGGCTCGTCATTGAACCACGCAGCCAGAAACTTGTTTTCGTTCTGCAGGCGGCCGATCAACTCATCCAAATCTGCGACAAAAGGCGTGACCGGACCGTAATAGTCGACTTGCGGACCGATCGGCACAAATTTGAATCCCATCTTTTCCAGTGAACGCGCAAGCGAGCGTTCCATGGCGGCATACCAGTAACGGATGCCGTTCTGGCGGCTGTATCTGTAGAGCTCGCGATACATGCCGAGCAATAATAGCGGACTATTTCCGCGCTTGTCGCGCCGTACGGTTGGGCGCGGTTGAATCGACTTCGTGCTGCCTTTTTCCATGAAATCCGCCGAAATACCCTCCATCGAGTCGCCACGGCGCCGGCGGTGCGTCTTCTTGACAACCAGGCGCGAAATCTCGGCAGCATTGTCGCGGGCAGGATAAACGAATTCCGGAAATGCTGAACAATGTGTTTCGAACGGATACATCTGGCCCGGCGGCGGCTGCACCAGGCGCACGGTGCCGACGATATCGTTGCTCAAGGAGTAAGCGGCAAAATGGATCGAGCAATCGTCGTATTCGTCCATCTCCAGCTCTTCCTCGAAATCGCTAGCCTCCAGATAATGACGCTCGAGACAATAGACGTCGTAGCGCAAGCGGTATATCTCTTTCAGAACGTAGGATTCCATATCCCCTTTTAATACCCTGCGGAAATTAAAATAAGGAACCAGAATGTCGCTCTTGCCGAGCAAACGGTCGGTCATTCGAGAGAAAAATCCGGTGGGTGCCTGTTCGTAGTCTTGCTCTTGAGTAATGGAGGTCATGATGGGCTCATCCTGGCGGACGTAATTGCGAAGCTGGAAAGGAGCCACCGCAGTGGCTCCCTTAATATCAAAGCTGTTTCAGCAGATCCCTGGCCTTGTCCTTGGCAGCAAACGGCTGGTCGCTTGCCAGCGCTTGCTCGGCTTCCCTGCGGGCGCCGGCTTTGTCGCCGTTTTTGGCCAATGCAAACGCGAGGTGGTAGCGGATTTCCGGCATTTTCGGTGCGCCATCGACGGCTTTACGCAGCAAATCGGCAGCGCGCGCGGCGTCGCCTTTCTGCGCCAGAATCCAGCCCAGCGTATCCATGACCGCGGGATTTTGTCCGGCCAGCTGGTAGGCCTTTTCCGCCGTCGGCAATGCACGCGGATCGTTTTCCTGCTGGTAGGCGAAGGCCAGATTGTTGAGCGTTGCCGGATTCAATGGATTGGTTTTCAGTGCGGCTTCGAGGCTGACGATGGCGGGCTTGAACTGGCCTTTGGCCAGATAGTTATCTGCGACCAGCATCGCGATCATGTCGTTGCCGGGATAAGCCGTATGGAATTTGACCAGGCGCGCTTCCGCTTCCGCCGCTTTGCCATTGCTTGCCATGATTTGCGACATCTTGGCCAGGATCTGCGGCGAATTGGTCAGGGCAAAGCCTTTTTCATACGCAGCCAAGGCCGGCGCAATTTTCTTCTGGTTGAGCATCAGGTCGCCTTCCAGCACATAACCGGTGGCCGCCTTCGGCATGTTTTTCTGCACCTGGCGCGCTACTTCAAGCGCTTCGTCCGGCTTTTTGTTATGCATGGCGAGATCCATTTGCGCGACATAGGCCTGAGTGAAATTCGGATCGATGCTCAGGGCGCGTTTCAGATCCTGGGCGGCGGCGCTTTCGTTTTTATTCGCCGCATGCGCCGCTGCCAGGCGTACCTGGACAGCCGGCGATTTCGGCAGGACGGCGGCGAGTTTGCTGAAGGTCTCGACGGCGCCGTTCAGGTCCTTGGTCGCGAGCTGGGCCTGGCCCATCAAGTCCAGCAGTTCCGGGCTGCCCGGGTGCGCGACCAGCATCTGGCGTCCCAGCGCCACTGCCTTTTCAGGCTGCTTCAGGCGCAGGTATTGGCGGCCTAGGGTAATTGCCGGAGGAATCGCGTCGGGATTTTCGGATTGCGCCTTTTCCAGCCAGGTGGTGGCTTCGGCGGTTTTGCCCTGGCTCTGTTCGATGGCCCCCAGCGCGCTCATGGCGTCGATGTTTTTCTTGTCCTTGGCCAGTACGGCTTCGAAACGCTGTCTGGCCGCGGCGGGGTTCTTGTCGATCATGTCCAGACGGGCCAGGCCGGCAACCGCCGGAATGAAGGTAGGCTGCAGGGAAACGGCCTTTTCGAAGGCAGCGCGGGCATTCTTGGCGTCATTCTTGCTCAGGTAGACCTGACCCTTGATGTTCTGGACGGCGGGATTGTCGGGCTGTGCCTTCTCGAGATTCTGTACGGCCGCCAGTGCCTTGTCATATTCGCCGTGGCTCAGTTCGGCCTGGATGAGGGCGAAACCTGCGTTGACCGATTTCGGATCGAGGGTCGTCGCTTGCTGGAGTTCCTCGACGGCGTTATTCCACTCGCCCTTGCCAAGTTTGGACAGGCCCAGCGAGGTGCGGATGTCGGCGACGCCGGGCGCCAGGGCGCTGGCTTGCTCGAGGTAGTCGGAAGCCTTGCCGAACTCGCGCATTTGCAGGTAGGACTGGCCAGCCAGCGCCAGCATCTGGGCATCCTTGCCGGTATCCTTGAGTGCGGGCGCCAGCACGTTCGCCGCATCGGCTGCACGGCCCTGCTTCAGCATCGCCTGCGCCAGCAGCTTGCGCGCATAGGTATTTCCTGGGTTTGCGGTCAGGTAGCCACTCAATAATTGCTCGGCTTGCTGAGTATTGCCCAGGTTGAGCTCGACGGCGCCCAAGAGCAGGATACTCGGCAGGTGCTGAGGTGCAAGCTTCAGGACCTTCTGTAGCGAATCGCGCGCTTCCTTGTTTTTGCCAGTGTTGTAGTCGAGCAGGGCTTGGGTATAGGTAACGGTGAGATCGTTCGGGTGATGCTTGCGCGCCGCGTCAAGGTCAGCCTTGGCCGCATTGAAATCCTTGCCGCTGATGTGGAGCATCGCTTTCTCGACGTTGGCCGAGCGGTGCCCAGGCTCGATCGCCAGCACTTTGTCATAGGCAGCCAGTGCATCCTGGGACTTACCATTGATGCGGGCGAGGTTGCCGACGATCATCCAGACTCCGGCATTGTTCGGCGCGCGAGCCGATGCCTCGGCCGCAAAGCGCTGGGCGCCGGCCATATCCCCCGACATTGCCGCATGGCGCGCCATGCCGATCAGGGCATCGCCCGAGTTCGGGTCGAGCGCCAGAGCGGCCTTGTAGCTGTCGAGGGCCTTGTCCTTGTCGCCAAGGCCGAGGAAGGCATCGCCGCGGCGCGCCAGCAGCAGGGCGGAACCCTTTGCTTTTTCTTCAGTGACACTATCGAGCAGTGGTTGGAATTTATCTTGCGTTAAAAGGGTCTGTGCCAGCAAAGGCTGAATCTTGTCGGCTGGCGCACCCAGGCTGGCCGCCTTGCTCAATTCTTTTTCGGCCGAGACGGCATCACCGGTCTTGAGATGTTCGATACCCAGTTGCAAGCGTGCGTCTGCATTCTCCGGATTGTTGGCCACGGCATTCTTGAGCTGGATAAGCGCTGCCTTGTGATCGCCTTTTTGTTGATATTGTTTGGCGTCGGCAAGTAATTCTTCGGTAGTTTGCGTGCGTTTACAACCAATCATCCCTGCGCTGAGCAGGACAGCGCCGAGTACGACGGCTACTTTGGTTTTGGTGAGATTACCCGGCATGATCGTTCCCTTTGATGAAGGCGCTTGCGAACTTGGGGACTGCAAGCAAAAGTTTCCCGAGTGTTAATAATACCCTATGGAATGGGAATAAAAAGCGCACGAATTCATCAGGCAACACAATTTACGGCTGTCCGTTGCTATTCTGGGAAATAGCAGAAGACAAGTGTTGATTTGGGGAAAGATAACAGAAGTTCGCTTGGAAATGCCACGCCACGCGAGGGGGAATCAGGGCTTGCGCAGCCGGCTCAGCAGGGCTTCCACATTGTCGCCGGCAGGAATGCCGTGACGGCGCAACAGCTGCACATGCAGCACCAGGTTTTCCAGCACCAGCTTGGCCGATACCGCGAGAAGGGTCATCAGGCGGTCTTCGGTACTGAAGTTTTCCATCGACGCCGCCATCTCGCAAAGATGGCTGGCCACCAGCTCGCGCAAATCGTCTTCGGCGAAGGGCAGATCCGCGAAATCGATCGGGTCTTCCTGCTCGACCTCGCGCATCAGGGCGGCGAGTTGCTCGGGCTTGATCGGCATATATATAGCTCCGTCGTGGCGTCGGAACCATTCTAAAGTACAAATGAAAAACGGCGCCCGCAGGCGCCGTCATTTGCCGAAGCAGCGCAATTACATATTGCGGCGATACTGACCGCCCACCTCGAACAGCGCGGTGGTGATCTGGCCCAGCGAGCACACGCGCACCGCATCCATCAGGCGGGCGAACACGTTCTCGTTGTCGATCGCGGCCTGCTGCAGGGCAGCCAGGGCGGCCGGAGCGGCGTTGGCGTTGCGCTGGTGGAAGGCTTCCAGGCGCGTCAGCTGCGACTGCTTCTCGTCGTCGGTAGAACGGGCCAGCTCGATGGTGGCCGGGGCTTCCGCGCCCTTCGGGTTGCGGAAGGTGTTCACGCCGATGATCGGCAGCGAGCCGTCGTGCTTCTTGTGCTCGTACAGCATCGACTCTTCCTGGATCTTGCCGCGCTGATAGCCGGTTTCCATCGCGCCCAGCACGCCGCCGCGCTCGGCGATGCGTTCGAATTCCTGCAGCACGGCTTCCTCGACCAGGTCGGTCAGCTCGTCCATGATGTAGGAACCCTGGTTCGGGTTTTCGTTCTTGGCCAGGCCCCATTCGCGGTTGATGATCAGCTGGATCGCCAGCGCGCGGCGGACGGATTCGTCGGTCGGCGTGGTGATCGCCTCGTCGTAGGCGTTGGTGTGCAGCGAGTTGCAGTTGTCGTAGATCGCGATCAAGGCCTGCAGCGTGGTGCGGATGTCGTTGAAGTCGATCTCCTGCGCGTGCAGCGAGCGGCCGGAAGTCTGGACGTGGTACTTCAGCTTCTGGCTGCGGTCGTTGGCGCCGTACTTGTCGCGCATCGCCACCGCCCAGATGCGGCGCGCCACGCGGCCCAGCACCGTGTATTCCGGATCCATGCCGTTCGAGAAGAAGAAGGACAGATTCGGCGCGAAATCGTCGATGTGCATACCGCGCGCCAGGTAGGCTTCGACAAAGGTAAAGCCGTTCGACAGGGTAAACGCCAGCTGCGAGATCGGGTTCGCGCCCGCTTCGGCGATGTGGTAGCCCGAGATCGACACCGAATAGAAATTGCGCACCTGGTGGTGAACGAAGTATTCCTGGATGTCGCCCATCACCTTCAGCGAGAACTCGGTCGAGAAGATACAGGTGTTCTGGCCCTGGTCTTCCTTCAGGATGTCGGCCTGCACGGTGCCGCGCACATTGGCCAGCACCCACTCTTTGATCTTGGCCGCTTCGTCGTCGGTCGGCTGGCGGCCGTTGTCCGCGACGAACTTGTCGATCTGCTGGTCGATGGCGGTATTCATGAACATCGCCAGGATGGTCGGGGCCGGGCCGTTGATGGTCATCGACACGGACGTGGACGGGCTGCACAGGTCGAAGCCGTCGTACAGCACCTTCATGTCGTCCAGGGTCGCGATCGACACGCCGGAGTTGCCGACCTTGCCGTAGATGTCGGGACGCAGGGCCGGATCGGCGCCGTACAGGGTCACCGAGTCGAAGGCCGTCGACAGGCGTTTCGCATCCATGCCGGTCGACACCAGCTTGAACCGGCGGTTGGTGCGGAAGGCATCGCCTTCACCGGCAAACATGCGGGTCGGGTCTTCACCCTCGCGTTTGAAAGCGAACACGCCGGCCGTGAAGGGGAAGGAGCCCGGCACGTTTTCCAGCATCAGGAAGCGCAGGACTTCGCCATGGTCTTCGTACTTCGGCAGCGCGACCTTGCGGATCCTGGTGCCGGACAGGGTCGTCTGCACCAGTTTGGTACGGATTTCCTTATCGCGGATTTTGACGACGTAATCGTCGCCGGCGTATGCCGCCTGCATGTCCGGCCACATGGCCAGCAGCTTGCGGGCGCCGGCATCCATGGCGCCGTCGCGCTCGGTGATCAGGTCGTCGAGCACGACTTCGCGGTTGGCGGCCGCCAGCATGCGCTTGGTCTCAAGCAATTGCTGGCGCTCGCGCGCCAGTTTCACCTGCTTGTTGACGTTGCGGTGGTAGCCGCGCACGGTATCGGCAATCTCCGCCAGGTAGCGCGTGCGGCCAGGGGGCACGATCACGTTCTTGCCGCTCGAGTACTTCTGCGAAGGCTGCGGCAGCTTCGGCGCTTCCGCCTTCAGGCCCAGATTGGCGAGGGCCGGCAGCAGGCCGTGGTAGAGCGCGGTGACGCCGTCGTCGTTGAAGCGCGAGGCCTGGGTGCCGAACACCGGCATCTGGTCCGGCGACTGCGACCACAGTTCGCGGTTGCGCTGGTACTGCTTCGCCACGTCGCGCAGCGCGTCCTGGGCGCCCTTGCGGTCGAACTTGTTGATGGCGATGAAGTCAGCGAAGTCCAGCATGTCGATCTTCTCGAGCTGGGAAGCGGCGCCGAATTCCGGGGTCATCACGTACATCGACAGGTCGACGTGCGGCACGATGGCGGCGTCGCCCTGGCCGATGCCCGAGGTCTCGACGATCACCAGATCGAAGCCGGCCACTTTGCAGGCAGCGATCACTTCCGGCAGCGCCTGCGAAATCTCGGAGCCGGCTTCGCGGGTCGCCAGCGAGCGCATGAACACGCGAGATTGACCGTTCCACGGACTGATCGCATTCATGCGGATGCGGTCGCCCAGCAGGGCGCCGCCCGACTTGCGGCGCGAGGGGTCGATCGAGACCACGGCGATGTTCAGGCGGTCGTTCTGGTCCAGGCGAATGCGGCGGATCAGTTCATCGGTCAGCGAGGATTTGCCCGCGCCGCCGGTGCCGGTGATGCCGAGGACCGGCACTTGCAGACCTTCGGCCGCATCGACGATCTGCTTGCGCAGCTCGGCCGAAGCTTTACCGTTTTCCAGCGCCGTGATCAGCTGGGCCAGCGGACGATGGCGCTGCTCGATGGCGCCGGTGGTCAGCGGCTCGAGCGAGGTGGGCGAATAGGCCGAGAGATCGATGTCGCAGGTCTCCAGCATCGAGCGGATCATGCCGACCAGGCCCATGCGCTGGCCGTCTTCCGGACTGAAGATGCGGGTCACGCCGTAGGCATGCAGCTCGTCGATTTCGCTCTGGACGATCACGCCGCCGCCGCCGCCGAACACTTTGATGTGCGCACCGCCGCGCTGGCGCAGCAGGTCGATCATGTACTTGAAGTATTCGACGTGGCCGCCCTGGTAGCTGGAGATGGCGATGCCTTGCACGTCCTCGGCCAGGGCCGCGGTGACGACGTCGTCGACCGAGCGGTTGTGGCCCAGGTGCACGACCTCGGCGCCGTTCGACTGCAGGATGCGGCGCATGATGTTGATCGAGGCGTCGTGGCCGTCGAACAGCGAGGCGGCGGTCACGAAACGCACTTTATTGGCCAGTTTCGATTGCTCCGGCAGGTCGAGCTTGGCGGCGGGGGTGATGTCGTTCATGGTGTTCCTTGAGATTGCGGAAGCGAACAGGAGTTCTTGGTACGGTATATGACGTTAACGTAAACGTCAAGAATGCAAAACACCGTCGTCTCCGTGAAAACGGGGACCCATGCTGAGCTACCGAATTCGATCAAGCAGTAATACTGTTCAGCTTATCGATTCCTGATACTCAGTATGGGTTCCCGCTTTCGCGGGAACGACGGGGTGAAATTACGCGGCGCGCTTCTTGACGCTGCCGCTCAGCAGCTCCGCCTTGCGCACGCGGTACTCTTCCACCGCCTTTTCCTTCACGTGGCCAAAGCCGCGGATCTGTTCCGGCAGAGCAGCCAGCTCGACCGCAGTCGCGTGGGTCGACGCGTCCAGCGAGCGCAGCACGTCCTCGATCATCCCACGATATTCGCTAATCAGCGCGCGCTCCATCTTGCGCTCGGCCGTGTAGCCGAACAGGTCGAAGGCGCCGCCACGCAGGCCTTTCAGCTTGGCCAGCAGTTTGAAGGCGCTCCACATCCAAGAGCCGAATTCGGCTTTTACCAGATGACCCTTGGCGTCCTTCTCCGCGAACAGCGGCGGCGCCAGGTTGAATTTCACCGAGAACTTGCCTTCGAACTGGGTGGCAAGCTGCTCGACGAAGCGGCCGTCGGTGTACAGGCGCGCGACTTCGTACTCGTCCTTGTAGGACATCAGCTTGAACAGCGACTTGGCCACGGCCATCGACAGTTTATTCCCCAAGTTCTGCGCACCCTCGGCCGCGCGCACGCGCGAGACCAGCTCTTCATATTGCGCCGCATAGGCGGCGTTCTGGTAGCCGGTCAGGAACTCGACGCGCTTCTTGATCACCGAGTCCAGGCTCTGCGGCATCTGCACGACAATGGCTTGCGCCGGCGTCGCGGTCTTTTCGACGCGTTTGATGTCCACGGCGGCGCGGCGGCCCCACAGGAAGCTGCGCTTGTTCGAGCCGACGGCCACGCCATTCAGTTCGATGGCGCGCAGCAGCGAAGCTTCCGACAGCGGAATCAAACCCTTCTGCCAGGCGTAACCCATCATGAACAGGTTGGCGGCGATCGAGTCGCCCATCAGGCTGGTGGCCAGCTTGGTGGCGTCGATGAAGTCCACGCCCGATTCGCCGCCGACCGCTTCCACGATCAGCGAGCGCACCTGCTCGGCCGGGAATTCCCAGTCGCGCTGCTGGGCGAAGGTGCCGGTCGGCTGCTCGTGCAGGTTGACCACGACGGTGGTGCGGCCCGGACGCATCTTCGAGATCGCGTCCGAGGCGCCGGCGGTCAGCATGTCGCAGCCCAGCACCAGGTCGGCTTCGCCGGTGGCGATGCGCTGGGCGCGCAGGCGCTCCGGCGTTTCCGCAATCTTGACGTGCGAGGTGACGGAGCCGTTCTTCTGGCTCATGCCGGTCATGTCCAGCACCGAGGCGCCTTTGCCTTCCAAGTGGGCGGCCATGCCCATCAGCGCGCCGACGGTGATCACGCCCGTGCCGCCGATGCCGTTGATGAGGATGTTGTACGGCGATGCGATCGAGGGCAGCATCGGCTGCGGCAGGGCGCCCCAGCCATCGTCCGTGCCTTCTTTCGCGACGCCGGCCTTGTTCTTCTTCAGCGTGCCCCCTTCGACGGTAACGAAGCTCGGGCAGAAGCCCTTGGTGCACGAGTAATCCTTGTTGCAGGACGACTGGTCGATCGCGCGCTTGCGGCCGAATTCCGTTTCCTTCGGCAGGATCGAGACGCAGTTCGACTGCACGCCGCAGTCGCCGCAGCCTTCGCAGACGGCTTCGTTGATCACCATGCGCTTGTTGAGGTCGGGGAACTCGCCTTTTTTACGACGGCGGCGCTTCTCGGCGGCGCAGGTCTGGTCGTAGATCAGGACCGTCACGCCCGGCAGTTCGCGCAGTTCGCGCTGGATGTCGTCCATGTGCTTGCGGTCGTGGATGGTGACCAGTTCCGGCAGGGCCGAGCGGTCCTCGTAGCGCGACAAATCTTCGGTGACGAGGGCAATGCGCTTGATGCCTTCGGCCGCCATCTGCTGGGCGATCAGCGGCACCGAGGTGATGCCGTCGACCGGCTGGCCGCCGGTCATCGCGACCGCGTCGTTGTAGAGGATCTTGTAGGTGATGTTGACCTTGGCCGCGACGGCGGCGCGGATCGCCAGGTAACCCGAGTGGAAGTAGGTGCCGTCACCCAGGTTCTGGAAGACGTGCGGCACTTTCGAGAACGCGGCCTGGCCGATCCACGGGGTGCCTTCACCACCCATGTGGGTGGTCAGCTTGTTCATCTCCGGGTAGATCGAGGTCGCCATCACGTGGCAGCCGATGCCGGCCAGCGCGAAGGAGCCGTCCGGCACCTTGGTCGAGGTGTTGTGCGGGCAGCCGGAGCAGTAGAAGGCCGGACGGAACGGCGTCGTGACGGCCTTCATCAGCACCGCATCCTTGGCTTCCAGGAAGGCTAATCTCGCCTTGATCAGGTCGCGGGTGCGGTCTTCCAGGTTCAGGCGGGCGATGCGGCCGGCGATTACGCGCGCCACTTGCGCCACCGAGAAGTCTGCTTTAGGGGGCAGCAGCCATTCGCCGCGCGGCGAAACCCATTCGCCCTTGTCGTCGAACTTGCCGACGATGTGAGGACGGACGTCGTCGCGCCAGTTGTACAGCTGTTCTTTCAGTTGGTATTCGACGACCTGGCGCTTCTCTTCGACCACCAGGATCTCTTCCAGGCCCTGGGCGAATTCGCGCACGCCTTCCGGTTCCAGCGGCCAGATCATCGCAACCTTGTACAGGCGCAGGCCTACCTGGGCCGCCATCGCTTCGTCGATGCCCAGCTCTTCCAGCGCTTCCAGTACGTCCACATAGGATTTGCCGGAGGCGATGATGCCCAGCTTGGCGTCCGGGCTGTCGATGGTGACGCGATTCAGCTTGTTTTCACGTGCGTAGGCCAGGGCTGCGTAGATCTTGTAGTCCTGCATCAGCGCTTCCTGGGTGCGCGCCTGCTGGCCCAGCGGCACCGATGACAGGCGCGTATTCAGGCCACCCTCCGGCATTGCGAAGTCCTGCGGCAGTTTCACCTCGACGCGGAACGGGTCGGCATCGACCGAGGCGCTGGATTCGACGGTATCCGCCAGCGCTTTAAACGCCACCGCCAGGCCGGAGAAGCGCGACATCGCCCAGCCGTGCACGCCCAGGTCCAGGTATTCCTGCACGTTCGACGGGTACAGCACCGGGATCATGCAGGCCGCGAAGATGTGGTCGGACTGGTGCGGCAGGGTCGAGGAATAAGCGCCGTGGTCGTCGCCGGCCACCAGCAGCACGCCGCCGTTCTTCGCCGTGCCGGCGTGGTTCATGTGTTTGAAGACGTCGCCGCAGCGGTCCACGCCCGGGCCCTTCGCATACCACATGGCGAACACGCCGTCGTGCTTGGCCGGGCCGATCAGGTCGACGGTCTGGGTGCCCCAGACGGCGGTCGCGGCCAGGTCTTCGTTCACGCCCGGCACGAACTGGATGCTCTTCGCTTCCAGGTGGCCCTTGGCCTTCCACAGGTTCTCATCCAGGCCGCCGAGCGGCGAACCGCGGTAGCCCGACACGAAGCCGGCCGTGTCCAGGCCCGCCTGTTCGTCGCGGATCTTCTGGATCATCGGCAGGCGCACCAGCGCCTGGATCCCGGACAGGAAGATCTTGCCGGAGGTGGCGGTGTACTTGTCGTCGAGGCTGACGTCTTTCAGGCGGTCCGGCGTACCGGCAGGCGTGGCGGGAGCGGCAGGTGCGAGGGGCGCAGGCGCGCCCTGGCCCAGGATGGTGTCAGGCATGGTGTCTCCAAATGGTATTCAGGTGGGCTGGCGCCAGGCTTCGTGCCGGGTAGGCACTGGCTGGGGCGGGCCAATTAACGCTTTTTTAGCTTTGGCCCGCAGTGTAGAGACAAGTTGACGTATACGGAAATACGGAATGAGGATGGGGCTATAAGAAAAAATGATGGCCCATCAAACGGGCTGGATGGCCCTGGCGCCGATCCAGGCGCCGTCTGCGCACAGTTCCAGCGCCACCTGCGCTACCAGGCGGCTGACGGCGGCGGCGGCATTCGTCAGCGGGATGTTCTTCGAAGTGCACAGCACCACGGTGCGCGAAATCGCCGGACTGTGGATCGAAAGCGCGCGCATGGCGCCGCGCTCGACTTCGTCCTGCACCGGCGCCACCGGCAGGACGGTCGCGCCCATGCCGGCCAGGATCGCCGATTTCAGGATCGCGATCGAGTTGATCTCGATGACGCCGCGCGTATGCAGGCCGGCGGCGCGCGCCGTGCTTTCGATGCGCGGACGCACGCCATGCTGCAGGCCGGGCAGGATCAGGGTCGCGTCCAGCGCCTCCGCCAGGTTCAGGCTGTCGCGGCCTACCGCCCACGGTGCGTCGGCGCGGCAGATGAAGCGCAGCTCTTCCTCGACCAGGGGCGTGGTCGCGAAGCTGGCCAGCTGGCCGTCGTCGAGCAGCACGGCAAGGTTGACGCGGCCCGCGCGCAGCTGCTCGGCCAGGTTGCCGGTCAGTTCCTCGGTCAGCTGCAGGGTGATCTCCGGATAACGCTGGCGGATCGCGGTCAGCAGGGGCAGGGCCAGCGCGCCCGAAATACTGTGCGGCAGGCCGAGGGTGACGCTGCCGGACGGCCGTTCGGCCGACTGGGTGACGGCGGCCTGGGCGTCGGCCACCTGCTTCAGGATCGCCAGCGCGTGCTCGTAGAAGACTTTACCCGCATCGGTGCTGACCACGCCCTGCGCCGAACGGTGCAGCAGCTGGGCGCCGAGCTCGTCTTCCAGCTGGCGCAACTGCTGGGTCAGCGCCGGCTGCGCCACATGCAGCACCAGCGCGGCGCGGGAAAGCGAGCCGTGATCGACGATGGCGACGAAATAGCGGAGTTGGCGTAATTCCATGAACTTGTGGTTGTAGCCACAATGATACATTGCGGCAGGTAATGTTTATTTAAGGCAATGCTGGGGCTGAACAGTTGTTATACTGAACCTGCGTAAAAACGCGCCGAGATTAACACACCCCGTTTGCTTCCCATGCTCAAGAAAATCGATTCTTCACAGCTTCGCGTGGGGATGGCCATCCACGACCTCGATTGCGGCTGGATGGAGCATCCCTTCGTCCGTAACCGCTTCGTCATCACCAGCGAGGACGAAGTCCGCAAGGTGCTGAATGCCGGCATCCGCGGTGTGACCATCGATTGCAGCAAGGGGCTGGACGTCGACGATGCCCCGACCGTCGAGGAAGCGCAGGCGGTGCTCGATGCCGAAGTGGCGGCGATCGCGGCCAAGCCGGTGGCGCCGCTGCGCACCTCGCTGGCCGAGGAGTTCGATCGCGCCGTCGCGATCCGCCGCCAGGCGGCCGGCCTGGTGAAGACCGTGATGCAGGATGCGCGCCTGGGCAAGGCGGTCGAGCTGGACAAGGTGTCGCCGGTGGTCGAGAACATCACCGCGTCCATCCTGCGCAACGCCAGCGCTTTGCTCGGCCTTTCGTACATCAAGAACAAGGACGACTACACCTTCCTGCACTCGGTGAGCGTGTGCACGCTTCTGGTGGCCTTCTGCCGCTCGCGCAAGATGGACGACGAGACCATCTACCAGGCCGGCATCGGCGGCCTGCTGCACGATACCGGCAAGGCGCTGGTGCCGGACCATATCCTGAACAAGCCGGGCCGCCTGACCGACGAGGAGTTCGAAGTGGTGCGCCGCCATCCGCGCGACGGTTACGACATCCTGCGCCGTTCGCCGGAGATCGGCGCGATCCCGCTCGACATCACGCTGCACCACCACGAGCGCCGCGACGGCACCGGCTATCCGGACCGCCAGGGCGCGGAGCAGATCAGCGAGCTGGCGCAGATGGCGGCCATCGTCGACGTCTACGACGCGATCACCGCGGACCGCTGCTATCACAAGGGCATGCCGGCGGCCGAGGCGCTGCGCAAGATGTACGAGTGGAGCAAATTCCACTTCAATCCTTCGCTGACCCAGGAGTTCATGCGCTGCGTCGGCATCTACCCGGTCGGCACCCTGGTGCTGCTGGAATCGGGACGCCTGGGCGTGGTGGTCGAGCCGCACGAAACCAGCCTGCTGACGCCGAAGGTGAATGTGTTCTTCAGCACCAAAAGCCAGACCTATATCAAGCCGGAGACCATCGACCTGTCGCGCGGCCTCGGCTTCGGCGGCGGCGACAAGATCGTGCGCCACGAATCGCCCGAGAAGTGGAAGGTCGATCCGATGCGCTTCATGGCGCTCGCGGCTTAAGCGAGCCGGGAAGATTCAGAAGAACTCGGCGGTGTCGTTCGAGGCCACCGCCTGCAGCACGCCGTGCGAGACCAGGTCGTCGTAATGGCAGGCCTGGTTGCGGCCGTTGCTCTTGGCGTAATACAAAGCCTGGTCGGCGTGGCCCAGGGTCACCACCGGCGACTCGTAGGCGCTGATGCTCACGAAGCCCACGCTGACCGTCACCTTGCCCACCTGCGGGAACTCGTGGTTCTCGACATTGGTGCGGAAGCGCTCGATGATCTTCCAGGCGTTTTCCAGGGTCGTGGAACGCAGCAGCACGACGAATTCCTCGCCGCCGAAGCGGAACACGCGGTCCTGCCCCCGGAACGATGACTGCAGCAGGTTGGCGATCAGGATCAGCACCTCGTCGCCGTACAGGTGGCCGAACTTGTCGTTCACGGCTTTGAAGTGGTCGACGTCGACCACCGCCAGCCACTGCTTTTCCGGCCCATGCAGCTGGCGCCGTTCGGCTAGGCCGGGCAGGCGTGGGTCCTGCTCGTGGGCGCCATGCAGCATGCGCGCCAGCTGGTCGTCGAAGGTCTTGCGGTTGAGCAGTCCGGTCAGCGAGTCGCGCTCGCTGTAGTCCAGCAGGTTCTGGAAATTGCGGTAGACGCCGACGATGCCGCCGACGGTGTGGATGGTGGCGTTGCAGAAGGGTTTGTCGTTGCGCAGCTCGAGGCAGGTGCTGGCCTTGTCGCCGAACCAGATCGGCAGCCACAGCGTGCGGCTGCCGTCGGCGCCGATTGCTTCGGCGCTGTTACGGTGTTCGATCAGGCAGCTCGCCAGTTCCGGGCTCAGGGGCTCGCCGAGGGCGCCGTCCTGGGCGTCTTCCAGGCGCGCTTCGCCGCCCGACAGGATCGTTGCACGGGAACGCAGGTACTGCTGTCCGGCCACGGTGGCAATGCTGAGGATGCGCGTCTGCGCGGCGCCGGCCAGTTCCTGCACCGCCGAAATCACGGAGATGTCGAGCATCGCGTGATCGCGGTGACCGGTCATGTCCACCATGTGTTTCAGAAGCGAGTCCATGTCGTTCTCAGCAATGTAATCCACCGACCTGCGGGCCAAATCCAACCGCCGTTGCGTCTGCAGGTATCTGGCATGTCACAAAGAGCAAGCGAAACAGCATATAGCGTTTTTGTATTCTATGCAATTATGCAAAAGCAATTTTTTTCGCCCTCAAGCCATTTTCTCAAGAATCCACATGATGCGCTTCCCCCCGATAGGGGGTGACTGATTCTGCTCGACAAGAAAAGATGCCCTTGGGAAAACTTGTGTACAGTCAACTTGCCGTATGGCATCACCTTTTATAGTGAACTCACTGGCCGACGCGGAGCAGCAAGCCGCAGAAAGCAACAAGTAGTGCATCCGGCCAGGGTTGTACTTACTAACCTACCATATGGGAGTAAATCATGAGCAACTTCATCTCCGCAGTCAAAGCCTTCGCTGCTGATGAAAATGGTGTGACGGCCATCGAGTACGGCCTGATCGCCGCGCTGGTTGGTGTCGCAGTCATCGGCGGCGCCACTGCTCTCGGCGGCAAGCTGAGCAAGCTCTTCAGTGATATCGGCACCAAAGTGGGTGTCACTGTTGCGTAAGCCATGATGTTCAAGACCCCCTGGCGCTTGCCATGGGGTCTTTTTTCCTCACGAAAAAGCCGTGGCCGATGCCTTTCCAAGCTTTCCGACAGGCCGGTAATCATGGTGATCGATCTATCCCCGCCAAGGCCAGTCGCACTTTCGGCCGACGCTGCTTCACTAGCCTTTCTTACTGGAGCCTGTCATGAGCAAGTTCATCTCCGCACTTAAAACCTTTGCCGACGATGAAAGCGCGATAACGGCCATCGAGTATGGCCTGATCGCCGCGCTGGTCGGTGTCGCAATCATCGCCGGCGCCACTGCGCTGGGTGGCAAGCTCGGAAAACTTTTCGACGATATCGGCACCAAGCTGGCCGGTATCACCATCTGAGCGCTTCATCTCGTCCAGGTGCCTGGCTACAGAATCCCTTGCTCTGGAGGCGGCTATGCCAACTGACTCGTACCTCGAGGTCTGCCTGCTGCTGCTGGTGAGCGTTGCGGCTGTCAACGATGTGGCAACACGCCGCATTCCGAACCGCCTGCTGCTTGCCAGCCTCGCCTGTGCATTCCTGCTGCGCTTGCTCTCTCCCCATCCGGGCTCGTCCTTGCTGGACGCGCTTGGCGGCATGGCCACGGGGCTGGCGCTGTTCCTTCCGTTTTACATGCTACGCGGCATGGCAGCCGGCGACGTCAAGATGATCGCGGTGGTGGGCGCATTCACCGGCCCCAACGACGTGTTCGAGATTGCCGTGTTGAGCTGGTGCGCCGGCGGGGCGATGGCACTGCTGCTGGTGCTGGTGAACCGTCGGCTGGTTCTGGTTATCGGCAATCTTGGGCGCATGTTGCGCGGCGCCCTGACACCCGGGATGGGAATCGTCGCGCCGACGGAACAGACGAGTGCCGGTTCGATGCCTTATGGACTGGCGATCGCGTTCGGCACGGTCCTGTCCCTGGTTCGTCATTATGGTTGAGTCCGCCTTTTTGGTAAAACGCAAAGGCGGGCCGATAGCCGGTCGCTAGAATCAATTCCGACACATTTCGGAAAACATGCAGTTCTTAGGGGATTCCGATGATTGAAACGCTATCGATAGACAGTGCTTCAGCGCGTGCTGCGCAAGCGTTGCCGCCGGATGGACCGGACATCGTGCCCATCCTGCCGCGCCAGGCCAAGACTGTGCGCGATACCGGCCTGGAGCCGCGCTTTGTGACCGATCTGGTGCTCAAGACCATCCAGGCCAGCGGCAAGGTACAACTGGCAGTATTGGCAGGCAAGCTGCGGCTGTCGATCAGCGTACTGCGCGAGGTCCTGAATCCCCTGATCGCCGAACAGCAGGTGGAAGTGGCTTGGTGCGGCGAATCCGACATCGACATGCAGTACCAGTTGACGGCGATCGGACAGCGCGCCGCCGCCGATGCCCTGGGGCGTTGCTGCTACGTGGGACCCACTCCGGTGACGCTGGCTTCGTATCGTGCGATGGTCGAGCGCCAGGCGCTGCGCCATGCGGATATCGCGCGCATTACTTCGGCCCAGCTCGCCGCCGCATTGGGTGAGGATGGCCTGGCACCGGCCACGCGCGACATGCTGGGCGCCGCCTTGTACGCGCGCCGTTCGCTGCTGCTGTACGGTCCCTCCGGCAGCGGCAAGACCCAACTCGCGGGCAAGCTCGGACGGCTGCTGCCGGGACCGATCGCGGTGCCGTACGCATTGCTCGTCGGCCGTCAGGTGATCCGCCTGTACGATCCGGCGCTGCACGTGGCGCCGCCCCCGCTCGCACGCCAGCAGGAAGAACGGCGCAGCTGCGATGCGCGCTGGACCGTCTGCCAGCGTCCGCTGGTGCACGTCGGCGCCGAGCTCGGACGCGAGATGCTCGACCTGCGCTACGACGCCGAAGAAGGCCTGTATCATGCGCCGCCCCACCTGCAGGCGAACAACGGCATGCTGGTGATCGACGACGTCGGCCGCCAGCGCATCGGGGCCGCCGAGCTCCTGAACCGCTTCATCGGCCCGCTCGACGCCGGCGTTGACCAGCTGACGCTGCAGGGCGGCCAGGCCGAGGCGGTGCCCTTCGACGCCGCCGTGGTGTTCGCCACCAACCTGACGCCCGGCGCCATCCTCGACGACGCGGCCTTGCGCCGGATCGGCTACAAGGCCGAGATCGGGGCCTGGCCGGCCACCGCTTACCGCGCCCTGCTGCGCCGCCAGTGCCGGCTGCGCCGCATCGAGTACGACGACACTGCGGCCGAGCACCTGATCGAGCGCCTGCACGTACAGTCCGGGCGTGCGCTGCTGGCCTGCTATCCGGGCGAGCTGCTCGACCGCATCGCCGACTTTGCCGGCCTCGCCGGGCAGGACGCGCGCCTGACCACGGCGTCGGTCGAGCAGGCCTGGCGCAGCATGTTCATCGCTTGCGAAGCGGAGGCATAAATGAAGAACAAGCGCGCCGTTGCGATGATGGCCATCGCAATCCTGTTCGGCCTCATAGCCGTGGTGTTCGCCTCACGCTGGCTTCTGAGCCAGCCGGGATCCTCGGCCGGGCGCATTACCGTTGCTGCCGTCGACATCAGTCTCGGCCAGCGCCTGACGCCGGAGATGTTCAAGCTGGCCGACTGGCCGGCGCACAGTGTGCCGAAGGGCGCATTCACCGATCCGCAGAAGCTGAATGGCCGCGTCCTCAAGAACAACCTGGTGATGGGTGAGCCGGTCAGCGAAGCCAAGCTGGCACCGGCCGGAACCCTGGGCGGCCTGTCGGCCCTGATCACCGAGGGCAAGCGCGCCATCACGGTGCGCGTCAACGACGTGATCGGCGTGGCCGGCTTCGCCCTCCCGGGCAACTACGTGGACATCATCGTCAGCATGCAGAAAGACGTACCTCCCGGCTCCAACGCCCGCGAGCAGAACATCTCGAAGATCGTGCTGGAGCGGATCCTGGTGCTGGCAGTGGCCCAGGAAGTCAACCGCGACGAAACCAAGCCGAAGGTGGTCAACGCGGTCACGCTCGAGGTCACGCCGGAGCAGGCCGAAAAGCTCGACCTGGCGCGCAGCGTGGGCACCTTGTCGCTGGCCCTGCGCAACCAGGTCGATCCGCAATCGGCTTCTACCGAAGGCGCAACCAAGCTGACGCTGTTGCCGGAAGCGGCGCCGCCGCCGAAGCCTGCGCCCAAACCGGTTGTCGTGGTGCGCCAGGTGCCGGTGGTTGTCAAGACCGCGGCCAAGGTGGAGCGCGATTGCGTCACCGTGCTCAATGGCCTGCGCTCGGCGCAGGAATGCTTCTGAATCTATCCCTGGGTGCTGCCATGAACGGAAGTCCGATGCATACGCCGATCGTCCGCATTCTCTTCGCCGGCTTGGTCCTGGCCGCGTCCGGGCCCGCGCTCGCCGCCGCCAAGACCGCCGCGCAGGCGAACGACAACCCGACTGCCATGCGTTCCGAGCCCGGGCCGCGCTGTCAGGGTGAAGCCGCCCGGCCCGCCCAGCTGACCCTGAACGTCGGCAAATCGCAGCTGATGCGCCTGCCGGAAGCGGTCCAGCACCGCAGCGTCGGTAATCCGGGTGTCGTGCAGGCGATCCTGGTGGCGCCGGATACGCTGTACATCGCCGGCGTCGACATCGGCACCACCAATATGATCGTGCAGGGCAAGAGCGGGGTCTGCAACATGCTCGACATCACGGTGGCGATGGACCCGTCGGCCGTACGGGCCACGCTGGAGGCCGCACTGCCGGAAGAGCGCGACATCAAGGTACTGGCCGCTGCCGATACGCTGATCCTGAGCGGGGCCGTGAGCGATGCTGGCGTCGTCGAGCGCGCGGTCGAACTGGCGAACGCCTACGTGCGCCGGCCGCTGCGGCCGCTGGCGATGCCCGACAAGGACGAAGCTGCACCCGGCACCGTCGGCGGTGCGAACGGCGCCGCCGGAGGCGCTGCCTCGAGCACAAGCCAGTCGGGCGCCTCGAACGCACGGGTGATCAATCTGCTCACCGTCCACGCGCCGCAGCAGGTGCAACTGGAAGTGAAGGTGGCCGAAGTGTCGAAATCGCTGCTCGAACGCCTGGAGGCCGGCGCCGCCTGGCGCTTTGGCTCGGGCAGCTGGGGCGCGCAGCTGCTGTCGAACTTCCTCACCGGCAGTGCGCACGGTGCGCTGCAGGGTGCCAAGGTCACTGGCAACAGTGTGAAAGGTGTGAGCATCAATGCGGAGAAGGAGGACAGCCTGGTGCGCGTGCTGGCCGAGCCGAACGTGATGGCGATCAGCGGCCAGGAAGGCACCTTCCTCGCCGGCGGCAAGTTCTACGTGCCGGTGGCCCAGGATAACAATCGCGTGACGCTGGAAGAGAAGGAATTCGGCGTCGGCATCCGTTTCACCCCCACGGTGCTGGGAGGAGGGCGGATCAATCTGCGGGTCGCGCCCGAGGTCTCGGAACTGTCGCGCGAAGGTATCGGCATTTCGGCCACCGGCCTCAACGGCGCCGCCATCCTGCCCGTCGTGACCACGCGCCGCGCCAGCACCACCGTGCAGTTGTACGACGGCCAGAGCTTCGTGATCGGCGGCCTGATAAAAAACAACCTGGTCGCCAATCTGAAAGGCTTGCCGGTCCTGGGCGAAGTGCCCGTGCTGGGGGCGCTGTTCCGCAGCACCGACTACCAGCATGACCGCACCGAACTGGTGTTCGTGATCACCGCCCACCTGGTCAAGCCGCTGCAGGGTCCCGGCTACGAACTGCCGACCGACAAAGTGGGCATACCGTCGCGCGGTGCGATGATGCTCGGCGGTCGCCTGGACGCCCCGGCGCCGGAAGTCAGTACCGCCGCGGCATCGGCTCCGGCGCCGGGCCAGCGCCCGTCGCAAAGCGCCGGCGGCTTCGAACTGAAATAGGAGGAAGCAATGCCCATCACACGCAATCGACTCGGGGCAGCGGCGTTGACAGCCCTGCTGCTACAGGGCTGCAGCTCGGCCCCGCGCTTCGAGGACCACTTCGGGGGCTCGGTGCGCGCCAACCTGGCGGCCCAGGTCATCGACCCGGCCGCAGCGGCGAACGCCAATCCCGCTTCCGGCGTGGACGGCAAGACCGCACTCGCGGCTCGCGAGCACTATCAGCGGTCGTTCAAGGAACCCGACTCCAAGCCCCTGCAACTGCTGATCGGCGCGAGCGGCGCCAAATGATGCAGCGCTTGCCTGACTGGCTCCAGTGCGCGCCGCCCCCACCCGACATGGAACCGACCGATTGCCGTCCCGAGGAACCCAATGAAAGCCCTGCTGATCAGCCGCGACACCCAGCTTTACGCGGAGATCGCCTCCCAAGGCGCAGCGCGCGTGCCGCCGCTGAATGTCGCGGCCAGCCGCGCCAGCCTGCGCGACGCGCTCGACCGCCCGCTCGTTGATGCCCCCAGCCTCGTCATCGTCGACACCAGCGAAGCCGAGGCCGCCGATGGCGATCTGCTCGAGCGCCTGACCCGCCATTACGCGGCAGCGCATTTCATGCTGCTGACCGATAACCACCACCCCGAACTGCTGATTCGCGCCATGCGTGCGGGCGTGCGCGAGGTGCTGCAACTGCCGCTGGTGCACCGTGCGCTGCACGAAGCGATCGACCGCATCGCCGCCAGCGCAGGGGTGGCGTCGCTGCGTGACGGTAAAGTACTCGCCTTCATCGCCTGCAAGGGCGGCAGTGGCGCGACCTTCATCTCGACCAATTTCGGCTATGCGCTGGCCACGCTGGCCGACAAGAAAGTGCTGCTGATCGACCTGCATCGCCAGTTCGGCGACGCCACCCTGTACCTGTCCGACCAGAAGCCGGCCATGACGCTGTCGGACGTATGCCGGCAGATCGCCCGCATCGATGGTCCCTTCCTCGAATCCTGCCTGGTGCACGTGGCGCCCGGCTTCGGCGTGCTGGCCGCTGCCGACGACCCAGGGCAGACGACCGAGGCGAAGCCCGAGCACATCGACACCATCCTGCGCGTCGCGCGCCAGCATTACGACTACATCCTGCTCGACGTCGGCCGCCAGATCGACGCCGTGTCGCTGCGCGCGCTCGACAGCACCGATGCGATCTATCCTGTGCTGCAGCTGGCGCTGCCCGACATCCGCGACGCCCGGCGCCTGCTGGACATCTTCCGCTCGCTCGGCTACATCACCGACAACATCCGCCTGATCGTGAACCGTTACGAGAAGGGCGGGCGCCTGCGCCTGCAGGACCTGCATGCGGCGCTCGGCGCCGAAGTGCTGCATACCGTCCCCAACGATTACGTGGCGGTCACCGATTCGGTCAACCAGGGCATTCCCGTGCTGCAGCTGGCGCGCGGCAGCGCCGCCGCGCGCAGCCTGGCCGACCTGGTCGAAGTGGTGACCGCGCGCCGCGTGACCGAAACCAAGGGCCTGCTCGACCGTTTGTTCGGCCGCGGCGAAGGCGATGACTGAACTTTGAAGGAGCCGATCCCATGTCCCTGCGCGAGCGATTGTCCGGAGCCGACGAGGAACGCCAGCATCACAACCACCTGCCGGAAGTGGCGCAACAGGCGTATCAGGAGCTGAAGAAGACCATGCACCAGATGATCCTCGACCGGATCGATCTGGAGCGCCTGAAGCGCCTGACCAGCGAGCAGTTCAAGCACGAGCTGGCGCTGCTGGTCCAGCGCATCATCGAAGAAGAACGGATCGTGCTGAACCAGCAGGAGCGGCACCACCTGGTGCTCGACATCCAGCACGAAATGCTCGGCTTCGGCCCACTCGAGCCGCTCCTGAACGACCCGAGCATTTCCGATATCCTGGTTAACACCTGCAACAAGGTCTACGTCGAGCGGCGCGGTCGCCTGGAACTCACCGAGGTGACCTTCCACGACAATGCCCACCTGATGAAGATCATCGAGAAGATCGTCTCGCGCGTGGGCCGCCGCGTCGACGAATCGAGCCCGATGGTCGATGCGCGCCTGCCGGACGGTTCGCGCGTCAACGCCATCATCCCACCGCTCGCGGTCGACGGCCCGCTGGTCTCGATCCGGCGTTTCGGCGCGACCCCGCTGACGGTGCAGAACCTGCTCGACCTGAAAAGCGTGACGCCACCGATGATCAAGGTGCTCGAGAGCCTCGGCATTGCCAAGGTCAACATCCTGATCTCGGGCGGTACCGGCAGCGGCAAGACCACGCTGCTGAATCTGATCTCCGGCTTCATCCCCGGCAACGAGCGCATTGTCACCATCGAGGACGCCGCCGAGCTGCAGCTGCGCCAGCCGCACGTGGTGCGCCTCGAGACCCGGCCGCCCAACATCGAAGGCAAGGGTGAGGTCACGCAGCGCGCCCTGGTGCGCAACTCGCTGCGGATGCGGCCCGACCGCATCATCCTTGGCGAGGTGCGCGGCGCGGAAGCGATGGACATGCTGCAGGCGATGAACACCGGCCACGAAGGCTCGCTCGCGACGATCCACGCGAACACGCCGCGCGACGCCCTGGCGCGCCTGGAGAACATGGTCGGCATGGCGGGCGTGAGCCTGACCCCGCGCGCGATCCGCCAGCAGATCTGCTCGGCCATCACCGTGGTCCTGCAGGCTTCGCGCCTGACCGACGGCACCCGCAAGGTGGTGAGCATGCAGGAGATCACTGGCATGGAAGGCGACATCATCTCGATGCAAGAGATCTTCCGCTTCGAGCAGACCGGTGTCGACGCCGACGGCAAGGTGCTGGGCCACTTTTGCGCAACCGGCGTGCGCCCGCGCTTCGCAGAGCGTCTCAAGATGTTCGGCGCGCCGGTGCCCGAGGACACCTTCGACCCCGACCGGATCTTCACCTAGGCGCGAGGGGAATCTCGCATGGATATCCTTTTCTATGCTTTCGCGGTGTTCCTGTTCGCTGCCATCATCCTCGGCATCGAAGGCTTCTATCTGTGGTGGGTCGGCGCCCACGGCGCGGCGGCGCAGCGCGTGGCGCGCCGCCTGCAGCTCATGTCCGGCGGCGCCGGCCGCACGGGTGAACGCATCTCGATCCTGAAACAGCGCCGCTTCAGCCGCCACGATCTGGCCGACCAGCTGCTGCACCGCGCCGTGTTCGCGCACCGCATCGACCAGCTGCTGGTGCAGTCCGGACTGAAATGGTCGGTCGAGACCTTCCTGTTGTGGTCGGGCGCCGCGCTGCTGGCGGGTGCTTTCCTGGTCACGCAATGGCCCCTGCCGCTGGCGCTGCGCGCCGGCATCGCACTCCTGTTTTCGTTGATCCCGCTGGTGCTGGCGCGGCGCGCGCGCGCGCGGCGCCTTGCACGCATCGAAGAGCAGCTGCCGGAAGCGGCCGACTTCATCGCCCGCGCTCTGCGCGCCGGCCATTCGTTCACCAACGTGCTGCAAATCGTCGGCAACGAGCTGCCGGAACCGCTCAGCGGCGAATTCCGTATCGCGCGCGAGGAGATCAACTACGGCGTGCCGATGAGCGAAGCGCTGCACAACCTGGCGGCGCGGATTCCCCTGACCGACCTGCGCTACCTGGTCATCGCGATCCTGATCCAGCGCGAGACGGGCGGCAACCTGGCCGAAATCCTCGGCAACATCAGCCAGATCATCCGCGGCCGCCTGAAGCTGGCGGCCCAGGTGCGGGTGCTATCGGCCGAAGGCAGGATGTCGGCCTGGATCCTGGGACTGCTGCCGTTCGTGGTGACCGGTGTGCTGTTGCTGATCAATCCCGGTTACATCAAGCCGCTCTGGGCCGATCCGACCGGAAACCGGATGCTGTGGTACGCGCTGGTGATGATCGTCTTCGGCGTGATATGGCTGCGCAAGGTAATCCGTATCCGCATCTGAGGAGGCATCGATGACTAGCGCACAGTTGTTTTTTCTGCTGATCGTGTTCGCGATTGCCTGCGGCCTGGTATGGCTGGGCATGATGCTGTTCGCGCCCGGCACCCTGCGCGCGCGCCTGGCGGATTCCACGGCCCGCCCGGACACCGACGCTGCGGATCGCCGCCGCGGCTGGGTCGAACAGGTGGTGCGCGCCGTACGCCCGCTGACCAAGCTGTCGGTGCCGGACGAAGGGTGGGAGAAGTCGGCCCTGCGCGCCCGCTTCATGAATGCCGGATGGCGCAACCCGTCCACGCCGGCGCTCTACTTCGCCTCGAAAACCGTGCTGGCGCTGGTTCTGCCTGCGCTGGCCGGCATCGGCATCGCCTTCCTTCCCGCCGTCCCGGACGGCACCTCGATAATGTTCCTGCTGCTGCTGGCGGCGTCCTGCGGCTACTACCTGCCGAATGCGGTCCTGGCCCGCATCATCAAGCGCCGCAAACGCGAGATCTTCGAGACCATCCCCGATGCGCTCGACCTGCTGACCGTCTGCGTGGAAGCGGGCCTGAGCCTGGAGCGCGCGCTGGTGAAGGTGGCGGCCGAAATCCACATCAAGAGCGTGACCCTGGCGCAGGAACTGCAGCTGGTGCTGATGGAAATGCGCGCCGGCTTCAGCAAGGAGAAAGCCTTGCGCAACTTCGCCTTGCGGATCGGCCTGGACGACGTTGACTCGCTCGTCGCGATGCTGATCCAGTCCGAGCGTTTCGGCACCAGCATCGGCGACGCCCTGCGCGTGTACTCGGAAAATCTGCGCAACAAGCGCCGCGTGATCGCCGAGGAAGCGGCCGCCAAGATCGGCCTGAAACTGCTGTTCCCGCTCATCTTCTGCATCTTCCCGACCTTGCTGATGGTCCTGCTCGGCCCCGCCGTGATTCAGCTATCGAGCATCTTCGGCAGTATCGGCAGTAATCAATGATCTTTCGCGGAGAGTGTCATGCGTACCCGAATCCTGACCCGTACCTTGCCCCTGCTGTGCAGCGGCGTCCTGCTGGTGGCCTGCGGCAGTCCTTACCTGCGGCATGAAGCGCCGCAGGCCGCCGTCGCAGCCGCCGACGAGCACTACCTGCGCGGCCGCAACCTGCACCTGGGGCGCCGCTACGACGATGCGATCGCGGCCTACCAGCAGGCGCTGCAGGCGGATGCGACCCACGTGAACGCACGCAACGGCCTGGCGACCGCCTACGCCGAGCAGCGCGATTTCGCGAAAGCGATCCCGATCTGGCGCGAGCTCACGCGCGGCGCCACGATGGCCTCGGGCGCCGGCACCGCCTACCTGTTCGGGAACCTCGGCCATGCCTATTTCCTCAACGGCCAATACGATGAAGCCCTGGTCGCGCTGGAAAAAGCCTGCCTGCTCGACCCGCTCAACCACCGTACCTGGCAGCGCCTCGGCGAGACCCTGCAGCAGCTCGGCCAGGATGAGCGCGCCGGGCAGATGCTGCGCCAGGCCAGCGCCCTGCGCGAGCACGACTTCCGCGCCGATTACGCCGCCGCCGACGGTGGCACCAGGCTGCCCGCCATCGAACAGGCCGTGAAAACGCCGCAGCGGCCGGACCAGGACTGGGCCTTCGTCGAAGTCACCACCAGGCAGAACGGCATGCTCGAACTGCGCCGCGTGGTGCCTTCGCGCGGCACGCCGCCGGCGCCGGCGGCCAGGCTGCCCGCGCCGCAGCTGCCGAAAGAAAACCGGGATCCGGTCATCGTCGCCGCGCTCGAGATCAGCAACGGCAACGGGCGCCAGGGCCTTGCGCGGCTGATGTCGCGCCAGCTGCGCGATGCCGACCTGAAGGTGGTACGGCTGACCAACGAGAAGGGTTTCGCTGTGCGCCAGACCCGCGTCGAGTACCAGCCGGCCTTCCGCGGCGTGGCCGAGCGGTTGGCCGAGCGTTTCGGCGCCGGCAAGCCGGTCGAGGTCAGCAAGGCCGGCCGCGCCAACCTGCGCTTGGTGATCGGGCGCGACCTGTCGGCCGGATTGATTGCCAGCCGCGCGAGCGCCGTCCCGGCAGGGCAGGCAAGCGCAACGGGAGCTCCCTGAACGGGAACGGTATCGTTTTCACAACAGTATCGAGCGCCGGTCTACACCGAAATTGGGAATAATAAAAATCTCAACCAATTCGGGAGAACTGCCATGGCTTTTACTCGTCGTTTCCAGATCGCTATTGCCCAATCTGTCATCGCTGGCGCCATGCTGGTATCGGTGGTTGCCTGCGCCCCGACTGCCACCCGCGAAGGCACCGGCGAATACATCGATGACTCGATGATTACCGGCAAGGTGAAGGCAGCCTTCGCCGCCGATCCGACCGTCAAGGCAACCCAGGTTCAGGTGGAAACGTTCAAGGGTACGGTCCAGCTGAGCGGTTTCGTCGACTCGCGCGAAAGCGCCCAGAAGGCTGTCGAACTCGCGCGCGGCGTGAAGGGCGTGAAATCCGTGAAGAACGACACGGTGATCCGCTAAGCGCTGCCTCTGCAATACCGGCCGGTTCCACCGGCCGGTGTTCCTGGCGACTCAGTACCAGCCGAATTTACTGCCAGCTCACCTTACCGAATCCATTCGTGGTCGCATTGCGCGTCGACGGCTTGCCGTAGACAGTGGCCGAGCCCATGCCGTTCAGGCTGACGTTGGCCGCGGTCTTCGCGAACACGCTGGCGCCGCCCAGGCCGGACATGTCGAGGTCCACCGAGTCGGCGCGCAGCTGCTGCGCATCGAGGCTGCCGACGCCGCCCAGGTGGGCGCGCAGCACCTTGGTCTGGCCGCTCACGCTGATCTGGCCGGCGCCGCCCAGCTCCACCTCGATGCGGTCGGCCTGACCGGTCGTGTTCAGGGTCAGGCCGCCGACGCCGCCCAGATGCGCATTGATGTCGCGGTACTGGCCGCTGACTTTGACGGCGCCCGCGCCATCCAGCGAGACGGTCAGCCTGTCGCCGCTGAAGCCCGATACCTCGCTCGAGCCCACGCCTTCGGACACGAATTCCTGCAGGTTCGGCACCACCAGGTCGGCGCGCAGCTCGCCCGGATTATTGCGCCCGAAGTGCAGGTTGTTATTGTTTTCGGTGTCGATCGACAGCGTGTCGCCGCGCTGGGTCGTGGTGATCTTCGCCACGTAGCGGCGGTCGCCCGACACCACCAGCGACGGGGTCGCGCCCTGGCGCACGTTCAGGCGGATCACGCCGCCCAGGTGGATCTTCGAGACCCTGGCATCGACAGCGCGGTTTTCGCGCACGATGTCGTCCGCCCAGGCGGCATGGGTGCCCATGGCGAAGGTGGTGGCCAGGAATGCGGTGCCGAGCAGTTTGTTCATGACTTGTCTCCAAAAGGTGTTCTGATGGATTCACTATATGCCTGCGCATCCGGCCGGCAGGCCGGATTGCGACAGACTGCAGCATCGTCGGTATGAAGCGCAAAAAGGCTCAAGTTTGCAAGGCATCCCAGGACAGGCCGAAGCGCGCCAGATACTTCTTCAGGCGGTCGGCGTCGTTCGGCTGGCGCTTGGCATTGCGCGAGACCGCGAACAGCCTGCGGCCCGCGTCCGACAAGGTCTTCGACTGCCGGCACACGCCTACCACCGCAGCCAGCTGCAGCGCGTCGAACTGGTCCAGCTCCGCCGCAGCGTCGGCGCCGAGCAGCTGGTCCAGATCCACGTCGGCGCTGCCGCCGGCCGGCTCGCGGAAGGGCTGCCAGAGCCGCTTTAAGCGTACGCATTCCGCTTCGACGATCTCGTTGGTGATGCGGCCCGCCTCCGCCAGCGTGGCCATGCGCATGACCGAGGCCGACAGGTCGCGGAAGTTGCCGGTCCAGCGCGCCGCGTCCGACATCGCAAAGCGCATGTAGCGGTCGCGCGCCTCCTTGTTGAAGCGGACCATCTGGCCGTGCTCGGCGCCGAACTCGCGCAGCAGGTAGTCGATATTCGGCTCGATGTCCTCGAGGCGCTCGGCCAGGCCGGGCAGCTCGTAGGTCCACAGGTTGATGCGGGCGAACAGGTCATCGCGGAAGCGCCCGCGCGCCACTTCGCGCGCGAGGTCGCGGTTGGTGCCGGCGATCAGCTGGAAGTCGCTGTGCACTTCATGGTCGCCGCCGACCGGCAGGAAGCGCTTCTCCTCGATCGCTTTCAATAGCATCGCCTGCTCGTCCAGGCCCAGTTCACCGATCTCGTCGAGGAACAGCAGGCCCTTGTTCGCGGTGCGCAGCAAGCCGGCGCGATCGGAGGCGGCGCCCGTGAAAGCGCCCTTGATGTGGCCGAACAGGGTGGAGCCGGCGCCGTCGCCATGCAGGGTCGCGCAGTTGATCTCGACGAAGCCGCCCTCGACCTGGCGCCGCGCCTTTTTCAGCTCGTAGAGGCGGCGCGCCAGGAAGGATTTACCGGCGCCGGTGGGGCCCATCAGCAGCATCGGTGCCTTCGACTTGATGGCAACGCGCTCGATTTCCTCGATCATCCCGTTGAAGCGGCCATTGCGCGTGGCGATGCCGGACTTCAGGAAAGCCACGCCTTCCTGCTGCTCGCGCGAGAAGCGCTGGGCGATCTGGTCGTATTTCGACAGGTCGAGGTCGATCAGCGCATAACTGCCCGGCACACCCGGCTCGTGGCGCCGCGGCGGCGAGGTCTGGAGCAGGCGACCGGGGAAGTAATTCGCCTCCGTCATCAGGAACAGGCAGATCTGCACGACGTGGGTGCCGGTCGTGATGTGGACCCAGTACTCCTCCCTGTCCGGATCGAAGGGATAGGTCTTCGCAAAATCGAACAGGGCACCATACACCTGCTCGAAGTCCCACGGGTCGTCGATCTCGACATGGCGCGGCACGACCGCGGTCTCGGGCGACACCGCGCCGATATCCTGGCTGACCTGTTCGACCAGCGCATGCATATTCCCGTTGAACAGCAGCTCGATGCGGTCGACGACCACGTCTTCATGCTGGGTGAGCGCCACCGTCGACCGCCATTTTTCCCAGCGAACGCTGCCCCTGCCGCTGTCGAGCTGGGCGCCGACGAAGCCGATCACCACGATTTTCTTGTTTTTCATTGTATAAAACCTTATCCGTAAATATAAATTTACCATATTCCAGGATAGGCTCTTCGTTAAAAGAAAATCTTTTTCTTCTTATGAATCAATGGCTTGATGAAATTCCACAGTCCTCGAAAGCCGCTGGCACGCCAATTGCAATAGTAGAAGAACAAAGCGAAGACAAAAGGAGATGGAAAATGGGCTGGATCATCAGCGTCGGCAGGGCTGGCGTAAAAAGAACATCAGGGCTGCAAGCGGTTTCGCTGCGCGTGGACGTGCAGGGGATGCCGCCCCAAGTCAAGGTATTCGCGGATGCGGGCCGCCTGGCCGCCAACAGCGCCGATGCGCTTCCCGCCCTGCAGGCGCAGCGCGTCTGGCAAAACGTCCTCGCGACCCTTGTCGGGCACTGAGAACACGCTATATCGTTATACGGAAGAGAGAGAACAAATGAAAAACGAACACTACGATGTCCTGAACGTGGAAGGCGGCCGTCCGGTCAAGATGTGGACCCGCGGCGTGCCGGTCGAAGAGGAAGCCAAGCGCCAGCTGGCCAACACGGCGCGCATGCCCTTCATCTACAAGCACATGGCAGCGATGCCCGACGTCCACCTCGGTAAAGGCTCGACCATCGGCAGCGTGATCCCGACGCTGGGCGCGATCATCCCGGCCGGGGTCGGCGTCGACATCGGCTGCGGGATGATGGCGGCCAAGACCACCCTGAGTGCAAACGACCTGCCGGACAATCTCGGGCCGCTGCGCAGCGCGATCGAGCGCTCGGTGCCGCACGGGATGTCGCCCAAGACGCGCGGCTTCAAGGGACGCGACAAGGGGTCGTGGGATTCGCCGCCGCAAGCCGTGGACACCGCCTGGATGGCGCTGAAGGACGAATTCGACCTCATCTGCCAGAAGACGCCGCGGCTGCGCAACACGAACAACTACAAGCACCTGGGAACGCTGGGAACGGGTAACCACTTCATCGAGATCTGCCTCGACGAGGAGGGCTTCGTCTGGTTCATGCTGCACTCGGGCTCGCGCGGCGTCGGCAATGCGATCGGCACCCACTTCATCGAGCAGGCCAAGCAGGACATGCGGACCCACTTCATCAACCTGCCGGACCAGGACCTGGCCTATCTGCCGGAGGGCACGCAGCACTACGACGACTATATCGAAGCGGTCGGCTGGGCCCAGAAGTTCGCCCGCATGAACCGCGAGGTGATGATGCGGAACCTGATCGCGGCGGTGCGCACGGTAATAACGAAACCGTTCGAGACCCACGTGGAAGCGGTGAACTGCCACCACAACTACGTGCAGAAGGAGCAGCACTTCGGCAAGGAAGTGCTGGTAACGCGCAAGGGCGCGGTGTCGGCGCGCGAGGGAGAACTGGGCATCATTCCGGGTTCGATGGGCGCGAAGAGCTATATCGTGCGCGGCAAGGGCAATCCGGAGAGCTTCAACAGCTGCAGCCACGGCGCGGGCCGCACCATGAGCCGCACCGAAGCCAAGCGCCGCTATTCGATCGACGACCAGGTCAGGGCGACCGAAGGCGTCGAGTGCCGCAAGGACGAAGGCGTGATCGACGAGATCCCGATGGCATATAAAGACATCGACGCAGTGATGCAGGCGCAGAGCGACCTGGTCGAAGTGGTGCATACGCTCAAGCAGGTCGTGTGCGTGAAAGGATAGGAGAAGATGATAGAACTGGATGGATCGGCTGGCGAAGGCGGCGGCCAGATCCTGCGCACGGCGCTGACGCTGGCGATGATCACCGGGCGGCCATTCCGGATCCGGCAGATCCGCGCCCGCCGCGCCAAGCCCGGCCTGATGCGCCAGCACCTGGTGGCGGTGCAGGCCGCCGCGCGCATCTGCGGCGCCGAGGTCGCGGGCGCATCGCTCGGCAGCCAGGAGCTGGAATTCAATCCCGGCAAGGTGCAGGGCGGCGACTACCACTTCGCGATCGGCACCGCCGGCAGCTGCACGCTGGTGCTGCAGACCGTGCTGCCGGCGCTGCTGACAGCCGAGCGCCCGTCGACCCTGCGGCTGTCCGGCGGTACCCACAATCCGATGGCACCGCCGGTCCAGTTCCTGCAACGCGCCTTCCTGCCGCGCCTGGCCGAGATGGGCGCGCGCATCGAGCTGCACCTGGAACGCTTCGGCTTCTATCCGGCCGGCGGCGGCGAAGTGCTGGCCAAGGTCAGCCCGTGCGCAGAGCTGCGTCCGCGCAGCTGGATGGCGCGCGGCGAGCGCAAGGCGGCGTATGCCGAATGCTTCATCGCCGGCATCCCGGGACGGGTCGCGCAGCGCGAGCTGGAGTGCGTCGGCAAGTCCATGAACTGGGGAGAAGAACAGCTGCTGAACCGCAGCCTGCCGGCCGACCAGGGACCCGGCAATGCGCTGATGCTGACCCTGGAATACGCGCATGCAACCGAGGTGTTCACGGCTTTCGGCGAGAAATCGGTGTCGGCGGAGACGGTGGCGCGCCATGTCGTCCAGCGCGCCCGCCAGTACCTGTGCACGCAGGCGGCGGTGGCCGAATACCTGGGCGACCAGCTGATGCTGCCGCTGGCCCTGGCGGGCGGCGGCGGTTTTACGGTCGACGAAGTGTCGATGCATGCGCGCACCAATGCCGGAGTCATCGAACGCTTCCTGCCGGTGCGCTTCGCGTTCGGCAAAAACGAGGGCACCGACGCCATCACCGTGCATCCACGCTGATCTTGCCAAGCCCTCCCTCATCGCCTACGGTGGTGAGAGGAGGGCACCATGAAACCTCATCGAATCCTGCTGGCCCTGGCAGGCGCCGGCTTCGTTTCGCTGCTGGGCTTATCGCCATCGCAGGCCGGACGCGACCCGCAGCGCCCTGCCTTCGACCCATTGTTCGCGGGAGGCGCCGGCTGCACCGCGGCCCAGCCCGGACGCCCCGTGCTGCTGGCCAGCCTGCTGCAGGCCCAGCAGCCGCCTCGACAAACCTATCCGACCGAAACGCGGCCCTTCCGGCCGGGCCAGGCTTTGCCGGCCGCTGGCGACAACGCACCGCCGCCGCTGTATGACAATCTCGGCAAGCTCCACGTGCCGGTCACCACCAGCAGCCCGCAAGCCCAGGCCTATTTCGACCAGGGCCTGCGCCTGAATTTTGCCTTCAACCATGCCGAGGCCGTGCGCGCCTTCCGCGCCGCCGCACGCATCGACCCCGACTGCGCGATGTGCCACTGGGGCGAAGCGCTGGCGCTCGGCCCCAACATCAACGCGCCGATGTTCCCGGATGCGGTCGCCCCGGCCCATGCCGCGGCGCAGAAGGCCCTGCAGCTCTCAAGCCGCGCCAAACCGCATGAGCAGGCGCTGATCCGCGCCGTCGCCCAGCGCTACGCCGACACGGCGGTGGAAGACCGCGCCCACCTCGACAAGGCCTATGCCGACGCCATGGGAGAAGCGGCGCGCGCCTGGCCGGCCGACGACACCATTCAGGTGCTGTACGCCGAATCGCTGATGGACCTCGCGCCCTGGGATTACTGGCAGGCCGGCGGCACCCAGCCGAAGGGCCGCACGCCGGAGATGATCGCGGCGCTCGAGACTGTCCTCAAGCGCAATCCGAACCACCCCGGCGCCGCCCACTACTACATCCATGCGGTGGAAGCCTCGTCGACGCCGGAACGGGCCTTGCCGTCCGCGCGCCTGCTGGCCCGGCAGATCCCCGGCGCCGGCCACATCGTGCACATGCCGTCCCACATCTACTACCGGCTCGGCATGTACAGGGAATCGCTGGCAGCGAATATCGACGCCGTCGCCACCGACGAGCGCTACTTCGGCCGCTCGGGCAGCGACCCGGTCTACAAGGGCGCCTACTACCCGCACAACATCCACTTCGTGATGGTGTCGGCGCTGATGGGCGGCGATGGCAAGACCGCGCTCGACGCGGCCAATAAACTCGACAAGTCGCTGCCGCATGAACTGGTGGCGAAATTCCCGAGCATCCAGCCGGTGAAGGCGGCGCCGTATTTTTCGCAGGTGCAGTTCAGCGATCCGGACACGCTGATCGCGCTGCCCGACCCGGGACCGGAACTGGTGCTGGTGAAAGCCATGTGGCACTACGCGCGCGCGGTCGGCTATGCGCGCAAGAGCATGGTCAAGGAAAGCCGGCGCGAGATCGATGCGCTGGCGGCGATCGAGCGCAACACGGACTTCAAACCCTTCGCCGCCTGGAACGTGCCGGCCCAGGACATCGTCAGGACCGCGAGATACGTCGCCACCGGCCGCCTGGCCGATGCCCAGGGCGACCATCTGGTGGCGCTGGCGGCCTACCGCGAGGCGGTGACGGTGCAGGACAAGCTGCCGTATATGGAACCGCCTTACTGGTATTACCCGGCGCGGCAGTCGCTGGGCGTGGCGCTATTGCAGGTCGGGCGGCTGGACGATGCCGAGGACGTGTTCCGTGCGGCGCTGGCGCGTACGCCGAGCAATGGCTGGGCGCTGCGCGGGCTGATGGAGGTGTATCGGCTGAAGGGGGATACCACCTCGCTGCGGCTGGTGCAGCAGCGCTTCAATACGACCTGGCTGGGCAAGCAGGGGATGCCGGCCCTGGCAGCCTTGTAGCCTGCCTGGGTTCATTCCAGGCGGGATGCGCTCGTCATTGCGGAATAGCCCGACATCGGCATCCTGTCGAGTCGGCCGCCATGTGTCAGGACCGCAGAAAACACCGCCGTACAGGCAATCGCCAGGAGGATCCAGGCGGCCAGGGGATAGTAGAGCGGGTGTACTGATCCACTCAAGAGGACCAGGCCGGACACGGCGCCTGCCGTCAGTATTGCGGAAGAAATAAAGAAGTGAGTACGGCATACGGAAATCCTGGTCCAGGGGACAAGCACCATGCCCAGGGCGACTAGCGCAAGAAGAAAGATTGACCCATCAATCACAAACAAGGCAACCCCAAGGCCGGCTGCGGCAAGCAGCAGGCAAGACGAGATGGCACGGAAATCCAGCTGAAACCTGGATCCGTGGTCAATTGGCCAATGCCGGCGGTAACGGTAAATCGTGACCCCGGCCAGGGCAAGTCCAGGTATTGCCAACAGAATGTGCGTGAACACACGTGCATGGATATGTATTCCCCAGGCGTGCAGCAAGCCCCAGCCAAATAGCGTCAGGAAGAACGCGCCAAAAAGACTGTTGGTCGCCAAATTTCTCGACTTTGGACTGGATTTGATCATCTAGGCCCTCGCGGTAAGGATCGATCTCTTTAGAGTGATATTAGATTTTTTCTTAAAGATATATCGATTGCGATACCTCAAACTTGATGATTAGCCCAGCCGTAGAATTTTCTGAGAGCTTTCGAAAAGAAATTACCTCTATTCAATATGAGAGGCGCGGATGCCTGGGATAGACCGCCAAATTGTCGTGCCATGCCCTCGCATGCACCGGTCGCGTAAGTCTCCGCTACTACTGCGGCGTCAAAGCGGCGCTTTTGCGGTAATGACAGGCGTGTTGATTGTGATCATATTGGGCGTTTGTGGTCTGGCTATTGACTTGAGCCGGATGTATAACCGCAAAGTCGAATTGCAGACGGCTGCAGATGCTATTGCGATCGCAGCGGCCAAAGAACTGGATGGGACAGACACCGGTGTCACCAGGGCGTTGGCTTCCGCCGCGCAAATGGCTAGTCGGCATTTTTACGCCTACAACCTTGAAAGGGTCGAATGGCTGAACGATGCGATTCGCTTCGGCGCGACACCGTATGGCACGACCTGGCTGGACGAGACCGCAGCCAAGCAGCCAAGCAATGCAGCAAACTTATTCTACGTTCGGGTCGACACAAGCCGGCTTTCCAGTCAACACAGCGACGTAGGGATATTTTTTGCCGGGGTTCTCCCATCCGTTGGCAGCACCGCGCATATCGGCAGTGTTGCGACTGCAGGACGATCGTCGATCAATGTCATGCCGCTTGCCGTCTGTGCGATGTCGGACACGCCCGGACAAGCCCGGGGGACCGAGCTCGTCGAGTATGGATTTCGCCGCGGCGTGAGTTATAACCTGATGCAGTTGAACCCGAGGAACGATAGCAAAGGCGCTAATTATCTGATTAACCCTGTTACATTGCCGGGCACAACTGGCGTATCCGTAATGAGCAGAATGGATGTCGTCCGCCCTTTCGTTTGCACAGGAACACTTGCTATTCCCACCCTGGCAGGTGGCAATATTACAGTCGAGTCCGATTTTCCCCTGAGTTCGGTGTACCAGCAACTGAACTCACGTTTCGACTCATATACCGCCCCATGTGTTTCTACGACTGCGCCGCCGGATACCAATGTTAAGGAGTACATTTATTCAAGTGAATTTCCTTGGATGAATAGTCAGCCGACATCACAAGCTGCGGAGACGAGAACCAGGGCAAGTCCCAAGCAGTTGCTCACGGTCGCGGACCTGCCGACAGACGAGATCCCCGGCACCACAACAGGTGGCATGTATGGCCCACTATGGGTCTATGCCCAGGCTGTCGTCAAAGACGGTAAATATGTAAGCGGCACAGCGGAGCCAACAAGTGGCTACACAAAATTCGCTGCAACGGATTGGCCCACTCTCTATACGCCTGGAGACCAGAAAGTCAAATCCGGATTCAGCTATCAGGCGACGCCTTACAAACTCATCAAGAAACCGTCGCCCAGCGGTTTGAAAGGCATAGCTGACCGTCGGATATTGAACGTGCCCTTGCTTCGTTGTCCGGTGGGTTCGGGATCGCCTGCCACTGCCGAGGTGATGGCGATTGCAAAATTCTTTATGACCGTATCGGCGACAGAGTCGAATCTTTACGCCGAATTTGTTGGATTGGCGCCGCCAAAAGCGCTTGGTGGACAAGTGGAGCTATACCCATGAAACGCCCGTTCAAGTATATCTCGCGGCAGCGTCAGGAAGGCTCGGTTGCGGTGGAAGCCGCGGTCTGTATCGCATTAGTTTTGGCTCCCTTGATATTGTTCATATTCGTCTTTGGGAGATTCTTCTGGTATTACACGGCTGTGCAGAAGGCCATACATGACGCGACTCTCTATTTGGCGAGCGCGCCGCTTTCCGAGATCAAGAGTCCGGCCGCCTTGAATTTGGCAAGCGACATTCTGGCCCGCGAAACTGCCGACCTTTCTCCTGATACGACAATAGAATCCGCGTTCAATTGCGGGTACAAGATTTCGCCGAATTTTCCTGATCTGGCCTTCAGTAACTGCAGCGGAAGCACGACGCCGGATGCCGTTCAGACTTTTGCTATCGTAAGTTTTCCGATGCCTTTCTTTTCCGAGAGCGAAAGCATCCAGATTCGTCCTATCGCGGTGATGGCTTATGTCGGAAAGTAATCAAAAACTGCGCCAACCGCGCTTTGGCCTGGTGCGGCGTCAACGAGGTTCGACGGCTGTCGAATTCGCGCTTCTCGCTATCGTTTTTTTCATCATCGTTTTTGGTATTCTCGAGATAGCACGCGCATTTTACTTGTTCAATACCTTGCAGGAGGTAACCCGGCGTGCGGCCGCCACGGCGGTGAACTCGCATTTTGACCAGACAAGCATCGATAACATACGCAAAGCGGCATTGTTCGCGGATGTCGATGGAAATCTTGTTTTGGGTGAGCCGGTCACGCCTGCACACTTGAAGATCGAGTACTTGTCTGTGGCTCGCGATTCGGGCACAGGTGCGCTCACGCTGCAGCCGGCTGCACCAATGCCGTCGTGCCCCGCAAAAAACAAGCTCAACTGTTTGACCGACCCCTACGGTGCAAGCTGCATCCGCTTTGTCCGCGTGCGGGTCTGCCAACCTGGCGGCGGTGCCGAATGTACCCCCGTTCCTTACAAAATGATTTTCCCGCTGATCGACCTTTCCTCGATGAAGCTGCCATTGTCCACGACGATCGCGCCGGCGCAAACGTTAGGCTTCACATTCGGATCCATTCCCTGTCCCTAGGCAATTGCGGGACCCAGAAAAGCAAAAGCCCAACCATGAAGGCTGGGCTAAGTGCTTGATTCTATTGGTGCCGGCTGCAGGACTCGAACCCGCCACCTGATGATTACAAATCAACTGCTCTACCTGATGAGCTAAGCCGGCAATGTGGCCAGAATTATACCCTTATTTGATCCTGGTCAACGTCGGGCGGCCACCTTTTTTCGGCGGCTCGTTGTCGCCGTCGGGTAGATGCGACACCTCGGCAGTTGGCGCACTCGAAGCCTTGCCGGGCACAGCCGACAAGCCGGCAGGCGCAGCAGCAGAAGCCGTTTCCGCCGATGGAGAAGAAGCCGGCGCGGAAGCAGCAGGCGGCGCCATGTCGGCAGCCGTCGTGCTCACATCGAAAGCCATCCCCTGGCCGTTCTCGTTGGCGTAGATCGCCAGCACGTTCTGCACCGGAATGTAGAGCTCGCGCGAGACGCCGTTGAAGCGGGCGCGGAAGGTGATTGCGTCGTTGTCCATCTTCAGCCCGGAAGTGGCGCCGTAGCTGATGTTGAGGATGATCTCGCCCTTCTTCACGTATTCCATCGGAACCGTGGTGGCGGCGTCGACCTTGACCGCCAGGTAAGGCGTGTAGCCACTGTCCGTGCACCATTCGTAGATGGCGCGGAGGAGATATGGCTTCGTTGAAATGTCTGGCATGTTCAGGATCAGATTGCTTACAAGTTGTTACACGCCAGTGTAATCCGATTCGCCGGAGGGCGTCGAACGACTGGCGTGCAACGGTGCAGCTTAGCGGCGCATGACCTTTTCCGAAGGCGTCAGCGCTTCGATGTAGGCCGGACGCGAGAAGATGCGCTCGGCGTACTTCATCAGGGGGGCGGCGGTCTTCGACAGTTCGATGCCGTAGTGATCCAGGCGCCACAGCAGCGGGGCGATGGCGACGTCCAGCATCGAGAACTCGTCACCCAGCATGTACTTGTTCTTCAGGAACAGCGGAGCCAGGGTGGTCAGGCGGTCGCGGATTTCCGCCCTGGCCTTGTCGTGGCTCTTGTCGCCGACCTTGTTGCGTTCGTTCTCGAGCGTGTTCACGTGGACGAACAGCTCTTTCTCGAAGTTGAACAGCATCAGGCGGGCACGGGCGCGCATCAGCGGGTCGGCGGGCATCAGCTGCGGATGCGGGAAGCGCTCGTCAATGTACTCGTTGATGATGTTCGATTCGTACAGGATCAGCTCGCGCTCGACCAGGATCGGCACCTGGCCGTACGGGTTCATCGTCGAGATGTCCTCGGGCTTGTTGAACAGGTCCACGTCGCGCACTTCGAAGTCCATGCCCTTTTCGAACAGGACCAGACGGCAGCGCTGGGAGAACGGGCACGTGGTGCCGGAGTAGAGAACCATCATGGTTTATAGTTCCTTCAAGAAACAAAGGGGTGAAGCGCCACGCGGCTCACCCCAGGATAATAATTGCCCGCATTATAACCGGGCAATCAAATCACTTTACGTCTTTCCAATAAGAAGCGTTCAAACGCCACGCAAGGAAAGCGAAACAAGCAAGGAACAGCAACACGATTGCACCGAGGCGCTTGCGCAGATCCTGCGCCGGCTCCGCCATCCAGTTCATGTAGGCGACCAGATCGGCCACCTGGGTATCGAACTCCTGCTGCGTGAGCTGGCCTTTGCTGACCTGCTCGAAACCGGCGAACTTGTGCACCTTCTTGCCGTGCTCGTGCGGATCGTCTTCTTCGACCATCTTGACGGTGCGCACGCCCTGCAGCTGCCACAGCACGTGCGGCATGGCCACGTTCGGCACCACCATGTTGTTCCAGCCGGTCGGGCGGGCGTCGTCCTTGTAGAAAGTACGCAGATAGGTGTACAGGTAGTCCGCACCCGAACCGGCGCCGGATGCGCGGGCGCGCGTGATCACCGACAGGTCCGGCGGCACTGCGCCGAACCAGGCTTTTGCGTCCGCAGGGCGCATCGCGATGGTCATCATGTCGCCCACCTTCTCGCCGGAGAACAGCAGATTGTTCCTGATCTGGTCTTCAGACAGGCCCAGATCCCTCAGGCGATTGTAGCGCATTGCCGACGCCGAATGGCAGTTCAGGCAGTAGTTCACGAACAGCTTGGCGCCATTCTGCAGCGAGGCGACGTCGTTGCGTTCCGGCGCGTGATCCAGCGGGAAAGTTCCTTCGTTCGCAAAGACCAGTCCCGGCAGCAAGGCAAGGACCGCGAGTATCTTCTTCGATAATTTCATGGTTGTCCTATTCCTTGGCGATCAGTGCGGGGTGAACGTCACGCGATTCGGCACGGCCTTGAACCGGCCCGAAGCGCTCCACCACGGCATCAGCAGGAAGAAGCTGAAGTAGATCAGCGTGCAAGCCTGGGCGATCAGCGTGTAGGCCGGGGTCGGCAGCTGGGTGCCGAGGTAGCCCAGCGCGACGAAGCAGATACCGAACACCAGGTACACGTACTTGTGCCAGCTAGGGCGGTAGCGGATCGACTTCACCGGCGAGTGGTCCAGCCATGGCAGCAGGGCCAAAATCACGACGGAAGAGCCGAACAGCACCACGCCCCAGACCTTCGCATCCAGGAACAGCATGCCGATTTCCAGCACCACGGCGATCGCGGTGATGGCGACCTTGGTCTTGTACGACAGGCGCGAACGCAGCCAGATGAACACGACGTAGGCCGCCACGCCGGCCATCACCACCCACATGAAGTCGGAGGTGGTGGCGCGCAGCACCGAGTAGAAAGGCGTGAAGTACCAGGTCGGCGCGATGTGCGGCGGGGTCTTCATCGAATCGGCCGGGATGAAGTTGTTGTACTCCAGGAAGTAGCCGCCCATCTCGGGCGCGAAGAAGATCACCGCGCTGTAGATGAACAGGAACACCGACACCCCGAACAAGTCCTTGGTGGTGTAGTAGGGGTGCGACGGGATCATGTCGACGCCATGGCCGTCCGGGCCGACGTTTTCCTTCACTTCGATGCCGTCCGGGTTGTTCGAGCCGACTTCGTGCAGTGCGATCAGGTGCGCTGCCACCAGGCCCAGCAGGACCAGCGGGATCGCGATCACGTGGAAGGCGAAGAAGCGGTTCAGGGTCGCGTCGGACACCACGTAGTCGCCGCGGATCCACAGCGACAGGTCCGGGCCGATGACCGGGATCGCGCTGAACAGGTTGACGATCACCTGGGCGCCCCAGTACGACATCTGGCCCCAGGGCAGCAGGTAGCCGAAGAAGGCTTCCGCCATCAGGCACAGGAAGGTGGCGAAGCCGAACAGCCAGATCAGTTCGCGCGGCTTGCGGTAGGAACCGTAGAGCAGGGCGCGAGTCATGTGCAGGTAGACCACGATGAAGAACATCGAGGCGCCGGTCGAGTGCATGTAGCGCACCAGCCAGCCCCACGGGACTTCACGCATGATGTATTCGACCGAGCCGAAGGCCAGGGCGGCGTCCGGCTTGTAGTGCATGGTCAGGAAGATGCCGGTGACGATCTGCAGCACCAGGATCAGCATGGCCAGCGAGCCGAAGATGTACCAGACGTTGAAGTTCTTCGGGGCGTAGTAGCGGCCCCACTGGTCGTTCCACAGCTTGGTCAGCGGGAAGCGATCGTCGATCCAGGCCAGGGCTTTCTGGCTCTTCGGGGCATCCGCCGGGAGTTTGGTTTCCTTGAACGCAGCGCCCATCTTATGCCTCGCCTTTCTCGTCTTTGCCGATCACGATCTTGTTATCGGCCAGGTACATGTACGGCGGGACGTCGAGGTTGGCCGGCGCCGGCTTGTTCTTGAAGACGCGGCCGGCCAGGTCGAAGGTCGAACCGTGGCAGGGGCACAGGAAGCCGCCATGCCAGTCGTCCGGCAGGTTCGGCTGCGGACCTTCGGCAAAGCGCGAAGAGGGCGAGCAGCCCAGGTGGGAACAGATGCCGACCGCCACCAGCACTTCCTTGTGCTCGGCGCGCGAACGGGTCTCGTTCTTCGCATAGGAAGGCGTTTCCATCTGGTAAGGCTTGTCGGATTTCGGATCGGCGACCAGATTATCGTTCTTGGGTAGGCTCGCCAGCATTTCCGGGGTGCGGCGCAGGATCCAGACCGGCTTGCCGCGCCATTCCACCACTTTCATTTCGCCAGGCTTGACGTCGGAGATATCCACCTCGACCGGCGCGCCCGCCGCCTTTGCTCGTTCCGAAGGCTGGAAAGTACTTACCAGGACTCCGGCCGTTGAAACACCGACAACGCCACCCGCCGCGCATGTAGCCACGAGCAAGTTTCGCCGGCCGGTATCGACCTGCTTCTCTTCACTCATACCAACTCCATTCGTCAAATGCGAAATGCTGCAATGCAATAGATTGCAATCAGGTAAAAACCTTTTTTGCAACAGTCGATTATATGTGAACAGTTTTGCAAATTAAAGAAAAAATGTTCTTTGGGTCATGAGGGCTTCCAAATGTGCATTTCCGCTTCCCCCTACGCCGGCATCGGAACTCTCTCGCGGCAGGGACAGTCCGGCTTTCAGGTATCATCGCCGGGGGTATGTCGAAAACGATAAGGAGAATCGGGATGGCTATGATGGAAGAGTTCAGGAAGTTCGCGATGCGGGGCAATGTGATGGACCTTGCCGTCGGCGTGATCATTGGCGGGGCCTTCGGGCGCATCGTCGATTCGCTGGTCAAGGACGTGATCATGCCGCCAGTCGGCATGCTGTTCGGTAACCTTAACTTCGCCGACTATTACATCCCGCTGGCGCACCAACCGAGCGGCCTGCCACTGGCCGAAGCGCAGAAGGCTGGTGCCGTACTGGCCTACGGTAATTTCCTGACGATCCTCCTGAACTTCCTGATCCTTGCCTTCGTCATCTTCCAGATGGTGCGTTTGATGAACCGGCTCCGGAATTCGTTCCACCACGAGGAGGAGCAGAAGACGGCAGCGCCGGCGGCCACGCCGGAAGATGTCCTGCTGCTGCGCGAGATCCGCGACTCGCTGAAGAGCAGATAAGTCCCGGCCATGCGGCGCTTCTGGCTCCTGTTCGCGCAGACCGTCACGATCGCCCTCGGCGTCTATGCCGTGATCGCGGCCCTGCGCCCGGAATGGATAAGCTCGCTGCCATTGCGCCGGGAGCCGGTCCAGGTCGGCGTCGGCGGCGCGGGGCGGGCGGTGCCGGTGCTGCAGGCGCCGGGCGGCGGGCCGGGGATGCCGACGCCCGGCAGCTACCGCGAGGCGGCCGGCCGCGCCATGCCGGCGGTCGTCAACATCCTGACGAGTAAAGCCCTGCGCGATACCCATCCGCTGCTGAAGGATCCGTTTTTCAAGCGCTTCTTCGGCGACAAGCTGCCGCCGCAGGAACAGATGGCCAGCCTGGGTTCCGGTGTGATCGTCAGCGCCGACGGCTACATCCTCACCAACTACCACGTGGTCGAGGGCGCCGACGAGATCGAGGTCGGCCTGGCCGACGGCCGTAAAGCTGCCGCCAGCATCGTCGGTACCGATCCGGAGACGGACCTGGCCGTCATCCGCATCAAGACCAGTAAACTGCCGGTGATCGTGCTGGGCGACCCCAATGAAGCGCGGGTCGGCGATGTCGTGCTGGCGATCGGCAACCCGTTCGGGGTGGGCCAGACCGTCACCCTCGGCATCATCTCCGCCCTGGGCCGCAACAACCTGCACATCAACCATTTCGAGAATTTCATCCAGACCGACGCCGCGATCAACTTCGGCAACTCGGGCGGCGCCCTGGTCGACACCCGCGGCAACCTGCTCGGCATCAATTCCGCGATCTATTCGCAGACCGGCGGCTCGGTCGGCATCGGCTTCGCGATTCCCGTCTCGACGGCGAAGACCGTGCTCGATTCCATCATCAAGCACGGCCAGGTGGTGCGCGGCTGGATCGGCATCGAATCCCAGGACATCACGCCGGAACTCGCCGACAGCTTCGGCCTCGCGCGCGACAGCGGCGCCATCATCGCCGGGGTGGTGCGCGGCGGACCGGCCGACCGTGCCGGCATGCGCCCGGGCGACATCCTGCTGTCGGTGGACGGCAAGAAAGTCTCCAGCACCAACGACATGCTGAACCTGATCGCCGAGCTGGCGCCGGGCGGCAAATCGACCATGACGGTCATGCGCAAGAACCGCCAGGCGACCCTGGCTGTCACGGTCGGCCGCCGCCCGCGCCAGACGCCCTGATTTCCCTTCAATGAACAAGAAAAACTTATGCATCTGCGCGACCTGACGCAATTCCTCACTGAACTCAAGGACAACAACACCCGCCCCTGGTTCCTCTGGAACAAGCCCCGCTACGACATCCTACGGACCGAATTCGAGGAAACGGTAACGGAGCTGATCAAGGAAATCTCAAAATTCGATCGCCAGGTGGCAGGCTGCAATCCGAAGAAGGCAATGTTCCGCTTCCAGCGCGACACCCGTTTTTCGAACGACAAAACGCCGTATAAAACCCACTTTTCGGCAGGCATCGCGCCCGGCGACAAGCGCCGTCCCAGCGCCGCCGGCGGCCCGACCTATTACTTCCACATCGAAGCCAACGGCACCCTGCTGTTCGGCGCCGGCGAATACCTGCCGCCGGCGGCGCGCCTGAAGGCGATCCGCGAGCACGTGGTCAACGATGCGACAGGCTTCGGCAAAATGTTGAAGAATAAACATCTGCGTGAGACCTACGGCGACCTGAACCCGGAAGATAAATTGCAGCGTCCGCCGAAAGGCTTCGATCCGAACCACCCGCTGGTCGAATATCTCAAGCTGAAGAGCTATTTCGTGTGGATCGAGCAACCGGTCGACATCAATGCTCCGGAAAAGCTGGTGCCCCAGCTCGCGCAAGGATTCAAGGACGCCACCGCGCTGGTGAACTGGCTGCGCGGGGTGCCGCAGGTATTCGAAGAGACAGAGTAAAAGGAGAACCACCATGGCCTTGCAGCATGCGAGATCCGGCGAATGCATCGCGCTCGAGCGCGGCGAAGACGACATCGCGAACTTCACATCGATCGCACTGATCAAGACCGACCACATGGAGCTGATCCGGCTGGTGCTGCCGAAGGAAAAGCCGATGCCGGAACACTGGGTCGAGGGAGAAATGACCCTGCTTTGCCTGGAAGGGGAAATCGCGTTCGAGGCCCACGGCCGCACCACCATCCTGCGTCCGAACGAACTGGTCTACCTGGCCGGCGGCGAGCCGCATGCGATTCGCGCCAACCAGGATGCGGTAGCGCTGATGACCATCCTGCTGCACCCGGGCGACAACAGCGGCGGTCCGACGCGCCGCGATACGAACGGCGCAACAAATAACTGACGCGATGGGCCGTGGGGCATTTCAGGCCGGTGGCCTGAAATGCCCCACGCACCACGTCAATTACGCCAATTCATTTCGCGGATCGCGCGCCAACAAACGATCCACGGTCTCCTGTACCGACTCCCCGTCGAACAGCACGCCGGCCACGGCATTCGTGATCGGCATGTCCACGCCGAGCTTCGCCGCCAGCTCGCGCACCGCCTTCGCGCACGGCACCCCTTCGGCCACGTGGCCGAGTTCGCGGACGATGGTGTCGAGCTGCTTGCCCTGGGCCAGCGCCAGGCCGACGCGGCGGTTGCGCGACAGGTCCCCGGTGCAGGTCAGGATCAAATCTCCCATCCCGGTCAGGCCCATGAAGGTGCTGGCCTGGGCGCCGAGCGTGACGCCGAGGCGGGTGATTTCGGCCAGGCCGCGCGTGATCAAGGCCGCGCGCGCATTCAGGCCCAGGCCCAGGCCATCGGCCGCGCCGGTGGCGATGGCCAGGATATTCTTGACGGCGCCGCCGACTTCCACGCCGACCATGTCGTCGCAGGCATACACGCGCACACTGCCGCCGTGCACCAGAGAGACGACGCGCTCGCGCAGTTCGGCGTCATTCGACGCCACGGTCAGGCCGCAGGGAAGGCCGCGCGCCACTTCCTGGGCGAAGGAGGGGCCGGACAGGGCCGCGCCGGGCACCGGAGCGCCGGCCGCCGTATCGCCGAGCACTTCTCGCACCACCTGGTGCGGCAGCAGGCCGGTCTCGTATTCAAAACCTTTGCACAGCCAGACGATGTTCGGGATGGCGCGCCCCTTCAGCTGCTGCAGCAGCGGACGCAGACCGGCCACCGGACTGGCCGCGATCACCAGCGGCGTCGTCCCGGCTGCCGCCCCGGTGACGTGGGCGAGCGCGGCCTCGAAATCGGCCGTCACGCGCAAGGCGGGCGGCAGCGGATGGCCGGGCAGATAGGTGACATTGTCGCGCGCCGCTTCGGTGGCGGCCATCTGCTCGGGGTTGCGGCCCCACAGCAGGACGTCGTGGCGGGCGGCCAGCGCGATTGCGACCGCCGTGCCCCAGGCGCCGGCGCCGAGGACAGTGATGGGTTGGGATTGTTTTGTATCGGGCATGGAGGAGCGGGCTGAGATGCGGGGCTTAAATGCCCCAGACGTCGGCGGCCTTGACGTAGCCGCTGATGCCGTCGCGGTGGCGCACGCGCACCCACGGGCCGGCGTCGGGATCGACCAGTTCGAGCAGGACGTTCTTATCGGCCGTCATCAGGACGGCGGCATTCTCTTCCGGTGCGGCGCGCACCCTGGCCCCGGCCACGCGCACGATCACGTTGCGTTTGGCGGACAGGCCGCGCGCTTCGGTCCAGGCCAGGTCGCCGCTGGCGTCGCGCACCTTGACCCATTCGCCATAGCTCAGCATGACCTCGACCGGCATGCCGCTCGGGGCAATGTACAGCTTGCCGCCCTTGGCGGATGGGGCGTCGTAGAGGATCACGGAACGCGGGCCCACGGTCTTGAAATCGAATGCGAGGGCCGTGCAGGAAACCAGCATCAGGATGCTGCCTGCGATCAGACGTAGCCGAAGTGGGGCGGAGAGCATGACAGGCCTTTGGGGGGAACAACAGCGCAACACGCGCCAAAAGGCAGAAAAGAGAACGGCAAGGCGTTCCAGCCTTACCCGCGAAGGGGCCGGCCGGAACGTCTGGTACGACAAATTACTGGTTTGCGGCCGGGGTGCCGGCTGCGGCAGCCTGCTCGGCCAGGGCCTGGCGACGCTGCTGGTAGAACACTTCGAAGTTGATCTCGGCCAGGTGCACAGGCGGGAAGCCGGCACGGGTGATCAGGTCGGCGATGTTCGCGCGCAGGTACGGGTAGATGATGTTCGGGCAGCCGATGCCGAGCAGCGGATCCATCTGGTCAGCCGGGATGTTGCGGGCTTCGAAGATGCCGCCCTGCTTGCCTTCGACCAGGAAAGCGACCTTGTCCTTGACCTTGGCGGTCACGGTGATGGTCACGGTCGATTCGTAGATGCCATCGGCGATACCTTCGGCGCCAACGTCCAGCGAGACCTCGATGGTCGGTGCTTCCTGCTCGAGGAAGACTGCCGGGGAATTCGGTTGTTCCAGCGACATATCTTTCAGGTAGATACGCTGGATTTGGAACACGGGTTGCAGATTTTCGTCAGCCATGGAACGCTTTCAGTTTGTATGTAAGGGACAGCAAAGGCTGCCGCATGCTTGAATATCAAGGCGTCGGCAATTGTATCAAAACCAATTCGGTTGCAATAGCATTGCCGACGACCCTGCAGTTTACTGGCGTTTGCGTGGCTTTAAGCCTGCAATCAGGCCGCGTCGCCCTGCAGCAGCGGGTCCAGGCGGCCTTGCTGGTCGAGCGCGTACAGGTCGTCGAAGCCGCCGACGTGGGTCTCGCCCACGTAGATCTGCGGCACGGTGCGGCGGCCGGTGCGCTGCATCATGATCGCGCGCTGTTCCGGGTCGAGGTCGACGCGGATGCGCTCGATGTCGGTCACGCCCTTGGCTTCCAGCAGGCGCTCGGCGCGCACGCAGTAGGGGCAGCTTGCGGTGTGGTAGAGAACGACATGGGCAGTCATAAGCAATCCTTTCGTACGATTATTTGGTCACGGGCAGGCCGGCAGCCGTCCAGGCCGCAAGACCGCCTTCCAGTGCGTAGACGTCTTCGAAGCCGGCCGCCTGGAACTGGCGCACCGCCTTGTCGGCGCGCGCGCCGCTCTGGCACACCACGATCACGGTCTTGGTTTTCGACTTGTCCAATTCGCCAATGCGATTGCCCAAGTCTGCCAGCGGAATGTGTTTTGCGTCGCGCAGGTGCCCTGCGGCAAACTCCTCGCTGCTGCGCACGTCGACCACGGCGGTGGCTTTGCCGCGGTTCATCATCTGGGTCGCCTGGAGCGGGGAAGCACGGCGGCCGCGCGGAGCCAGCGCCGGCCACAGCAGGGCGCCTCCGGAAATCACGGCGATCGCTACAACAAAGATATGGTCTAGGATGAATTTCACGAAGTTTCCGTCGGTTGAACTGAATTGAATCGTCGCATTATAAAATAGAAGCTGAATCCGTATTTCTTCCAACTTACTTATCCCACTGAGTCTATGTACAAAATCGTATTCATGCGCCACGGCGAGTCCACCTGGAACCTCGAAAACCGCTTCACCGGCTGGACCGACGTCGACCTGACCGAGAAGGGCGTGGGCGAGGCGAAAACCGCCGGCCGCCTGCTGCGCGAAGCCGGCTTCACCTTCGACCTGGCCTATACCTCGGTGCTGAAACGCGCCATCCGCACCCTGTGGCTGGCCATGGACGAAATGGACATGATGTGGCTGCCGGTCAAGAACGACTGGCGCCTGAACGAGCGCCACTATGGCGCCCTGCAAGGCCTGGACAAGGGCGAGACTGCCGCCAAGTTCGGCGACGAGCAGGTGCTGGTCTGGCGCCGCAGCTACGACACCCCGCCGCCGGCGCTGGAAGCCAATGACCCGCGCACCTCGTTCAACGATCCGCGCTACGCCGGCCTCGACCAGGACCAGATCCCGCTGACCGAATGCCTGAAGGACACCGTGGCGCGCGTGATGCCGGCCTGGGACGAGGAAATCGCCCCGGCCATCCGCGCCGGCAAGAAGATCCTGATTTCGGCCCATGGCAACAGCCTGCGCGCCGTGATCAAGATGCTCGACAACATCAGCGACACCGACATCGTCGGCCTCAACATCCCGAACGGCACCCCGCTGGTGTACGAGCTGGACGAGAACCTGAAGCCGATCCGCCATTACTACCTGGGCGACCAGGACGCGATCGCGGCCGCGATGGCCGCCGTGGCCAACCAAGGGAAAGCGAAGTAACCTTGCCATTTCCCGCATTGAAGTCCGCCGGCAGCGCGCTGCTGTGCGGCCTGCTGGCCTGTGCGCTGTCCATCGGAGCCGCCGAGGCAGCGCCACGCCAGACCGCGCGCAGCAAGCAGAAGGCGCAGGCCGAGGCCCAGCGCGCCGGCATCCAGCAAAAGCTGAACGCGCTGAAGAAGGACATCAGCCGCACCGAGAGCGAAAAGGAAGACGCGGCCGACGAGCTGGCCGAGTCGGAAAGTGCGATCTCGGACGCCAACCGCTCGCTGCGCGAACTGGCCGGCGAGCAGGCCGCGACCAATACCAAGCTGCAGGATCTTGCCTCCCAGCAGGAGCGCCTGGTACAGACCATCGCGCTGCAAAAGCAGCAGCTGGCCAGGCTGTTGCGCGAACAATACGTGGCGGGAAATGAAGACCGCATCAAGTTGCTGCTGTCGGGCGATAACCCGAACCGCATCAACCGCGACCTGCAGATGATGGCTTATGTGTCGCAGGCCCAGGCCAAGCTGCTGGCTTCGCTGCGCACCAACCTGGCGGCGGTCGAGGCCAACCAGGCCGAGACCCAGAACGCCAGGGACGAACTCGAAGAAATCGCCCAGGAGCAGCGCGACCAGAAGGCGCTGCTGGAAAAAGAGAAGGCCAAGCACGCTTCGCTGGTCGTCAACCTGTCCAGCAAGCTGGTGAGCCAGCGCAAGGAAGCCAGCAAGCTGGAGCAGGACGCCCAGCGCATGAGCGGCTTGGTCGACCGCCTGACGAAACTGATCCGCGAACAAGAAATCGCTGCCGAGAAAGAGCGCAAGCGCCAGCAGGCCCTGGCCGCCGCACGCGCCAAGGCCGCTTCCGAAGCGAAAGCGCGCGCCCTGGCCCGCGCCAGGGAGCAGCAGGCCGAACGCGAACGCCTGGCGCGCGAAGCGGCCAAGGCCGGCAAACCGTATAAACCGCCGCCACCGGTCAAGGAAGAAGAACCGCAGGTGGCCGAGCAGCCGGCCGAGACCAGGCCGGCGAAATCCGCCGACACCGCCCTCGCCGCCGACCTGCCGAGCGGCACCTTCGAAAGCCTGCGCGGCCGCCTGATGGCGCCGATCTCCGGCACCATCGCCGCCCGTTTCGGCGCCAAGCGCGCCGACGGCCCGGTGTGGAAGGGCATGTTCATCAAGGCGCCGGAGGGGACCGACGTGCGCGCCATCGGCCCGGGCCGGGTCGTGCATGCGGCATGGATGCGCGGCTGGGGCAATATGATCATCGTCAACCACGGCGGCGAATACCTGTCCATCTACGGTTTCAACGAAACCCTCATCAAGCACGTGGGCGATTCGGTCAAGGCCGGCGAAGTCATCGCCAGTGCGGGCAGCAGCGGCGGCAACGGAGAATCGGGTCTATACTTCGAACTCAGGCATCTGGGCAAACCGATCGATCCGGCCGGCTGGGTCAAATTCTAGGTACTTAGGAACAGCAATGGGCAACAAACTCAAGAACCTCGGTCTGGTCGGCCTCGGCATGGTGGCCGGCGTAGCGGCCTCGGTCCAGTTCTCGGCGATGGCGCAGAAGGCGGGCGCCGAAGCACCGCTGCCGCTGGACGAGCTGCGCCAGCTGGCCGATGTCTATGGGCTGATCAAGAGCGACTACGTCGAGAAGGTAGAAGACAAGAAACTGCTGTCGGACGCGATCGCCGGCATGGTCGCTTCGCTCGATCCCCATTCCGTCTACCTCGACGAAAAGGATTTCGCGGAGATGCGCGAATCCGTGCAAGGGAAATTCGTCGGCGTCGGGGTCGAGGTGGCGATGGAAGACGGCTACGTGAAAATCGTCTCGCCGATCGAGGACACGCCCGCCTTCCGCGCCGGCATCAAGGCCGGCGACCTGATCACCCGCATCGACAACGTGCCGGTCAAGGGCCTGACCCTCGATGAGGCCATCTCGCGCATGCGCGGCGAGCCGCACAGCAAGGTGCTGCTGACCATCGCGCGCCGCGGCGCCGACATGCCCTGGGTGGTGCCGGTCGAGCGCGAAGAGATCCGCGTGGCCAGCGTCAAGGCCAGGCTGGTCGAGCCGGGCTATGCCTGGCTGCGCATCAGCCAGTTCCAGGAAGAGACCGTCGACGAGCTGGCCGCCAAGGTCAAGGAACTGTACGCCCAGAACCCGAACATCAAGGGCCTGGTGCTCGACCTGCGCAACGACCCGGGCGGCCTGCTGCCGAGCGCGATCGGGGTGTCGAGCGCCTTCCTGCCGCAGAACGAGGTGATCGTCTCGACCAAGGGGCAATTGCCGGAATCGAACGCCACCTTCTACGGCCGCCGCGACTTTTACGCCAGGCCGGGCGTCGATCCGCTGGCCAAGCTGCCGGCGGCCCTCAAAACGGTGCCGATGGTGGTGCTGGTGAACACCGGCTCGGCCTCGGCCTCGGAAATCGTCGCCGGCGCCCTGCAGGACTACAAGCGCGCCATCGTGATGGGCAGCCAGACCTTCGGCAAGGGCTCGGTGCAGACCCTGCGCCAGCTGACCGAGAACACCGCCGTCAAACTGACCACCGCGCGCTACTACACCCCGAAAGGGCGTTCGATCCAGGCACTGGGCATCGTCCCCGACCTGAAAGTCGACGAGACCCCGGAAGGCGACGGCCTGAACGCCCTGCGCGTGCGCGAAGCCGACCTCGACCGCCACCTGTCGAACGAAGGCGAAGCCAAGCCGAACGCGGTCAGCGCCAAGCGCGACGAGCTCGAGGAAGAACAGCGTGCGCTGGCGATCCTCAAAAGCGGCAAGGCGCCCGAGTTCGGCGGCAAGGACGACTTCCAGCTGGCCCAGGCCATCAACCACTTCAAGGGCCTGCCCGTGAAACTGGCCAAGGCCGACCCGCTCGACGACGCCCCGGCGCCGGCCAGGCTGCCGGGCACCGAGCAGAAGCCGCCCGAGGTGAAGGGCAGCCCGAAGAAGTAATCGGGGAAACATGGACGACCGCCAGCTGCTGCGCTACTCGCGCCACATCCTGCTCGACGAGGTCGGCATCGAGGGACAGGAGCGGGTGCTGGGCGCGCGCGTCCTGATCGTCGGCGCCGGCGGTCTCGGCTCGCCCGCCGCGCTCTATCTGGCCGCGAGCGGCGCCGGGCGCATCGCCCTGGTCGACGACGACGAGGTCGATCTCACCAATCTGCAACGCCAGGTCATGCATACCACGGCGCGCATTGGCCAGCCCAAGGTCGAGTCCGGCCGTGAGGCTTTGCTCCAGATCAATCCCGAGATCGACGTCATTGCCCTGCGCGAGCGCGTGAGCGGCGAACGGCTGCGGGAACTGGTAGCGGACAGCGATGTCGTACTCGACTGCAGCGACAACTTCGCCACCCGCCAGGCCGTCAACCGCGCCTGCGTGGCGGCGGGCGTGCCGCTGGTGGCGGGCGCCGTGATCCGCTTCGACGGCCAGGTCTCGGTGTTCGACGTGCGCGACCCGTCGTCTCCCTGCTATGCCTGCCTGTTCCCCGAGGACAGCCGCTTCGAGGACGTGGCCTGCAGCAGCATGGGCGTGTTCGCGCCGCTGGTCGGCGTGATCGGCGCCGTGCAGGCGGCCGAGGCCCTCAAACTACTGGCCGGCTGCGGGCAGCCGCTGGTCGGGCGCCTCCTGATGCTCGACGGCCGCGCCATGGAATGGACCGAGATGCAGGTCGGGCGCAATCATGCCTGCCCGGTCTGCAGTGAACGCGGACAGCAGCGCGGCTAGCGATTCCGCCAGGCATTCCGTCAGGCTTGCCCCTGGCTTACAATTGGAAAGTCTTCCGAGTGACGGTTTTACACAATTCGGCCTTATACTAGTTTGATTCAGCCTCTTTCGACCACCAACCATCATTATTTTATGCAGAACATTTCGCATCGCATGCAGCGGCGCCGCCAGCGCGGTTTCACCCTCGTCGAGATCATGGTCGTCGTGGTCATCATCGGCATCCTCGGCATGCTGGTCGTGCCCAAGCTGCTGGGCCGTACCGGCGAGGCGCGCGTGACCGCCGCCAAGACCGATATCGCGACCCTGATGCAGGCCCTGAAACTGTACAAGCTGGACAACCAGCGCTATCCGACCACCGAGCAGGGCCTGACCGCACTGGTGCAGAAGCCGACCACCGGCCCGGCCGCCAATGGCTGGAAAGAGGGCGGCTACGTCGAGAAGCTGCCGAAGGACCCGTGGGGCAACAATTACCAGTACCTGCAGCCGGGTCTGCACGGCGAGATCGACGTGTTCTCGCTGGGCGCGGATGGCCAGCCGGGCGGCGCCGGCGAAGATGCCGACGTCGGCTCCTGGGATAAATAAGCGGAGCCTTGCAGCCTGCGGAGAATCGACCCGATGACCAAGCACGCGCGAACCCGCGGCTTCACGCTCGTGGAGATCATGGTCGTGATGGTGATCATCGGCATCACGCTGGGGATGGCTTCGCTCAACGCCATGCCCAACCCGCAGCAGGACCTGCAGAAAGAAGCCCAGCGCCTGACCCTGCTGCTGCAGCTGGCGCGCGACGAGGCCATCGTGCGCAACCGCCCGGTCACCTTCGAGGCCACGCCCGAGCGCTATCACTTCCTGGTGCGCAACGAGACGCGCTGGGATCTGATTACCGGCGACGATCTGCTGCGCGAACGCGACTTCAAGAACGGCCCGCTGACCCTGCTGCTGGATCCGGCCAGCGCCGGCACCGTGAATCCGCTGCGCATCACCTTCGGCCGCGAGCCGGTCGATAAACCCTTCGTGCTGGTGCTGGCGACCGGCGGCAACCGCGTGGCCATCCGCGCCGATGGCGTCGGCCATTTCACCGTCGAATGAAAGCCCGCATGAAGACCTTGCGCTCAGGTGGATTCACGCTGCTCGAGGTGCTGGTGGCCCTGGTCATCGTCGGCACGGCCCTCGGCGCCGGCCTGCGCGCGGTCGGCAGCCTGACCGCCAACAGCAGCGGCCTGCGGACCTCGATGATGGCGACCTGGTCGGCCGAGAACCGGCTCGTGCAAATCCGCCTGGGCAAGGAATTCCCGGAAATTGGCAAGCGCGGCTTCGATTGCGCGCAGGGCGATCTGCACCTGGTCTGCCAGGAAGAAGTGTTCTCCAGTCCGAACCCACGTTTGCGCCGCGTCGAAGTCTCCGTTTTCGACATCGAAAATCCGAACCGGCGCATCGTCAAACTGGTCCAACTCGTGCTGAGGCCGCGTCTATGAGCGTAAAACTGAAGCGGCAGCGCGGTTTTACCCTGGTGGAGTTGCTGGTGGCGATCAGCATTCTCGCGATCGTCGCCGTGCTCGGCTGGCGCGGGCTGGATGGCATCATCCGCGCGCGTGTGGCGCTCACGAACCAGATGGAAACCACGCGCGGCATGCAGCTGGCCTTTGCGCAGATGCAGAGCGACTGCGAGCACATCGCCGGACGCGACGTGCTCGAACGCCGCCCGTATCTGCTGACGGGTACCGACCGCTTCACGATGGTGCGCGAGGTGTTCACCGAAAACCAGCCTTCGCGCCTGCAGGTGGTGGCCTATCGCATCGTCAACGGTACCCTGGTGCGGCGCGAGTCGCCGGGCGTGCGCGACCTGGTCCAGCTCGATGGCCTGTGGCAGGCCGCGGTCAGCGACACCGACACCAGCGGCGCCGTCGCGCTGCAGTCCGGGGTGGCCGGCATGCAGATACTGACCTGGGAGAACAAGGCCTGGCGCCAGTCGACCAGCGCCGCGAATGCCGGCAGCGCCGCGGCAGCTGCTGCGGCCGCCGGCGGCCAGGCCCAGCAGCAGGATCCGAATACCGTGCCGCTGCCGCCGACCGGCATGCAGGTGGCGCTGCAGGTGCAGGGGCAGCAAGTACCGATGACCAAGTCTTTCCTGCTGGGGGAACCATGAGCCGGCCACGCATGCGGGGACTGCGCGAAAGCGGCGTCGCCGTCATTACCGCGCTGCTGCTGACCACGCTGGCGATCTCGATCGTCGCCAGCCTGTTCTGGCAGCAGCAGGTGCAGGTGCGCTCGATGGAAAACCAGCGCCTGCACCTGCAGACCAAGTGGATCCTGCGCGGCGCCCTCGACTGGGCCAGCCTGGTGCTTTTCCAGGACGGCCTCGACCACCGCGATTTCACCGCCCTCGACCAGGTCTGGGCCACGCCGCTGGCCGAAACCCGGCTCGACCAATACATCGAACGCGAACGGGTCGAAGGAGAAAACTTCGACGCGACCTTGTCGGGTAACATTATCGACGCCTGCTCGCGTTACAATTTACGCAATCTGGCTGACAAGGGCATCGTCGATACCCAGCAGACCGAAGTGTTCGGGCGCCTGCTGCGCAACCTGCAGATGGACCAGCAGCTGGCGGGGCGGGCCGCCGCGTTCGTGGCGGCCGGCCAGCCGCTGGAGACGGTGACGCCGGAGGGCGGGGCGCCGAATCCGGATGGCACGGGCGGCGGCGCGGGCGCAGGCGCGGCGGGAGGCGAGGGCGCTGCAGGTGGCGGCACAGGTACGACGGCGGCGCAGCGCGCCGCGCGCAGCAGCGTGGCCGGTTCGCCGATCAAGTTCCTGGCGGTGGATGATTTATTGACGGTGCCGGGCTTCACGCCGGCCATGGTCGAGCGCCTGCGGCCCTTCGTGATCGTGCTGCCGGAGGTGACGCCGGTGAACGTCAACACGGCGCCGGCGGAAGTATTGGCGTCGCTGATGCCGAACATGTCGGTGTCGGAAGCGAATTCGCTGGTCGTGCGGCGGCAGCGCGCGGCCTGGCGCGACATGAATTATTTTTCGTCGGAGATCGGACAAAGCAGGCCGATCACGCCCAACGCGGCGGGCGTGCGAAGCGACTGGTTCCTGGTGAACAGCCGCATCCGCCTGGACCGCGCGGCCCTGGATGCCGAGGCGCTGATCCACCGCTTTCCGACGCTGATTGCCGGTGGCGGCACGCAGGTGGTCTGGATCCGCCAGTATTAAAAAAAGAAAGCGAGACGGTTTTTGACTACACTTTACATTCGGCATCCCGCCCGCGCGGAAGGCGAGCATGCGCTGAGCCGCTTCGCCCTCGTCAACGACGGCGGCGTCATCGAGCAGCAGGGCGAAGGCCCGCTGCGCAACCTGGGCGACCTGGTCGGCACCAGCCGCCGCATCGTGCTGCTGCTGGCCGGCGCCGACGTCAGCCTGCTGCAGGTGCAGGCGCCGCCGCTGACCGGCGCGCGCCTGAAGGCCGCCTTGCCCGGCCTGGTCGAAGAACACATCCTGGGCGACCCGCTCGATCACGTGCTGGTGGCGGCGCCCCAGCAGCCGGACGACAGCCGCCCGATCGCCGTGGTCGACCGCGACTGGCTGGAGGGCATCGTGCGCAGCCTGCTGGCGCAAGGCGCACGCAGCGTAAGCGCCGTGCCGGCCCAGCTGTGCCTGCCGCTGCAGCCGGGCAGTGTCTCAGCCGCCATCCAGGGCGCCGAGCTGACCCTGCGCCAGGGCCTGTTCCAGGGCTTCGGCCTGGCGCTCGACGCCGTGCCGGCCGTGGTGCTGCAGACCGCGCGCGCCTTCAGCGGCGATGCGCCGCTGGTGCTTTACGTGCCGCCCGGCCAGCTGGGCGAATACCAGGCCCTCGCGCTTGACGCCGGTCCCGGCATCACGCTGGAAACCGACGACTGGGCGCACTGGATCGCCGGCTCGAAGACCACGGCGCTCGACCTGGTGAGCGGCCTCGGCGCCGCCGGCAGCCAGCCGCGCGACTGGCGCCGCTGGCGCTGGCCGATCCGCCTGGCGCTGCTGGCGCTGGCGGTCAACCTGATCGGCCTGAACGTCGAATGGCTGCGCCTCAAGCGCGAAGCCGAGACCGTGCGCCAGTCGATGACCCAGACCTTCCGCTCGGCGTATCCGAACCAGACCACGATCCTCGATCCGGTCGCCCAGATGCGCCAGAACATCGCGCGTGCCCGCGCCAACACCGGCGAGGTGGCGCCCGACGAATTCACCTACATGGCGGCGGCCTTCGGCGAAGCTACCCGTTCGCTCGGACGTCAACCCGGCATTGCGTCAATCGAATACCGCGAACGCGCGCTCTCGGTCAAAGTCAAACCCGATACCGTCGACCCTGGTTTGACGGGCCAGTTGCGCACTGCCCTGGCGGCGCGCAACATGAGCCTCGATGAAGCCGCCCCGGGCAGCTGGGTGATCCGCAGCACAGGAGCCAAGCAATGAGTCTCGCCACCACCATCGCCCAATACCGCGAGCGCGCCACCGCCATGTGGCTCGCGCGCACCGAACAGGAGCGGCGTTTCCTGGGCGTCGGCGGCGCCGTCGTGCTGCTGGCGCTGCTGTACCTGATCCTGGTCGACCCCGCCGTCGAGGGCCGCGCCCAGCTGCGCCGCAGCCTGCCGCAGCTGCGCCAGCAGGCCGCCGAGCTGCAGGCCATGGCCCAGGAAGCCGGCCGGCTGGCGGCCGCGCCCAGCACCCAGGCCACCCCGCTCACGCGCGAAACCGTGAATACCAGCCTCAGCGGTCGCGGCCTGACCCCGCAATCGCTGTCGATGACGGGCGAGTACATCAAGCTGCAGCTGACCAACGTCTCCTTCGCCAATCTGGCGACCTGGCTCGACGAGCAGCGCCGCGCCAACCGCGTGCTGGTGCAGGACGCCGTCGTCACCGCCCTGCCGGCGGCTGGCCAGGTCGACGCCAGCATGACGCTGCGTCAGAACACCGGCACCGCCCAATGAAGCGAGCGCTGCTGTGGATCGGGCTGACCGTGCTGGCGGTCGCCGTCACGGTGCTGCTGTTCCTGCCGGCTGCCTGGCTGGGGACGATGGTCGAGCGCCAGACCGGCGGGCGTTTGACTCTCGGAGATGCGCAAGGTACGCTCTGGCGCGGCTCGGCCTTCGTGGGCGGCGCGCCGGGCGAGGGCGGATCGGTCACGCCGCTGCTGCCAGGCCGCTTCAGCTGGCGTTTGTCGCCGCTGGTGCTGTTCGGCCAGGTGAGCATGGACCTGGCCAACGACAAGGCGCTGGCGCAGCCGGTGCGCATCAGCGGCAGCTGGTCGCAGTGGCAGGTCAGCGCCGGCGAACTGCTGCTGCCGGCCGAGGGCCTGGCCGGGCTGGGGGCGCCGCTGAACACGCTGGCGCCGTCGGGCACGATCAAGCTGTCCTGGAATTTGCTGGACATCGCACGCCAGGGCCAGACGGTGGCGGTGCAGGGCAGGACCGTGCTGTCGCTGACCGACATGGGATCGCGCATGAGTCCGGTGAAACCGCTGGGCAGCTATGAGGTGGCGATGGATTGGCGCGGGCAGCAGGCCGACCTGGCGTTGCGCACGGTCCGTGGCGCTCTGTTGCTCTCTGGAAGTGGTACTCTGCAAAATGGTCGCCTGCGCTTTTCGGGCCAGGCTCAAGCGGCCGACGGATACGAAGACACGCTGGGCAACCTGCTCAATCTGCTGGGCCAACGGCGTATGGTGAACGGCAAGAACATAATCGCATTAGAGTTCAGATAATGAAAAACACCCCGCAAACCCCGGCCCTGCGCCGTATCGCCGCCCGTGTCATGCTTTGCTGCGCCGTTTTCGGCGCGGTGCCGCCCGCACCCGCGTTCGCCCAGGACGGCAATGGCGCCGCACTGAATTTCGTCAACGCCGACATGGAGTCGGTGATCAAGGCAGTCGGCCACTATACCGGCATGACCTTCATCATCGACCCGCGCGTCAAAGGGACACTCACCCTGGTGTCGGAGCGCACCCTGAGCAAGGCCCAGGCCTTCGCCCTGCTGACTTCGGCGCTGCGCCTGCAGGGCTATGCGGTGGTCACCGGCGACGGCTATGCGAAAGTGGTGCCGGAAGCCGAGGCCAAGCTGCAGTCCTCGCCGACCCAGGTCGGCGTCGGCGGCTCCAGGGTGCGTGGCGACCAGGTCGCGACCCAGGTCTACCGCCTGCAGCATGAATCGGCGGCCAACCTGACCGCGGTGCTGCGCCCGCTGATCTCGCCGAACAATTCCATCATGGCCGACCCGGGCAACAACAGCCTGGTCATCACCGACTACGCGGACAATTTGCGCCGCCTGTCGAAGATCATCGCCGCCCTCGACGCGCCCTCGACCGGCGACCTCGACGTCGTCCCGATCCGCAACGGCATCGCCAGCGACGTCGCCACCCTGGTCACGCGCCTGATGGAGCCGAGCCCGGGCGGCGATTCCGGCCGCGTCACCGTGCTGGCCGACCCGCGCACCAATTCCGTGATCGTGCGTGCGCCCTCGGCGGCGCGTGCGAACATGGCGAAAAGCCTGATCGCCAAGCTCGACCAGCCCACCTCCGAACTCGGCAATATCCACGTGGTCTACCTGAAGAACGCCGACGCCAGCAAGGTCGCGCAAACCCTGCGCGCCGTGGTGTCGCAGGACGCTTCGGCGGTGCCGGTGCAGCAGCAGGGCACGTCCGGCGGCTCGATCCAGTCCAGCGCCGCGGGTGGCACCGGCGCCGGCGGGCTCGGCGGCCAGCAGGGCCAGCAGAGCAGCATTGGGATGGGCGGCACCGGTAACACCGTCAGCCAGCAGGGCCAGGCCACGTCCGGCGGCGCCGGCGGCGGCCAGGGCTCCGGCTTCATCCAGGCCGACATCTCGACCAACAGCCTGATCATCACCGCGCCGGATGCGGTCTACCGCAACCTGCGCGGCGTCATCGACCAGCTCGACGTGCGCCGCGCCCAGGTCTACATCGAAGCGCTGGTGGTGGAAGTGACCTCGAACAAGGCCTCGGAATTCGGCGTGCAGTGGGTCGGTATCTCGGGCGACGACAGCAGCCGCTACCGCGTCGGCGGCCTGCAATCCTTCACCAACGGCACCACCGGCAACAATATCGTCAACCTGGTCACCGCGGCGACCGGCGCGGGCGGCACTAGCACCACCGGCAGCACCAGCAGCAGCATCCCGACGCTGGGTGGCCTGTCGATCGGCCTCTTCCGCCAGATCAATGGCCAGCTGGGCCTGGGCGCGATTGCCAGCGCCCTTGAAAACACGGGCAATGCCAACATCTTGTCCACACCGAACATGATCACGCTGGATAACGAGCTGGCAACGATCAAGGTCGGCCAGAACATCCCGATCATCACCGGTTCGTTCACGACCGGGGCGAGCGGGGCCAGCAACCCCTTCCAGACGGTCGACCGCAAGGACGTGGGCCTGCTGCTGAAAGTACGCCCGCAGATTTCGGAAGGCGGTACGATCAAGCTCTCGATCTACCACGAGAACTCGGGCATCGACTCGACCACGAATGCGTCGGGCATCATCACCACCGTGCGCGCCATCGAAAGCAATGTGCTGGCCGACGATGGCCAGATCATCGTGCTGGGCGGCCTGATCTCGGACGACGAAAGCGATAGCGACCAGAAGGTGCGCGGCCTGGGCGATATCCCCATCCTCGGCAACCTGTTCAAGTACAAGGCGCGCACCCGCAACAAACGCAACCTGATGGTCTTCCTGCGCCCCGTGGTGGTGCGCAGCAAGGAACAGAACAGCAGCATTTCGATGGACCGTTACGAGCTCATGCGTGCAGCCGGCGCGACCAGCCAGCCGAGCGATGATTCGATTTTGATCCGCAACCTCGGCGCACCCATGCTGCCGCCTTTGAACAACAATGGCCAGCCGCCTGCGGGCGGTGCGATGGCCACGATGCCGCCGCCGGCGCCAGTCGCGCCGCGTCCGGGCGCCGCCACGGGGCCGGGCACCAACCAGCCGCTGCCGCCCGCGCAACCGGGCCAGCGTCCGCAACCGGAATACCGTCCGGTGCAGCCCCAGCCGGCGCAGCCGGAATACCGGCCGGCATCGCCGATCCGGAACTGAAGATCATGAATAACCTGTTGCCCTACGCATTTGCACGCGACTACGGCGTGCTGGCGCGTTCCAACGGTGACCCGTCGCAGGCCGTCGAAGTCCTGGTGTCGAACGCAACCAAACCGGCCGCGATCGCGGAAGTCTCGCGCCGCTTCGGGCGCATCGTGCTGCACCGCATGGACCGCGCCGAGCTGGAAGCGGCGATTGCCGCCGCCTACGCGAACGCCGGCGGCGACGCCTCCCAGGTCGCCGACGAGTTCGATGCCGATCTCGATCTCACCAAGCTGCTGCAGGACGTGCCGGCCATCGAAGACCTGCTGGAATCGTCCGACGATGCCCCGGTGATCCGCATGATCAATGCGCTGCTGACGCAGTCGCTGCGCGAAGGCGCCTCCGATATCCACATCGAGCCCTTCGAACAGACCTCGGTCGTGCGTTTCCGCATCGACGGCGCGCTGCGCGACATCGTGCGCCCGCGCAAGGCGATCCACGCCTCCCTGATCTCGCGTATCAAGATCATGAGCCAGCTGGACATCGCCGAAAAACGCCTGCCGCAGGACGGCCGCATCACCCTGCGCGTCGGCGGCAAGCCGGTCGACGTGCGCGTGTCGACGCTGCCGACCGGCCACGGCGAGCGCGCGGTGCTGCGTCTGCTCGACAAGGAAGCGGGCCGCCTCGACCTCAGCCACCTGGGCATGAGCGAAGGCCTGCTGCCGCAGTTCGACAGGATGATCAACCAGCCGCACGGCATCGTGCTGGTGACGGGCCCGACCGGTTCCGGCAAGACCACCACGCTGTATGCCGCGCTGTCGCGCCTGAACGCCTCGACCACCAACATCATGACGGTGGAAGACCCGATCGAATACGACTTGAACGGTGTCGGCCAGACCCAGGTCAATGCCCGTATCGACATGACCTTCGGCAAGGCCCTGCGTGCGATCCTGCGCCAGGACCCGGACGTGATCATGATCGGCGAGATCCGCGACCTGGAAACGGCGCAGATCGCGGTGCAGGCCTCGCTCACCGGCCACCTGGTGCTGGCGACCCTGCACACCAATGATGCGGCCTCGGCCGTGACCCGCCTGCTGGACATGGGCATCGAGCCGTTCCTGCTGTCGTCGTCCCTGCTGGGCGTGATGGCGCAGCGCCTGGTGCGCAAGCTGTGCGAGTACTGCAAGCAGCAGGAGGGCCCGGGCCGCTGGCGCGCGGTCGGCTGCGACCGCTGCGGCCATACCGGCTACCACGGCCGGGTCGGCGTCTACGAGCTACTCGAAACGAACGAGCAGATCCGCGCGCAGATCCACAACCAGGTATCGGAAGCCGAGATCCGCGACGCCGCCCTGCATTCCGGCATGAAGACCATGCATGACGACGGCGAACGCTGGGTGCGCGAAGGCATTACCACCGAAGCCGAGCTGCTGCGCGTGACGAAGGCTGCCTGATGCCGGCCTTCCGCTACGAAGCCGTCGACACCGGCGGCGTCACTCGCAAGGGCGTGCTGAACGCCGACAGCCCGCGCGCCGCCCGCGCCGACCTGCGCCTGCAAGGCCTGACGCCGCTGGCGGTCGAGGCCATCGCGGCCCAGGTCGACGAAAGCGGGACAGCGCGCTCGCGCGGCTTCGGCGAGCGCCTGTCGCAGGTGGAACTCGCGCTGTTCACGCGCCAGCTGGCCAGTCTGCTGGAAGCCGGCCTGCCGCTCGAGCAAGCTTTTACCGCGCTGCTGGAACAGGCCGAACGCGCCTACATGCGCGACCTGATCGCCTCGATCCGTTCCGAAGTCATGGGCGGCGCGTCCTTCTCCAGCGCACTGTCGCGGCATCCACGCGACTTTGCCGAGATCTACCGCGCGCTGGTCTCATCCGGCGAGCAGATCGGCCAGCTGGCGCGCGTGCTGGCGCGCCTGGCCGACTACATCGAGCGCCGCAACGCGCTGGTATCGCGGGTGCGCCTCGCGTTCACCTATCCGGCCATCGTTACCGTGGTCGCGTTCGCGATCGTGATCTTCCTGCTCACCTATGTGGTGCCGCAGATCGTCTCGGTGTTCGCGAATACCAAGCAGAAACTGCCGTTCCTGACCATCATGATGCTCGGCGTGTCGAACTTTACGCGCGCTTATGGCATCTATGTGGGATTGGCCATCGTCGGCGCCTGGATCATGTGGCGCCGCGCGCTGCGCAATCCCGCGCTCAAGCTGCGCTGGCATGCCTGGCTGCTCGACGCCCCGGTCTACGGCCGCTTCGAGCGCAGCCTGAACACGGCGCGCTTCGCCAGCACGCTGGCGATCACCACCGGTTCCGGCGTGCCCATCCTGCGTGCGCTCGAAACCAGCCGCGACACGCTGTCGAACGTGGCCATGAAAGGCCTGGTCGAGGATGCGACCGCCAGCGTGCGCGAGGGCGTAAGCCTGGCGCGCGCGCTGTCGGTGCAGAAGTATTTCCCGCCGATGCTGGTGCACATGATCCGCGCCGGCGAGATCACCGGCGAGCTGCCGGCCATGCTGGAGCGCGCCGCCGATTCCCAGCAGGCCGACCTGGAGCGCCGCGCGCTGACCATCGCCGGCCTGCTCGAGCCGGTGCTGATCCTGGCCATGGGCCTGGTCGTGCTGCTGATCGTGCTGGCGGTGCTGATGCCGATTATTGAAATCAACCAGTTGGTGCGCTGACAAGGAACCAGATGAACAAGCGTTTGCCCCTTCTTTTGAGCCTGTTGGGCGTGATTCTGCTGGCCGCGTCGCTCGCGTACTGGATCCTGCAGCTGTACCAGCCACCGCAGCGTCCGATCGCCGCCGTGCCGCACAACAGCATGCCGGACCCGAGCATCGATGCCGCCGCGACCCTGTTCGGCGGCCAGGTCGCCACGGCCAGCGCCACCAATTACCAGCTGACCGGCATCGTCTCGGCCGGACGCGAAAGCGTGGCCATCATCGTGGCCGAGGGCTCGCCGCCGAAGGCGCTGGTGGTGGGTAAGGAACTGGTGCCGGGCATTACCCTGGCCGAGGTGCATGCGCGCTACGTGATGCTGTCCGATGGCGGCGTCATGAGGCGGCTCGACCTGGCGGCGGACACCAAGCCGGCGGCGGCGATGGGTGGCGCAGCCGTGCCTCCGGGACCGGCCGCGGCCGCGATGCCGGCCACGCTTGCACCGGGCGCGACGGTGCCGGAGCCGCCGATGTCGCCGGGTCCGGTGCCGCAGCAGCCGCCGCAGAACCAGGAATTCGCCAGCCCGGGCGACGTCGGCCAGCACGACGCGCCGCCGCCGGCCAACCCGAACAGCGCGCCCGCCGTTCCCAACAACCTCAACAATCCGAACGCGAACAACCAGGCGCCGGCGCCGGTGCAGATGCCGCCGCCGACCCGTCCGGCAGGCAGCCCGGTGGGCGGCGCTGCGCCAAACACCCAGTAAGCTTTACTTCTGTAGCGTTTAACGGCGCAGCGCCGTGAACGCGGAAAACTCCCACGAACGGAACCCCACCAGCAGGGTAAACCCGTCGCGATCGTTCGGCGCCAGGCGGCGGTCGTTGCGGTGCAGCCGGGCCAGTTCGCCGGCCAGTTGATGGATCTTTTCCGTGAGTTCGCCGGCGCTGGCCAGCGACAGGCGCGCAGGCAGGCACATCAGCGCCTCCCCGGGACCGTCGAAGCGGCCGTCGAAATAATCCCCCACCACATGCTCGCGGAAATAGCGCTGCACCGGGCCGTCCGGCAGCCAGCGGAAGGCGTTCGACACCCGCAGGCTGTAGCGGTTCAGGGGTTTCAGTTCGATCAGGCCGAGCCGGTCCAGTTCGGCCAGCAGGCCTATGCATTCGGGTTCGGTCAGGCGGTAGGTCTCGGTGATCTGTTCCAGGCTCCAGTGCCCGAGACAGCAGATCGCCATCAGCAGCAGGTGCGGCTTGGCGATCAGCGAGGTTTCCTGGGTGAGGGTGAGGGTGTCGGCCTGGGGCCGGGCATCGGCCGCGCGGCGCAGCACGTCTTCCAGCGCAATGCCGGCAGCCTGGCAGATCTGGGCCAGGCGCGACAAGGTCATGTCCTTCTGGCCGAACATGCGCTTGATGCTCGACTCGCTCATCGCAATGCGGTCGGCCAGCATCTTGTAGGTGATGCCGGCGGCGCGCAGTTCGGCGCGCAGGACATCCAGAACCATGTCAGGGGAGCTCATGGGTTCTGACTGTACAGAAGAAGGGGCCGCCTGTCACTCCTCGTCGGGCGTCAGCTTGACCTTCTTGAGCGCGCGCTTGGCGGCCTGCCTTTCGGCGGCGACCGGCTTGGCATGCGAGCCGGCCGATCGCTGCCTGGCGAAGCCGGCGAACGGGTTGCGCGGCTTGAGCGGCGCCGGATCGACGCGCAGCATCATCCTCTGCCGGGTTGCAAGCGCCTTGTTCGCCATCTTCGCCTCCTTATTGCTTAGTTACAGTACATAACGCGACAGGTCTTCGTTGACCGCCAGCGCATCCAGCCGCTCGTTGACGTAGGCGGCATCGACGACCAGGGTCTGGCCCGACTTGTCGGTGGCCGAGTACGAGATTTCCTCGAGCAGCTTTTCCATCACCGTGTACAGGCGGCGCGCGCCGATGTTCTCGGTGCGCTCGTTGACGGAATAAGCGATCTCCGCCAGGCGATGGATGCCTTCCGGCGCGAATTCCAGCTTCACGCCCTCGGTTTCCAGCAGGGCCTCGTACTGCTTGGTGAGGCTGGCGTCGGTCGAGGTCAGGATGCTCTTGAAGTCTTCCACCGACAGCGCTTCCAGTTCGACGCGGATCGGAAAGCGGCCCTGCAGCTCCGGAATCAGGTCCGAAGGCTTCGACAGGTGGAACGCGCCCGAGGCGATGAACAGGATGTGGTCGGTCTTGATCATGCCATACTTGGTGTTGACGGTCGTGCCCTCGACCAGCGGCAGCAGGTCGCGCTGCACGCCGGCGCGCGAGACATCGGCCCCGCCATGCTCGGAGCGCGAGGCGATCTTGTCGACCTCGTCCAGGAACACGATGCCGTTCTGCTCGACGTTCTGGATCGCCTTCTGCTTCATCTCGTCTTCGTTGACGAGCTTGGCGGCCTCCTCGTCGATCAGGATCTTCATCGCATCCTTGACCTTCAGCTTGCGCGGCTTCTTGCGGGCCGTGCCGACGCCGGCGAACATCGACTTGATCTGCTCCGTCATTTCTTCCATGCCCGGCGGCGCCATGATGTCGACCTGGGGCGCGGCGTCGGCGACCTCGATCTCGATTTCCTTGTCGTCGAGCGCGCCTTCGCGCAGGCGCTTGCGGAAGGTCTGGCGGGTGGTGTCGCTGTCCTTCGCATCGCTGCTTCCGACATTGAAGCCGAAGTCGCGCGCCGGCGGCACCAGGATGTCGATCACGCGGTCTTCGGCGGCGTCCTCGGCGCGCTGGCGGTTCTTCTTCATCTCGCTGGCGCGGGTCTGCTTGACGCCGATGTCGATCAGGTCGCGGATGATGGTGTCGACGTCGCGGCCGACGTAGCCGACCTCGGTGAACTTGGTCGCCTCGACCTTGATGAAGGGCGCATCGGCCAGCTTGGCCAGGCGGCGCGCGATCTCGGTCTTGCCGACGCCGGTCGGGCCGATCATGAGGATGTTCTTCGGCGTGATCTCGTGGCGCAGGGGCTCTTCCACCTGCTGGCGGCGCCAGCGGTTACGCAGGGCGATCGCCACCGCGCGCTTGGCCTTGCCCTGGCCGACCACGTGCTTGTCGAGTTCCGACACGATTTCGGAAGGGGTCATGTTCATGTGCGTATTCAGGTGATTGCTCATTACAGCGTCTCGACGATGTGGGACATGTTCGTATAGATGCACAGCTCGCCCGCGATCGTCAGGGCTTTCTTGACGACCTCGGCAGGCGCCAGATCGGTGTTTTCCTGCAGCGCCTTGGCGGCCGACTGCGCGTACACGCCGCCCGAGCCGATCGCGCCGATGCCGTCCTCGGGTTCGAGCACGTCGCCGTTGCCGGTGATGATCAGGGTTTTCTCGCGGTCGGCCACCAGCAGCATCGCTTCCAGGCGGCGCAGCACGCGGTCGGTGCGCCAGTCCTTGGCCAGCTCGACCGAGGCACGCAGCAGGTTGCCCTGGTGCTTTTCCAGTTTGGCTTCGAAGCGGTCGAGCAGGGTAAAGGCGTCGGCGGTGCCGCCGGCGAAGCCGCACAGCACTTTGCCCTGGTACAGCTTGCGTACTTTGCGGGCCGAGCCCTTCATGACGACATTGCCCAGGGTGACCTGGCCGTCGCCGCCAAGCGCGACCTGTTCGCCGCGTCGCACGCTCAGAATGGTCGTGCCGTGAAATTGTTCCATAGTTGCCTCGTGGTTGATTGCTCACCGAACGTGGGGCTACTTCACCAATTTACAAGCTGTAATTGTCGCGTTCGCCGGCCTGGGCGGCGTTCAATACTTGTGTGCGTACAGACGCGCGTGCTCTCCCACGCCCAGCAGGCGCAGCAGGGCAGCGACAAGATGGTTCAGGTCGCGCAGCTCGATGCTGCGCTTTTCGGCGCCTTCGGATTCGCCCTGATTGTCGGCCAGCTGGCGCAGGCGCGCGCCGAGGGCATTCGCCGCCGTGTAGTCGATGCGCGCCAGGCGCGAGCAGTCGAGCACCAGGGACGCATGCTGGCCGGCATAGGCCGAGATGGCGTCCAGCAGGGCCGTGCCCGCGCCTTCGATGACGCCCGGCAGCAGGAAGCGGTCGCCGGTGACCGTATTCGGGCCGCTGGCGCCGACACTGACCGCGGCCCGCGCCGGCGCCTCGAACGAGGGCGGCGAGAGCTCGAAGGTGACGCAATAATCCATCGCGGTCTCCTCGAAATCCTTTTCGCGGTTCATCAGGAGCAGCAGCTCGAGCAGCAGCAGCCAGGGTGCTTCGCCGGCGCCGCGGTCGCCGATCGCCAGCATCGGGCGCAGCACGGCAATCAGGTGGTCGGCGCCAGCCACGACCAGCTCGCGGCCGGCGCGGCGCAGTGTCTGCAAAGCCTGCAGCAGGACCGCGCAGCCTTCCGGCGTGGCCGAGGCGATGGTGCTGAACTCCAGCCGCACCAGCGGCATGCTTGAGGCCAGCACGCGCGCCAGCTGGGCGCCGGCGGTGGCGTCGAGCTGGCCCGACAGGCTGGCGGTCGGGGTCACGCCGGCAAAAGCCTGTCCCGCCGCCTGCGCGGCCTGTCCCGTAGACGGCGCGAAAGCCGGCGAATAGGCGGGCGGCGAGGTCTCGAAATGGCTGGCGTAGTCGATCGCGATGCTCTCGAATTCGGGTTCGCGGCCGCTGGCCTGGTAGAGGTCGAACAGCATCCACCAGGGCTGGCGCTCGTTGCGGCAGGCGCCGACCAGGCAGGCGCGCAGGGCCGCTTCGGCGGCGTCGAACTGGCCGTTGGCATACAGGATGGCGGCTTCCTCGACCGCCGGTGCGCTCGACGGCGCGATGGCGGTATCCGGCATGCCTTCCTCGACCAGCAGGTCGGCCGTGTTCAGGTCGAGCAGGGGCGCGCTGGGGGCGCCGGCCGCCACCGCCGGGGCGCGCCGGTTGCCGGCCCAGGCATGGTCGTCGAAGATGTCGTTGGCCATCTCCAGCTCGATCTCGTCGATCTTGGCGGCGGTGGCGCGCGCGATCTCGCGCTGGCGTTCGCGCTCGGCTTCGGTGTCGAGCGGCATGCGGGTGGTGGGGGCGAACACACTGACAGGATCGGCCAGCGCCGGGCGCGGACGAGCGCCGGCCCGCGCCTCGGGCGCATCGTTCTTTTTCTTCAGGAAGGAAAAGAGTCCCACGTCGGTCCTTGTACCCGTTGAGCGCGTAACGCTCTTATTCACCGGTCGAGACAGTAGCACGGCGGCCCGCGGAGCACGGCGCGCACGCCTGAGCTGCGTCAAGCCGAGGCTAGTGTATCCCATGGGAAATATCTTTGGCGCCCAAATAAAAAAAGCATGCGGAGAACGCATGCTTTTTTCGGGTCAGCCTGTCACGGTTCAATCACCGTAGAGCTTCTGCTTCAGTTCGCGGCGCTGCTGCGCTTCCAGCGACAGCGTGGCGGTCGGGCGGGCGATCAGGCGCGCCACGCCGATCGGCTCGCCGGTCTCGTCGCACCAGCCGTATTCGCCGGATTCGATGGCCGCCAGCGACTGCTGCACCTTCTTGAGCAGCTTGCGTTCACGGTCGCGGGTACGCAGCTCGAGCGCGTGCTCTTCCTCGATCGTGGCGCGGTCGGCCGGGTCCGGCACCAGCACCGTTTCACGCAGGTGCTCGGTGGTCTCGCCCGCGTTTTTCAGCAGCTCTTTTTCGAGTTCCTGCAGGCGGTTTTTGAAGAACGCCAGCTGGGCCGGGTTCATGTAGTCGTCGTCGCTCATCGCCCGAATCTCTTCTTCCGTCAGGAGGCGGTCTTCGGGCTGCGCCACGGTATTCGGTTTCGTTGTTTTAGTCATGACTTCACTACCTTCGATACGACAGAGTTTCCATTTTATCAGCTTACTCAGCGGTTACTTCTGTTGCTTCGTGCGCGCTGGTTCGCTGCCGTAATGGCGGGTTTGGACACCCCGCCGTGTTCAGTCGTTCAACTATCGGTTCGCAGAACCGGAGTAGTTTATACCAAACATTGTTCCAATCCTCGGATAAAGACATCTTTCGGTAAATTTTTACCAATAAACACCATTTTGCTGCCACGGGCTTCCTGATCGCCCCACTTTGCACCCAGGTCGCTGCCCATGATTTGATGCACGCCTTGGAATACCACCTTGCGGTCTGCGCCCGCCATCAAGAGTACGCCTTTGTAGCGCAGCATGTTGGGACCGAATACTTGCACCATGCTGCCGAGGAACTGGTCGAGGCGTTCCGGATCGAAAGCGCGCTCGCTCTTGAAGACGAAGGCGGCGATGTCGTCGCTGTGATGGCCGTGATGGTGGTCATGGCTGTGATCGCACGCTTCGGTGTGCACGTGATCATGGTCGTGATCGTGGCCATGCTCGTGGGCTTCGTCGGCAGTGAGGAAGGCCGGGTCGAGTTCCAGCTTGTCGTTCAGGTTGAAACCGCGCAGGTCGAGCACCTCCTGGATCGGCGCGCGCCCGAAGTCCGAGGTGCTGATCGGCGCACGCGGGTTGATGCGGCGGATGCGCGCCTTCAGTTCCTCGAGCGCGGCGGCATCGACCAGGTCGGTTTTCGACAGCAGGATCTTGTCCGCAAAGCCGACCTGGCGCTGGGCTTCCTCGTGGCGGTCCAGCTGGTCCATGCCGTGGCGGGCGTCGACCACGGTCACCACCGCGTCGAGCAGGTAGTGAGCGCCTACTTCCTCATCGACGAAGAAGGTTTGCGCCACCGGGCCCGGATTCGCCAGGCCGGTGGTTTCGATGACGACGCGGTCGAAGTGCAACTCGCCGGCGTCGCGCCTGGCAGCCAGCTTGCCCAGCGCCACGATCAGGTCCCCGCGCACGGTGCAACAGATGCAGCCATTGTTCATCTCGACGATCTGCTCGCCCGAGTCCTGCACCAGGATCTCGTTGTCGATGTTTTCCTGGCCGAACTCGTTCTCGATGACGGCGATGCGCAGGCCGTGGTTTTCCTGCAGAATGCGGTTGAGCAGCGTGGTTTTACCGGCGCCGAGGAAGCCGGTCAGGATGGTGCTGGGGATCAATTCCATATTTCGCTATCCGATCTAAAGAGGCCGTCCGGGGGCCGAGAATCGGGGGATTATGCCGGAATTTGCGGAATGTCACCACCGACCACGGTCTTGTGCGGTGGCGTTCGTTTGATCCAGTCCTGGATCCCTTATTTAAGCTTGGCCCGCGGATGGGCCTTGTCGTAGACCGCCGCCAGGTGCTGGAAGTCGAGCGAGGTATAAATCTGCGTCGAGGTGATGCTGGCATGGCCCAGCAGTTCCTGCACCGCGCGCAGGTCGCCCGAGGATTGCAGCAGATGCGAGGCGAAGGAGTGGCGCAGCACGTGCGGGTGGACGTGGACCGGCAGGCCGGCCTTGATGGCATGGTTCTTCAGGCGGTGCTGGACCACGCGCGGGCTGACGCGGGCGCCGCGCGCGGACAGGAACAGGGCATTGCTGCCGTCGGCCGCGGGCGGACGCACCGCCAGCCAGGCCGCGATCGCCTCGCGTGCCGGGCCGCCGACCGGCACCCGCCGCATCTTGTTTCCCTTGCCGGTGACCACGACTTCCTGGGCTTCCAGTTCCAGCCAGCCCAGCGAGGCGGGCGCGCCATCCCGGGCGGGCGTGAAGGTGACGTCCAGGCCGGCCAGTTCCGACACCCGCAGGCCGCTGGAATACAGGAGCTCGAACATCGCGCGGTCGCACAGTTCGGCCGGCTCGGGATGGCCGTGGCGGTTGGCGTCCAGCAGGCGCACGGCCTCGTCGACGGGCAAGGCTTTCGGCAGGCGCTTGGCGCGGCGCGGCGCACGCACGCCGTCGACCGGATTGGCCGGAAGCAGAGTGTGGCGCGCCAGCCAGTTGAAGAAGCCGCGCCAGCCGGACAGCTTGCGCGCGATCGAGGTCGGGCTCTGGCCACCGGCATGCAGCCTGGCGGTGAAGCGGCGGATATCGAAGTGGGTCAGCCGGGTCCAGTCGCTGTGGCCGGCCAGGTGGGCTAATTCGCCCAGGTCGCGCGCGTAGGCGGCGATGGTGTGGCTGGAGAGCTTGCGCTGGGTGCGCAGCTCTTCCAGGTAGCGGCCGGTCCAGTCGTCGGCGGCCGGGGTGTCCACGGCGGGTTCGCTCGGCCTCAGGCGGCGCGCAGGGGGAGCAGCGCGGCGCTGGCGGTTTCGCCGATGTGGACCAGGAAGTCGGTCCCCATGCTGGCGCTGAAGCGTTCCGGATCCGGCGAGCCGAGCACCAGCAGGCCGAAGGCCGCGCCGGCCGCACGCAGCGGCACCAGCACGGTCGAGCGCACCCCGGCGGCATCCTCGAGCCAGCGCACGGCCTCGAAATCGCGGTTCGGGCCGCAGTAGGGCGCGCGCAGGCTGTTGGCGAACAGGCGCACGTCGTCGGAAACGTCGCTCGCATACCACTCGGACGCGTGCTCCGGCGCCAGGCTCCACAGGCGCAGCGTGGCTTGCGGCACCATGAAGTGCTGGATCAGGCCATCGACCACGGCGCGCGGCATCGCGGCCGGCGCTTCGTCGGGCGCGCCGGCTTCCAGCAATTGGCGGGTCCAGCCGTGAAAGCGGTTGGCGATCGCCGCGTTTTCCTCGGCGTGGCGCATCAGCTCGGCCATGCGCAGCTCGAGTGCCTTGTACTTGTCGCGCATCACTTCCATCTGCCGTTCCTGCAGCGAGACGGCACGGCCGGTCAGCGGGCTCGACAGTTTTACTTCGCCCAGCAGGCCGGCATATTCTTCAAAAAACTGCGGATGATCGACCAGGTATTGGGCGATGGCAGCGGAATTCAGTGTTGCGGTCATTGCATGGTCTTGCAAAATAGGTAGACCGCTAATTTTACCTGACTGCAACCGCCATCAGCAGATAATCATGCGATTCCACCGCCACCGTGGCGCCAGGGTCAGAAGCGGTGCCTTACGCCCAGCTGAAAGGCGCGCCCATCCTCGCCCGGCGTCTTGGTGAAACCGCCGGGGACGCCCGCCGCCGCCGGGCTGTACTGAGCCTCATTGTCGTTCTTGATGAAGGCGGCGACGGCATAGATGTCGGTGCGCTTCGACAGGAAGTAGTTGTAGCCGAGCGCAAACAGGGTGGCGTCGCTGTCGGACGGCGTACGGTCGTTCTGGCGTGCGACCGAGGCCAGGAAGCGGTTGGGACCGACACGGTACTGCACGCCGGCCTGGACGCTGACCGCGTCCTGCCGGGTATTCGCGGTGATGTTGTTGACGAACACCGCGCGCAGGGCGGCGGCAGTGGCCGGCCCCAAAGGCGCCAGTTGGGGTGCGATCAGGGCGTCCCAGCCGGCGACATAGGTGGGCAGCAAGGTCGAATGCTGGTTGCGCTGGTCGTGCCAGCCGGCGAAGAACTTCCAGTCGTTCCAGGTATAGGAACCGCCGGCCGTGGTCGTGCGCAAGCTTGGCGCGCCGGACGGATCGTAGCCATGGTTGTGGCCGATGCCGACGTCCCAGCCGCGCGCTTTATAGGTGATGGCCGCGCCCCAGAATTTGTTGTACAGGCCATAGTAGCCCGAGCCGTGGCCGGCGATCATCAGCGAGCCGCCGAGCCCGGAGGGCAGGGCGATCCGGTACTGCAGCGCGCGCTGGGAGCGGATGTCGGCGCCCAGCGCCTGGAAGCCGGCGGTGCCGCCGGTCACACTGCCCCAGGTGCCGCCGGTGCCGACCTCGAAGGTGTCGGCCGCCGCGAACACTTCATAGCCCGGGGTGTACATGCGCCCCAGCAGGACCGCGCCCACCGGGGTGACCAGGCCGACCATGGCGGTGCGGTCGAACAGGGCGTTCTCCGGATTGACGGCCGGCCCCCCGCGCGGCTGCAGCGCGCCGCGCACGGCCGCCAGCAGGTTGGGCGGCAGGGCCTCCATGCCGCGCGTCAGGTAGAAGCCCTGGTTCTCGTTGAGCAGGATGGGCTGTTGCCTGCCCGTGTCGAGTTCGATGCGCGCTTCCAGGTTGAAGATGGCCTTCATGCCCCGGCCGAGGTCTTCGCTGCCCTTGAAGCCGAGGCGCGAACCGTCTTCGCCGCCGCTGATGAGCTTGGGCGAGGAACCGCGCTGCCACATCAGGCCGGCGTCGGCGATACCGTAGAGCTGAACGCTGGACTGGGCCAGCACGAAAGTCGGAAAACAGGCGCCGGCGAGCGCGCCCAGCAAAATCTTCTTCATTGCACCTCTCCCATCCACATCGATGACATTCGGATGCCCATCAATTCGCGCGGGTTGGTATTGCTCAGCCGCGTAAGCGTTGCGCGAATCGCACAAGGCCTGGATGCAACAAGGGCGGACCTGGTTGCCCAGGCCCGCCCTTGCGGACTTCCAGCTGAAGGGGGCGAACCCCCTGGCAGCTTAGAACGAGTGGTTCACGCCCACGTCGTAGTGGTTGACAGTCGGGACGCCAGCCAGGTTGCCGGTGGTGGCGTTGACGATGTCCTTCTTGCGCGATGCGTCCACGTACAGGTAGGTACGCTTCGACAGGTTGTATTCGTAGCCCAGCGAGAACTGCTTGGTCGAAGGAGCGTTGTCGATGTGCTTGCGGCCATAGCCAGCCAGGACCTTGCCCGGGCCGACAGCGTAGGTTGCGCCCAGCACCCAGCCCTTGGTCTTCGGACGCAGGGTGTTGGTGTGGCCCTGATCTTGACGGCTGTAGGTGCCCATCAGTTTCAGTTCCGGGGTGGCAGCCAGCGAACCGGCGATCGACCAGATTTTGCTTTCGACGGCGTTACGCTCGTAGGCAACCATCGCAGCGGCCGGGCCGTTGTTGTAGGTGCCGGCGACCGAGAACGGGTTCACGGTGGCTTCCGAGTTGGCAGCGTACGAAGCTGCACCCGGGCCGATACCGGCCAGCGCGCCGCCGGTCGATTCCTTGCTTGCCCAGGCAGCGTTCACCTGGAAGCCGCTGGCGACCGGCGAGTTGTAGAAGATCGCGTTCGAGAAACGGTTGTTGCTTGCCGAGCCGCCGCTGGTGTTGGTGTCCAGCGGGGTCGAGTTGTAGCCGGCGATCGAGATGTCGGTGTAGAAGCCGGCCGGGGTCGGCAGGCCGTGCCACGGTTCGAACGAACCGACGACTTCCTGGAACGGGGTCAGGCCACGGCCCAGGCGGATCATACCGAAATCACCCTGCAGGCCGACGCGGCTCTGGCCCTGGAACAGCGGACGGCCGTTGTTCTCGGTGGTGCCGGTGTCCGGCTCGTAACGCATTTCGATCTGGAACAGTGCTTTCAGACCGTTGCCCAGGTCTTCGGTACCCTTGAAGCCCAGGGTGTTCGAGGCGCGCTTGCCGATGGCCAGGGTCTGGTCGGTACGCTTGACCAGGCCGGCGTCGATGTTACCGTAGATTTGCACGGCGGTTTGCGCTTGCGCCACACCGGCGAATGCGCCCAGCAGAGCGACTGCCAAGAGTGATTTTTTCATCTATTTGTATCCTTATAAAGTGAAACGCAGGAATCCAGAGAGCATTGAGACTTTTTCTTGTTGCTGAACACTCGGATGTGTGAACCTTAATTGCTCAATGCGTCAAGGTTGTCGGATTAGTCAATTATGACGGCTTCAATTGGTGGAAAGCCAATAAATCCAATCGTGCTGTTGTATTTTCGAAACGGCTGAGGCCGTTCAGCACGGAAACCTTAAGCATTGATTAAGTTTCCCTGCGTCATCATACCAGTCCTGCCCGACCGATAACATTTGTGCAGCCTCAAATGCACATGGAATCGCAAACGAATCGCCCCTGAGCCGGCTATAGACTCTGGCCCATCCAACAAGCGCATATACCGAAGCCGACGGTCTGGCGACCTCATCCGTCACGTACTTAACGTGATGTGCATGCTTCTACACGTATCTGCGACGGCGTTTCACTACCGAAAAGAACGATGGCAAACCGTGAAGAGTTAGCAATTATCCGTGGCGCGCGCGCCGGGCGGACCGAGTCCCAGCTGGCGCTGGGCCGGCTCTACCTGTTCGGCAGCGCCGGCCTGCCCAAGAGCCTGCCCACCGCCTTGCACTGGCTGGACCGCGCCGCGCGCCAGGGCTGCGCCGAGGCCTGGCAGTTGATCGGCAACCATATACCCCTCGACCTGGCCCGCCAGAGCCCGCAGCCCGTCACCTGCTGGTACGAGCGCGCCTACGACGGCGGGCTGGCGCGGGCCGGCCTCGTGTATGCGCAACTGGTGCTGGGCGGCGAGCGCGTGCCGCCGGGGCAGCGCGCCAAGGCCTTGCGCGCACTGGAAGACGCTGGGTGTGGCGGCTTTCCCGAAGCGCAGTGGCTGCTGGCGCGCGAACATGGCGTGACGCCGCCGCGTTTCGGCGGACCGGCAGGCGAAGCGGCGGCCGGGCAAGGGGATGGCCGTACGCCGGATGCCCGTATTCCACGCCCCGAACCCCGGCGCCAGGATGAGACTGGAGCGTCGCGCAGCGGCGCGCCCGGCCGCGCCGGCCAGCGTTGGCTGCGCAGCGCCGCGGACAGCGGCGTTACGCCGGCCCAGTTCGCCTTGCTGGAGCAGGAGTGGGACGCCGGCCAGCACCAGGCCTACCTCGAGCGGGCGCTTCCGCTGGCGCGGGCCCTGGCCCGGTCCGAGGTGGCGCAGGGCAGGGCCTGCGCGCGCCTGGCGCCGGACGAGGTCACCCTGCTGTCGCGCTGTGCCCGGCTGGTGGATGAGGGGATGGCCGCCCACGACGTCGAGCCCGACGAACTGCACGCGTTCTGGGAACTGGCCGCCGCCGAGCAGGACCGGCACGCCCAGTTCGCCCTCGGCCTGTGGTGCGCCCGCATGCGCATCGACGGCAGGCGCATTTCCGGCGACAACGCCGGCAGTGGCGCCGCCGCCAACTTCAAGAAGGCAGTGCGCTGGCTGCAGCAGGCCGGCGAGCAGGGCCTGGCCGAAGCCTGGTACGCGCTGTCGCGTATCTACGTGAAGCCGGAGTTTTCCCAACGGAATGTCGTCGAGGCCCAGAAATACCTCGAGCGCGCCGCCGAAATGGGTTACCGGGACGCCCAGCTGGAATGCGGCAACGCCGCCTGGCGGGCGCGCCGCGAGAACGAGGGCAATGATGTGCGCGCCGTGTTCTGGCTGCAGAAGGCGGCGGCCCAGGGCTGCGCCAAGGCGGCGGCGATGCTGCGCAAGATCGCGCCGCGCGAGGCCGGCGCCTGGCGCGAGCTGGGTGCGCTGCCCAGGCGCGATATGTCGGAGTACCCCTTGCTGGCGGCGCGGCTCGAGCTGGCGCTGGCGTTCGGCCTGAGCCGCGCGGAGGCGCTGCTGCTGGACGTCAGGCATGCGGACCGCGGGCACTGCCTGGTGGTCGATATCCGCGCCAGCTATGGCCGCAGCCGGCGCCGCCTGGTGCCGGTCGAAACGGCGCAGGAGCGCCAATTGCTCGACCGCGTGGTGCGCCTGTTCGAGAACGTCGATTGCGGCCCTGGCGGACCGGAAGGGAATTACCGGCAGCGCCTGTACCGGCTGCGGACCTTGCTGCCGGAGTCGGGCGGACCGGATGCGCCGCTCGACCTGGATCTGGCGGCTTGATTAGAGCTTGATCTCGCCTTCGAACACCGTTTCAGCCGGCCCGCTCAGGTAGACCGGCTGGCCTTCTCCCGCCCAGGCGATGCTCAGGCGGCCGCCGCGCGCTTCGACCTGCACAGGCGAGTCGAGCAGGCCGCGCCGGATGCCGGCCACGACGGCCGCGCAGGCGCCGGTGCCGCAGGCCAGGGTTTCGCCGGCGCCGCGCTCGAACACGCGCAGTTTGACGTGGCGGCGGTCCAGCACCTGCAGGTAGCCGGCGTTGACGCGCTTCGGGAAGCGTGGGTGGTGTTCGATCTGCGGGCCGGTCTCCGCCACCGGGGCGGTGTCGACGTCGTCGACCACCTGCACGGCATGCGGATTGCCCATCGAGACGACCGACACCAGCACGGTCTGCTCGGCGCCGCGCGCGCGCACCGTCAGCGGCCACAGGGTGTCGCGGCTCTGGGCAACGCCGTCGAGGCCCTGGCTGTCGAAGGGCACACGGCCTGGTTCCAGCACCGGGGCGCCCATGTCGACCGTCACGCTGCCGTCGTCTTCGAGGCGCGGCGCGATGATGCCGGCCATGGTCTGCACGCGGATGCTGCGTTTATCGGTCAGGCCCTTGTCGCTGACGAAGCGCACGAAGGCGCGCGAGCCGTTGCCGCACTGTTCGACCTCGCCGCCGTCGTTGTTGAAGATGCGGTAGCGGAAATCGCAGCCTTCTTCGGTGGGGCGCTCGACGACCAGGATCTGGTCGGCGCCGATGCCGAAGCGGCGGTCGGCAAGGCGGCCCCACTGTTCGGGGCTGAGGTCGACCTGCTGGTTGACGGCATCGATGACGATGAAATCGTTGCCGGCGCCGTGCATCTTGGTGAATTTCAGTTTCATGTTCTGTTCCTTACTCGTAGAACGAGGGCTCGCCGTTCGGCCGGGTTTTAAAACGCTTGTGCGTCCAGAAATACTCGGCCGGGTTTTCGCGCACCCGTTCCTCGATGAATTCGTTCATGCGGCGCGTGGCGGCGATCATGTCGTCGCCGGGGTAGTTTTCCCATGCAGGATAGAACACCACGCGATAACCCTGGTAGTTGGGCAGGAAGGTCGCGATCACCGGGATCACCTTGGCTTTGGCGGCTGCCGACAGGCGCGGCAGGGCGGTGAGGGTCGCGGCCGGGATGCCGAAGAAGGGCACGAAGGCCGAATCTTTCTCGCCGAAGTCCATGTCCGGCAGCATGAAGTAGGGCAGGCCGTCGCGCAGCGCGCGCAGGATCGGCTTGACGCCTTCGTCGCGGGTAAACAGGCGCACCGGGCCGAAGCGTTCGCGGCCGTAGCGCAGCAGGCGGTCGAAAGCCTTGTTCTTCTGCGGCGAATAGATCGATGACACCGGAATCACGCGCGCGCCGACGCCCGCGACGTCGAGGCACACGAAGTGCGGGCACAGCAGGATGGTCGGGCCGCTTTCCATCTCGGCCTGGGGCACCGAGGGCTCGATGTGGATCAGCTTGCGCAGGCGCGGGATCGGCGCCCACCACAGCAGCGAGCGCTCCAGGATGCTGCGCGAATAGCCCTGGAAGTGGCGCTTGGCGATGGCGACGCGCTCCGCTTCGCTCAGTTCGGGCATGCACAGGCGCAGGTTGGTCAGGGCGATCTTGCGGCGCTTCGGGATCGCGACATACATCAGGCTGCCGACGGCATTGCCGATGCGGCCCAGGACAGGCAGTGGCAACCAGTGCAGCAGCCACAGCAAGGCAATCAGGATTCTCATGCGACTGCCTCGGTTTCCGGTGCGGCCACGCCCTGCGGGCGCTTGTAGCGGTTGTAACTCCAGAAATACTGGGACGGGCAACGTGCGATCAATTGTTCCATAGCGCGGTTGATGCTGGCTGCCTGCTCGGCCGGGGTGCCGGACAGGTCGCCGTCGAAGGGGACGAAGCGGACCACGTAGCCGCGCCCGTGCGGCAGGCGTTCGGCATAGGTCAGCAGGATGTCGGCCTTGCCCAGCTGGGCCAGCTTGGCAGGCAAGGTCATGGTGTAGGCCTGGCGGCCGAAAAAGGGCGCCCACAGGCCTTCGCCTTCCTGCGGCACCTGGTCAGGCAGCACGCCGACCGGCTGGCCGCCTTTCAGCGCCTTGACCAGCATGCGCACGCCCGACAGGTTGGCCGGGGCCAGGTGCATCTTGAGGCGGGCCCTGGCGCCTTCGACCAGGGGTTTCAGCGCGCTCTTGCGCGGCGGACGATACATGACCGTCAATTCCTGGCGCAGCGAGACTTGTTGAGCAGTCAATTCGAAGCAGCCCAGGTGTGGCGTCAGGAACACAATCCCGCGGCCGCTGTCGAGCTGGCGCTGGACCAGCTCCCAGTTCTCCATCGTGACATGTCTGGTAACGCGTTCCTGCGGCGCGCACCACACGAAGGGCAGTTCGACGAGGGCCTTGCCGGATTCGGCGATGGCGGCGCGCCGCAGGGCGCCATAGCCGGCCAGCTCGAGATTGCTGCGCAGGCGCCGTCGATAAGAGGGGGAAATGAGATAGACCAGCCAGCCGAGCGCCGATCCCAATGCGTGTAGCACAGGAAGGGGAAACACCGACAGGAGGCGGAACAAAAGAACAAGCATCTATTGATTCAGGGTAGAGGTGATGCGGGTTGCTACACCAAAATTTTTTAAGGAGCGTAAAATACCACTTTGAAGCAGGATCCGCGGAGTTAATGACAACTTGCGAAGCGGAATATAAATATCGCTAAAGCGTCGCAGGCAATGGTACTGCGGCATTTATCTCAACAGTATCAGGAGCCTAGATGTCTTCCAATGACTACCTCTTCACTTCCGAGTCCGTCTCGGAAGGCCACCCGGACAAAGTCGCCGACCAGATTTCCGACGCCATTCTCGACGCCATCCTCGAGCAGGATCCGCGCGCGCGCGTGGCCGCCGAAACCCTTTGCAACACGGGCCTGGTGGTGCTGGCGGGTGAGATCACGACGCACGCCAATGTCGATTATATTCAAGTTGCCCGCAACACCATCAAGCGCATCGGCTACGACAACACCGATTTCGGTATCGACTACAAGGGCTGCGCCGTGCTGGTGGCCTACGACAAGCAGTCGCCGGACATCGCCCAGGGCGTCGACGAAGGCGCCGGCCTGGATCTCGACCAGGGCGCCGGCGACCAGGGCCTGATGTTCGGCTACGCCTGCGACGAAACCCCGGAACTGATGCCGGCCGCGATCTACTACGCGCACCGCCTGGTCGAGCGCCAGTCGCAGCTGCGCAAGGACGGCCGCCTGGCCTGGCTGCGCCCGGACGCCAAGTCCCAGGTCACCCTGCGCTACGTCAACGGCCGCCCGGTCGCGGTGGACACCGTGGTCCTGTCGACCCAGCACGCGCCGGAAGTCAGCCACAGCCAGATCGAAGAAGCCGTGATCGAAGAGATCATCAAGCCGGTGCTGCCGAAAGAGTGGCTGCAGGACACCCGCTACCTGGTCAACCCGACCGGCCGCTTCGTCATCGGCGGTCCGCAGGGCGACTGCGGCCTGACCGGCCGCAAGATCATCGTCGACACCTACGGCGGCGCAGCCCCGCACGGCGGCGGCGCGTTCTCGGGCAAGGATCCTTCCAAGGTCGACCGCTCGGCTGCCTACGCCGCCCGCTACGTCGCGAAGAACGTGGTCGCCGCCGGCCTGGCGCGCCAGTGCCAGGTGCAGGTCAGCTACGCGATCGGCGTGGCCAAGCCGATCAACATCACCGTCTACACCGAAGGCACCGGCGTGATCTCCGACGAGAAGATCGCCCAGCTGGTGATGGAACACTTCGACCTGCGCCCGAAAGGCATCGTGCAGATGCTGGACCTGCTGCGCCCGATCTACCAGAAGTCCGCCGCCTACGGCCACTTCGGCCGCGAAGAGCCGGAGTTCAGCTGGGAGCGCACCGACAAGGCGGCGCTGCTGCGCGCCGAAGCCGGCCTGGCGTAATAGCGGCTTAAGAGCAACTTGGGCCCCCGCCTCCGCGGGGGCGACGAATCAGCAACACGTCGTTCCCGACCTAGCCGGCCGCCTTGGCGGGAACCCAAGTTTGCCAGCACACCGCTATCTTTACCCGTGTTAAACTAATGAATTCCGAGGAGCGTTGCGACGAAAGTTCTCACTTTCGCCAGGCTCGGATCATCAACACCGCGCTCACGTTACTTTTTTCTTAACTTGAAAGGAGGGCGTGATGAGCGCCGTACTCAAAGACACTTCCCAGGATTACCTCGTTGCCGACATCGGCCTCGCCTCGTGGGGCGAGAAGGAAATCCGCATCGCCGAAACCGAAATGCCGGGCCTGATGGCCATCCGCGAGGAATACGCCGCCAGCCAGCCGCTGAAGGGCGCACGCATCGCCGGTTCGCTGCACATGACCATCCAGACCGCCGTGCTGATCCGCACGCTGGAAGCCCTCGGCGCGCAAGTGCGCTGGGCATCGTGCAACATCTACTCGACCCAGGACCACGCCGCCGCCGCCATCGCTTCGGTCGGCACCCCGGTGTTCGCCATCAAGGGCGAAACCCTGGACGAGTACTGGGAATACACCCACCGCATCTTCGAATGGCCGGGTGACACCCACGCCAACATGATCCTGGACGACGGCGGCGACGCCACCCTGCTGCTGCACCTGGGTGTGCGCGCAGAGAAGGACATCTCGGTGCTGGACAAGCCGGGCTCGGAAGAAGAGATCTGCCTGTTCAACGCGATCAAGGGCCGCCTGGCCGTCGATCCGCAGTGGTACTCGAAGCGCCTGCCGGAAATCAAAGGCGTCACCGAAGAGACCACCACCGGCGTGCACCGCCTGTACCAGATGCACCAGGAAGGCAAGCTGGCCTTCCCGGCCATCAACGTCAACGACTCCGTCACCAAGTCGAAGTTCGACAACCTGTACGGCTGCCGCGAATCGCTGGTCGACGGCATCAAGCGCGCGACCGACGTGATGATCGCCGGTAAGATCGCCGTGATCGCCGGCTATGGCGACGTGGGCAAAGGCTCGGCGCAAGCCATGCGCGCGCTGTCGGCCCAGGTATGGGTCACCGAGATCGATCCGATCTGCGCCCTGCAGGCCGCGATGGAAGGTTATCGCGTCGTGACCATGGATTACGCTGCCGAACACGGCGACATCTTCGTCACCTGCACCGGCAACTACCACGTGATCACCGAAGAGCACATGCTGCGCATGAAGGACCAGGCGATCGTCTGCAACATCGGCCACTTCGACAACGAAATCGAAGTCGCGGCGATCAAGAAGTATCAGTGGGAAAACATCAAGCCGCAGGTCGACCACGTGATCTTCCCGGACGGCAAGCGTATCATCCTGCTGGCCGAAGGCCGCCTGGTGAACCTGGGTTGCGGCACCGGTCACCCGTCCTATGTGATGAGCTCCTCGTTCGCGAACCAGACCATCGCCCAGATCGAGCTGTTCGCCAACACAGACAAGTACCCGGTCGGCGTCTACACGCTGCCGAAGCACCTGGACGAGAAAGTCGCGCGCCTGCAGCTCAAGAAGCTGAATGCACAGCTGACCACGCTGACCGAAGAGCAGGCGGCCTACATCTCGGTGAGCCAGGAAGGCCCCTACAAGCCAGCGCACTACCGCTACTGATGGGACCTCGATAAACCTACTGCGCGGCCGCAGCTTCGGCCTGCGATGCTCGCCGTACCGTAAGTACGGCTGCGCTTCTCGGCCAAATCTGCGGCCGCTCGCTACGGTTTCTCGAGGCCCTGTTGCGCTAACTGGAACCACGGACCAGTCCGGTTCGTGGGCTCTCCCTCACGAAAGCAAAAACATGCGCTTGCTCCTGACCTGGCTGATCAACGCCGCCGCCTTGATGGCGCTGCCCTTCCTGATGCACTCGGTGACCGTCACCAATATCGGCGCCGCCCTCGTGGCCGCGCTGGTGCTGGGCCTGGTCAACACCATCATCCGTCCCGTGCTGGTCGTCTTGACCCTGCCGGTGACCTTGGTGTCGCTCGGGCTGTTCATCCTGGTGATCAACGCGCTGCTGTTCTGGCTGGTGGCGCACCTGGTCGAGGGCTTCCATGTCGCCGGATTCTGGTCGGCCTTCCTGGCGGCTATCCTGTACAGCGTGATTTCGTGGGCGCTTTCTACCTTACTCCTGAATAAAGATGGAAACCCCTAATATCAGCATCGAGTTTTTCCCGCCCAAGACCCCCGAGGGTGCGGAAAAGCTGCGCGTGGCGCGCCAGAAGCTGGCGGAGCTGCAGCCGAAATATTTTTCGGTGACCTTCGGCGCCGGTGGCAGCACCCAGCAGGGCACGCTCGACACCGTGCTCGAGATCCAGTCGGAAGGCCATCTGGGCGCGCCCCACCTGTCCTGCGTCGGCGGTACCCGCGACTCGATCCGCACAATCCTGAGCGAGTTCAAGTCGCACAATATCCGCCGCCTGGTTGCCCTGCGCGGCGACTTGCCGAGCGGTTATGGCGGCGCTGGCGAGCTGCGCTATGCCAGCGACCTGGTCGAGTTCATCCGCCAGGAAACAGGCGACTGGTTCCACATCGAGGTCGCGGCGTACCCGGAAATGCACCCGCAGGCGAAGTCGCCGCAGGACGACCTGCAGAACTTCGTACGCAAGGTGCAGGCCGGCGCGAACGCGGCGATCACCCAGTATTTCTATAACCCGGATGCCTATTTCCAGTTCGTCGACAACGTCGCCAAACTGGGCGTGGACGTGCCCGTCGTGGCCGGCATCATGCCGATCACGAACTACACGCAGCTGATGCGCTTCTCGGAGATGTGCGGCGCCGAGATCCCGCGCTGGATCCGCCTGAAACTGGCCAGCTTCGGCGACGACAGCGCTTCCATCAAGGCCTTCGGCCTGGACGTGGTCAGCCAGCTGTGCGAGAAGCTGCTCGCGGGCGGTGCACCGGGCCTGCATTTCTACAGCATGAACCAGGCGGCGGCCACCACCGCCATCTGGCAGCGCCTGCACGGGACGCAAGCAGCGGCCTGAAGCAGTGCAAACAAAAATGCCCGCACGCCAAAAGCCTGCGGGCATTTTTCATGGCCAAGGGATTTGTGATCCGCAGTCACAAATCCGTCATCGAATGTTGCTACGCTCCGTCACGATCGCATCCAGCGCCACATCGTGAGGGCCATGCCCGAACTGCGCTTCCTGGTTGCTATAGGCGATGCCCAGGGTGAGCGGGCGCGGCACCAGTTCCAGGGTGCGGTCGTAGTAGCCGCCGCCATAGCCCAGCCGGAAATTCTCCGAGTTAAACCCGAGGCAGGGAATCAGCAGGGCAGGGGGGCGCTCGATGAAGCGCAGGGTGGCCGGCACCGCCACGCCCATCTCGTCGGCCAGCATGGGCTCGTCCAGCTGCCATTCCGTGAAGGCGAGCGGGGCGTCGCGCTCCATCACCACCGGCAGCGCCAGGCGCACGCCGGCCAGGGCCAGCTCGGCATAGGCGGCGCGCAGGTCGGGTTCGCCGGCTAGCGGCCAGTAGACGCCGACGGTGTCCATCTGGCGCAGGCGCCACCAGGTGAGGACCTGGGCGCCGATATGGGCATCCCATTGGACCTTGATTGCTGGATCGAGCGCCCCACGTGCAGTCCTGAGCGCCTTGCGCAGCGCTGCCTTTGCCGTGTGGCCATCCCCCGTCACGCTTGAGGTGTTGTCTGGCAGGCCCGAGAGGGGGCGTGGTATTCTTGGATCGCCGGTCATGGATGAAATGAAACGTACATTGAGGTTGGTTTGATGTTTCCGTTGAAATTGTTAGCCGGCGCAAGTATTGCTGCCTCTACCCTGTTGCCCTTGGTGTCTGCGCTGGCCCAGGCCGCCCCGCCGCCTGCCGCTCCTGCAAGCGCGGCTGCGACGGCGCCCGCAGCGGCAGTGCCGCAAGCCCTCACCGACGCTGCCCGCGAGCAAGACGCGCTCTTCCTGCAGCTGCGCGAAGCCGCGCGCCAGAACGACGCCGCCAAGGCGGCCGAGCTGGCGGGGCGTCTGCCCGGCTACGCAATCCCTTCGTATGTCGACTATTATCGTCTCAAACCGCGTCTGAAGGACGCGACGAACGAGGAAGTGCTGGATTTCCTGAAGCGCTACGAGGGCAGCGCGATCGCCGACCGCCTGCGCAACGACTGGCTGCTCGAGCTCGGCCGCAAGCGCGACTGGGCCAACTTCGACCGCGAGCTGCCCTTGTTCGTGAAGAACGACGACTACCAGGTCCGCTGCTACGCCCTGTTGTCGCGCGCCGTCAAAGGGCAGAACGTCGCGTCGGATGCCCGGGCCCTGCTCGACAATCCGCCGATGTACGGCGAAGCCTGCGCCGCCCTGGTCGCCCAGCTGGCCCAGTCCGGCCAGTTCACGAAGGAAGACCTGCTGGCCCAGCTGCGCCTGGCCGGCGAGATGCACGCCACCGGCCCCTCGCGCCGCACCGCCATCCTGCTGGGCGCCTCGGACACCCGCGCCGCCCAGGCGGTCGACTTCCCGGCGCTGGCGATGGCGCGCGGCATCGGCAGCTCGCGCTCCGAGCACGAGGTCTACCTGGTCGCGGTCGGCCGCATGGCGCGGACCAGCCTGAAGCTGGCGACCGTCGCCCTGAACAAGAACGCGCCCAAATTGTCCGCCGAGGAAAAGGCGATCGGCTGGTCGAATATCGCCCTGGCCGCCTCGCTGGTGCTGGCGCCGGACGCGTACGACTACTGGCAGCGCGCCGCCGGCGCCCCGCTTTCCGAGAGCCAGGCCGAGTGGAAGACCCGGATCGCGCTGCGCCGAGGCGACTGGAAGATGGTGCGCGCCACCATCGAAGCCATGCCGGCCGACCTGCGCGCCCAGCCGGCCTGGACCTACTGGCTGGGCCGCGCCGATGCGGCGCAGGGCAAGAAAGAGGATGCGCAAGCCCTGTTCCGCCGCATCGCCGACCAGAACAATTTCTACGGCCAACTGGCGCTGGAAGAAGTCGGCCAGCAGATCACGATCCCGCCCAGCGCATCGCCGCCCACTGCGGCCGAGCTGGCGCAGATGGCCGCCAATCCCGGCTTCAAACGCGCGCTGAAATTTTTTGCGCTGCGCCTGCGCTTCGAAGGCACGCGTGAGTGGAACTGGACCCTGCGCGACTTTACGGATCGCCAGTTGCTGGTGGCGGCCGAGTATGCGCGCCAGAACGAGATCCTCGACCGCATGGTCAACACCTCGGAGCGCACCCGCACCGAATTTGACTACACCCAGCGCTTCCCGGCGCCGCACAACGACATCCTGCACCCGACCGCGCAGGGGCTGGGCCTGGACCAGGCCTGGGTGTACGGCCTGATCCGCCAGGAATCGCGCTTCATTTCCGACGCCCAGTCCGGCGTCGGCGCCTCCGGCCTGATGCAGGTGATGCCCTCGACTGCCAAGTGGGTGGCAGGCAAGATCGGCATGGACGATTACGGCCACGGCATGCTGAGCGATATCCGCACCAACATCCTGCTCGGCACCAATTACCTGAACATGGTGCTGAACAATGCCGAGGGCTCGCAGGTGCTGGCCACCGCTTCCTACAACGCCGGCCCCGGCCGCACCCGCACCTGGCGCGGGCTGCTGAACGCGCCGATGGAAGGCGCTGTCTTTATCGAAACCATTCCTTTCGAGGAAACGCGCAACTACGTGCGCAATGTGATGTCGAACGCAACGAACTACGCCGCACTGTTCGAAAAGCGTCCGCAGTCGCTCAAGGCCCGCCTGGGGACGATCGCGCCGCGCGGCAGCACGATTGGACTGCCATGACCGGCCTGCCCTAGGAGGCTTCCATGCGCCCGCTGTCGGTACTGTTGTTCGGAGGAACAGGATTTATCGGCAGCCACCTCGCGGCGCGCCTCAGCGAGCGCAATGTCGGCATCGTCGCGGTCACGCGCCACGAGGCCCACGCCATGCACCTGATGCCGCTGGGCGTGGACATCGTCGAGGCCGACCTCCATGACGATGCCGCCCTGCGGCGCCTGGTGGCGGGCAAGGATGCCGTCATCAACCTGGTCGGCATCCTGCATTCGCGCCGCGGCACGCCCTACGGGCCGCAATTCCGCCATGTCCACGTCGAACTGCCGCGCCGCATCGTTGCCGCCTGCGCCGCCGGCGGGGTGCCGCGCTACCTGCACATGAGCGCGCTGGGCGCGGCCCGCGACGGCCCTTCGATGTACCAGCGCTCGAAGGCCGACGGCGAACTGGCGGCCGCCAGCGAAGCGGCGGTTGCGCCGACCATCTTCCGGCCTTCGGTGGTGTTCGGTCCCGAAGATCATTTCCTGAACATGTTTGCGCGCCTGCAGCGCCACCTGCCTGTGGTGCCGCTGGCCGGCGCCAGGTCCCGCTTCCAGCCGGTGTACGTCGGCGACGTCGCCGATGCCTTCGTGCACGCCCTGTTCGACGCCGAAAGCCGGCATCGAACCTACGAGCTGGGCGGCCCGAGCATCTACACCCTGGCCGAGCTGGTGCGCCTGAGCGGGCGCTATGCCGGCCATCCACGCCCCATCATCGCCTTGCCCGATGCGCTGGCGCGGCTGCAGGCGATGTTCTTCGAGCTCCTGCCCGGCACGCCGCTGATCACCCGTGACAATCTCGATTCCATGAAGGTCGATAATGTTGTCACGCCGTCCAAACAAGTCTTGACAGCGGAGGCGCTCGATATCAAGCTCACGGCGCTCGAGTCCGTCGCGCCGGCTTGGCTGGCGCCGACCGGGCAGCTCGACGAGCTGCGCTCGCGGGCGCGCCATGCGCATGCGGAACATCCCCATCCGAAATAGAAAGAGACCATGCAGACTATCGAACTCGACCCGACGCTTTCGCAGACCCTCGACCAGGCGCGCCAGGCGGGCCTGACCCTCGTCATCGGCAACAAGAATTATTCGTCGTGGTCGATGCGCCCATGGGTGGCGGCGGTGGCGTCGGGGATCCCGTTCACCGAAGTCCGCGTGCTGCTCGACCAGCCCGATACCGCCGCCAACATCGCGCGCTTCTCGCACGCCGGCCGCGTGCCCGTGCTGCTGGCCGGCGAAATGACGATCTGGGACAGCCTCGCCATCTGCGAATACCTGGCCGAGCAATTTCCCGATAAACACCTGTGGCCGCAGGACGTGGCGGCGCGCGCGCTGGCGCGTTCGGTGGTCGCCGAGATGCATTCCGGCTTCGTCGATCTGCGCACCGCGATGACGATGAACATCAAGGCGCGCCTGCCGGGCCGTGGCCGCACGCCGGGCAGCCAGGCCGACATCGGCCGCATCTGCGAGATCTGGGAGGAGTGCCTGTCGCGCTTCGGCCACCACCGCTTCCTGTTCGGCGATTTTTCGATTGCCGACGCCTTTTACGCGCCGGTCGTCATGCGCTTCAAAACCTATGGCGTGGCGCTGGCGCCGGCCCTGCAGGCTTATTGCGACCGCATGCTGGCCCACCCGGCCGTGGCGCGCTGGGTCGAGGAAGCGATGCGCGAGACGGAAATCGCCGGCGCCCACGAAGACGAGCTGCCGGAGTAAGCACGATGCAGGCTTATGTCGTCGGTGGCGCCGTGCGCGATGAACTGCTGGGGCTGCCGGTGCAGGACCACGACTGGGTCGTGGTCGGCGCCACGCCCGAGCAGATGCTGGCCAAGGGTTTCCGTCCTGTCGGCAAGGATTTCCCCGTCTTCCTGCACCCCGACACGCACGAGGAATACGCGCTGGCGCGTACCGAGCGCAAGACGGCGCCGGGCTACCACGGCTTCGTATTCCACACCGACCCCGGCGTGAAGCTGGAAGACGACCTGATCCGTCGCGATCTCACCATCAACGCGATGGCGCGCGCCGAAGACGGCAGCATCGTCGACCCCTACGGCGGGCGGCAGGATTTAAATGACCGCATTTTCCGTCACGTTTCGGAGGCCTTCGCCGAGGATCCGGTGCGCATCCTGCGCCTGGCCCGCTTTGCCGCGCGCTTCCCGGACTTCCGCGTGGCCGCGTCCACGAATGCCTTGATGTGCAAGATGGTCGAGGAGGGCGAAGTGGACGCCCTGGTGGCCGAGCGGGTCTGGCAGGAGCTGTCGCGCGGGCTGATGGAGCAACAGCCCTCGCGCATGTTTGCCGTGCTGCAGGACTGCGGCGCATTGGCGCGCATCCTGCCGGAACTCGAGGCCAAGGCGCATCTGATGCGGGTGATCGACGATGCCGCCGGGCGCGGCGTCGAGCTGCCGGTGCGTTTTGCCGTCCTGATGCATGCGCTGGCCCCGGGCGCAATTTCCGAACTCGCCAAACGCCTGCGCGTACCGGTCGATTGCCGCGACCTGGCCGTCATGACGGCGCGCGAGCTTGGCGCTCTCCGCTGCACGCCGGCGCTCGATGCGGAAGCCATCGTCACCCTGTTCGAACGCAGCGATGCCTTCCGCAAGCCGGCGCGTTTTGCGCAGATGCTGGAGGCTGCCGAAGTCGCGTCGCCTGGCCACGAGACGCATGCGCCACGGCTGCTCAAGGCGCTCGAAGCGGCGCGTGGGGTGAATGCGGGGGAGATTGCGGGGCGGTTTGTGGAGAACAAGGCGGGGATTCCGGGCGCGGTGCACGCGGCGAGGGTGGCGGCGGTGGCAAGCAGCTGAATGTCATTCCCGACCTGGCCGGCCGCCTTGGCGGGAATCCATACTGAATAACCGAAGCTGCTACCTTGGAAGACCCAGCGGTCTTACAAATGAACGAATCCTAATATTCAGCATGGGGCAATAGCGCCGATAGCGCTATTGCACTTGCGCGGGAACTACGGGTGAGAATCCGCTACAATGGCGGCATTGGTGCAGTGCACAAAATCAATTGACCCCATGCAGGACAAGCCCCTACGCCGCTGGCTGAACAACCTGATCGGCAAACACGGCCGCCGGTCGGTCCTCGTCAAAGCCCTGAGCGAGCGCGACCGCCGGCGTGTTTTGCGCCACTTCATGGCGCTCGACAGCAGCGACCGCCTGCTGCGCTTCGGCACTCAGTTGCCCGACGAGCAGGTGAGCAAGTACGTCGGCAAGCTCGATTTTGCGAACGATATCGTGTTCGGGGTCTACAACCGCCTGTTCCAGCTGGTCGGCGTCGGCCACCTGGCCTTCACCTCGAAAGAAGCGCACCCGGACAGCATCCATTACACGGACAAGGAAAAAGTGGCGGAGTTCGGCGTCTCGGTGTCTTCGTCGGCGCGCGGGCAGGGCGTGGGTACGCGGCTGTTCGAGCGTGCGGCCATCCATTGCCGCAATGTGGACGTCGACACCCTGTACATGCAGTGCCTGTCCTCGAACCGCACCATGATGCACATCGCTAAAAAAGCGGGCATGGAGATCCACCGCGAATACGGCGAGGCCGACGCCCACCTGCACCTGCCGCCGCCCAGCCCCTCGAGCGTGCTGGCCGAGGCGCTGGAAGAGCAGGTGGCCAAGATCGACTACGCGGTCAAGAGAAACACGCGTGCCGCGTTAAAATGGCTGGCGCCTAAAAAATAAGCATTTTAGAACGACTAACAAACCCTTAGGGCAAGGCGCATCGTCGAAGACAGTACGTTAGTACGGCGAGACGATGCAACGCCGCCATAAGGGATTTGTTAGTCGTTCTAGACGATCGGCAGCGCCGTCGTTTCCTTGATCTTTTGCAGGGCAAAACTGGACTTCACGTCCAGCACCGCCGGATGCCGCAGCAGCGTCCCCATCATGAAGCGCGAGAAGTGGTCCATGTCTTCCACATGGACGCGCAACAGGAAATCCATCTCCCCCGTCATTGCATAGCAGTCCACGACTTCCGGCCAGGCCGAGACCGCCTGGGCGAACTCGAAGCGCGGCGAGGTGGCCGGCACGCGCGCATTCGGTGCGCCTTCCGCATGCTTTTCCAGACGTACATTCACATAGGCCAGCAGGCCCAGGCCCAGCTTGTCGGCGTCGAGCAGCGCCACGTATTGGCGAATCACCCCAGCTTCCTCGAGCCGCTTGATGCGGCGCAGGCAGGGCGATGGCGACAGGTTGACCTTCTCGGCCACGTCCTGGTTGGACAGGCGTCCGTCGGCCTGCAGGATGGCCAGGATCTTCCGGTCGGTTTTATCCAGCTCGATTTTTGACATGACTACCCTTGTCTTTCAGATGTTCCGCAATTTTATTGCGCAAATCGTTGGAGCGGGGGAATCCTTTGAAATTTTATGGCGAGGGCTCGCGCATATACTGGGCACCATCCCGACGCGGGCCCATCAGAAGAACACCGCGCGCACAAAGATTTCACTGGAGACACAATGAACGCACCCCTGGACCGCAGCCAGCTGGAGCCGGCACAGCCGTCGCACGACATCACCCTCGACGACAAGTGGACGCTGCAGCGCGGCCGCGCCTTCATGACCGGCACCCAGGCCCTGATCCGCCTGCCGATGCTGCAGCACGAGCGCGACGTCGCGGCCGGCCTGAACACCGCCGGCTACATCACCGGCTACCGCGGTTCGCCCGTCACCGCGGTCGACCAGACCGCCATGAAGGCGAAAAAGCACCTGCAGGCGCACAATGTTCACTTCCATCCGGGCATGAACGAAGACCTGGCGGCCACCGCCGTCTGGGGCACCCAGCAGACCAATCTGTTCGAAAACGCCAAGTACGACGGTGTGTTCGCCATGTGGTACGGCAAGGGTCCGGGCGTGGACCGTTGCGGCGACGTCTTCAAGCATGGCAACAATGCCGGCTCCGCCAGGCATGGCGGCGTGCTGGTGCTGGCCGGCGACGACCACGCGGCCAAATCTTCTTCGACGGCCCACCAGTCCGACCACATCCTGCACCACGTCGGCATGCCGGTGCTGTTCCCCTCGTCCGTCCAGGAATACATCGACTACGGCCTGCACGCCTGGGCGATGAGCCGCTACAGCGGCCTGTGGGTGTCGATGAAATGCGTCACCGACATCATCGAATCCGGCGCCGTGGTCGACCTCGACCCGGACCGCGTCCAGCCGGTGATCCCGACCGACTTCGAAATGCCGACGGGCGGCCTGAACATCCGCTGGCCGGACGCCGTGCTGGACCAGGAAGTGCGGATGAACAATTTCAAGTGGTACGCGGCGCTGGCTTACGCGCGCGCCAACAAGCTGAACAACATCATCTGGGACAGCCCGAAGCCGAAGATCGGCATCATCACCGCCGGCAAGAGCTACCTGGACACCCGCCAGGCCCTGGCCGACCTCGGCATCGACGAACAGGCAGCCAGCGACATCGGCCTGCGCGTGTATAAAGTCGGCATGACCTGGCCGCTCGACTCGATCGGCGTGCACGAGTTCGCGCAAGGCCTGGACGAGATCATCGTCGTCGAAGAAAAGCGGCAAGTGCTGGAATACGCGCTGAAGGAAGCGCTGTACAACCTGCCGGACGGCGAGCGTCCGCGCGTGGTCGGCAAGTTCGACGACCGCGGCGAATGGAGCATCGAGACTCGCAACGGCCAGGGCGACTGGCTGCTGCCCGGCACCTACGAGCTGAACCCGGCCCAGATCGCGCGCGCCATCGCCTCGCGCATCGGCCACTACTGCGCCGGCCACCCGGTCGCGCAGCGCGTGCAGGAACGCATCGCCTACCTGGAAGCCAAGGAAGCCGTGTTGAAGGCGATCCCGGTGAAAGCCAATCCGGAAACCGACCGCATTCCCTTCTTCTGCTCCGGCTGCCCGCACAACAGCTCGACCAAGGTGCCGGACGGTTCGCGCGCACTGGCCGGCATTGGCTGCCACTACATGGTGCTGTGGATGGACCGCGAGACTTCGACCTTCACGCACATGGGCGCCGAGGGCACGACCTGGATCGGCCAGGCCCCGTTCACCGACGAGAAGCACGTGTTCGCCAACCTCGGCGACGGCACCTATTTCCACTCGGGCGTGCTGGCGATCCGCGCATCGGTCGCGGCCAAGGTCAACATCACCTACAAGATCCTTTATAACGACGCGGTCGCGATGACCGGCGGCCAGACCCACGACGGTCCGCTGGACCCGGCCAAGATCAGCCGCCAACTGGCTGCGGAAGGCGTCAAACCCATTATCGTCGTCACCGACGAGCCAGAAAAATATCCGGCGGATTACCCGTGGGCCGAAGGCGTCACCGTGCGTCATCGTGCGGAGCTGATGGACGTGCAGAAGGAACTGCGCGAGATGCCCGGCGTCTCGGCGATGATCTACGACCAGACCTGCGCTTCCGAAAAGCGCCGGCGCCGCAAGAAGGGCGAGTTCCCCGACCCGGCCAAGCGCGCCGTGATCAACGAAGCCGTCTGCGAAGGCTGCGGCGACTGCTCGAAGCAGTCGAACTGCCTGTCGGTCGAGCCGCTGGAAACGGAACTGGGCCGCAAGCGCCAGATCAACCAGTCCTCCTGCAACAAGGATTTTTCGTGCGTCACCGGCTTCTGCCCGAGCTTCGTGACCGTCGAAGGCGGCGGTTTGAAGAAGCCCAAGAAAGCCGCGACCAATGAAGCTGCGCCGCCGGTGCTGCCGTCGCCGCGCATCCCGGCCACCATGGAACCCTTCGGCATCCTGGTGACCGGCATCGGCGGCACCGGCGTGGTGACCGTCGGCCAGATCCTGGCCGTCGCCGCCCACGTCGAGGGCAAGGGCGCGCTGGTGCTTGACATGAGCGGCCTGGCCCAGAAGGGCGGCCCGGTGATGTCGCACGTGCGCCTCGCGGATAAACAGTCGGACCTGCATTCGACCCGCGTCGGCACCGGCAGCGCGGACCTGGTGATCGGCTGCGACCAGATCGTGACCGCCAGCCGCGACGCCCTGTCGCGCATGGGCGAGGGCCGCACCCGCGCCTTCGTCAACAACAGCGGCGCCACCACGGCCGCCTTCATCAAGAACCCGGACTGGCAGTTCCCGGCCGAAGGTTCGAAGGGCGCGATCGTGCAGGCCTGCGGCGCGGACAAGGTCGATTTCGTCGACGCCGGCCAGATCGCCACGGCGCTGATGGGCGACGCCATCGCCACCAATATGTTCATGCTCGGCTACGCCTTCCAGAAGGGCCAGGTGCCGCTGCAGGAAGCCTCGATCATGAAGGCGATCGAACTGAATGGCGTGTCCATCCCCTTCAATAAAGCCGCCTTCAACTGGGGCCGCACCGCCGCCCACGACCTGGCTTCGGTGACGAAGCTGACCACCCCGGCCAAGGTGATCGAGTTCAAGCGCACCCAGACCCTGGACGACCTGGTGAAGCGCCGCGTCGAGCTGCTGACCGCCTACCAGAATGCAGCCTACGCCGGCGAGTACAAGGCCTTCGTCGACCAGGTCCGCGCCGCTGAAGAAAAAGCCGGCAAGGGCACGCGCCTGACGGAAGCTGTGGCACGCTACCTGCACAAGCTGATGGCCTACAAGGACGAGTACGAAGTAGCCCGCCTGTACACCGACCCGGCGTTCATGGAAAAGGTGAACAACATGTTCGAAGGCGACGTCAAACTGAAGTTCCACCTGGCGCCGCCGCTGCTGGCGAAGAAGGACAAGGACGGCCACCTGGTGAAGCAGGAATTCGGTCCGTGGATGATGAAGGTCTTCGGCGTGCTGGCCAAGCTGAAGGGATTACGCGGCACGGCGCTCGACGTGTTCGGGTATACCGAGGAGCGCAAGATGGAGCGTGCGCTGATAGTCGAGTACCGCCGCACCGTGGAGGCCTTATTGCCGAAGCTGAGCAGCGAGAATCTGGCGCAGGCTGTGGCGATTGCCAGTATTCCGGAAGAGATTCGCGGGTATGGGCATGTGAAGGAGCGTCACCTGGCTGCGGCCAAGCGGAAGGAGGCTGAGTTGGTGGCGGCTTTCCATGCGGGTGGCACGGTGTCGCGCGCAGCCTGATCCAGCCCGCGCAAGGCTTGGCGGCCCGTAGTCCGGTTTAGCACCGGCCTGCGGGCCGTTTCACATCATGCGTCACCAGTGCTACATTGAAGCCATGCCCCCCATGTCCAATGAATGCCGTGCGCTGCTGCAGCAGTCGCTCAGCCACGGACCGCTGTACGGCAACCGCCTGGCGAATCACCTGCCGATGGCGCTGCTGGCGCTCGACCGTCTGGGCGCGGACGCCGAGCTGATGCGCCGCTTCGCCGACGGCTATGCGCGCAAGCTCCTGCCTGCCGCGGCGTCCGCCAGCGAGCTCGATCCGCACGACTACCTCGGCAGCAGCGGCGATTATCCGCGCTTCGTCGCCTTTTTCCGCGACCGCATCCGCGAAGCCGGCGTCGACGCCGTGCTGCACGACTGGGTCCCGGTGCTGATGCCGGGCCTGGCGGCGTCCGCCTTCCACGCCCTGATCCGCCTTGCCTATGCCATCGAGGGCGGGTTCGAGGACGAGATTGCGCTGTCATTGGCCTATTGGGCCAGCGAATACGCGCCGCTGCCGCTGCCGCTGGATCCGGGCGAAGGCACGCTGGAGCAGATCGCGGCGCGCCTGCGCACCAAGGTGGTCGATCACGTGTTCAAGCCCGGCATCATCATCGACAGGATGATCGAGATCGCCTGGGACCCGGCGCTGGGCGGCACGCCGGTGCAGCCGGCCGCGGCGCCGCAGCTGGCCGAGATCGCGCGCTTCGCCTTGAAGGCCTATGCCGAACGCGAGGATTTCACCCTGCTGCACATCGTCACCGGCTGCCATGCCTTCCGCCTCGTGCAGCCCTACGCCAACGACAAGGCGCTGGCGCGGCGCTACCTGTGGCAGGCGGCGCTGGCGGCCTGGCTGACCGTCGTCATCTTGCCGGCGGGCAGGAAGAAGGCAGAGGAGCAGGTGGGGGCGCTCGGCGAGCAGGACATCGCGGCGCGCGCCATCCTGTCCAGCGACGACCACGTCATCAAGCTCTGCCATTCCGCGCTGTGTGAATACCGGGAATACGGCGATCCAGGCTACCTGCAAATCGCCGCCCGCAAGCTCAAACTTGACGAGTAGCACACACCGCGTGTCGCGTTGACCCAACTGTTACAGTTGCTTGCAATCGTGCAGGCAAGCGCGTCTATAATCGGGCGCATGACCTCGTTTTATGCACCCCGGCTTGCTGCCACGGCCCTGACGGCCCTTTTCCTGTTGTCCGCTTGCGGTGGCAGTGGCGGCGGCGCATCCGTGGCCAGCCCGCCGCTGGCCGACACGCCGCCGACGACGCCGACCGTGCCATCGGACCCGACGACGCCGACCACGCCGACTACCCCGACGACCCCGGTCACCCCGGCGGACCCGATCCCGGCCGACTACCAGAGCTACGCGAACCTGTGCGCCAAGCCGCGCACGGGCGTGGATGCGCAAGGCTTCGCTTTCCCGGACCGCCAGGGCACGCTGCAGGACGAGATGCGCTTCCTGCGCGGCTGGGCCGACCGTAACTACCTGTGGTACGACGAGATCCCGGCCACGCTGCGGATGGCCGATTTCAGCAATACGCTGGACTATTTTGCCGCGCTGAAGACGCCGGCCCTGACCGCGGCCGGCAAGCCCAAGGACCGCTTCCACTTCACCTACACGACGGCCGAGTGGGATGCGCTGACCACCGCCGGCGAGGAAGTCGGCTACGGCCTGACCTGGTCGCGCAACAGCGCCACCGCGCCGCGCACCTGGCTCGTCTCCATCGTCGAACCGGGTTCGCCGGCGGCGGCTGCCGGCCTGCAGCGCGGCGACATGCTGGTGGCCGTCGACGGCGTCGACTTCATCAATACGACCAGCACCAGCGGCGTCAGCGAGATCAACGCCGGCCTGTTCCCGGACAACGCGGGCGAGTCGCACCGCTTGACGGTCCAGCGCGCCGGCAACCGCTTCGACGTGAGCATGGTCTCGCAAGTCGTTGCCGCCGCTTCCGTGAAGAACACCAAGGTGATCGACACCCCGACCGGCAAGGTCGGCTATCTGACCTTCGACGACCACAATGCGGTGGCCGAGAAGCAGCTGATCGACGCCTTCAGCCTGTTCAGGAGCCAGGGCGTGAATGACCTGGTGCTGGACATGCGCTACAACGGCGGCGGCCTGCTGTACATCGCCAGCGAACTGGCCTACATGGTCGCGGGCCCCAGCGCGGCCGGCAAGACCTTCGAGCGCCTGAACTACAACAACAAGCTGCCGGCGGACGCGCCGATTCCCTTCCTCGACACGGCCTACGGCTTCAGTTCGCCGAACCCGGCCACGCCCGGCATGGCGCTGCCCTGGCTGGGCCTGAAGCGCGTGACCGTGCTGACCACCGCCGGCACCTGCTCGGCCAGCGAAGCGGTGATCAACGGCCTGCGCGGCGTGGACGTCGAAGTGAACGTCATCGGCGGCCAGACCTGCGGCAAGCCCTACGGCTTCACCCCGGTCGACAACTGCGGCACGACCTATTTCTCGATCGAGTTCCAGGGCGTGAACGCGAAGGGCTTCGGCGACTTCGCGGACGGCTTCGCGCCGACCTGCACCGTCGCCGACGACCTGAACCACGCCCTCGGCGATCCGGCCGAGAACCTGCTGGCCGCAGCGCTGAGCTACCGCGCCACCAACGCCTGCCCGGCAACGCCCCGCGCCAGCGCGGCGCGGATGACGCTGGTGCGGCCGGAGGTGAAGGAGATTGCGGTGTTGCGGAAGCGGTAGCGTTAGCCAGCAGCAGTAAGACCGTCATTCCCGCGGAGGCGGGAATCCAAGTTTGTTCGCGTTCCAGTAACTCAAGCAGAACTTGGATCCCCACCTGCGCGGGGACGACGTTTTAGCGTCTATAATTTCCGAACAGTATTTTTCCCAACTCTGCCGGAGCTATAGATGATTCGTTCTGCGTTACTGCTGGCCACGCTGGCCGCCGTTCCCCTCGCGCACGCCGCCCCCGACCTGGTCACCGTCTCGGAACGTTCGGGCTTCACGGCCACCGGCCGCTACGACGAAGTCATCAAGCTCTGCAGCGCCTTCCAGCAGGCCTATCCGAAACAGGTCAAATGCTTCCAGTTCGGCACCACGCCGGAAGGCCGGCCGATGCTGGCGCTGGCCGTGACCCGCACCGGCGCCTTCACGCCCGAAGCCGCGAGCAGGAAGAAGCTGCCCGTGACCCTGATCCAGGGCGGCATCCACGCCGGCGAGATCGACGGCAAGGACGCCGGCTTCCTGGTCCTGCGCGAGATGCTCGAAGGGCGCATCGCCCAGGGCGCGCTGGACAAGCAGGTGCTGCTCTTCGTGCCGGTCTTTAACGTGGACGGCCACGAGCGCTTTGCCAAATGGAACCGCCCGAACCAGCGCGGCCCGGTCGAGATGGGCTGGCGCACCACCGCCCAGAACTTCAACCTGAACCGCGACTACGTGAAGGCCGACGCGCCCGAGATGCAGGCCATGCTGGCCCTGGTCAACGCCTGGGATCCGCTCACCTATGTCGACCTGCACGTGACCGACGGCGCCATGTTCCAGCACGACGTCTCGATCCAGGTCGAGCCCGTGAATTCGGGCGATCCCGCGTTCCGCAAGGCCGGCCTGGCGCTGCGCAGCAATGTCATCCAGGACATCACCAAGGAGGGCTCCTCGCCGCAGTCCTACTACATGTCTTTCAAGGAAAACGACAACCCGGCCTCGGGCTTCGTCGACAGCGTTTCCGACCCGCGCTTCTCGACCGGCTATTTCCAGCTGCGCAACCGCATGGCCATGCTGGTCGAGACCCATTCGTGGAAGGATTACCCGACCCGCGTGCGCATCACCCACAATGCCATCGTCTCGGTACTGAACCAGGTGGCGGCGCACGGCAAGGAATGGCAGCAGGCGGCGGCAAGCGCCGACGCCCGCGCCAGCCATATCGCCGGCCAGCCGGTGGCGCTGACCTATAAAACCACCGACAAGACGACGATGGTCGACTTCAAGGGCTATGCTTACACCCGCAGCATGTCCGACGTCTCCGGCATGATGATGACCCACTACGACGAGAGCAAGCCGCAGGTCTGGCACGTGCCGCTGCGCGAAGAAATCGTCGAAGACCTGCGCGTGCAGGCGCCGGGCGCGGGTTATGTGGTGCCGGCCGCGTTTGCGCAAATGGTCGCCACCAAGCTGACCCGGCACGGCATCGCTTTCCGCAAGCTGGACAAGGCGGTGCCGGATGCGAAGGTCGAAACCTTCCGCGCGGACAAAGCGGCGTTTGCGCCCACTTCTTTCGAGTCGCACCAGCGCCTGAAGGTCGAGGGCGCCTGGAAACAGGAGCCGCGCACGCTGGGCAAGGGCGCGCTGTTCGTGCCCATCGCCCAGCCCAAGGCGCGCCTGGTGATGGCGATCTTCGAGCCGCAGGCGCCGGATTCGCTGCTGGCCTGGGGCGAGTTCAACAATGCCTTCGAGCGCAAGGAGTACATGGAAGAGTACGTGGCCGAGGACGTCGCCCGCGAGCAGATGGCGAAGGATCCGGCGCTGGCCGCGGAATTCCGCCGCCGTGTCGACACCGACGAAGCCTTCGCGAAAAATCCGCATGCCCGCCTGGAATTCTTCGCGCGCCGCCATGCATCCTGGGACGAGCGCCTGAACCTGTATCCGGTGATGCGTACCGATATCCCGTTGTAAGCGTTCTCCTGCTCATTTTCTGATCAGGCGCAAAGCTCAACGATTCCGCTGCAACGGCTGACCGCAACGCCGCTCTGATCCTGTATGGACGAGCGGCGTAAAACCAGCATGAATCCGCCGGCCAGCTGCGCCATCGTCTGCCGCCGGCAGCGGCCTGAACAGGTCGAGCGCCTGCTGGCCGGCATCACCACCGGCAGGCCCGGCCTGCTGGTCTATCTGATCGAGCAGGGCCCGGTCGATACGCTGCGCGCGCTGGCCGGGCGTTTCGGTGCCCACTACCGCCACCAGCGCGAGAATCCCGGCCACGCCCGCACCCACAACCTGGCGCTGCGCGAGGCCATCGCCGCCGGCAGCGCCTACCACTTCATCCTGAACCCGGAAATCCAGATCCCGCTCGACGGCATCGGCAAGCTGCTCGCGTACATGGAGCAGCATCCCGACGTCGGCCTGCTGGCGCCGCGCGTGCACTATCCGGACGGCCGCCTGCGGCCCCTGTGCAAGCTGCTGCCGCATCCGCTCGAACTGCTGGTGCGCCGCTTTTTCCCGCTGCTGCACCGCTCCAGCGGCCGGCTGGCGCGCTACGAGCTGCATGGCAGCGGCTATACGCGGGTGATGGACGTGCCGGCGCTGTCCGGCTGCTTCCTGCTGATGCGGCTCGAGACGGTACAGCGCGTCGGCCTGTTCGACGAGCGCTTTTTCCAGTATTTCGAGGATGTCGATCTGTCGCGCCGGGTCGGCCGCATCGCGCGCACCGTATTCGTGCCGCATGTGGCGGTGGTGCACGAGGATGGGAGTTCGTACCGCGACTGGCCGATGCTGTGGCATCGCCTGGTGTCGGGCGCGCGCTACTTCAACAAGTGGGGCTGGCTGCGCGACGCCGAGCGGGCCCGGGTCAACGCCAGGGCGCTGCGCGCCGCCAATCCGGCGCGCGCGGCCCAGCCAGGCGCGCGCCCGGCCAGGACCGATGTGAGTCCGTGATCAGCAGTTCTGCAGCGGACGGCGCGCGTACCAGCCGAACACCAGGATCAGCAGGTAGCAGACGGCGGGCACGGCCAGCGACAGGCGCAGGCTGGCCATGTCGGCTGCGAAGCCGGTAATCAGGGGCACGATGGCGCCGCCGACGATGGCCATGCAGATCAGGCCCGAGCCTTCGGCGGTGCGCTCGCCCAGGCCTTCCGAGGCCAGGGTAAAAATGGTCGGGAACATGATCGAATTGACCAGGCCGATGGCCAGCAGCGACCAGCCCGAGACGGCGCCGGTCGTGTTGGCCGAGACCAACAGCAGCAGGGCGGCCAGGCCGCCGGCCACGGCCAGCACCTTGCCCGGCGAGCAGATCCGCAGGACATAGGCGCCCAGGAAGCGGCCGACCATCGCGCCACCCCAGTACAGCGGCACGTGCTTGCCTGCGGCTTCCGCGCCCAGGCCCAGCACGTCGAGCTGCATCAGGTAATTGACGATGATCGAACCGACCGCCACTTCCGCGCCCACATACAGGAAGATGCACAGCGTGCCGAAGGCGAAGCGCGGGCGCTGTAGCAGGCCGAAGGCGTTCAGGATGCTGCCTTCCGGGCTGGTGTGCTCGACCAGCTTCTTGCGGTTGGCCCAGACCATGGCCGCGACGATGGCCAGCGCGATCGCCAGGCCGATGTAGGTGTTCACCACGACCTGGCTCTCCGCCGCGCGGTAGGCCGCCAGCTGGATCGCGTCCAGCGTGGCCTGGTCGACCTTGGCCAGCGAACCGAGGATCAGGATCGCGCCGACATAGGGGAAGACGGTGGTGCCGAGCGAGTTGAAGGCCTGGGCGAAGGTCAGGCGGCTGCTGGCCGTCTGCGGTGCGCCCAGCATCGAAATCAGCGGATTGGCCACCACCTGCACGATGGTGATGCCGGCTGCCAGCACGAACAGGGCCAGCAGGAAGGCGCCGAACAGGCTCGACGAAGCCGCCGGGATGAACAGCAGGCAGCCCGCCGTCATGGTCAGCAGGCCGACCACGGCGGTGCGCATGTAGCCGATGCGGCGCACGATGCTGGCCGCCGGCAGCGACACGATGAAATAGGCGGCGAAGAAGGCCGACTGCACCAGCATCGCCTGGGCATAGCTGAGGGTGAAGAGGTCTTTCAGCTTCGGGATGATGACGTCGTTCAGGCTGGTGATGCCGCCGAAGATGAAGAACAGGGCGAACACGAAGACGCGCAGGCTGGCGACGTTCGGATTGGCGGGGGCGGTGCCGGTCTGGGCAGCGCCGGCAGGGTGGCCGATTTGCATGAGAGTAGTCCAGGTGGGTTGATGCAGCAGGTAGGAATATTACATGGCTTTGGCTCAAAAACCTGCATTGGCGTATGAAAGCTACATCTTTCCTTTGCCTGGAGCTTCATGCTAGCCTGACAACTTAATTATTCCAGGATGACATCCATGCTATTCAAGCGCTTCTTTCTTGCCGCCGCCCTGCTGGGCGCCCTGGGACCCGTGGCCGCGCAGGACAAGCCGGCCGTGCAATATGATGCGGCACTGGCGAAGTCGCTCGGCGCCGACGACATGGGCATGCGCAGCTATGTGCTGGTGATCCTGAAGACCGGGCCCAACAAGATGACCGACAAGGAAGGACGCAAGAAGATGTTCGAGGGCCATTTCGCGAACATTAATCGCCTCGCCAGCGAGAAAAAGCTGGTGCTGGCCGGGCCGCTGGACGGCGTCGAGGGCCGGCGCGGGATCTTCGTGTTCAATACCCCGGATATCGAGGAAGCGAAGAAGTTCGTGGCGACCGATCCGGTGATCGTCAATGGCGAGATGGTGGCGGAATATCACAAGTTCTTCGGGTCGGCGGCGCTGATGGCGGTGAATGATATTCACGCGAAGATCGAGAAAAAGGCTGAGAAGAACTGAGCGGCTTTGCCGTAGCTGTTATCGGCCAGGAGTAGACCTGCCAATGATGTAAGGAGCCTATTAAATTACTAGAATGAAAAAGCCGGCTTTGTACCTCGTAGCGTTTTTCGTCCTGGTACCGACCACGCTAGTCGCGGCGCCGCTGACTGTAGTCGGCATGGTGGTCGCATGGACAAGCATTTTTGAACGAAGCGCAGCCTCTCCACCGGCAATGTTTTCCGCACTGACACTTGGATTCCTTGGCCTTGCATCCATGTGGGTGCTGTTCTTTCATTATCTTAAAAGTGTTTCAAATCCACCGGCATCACACTTGCACTGCATTGCATTGTTGGCTGGGGCGGCAGTATCTCTGGCGCTAGTTGTTTCCTCTGGTGGTAGTCTCTTATTCAGGGCGCTCTTCTTCGGTTGGCCGTTGACTGGTGCAGTGTTTTTTTAAGCTTGCTGTTCATGCACCGTAAAGCAGTACAAGGGCAGCTTGACGGCGTGAGTAAGTCCTCGGTCTAGCTGATCTTCATCCACGACCATTAATGAAGCTTGTATAGAGATGCCTATTCATCATCAGTTCACGTTTCCGCTATTGATGCTGATTGCCGCGATTGCGTCGGTCTTATCTGTGATTGCTGCGCGCAACAACAGTGGCCCATGGTTCGTGCCTCTTTGGTCTCGTAAACGCGAAAGTTTTACCGCAATTGGCTGGCGTTACCGTACTTTGTCAGTGTGGTGCGGGTATGCTTTCCTTGCAGTGGTAGCGGCCGACCAACTTTTAGCGTAGCGTCATGCGTATTACCGGTTGCAGAACATGCGCAACAGCACCGCTCAGGCTCGTCGCAGGCGAGCCGATCGGACCGCTCTTGCCGCCCAGGGCGTACGTCTCAAGGAAGAGGAAATGGACAGGGAAAAACTACTCCAGCTCCTGAACAGCATCAAACCGCCCAGGCCGGACAGCTTATCGGACGAAGAATTCGAATCGACCATCGACGCCTTCTGCGCCGGCTGCCCGGACCCAATCCAGGCCCGATGGCTCCTGCTCGACTGCCTCGACCCGCTCAGCGATGAAGAACTGGTCGACCGCGCACTGGCGATGCCGCCGAGGACTTAGGGCGTCCCCAGCAGAATAGTCCGTACCTTCCCATCCGCCCCTGGCAGCAGCTGATACAGCCGGTCGAACTCATCGTCGGCAATCTCCGTTCCCGGCGCGCCGCCGAATAGCTTGACCAGCTCGGGCAGGGTATTCGAATGTCCGACCACCACCACCGCGCCGCTCAAGCCGCGCACCTTCTCGACCAGCGCCAGGGGCGCCAGCGCATCGTAGAGTTGCACGTTCAAACCGGTCTGCTGGGCCAGCGGCGCCGCCGTCTGCTGGGTGCGAGCCGTCTTGCTGCTGAAGATGGCCGTGATGCCGGCCCGATGCAGGATGGCCGCGACGTGGCGGGCCCGTTCCTGGCCGCGCGGGCTCAAGTCCGGATCCTGCCCCGCCAGCTTCTCGCCGTGGCGCACGAGGTAGATGGCGCTCGGTTCCGCCGCCGCCAGGCCCGGCAGCAGGGAGAGGGCGGCAAGCGCGGCGCACAGCAGTCGGCGAAACGAGGTCATCCACATCTCCTTGGGTTTAGAGCGGCTGCAGCGGAATGGTGCCGACGGAAGGCGTCGAGCACGGTTCTTCGTCGAAGGCGATGTCGCCGTTCGGGTTGGCGATGCCGTCCGTTTTGAGGTCGACGAAGCCGAACATGTCGCGGTCCATCAGGTGCGAGGGCACGACCGTGCTCAGGGACGAGAAGATGTTCTCGACGCGGCCCGGATGCTTCTTTTCCCAGTCGCGCAGCATGGCCTTGATCTGCTTGCGCTGCAGGTTTTCCTGGGAGCCGCACAGGTCGCAGGGGATGATCGGGAAGCCTTTGACTTCCGCATAGCGTTCTGTATCCGCTTCCTTCACGTAGGCCAGCGGGCGGATCACCATGTGCTTGCCGTCGTCGGAGACCAGCTTGGCCGGCATGCCCTTGATCTTCGCGCCGAAGAACATGTTCAGGAAGAAGGTCTCGAGGATGTCGTCGCGGTGGTGGCCGAGGGCGATCTTGTTGCAGCCCAGCTCGTCGGCAACGCGATACAGGATGCCGCGCCGCAGGCGCGAGCACAGCGAGCAGGTGGTCTTACCTTCGGGGATCAGGCGCTTGACGATGCTGTAGGTGTCCTGGTTCTCGATGTGGTAGGCCACGCCCAGCTTGTCCAGGTAGGCCGGCAGCACCTCGGCAGGAAAATTCGGCTGCTTCTGGTCGAGGTTCACCGCGACGATGTCGAAGTGAATAGGTGCGCGCTCGCGCAAGGTCATCAGGATGTCGAGCAGGGCATAGCTGTCCTTGCCGCCGGACAGGCAGACCATCACCTTGTCGCCGTCCTCGATCATGTTGAAATCGCCGATGGCCTGGCCGACCAGGCGGCACAGGCGCTTGTGCAGCTTGTTGTTCTCGTACGCTTGTTTTTCAGCCTGTTTATCGACGGGCTGCTCAATCACTTCACTCATGCTTCATCCTTGATCTGGAATACTTCGACGCCGACGCCTTCGCAGTCGGGGTACACGTCCGGTTTCATCGTCGACACGCCGGCGGCGCGCACGCGCGGGTGGGCCAGCATGGCCTTGACCACGTCGTCGCAAAGCGTCTCTTGCAGGTGCACGTGGCCCTGGGCGATGCGCCTGGCGATGGTTTCGCGCATGAAGTCGTAGTCGACCACTTCGTGCAGCTGGTCTTCCTTCGGCGTCGACATGGCCAGCGGGATGTACAGCTCGACATTGATCAGGACGCGTTGCTCGCCCTTCTTCTCGAAGTCATGCACGCCGATGTTGATCATGACTTCGTAATTGCGCAGGAACAGGCGACGGCAATCGCGCAGCTGCGGGTGGGACAGGGCGGACAACATAGTGAAACCTTTATTTAGTTAAAAACATCACATCGCGCTGGAGCGGCACCAGGTGCTGGCCGCCGTCGACCAGCAGGGTGGTGCCGGTCAGGGCGCGTGCATTCGCCGCATAGCAGACGGCCTCGACGATGTCCTGCGGAGTGGACGAGCGTCCCAGCGGCGTGACGGTATGGGCCTGCGCGAAGCCGTCCTCGGTCTGGTCGCCGGACACCATCGTGATGCCGGGGGCGACGCCGACCACGCGCAGCTTCGGCGCCAGGGCCTGGGCCAGCATCGTCGTCGCCGTCAGCAGTGCCGATTTGGACAGCGTGTACGACAAAAAATCCGGGTTGAGATTGTACAGTTTCTGGTCGAGCAGGTTGACCACCACCGCCTGGCCGCCTTCCGGCGTCAGGGCGTGCAGTTCCTGCGCCAGCAGCAGGGGCGCGGCGACATTGCACTGCATGTGGGCCGCCAGCAGGCTGGGCGAGAAGTCTGCAGGCTTGTCGTATTCGAACAACGAAGCGTTGTTGACGATGCAATCCAGGCCACCCAGCAGGTGGACTGTTTCACGCGGCAACAAGCGCACGGCATGCTCGTCGGCGAGGTCGGCGTGCAGGGCTACCGCGCGCCGGCCGAGTGCGCGGATCGCGTGCACGACCTCCTCGGCCTCGGCTTGCGAGGCGCGGTAATGGACGGCGACATCCCAGCCGGCCTGCGCCATGCCGAGCGCGATCTCTCGCCCGATGCGGCGCCCGGCGCCCGTCACCAGGGCCACGCGGGCGCGCCCTGCGTGGGCCGGGCGGTCGGTAGTTGCGGTGTCTGTCATGTTCTGCTTGATATGTCCTACAATGGCCGGATGTCCCTACCCGTACCGAATAGCGACGCGCTGGCCGCGTCCCAGGCCTTGCAGCGCCTGATTGCTGCCGAGATCGCCGAACAAGGCGGCGCCATCCCGTTTTCGCGTTTCATGGAACTCGCGCTGTACGCGCCCAACCTGGGTTATTACAGCGGCGGTGCGGCCAAGCTGGGCAGGGATGGCGACTTTACCACCGCACCCGAGATCAGCCCGCTGTTCGGCGCCACGCTGGCGCGAGCAAGCGCCGCTATTATGGCCCAAAGTGGCCCCAACATCATCGAATTCGGCGCCGGCACCGGCAAGCTGGCGCGCGACGTGCTGACCACGCTGGCGGAACTCGGCGTGCAGATCGACAGCTATACCATCATCGAACTGTCGGGCGAGCTGCGCGCGCGCCAGCAGGAGGCATTGAAGGATTTCCCGCAGGTGCGCTGGCTGAACGGCATGCCCGAGGGCTTCCATGGCGCGGTGCTGGCCAACGAGGTGCTGGACGCCATGCCGGTCGAGCTGGTCATGAAGGAGGGCGCCGGCTGGACCCGCCAGTACGTCACCATCGCCGCCGGCGCTTTTACGCTGATTCCCGGTGAGATCGACGCCGCGTTGCTGGAGCAGGTCGAGCGCCAGATTCCGGACGCCAGCACGCTGCAGGACGGCTACCTGACCGAGGTGCACCCGGTGGCCTGCGGCTTCATGCGCTCGCTGGCCGGGATGTTCAAGAGTGGCAAGGGCGCGGCGCTGCTGTGCGACTACGGCTTTCCGGCCCGCGAATATTATTTCGACGAGCGCAGCAGCGGCACCCTGATGTGCCACTACCGCCACCACGCGCACCCGGACCCCTTCTATCTGCCCGGCCTGCAGGACATCACCGCCCACGTCGACTTCACCGCCATGGCGCTGGCTGCGCAGGACGCCGGCCTGGAGGTGCTCGCGTATATGAGCCAGGCCTCCTTCCTGCTGGCGGCCGGCATCGGCGAACTGCTGCTGCGCACCGACCCCGAGGACGCGCTGCGCTACTTGCCGCAATCAAAGGCTGTTCAAAAATTGGTGTCGCCGGCCGAAATGGGGGAACTCTTCAAAGTCCTGCTGGTCGGGAAAGGTGTGGAGGCCGACCCGGCAATTGTGCGTGCGGACCGTAGCCACCGGCTTTAAAATCTGACAACTTGCGCGCCGGATATAAACCCGGCTATGCTGTACCGTCACTACGCTCCGACCTTATGGCCAAAATCCACACACACTATGACAATCTGAAGGTGTCGCGTCACGCGCCTCAGGAAGTCATTCGTGCGGCCTACAAGGCGCTGAGCCAGAAATACCATCCCGACAAGAATCCGGGCGACGAACGCGCCGCCCGCATCATGGCGATCGTCAATACCGCCTACAACATCCTCTCCGATCCGCTGCGCCGCAAGGAGCACGACGACTGGATCGCCTCCGAGGAGTGGGAAGTCGAATGGCTCGAAGGCAGCCATGGCGAGGAAGGCCAGCGGCCGCGCGGCGAGGCCCAATGGGAGCCGCGCCAGGTCGAGGCGCCGTCGCGCTGGCGCTTCCTGCTGGCGCCGCGCTGGTGGGGCGGGATGCTCGCCTTCTTTGCCGGCGGCGTGGTGCTGACCATCCTGCTGGTCGATCCGCCGAAGGTACTGCCGGCCGCGCTGGCCTGGGCCGGCAAGACGCCCGGCGCGGGTACGGCATCCACCCCGAATTCCCCGCCCGATCCGCTCGGCGCCGACACCAGCAACGACGGCTGGGCCCGTCCGGCGGGCCAGGCTGACGCCCCGCCCGACATCAAGGCCCTGGGCGTGACCCAGCTGGTGGTGCCGGCGCGCGCCCCCGACTGCGATACCGACCTGCAGAGCCAGGTCTCGCCGAACGGCGACCCGTGGCCGGCCCAGTCCGGCTACATCGACAGCTTCCCGGTCGGTAACCAGGGCGAGGAAATGCAGATCCTGGTCGACAACAGCAACAATCCCTCGCCGGTGCTGGTCAAGGTCTACGACCTGGACCGCCGTTCGAACGTGCGCCATGCCTATGTGCTGGGGCGCGCCAAGTTCCTGGTCGACAAGCTCTCGGCCGGTAAATACGAGGTGCGCTACCAGAACATCGTCATCGGCGGCACCCGCGCCGAATGCGCCAGCGGCGGCCGCCGCCCAGTCCGCCAAGCCGCCGCCGGCTAGGAAGTGTGGTTTTCTGAGACAGTTCATGTGCCGTCTCAGGTGTGGATTTAAGTATTTTGTTCCCTGGACGTAATATACTCGGACAGCCCCGCGGGCCCATGCAGTCCGCGAGCCCACGCCCAACGCAGGCAGATCGGAAAACACCGGGATATGAACGAACTAGACGGGCTCAACGCCCTGATCATCGAGCCGCATGCCGGGATGCGGGCGACGATCCATAACATGCTGACAATGTGCGGCCTGAGCAAGGTCGACCATGCCGGCAGCTCCAACCAGGCGGTCAAGCATCTCGGGCTCAAGCAGTACGACCTGGTGCTGTGCGAATACGCACTGGAAGGCGGCCAGGACGGCCAGCAGCTGCTGGAGGACGTGCGCCACCACAAGCTGATGCCGCTGGCGACCATGTTCTTCATGGTCACGGCCGAAGGCGACTACGGCAAGGTCGTCAGCGCCGCCGAGCTCGGCCCCACCGACTACATCCTGAAACCCTTCACCGCCGACCGCCTGCTCGAGCGCATCGCCCGCGCGCTCGACAAGCGCAACGTGTTCCTGCCCGTGTACGAGCTGATGGAGTCGGGCAACCAGCGCGAGGCCATCGACCTCTGCATCGAGGGCGAGGAAAAGCATCCGCGCCATGCGATCGACTTCCTGCGCCTGCGCGCCGAGCTGCACATGTTCCTGGGCGAACCAGATCAGGCCGAGCCGATCTACCGGCGCCTGATCGAGGCCAAGGCGATCGCCTGGGCGCGCCTGGGCCTGGCCAAGACCCTGTTCCTGCGCGAGCGCTTCCAGGAGGCGCAGGACCTGCTCGAAGACCTGGTCGAGACCAACAAGAACTTCGTCGACGCCTACGACTGGCTGGCCCGCACCCACGAGGCGGTGGGCGCGCTGGACCAGGCCCAGGCGGTGCTGGGCGAGGCCGTGGCCGTGTCGCCGCATGCGGTGCGGCGCCTGCGCAAGCTGGGCGAGACCGCGCTCGAGGCCGGCGACCACGACACGGCGGAAAAGGTGCTGAAGCAGGTGGTCAGCAAGGCCAAGTACTCGGAATTCAAGGATCCGCAGGACCACGTGCGCCTGGTGCAGACCCTGGTGCGCAAGGGCGATCCGGTGCAGGCGGCGGCCGTGATCCGCGACCTCGACAAGTCGATGGCTTTCCAGAAGGGCACGGCGCTGTGCAGCGCGATCGCCTCCAGCATGGTGCATGAATACACCGGCAACGAAGCGCGCCTGAACGAATCCCTGATCGCGGCGCTGGCGGCGAGCAAGGATGCGCCGGCGCTGGCGTCCGACCTGAAGCTGGAGCTGGCGCGGGTGGCGATCGAGAACAACATGGAAGAGGGCGCCGCCGAGGTGATGCGCGAGGTGATGCGCAACGCCCAGAACGGCGCCGCGATGGGCCGCGCGATGGCGGTGTTCGAAAAGACCGGCCATGGCGACCTGGCCCAGCAGCTGGCCAGGGAAAGCCGCCAGCAGGTGGTCGACCTGGTGGCCGGCGGCGCCGCCAGGGCGAAAGAGGGCGATTTCAAGGGTGCGGTGGCGCTGATGCAGGAAGCGGTGGCCAAGCTGCCCGACAATCCGCAGGTGGTGTTCAACGCGGCGCTAGCGGTCCTCAAATGCCTGGACAATGGCGGCTGGGACGAGCGCCTGGGCCAGCAGGCCATCGCCTATATCGGCGCGGTGCGCCGCCTGGACCCGGTCAACCCGAAGCTGCCGGCGCTGGCCGGCCTGCACCAGCAGGTGCTGAAGAAATACAATAAGGCGCCACGACGCAAATGAACGCTGTACCCCTTTCGCCCCTGGCGGCGGACGATATCCCCGATGGCCGCCGCGTGCGCGCCGCGCTCCTGAACAAGGTCTGCGGCGACGAAGACATGTTCGCGCTCGGCAGCTCGGTCGCGCGCGTGGTGCAGATGGCGTCCTCGGACGACGAAGGCACCCATGCGCTGGCCTATTACGTGCTGTCCGACGTCGCCCTCACCCAGCGCATCCTGCGCCTGGCGAATACCGTCAAGTACCGCACCGCCTCCGGCACCGCCGTCACCACGATTTCACGGGCGATCTCCCTGCTCGGCTTCGACAACGTCAAGACCACCGCGCTGGCGATGCTGCTGGTGGATGCGCTGGCCAGCAGCGAGCATGCGTGGAGCGTGCGGATCGAGCTGGAAGCCTCGCTGTGCGCCAGCCTGGTCGGGCGCGAGATGGCGCGCCACAGCTTTTACCAGGGCGCCGAGGAAGCCTCGATCGGGGCGCTGTTCAAGAACCTGGGGCCGCTGCTGGTGGCTTCCCACGAGCATGAGCGCTACCGCGAGATCAAGACCCTGGCCGGCTCGGGCAAGCACAAGCTCGCGCAGGCGGCGCAGATGATCATCGGCTGCAGCTACGACGCGCTGTCCGAGGCTGTGTTGGGCGAATGGAAGATCCCCGACGTGATCATGCGCGCCCAGCGCCCGCTGCCGGAAGGGACCTTGAAGGTGGCGCTCAACCGCGGCGAATGGATGCGCCAGGTGGCCTCCTTCAGCCTGGATGTGGCGCGCCTGCTGGCCAAGGACGGCGACCCGGCCGGCAGCCCGGAAGCGCAGGCCCTGCTGGCGCGCTACGGCCACGCCCTGAACATCGACGGCAAGCAGCTGGACGAGCTGTTCGCGGCGGTCGCGCAGGAGATGACCGGTCTGCTGCAGAGCATGAACCTGGAACCGGTGCCGCGTCCGCAGGAAAGCGACGGCGACGGCCTGCCCAACGTGCTGCTGCTGGCCACCCTGGGCGCCGGTGAGGAAGAGCAGGGCAACTACCCGAGCGGCAAGCCGAAGAACGCGCGCGAGCTGCTGCTGGCCGGGGTGCAGGACGTGACGCAGATGCGCGCCGCCGGCGGGCACAAGGTCAACGACGTGGTGCTGGCCGTGCTCGAGACGCTCTACACCGCGATGGGCTTCCGCTTCGCCACCGTGGTCCTGAAGGACGTCAAAAGCGGCCAGTACCGCGCCCGTGTCTCCTTCGGCGCGGACAAGGCGGCGACCCAGGCCGGGTTTGCCTTCCCTGCGGCGGCGGGCAACGCCGCCGGGCGCGACCTGTTCTTCCTGGCGATGGCGAACAATGCCGACCTGATGATCTCGGACGCCGCCAGCCCGAAGATCCGCGACCTGCTGCCGGCCTGGCACCGCCAGCTGCTGCCGGACGCGAAGAGCTTCATCGTGCTGCCGCTGGTGGTGGGCCAGGCCCAGCTGGGCCTGTTCTATGCCGACCGCATCCAGGCCGCGCCGGAAGGCGTGCCGCCGGACGAGACTTCGCTGATCAAGGCGCTCAAGAGCCAGGTACTGGCTGCGCTTGCGCCCTGACGAAGTCGCCGAATTCGCGCGCCGGCATCGGCCGGCCGAACAGATAGCCCTGGGCTTCGTCGCTGTGCTTGTCGCGCAGGAAGCCCCGCTGGTACTGGGTCTCGACCCCTTCCGCCACCACCGATAAACCGAGCGAATGCGCCAGCCCGATGGTCGCGCCGACGATCGCGGCGTCGTTCGGATCGTGCTCGATGTCCTTGACGAAGCCGCGGTCGATCTTGATGCGGTCGATCGCGAACAATTTGAGGTAGGCCAGCGAGGAATAGCCGGTGCCGAAGTCGTCGATCGCCAGCTTGAAGCCGCGCGCGCGCAGCTGGCGCAGCAGGGCGCGGGTGTTTTCCGGGTCGCGCATGGCGGCCGTCTCCGTGATCTCCAGTTCCAGCAGCGAGGGGTCGATCGGGTGCTGGACCAGCAGCTGGTCGAGGCGGGCGAGCAGGGCGCCGCCGCCGAACTGGCGCGCCGACAGGTTCACCGCCAGGCGCAGCCCGCCCAGCCCTTCGTGCTGCCATTCCGCCAGCAGGGCCATGGCGCGCGCCAGCACCCAGTCGCCGAGCGGCAGAATCAGGCCCGATTCCTCGGCAATCGGGATGAAGCGGCTCGGCTCGACATCGCCCAGTTCGGGATCGTGCCAGCGCAGCAGCGCCTCGGCGCCGATCACGCGCCCGGTGTCGAGTTCGACCTGGGCCTGCAAATGGACTTCGAAGCCGCCATGTTCGAGCGCCGCCCACATCCGGTTTTCCAGCATCAGGTGCTCGTGGGTGGCGGCGTTCATGGCCGGCGAGAAGAACTGGAAATTGCCGCGGCCCTCGCGCTTGGCGGCGTACATCGCCATGTCGGCGTGGCGCACCAGGGTGTCGGCATCCTCGCCGTCGTCCGGGAACAGGGCCACGCCCACGCTGGCGCCGCTGTGCGCGGTGATGCCGCCCAGGTAATACGGCTGCTGCAGCGATTCGACCAGGCGCACCGCCACCGCCGTCACGCTGTCCGGCGTGAGCGGACCGGCCAGCACGATGATGAATTCGTCGCCGCCCAGGCGCGCCAGGGTGTCGACGTCGCGCAGCAGATCCTTCATGCGCGCGCTGGCGCCCACCAGCAGCTGGTCGCCGGCCTGGTGGCCGAGCGAATCGTTGATCTTCTTGAAGTGGTCGAGGTCGATGAACAGCACCGCCAGCGGCGCGTTCGCACGGCGCGCCAGGGCCAGCTGCTGCTCCAGCCGCATGCCGAGCGCGGCGCGGTTCTCGAGGCCGGTGAGCGGGTCGTGGTGGGCCAGGCGGTGGATGTCGGCCTGCGAGCGGTGCTGCTCGGTCAGGTCGCGCAGGATGCAGACATACATCCGCTCGCCCGGCAGCTTGACCTGCGAGACCGAGACCGCCAGCGGGAAGGGTTCGCTGCGCGCATCGATGCCCTTGAGTTCGCGCTCGTCGATCGGCGCCCCGTCCAGGCGCCGCAGCAGCTCGGCGCCATCCTCGCCGGCCGCGCCGGGCACTAGGGTGGTGAAGTCCAGGCCCTGCAGATGCGTCAGCGGGTAGCCGAACAGCGCCGCCGTGGCCGGGTTGGCCGACACCACCACGCCGCCGGCGTCGACGGTGACGATGGCGTCGCCCGCATTGTCGAGGATGGCCTGCAGGCGCGCCTCGCGGTCGCGCAGGCGCGCGGTGCGATCAAGCACCTTGGCTTCGACCGCGGCGCGCTCGCCGCTGGTCAGCAGCATCAGGGCGCCCAGCAGGGCGGTCAACAGCAGGCCGGCGGTCAGCACGGTCCAGCTGACCAGGCCGCGCTGCTGTTCCATGTAGGCGGGCGTCGGCGAAAACCGCAGCGCATAGGCGCGGCCGCCGTAGGATAGATGTACCCGGTAGTCGGCGCGCTGGACGGGGCGCAGGAAGTCGCCCACCAGCGCATGCGGCTTGCCGTTGCCGACGTCGGCCAGGCTGTAGGTAAAGCCGCCGAAGCCGCTGCGCCTGACCGCCTGCTCGACGAAAGCATGCGCGTCCAGCACCAGGGCCAGCATGCCGACCGGCGCCTGGCCGGCCTCGCCCACTGCGCGCAGCAGCACGATCCCTGTCTTTCCGGTCGAGACCAGCTGCAGCGGCGGCGTGGCGACCGGCTGGGTGCCGCGCAGGGCGCGCCGGGTGGTCTCGGCCCGCCCCGGCGCTGTCATGAAGTCGATGCCGCGCATGAAGCTGTTGGCCGGCGGCCAGGTATAGAGCATCGGCAGGTAGAGCTGCCGCTCGCCTGCCGGCCGCATCTTGTGCTCGGGGCCCATTTCGCGCACGCCGGCGAAGTCCTTGTCGACCTCGGCGCGTACCCAGGCCTCGAAGGCGCTGCGCTCGGCGCTGCTCACCGGCACCATCCAGTTGAGGCCAGTAATGTCGCGCCGGCCGTCGACATAGCCCCTGGCGATGCGCAGGAACTTGTCGCGCGCCATGTATTTGTCTTCGGCGCCCAGGGTGCGCGCAAAGGTGCCGACGAAGCGTTCATGTTCGTTCAATTCCGCCTGCAGGCCGTCCGCCACCTGCTGGGCCTTGAGGCGGTAGGGCTGCAGGTGCTGCTCGGTTTCCCATTTGACAGCCTGTTCGTAGACCGACACCACGGCGGCGGCCGCCAGGACCAGGGGCAGGGCGACCGGCAGGGCGCGGCTGCGCCACAGCGGGCGCGGGCGGCCGCAGATGATCCACACCAGCGGCGCCGCCAGCAGCACGCCGATGGTGTCGCCGGCCCACCAGTTGACCCAGTTGGCCCAGAACTCCGCGGTGGGGACCAGGCCCAGCCAGTACAGGGTGGGCACGCTCATGCCGGCGTTGATCAGGCACATCAGGGGCGCCAGCAGCAGGAAGCGGCCGACGTCGCGCGCCGAATCGAGGGCCGGCCGCGCCAGGCGCCGGAACCACCTGGCGCCCAGCCAGGCCTGCAGCACCGAGCCGAAGGTCGTCACTACCAGGATCACGGCGCCCGCGGACGGGGTGGCGTCGGGACCCAGCCAGCCGCCGGGCAGGTGCAGCAACCCCGAACCGAGGGCGATCGCGGGCAGGATGCGCCAGCCGGTGGTGACCGCAAGCGCGAAGCCGGCGCCGGCCGGCAGGAAGACCGGGGTGGCATAGCCGGGAGGCAGGTCGAGGCCGTCGCTGATGAAGCGCATGGCCACATAAATGCCGACGACCAACAGGCTCGCCAGCAGCAGCTGCGACCAGTGCCATCGTGTCGTACCGGGCGGTGGAATGCGGACCATGCTGGACCCCGTGTTTGGGAGCAGTCTAGCCGCTTCCGTCAATACGCGGCGCTTGAGATAAACTTTCTATAAACAGCCCTTGCGGAGTTGCGGTCGGGTCGCTACAATCACGCCCCGAAGCAACGACACTATGTGAGTCAGATCAGTTCTGATGAAACGGTAGTTGACAGAAGTTTGTCCGTGCTTCATACTCTGCGGTTCTTCGCGGTGGGGTGGCCGAGTGGTTAAAGGCAGCAGACTGTAAATCTGCCCTCTCTGAGTACGCTGGTTCGAATCCAGCCCCCACCACCAAAAAGCGTTGATCGTGTTGTGAATCGAAAGCAGTTGAGTTGAGAAGTACCTCGTGCGGGTGTAGCTCAATGGTAGAGCTGAAGCCTTCCAAGCTTATGACGAGGGTTCGATTCCCTTCACCCGCTCCAGTTTCAAATAAGCCCTTGTAGCTCAGTGGTAGAGCACTCCCTTGGTAAGGGAGAGGCCACGTGTTCAATCCACGTCAAGGGCACCAGAATTCAAAACGGCAGTCAGCAGTACCCGACCGTCAGGCGTGCCTGGTATTTTCAAAAAATCGTTAGGATCTTAGGAGTCAAGAATGGCAAAAGGTAAATTCGAACGGACCAAGCCGCACGTCAACGTCGGCACCATTGGTCACGTTGACCACGGCAAAACCACCCTGACGGCTGCAATCGCAACCGTCCTGTCGAAGAAATTCGGCGGC